>NZ_CALRYJ010000002.1:0-562324 GCF_943372375.1 Fluviicola taffensis DSM 16823 | reverse complement strand
AGATCAAAGAAGGAAAACACCGAATGGTTGTAATCAACGCTGTTGCCTGCAAAATGGTCTATCGGATCTTTGCTGTGCTGAAAAGAGAGGAACCGTATGTCAATTTAATGAGATAATATTTGGATATATCGAAACCTTAGAATACACGAGGAACACGAGGATTATTTTGATGTGCTTGATAGCCTGATAGTGTTGTTCAGATTGGCAACTTCGTTGCTTTTATATTACTACAAAGTACACGAAGAACACGAAGAGTTTTTGTTGAGGCTTAATTCTAAAGTGTACGCTGTTTAAATAGAACTCGTCGGAAGATTACTGTCAGAACAATCGCATTAATGGTTGATAATAACAACATTCCCAAAAGAGATATGGTCATTGTCGCAGTGGGTGAAAATATTGCTTTATAATTATCCATCTGACTTTTATAAATTTCATCTCTTGTCATAACCTCACTTTCAGGAGTATCCCTTAGTTTTTTCATCGCTTTCGGATCATCCAACATTTTATTGACCATCATTTCAGCTTTGGCTAGTTGTGAGGCATTGTATGAAGGATCAATTTTAGCGTAATACAAATAGATCAATCCGGCTACAAGGACAGTGTAAAGCATTCCTCCGCCCAGCGTGTTTTTGATATCTCCCAATGCGCTGCTTTCCTGTCTGTTTTCTTTTCTTTTTTCTGCAATTGTTCCAATTGACATTGCTAACAACAAGCAAAGGATATTCCACATAACCTGGTATTTTACTCCAGCTTCATCTTGTAAAATTTGAGTTTTAAAGAAAACCATTTTCCCAGTGAACCAGATACCGACAAATAGGATTGCAATTTTTAAAGAAATTCTCATGTGATAAAAGAAAAAAATCCTCTCGAATGAACCGAGAGGATTTGAAATTTATGAATTCATTGATACTAAAAACTCTTCATTGGAACGGGTGTTCTCCATGTGTCCTTTTACGAACTCCATAGCTTCTACCGGGTTCATATCTGCAATAAACTTGCGAAGTAACCAGATTCGTTGTAGAACATCTCTTCCAACTAATAAATCTTCGCGTCTTGTTCCGGAAGCAATAATATCGATAGCCGGATAAATTCTTCTGTTGGAGATCTTGCGATCCAACTGAAGCTCCATGTTACCTGTTCCTTTAAATTCTTCGAAAATCACCTCGTCCATTTTGGATCCTGTTTCTGTCAATGCAGTTGCAAGGATGGATAATGAACCACCGTTTTCGATTTTACGTGCAGCTCCGAAGAAACGTTTCGGTTTGTGTAATGCGTTTGCATCCACACCACCGGAAAGTACTTTACCGGAAGCAGGAGAAACAGTATTGTATGCACGAGCCAAGCGGGTGATGGAATCCAAAAGGATTACCACATCATGCCCACATTCAACCATGCGTTTCGCTTTTTCCAATACGATGTTCGCAACTTTCACGTGACGGTCAGCAGGCTCATCAAAAGTGGAAGCAACTACCTCCGCTTTTACACTACGAGCCATATCTGTCACCTCTTCAGGACGCTCATCGATCAATAATACGATCAGGTAAACTTCCGGATGGTTTGCAGCGATTGCATTTGCCACATCCTTCAATAACATGGTTTTACCCGTTTTAGGCTGTGCCACGATCATTCCACGTTGACCTTTTCCAATCGGAGCGAACAGATCCATTACACGAGTGGACATGGATTCGTCCTTGTGACCCGTCAATTTGAATTTTTCGTCCGGGAATAATGGAGTCAGGTATTCAAAAGGAACACGGTCACGAATATAGCTTGGGTCTCTTCCGTTAATGGAATCCACTTTCACCAATGGGAAGAATTTTTCTCCTTCTCTTGGCGGGCGGATTGTTCCTCTTACGGTATCTCCGGTTTTTAAACCGAATAATTTGATCTGACTTTGTGAAACATACACATCATCCGGAGATGGCAAGTAGTTATAATCTGAAGAACGCAAAAATCCGTAACCATCCTGAATCACTTCCAATACACCCTCAGCGGTAACGATACCAACCAGGTTGTATGCTTCTTCATCAATTTTCTCTTCTTGTTGAGCTTGATTCTGTTGTGGACGATTCTGATTCTGATTCCCTTGATTCGGGTTGTTTTGATTGCGTTGTTGGTTGTTATTTTGACGCTCCTGATTTCCCTGATTGTTCGGGTTATTCTGGTTGCGTTGTTGGTTATTGTTCTGACGCTCCTGGTTCCCTTGGTTTTGAGGGGTATTTTGATTCTGATTTTGAGGAGCGTTTTGGTTCGGGTTATTTTGATTTTCACCCGGGGCATTGTTGAATCGTTGTTTATTCTGATTCGGATTTTGATTCGGGTTCTGAGCTTTTTTATTCAATAAACGCTCGAAAGGTTTCGGTTTATCTGTTTTCTCTTCCTGAGTAGTTGTTACTTCAGCCGTTTTTTCTACTGCGGCGGATTCAGTTGCTTCAGGAGTCGAAACTTCCGCTTTGATTTCAGCATCTGCTTTGATTTCAGCAGGAGCCTCATCTGAGGTTGAGATTCGTTTGCGTTTTTCTTTGGATGAATTAGGGGTATGTCTTTCCTTCGGCTTTTCGACCTGATCAGATGAAACTTCTGTCTTTGGAGCTTCAGCAGAAAACAGATCGGTAGCCGCAGCCTGTGCTGTCTCTGAAGCTTTTGGCTCGGAGACCTTTTTTGCTCTTGGCTTTGCCGGAGCTTTTTCAGTTTCAGTAGTAGTTGCAGTACTCGCCGAATTTACCTGGATTTGCTCGATCAATTCATTTTTCTTGAATGATTCCACTTTCTTAACTCCAAGAGATTTAGCAATTTCCCTTAATTCTGGTAATAACTTACCGTCTAAGTCTTTATTATTCATATAAAATTTTGGACTAGTTGTTTGTATTCGAATGAATACTTGCGAAAAGCAATGTGATTTTAATAACGATGTTGCAATATTACAAATATTCCTTAGACGAACACTATCTATTCACTTTTTTTCGAAAAAAAAACCGTTTTGTTTTCACCATTATCCTGTTAAATTTGTGCTCACTGCAAAAATTTGTTTAAAATTTCCCCATGAAAAACAATCAAACGCTCATTCTCCGCATCCTAATAGCCTTGTTTTACGCTGTTCTTGTAGCAGTAAAAGTGACTTATAAAGAAATTGATCCGATGACCCTGATTGCTCCGGGAACAATTGTCGCCGGTTGCATCGGAGGATGGTATTTCTTCAAGACACGTAAAAATTTATTGATCTACATTGGATTATATGCTTTGACAGCGTCCTTGTTTTACTTTGAACGTTTGAGGGGAGACGGACTTTTTGTGACAGGTCATATTCTGAAATACGCTTTGATGGGGATGCTGATTGCCTATTCCATGCGCAGTAAAAAGCTCTCATTGTGGATTTTTTCTTCCATGATCATCGGAGTGGAGATCGGTTTGGATTTCCCGGAAATGTCACTTGAATTGAAACGTTTCGGAGATATCTTCTTAAGATTGATCAAAACGTTAGTTGCTCCTTTGTTGTTTTCGACTTTGGTGGTAGGGATTGCCGGACATAGTAGTTTAAGACAAGTCGGACGGATCGGATTGAAGAGTATTATCTACTTTGAAGTTGTCACGACCTTTGCTTTGTTTCTGGGATTGGCTGCAATCAATCTCACTCAGGCGGGGAAAGGTGTTCAACAAGTGGAAGTTTCTGAAAAAATGAAGGAGAAATCTACGGAGCTATTGGCACAATTGGAAAAGCCGAAAGATCACCTGGTGGATATTTTCCCGGAGAATTTCGCTAAATCCATTGTAGAGAACCAGGTATTGCAAATCGTCGTATTCTCTTTGATCTTTGCAATTGCCTTGAGCCTGGTCCAAAACCTGAAGCACAAGGAAACGATGTTGAATTGGATGGAAAGTCTATCAGAGGTCATGTTCAAGTTTACCGATATTGTGATGTATGTGGCTCCGCTTGCTGTCTTTGGTTCGATTGCTTACACTGTCGCCAATTCCGGAACAGAAGTTCTGGGGAACCTGATGAAATTGGTCGGCACATTATATGTCACCTTGATCATCTTTGTTTTAGTGGTCTTGCTTCCAATTGCATTGATGTCCAAGATTCCGATCAGGGCATTCATGAAGGCTGTAACGGAACCGATATCGGTGGCTTTTGCAACTGCGAGCAGCGAGGCAGCTTTACCAAAAGCTTTGGAAAACATGGAGAAATTCGGGATTTCGAAGAAGATCGTAGGATTTGTAATTCCAACCGGATATTCGTTTAATCTCGACGGAACAACCCTTTATCTTTCCATGGCAACTGTTTTCGTGGCTCAAATGAGTGGTGTGGATTTGTCTATCGGACAACAGATTTCTATTTGTCTGACTTTGATGTTGACCAGTAAAGGTGTGGCAGGAGTGAGAGGAGCATCTTTTGTGATTCTGACAACTACCTTGATGGATTACAAGCATTTGGGAATCAGTGTCGAAAAAGCAGGAATCATACTCGGTATCGATGCGTTGATGGATATGGCCAGAACTTCAGTGAATGTATTGGGGAATTGCCTGGCATCTGCGGTGATTGCGAAAAGTGAAGGGGAGCTGTTAATCGCAAAAAACGACGAATAACACTAGTTACCCATCGTTTCAATTCGTTTGGTTAAGGTTCTATTGATGCGCTTTACAACCGTGAAACTGAATTTTTAAATCCTCAGCCGAAGCCATTTGACCATTCGTTTCTTCTTCGGCGATATAGTCCTTAGAGGAAAGCGAAGAAACTGTCTGGTCGTGTACTTCTGATTCCGTAGAACAGGATTGTAGCCCGTTAACAAGAAATAGTGTGAAGCAAATTGTTTTTAACCTCGTAATCATAGAACGAATATAGCAGATTCCACTTTCTTCCGAAAGATGGATTATGTTCTTTGCTAATTTCGTCGAATGAAATGCTAGTTTCGTCGATTGATAAAACATGCTTAAAGAAATGCTTTAAACCTACTTCAACTTATGCTTTAAGTGAATTCCGGTGTAGTTGTTTTTCACCTGAACCAATTCTTCCGGAGTACCGGTAAATTCAATGTTTCCACCGTTAAGTCCACCTTCCGGACCAATGTCGATAATCCAGTCTGCAGCTTTGATTACATCCATGTTGTGTTCGATTACAA
This sequence comes from Fluviicola taffensis DSM 16823, assembly GCF_943372375.1. Taxonomy (GTDB): domain Bacteria; phylum Bacteroidota; class Bacteroidia; order Flavobacteriales_D; family Crocinitomicaceae; genus Fluviicola; species Fluviicola taffensis_A. The sequence continues at coordinate 557,207 of NZ_CALRYJ010000002.1, read as the reverse complement.
TGATGGAATGTCCATCGTCAACCAAGCGGTTAAATGCAATCAACAGTTTTTCAATATCAAAGAAGTGAAGTCCGGTTGTCGGTTCGTCAAAAATGAACAAGGTTTTATTGCTTTTTTGTGCACCTTTGATCAGGAATGAAGCCAATTTCACACGCTGAGCTTCACCACCACTTAGTGAACTGCTGGATTGACCCATTTGTAAATAACCCAAACCGACATCTTCCAAGGGTTGGATCTTTTGAATGATCTTTTCTTCCAGTTTGTCCTTGTTTTCCTTAAAGAACGCCAATGCAGAAGAAATATCCATATTCAGGATGTCTGAAATGTTCTTGTCGCGGTAATGAACTTCCAAGGCTTCTTGTCGGTAACGACTTCCTCCACAGGATTCACAAACTAAATGAACATCAGCCATGAATTGCATACTTACCGTTACAACTCCTTCGCCTTCGCACATTTCGCAACGACCACCTTCCACGTTGAATGAGAAGAATCCGGGTTTGTAGCCATTGTGTTTTGCCGCATTTTGTCTGGAAAACAATTCACGGATATCATCGAAAGCTTTCACATAAGTCACCGGATTACTTCTGGATGATTTCCCGATTGGGTTCTGGTCGATCAATTCGACTTCAGCAATCGTAGACAAATCCCCTTCAATGCGCTTCACATTTCCCTGATGATCTCCGAATTGACCTAAATATTTGCGGATTCCGGGATACAGGATTTCTTTCACCAGGGTGGATTTTCCGGAACCACTCACGCCGGTAACTGCAACAATCCGATTCAAGGGAAAGTCGACAGAAACATTTTTGAGGTTGTGTTCTTTCGCTCCGATGACGGAAATTTTATTTTTTCCGCCTCTGCGTTTGGCTGGAACAGGAATGGTGCGAACACCCGTTAAATATTGTGTGGTAAGACTGGCATTGTTCTTTTTAAGCGCGTCGAATTTCCCCTGGAAAACGACTTCACCTCCAAATTTTCCTGCTGCCGGACCGATATCGATGATTTCATCCGCATGAAGCATCATGTCTTCTTCGTGCTCCACAACGATTACGGTATTCCCGATATCACGCAGTTTTTTCAAGACTCCGATCAATCGTTCCGTATCCCGTGGATGCAAACCGATACTTGGTTCATCCAATATATACATGGATCCCACCAAACTACTTCCCAATGACGTTGCCAGGTTGATGCGTTGCGATTCTCCACCTGAAAGCGTGTTTGCGGCTCGGTTCAATGTCAAATAACCCAATCCGACTTCACATAGGAACGAAAGTCGTTGCGTGATCTCCGGAAGAATCCGATTGGTGATTTTCAATTCCAACGGATCTACTTCCAGATTTTGGAAAAAGGTCAATGCATTCTCGATAGGCATCAGAACCAATTCCTTGATACTGATCCCGCCAACTTTCACGTAATTGGCATCTTCTCTCAGGCGCGTCCCATGACATTCCGGACATTCCGTTTTTCCTCTGTATCGGGAAAGAAGTACGCGGTATTGGATTTTGTATGATTGACTTTCAACGAATTTGAAGAAACCATTGATTCCTCCGAATTCCGAATTTCCTTTCCAAAGTAAATCCATTTGTTCTTCTGTCAATTCCTCTACCGGACGATGAATAGGGAAGTCTAATTTCCGGGCCTTTTGAACAAGTTCTTGCAGGTATTCGCCCATCACTTCACCTTTCCAAGGAACAACAGCACCTTCGTAAACACTGAGGCTTGCATCCGGAATCACCAGGTTCGGGTCAACTCCAATAATGGAACCGTAACCTTCACAAGTTTTACAAGCTCCAAACGGATTATTAAAGGTGAATAGGTGAGGAGATGGCTCCACAAAGGTCATGTTGTCCAATTCAAAACGATTGGAAAAAGTTCGTTCTTCCATGCTTCCCATTTGGATCACCGAACAATCTCCGTGACCTTCCATGAAAGCGAGTTGGATCGAATCTCCCAGTCGACCGGAGAAATCGGTGTCCAAAGCCTGAGTTACGACGCGGTCGATTACAATTTGGATGGTATCTGAAAAGGCAAGGTCTTTTGGTTTCAGGTCTTCCAGTTGCTTTAGTTCGTGATTGTGCATAATGCGCACATATCCTTGTTCTTTCAGCAATTTCAATGTTTTCTCAATTCCGTATTTTTCCAATGAAGGAAACGGTGCCGCAATTAATAGTCGAATATCGTTTTCTAAGCTTGCGATGTAATTGATGACGTCCGTCACGGTATCTTTCTTGACCTCATTTCCTGAAACAGGAGAGAAGGTTTTACCGATCCGTGCGAACAATATCTTCAGGTAATCGTAGATCTCAGTGGTTGTTCCAACGGTGGATCTCGGATTATTTGTAATGACTTTTTGCTGGATTGCAATGGCCGGAGCAATTCCCTTGATGAAGTCCGTTTCAGGCTTGTCCAGCTTCCCTAAGAATTGACGTGCATAAGAAGATAAACTTTCAATGTAACGTCTTTGTCCTTCTGCGTAAAGCGTATCAAATGCCAAGGATGATTTCCCGGAACCGGATAATCCGGTAATGACGGTAAACTTCCCGTGTTCTATTTTGACTTCTAAATTCTTTAAGTTATTGACGCGTGCGCCTTTGATGTGAATGTATCTTTCGGACATAGTACAAATTTCGGGAATTAATTCCGAATTACGAGTTCCGAATGCCGAATTTGTAGCTAGTATTTCATAAAAGAATGGTGACTTTATAAATGCTAAGTTATCAGGTGTTTCAACGGATCAATAGATGGATTCAGATGGTGGAAGAAACTCGAAGCTTAAGTCACTAATTCAAGATTCGTTACTTGGAATTCGTAATTTTTTAAGCTTTTTTTTGATTTTATAATGAAAAGTTCTATCTTTCCAAAAATAATTCATAACGCCTATAGAAAGAATTCTACTTTAAACTGTTAATAAACAACTGGTTAAACCTTTAAGAGTAGAGTTATGGCTATGAAATTTCTAGACGATCAAGTCCTTATACATTATTATTTAGAAGGTAACGAACAAGCATTCGAAGTTCTATTGTTACGTCATAAGGATAAAATATATCGTTCCATCTATCACAAGATTCGTGAACGAGAAATTGCGGAAGATATTTTCCAGGAAACATTCGTAAAAATCATCCAAACATTGAAGTTGGGTAATTACAATGAAGAAGGTAAATTCTTACCCTGGGCGATGCGTATTGCACAAAACCTGGTAATTGATTACTTCCGTAAACATGGAAGAATGAAACTGATCAGTGAGCGCAATGCAAAAAGTGACGACTTCAACATTTTTTCCGTTCTGAAAATGGATGAACTGAATGTGGAGCAAAGCATTTCCAAAACAGAATTGGAAACACAGATGATCCAGTTGATCCAGCATTTGCCGGAAAGTCAGAAAGAGATCATTGAGAAACGCATTTTCCAGGATCTTTCATTCAAGGACATCGCTGAGGCAGAAAATATTTCGATCAACACTGCATTGGGAAGAATGCGTTATGCGTTGATTAATTTAAGGAAATTGATCGAGAAACATCAACTAGTTACAGATCTCGATTGATTATTTGCTACCACAAATAAAATAGGAAATCCCTCGTCAGTAATGGTGAGGGATTTTTTTGTTCTCATAATGGTATATGAAGGATGAACTTCCATTTATACCCAAATCAAGAAGTTTCCTAATTTGATATCTGATTCAGAAAAGAATTATCTGCAGGTCCTGCTTATCTTTTCGAGCTTTCCATTCCTAAAAGTAATTGTTAGACCGCCATAACTGATTCCGCTTCTGCATGGACCTAAGCTATAATATAAATCAATATTTCCTGTTTCCTGCTTTGTAAGGCTATCACTAAGTAATATTTCAACTTCCTTAATCGTTATTCCCTTTTTCAAATAATTATCAATCAAATCATCTGACATATCCCATCGGTCATTTGTCCCGTCGATTTCCTTCCAGTTTTTCCATTTTACAGAATCAAAACTTGTATTGTGACATGCACTTAAAAGTGAAACAAGAAGAAGGAAAATCAAATGTGACCGATTAATCATTTTAATTAGAGAAATTATAGAAGATAATATTCAAATATACCTTTTAGGAATTCATAAAACAATTTCACTTATATTTCACTATGCAAATTCTCCTCAGACAATTCCACATAACTTCCATGATATTATTCTTGTTCTCCTCCGTTGCCCACACTCAGGTTCCTGTGAAAGAATCGGGTAAAGAAGAGAACACAACCATTACCAATTCAACACCCGTTCAAAGCGAAGCAGGAAATAATCCAGACACCAAATCATTTGTATTGGATTCGTGTGTTTCCAGATTGGAAGGAAATGAGGTGACGGTTTTGATGGACACGATTACAGCCATCATTCATGTGGATCTTTATTGTTTGTGCAGCGATTACCTGACGGGTGCAAAGGTGAAATTATCGAATAAGGAGCAGACTTACGAGCGAATTACGGATAAATTGGGGTGTGATTTCAGGCATATTCAGCCGGGAATATACATGTTGGAAGTGGATTATGAGGCTGCCAAGAAGTTTGAACCGATGGAAGTGATGGTGATGAGTGGGGCTAAATTGCGCTGGAAAATATTCCTTTGTGAGTAGCGTTGCATTTAGTTATCACGGTAACAGGAGGATAAGCTTACACTTATCTTGGAAATTGAAAAGATATTACCACAAATGCACAAATTTTCTGAGACGCCTACCGGTCGTCTCTTGTGCATCTCAGGTGCGACTGGTAAGCGCGCCTTTTTCATTTGCGCATTTGTGGGAAAGAAAAAAAACGGGATTTAGTTCCCAACTACTTCGCCGGTTGAAACAACCCACTAATCGCAATGCGGTTCCACGAATTGATGGTCACAATAGCCATGATGATCTGTGACAAATAATTCGCGTCAAATGTTTCGCTTGCTTCGTTGTATAAATCGGAGGGAATTCCTCCTTGTGAAATAAGCGTCACAGCTTCTGTCAAGGCCAAAACAATGCGCTCTTCCTTGGTGTACAAATCATTTACTTCTCTCCATGCATTCAATAGGACAATCCGTTGAGGTGTTTCTCCTTGTTTCAATGCATCTGTTGTGTGCATATCGATACAAAAGGCACAACCATTGATTTGTGAAGCCCGCAATTTGATCAGTTCCTGATGCGTTTTTGTCAAGGCGCTTTTTTCGATGTAACCGCCCAAACCGTACATTGCTTTTGTTGCTGCCGGTTCTGTTTCTAAGATGTTGATTCTCTTTTCCATTTGTTTGAAATTTATTTACAAGACAAAGGTCAGGAACAAGGAATCAAAAAATCTTAAACTGGTTTAAGAACGCTTTTTACGTCTCAATTCACTTAGATATTCCGGAGTAAGACCAAGGAAAGAAGCTAGCAGGTATTGCGGAACCCGCTGAACAAATGCCGGATAGGAATCGTAGAAATGAAAGAAATAGTCTTCCTTAGACATCGTATATAAATAGTTGATCCGCATTTGATAGGCTGCAAAGGCACGCTGATAAACGTATCGGAAATAGCGTTCCATGACCGGGAAATCCCGGTATAATTTCTCCTGTGATTGAAAGTCAATAGTCAGGATTTCTGAATTTTCGACTGCCTGAATACTGAACAGGGCTTCTGTCTGAAACTCGAAAGCCCGGTTATCGGATAACCACCAGGTTTCCAAAGCGAATTCGGTAGTTACTTCGACTCCCTTTTCATTGATCAGGAATTTTCGAAGACATCCTGTAAGAACAAAATAGTGGTGACGGCAAATCTTTCCTTCTTCCTGCAAGAGTTCTTTTTTCGAAACGCGAATCACTTTGAAATAACTCAAAATTGCTTCAAACTCTTCGTCGGAAACGGAAATGAATTTTTCAAGATGTTGTTTGAAGATGTGCGACATGAGATTTAGTGCTTCGCCTTTTTCTTATCCTGTTTTCTGCCTTTGTAGTGTTTTTTGGCGAGTTTCAGGGTGTGTTTCAGTGCTTTTTTACCAGGTGCTATTTTCTGGTGACCCGGAATGACTGTTTTCACTTTCGGGTATTTTTTCATCAGGTTCCTGGCTGCAACGGGCCACATTCCAATATTGGCATCCGAAAGATTTCCCAGATCCTGTGCTTCAACGGATTTTACAAAGCATCCGCCAACGAGCAACTTGTCTTTCGGGAAATAAACCACGATGTTATCGGAAGCATGTCCCGCTCCCGGATAATAGGTTTCAATAATTGTATTGTAAATATTGAATGTCGTATCTCCTTCAAAGGTGTATTGAGCTTGAGGAAGGTTGTTTTCGCGACATAAATTCTTCGTAGCATACGTACTGTATGTCTTGATTCCTTTGCTCTTGTAATAATCCAAACCGGCAGTCCGGTCTTCATGCCAATGGGTGGAGATCACCATCAGGACTTTTTTATGAAACTTCAAGTCAATGGAATCCAACAAGGGTTGAAACTGAGTCGTATCCCAAGGAGTATCGATCATGACAACGCCACCGCTCGTGATTTTCAGCAAACCGTGTGAAGATATTTTCACATCCTTATAGACCTGGTAAGTTGTAAAGACGTAAGAACTATCCGAGATTTTCTTGAAATCCAATTGGGCATTTGTCCCGAGTGCAACGAAACAGATCAGCGAAAAAAGAAGTGCTTTCATAGATATAAACTTACTCATTTAACTGCGAAGAAGCAAAGAGCTACGACGTAAGCGTTCATTCTTTGTGGTTCATTAAACCCATTTTATTTTTTACCGCTAAGATGCGAAGAACGCAAAGGATTGAACCTAACTTTTGTGGAACAATCAACCTAAACTATCCAATAGAATTCAGATTTTGAATACAGTAAAACGAAATCTTAGAATTAGCCTCCAAAGATAAAGGATGACTAACAGAAGTCTCTTTGCGTTCTTATTTTCTTTGCGGTTAAATGAAAATAAAAAAGGCTCCTCAAATTGAGAAGCCTTTCGAACTAAATAATAAAACTTGATTAAACAGTCACTTTCGGCGCTGCTGCTAAAATATCCGTAGATGTTTCTGCTGCATACTGTTCAAAGTTCTTAACGAACTGATCAGCCAAATGGTTGGCAGTTTTGTCGTATGCCGATTTATCAGCCCAAGTTTCACGCGGATTTAAGATCTCAGCAGGAACTTCAGGACATGAAGTAGGGAATGACAATTCGAATACCGGTAATGTCTCGAAAGCAACATTGTCCAGTTTTCCTGTCAAGGCTGCAGTGATCATTGATCTTGTATAAGACAATTTCATTCTGCTTCCTACACCGTAAGATCCACCGGACCAACCTGTGTTGATTAACCAAACTTTGATATCTGTACCGTGTAATTTTTCACCTAATAATTTTGCGTATTTCGCAGGGTGAAGCGGTAAAAATGCTTTTCCGAAACAAGCGGAGAACGTAGTTGTCGGTTCTGTGATACCAACCTCTGTTCCAGCAACTTTCGCTGTGTATCCTGACATGAAGTGGTACATCGCTTGTTCTTTCGTTAAACGAGAGATCGGAGGCAATACACCGAATGCATCAGCTGTAAGGAAGAAAATATTTTTTGGTCCTGACCCGATAGAAGGAGTCATGATGTTTTCAATGAAATCAATCGGATAAGAAACGCGTGTGTTTTCAGTAATTGATCCGTCTGTGTAATCCGGAGTTGAAGTTCCTTCGTGGAAGCCAATGTTCTCCAAGATTGCCCCAAACTTGATTGCATCGTAAATTTGCGGTTCTTTTTCTTTCGATAAATCGATTGTTTTTGCGTAACAACCTCCTTCGAAGTTGAATACTGAATTGTCTGACCAACCGTGCTCGTCATCACCGATCAAACGGCGATTCGGATCGGAAGACAGGGTTGTTTTTCCTGTTCCGGACAATCCGAAGAAAATAGCAGTATCTCCGGCTTCACCAACATTTGCAGAACAGTGCATGGAAAGTACGTTCTTCTCGTGTGGTAAAACGTAGTTCAATACAGAGAAAATACCTTTCTTGATCTCACCTGTATATCCGGTACCACCGATAATGATCATTTTACGTGTGAAGTTCAGAATCGCGAAATTAGCTTGACGTGTTCCGTCGATTGTCGGATCAGCTTTGAATCCCGGAGCACAAACGATGTTCCACTCTGCATCAAAGTTTTCGATTTCAGCATCAGTAGGACGCAAGAACATATTGTATGCAAACATGTTTGACCAAGGGAATTCAGCTGTCACACGAATGTTCATTCTGAATTTTTCGTCAGCACAAGCATACGCATCACGTACATACACATCTTTGTCAATCAAGTAAGCCTTCATGCGGTTGTATAACGCATCAAACTGTTCCGTAGAAAGAGGAATGTTCACATCACCCCACCAAACACTGTTTTCAGTATTCGCATCACGAACAACAAAGCGATCTTTTGGAGATCTCCCGGTAAATTCACCTGTCTCAATCGCGATTGCTCCTGTGTCTGTTAAAACACCTTGACCGCCAAGGATAGTGTCTTCTACTAGTTCTGCTGGTGTTAAATTCCAGAATACGTTACCGAGATTTTCTAATCCGATTGTTGCTTTCAAATCGGCGTTTTTTCCTCGCTTACCAAATTCATTCATACAATGTCTTTTTGTTTTGTCCTTGCGCTTCCGCCGTCCTTGCTCCACTAAAGCGGTTAAGCGAAGGTGAAGAGCTACTGCGTAAGCGCTGCGGGCAACGTTATTTCGGTGCAAAAGTACATGGATTCATGAAAAAATCAGCCTTTTTCTAGTATAAATATTAACAGAATAAGAACAAATCGTTTGATTGATTTGTGATAATGTACTGATTTTCAATTTATTGAACCAAAACTTAGGTTAATAACTTATTAACCGTTACTTCGCTAAGTTCCAATCCCTGGCTATTTGATAGGTGCTGAAGAAATCCCCGTCCTTCGCATGTTTAGAGACTTCCCCGCCTTGTTTGATTCCCGGTCCCGGGTCAATCATCAGGTAATGTCCCCATTTATTTGCCTTATACAAAATGATGACCGAGCGACCTTTCGCATCTTTATAATCTGTGCGCATAATCGTTGGAGTAGTGGCACCTGCAACAACTTGTTTCATGGATTCTGAAGTGACGTTAAACACGGTTTTCCATTGCTTTACCAAGACTTCTCCGTTTCCATATTGAACCACCTTGTCTTCCGTTCCGTGGATGACGATCAATTGCGGAAATTCTCCGGTATAAAGTGAATCTTGTGAATACAGTTTTCGGCGCAGATTGGCTTCGTCAAACATAGTAGGTTGTTTCATCTCGGAAAAAGATTTCCCAGCGGATTCCGCCTGTTTGTAAGCTGTTCCGGCTAAAATAGCTCCTGATTTGATCGTGCCCGGATAACAAGCCATGTAGTTCACACTCATCGCCGCTCCGGCACTTACTCCGTAAATGAAGATCTTTGAAGTGTCAATGGAGTAGTGAGAGACGGCATATTTCACCATTTCGTGAATGCTGGCAATTTCACCTTTGTCTTTTTCCTGATCCTCTTTCGAAAACCAATTGAAACATTTGAACACGTTATTCGCTCCTCTTTGTTCCGCATAAAGCACCAGGAAATTCAAAGAATCAGCAAGCATGTTCCAGCCTGAGCCACTTGAAATCTCAATGGCGTCCTGATTACATCCATGAAGTACTAAAACCAAAGGGATTTTTTTAGTCGGTTTATTCACCGGTTCGTGAACATACGCGTTCAGATTTCCTGGATTTGTGATGATATTTGTAGTAATATCAGTCAATTGGGAACTTCCGAAAAAGGGGAAGAGGAGTAGCGAAATGATTGCTGTTGTTTTCAAATTATCTGGTATTTTTTCATGATGAAAGTAGCACTTTTATTTTGACAAATGCCCTTGCGAAGTTTGTAGTCAAAGAACAGATCATTATCCCGGATTTCCACCTCAAAGCATTGGTTGCTTAAGTACGACGGATGAGCATTGGTGGTTTCGCAAACTTCCAGATCGTGGGTTGCGATCATTCCAATTGCGTTCAGTCGGACCATTTGCTCCACGATTCCGATTGTCCCGTTTTGTTTGTCGTCTGAATTGGTTCCGCGCAAGATCTCATCCAAAAGGACAAAAGCGGGACCATTATTCAAATTGTCTATAATCAGTTTCAAGCGTTTGACTTCCGAAAAGAAATAAGAGGTGCTTTCTTCCAATGAATCACTTAAACGCATGGAAACGAGTAAGGGAATAGGGTGGAAAGAAGCGCTTTTAGCAGGAATAACGGAGCCTGCATTGGATAAGATCACGCCGATTCCCAATGTTCTGAGGAAAGTACTTTTCCCGGACATATTCGATCCGGTAAGGATCATGAAGCGTTCCTGGTCGAATGAAATGGAATTGCAGACGCGTGTTGATTTTTGAATCAATGGATGCCCCAGTTCTTCGAATGAGATTTGTTCGCTATCAAGCTTAGGAAAGCAGTATTCCGGATTGTTCACATGGAAGTTACTGAAGGAAAGAATGCTTTCAACTTCTGCAATCTGTTCGATCCATTGGCTGATCGATTCCCGGTGACTTTTCTTCCATTTGACCAATTGTCTGAAGATGTGAACATGGTATTGAACGGTAGAGTTTAAAAGGAATACCGCCATACCATTATTAATACTGTCCAGATTTTCATAAATCCGTGAAGCTTCTTTCAACAAGGAACTCGCAGCCTGATTTTTAGAGTGGGCTTTTGCATGGATTTCTTTCAATCTGGTTGATTTCCAAACTCGGTTCTCGAGCAATTTCAACATTTCGCTATAAGCAAGAAGAGATGCTCCGATTCGTTCCGTTTTCCCGATTTCTTTTCGGATTTTTCCTGAGATTGCTCCGAATAGAAGCATGTTGATCACTGAAAGGATTACACCTACATTGAACCAATAAACCTGACCGGTTTGCCACAGGAAAATCATACTGATCAGTCCTAAAGCCGGAAACACAAATGCCAGAATGGTTGAAATGATGGAAATCGATTGTTTTGAATCCTGCCAGTGTTCGATGTAGTTGCGGATTTCCTGGGTGTCTTTCCCCAATTTGGCGTAAACCTGAAAAGCTTGTCGCCATTCCAGATCTTCAGCTACTTCCCGGATTGCTTCCTGGGTCTGGATTAAAGATTCGGTACTTTGGGTTTGAAGTAAGGAAGAAGCCAGTTTTTCACTGCCGATTACCGTTGAAGTTCGATTCAGATGCTGAAATAAGGAATGAGGTCCGAATAGATCAATGTCGAATGAATAGGGGTGTCTGGTATCCAAAAACTCTTTTCCATCTTCATAATACGGCTTTGATTCGGTTACAAACAAATGCTCCGATTCGTTAAGCCAATGATAAGTGGAAGCTACTTGTAGTTTGCGTTTTACTTTAAAATGGTAACTAACCAGAAATGCAAAAAAACCAAGGAAAACAATTCCACCGATCAGAAATGGAAGTCCGTTTTCAGACCGGGAAAAATAAAAACCTGCTCCTGAAATCAGCAGTGCTGCCAATCTCGACCAACCAATTAATTGAAGTCGTTTATTTAGTTGATTAACAGTGTTTTTATAAGAACCGGATCGTTCTAAATAGTCAGGAATCATATCGTTGCCATTTTTTTAAGCTCAGCGACGGCTTGTTGAATATTCTTCCAGACATCGCTAATGGAAGCATCCATCATATAGCAAGGAGCTGTAATAATCTTATTCGCTTGATCGATCTGGATTTCTTTCACGGATTTATATGCTGCTGTGGCGCCTGTTTTTTCCAATCCTTGCGAAAAAGCTTCAATATCATAAGGAGATGACTCAGCAGTAGTTCCCAAAGTAAGCGAAGCATGGATACCGGAACCTTCCAGTGCTTTAGCCACAACCACCGGGCTCACACACAAGGCGGCAATTGGTTTTCCAACATTCACCATGTTTACGATCAGTAATTTAACTTCCGGAAGGATTGCTCCATCAGGACCGTCAAATGCCCATTTCGTGAAATTTTTCGCATTGCCAAATCCACCCGGAATAATCAGTCCATCCAGATCTGCCGGTTGAATATCCTGAATTGGAACGATACTTCCACGGGCAATCCGGGCAGCCTCAACGTACATGTTCCGGGATTCATTCATGGGTTCTCCCGTTACGTGATTTATTACATGGAATTGATCTGCATTCACACCAATACAAGTATAAGTGTCTCCCAATTCGGAAACTGCCAACATACTCAATACAGCTTCTTGAATTTCCGCCCCGTCATATACTCCGGATCCGGAAAGTAAAATTCCAAAATTCATGTGTTTATTTTTAAGTTACTCACAAAACCAGAAAGATTGTTTCACTCTTTGCGTTCTTTCACTCTTTGCGGTTTAAAAAAAGTGGAATTCTTAATTAACCGCGAAGAAGCAAAGTGCGCAAAGGATTTTGAAACGACATTTATCCGGTTTGTAATTCTTTGTGTTCTCAAAAATACGATTCTCCTGCTATTTTGTATCTTTGTTTTAATGGACAAACCAATAATTTTTTATGATGGCGATTGCGGTTTTTGTAATAAGACGGTGCAATTTGTCCTGAATCATGAAAAAAACGAAGCAATTCAATTTTGTGCGCTTCAAAAAGATTTCGCAACCGATTTTTTCAGAAGACAGGGAATCGAGGATATGGATCTGTCCACCTTTTATTTTTGGGATGGTCAAAAACTAAATAACCGCTCTACTGCTGCATTGAAGGTTTTGAATCATTTGCGTTTCCCATTTACACTCGGAAAGATTGGATGGATTTGTCCGCGATTTATCCGTGATGGAATCTATCATGCAATTGCAAAGCGAAGAATGCGATTGGCTCCCAGTTTTTGTGCACTTCCAACTCCAGCACAGGCTGCCCGATTTTTGTCCTAAAAAACAAGTTGGATTGTTATTTTCATCAAGTTACGACAAAATAAAACGAGATGTTAAAATACGAATCCAATTTTGTGTAAATTCTGTTAATATCATTCTTTCAATATGCCTTCTAAAGGGAATACTTTAGCTATTTTTGCTTTATGAGAATATCTGCTTCGATTTATTCGGATAAGAAACGTGACCTGTCGGAAACCATAAAAGATCTGGCCGCTCACCATGTGGATCTGTTGCATGTTGATTGCAATGATGATCCTTCTGTTTTTCAGGACATCAGTAAGATCAGAACATGGTGTACGATTCCAATTGACTTGCATATCATCACCAAGCATCCATCCAATTATTATGATCTGCTTCGGGAGGTTCCTGTGGAATACGTGACTTTCCAGGTTGAAGATCTGGAACAAGAACTGATAATCCCTTCAGATATTACCGGAAAAAAAGGATTGGCTGTCATTACTCCGACTTCCATCGAAGCATTTGACAAATACAGCAATTTTGATTTCATCCTGTTCATGGCAACCATACCAGGTCAGAGCGGTGGAGTTTTTGATGCGGTGAATTTCAAGAAGATTCGCGATTTCCAAAAGAAATATCCTTCCAAGTCCGTTCATGTGGATGGCGGAGTGAACGGAGAGGTTTCATTTATTCTTCGGAACATGGGGGTTCATACTTCTGTTTCGGGGTCTTACTTGTTTAATGCACCAAGTGTTGGACATGCCTTGATGGATCTGACCAAGCGAAATGTAGATTCTCAATTTTTGGTAAAGGATTTCATGATTCCGCTGACCGAATCTCCTGCAGTAGACGAAAATGCTTCGCTTTCTACTGTTTTGAATTCAATTGAGGATGGGAAGTTGGGTTTCACACTGGTTGTTGACCAGACATCCAATTTACGCGGATTGATTTCCAATGCGGATATCCGGAAAAGTCTGATCCGTACGGATGGAAACTTAAACCACGAATCCATTGCTGAAATAATGAACTCAAAACCGTTGGTTATTCACGAAACGGCAACAGTAAACGACTTACTACAACAAATTAAAAAATATTCGTTCCCGATTCTTTATTTACCCGTTGTTGATGGGAATAACAAAGCAAAAGGGATATTAACATTCGTAAACCTGATTAAAGGGGAAATATGATCATTCATTTAAAGAAATCAGTAAGTACGGCTGATGCGGCTAGATTGGCTGCGGAAAACAAAGCATTTCACTTGGTTTCCCAAGGAGTAAATGTATTGGTAACGGGATCCGGAGTAAAGGAAGTTCCTGCAGCTTTGGAAGCAGTTACGGAAGAACATTGGGTATTCCCGAACGACATGCAATTGGCATCCAGAAATTACCGCTCTGAAACAAGAGAAGTGAAAATCGGAGATGTAACCATTGGAGGTAAAACCGGAAACACCATTTTGATTTCGGGTCCGTGTTCGGTTGAGTCCGAAGAACAGATCCGGGAATCTTCCGAGTTGTTGAAATCATTGGGATTGACTGCGCTTCGCGGCGGCTGTTACAAACCAAGAACAAGTCCATATAGTTTCCAGGGAATGGGATTGGAAGGATTGAAATTGCTTGGTAAAATGCGAGATGAGTATGGTTTTTCTGTAGTTACGGAAGCGCGTGATGCAACACATATCGATGAAATTATCGAACATGCGGATGTAATCCAGGTTGGAGCGAAAGCAATGTACGATCAGGGAATTTTACGTGCGTGTGCAAAAACGCAAAAAACTGTTCTAATCAAACGCGGATTCGGAACGACTTTACAAGAGTTTGTTCAGGCTGCGGAGTTTGTTCTTTCCGGAGGAAATGAAAATGTGGTTTTGTGTGAGCGTGGAATCCGCACATTCGAAACCGGAACACGTTTTACTTTGGATTTATGTGGAGTGGAGTGGTTGAAGCACTATACGAATCTTCCGGTAATTTTGGATCCAAGTCACGCAATGGGATATGCCTATGGTGTCGCTGGATTATCAAGAGCTTGTATCGCTTTGGGAGTTGACGGATTATTGGTTGAAGTACATCCAAATCCAAAAGTGGCCAAATCGGATGCTTCTCAGCAATTGAATCACGAAGAGTTCAAACAATTATTACAAACGCTTAGTCCGATTGCTTCAAGCGTTGGATATAAAATTCTTTGATGTTTTTAGAGCAAAATATAAAAGGCCTTTGCGCAAAGTTCGGTGTTGATTTTTATCAGATGCTGAAAGATTTCGATGTCGATGGGGTTACGGAACTATCCATCCTGGATTTGGAGGCAATCGCTGAAGAATACGAGGTTGATTTCTATTCCTTGTTATTCAAACCATTATTCATCTTTGATCATTTGAAAAGTAAGATCGAAAAGATCAAGCTTCTCATTTTAGATGTGGATGGTGTAATGACGGATGCCGGAATGTATTATACGGAATCGGGAGATCAGATTAAAAAGTATAATTCCAAAGATGGGATGGGAATTATGAAAGCACAGGAAAAAGGATTGGTGTGTGGGATTATTTCATCCGGATTTATAGATCAGATGATTCGTAACAGAGCTGAAACACTGAAAATCAAACATGTGTACGTTGGTCGTGATCAAAAAATTACCGTTCTGAGACAATGGTGTGAGGAATTATCCATTTCTTTGAACGAAGTTGCAATAATTGGCGATGATATCAATGATTTATCGATCATACGTGAAGTGGGACTGAGTGCGTGTCCGAAAGATGCAGCTCAGGAAGTCAAGAAAGAAGTAGATATTGTATTAACAAAAAATGGTGGGGCAGGTGTAGTAAGAGAATTTATAGATAACTTTCTCCTGTCAGAACCAATAAAAGAATATTAAACACAACATGAATCAAGTGAAATTAGGCATCATCAGGGAAGGCAAAGTGCCACCTGATAAGCGAGTTCCACTCACCCCGAAACAGTGCAAGTTGGTTGAAATGAAATTTCCACAAGTGAAGGTACTTGTTCAGGAAAGTCCAATTCGTGCGTTCAAGGACGAAGAATATGTAGCTGAGGGGATAGAAGTGGTAAAGGATTTGTCGGATTGTGACATTATTATGGGGGTAAAAGAGGTAAACATCGCTGATTTGATTCCCGGAAGGAAATTCCTTTTCTTTTCGCATACCTTAAAGAAACAACCATACAATAGGAACCTGTTACGTGCAATTTTGGATAAGAAAATCCAACTGATTGATTACGAAGTTCTCAAGTCGAAGGAAAACAAACGCATTATCGGTTTTGGCCGTTACGCCGGAATTGTCGGTGCTTACAATGGTATTCGCGCATACGGAGAAAAGATGAACCTATTCCAGTTGAAACCTGCGAACGAATGTTCCGGTAGAAAAGCGATGGAAGAGGAATTGCACAAGGCAGTTTTTCCCGAGAACATGAAATTGGTGTTGACAGGATTCGGAAGAGTGGGGTATGGAGCCCGTGAAATCATGGACCTGTTGCCGTTTACGGAAGTGAGTCCGGAAGAATTCCTGACAGGAAAATTCGAAACTCCGGTTTTCACGCATTTGGAAATTGAAGATTATTACAGAAGAAAAGACGGGAAACCATTTGTGAAATCCGAATTTTACAGCACACCTGAGATTTACGAATCCAGTTTTGCTCGTTATTCGGAGGTAGCGGATGTTTACATTGCTTGTCATTTCTGGAGCAATAAATCCCCATTCATCTTAACCACTGCTGATTTGGCGTCGGATAAAAATAAGATTCAAGTGGTTGCGGATGTTTCCTGTGATATTCAGGGACCGATTGCATCCACTCTTCGTGCTTCTAAAATTGCAGATCCGTTTTATGGATATGATCCGAAAACAGGTCAGGAATGTGACTGGAAACAACCCGGATCGATTACCGTAATGGCAGTGGATAATTTGCCTTGTGAATTGCCTAAAGATGCTTCGGAAGATTTTGGAAGTGAATTGATCAAATCGGTTTTCCCGCATTTATTCGGGGATGATCCGGATAACATTATCGGAAGAGGCTCTGAAACAGATCTGAATGGAAATCTAACGACTTATTTCGCATATCTGAATGATTATGTGAATCAGGTTACAGCTTAAAAACCGGCTATGGCAATACAGAAAGGCGACAAGAAAGTGATTAAAGGTTGGGTGATGTACGACTGGGCAAACTCAGTTTACAATCTCGTTATTTCATCCGCCATTTTCCCGATTTTCTACGATACGGTTACCACAAAAATGTACAAGGTAAAGGAGAAAGGTGCTCTTTGGGAAAATGCAAACGAAGTTACTTTGGCAAAAGGAGAAGAAGTAATGGTGGATTTCTTCGGATTGCACATTCCGAATTCTGCTTTGATGAGTTTTGTCCTTTCTGCGTCGTTTTTAATCGTTTCTTTTTCATCTCCATTTTTGTCAGGAATTGCAGATTATCGTGGAAACAAAAAACGCTTCTTGCAATTCTTCTGTTATTTGGGGGCTGCTTCCTGTATGTCGCTTTATTTCTTTACAGATCTGATGCGCGACGGTTTACTGGAAGTTGCGATGCTCTCCCTTTTCTTCGCCAGCATTGGTTTTTGGAACAGTTTGGTATTCTATAATTCGTATTTGCCGGAGATTGCGCCGAAAAAAGACATGGATAAGATTTCCGCCCGCGGATTTTCGATGGGGTATATCGGATCAATGGTTTTGTTGATCATTTGTTTGGTTTTGATACAAGTTCCTATTTTCGACTTTTTTGATGATCCGGCAACTACGAAGGTCGAAACCACAATGCCTGTTCATTACTGTTTTATATTAGTCGGTCTCTGGTGGGTAGGTTTTTCTCAATTTACATACCGCGTCTTACCGAATACAACCTCCACCCGCGTTAAGGAGAAAGGATATATCTGGAAAGGTTTCAAAGAATTGAAAGGTGTATTTGCAGAATTCCGAAAAACAAGACGCTTGAAACGCTATTTGACCTCTTTTTTCTTTTTCAATACGGGAGTTCAGACCGTCATGTTGATGGCGACTTTCTTTGCTAAGAAGGAAATAGCCTGGCCGGTAAAAGACGGGAAAGTGGATGACAGCGGACTCATTATTGCCATCTTGTTGATTCAATTATTGGGAGCAGCAGGAGCATTCGTCATGTCGCGTTTATCCGGAAGAATCGGTAATGTCAAAACATTGGGAATTTCCATTGTCATTTGGTTGGGTGTTTGTGCTGCCGCTTTCGTTATTGAGACACCGGTTCAGTTTTACGGGTTGGCTTGTGCAGTGGGAATTGTAATGGGAGGTGTTCAGGCTTTGGCTCGTTCCACCTATTCAAAATACTTACCGGAAACGGAAGATCACGCCAGTTACTTTTCGTTCTACGATGCAACAGAGAAAATCGGTATCGTTACAGGAACCCTTTTCTTTGGTCTGATGGAAATCGGTTTCGAATCAATTCGTTATTCGGTTGTTTCTGTGGCGTTCTTCTTTATTGTTGGCCTGGTATTGCTTTTCCGGATTCCTAAGAATGAGCGCAGTGATTTGGAGGGTGTTTATGATTAATCCATTGGTAACTTCGACTCCGCTCAGTCACCTGTATTAAACCTCTGTGTTCCTCCGTGGGAAACTATTTCACCAGCACTCTTATCGTTTCAATTCCCTTTGAACTACTAATCCGAAGCACATAAACTCCTGATTTCTGCCCCGTTTCAAAAGACGTCATTTCTTCATTCGTTTCTTTTACCTGAAGGACTTTTCCTTGCAAATCACAAAGCTCCAATTTGCTCATTCCATTCAATCCGATCACTTGGAAGCTGCCATTATTCGGGTTTGGAATCACCTGAACGGATTCACTTCCATGATTCACAGAAACAATAGCAGATAAGCGTGCAGCTCCATTCAGATCTACCATTTTTAAACGATAATAAGACGTTGCCATGAATGGATCCGAATCCGTGAACTGATAGAGTTGTACCTGGTTACTCATTCCTTTGGCTGCAACTGTTCCAATGGAGGTGAAATCCGCTCCCTTCTCGGAACGTTGAATTTCAAAATAATCACTATTCTCC
The DNA here is from genome assembly GCF_943372375.1 of Fluviicola taffensis DSM 16823. GTDB lineage: Bacteria > Bacteroidota > Bacteroidia > Flavobacteriales_D > Crocinitomicaceae > Fluviicola > Fluviicola taffensis_A. The sequence goes on along the minus strand of NZ_CALRYJ010000002.1, from coordinate 538,389 downwards.
TCACTTTCCGTTTCCCAAAGCAGGTGAGAAGTATTGGTTGATTTTTCAATTCTGAAGTTCTTCAAACCAACAGGCAGGGCCGTCAAACAATTGTCAGTTTCCAACTGAGAAACCGTTACGCAGATGGTTCGTCCGCAATCCAAACACTGGGAGGGAGTTGTCGGTGTGTGTCCTGTCAGATAATATTCTCCTGCAACAGTAACCGGATTGACTCCGGTTGAGCCTCCAGGGATGGTTTCGGAGAATCCGCCGGGCCCTGTGATACTGATTGAAGAAGAACCGGTAAAGCTGCTTGAGGAACAATAATTGACATCCGCCGTGAAGACCAGATCACTTCCGTTGCAAGTTGTGTAATTCGTTGCACTTGGTAAGGCTGTTGGAATGGCAATCGGAGCAAAGGTTGGACCGTTGAAATAATTACTGCAGCTCGTGGCACCGTAATACGACCAGGATTGTCCGGTACTATTTGTAGCTAATCCATAAAACCCGCGACTGAATTGAGTCGGTAAGGAGTTGGAAAGGAACAGATAACCATTGCATCCCGGGTTCAAATCCAAACTTCCGTCACAATTCACAAAACGAGCCCCGGAATACCTCCAGCCAATAGAAGCTGTTTTTCCGACTGTAGTTACTTTCGAGAGTCCAAAAGATTGCGGAGTTGTTCCCTTATAATAATTCACATTGATTCCGGAAGTAGGAGCTTCCCAATCGGTAATACATTCGTAAGCAACGGTGTAAGCATTGTTGTTAGACTGCCAGTCAATACATTGCTGATCACCTCCTTCCGCATTACAAAGATCATAATTCGTTGCGAAAGTAGATCCGGATAAATTTTGATTTCCAAATGTGGTATTTTGGGAATTGAAAATCTCGACGCCTCTTTCGGCTTGATTCACACTTCTTTTAACCGTTGAGAAAGCAGTAGTTTGTGTTGTCAAAGTACTGGATCCGACTCCATCATCATTATTATCGGAACCGTAACCGCACATGTTTGAGAAGGAGATTCCACAAGGGATCATCTCGTTTCCGGAAGTGATGACCGGATAGTCGATTGCCAGGTAACGCCCCGGATTGGTGGTAGTAATTCCAGAAGTACAGCTTGCTGTTTGGGAGTATCTGATCCGGAATTTGAAGGTCGAAGTGAAATAAGCGCTATTCACCATGATTCCTGAGGCAGCGGTGGTTCCGGTTGCCGCGGTATAATAATTTCCGGGAGCTGTCGCTGATTTATACACGGTCAGGCAAACCCGTGACCAGGCACTTTCCGTCAACCATTTGGTATTGGTGGAATTATTGGTGCACATATCGGTATTCGACGAACTGATATCCATTTGCATGACTTGTGTCCAAGTTGTTCCTCCATTCGCTGAAAAATCCAAAAATGCCGCATTGCCAACACAAGATCCCCAGGAATTGGACTGTCCGCATGAGGTTTCGGAAGGGAAAAGCCAGAATTGTACCTTGAATCCTTCAACAGAAGCCATATTGAAAGTAGGGGAAACCAAAGTGGGATTGCTTTGTCCGCGAAGAGCCGCGTAACTCAGATTTTGGTTGATATTTGCCCTTCCATCAAAGTTTGCTCCTAATTTTCCGTTTGCACCACCTCCACCGACAGCAACTGTATTTGCTAAGTTCCCAATGCAAAACCCATTGGTTGCCGTGCAACTTCCGGAACAATTCGGTTGAACCAGACCTGCTTTCGCGCCATATACATCTGCGGCAGGGACTGCTCCTGCAGTAGTTGAACTTGGAGCACCTCCAAAAGTCCAGCCAGTTGGTAAACCGGTTGCAGACCAGGTTGCTGTTCCAACAAAATCAAAAGCCTGACGAATTCCTGTTGCGGATTCTGCAGAACCAGGCTGAGTGCAGGGGCTTGTACAAGTTGCCGTGTGGGAAACGTCTGAAGGACAATTCGCACTTGTTTCTCCGGCATCAACAACGCCATTTCCACAAGTCGGACATTGGGCAATTAAAAAATAGGGGACGAAAAGAATCGGTAAGAGTAGCGCAAGAGTAATTTTCATAAGGAGTGTAGTGTGCTATAAAAATACAGAATTAACTTATTGCTCACCGTAATTTAACACAACAAAACAGGAAGTTCAACAGAATAAATCGGATAAGGAACATATAAGAACATGATTTTTACATTACATAATTTAAACACACTATTTTAAGGTAATAATACGTTCTTTAATAAAAATTACCTATGAAATTCTGGTTCCTACTTCTAACTTTTGCTCAGAGTTGTTTGTTCAATCAAATTGATGCGCAAATATCGGGAGTGATTAACCAATATACTCCGGTAACCAATATTTCTTGCAATGAGGTTGAAGTATGGGACGCTTCTGTTTTTTCTGTCGGAGATCGCGTACTGATTATTCAAATGAAGGGGGCGGATATCAACACGTCTAATACAGCTGCTTTTGGGACCGTTACGAATTATAACAGCAGCGGGCATTACGAATTTGCAACCATTTCATCCATTTCAGGAAATTTGGTCAGTTTTCAATACAGACTCCTTAATAGTTATGAAGTAACCGGGCTTGTTCAGTTAATACTTGTTCCTCAATATAGTAATACCACGGTTACCGGAACACTTACTGCTCCCGATTGGAATGGAAGTACAGGAGGAGTGCTGGTTATGGAAGTCTCAGGAACACTTACCTTGAATGCACCGATTTCCTTAACGGGAAAAGGATTCAGAGGTTCTTTTGCTTGCACAAACCCGGACGGAGGTTGTGGTAGTTTTCAGAATTACTTTTATCCTGTTTCATCAGGCTATGGAGCTGGGAAAGGAGAAGGAATTGCACATACAAATGTATTGATGGATGGAGGACGAGGTGCATTGGCCAATGGTGGCGGTGGCGGAAATAAACACAATAGCGGAGGTGGTGGAGGGTCTAATGGAAGCAAAGGAGGTCGGGGCGGTGATCAGGCGAATTTCTGCGGACAGCAACCACTTGGAGGAGAAGGCGGTTTTGCATTGGGTTACGGTCTCCCGCGAATTTTTATGGGAGGAGGAGGCGGTTCTTCCGATCACAATAATGGTGTAGGAACTTCCGGGTCTGATGGTGGTGGAATAATCATTATCCGGGCAGGAATGATCCAATCCAATAATTCATATATCGAATCAAACGGAGAGAATGTTGCCGTTGTACCGAATAATATCGGTGACGGTTCGGGTGGAGGCGGAGCAGGCGGTACGCTTGTTTTTGATGTGAATTCATTCAGCGGAGCTTTGCAATTGCGCGTTAACGGTGGGAATGGAGGAGATCAGCAAACTACTTATCCCGGTTGTTTCGGACCGGGTGGTGGTGGCGGAACAGGTCTGATTCAAATTTCCGGCAGTTTAATCCCTGCAAATGTTACAACCCAGTTTATTCCAGGGAATGCAGGGGTGACTTTAAACAGCAGTTCCAGTTGCTATATGCAAACGTATGGTGCCGCTCCAGGTCAGTTCGGACCAGTTTATTCTTTCAATCAGACCTTGCCTGAAAGTACTTTCTTACCTGCCACAATCGATATCGGACCTGATATCGAGGATTGTAGCCCCATTGTAGTCGTTAACCCCAATATAAATGCAACGGGTTATTTATGGTCTACCGGTGCAACAACACCTACTCTTACCGTTACAGCTTCGGGCGAGTATTGGCTTTCAGTAACATATGGAAACCTGATTTGCTCGATGAGAGATACTATTTTGGTTACTCTGGATAGCATAACCGTGGACGCTGGACCCGATCAGGATATCTGTGTGGGAGAAAACGTGATATTACATGCTTCATCGGCTACCAATGCCACTTTTAGCTGGGATCATGGAGTGGTCGACAGTGTGTCTTTTTCACCACAAACAACGACTGTTTACATCGTCACAGCGACAAGTTCGAATATGACCTGTTCTAATACAGATAGCGTTCAGGTTACGGTAAATCCGCTGCCTATTGTCTCAGTAACTTCATCCGTCCCTTCAGGTTGTGTTCCATTAACGGTTATGTTTGATAATTTATCGACCGATTGCGCTAATTGTACCTGGACTTTTTCGAATGGAACGATGCTAAACGGATGTGGTGATCAATTTGCGGTCTTTGAAAATCCCGGTTGTTATGACCTGACTATGAATGTGACTTCCAATGCCGGTTGTGTCAATTCAGCCAATTTTCCTTCCATCGTTTGCGTTTCACCGGTTCCGGTTGCTTCATTCTATCCTTCTCCGATTAGTTTAAATGAAGAAAATACTACTACAACAATGGTCAACAATTCCATTGGAGCAACACACTACGAATGGAACTTTGGCGATGGGCAGGGATCTTCGGACCTTTTTGAACCCTTGCATAGTTATTCTCCTGATGGGTTTGAATCATATCTGATAAGTCTGACCGTCACCGATGACAATGGTTGCAGTGATATCGCCTATGGAAAGGTTTACATGGAAGCCGGAGTTATTTACTACGTTCCGAACTCATTTACGCCTGATGGAAATGAATTTAATCAGGTTTTCCGTCCGGTTTTTACTTCAGGTTTCGACCTGACGGATTTCAATTTTCAAGTGTTTAATCGTTGGGGAGAAGTTGTTTTTGAATCGCAGAATGCAGAAGTAGGTTGGGATGGAACCTATCATGATGAACCGGCTCAGGAAGGAGTTTATACCTGGCGTATCGAATTTAAATCCTCAAGAAATAGTGATCGCCAACTGATTCATGGTCATTTGAATTTATTGAAATGAGCGGATTTCTGAATAAGATCTGGAAACAGAATAAAGGTATTAAGATTTGATATTCTTTAGCACCACTAAATTACACGAACGAAAAAGCCCCGATCTCATAAGTACGGGATCGGGGCTTTTAGTTATCAATGAGCTTCCTCTTCCGGATCCGGAGGGAATAATTTTTCGGCATCCTTAATATTCTGCATGCGGTCAATGAAATCTTCCAACTGGGAAATCGTCAATTGTTTCGCGATGATTTTTTTGTCTTTGTCCAGCACGAAGATTCTAGGAGTTGCGTAGATATCATAGGTGTCGTGATAGTTCAATGATTCCAAGGTCGTATATTTCGGAATGAATTGTCTTGGATCTGCAGTTGCATCTTCAAACAGTTTTTTAGTCAAACCTACATTGATGAATGTCAGTTTGTTATCACGAATGAATTTTTTCCATTTTTCGAAATCTTCATTTGTCGCTTTCCCAACAGAGAAAATCTCTACGTTGCGGGCTTTAAATTTCTTTTCATACAAAGTCTGCAATTTCGGAGTTGTTTTCTTACAGTGTCCACATTCCGGATCCCAGAAGTAAAGGATCGTGTATTCGCTTTTCAAACTGTAGAAATCTCTCCAGTTAACGTCTGTGGTATCACGTAAAATAATATTCGGAGGACGAACACCTTGAACCAGGTTCATTTTCACCTTATTGTCATCACACAATTCTTTCAATTTCTCTTTGTCTTTCATCCAATATGCAAGTGAATTTCCTGTAGCATCATTCTGACAGTAATAACGGTTCACCATGAAAACGTACACTTTGTCCATTCCCATGATGTTTGATTTAGCAAAGGTATTGGTGATATAGTCCACTGAGTATTTGAATAGCTCGGATTTCTTGTCGAATTGGTCACAGAATGGAAAAGCGAATGATAAAACGGTGTCGGGGTGTTGAACCAACATGTTCTTACCGAAGAAGTATTCCATTTTTGAACCGAAAACCGGTGTGTTTACCAAACGGTCATCTTTCAAATCAATATTGTCCCAGTAATGAGCACGGTAATACTGGTATCTGAAGTTTTCATTGATTACTTTCCCGTTTGCGTCTTTTGGAGCTTCCGGAACCACCACGTCCATGGACATTTTGATGATTTTGGCAACCAATTTTGTTGGGTTTTCTTTCTGTAAATTAGTTTGGTAGGCAGCAACCAATTTGGAAACAGAATCCAATTGTTCGCCCAAACGTTTGTATTGAGAATCACCTTCCTTTAAAAGCTTGCGTGCATCCGAAATTTTGGTAGCTGCTTTCCGTTGTTCCTGCAAGTAATTGATATAAGCGACAAACACTTTGTTTTCTTCGGATTTCTTCACTTTCATATTGGCAACGAAGTCCGGAGCTTTTGTTTCAATATTAATCTCTTCGTTGTTGTAAATTACTTCGAAGTATTTTTGTCCCGGCATCAAAAGTGCTACAATTCCCGGTTTTAAATCTTTCTTTGCAGTGAATTCAACGACTCCACCTTTCATTTCTGCCGTATCTGCATAAAATAGTTTGGAACCATAGTATTTTGTCAGGAATACCGTTGTGTCTTTTGCTCCATCTACTTTGAAGCGTATTTTTTGACTAAATCCAAAATTTGAAGCAAGTAGCAGTGTAATTACAAGAAGTTGTTTCATGTTTGAGTTTTTATTTATTATCATGACGTAGCAAATTTAATAAAGTCATTGGTTTAACAGAAAATTAACCATTGTTCTGTTCGTAAATTCCTTTGCGGGCACTCAGATAGGAAGCCAAGGCGAATAAGGAATAAGCCAATACTAAAGCAAGAATACTGAGTAGGCTTAAACCTGTGTCGATATATAATCCTCCCGATTCAAATACCGAGTCTAAAAATAGTTTAAATCCGATAAAAGCGACCAAACTGAGCATGCCAATTATTCCAAAAACTTTGGAGAAATAGACGAAGAAATTCTTTACCAAGGTGTTAGGGTGATGTCCTAAACGCATCAGTGTTCGAACTTCATATAGGTTTTTACTAAGTAGCAATTGCAAATACTGGATCAGAACCAATCCCGAAAGGAAAACAGCAATGATGGAGATTCCAAGAACAACCAGGATCAGCGTTCCTACCATGCTTTTCAAACGACCGATAGCAACTTGCGCATTTTTGGATTCCAGGTGTTTTTTCTCCAGCATTTGTTCCACCAAACCGAATTCATTTTCTTTCCCTGAAATCATGATTTGGGTAATTTTCTGTTCTGCATTCGGTGCAAAACGATTATTTGCCCAGGTCATAAAGCTTTGCGGTACTAAAACAGAAGGCATATCATTCGTAAAACCGATAATTCTACATGAAATGTATTGTTTCCCGGTGTCACTGATCAAAGCAAATTTGAATTTGATATCCATCGCCAGTTCATCACTGATCTGAGGCATGTTTTTGGAACTCATAAACATGTTCATCATGACCAATAAATCGCGCGGCATAAGAATCGGAACGAGTGTATCACCTTGTTTCCAATGAAAATCTTTCGACTTGATATTCAGAAAATCAGGATCTACAGTTTGGATGAAGATATCTCCTCTAAACCTTGGAACTGACGGATCTGCAGTTTCTATAGTGATATTGAAATTGTTCGATTCAACCGGCTTCACATCCAAAATGAAAGGTTCTTTTTTCATCTGCTCGATTTCACTCAATGAAAAATCCGGTTTTGCAATATTGAGCGTGTTGAAGCTGGATACTTTTTTCTGAACAATGACGGTATTTGGTCCCAGGATATCCGCTCCTTTCCCGAAATCATTCACTTTGATCAAATAATGAATGGATGTGATCAGGAAAGTCATTCCCAAGAAAGCTCCGACAACGGCAATTATCAACTGGCGTTTATCCTGGTGTTGGAAAAGTAATTTGCGTAACATGGCTCAGAGCTTTAATTCGTAATCATAAGAGAAGCGATTGTCGTCATCCAAAGAGGTGAGTACAAATCCTGCTTTTTGACTGTTGCATTCCGCATCAATCATGGAAAGGCAACGAAGACTGTTGCGCTCATCCAAATGGGAAAAGGGTTCGTCCAGCACCAACCAGTTGAAAGGCTGACAAAGTGAACGAACGATCGCTACGCGTTGCTGCTGTCCCATGGATAATAAACCGCACGGATCATTCCATTTGTGATCGATTTCCAATTCTGCAAGCAAGGATTTGATTTCTTGCTCCGATTTGAAGTCGGTCAGTTGATTTTTAAGCTGTAAGTTTTCTGCAACGGTCAACTTATGAAAAAGCTGAAGATCCTGGAAAACGGTTGAAATTTTTCGCTGACGGATTTCAACCCATTCGTCTACCGAAAATGTTTTGATGTCCCGACCATCATAGAGAATCGTGCCATCGTAATCTTTTCGAATTCCAAAGACAGTCATGGAAAAGGTAGATTTCCCCTTTCCGGAAGATGCATTCAGAAGAATTTTTTTGCCGGTTTCGAGTTTTGCAACATTCCCCCAGATACTATCCGATCCATGAGAAATGGAAGCGAGTGGGAAGGGCATAACCTGATTAAATTGAATGTTCATCTCAGTAATTTTTCAATACATTTTCAAATATCATTCCAAGTTTACAAAGTCCTGCTGTTGAATGATTTGCAATATTTCTTCAGACAGTTCTTTTGTCGGTTTTGCATCCAGCCAGATTGCTTCGGGATGTCTCTTGAACCAAGTCAATTGTCGCTTGGCGTAATTTCGGGTATGTTGTTTGATTTTCTCGATGCAAGTCGGTAAATCGATTGTTCCGTCCAGATAATCGAACACTTCCTTGTAACCAACAGTTTGAAGAGCTGTGAGATTTCGGTATTGGGAAACGCTTTTCACTTCTGCTATCAATCCTGCTTCCATCATCTGGTCAACCCGCTGATTAATTCGCTCGTATAAGATCTCTCTTGGATGGTTGATCACAAATCGGATGACTTCGAAGGGTCTTTTGGGAAGTTCATTCTTTCTCCAGGTTGTAAATGGAATGTTTGTCAAACGGATCACTTCCAAAGCTCTGAGGATTCGCATGGGATTTTGTTTGTCCACTTGCTGATAAAATTCCGGATCGGATTCTTGTAATTCCAATAATAAAGGTTCCAAGCCTTTTTCTTCCAATTCTTTTCTCAAGGTTTCCCGGATCGCGGCATCCGTTGGTATCGGGTCAAGTCCCAGGCACAGGGCATCGATGAATAATCCTGAACCACCAACCAAAATGAGTTTTTGATGAGAAGCCAATTCTCCTTCAATCAAATCCAATGCTTCCGATCCAAATTGGGCCGCACTTACAGGCGAAGAGATAGGATGTGAGTCAATGAAATAATGTGCAATGCCTTCCATTTCCCCGGTGCCGGGTTTTGCCGTTCCAATGGATAGCTCCTTATAAAATTGTCTGGAATCAGCTGAAAGTACAACGGTATTCAGTGCTTTTGCTAAAGCAACCGAAAGTGCGGTTTTTCCACTAGCTGTTGGTCCCTCAATGACAATCAATTGTTGCATAGGGTAAAGATAGTGTTTGTCGCCGGAATTAGCGCTTCACCATAGTCTTATAGGTTTCGTATCGGGAAGTGATCCCACGTACGTAACGAATACAGATATTTCCTCTGAATGCGCCGCTTTTAACTACGTCATCTGTGTAGTAGGAGTGTTTCCCCAGGTTCATGACCATTGTTTCCACATTGTCTGCCCAGATATGCGGATTCAATCCTTTCTTCTCGGCTAGTCGTTGTGCATCCAGGATATGTCCGGCGCCGGCATTGTAGCTGGCCAAAATGAATTTGTTGCGTTCCTCTTCGTCTTTGATTCCTGTCCAGAGTTTGGTAATGCGGCTCAGGTACTTGTATCCTCCCTGAATCTGAACTTCCGGTGGGGAAGAAGGGTAGACGCCGAATTTCGGACCGGTTCCCGGCATAAATTGCATCAAGCCGTAAGCTCCTCCAAATGCCCGTGCGTTCGGGTTGAATTTGCTTTCATGGTAGATCAATGCTGCAACCAAACGCCAATCGATGTTGTGTTTTAGTCCTTCAGCTTTCAAGATAGCATCAAACGGTGAAATGCTTCCTCTTCTCGATTTAAAATTAATCCCTGGACCAACAGAACTTCGGATTTGCTCGAAGTATTTGCGTTTGATATAGGAAAAAGCTTCGCGATTCATGAATTTGGACAACCAGCTATTCAATCGTTTTTGAAGGATCGGTGATTTTTTATTCAATCCGAAAGCAATGTTCTGTTTGAAAGAGATGGGAAGACTGACGTCCAGATTGTCGTAAAACCGCTCATTGATATCCGCCACATTCCGCTCAGCAACGGTATAATCGATCACACCATCTGAAACCTGTTCAATCAATTCTTCTACTCCTTCCTGAGCCTGAGTTGGACGAATCATGATAGTGTCGCCAATCTCATCCTGTAGGTGAATCAGTCGGGTGTAATAACTGGAGCGTTCCCAAACGACCACTTTTTTATTTCCCAGTTGAATCGGATCAGTAATGAAGGTTACCTTTTGGTTCTTTGTTTCAGGAGTTGATTTTCGTTGTACCAGTACTTGGTTGGTTTGCAGGAAAGGGGTGGAGAAGTTGATTTCAGATCTTCTTTCGCGTGTGACGGTATAATTGCAAGCTACAATATCTCCTTCGCCACGATTCAGAATATCATTGATTTCATCGAGGTTATTTACAATCTTCACTTCAAGGGTAACTCCCAATTCTTCTGCAAATTCTTTCAGGATTTCGTATTCGAATCCCATTTTTTTGCCTTTGTAAATAAAGAAGGACGTGGAACTGTTTTCTGCCAGAACAACCAAACTTCCGCGCTTGTAGATTCCGGGTAAGTCGAAATCATGCGCGTCCAGGGGCTTCTTTCTCGAATCTATTTTTTCCGAGGAACAGGCTACTAAGAATAGGAGTCCTGATAGAAATAAGAGGTGAAGAATTCCCGTTTTGGTTTTCGGCATAATAATCAAACTTAAGAACAAATTAAGACAAAAAAGACTAAACCTTGCCCATTAAATATTCATTTGCATCACGCATATATTCATGAAAGCAACTAGTAATTTCGTTCTCAAACTCGTAAAACACAGTGTGTCCTTTGGTTAGCGCGTTTTCAAAGGAGAGCTTATTACTCACTCCCTGACACATTCTGTAAAGTCCTTCTTCCGTCGGATAATAACTGATCCAGTTGCGTTCAATCAATAAATTCACAAAATGCTTGAAATCTGCCGGATAAGGTTCGTTGGTTAAATCGATCTTTGAATAAAAATCTGCTAAAAAGTCGGGAAGTTTGGTGGAATGGTACTGATCCCAGTTCCTTGCCAGGAGATGATCGAAGTAAATATCGATTGCAATTGGTGCTACTTTTGGCAACTCGCCACGAATGGCATGAATCAAGTGGAGAACTTCGAAATGGTGATCAATAAAATCATCGATCTTTCGATGCAGCAGCACACCTTTTTGAATATACTCCGGATATTCCAGGTACTTTTTTCCTTTTACGAAATCACCGAATAAGTTGGCAATTGCCAATTGGGTATTGTTGTTGGAAAAGTAGATGTGTCCGAGGTAATTCATAGACTTAAAAGTAAGATTATTTTAATTCGGTGAATGATTAATTCCATCCGAATGCCGGACCTTCTCCATTGACGAGGAAGTACATCATCACAACGATTGACCAGATCTTCACCGGAAAACAGAAGAAATAGACGGTGATTGCAGCTATTTGATACCTGCGTCGGTAATGCGTATGCGGTTCCGCTTTTTTAAACAGGTACCTGGAAATGAAAAAAGGAGCCAGAGATGTGATTGCACTTACGAAACCTATTCCCGCTGTTATACCGGCTAAAATCCCGGGATGATTTGCCAAAGTTAGAGCTATTACGCCAGCAAGTACAACCAAAACAAACAAGTAGATAATCAGTGCATTTTTTCTCATACCCAATTTTCTCTAGCGATTTCGTAAATGAAATTCAATTTGGAAGGTTCACCAAAATACGCAATTTCTTCTTCACCAATCTTTTCTGCACCTAACCGTGAGATCGCTATTTGAGAACGCAGGTTTCCTGCTCCGACGTGGAATTGTACTTTTGGTACGAATTGAAAGATGTAATCCAGCATCAATTTCTTCACCATTGGATTGATTCCTTTTCCCCAGCAGGAAGTAGCGTAAAATGTATAGCCGATCAGAATGTGATTCTTTTCCTCGTTGTAGTCGTAATAGCGTGTACAACCAATGGCTTTCCCTGTCGACTTGTCAACAATTTTGAAAGCACCTTTACTTTGCATGGCTCCATTGAAAAAGTTCCGGAATACTTCTTTCTTCCAGCGGTCTTTATTCGGATGTTGTTCCCAGATCTTCGGATCTGAAGCTACCAGGTACAAATCGTCAAAATCCTCTTCCTGAAGCGGGTAGAGGGCAATTTGCTCGTTTTCAAGGATGGGCTGAATGTTGAAGGTCATTTACTTGTAATTCATGTTGTTTTTTAATTCCCACAGATGCACGGATTTTTTGCGCTCCTACCGGTAGCGCTAATTCGTTCTGCGAGTGTGTTAGCTTTGCTTTTCATCTGCGAATCTGTGGGGAATAATCTTGCAATCATTTTCAATACAAAAAACTATGATTCTTTCGGTAGAACTTTTTCAAAAGCTTTTCTGGCAGAACCACGAAAAAATACTTCTCCGCAATAGACATAGTCTAATTTGGCTAAAATCTTCAGCATTGGGATATTGTCAAAATTGGTGTCAACTTTAATACTATAGACTTTTGAATCCAGAGCCAGATCTTCGATTAATTGAAATAATTGGGTTGCTATTCCTTTTCCTAAGACTTCATTGGACGTTGCAACCCGATGAACGACGACATACTCGTCATTCGTTAGCCATTTCCCTTCAATGTCTGTGTAAGCAGGTTCCACATCAAAAATAATGGCCGCATAAGCAATTAGTTGATCGTTGTCAATCAGTACATAAGCAGAACCGTTTGCAAGGTCGTTTCGAATGCTTTGTTCATTGGGATAGCCGTCCTGCCATTGCTGACTTCCATCTTGTTTTCTTCGGGCAATGGCTTGTTGAAGAATTTCCCAGATTGCAGGGATCTCAGAAAGAGTTGCTTTTCTTAAGTTCATTGAATCTCAAACAAATTTAGTATTCCAGATCATATACTTCCCGTAATGATTGATAAGTGATGGGAACGATAATTTCGCCGGCAGCGTTGACAACACCCCATTTTCCTTTCAGTTGGACATATTTGTCTCCGTCTCCATATCCTTGTACATCTTCGTACTTGATCGGAATGGTTTCTTTTCCGGTTCTATCAATGACACCAACTTTTCCGTTCAGTTCGACTCTCGTTGTATTTTCACCTTCTCCAAAGAGAATCATTTGCGGATACTTTATTGGAATTATAACCCTTCCAGTTTGGTCAAGGCAACCCCATTTTTCGTTCAACTGAACGGTTAATATTCCATTGAAACTACTGGCATCGTCATAGATTAATGGGACGACTTCTTTCCCTTTCGCATCAATAAAACCGCATTTTCCGTTGGATTTCACTTCCGCAAGACCTTCACTGAAGGACTCTGTACTCTCGTACTTAAAAGGAATAATCACTTCCCCTTTGGGATTAATAAAACCACTTTTATTATTCAGATCCACCGAGGCTAAGCCTTCAGAAAAATGACTTCCACGGGTATAGATGAAATCGATCACTACATTGTCCAGAATATCGATGTATCCTACTTTTCCATTCTTTTGAACCCGCGCATAACCTTCTTCAAAGAAGTCTGCATAATCGTAGTTTGGCTTGATGATAACCATTTTATTCGATCGGTCCCGGAAACCATATTTTCCATTTTCCTGGAACGTTTCCAGTACCTGAGCTCTTACTGCGGTGAAGCAGCTGACTAGTAATCCAATGACAATTAAGATTTTCATTTTAGTTTGGTTTAGTGTTCGTTTCATACTTCTCGTCTTTCACAAAACCTATGGACACTCGTTGAAAAACATCTGTTCCGGATAGTTCAAGAAGTTAAATGTAAGATTAATTGAACTCAGAGCCGATGTATAATCTTTTTTTATCAAAAGTTCAGAGAATAGTTAAGACCTTGTTTTTAGTTAATATTCGCCATATTCACAGCCGCCCAAGGAACCTTCTAATTCATCGATAAGTCTGAAATTACCGTTCTCTTTTTTAAAGATTCTTACGGAACCTTCGGCATGTCCGCCATTCCATAATTTGGTATGTTTTTTTTCACCTGACGGAGATTCATAATTGACAAGCAACATGTTTGATTTATCACATTTGAAATGGACTTCAATTTTATGTTTGCTATTTTCCGAAATCACATCCCAATAAAAGTAGGTTTCATCTTCGTGCGTATCGAATTGTTGACGAGATGCTTTCCAGAATTTTGAAAAGTTGAACTCCATAAATTCACCTTGGTAATAAAAGGCAGTTAAAATCCGTCTGTTTAATGAAATTCCGAATACTTTCGGACATCCTCCGCCCAAATCCAAACTAGCATCGATTTTTGTATTTGAAATCTTCGACACGAAATTGTTACAGTTCAACCAAATCCACGGGTTTGTGTAATCACTTCCCCAATTTTTATCTTGGTAACCATAAGATGTTTCGGGATGAACCAAATACTTCTCGTTATTAAAGACGATTTCTCCTTGTAGTTCACATTTCATGCCTTCCACATGCCAGTACATTTCAAATGCGACTAAGAGATTCATGAGTTTGGAACTACCGAATCCAACATCAAATTTCACCTTTTTTTCAATGGTCAAATCCCATTGAATGGAACCGGCATCGCTCATTCGTTCCGGATATAAGTCACGCTCTTTTTCTGAAACAACGACAGAACCACTTAAATGGGTTTCGGTCAGTTTATTCGTTCCAATTCGGCAATCCAGCATCTTTTTTGAGGCGTGAAAGTCGGTGATGTTGTAAAAGTTGTGAAGTTGGACTTTGTCATCGCCCCAAGTTCCCACTTTAAGCATGGCGTAGCAAGGTCTTCTGTGATTGATTTTATTTTCCTCTTTTTGTCCGAAGATGATTTCACCTTTCCACAATTCCGGATTAATCACATAGTATTCTATGAAAAAGGGTTTGAGTTCGCCTGTTACAGCATGTGTTGCAATAAAAGAATGCCACCACCAATCATAACCGTTTTTAGCCGATTTTTTGGTAAGACTATATCCGTTTTTGTTCATATTTCAATGATGTGTTGTATAGAGGTTTGTCCGATCATTTCTTCAAGGGAGAAATTAATCTTTATTTTTTGGTTTTTAACTTTTTTATCAAGTATTCGAATGAAGTTATCAAAATCATTCTGAGATGAAAAGCCCATAATATTACTTTCGAAACAGTCTGCGCACATTTTTATCAATCAATTTCCACCAATTATTATAGCTACATAAAACTAACAAAAAAAACACAGCACCCCGATTTGGAATGCTGTGTTTAATTATTCGATTAGATTTCTTTTCAATCAATACAAAAAGCTATTGTGCTTTCCGTAATACAACATTTGTTCGATAAAGCTTTGTTTGTTTTCCATTTTGATGTCCTTGATTTTTCCTTCATCATCCATGATCGGGACAAAAACCGGGTAAACAAATCCATTGTATGGTGCAATGTTCAAAGGTTTTACGCGTCTCAAGACTTCTGCATGTGTTTTTGGATTCACTTTTACTCCATACATTTCCACCAAATTTTTTCCGGCGTTGTAATCACCTTCCGATTTGATGCGTTGGATTTCTCTCAATAAATCTCCAAATAAGACGCGTAATTTCTTGTAGTCCTTGATATCGTAATAGGTTTTCCCGTTGCGGATGATTTTCTCGATCACTTGTTCTTTCTGACCTTTCTCAAAAACCCATGCACTTACCAATTGACGGTTCTGCATGTGTTCTTCTTCGAGGTTTTGACCTTTTTCAAGACGTTGTAATTGTGTCAGCATCCCGTTTCGGATGTAACCGTCATATTCCGCTTTACCAACTTCCAGGGATTCAATCAAGCCTAAATCGACCATTTTCTGATCCATGATGTAGTATAAACCGACCAAATCTGCTCGTGCTTCTTCCAATGTGGAAGCATAATTCTGAAGTGTTTCTGCTGGTTGACCAACTCCTTTGTTGATTTGTCCACTTGCATGACCTACCACTTCGTGTAAAGCGGTGTGCATTTTACCTGCAATTGCTCCGTATTTGTTTGCGCGATCAATTTCTTCCTGATCGTTCGCAAATTCTTCCACCAATGCCGGTCCGCCAGCTTTGTTGTAAGCTTCGATGATATTTCCCAGGGAAACGGATTTTGAACCGTGTATCTCCCGGATCCAGTTATTGTTCGGCAAATTAACACCAATTGGAGTGGAAGGTGCAGCGTCTCCGGATTCACTGGCAACTTCAACTACTTTATAGGATACACCGACTACTTTCTTTTTCTTGTGCTCAGGCATCAATGGAGAATTATCCTCGAACCACTGTGCATTTTTCGCAACAAGAGACATGCGTTTGGAAGCTTCGAAATCGTTGATCTGAACCACTGATTCATAATTGGCACGTTTTCCTAAAGCATCGCCATAAGTTTCAATGAATCCGTTGATGTAATCGATATCTCCTTTAGTTGCTGTTGCCCAAAGTACATTGTACTCATCCCATTTTTTCAGACTTCCTGTTTTATAATAGTCGATCAGCGCTTTCAAGGCCTGAGCTTGTTGTTCGTTTTCAGCAACTTTCACGGCTTTTCTCAACCAGAAGATGATTTGATCAATTGCCAAACCATATTTTCCTTTGCTTTTCCAAACTTCTTCCACCAATTTTCCTTTTTTAAGGACCAATGTGGAGTTCAGACCCCATTCAACCGGTGTGGTATCGTTTAAGTCCTGCTTAGCGGAATAATAATCTTCCACCATTTTTTGTGTCACACCTTTTCCGTAAAAATTATTGGCAGAAGCAACGATCATATCTACATTGGAATCTTTTACTTTCCGTTTCTTTTCCAGATTCGGGTCGAAAATCGCATCCAATGCCTCCGGACTTAGGTTGTGCTCCACCGATTTCATCAGCTTGTCAAAATAAGCAGGACTGAATTTGGGTTTGATCTTGTCCATGCTGTAGTGGTGATGAATTCCATTGGAGAAAAATACCTGTTTACTCCATTCATCAAATTTCTTCCATTCAGAAGTCGTCTTGTCTCCGGTATATTTCTCATGGATCGCTTCCAGCGCCCTGCGAATTTCCAGGTTGAAGCGGTTGTTTTGGTCGTAATTGATATCCCTTCCGGCCAAACCTGCCTGAGAAAGATAATAAACCAATTCTTTTTGCTTGATGGATAGTTTGTTCCAGCTAGGAACTTCAAAACGAAGGATTTGAACATCAGCGAACCGTTCGACAGTTGTTTCCATAGCTTTTGAATTTTCGTCGTTTTCACCGGTTTCCGCGTTGTCTCCACATGCCGCTGACAGGGCTAAAAGAGAGGAGAAGGCGAGTATATTTTGTATTTTCATATCATTCTGTTATCTAGCTTGAAGTTAGCCAATTATTTTGGAATAGGATAATTTGGAGAAATCTAAAAAACAGAATTACCACTTAAATGTAAAATATTTCGCTTGTCATATTATTAATATCACTAAATGATAAAATAATAACATTTAACGTTTAAAATAAAACACATGAAAACTACTTTACTACTACTTTTTGTGTTCATGCTGAATTATGGATTCTCTCAACCTTTTCAGATCGGACATAAAACAATTACATTCAATGATCCGGGAAGAACCGGAGGATTCGGTTCAGGCGGAGGTGCCGGACGACAAATCCAATGCGAAATCTATTATCCTTCCGCTACAGCCGGAAATGACGTGACGATTTCTTCCGGACAATTCCCCTTTGCAGTTTTCGGGCATGGGTTCGTAATGACATGGGATTCGTATCAGAATTTTATTGATCATTATGTTCCACTTGGTTATGTACTGGTGTTTCCGCGAACAGAAGGCGGATTTTCACCTGTTCATCAGGACTTTGCTTTGGATCTGTTAGTTGCAGGAACAAGAATGGAGGCTCTTCATTCGGATGTTTCTTCTTTTTTCTATCAGGCATGGAATGGAAAGAAAGCGGTGATGGGGCATTCCATGGGAGGTGGATCTTCTTTCCTGGCGGCGGCTCAGAATACGGCAAATTTCGACATTCTGGTAGGATTTGCTCCGGCAGAAACAACTCCGTCTGCGATCGATGTGAGTTCAACTATTTCAATTCCAACCTTGGTTTTTTCAGGAACGGAAGACGCTGTAACAACTCCTGTAAGTAATCACAAACCTATGTATGATAGCGTTTCGAATGTGTGCAAACATTTTATTTCAATCACCGGTGGCGCACATTGCTATTTTGCCAATTCCAGCACTACTTGTGATTTCGGTGAATCAGCTTCCGGAGGAAATATCAGCATTACACGACCTGTTCAGCATGATATCACATTTGATGCTTTGGATCCGTATTTGAAGTTTTACCTGATGAAAGATTGTCTGAGCTGGCCTGTATTTACCACTCAACGGGATACGGATACGCGCATTCAATCCTTATCTTCCTGTTCGTATTCCTTACCTTCAAATCCAACGATTACACAGAATGGTTCTGTTTTAAGTATTCCATCTACGGCTTTAACTATTTCCTGGTATTTGAATGGAGTAGTTTTGAATGGGGAACAATCAAACTCCATTGATACGCAACAATACGGAAATGGAACCTATGAAGTGCGGGTTTCCGACGCTTCCGTATGCTATGGAAGTACTAGCCAGGTTATCACAAACGGAACGAATGGATTGAATGAATCGGTTGAAACGCTGTTTACCGTTTATCCGAATCCTACCAATGGACTGGTGACGATCCAAACAACTTCTTTGAATCCGCAGGCTTTTGAATTGTCGGATATCGGAGGAAGAATCATCAACCGATTTGAAGTGCAGCTGAAATCGCAGATTTCTATTGAAAACCTAAAAAGCGGAACTTATTTTATCCGATCAGTGGATTCAAACCAACTCTTCAGGATCATAAAAAACTAGGGGTATTCCAAAATCATCCTGAGGCTGCTTTCGTTTTTCCGGGAGCAGCCTTTTGTTCTTTAAGAAAAGACAGATGAAGCGCCTGAATGACTTTTTCCCTGATCAATAGGGGAAATAGTGAGAAGTTGGTTAATTTAGTGTTCCTGTAAATCGGGATCAATTCGATGATGAATGATTAAGACAATCTGCTCGTGTTTCAAAGGAATGTCAGTCGGAAGGCTGATTATGGGGATTTGTCTGATCGTTATTTTTACTTCGTGTGAGCAAAAAAGAAAAGTACCCATTGCCGATTTGAGGATTGTGATGCTTGGAGACAGTGAAACAAGAAGGATCAATCATTATTGGGGTGCAGATACGAATTGGAATACGCTCACCGGTTACAAGCATATCTTCAATTTGGGATTCGATGGCTATAAAACCAAGGAAATCCTTCATTATGAATTGGATACCGTGGCTCCGCTTTATTTGGCCTTGAACAAAAAACCGCATGTCATTTTCCTGATGATCGGAATAAATGATATCAGCCAGTCAACACCGTTAGCTGAAACGCTTTCCAATGTCCGGATCATGATTGATACGATTCAAAAACACCAGATAGACCTGGTGATTCAATCGGTTATTCCGACCACGGATTCGTATGATGTTCAATATGGAGGGTTCCCTGAAAACGGGGTTATTGCAAAACGGGTCAAGGAAATGAATGATAGCTTGAAGCGCATCTGTATTTCCAGGAAGATTCCTTTTTTAAATGTCCAATCCCGGATGTTGGTTTCCAACACGTATCTAAATGATGCCTTATCGGTAGATGGAATTCATTTGAACTACAAAGGCTATGTGATCTGGAAAGATTGCCTGAAAAAGTATATCAGTACCCATTACTGAAAAATGCTTGGTTTAATCATGTGACACATAACACTCACCGGCAGGAATCGCAACCGGAATTCGGTTTTCAGCCGGAACAATGGGGCAGGAGTAGCGATCGGAATAGGCGCAATAGGGATGATAAGATTTGTTGAAATCCAATTTTACCTTTTTCGTCTTTTTACCGAAGTAGCAATCCAGGTATTTCCCTGCTCCATAGGTGTAAATGCCGGTAGTGGCATCTTTAAACGGAACGAAGTAATAATTTTTGTATTCTTTTTGTCCAGCCAGATCGAGGTTCTTGTAAACATTCAATTTGCAGATGGTATCATTCACCTTAAAAGTCAAATAGCCCATTTTCCGATAGTAAACAGTCCGTTCTTTCGACATCGGCATTACGAAGGCATCTCCAACTTCCTTCACAAAATCGGCTTCAATGATGAATGATGTATTGATCGGGAAATAACAGATTTCGGGATGGATCTTTCGTTCTTCCTCATTTAGTATTTTTGAAAGAAACTCTTTATCATGTTGTTCACGCTCATGAGTTAAACTATCTGTATAGGTCTTTTGAGCGAATGAAGTTCCGACCAAAAGGATACTTGTAAGTAAGATCAAATAGTTTTTCATCTGCTGCCGAATAATGAGCTTCCAACACGGATCATCGTGCTTCCTTCTTCAATTGCTAATTGGTAGTCTCCGCTCATTCCCATTGAAATGACTTTGAAATCCGGATTGTATTTGAAATAATTGCTTTTCAGGATAGCGAAATAGTTGTGCAGGTGCCTGAATTCATCGCGAACCTGTTCTTCATTGTCCACAAAACTGGCCATCCCCATCAATCCAACTATGGAAATGTGGTCCATTTCAACAAACTCCCTGCTTTGCAGGATTTCTTCCGCTTCTTCAAACGAAAGACCGAACTTTGTCTCTTCCTGTGCAATGTGGAATTGAAGCAAACACGGAATTACCCGGTTATTCTTTTCACCTTGCTTATTGATTTCCTGGAGTAATTTAAAACTATCCACCGAATGGATCAGGGAAACAAAAGGAGCAATGTATTTTACCTTGTTACTTTGCAAATGACCAATCAAATGCCATTCAATATCTTTGGGAAGCACTTCCCATTTATCCACCAGTTCCTGTACCTTGTTCTCTCCGAAAACACGTTGACCGGCATCATAAGCTTCTTGTACAAGTGATGCAGGTTTTGTTTTTGAAACGGCTACTAAAACCACTTCTTCTGGCAATTCCTGTTTTAATTCGGATAATCGATCTGCTAAAGACATGTTCTATTCGTTGATATTGTAGATGGTCAATCCACTGCGCATTTTAGGTTCGACCCACGTAGATTTCGGAGGCATGATCCCGCCTTGATCCGCCACTTCCTTCACTTCATTGATGGAAGCAGGATAAAGTAAGAAGCCTACTTTAAAATCATCTTTTTTTACCAGGTCCACCACCTTTTTCAATTCCTTTGTTCCGGGGATGAAATCGATGTCCCTGCTTGTTTTCAGGTCTTCTATTCCTAAAATAGGAGTCAGAATATAATCCGTAAGGATTTGAGCGTCTAATTGTTTCACTACATCTTTTTCTGATGCAATGTCTTTTTTCGGCTTGAAAGAATAAGCTTCTCGTCCGAGTAAGCAAACTAGTTCATGACGTTGAATTGGTCGGCGTGCTTTTTTGAGTGTTTCAATTTCAAAATGAGCTTCGCAGGCTTTCAGAAAACTCTTCGGAGTCAATCCGTTCAGGTGTTTCACCAAACGCTGGAATTCCAGGATTTCCAATTTCTGTTCATCGATCAGATAAGCCAGAAAGAAATCCTGATTCGGAAATTGGGCTTGTCCGTTCTTGATGATCGTATCTTTCAATCGGGCAGAGGAAGCAGAACGATGATGGCCATCGGCGATATACAATTCGTTCAGATCCGCATAAATGGAAATCAGTTTCGAATCTTTATCTGCGTCGATCACCCATAGTTCATGTTTGATCTTATCTGTCGTTGAAAACTCGTATTCAGGTCTTGATTTGGTAACCTTGTCAAAATACTTATCCAGTTCAGGTAAATGTTTGTGAGCCAGGAGAACCGGTTCCGCATTAAATCCGGTAATATTCAGGTAATTTGTAAACATGGATTCACGCGAAGTGATAGTTGCCTCATGTTTTTTGATCAAATTATTCCGGTATTCCTCTATGCTGACTCCGGCAATGACACCCGTAAATTGATGTGTTCCTTTTGTCTGTCTGTAAATGTAGAATGATTCTTCGGTATCCTGGATCAGAATCCCCTGATCGATGAACGAGTCATAGCGGGTTTTCACTGCTTCAAAACGCTCCACGGAATTTGCTTTCGAATGGTGTTCCTTATCGCCTTCCGGGTGAATGATATGCAGGAATGTATAAGGATTTTCATCCAACTTTGCACGTAAAATATGCTTGCGATAAGCTGCTAAAGGTCTCGTTGATACCAGCTGAGCTTTATCTCTTGTTGGACGAATTGCCTTAAAAGGGTGTATTACAGACATTTATTCAAATGACTAAGCAGGAACTTGCACTCCAAATTGTTTAACAATTAAATCTGCCAACTCCAGACCGATCCGATCTTGAGCTTCGTTTGTTGCAGCTCCGATATGTGGTGTCGTTCCGATCTTTTCGTTATTCAATAGATCTGCTCTTGGATTCGGTTCGTTTTCAAAAACATCCAATCCAGCATAAGCAACTTTACCTTCTGCAATTGCTTCCAATAATGCAGATTCATCGACCACTCCGCCACGCGCAGCATTCACCAATACAACACCTTTTTTCATGATGTCGAACTCCGCTTTTTTGATCACAGCAGACCCATCGTCCTGTTTCGGAATATGAAGCGAGATGAAATCGGCTTCTTTCAAAGCACCATTCAAATCACTTGTGGATTCGATCGAAACCTTTATTTCACCCAATCCTTGAATTTCACCCAGGGAAATCTCTGTGTTGATCTCGTGATTATTTACAGCAATGACTTTCATCCCGCAACCCAAGGCATAGCTTGCTAAAGATTGTCCGATTCTACCGAAACCGATGATAGCAATGGTTTTTCCACGTAATTCAATTCCTTTTCCGTATTTCTTTTTCAATGCAGAGAAATCACCCGTTTCCATTTTCTTGAATGAATCGTGTAATGAGCGCGCTCCGGCAAATAAATGTCCCATCACCAATTCCGCAACGGATTGGGAGGAGGATGCCGGTGTATTGATTACGATCAGGCCTTTTTCACGGGCGTAAGTCACATCGATGTTATCCATTCCAACGCCACCTCTTCCAAGCAATTTCAATCCCGGACAAGCATCAATAACTACCTGTCTGATAGTTGTAGCGCTTCTTACAAGGATCATCTCGATGTTATTTGCATTCACATAGTTGATCAGGTTATCCTGGTCTACCTTATCCGTAATTACCGTGAAACCGGCTTTCTCAAGAGCAACTTTTCCTTCGTTGGAAATTCCGTCGTTTGCTAATATTTTCATGTGCTTTTTTTCATTTTGTCCTAAATCCGAAGATTTATTCAATAGTTCTATATCCCTCGGCTTTTCCGTCTCTTGACGGAGCCATCGGTCTTCGCCAGCTATCGCTGGCTCTTATCCGTGTTTTTTAGAGAAATCGTTCATCACATCCACCAAAACCTGAACACTGTCCAATTCAAGTGCATTGTACATAGAAGCCCGGTATCCACCAACACTTCGGTGTCCGTTCAAGCCGATAATTCCGGCTGCTTTCCAGGCTGCGTCGAATTCATCTTTCAAGGCATCATTGGTTAACAGGAAGTTGACATTCATTTCGGAACGGTCTTCAATAGCTGCAGTTCCCTGGAACAATGGGTTGGTGTCGATTTCGGAGTAAAGCATTTTTGCTTTCGCCTGGTTTTTCAATGCCATTTTAGGAACACCTCCATTCGCCATCAGATCTTGCAAATTCAACATGGCAACATAAACTGAAAACACAGGAGGAGTATTGTACATGGAATCCTTTTCTGCATGTACTTTCAAATCCAGGTAACTTGGCATGAATTGAGAAGTGGATTTTCCAAGAACGTCCTTCTTTACAATGTATAAAGTAGCTCCGGCTGGTCCCAGGTTCTTTTGAGCTCCGGCATAAATCAAATCAAAATCTGAAACATTGATTTCCTTAGAGAAAATATCCGATGACATATCACAAACCAATGGCAGATCCGTTTTAGGGAAATCCTTGAACTGAGTACCGAAAATCGTATTGTTTGAAGTGAAGTGGATATAATCAGCATCCGTCGGAACCACCAGGTTTTTTGGAATGTAGCTGAAGTTCTTGTCTTCAGAAGAAGCGAATACATTGACATCAACTCCCACTTTCTTAGCTTCCTTGATTGCACCTGAAGCCCATGTTCCGGTATTGATATATCCTGCTTTCTTTGTCGAACGCATCATGTTCAAAGCTGCAATCGTAAATCCAAGTGTAGCTCCACCTTGCAGATAAAGCACTTCATACTCGTCTGAAATATTCAAAGCTTTTTTTACTAACTCGCGAGCCTCGTGCATCACAGCTTCATAATCTTTGCTTCTATGTGAAACTTCCAGAATGGATAATCCATTAAAATCCAGTACAGCATCTGAAGCTTTTTTAAATACGTCTTGCGGAAGAATACATGGTCCTGCGCCAAAGTTGTGTTTTTTCATTTGTCCGTTTTTGGTTCATTGTTTTGTTTGCTCGCCATTATCAGCTTGAAAGCTGATTTATCGAAAGCAGTGCTTTCTCTTTTCGGAAGAGTACAAATTTCGAGAATTTTGAACGAAAAGAGAAGCGTTTTACATTAAAATATTTCACAAAAAAAGCCCCGCCAAGTGGCAGAGCTTTTAATATGTTGAAGGATTATTCATTCGATTATTCTTCAGTTTTTTTCGCTGGTTTTGCAGCCGGTTTTTTCTCAGCTACAGGTTTTTTCTCAGCTGCAGGTTTTGTTGCAGTTTTAGTAGCCGGTTTCTTAGCCGCCACTTTTTTCTCAGCGCTTACTTCTTTCTTAGCTGCATCGGGCTTAACTGTCGCAGTTGTTTTTCTTTTACGAGTATTACCATAGGATCCGTTTGTACGTTTTCCTTTTGCAGTCTTGATATCACCTTTTCCCATATTAGTTTTCTGTTTTTTTAAGTTCGAAAAGTGATACAAATATAACGTTCTCTTTGAGTTAACGGGTAAAAAAGTTCAAAATGTTCACACTTCGACTTCACTCAGTGTGCTCAAATAAGAAAAACGTTATTGAAACAATAATTTAAAAGGTAATTGAAATTGAGTGCAGTCGAAATTCCTTTTAACGCTCTAAACGCTTTTCGAGTTCTCTCCTTACCACATCGCCATTTCGCATATAACGCTGACACCATTTCAATTTGACGTCTACCTGATCGGCTTCACTGAGCTTCCAATCGATATCCGATTCTATCAGTCGTTGTCTTAGAGCTTGCAGGGTAAGTGCTACCGAAACGGAAACATTGAAGCTTTCCGTAAATCCAACCATGGGGATAGAAACCTGGTAATCTGCTATTTCACGGATCTCGTCTGAGATTCCTTCCCATTCCGTTCCGAATGAAAGTGCGATAGGCTGATCCAATGGCAAGTCGAAGATCGAATGCTCCGCATCAGGAGTGAGCGCCGCAATTTTATATCCTTGAGATTTCAACTTAGTAACCGCATCTAAGAGTGGGGAAGTGCCTTCATTGTAATTAAACAAATCAACCCATCTTCCTGCACCACGGGCAATATCACGTTGCACCTTATATTTATTCTTGCTTTCAACCACATGCAATTCCTGAATACCAAAGCAGTCGCAGCTCCGAATAACGGCACTTGCATTGTGTTCCTGGAAAATCTCTTCCAATAAAACCGTCAAATGGCGTGTGCGTTTTGAAGCAACTTCGTCAAATAGCTGACCTTTCACTTCAGGGATCAATTCGTAAAATGCTTGAAGCAATTCATTTTTCATTTTGCAAAACTAGCGATTTATTTCCCACGGACGAGCGCAGAGGAACACAGAAGACAATAAGGATTTAATAATTAAAAAATTTGAATCAAATAAACTTCTGGGCACTTCCGTGGGATAGATTAGTGGTCCACCCGCTGTTTCTCCGAATCCGATGAACCTGACTCACGTGCATTCAAAGCCTTTCCTTTGCTGAAACGGTAAGAGAAACCAATAGTAAGCACACGTGTATCCAGTTTACTCAACCAATTTGCTTCCGAATTTGCGATGTTCCGAATATCCCCACCAGGCTTGTTCGAGTGAAAAACGTCTGAAAGACTCAATTTGATCGAACCCTTTTCTTTTAGAATCTTATATGCCAGACCTACTCTCATTTGAGTAATAGGAATAGTCAGGAACTGACCGGATAAGATGCGTGTCTGATAAGATCCGGCAAGATCGGCTGTGAATTTCGGAGTGATTTGGAATTTGAAAGCCGGTCCGACATACCAATACCAGCGGTTTTCCACCAAGGGCTGATTGTAAATGGAAGTGTTGTAGCCGATATTCTTCATCTCCGAATAGTATTGTACGTTCCACCATTTGGTTATACTGAACTCACCGCTAACACTGATGCCATAGGCAGTTTGATTTCCGTAATTACCGGGTCTGCTGTAGTAGATATTGTTCACCTGTTCATTTGTCTCATTGATCAGGTTATGGACCAGGCTGTAATCTACAGTAACAGAGAATGCGTTTTTGTAGCTGTAGGTCAGTTCGAAATTATAGGAAAAGGTTGGTTTTAGAAACGGATTCCCTGCGTAATAGGTGTAGGCATCCATCGGGTAGGTGAAGGGATTCATATCCTGATAATTGGGATAATCAATTCGCCTGCCGAAAGACAAGCCGATTTGGTGGTATTTCGAACTATCGGGAGTATAGGAGAAATAAGCGGTTGGAAACAAACTGTTGTACATCCGTGAAAAACTAGAATCACTTACCAATGGATTTCCCAATTGATTTCCCTGCATGCGGATACTTTCGAAGCGCAGACCCAGCTGGAATGCAAATTTCCCTATTTCCTGAGCGTAATTTGCATAAGCTGCATTGTTGTTTTCCTTGTAGAGAAACCGGTTTGAAAAAGTATAATTCGGAACAAGGGAAGTGCCTACCACATCATAAAAGTCGGCTGTGTTATCCGTGCTTACAAAAGCGGTTTTTACTCCAAATTCTAGTCTGCCGTTGTTTTTGAATGGGTTGACGTAATCTATTTTGGCCGTTTTGATATCGATGTCTGCAGGTAGTGAAGATTCCAGATTCAAGGAATTTATAATTGTCCCGTCATTCGCACGGGTTGTATTCTCCAATGTCTGATCGTGCTCCGATTTGTAGCGAATGTAATCCGCATTGATGCTCAGCTCTTTTCCCAAACTATCAATCTTCAAAGTGTAATTGATGTTTGCACTTCCATTGTACCAAAGATTTCTGGACTTACTGTAAGCTGAAACCACGGCTGCAATCGAACTGTCGGCAGCAAGAATATTTGCAGAGTTGTTGTTTGTTGTTAACGATGGATCATGAGAACCCGAGAACACGACACCAATCGTTGACTTTTTACTCACATACCAATCCATTCCGATTTTCCCTGTTTTCCCACCGAACTGTCTCTTGATATAGGAGTTCTGCAAAAAGGCGGAGCTAAATTGACCGCCGGGAGTGTAATAGTACCGATTGATATCCAGGTCCTGGTAAGAATTATTCTGGCTTACACCAAGGGTAGTGAACAAATTGATTTTATTCACACGGTAGTTGAAAGTAAAACTGTTATTGGTCCGCATGTATCGTCCTTGACCATAACTCAGGGTGATTCCGCCGTTAAATCCTTTTTCCTTGAGCTTTTTCAGGATGATATTGATGATCCCCGCATTTCCTGATGCGTCGTATCTTGCGGGAGGATTGGTCATGATCTCTATGGAAGCAACCGAATTGGAAGGTAAGGAACGTAAATAACCGGCTAAGTCCTCCTGGGACATATAGGTAGGTTTGTTGTCAATGAATACCTGAACTCCGGATTTTCCCTTCAGTGAAATATTTCCGTTGAAATCGACGATGATTCCGGGTGCTTTTTCCAATAATTCAAGAGCTGTTGTTCCGGTGCTCCCAACCAATGCATCCGGATTTACAATCACCCGATCAATTTTCCGTTCGATGAAAGGCTTCTTGACCGTAATCACAACATCTTGCAATTGTGTTGAAGCTGCTTTTAAAGTGATTAGAGGTAATTGAATTTGAGAAGAATCAGAAGCCACTTCAAAGGGCTGACTAACAAATTTCAGATAATCCAATTGATCGATGATAATCAGGAAAGAACCTGTTTTGGTTATTTCAATCTCGAAATTCCCCAAAGAATCACAGATGGCGGCTTTTACCAATGTGGAGTCGGCTGAATTACATAAACGTACAACCGGAAGTATTTCCGGGGTTCCACCTGCTACTTTTCCTGTTATTGTTGCATGTTGAGCTGAAACAAATTGAAGAGATTGAATAAGGAAAAAAGTGAAAAAGAGAATAACGTAGTTAAAGTTTTTGTTGGTCATCGGGTTTTAAAAATAGAACTGTAGCACAAAGATGTTCTATTTGGGGAAAGGTTGCGTGTAAAAAAGGGATAATTTATGTAAATGAGCTTATTCACATGTTGAGCGGTAATCGAAATTGACTGGAAGATGAAAAATGGGGTTCGGTAGGGCGTAACAGGAATTATGGGAACAAAAAAAATCCCTCCGTCGGTTGACGAAAGGATCTTTTCTCTAAAGAATATCGTTCTTAGTTAACTGCGGTAGATAACTCAGCACCAGCTTTGAAACGTACTACGTTCTTAGCTGCGATTTTGATTTCTTTTCCAGTTTGTGGGTTACGACCAGTTCTAGCTTCACGCTTAGAAACTGAGAAAGAACCGAATCCTACTAAAGAAATACGGTCTCCTTTTTTCAATGCTCCAGCTGTAGCACCTACAAATGCATCCAATGCTTTTTTTGCATCAGCTTTAGATAATCCTGCTTCAGAAGCAATCGCATCAATTAATTCTGCTTTGTTCATAGTTTGGTTTTTTTTGAATGATTTCTAATAATTAACACAACAAAAATATAGGAATAAGCTTCTCTACCAAGGCCAAACACTAAAAAGCGCCGATTTTGTTGATAAATAAACGTATTTGTTGATAAACCTCCCTGTTTTAGGGGGCTTTCCGACTAATTTGTGGTTTTCTTCGATAAAAATTAGTTGAAAATAATGGACCAATCGGATGAACTATTCCCCACCAACCACTCTTTTGCCGTCATTTTTTTCTTTCCTTCCACTTGGAATTCGACAATTTCGACTTGTTTTTCATTCGTATCCACAAATAATTGGGTCTTTGTAGAAGATAACTGAAGCGATCCGGAACCGGTTTGATCACTTATCAGTGTTTTGAAAACCTTTACATTTTTCAATTCTCCTTTTGAATTCTTCCAGGTAGTCCAAGCCGCAGGATAGGGATTCAATCCCCGGATCAGGTTATGAATAGTTTCCGGGTTTTTATTCCAGTCAATTTGCGTATTCTCTTTAAATAGTTTGGGTGCGGGTCTCATGGAAGTTCCCAATTCTGTTTGAGGAATCGGATTCACCTCGTTGTTTGCAATCCATTGAAGTGTCTCAACTACTAAATCACCACCAACCTGAATCATCCGGTCATGCAATTCTCCGGCACTTTCATTTTCCGCAATGGACATTTCAGTTTGACCGATCACATTGCCGGTGTCGATCGCTTCATCAATAAAGAACGTGCTGACTCCTGTTTTTCGGTCACCGTTTATAATAGACCAATTAATCGGGGCGGCTCCACGATAGTCGGGTAGAAGGGAAGCATGGAGGTTAAATGTTCCTTTTTTGGGCATCTTCCAGACTTCAGCAGGAAGCATACGAAATGCAACCACTACAAAAACATCCGCTTGAAGTGCTTCCAGATCACTCAAAAAATCCGAATCCTTCAGTTTTAATGGTTGCAATACCGGAATGTTGTTTTCCAAGGCAAATTGCTTCACCGGGCTTTCATGCATCACCTGACCTCTGCCTGCGGGTTTATCCGCAACTGTGACAATGCCGACCAAATTCATTCCTGCTTCTTTGATTGCTTGAAGAATTCCAACTGAAAAATGGGGGGTCCCCATAAAAACAATGCGTAAACTATCCATATTCTATTTTTTCCTTTGTTCTATTGATCCATTTCAAATAGCTGAATGAGCCTAATCCCATCGTGATGAAATAGACATATTCGACCAGCCAGACCCATTGGATGGGCCAATTCCATACTTTAATGAAAAGATAAGCAGAAATGATGTATAAGCTTGTCGACAAACATTCCACTAAAAAAGTGATTCGTGTTTTTCCAATTCCGCTGATGGTTTGAAAATAAACACTTCCGATACCGTAAATCAAGATGGAGCCACTTACAATCCGGAGTATCTGTGCACTCTTTCTTACATGTTCTGCTTGATCCGAAACCAAACGGATCAATGCTTCCGGATAAAGAATTGCTCCGTGAAAGGTCAGGATCAGAAAACTGACCGTTAAAAGCTGCATTCTTCGCTGGATGACAGGAAGCTGATCAAACTGTTTTGCTCCGTAGTATTGTGCGATGTATGTTTTTGTTGCGGCGGCAAATCCCCAGATTGGGATGAAGGCCAGGAAGTAGATGTACCGGATATTCAATGAAACCGTCAGATTGTCTCCTCCCATCTGTTCGATCCAGATGAAAAAGATGGTCCAGATAGAAAGTGCTACCATTCCCTGAAATAGAAGAGGTACTCCAATGATCAGGTTTTCTTTCAATTGCAACTTGCTGATCAGACTTTCTTTCCAGATCGGATATTGTTTTCTCAGTTTTCCACCTATTAACGTGGATAAGAGGAATAGCATGGCTAAAAATTCTGCCGCAGTGGAAGCAATTGCTGCGCCTTCCAATCCCAATCTCGGAAAAGGACCGATTCCAAAAACCAAAAAATAATCCAGAATGATATTGGAAACAGCGGTTATCAAGGATGCAATCAGTACCAAGGTCGTTTTTCCTACAGCCAGGTAAGATGCCTGAATACTGATAGTGATGGTCGCGGCCCAAAAGGAATAACTCCTGATTTCGAGAAACGACTGTTCCGCTTGCGCCAATTCGCGATTTGTCACCAGGTATCCCATAAGTGAAGGCATGCAAAGCTGAACCAAAATAGTCAGTATGGCAGCAGCGACGAGTAAGATGAGAAAGTTTGATTGAAATACGGCAACAAATCCTTTCGTGTTCTTTTCCCCGACTTTCTGAGCCATGCCAATTTGAGCACCATCACCAAGCCCGATGAAAACCATGTACATGGTAATATACCACAAACCAGCACTTCCCGAAGCATCATAGGCCAATTTACTGAATCGGCTTAGGAAAGCGGCATCAGTAATGGAAATAACGGATTGAATGAATCCGCTTAACATCATGGGCAGAGCAACCGTAAGAATGCTCTTGTATCGAATATCTAACATTAAATGATCTGTAAAAGCAATCCTTTTAGGTATTCTCCTTCCGGATGAAAAGCATTAATGGGATGATCTGCAGGTTGGTGCAATTGCTCAAGGATCTTTACCGTTCTTCCGGATTCAATCGCTGCAGCAATAATGGTATTGGTGAATAATTGTTTGTCCACAACCTGGGAACAGCTGTAAGTCATCAATAAACCTCCCGGACGGATATGTTGAATAGCCATCGAGTTTAATCTTTTGTACCCTTGAACTGCCTGATGTCTCTTGTCACGGTGTTTCGCAAATGCAGGTGGGTCCAAAATGATAATATCGTATTCCTCTCCGGTTTCACGGATGAAGTTCATCGCATCTGCAACAATCGACTGGTGATTTTTGAACTCGTTCAATTCAATATTCGCATCAGTGAGTTCGATTGCTTTTTTGGAGCTGTCCAATGAATGGACTTCTTTCGCGCCTTCCTTCAATGCAGCCAAACTGAATCCACCGGAATAGCAAAAGGTGTTCAGGATCTTCGCTCCTGCAGCATACTTTGCTAATAGAGCCCTGTTTTCCCGTTGATCAATGAAGAAACCTGTTTTCTGACCCGTAATCCAATCCAATTGGTATTTCACTCCATTCTCCAATGCGATATGTGGAGTTTCGCACGTCCCGTATAAATATCCGTCTTCGATTGGAATTCTTCCGGGAAGAGTTTCCTTGGATTTATTGTAAACTGCCTTCAGATCGTCTCCTAAGGCATGAACCAATGCATTCTTGATCAGGTCGATTTGCAAGTACATTCCCAAGCTGTGACATTGGATAACTGCAACACCGCCATAATAATCAATTACCAATCCGGGTAATTCATCTCCTTCACCATGAACCAATCGGCAAATCGAATTGTCTTCTCTGAAAAGGTGAAGCTTCTTGCGCAGATCAACTGCATCTGAAATGCGTTTATTGAAAAATGCCTGGTCGATCTGGTCATTGTTGAAAGTCAGGATGCGAACCGCAATTGAACCATGTTGGAAATGTCCTTTCGCAATTTCGTTGTTCCGTGAGTCCAAAACAGTCACTACTTCACCATCTTCAATCGTTTTCGGCATCTCTTTCAAGGCACCGGAAAAGATCCATGGATGTCTTCTTTCCATAGATTGTGTTTTGTGTGGAAGTAATTGAACGTTGGGATACATATCACGAATTTTGTGCAAAGATAGCTTATTAATTACGAATGCCGAATGCCCAATTACGAATTGAAAGTGTGTTTGGACTCGACAAGTTAGCCGTCCAGAATTAGAACCTGTATTTTAAAAGGGGGTTGAAAAATAATTCGGCACTCGGAATTCGACATTCGGAATTCAATTTAAATTATCTTTGTATCCTATCTCATAAAAAGAAAAATGTCTTATTCAATTCAAGTGTTTCTAAAAAATAATTCTTTTTCAGAAGAATATGCTCAAGAGAAGCATGAGGGAAAAGATTCGCCTGAAAACATTCGTTATGAATGGGAAGATGAATTCCGCTTAACAGATGCTTCGGATGTATTGGAGATCGTGCGCGACCAACCTTTTATTCTGGCAGGAGAAATTGGAGATGGGAAATCTTTCCATTACGAAATCCAGGATGTTATCCAATTCATCTTTCATGGAGAAAATGGAGCTACGGCAATTGTTTTTTCTGAAAAGTGCCTGGACGAATACATCATTGACCACGATCATCAAAAATTGAAAGTTTACCTGAATGATGACGAGGTGGTGGAGAATCCGGTACCAGGAGTTTATATTGTACTAAGTGCATTTCCAAAGGAATTGAGAAACTGATGCTTTCGATCAGGCAGATCCATTTTTCATACAACGAACAAAAGAAGGTCTTGCAAGGCGTTTCCATCGATCTGGAACCGGGCGAGATTTTCGGGATTGTCGGTGCAAGTGGAGGTGGAAAATCTACCTTACTGAAAATCACTGCGGGATTATTGGATGCTTCCAAAGGGAATGTCTATTGGAATAATGAACGGGTGAAAGGTCCGAGTGAGCGATTGATCCCGGGGCATCCTGAGATCCAATTGGTCAACCAGGATTTTAATTTGGATCTTTTTCACACGGTAAAAGAAAATATCCTGGTGAAAATCCTTCATTTAACCGAAAAAGACCGCATCCGTTTTTGTGATGAGTTACTTGACTTGGTGGAATTGAAATCCATGGAAGCTCAGCAAGCACGTTATCTTTCCGGAGGAGAACAGCAACGGTTATCTATTGCAAGGGCTTTGGCTTTGGAATCGGAAGTATTGCTTCTCGATGAACCTTTTTCACATCTGGATGCCCATTTAAGATCGAAGATCGGAGCTTATATCAAACAACTGGTGGAAATCCGCCATACGATCTGCATATTGGTTTCGCATGAAGGGGATGAAGTGATGCAATGGTGTGAGAAGATCGCCTTCTTGAATAAAGGGAAGTTTAGTCGGGTGGATGAGCCACAGGCTTTCTATTTCGAGCCCTCGAACTTCAATGAAGGAGCTTATTTCGGAGAACTAAATGAAATAAAAGAAGGGAAAACTAAAATTTTATTTCGACCTTGTGAATATAAAGTGGTACAAAAAGGTGGGATGGAGGTGGAATTCACCGATTCCGTTTTCTTCGGAGCGTATTGGAAGTCTTTTTTCAAAACCGGGAACAAGGAAACCATTATCTTGCATGCCAATAAACCGCTAAAAAAAGTAAAACGCATTGAACTCAAGAGTAAAAGGACCAAAGCTTAGTTGGAAAGAAGTCTTACAACTTTTTAAAAGGACTTTTTTTGAATTTTTCCAGGAAAACTCATTTTTCCATGGAGCCGCATTGGCCTATTATGCTGTTTTTGCCATTATCCCGATTATCTACCTTTCCTTGATAAGCTTCGGAAAGATCATGGGACAAGAGGCAATCCTGCGGTTAATTAAAGAATTACTGGAAGAAAACGTGGGCTTAAAAGACAGCTCGGGAATCCTGTCCTTTTTATCGGATGTGCATTTTGAAAAAAGTAGCATGATCCTTAATATCATCGGGATTGTAGCGCTCATGTTTTCAAGTTCTGCCTTGATTTCATCGCTTCGTTTGAGTATCAATGAATTCTATGATATCGATGTGAAAATTGATGACCGGAAGACCAAAATTTTTCACGCGGTTTTCACGAAGCTGGTTTCGGTTTTCATGCTGGCAGTGTTCGGAGTTTCCATTGTTCTGCTTTATACAGGTGAAACCGTTTTCATGTCTATCAGCGGGAGATTATACGAATCACTGCACTTGCATCAGCAGTGGATCATGAATACCCTGGAACATTTGGTCGCTATTGGAATCAACACGATCTTGTTTGCCCTAGTCTATAAATTTCTTCACGATGGAAAAGTAGTTTGGAAATTGGCCTTTTCAGGAGGGATATTAACTGCTTGCTTATTATATGTCGGACAGATCGGTTTGAAGTTTTACTTCACGAAGTACTTCTTCGGAAGTCAAATGGGAATTGCCGGGACTCTATTGATATTCCTGGCCTGGATGTATTATTCTTCCCAGATCATTTTTCTTGGGGCGAAATTCATCAAGGTTTATTCCGAACTGATTGGAAAACCCATCACTTTTGAAGTGCATAAACTGCTTCAGAATATGCAGCAAAGAAGGAAGGGATGAAAAATGATTCCATGGAAAAACCACTTAGAACGCTGTTTAAACCGATTTCACTTTTTCTGCTGGTGTTTTTACTAACGGCCTGTCCAAGTCCGGGGAAAATTAAGAAAGCAATCGAACTGGAAGAAGAGTGGCAGTTCCAGAAGAAATTTGAGAGACTTTTTAATCAGTCGGTCAATAAACAAAAAACGGAATTGCTCTTTAGTTCGGTGGTAAAATCTCCCGTACCAACGATTTATTTAAATCTAAAACACAGCAATACGACTGCGGATTGGCTGGAAGAGTTAAGGGTTTTTCAAACCAAGCTGAAGCAGACACATACAGAGTATTTAGCTGTTGTTATAAGCGATGGTAGTGGGCAACCGTATTCGTACACTCCGGAAAGTCTGGCTTTCTGCGAAAAGACATACAACTTGTTTAAAAAGAATCTTCAGCAGATCAAAGAAGGAAAGATAGAGGATTTGTTTAAAACGATGCCGCAAACAAAGCAGGAGTTCAAAGAAATAAAAGGATTGATCGATTACGTTCAAATAACGAACTTCCATAAAACCAAATTGGCCTATTATCCTTCTGAGGAAGAATATCAAAAAATGGCTTTTTGTTTGGAACAGGAAGAAAACACAAAGTTATACTTTTCTTATATACAAACGGAATCAGAAATCTCCTTATTTAGGATTGATTTCAATAGCTTTAGTTCTTTTCCAAGCGGTGATATTCTTGGTGCAAGAAGGTATTAGTGATGAAGCCTCGTGAAGATTTTTTTCAAAAAAATGCAATAAGATTAAAAAATAATCATACTTTTGATTAAAATATGGTCAGTATGAAACTTGGAAATAATCTAAAACTTGTTCGCAAAAGCAAGAAAAAATCGCAAGAAGAAGTTGCTTCAGACTTAGGTTTGACACGTAGCAGTTATTCCGGTTATGAGAATGAAATTGCAGAGCCTGGAATTGACACCTTGATTGCTTTAAGCAATTACTATGCTGTTCCGATAGATGCCTTGTTGACCAAAGATTTCACCACGTTTACAGAAAGTGATTGGACGACAATCAGTTCAGGACTGTATGCAGATATCAATGGGAAGAACCTGCGCGTTTTGACTTCAGTGGTGGATGCGGAAGATAATGAGATGATTGAATTGATTCCTCAGCAAGCGCGGGCTGGTTATACAACCGGTTATGCTGATCCCGATTACTTAAAAGTGCTCCCTACATTCAGCTTGCCATTCCTGTCTAAGGATCGAAAATACCGTTCTTTTCCGATTGTCGGTGATTCCATGCCGCCGGTGGAGGAAGGTTCTTTTGTCGTTGCAGAATACATTCAGAATTGGGGAAGTGTCCGTAGCGGAACACCATGCATTGTCGTGACAAAGGACGATGGGATCGTATTCAAGATTGTAAACAACTTCATTGAATCCCAGCAGTCTTTCGAGCTATGTTCTACAAATCCCTTATACTTGCCTTACTTTGTAAACGTGAATGAGATTGTGGAGATGTGGAAATTTGTAAACTACATTTCACCGAGTTTACCCGAGATGCGCATTGATGATTCTTTACTTACCAGAAGTATCCAGGATTTACAGCGTGAGATTATGGATTTGAAACGAACGGTTAACGGGGGAGCGAAAAACGTTGCGCATTAAAGACAATACGTTCCTGATTGATCAGTTCCCTAAGTGTTGATTTTATTTTCACAGAGAAGGAAGTGTCGAATTCGGCAATTATTTCAGCTAAAGTCATTGCTTTATCTTGCAGCAACGCGATCAATTCCAATTCAAGTCTGGGATGTTTCTCCAATAAGTTTTGTTCCAGACAATAATCACATTTTCCACAAGGCGCACTTTTCTGCCCGAAGTAAGAGATGATGAATTGCGGTCGGCAGTGTTTTTCTTCAATGAATCGCTTCATCACGTTCATCCGTTCCAAAGCGCGTTCTTTCCTGAAATGATATACTTCCGCTTTCAATTCTACATAGTCATCCGGGAATCGTTCATGAAGAAAAGTGACCATCGGTAAATCCGTTCGCCAAGTGATGTCCATGAGTCCGTGTTCTTCCAGGTATTTCAACTGACGTTCCAATTCCTGACTGGATATTTTCAGTTTCTGACAAGCATCCGCTTCATCCAATTCACAAAAAGATTCAAATACATCACTGTGATTTCTGCAAATCCAGGTAATCAATGGATCCAGGACCGGATTCTTCAGTTGAAATCCATAAAGGTGTGTATTGTCTATGCTGATCTTGATTCGTGAACCTTTCAAGCCTTGTTCCGAGAAAAGGATGCTTCCATTCATTTCAAGTAGCTTGAATGCAGGATAAACCTCGGTGATTTGGAGGTTGAACTTCTTTACAAAATCGTTGAATTGCAATACGTATGACTCGTGTTCACCCGAACCGATAGCAATTTTCAGATAATTGCAGAGCGCCCTGTAAATCAATTTGATCTTATCCGTACTTGGAAATTGAGCCAATACCCGTTCAGCGATCTCACGGATGTCAGCAGGTTCAACAAAAGCAAATGTCCGCGATTCATTTCCGTCACGACCGGCTCTACCGGCTTCCTGGAAATAAGATTCAGGATTATTGGGGATTTCATAATGTGCCACAAATCGGACATTCGGCTTGTCAATTCCCATTCCAAAAGCATTCGTGGCAACCATGATCGGCGTTTTTTCTGAAAGCCAATTAGTCAAGGCGAGACTTCGCTCTTTTCCATTCATGCCTCCGTGATACATGTTTGCTTTGATCTTTTGAGTTTGCAAATAAACCATCACATCTTTCACGCTTTTACGCGTTTGGCAATAAACAATTCCCACATCATTC
This sequence comes from Fluviicola taffensis DSM 16823, assembly GCF_943372375.1. Classification (GTDB taxonomy): domain Bacteria; phylum Bacteroidota; class Bacteroidia; order Flavobacteriales_D; family Crocinitomicaceae; genus Fluviicola; species Fluviicola taffensis_A. The sequence goes on along the minus strand of NZ_CALRYJ010000002.1, from coordinate 500,776 downwards.
GGGTTCTTATGAATCCATTTCGTAATGGCATCCAGCTTGTTCGAAACGTGATATACTTCATAACTGACATTCGACCGCTCAAAAGGAGCTTCAAACAATTCCGGATTCTTCAATTTGAGATGGGTCGCAATATCTTCTTTCACTTTCGGAGTTGCGGTTGCTGTTACAGCAATGATCGGAACTTCCGGATGGAATTCCCTGAGTTTGGCAATGTCTGTATAAGCCGGACGGAAATCATGTCCCCATTCCGAAATACAATGCGCTTCATCCACAACAAATAGCCCGATTTCCATTTGTTTTACGCGTTCCTGGAACAATCGCGTCTGAATGCGCTCAGGAGAAATGTACAGGAAATCCAATCCGCCGAATTTGGCATTATCAAGCAAAATATCGATCTCACGGAATGAGAGTCCACTAGTCAGTGCCTTTGCACGAATTCCTCTTTTTTGAAGTTGAGTAACCTGATCTTCCATCAAGGCGATCAAAGGAGAGACGACAATCGTGATTCCCTCACGTGCAATGCCCGGAACCTGGAAGCAAATCGACTTTCCACCACCTGTAGGCAACAGGGCGATTACGTCTTTTCCATAAATTGCGGCATCAATAATCTCTTCCTGTAGAGGTCGGAATTGAGAATAGCCCCAATAATTGGAAAGAATTTCTTCGCTCTTTTTTGACATAAGGATGCAAAGTTAAGGCTTCAACTGATTCAATTTGCCGTAATACTCAGGTTTTATCAAATCCTTCAATTCCGAATAGGGGATCACGGCCCATTCCGGTTCCAGACAAGGAGCGGCATAATGAGCAAATGAGGGAAGGAGCTTTATCCCATCCGATGTCAGCACAAAATCACAATCTGCAGTCCATAATTCGCGCTGGAAATATTGGCAATCCATATTTGCATCGTACTCTTCGGACTCGTTGTTTTCACTGAAATATTTGGGATTGTTTTTAGCCAGATAGGCATAAACACGCTCTTCATAGATGCTTTCTTTACCCGGAATCAGGAAGTCGGATGATTTAATGGGTTGGTGCTTGGTCAAATCATAACTGATCCCATAATTGCTCTCTTCCGGATGTGCTCCACCGCAATAGTATGCTGCGAAAACAGAAAAACTGATCAAATCGTTTGAAATGTTGATATCAGAAACGCTGTAGCTGTAATCGGAACCATAAGTGGAGTAGCTGGCACATCCCAGGCTTGACAGGCATTCTGAGATCTGCAAAAATTCCAGGTATAGATTAGCGTCTTTTTGCCTGTCTGCAACTAATCCTGAGTCAATACGAAATAAGGTGATTTTGGTGTTGGTTTCTTCAAAATGACGGATCTTGACGTGATTGATTGTCTGGACCGTATTTACTTCCTTCAGTTTAAAGAGCCCGACTTTCACTTTGGTCAGGTCGCTGGTAGCATAAACCTCTTTTTTAAAATACGGATTGGAGCATTTAGGACTGCCGGTTTCCTTCGATGTCAATGCAGCTAACTTGAGAGGAAGCGATTTGCCTTTTTGAGACCAGGTGCCTTGAATTGTTTTATTGGGCCATTTGAATTTGAAAGTTTCAGGATCGGAAATGTCCTGTCCGTATTCATCGGAGGATTTCAATGTAACCTGTCCGGATTTAGAAGTTCCTTCCAATGAAATATCGATAAGTTTGTTCTTGTAGAAATAGTAACCGCTAACCCGACCTCCGTCAACAACCATTTGAAGATAGATCGGGTATTTCCCGATTGTACCGCTAAATGAATGAGTTTGTCCATAAATTTTACTGAAGCAAAGAATGAACAGAAAAAATAAAAGCGGCACAGTTCTTTTCGAAAAGCTTTTCAACGAAAGCGTAGTAAGTGTTGACATTTTTGTTTGATTACATTAAAGATACATGTTGTTACAAATATTGGAATTACTTCCGATATGTTCATGGAATCGTCAACTAATTTAGGTATATTCGCATAACTATTAGTCGTTATGGTATTACAAGACAACATTAAAGTTACTCTAACCCAAGAGTCTAAACTAAGTGCTGTTGATTGGGACAATTTACCGTTTGGGAAAGTGTTTTCAGATCACATGCTAATTATGGATTACAAAGACGGAGCCTGGCAAGATCCTGAGATCGTGCCTTTTGGTCCTCTTTCCATGCACCCCGCAACATCTGTCATTCATTACGGGCAATCAATTTTTGAAGGATTGAAAGCTTATCGAATGGATGGAGGTGAAGTGGCAATTTTCCGACCTGATATGAATGCAAAAAGATTCGAAGAATCTTGCGCGCGCATGTGTATGCCGGTGATTCCTGAGAATGTATTTGTTGAGTTGACTCGAAAGTTTGTTGAAATTGAAAGCAATTGGATTCCAAATAAAGAGGGGTTCTCCTTGTATTTAAGACCGTTCTTGTTCGGTACAGATGAATATATTGGAATCAAGCCGTCGGATACATATCGTTTTGTGATTTTTGCTTGTCCCGTTGGGGCATACTACAATGAGCCTGTAAATGTGAAAATTGAAGAGTTTTACACAAGAGCTTCTGTTGGTGGAGTAGGAAGAGCTAAAACTGCCGGTAATTACGCTGCAGCTTTGTATCCGGCTAAATTGGGACAATTGAAAGGATATCACCAGTTGGTTTGGACAGACGGAAAAACACATGAGTACATTGAGGAATCAGGAACTATGAATGTGATGTTTGTTATCGACGGCGTATTGATCACTCCTTCTGAGGAAAGCGATACGATCTTAAGAGGGATCACCAAGCGCTCAGTTGTTGAAATTGCTCAATCGTGGGGAATGCCTGTTGAAGAGCGCAAAGTTTCAGTAGCTGAAGTTGTTCAGGCTCATAAAGAAGGACGTTTGACGGAAGCTTTCGGGGCTGGAACAGCTGCTACAATAGCACATATTGCCAAGATAGGTTTCAGGGATGAAGATTTGATTCTTCCTCCAATTGAGACACGTACATTCTCATTGAAAGTACACGCTTATCTGGATGATTTGAAATTAGGGAAAATAGAAGATAGCTTCGGTTGGCTTTTAAAATTATAATCTTGTTAAAAAAGTAAGGGTGGAAAATTTTTCACCCTTACTTTTTTTATGGAATTTTAATCACGCTTGCATCTCTACAGAAATTCACAGCCATGAAGCCGATTTTACAACTTGCCTTTCTGATCTTACTTTCAACAAGTGCATTCAGTCAAACTACTGTTCGGATCATTGCAAAAGACAGAAGTAATGGAGATCCCGTTTCCAGAGTTTACATTCGTCAATACCAAGGAGATTCACTGATTACTTCCCAGTACACCACATTAAAAGGAACCGCTTATTTCAAGGTCTCTACGAAAGAAGTTACATCTTTTGAATTGGCTCACATCGCATTCAACCCTTCAGAGGAAATACCCAAAAAAGTCTTTTCCGGAAAACCCACTGATACACTAACGATTGTAGTGAGAATGTATTACAGCAAAGAACATCTGATTGAAGAGGTTGTCATTAAACCTGTCGGAGTTCCGGATACGATCTTTGAATCAGCAAGAGTCTCTGTTTCCGATTTTGAATTTTTACCGGATAACAACCTGCTTCTATTGACTTATCCCAAGAATCTGAAAAAGGGAACAGAATTAATCCTGTATGATGGGTTCAAGCTGCTAGGAGAAATTCCCTTACCTGAAAAGGGTCAGGAATTGATTCGCGACTTTCGTGGAAATCCACATGTGTTGACGGATAAACATGTTTACGGGATCAGCCAGAACAACAAGCAGATCCAAATTGCGCAAATTGAGAAGGAGTATTACATGACTTATATTGCTCCGATTGTCGATACTTCATTCACCAAATATTATTTTTCCAACTTCAATCCCAATTATCCGGCATTCGATTACTTTACTTTTGATGTTGTGGATTCCACTTATCGGAAAATTGCCAAAGTTCAGGATGACCTGATGATGGAACTGTATCGTTCCGAATTCAAATGGGTTGACGTAAGAACGAAGTTGTGGGCTAAGGAAAAAGAAAATGAAACAGGGATTGATAAGGAGATTTGGGTCGGGATGTACTATTTCACCGGTTCAATCTATTACAAGGAATTGTATGCTCCGATCTTTGAGCGAAATGATTCCATTTTTCTATTCGATCATTATAAAAACCTGCTTTTCAGATATTCTTATCAAGGTGATCTGATCGATAGTATTCCGATTTACTATCACTTACAACCTAAAGAGAATGGTTGGAAAAAGCATTTGATTCAGGATTATGAAACGGGGGAAATCTTTATTCATTACGAAAATACCGGGAAGGCGCAATTAAGACATTTCAATACGAATACCGGGAAATTAGGCTCTCCGATAGAATTGGAATTCAAGTATCCTGAAAATATTCAAATCAAGGGGAATAGTGTGTATTACATCTACCGTCCTTTTGAATCGACCCAAAAAAAATACCTGTATCGTGAACGTTTACCGGTCGAATATCAATCGCAGAAAGTAAACAAAGGAACGAGAGTGGAATTGGAAAAGCCCTAAAAGCGTAAATGGAGCTAAGACGGGCGTCCTAACTCCATTCACTAATCAACCTAACCTAACCACCTAAATCATAACAAATATACAACAAGAAAATTAAATTGCAATAATAGAAGTAAAAAAAAGCAGTTTAAAAATCGATAAAAATATTAGATTATTGATTTTCAGTGAATTAATTTTTGGACAACGACACTTAAATGATTTGCTTTCTTCCGATAGGTCCTTCACAGAATAACAGGTCAAGTACGGAAACCTGCGGATTGAACTGTTTTTGATGGAATAATACCTGATTGTATTCCCCATCCATTTCCAATGTTTCATAATCCGAATTCCGATAATCTTCCGGGTAAGAAGCTTCGTATTCTTCGGTAAAAGATAAATCAATAGGCAATTGATAAACATCCAGAATGAATCGGGTGATCTCCAGATCAAAATCAATAAGAAAGCGCTGTTTTTTGAAGAGTATTTTTTCAATATCCAATGCGTAATGCTCAAAATAGGGGGCGGAAGCATAGGATGTTTTCAAAGCCCTCCAATGAATCAAAGGCCAGTTTTGCTGGTAAGAAACCAATACATCTTTCGTCGCGGTCTTTGAGCCGGAAGGTTTTTCCAAAGGCATGGTCAGGATTTGTGGTCCCTGAGAACCTAAGATCACCATTCTATTCCGGAAAGTCTGTTTTGGCAGATGATCCGCACTTTCAAAAACAACCTGCTTAAACCTTGCCAAATCCTGGAAATAACGAACACTCCCAAAATAGGCAATCGGAAAAACAGGAGCCATGAATTAGTTGATCTTAGTAAAGATTCTATTCCAACGAATACCAGTCAGTCCACCTTTTGAAGAAAGCCAAACAATGGATGCTTTTCCTACTACGTGATCCTCAGGAACGAATCCCCAAACTCTGGAATCTGCTGAGTTGTAGCGATTATCTCCCATTAACCAGTAATAATTCATAGCAAACTTGTATGTAGTCACTTTCTTGCCATCGATGTAGATACCATCTGTTTTCTCTTGAAGTTTGTGACCTTCGTAAGCAGTAATAACTCTTCGATACCAAGCAATATTTTCTTTGGAAAGATTAACTGTAGCGCCTTTCTTAGGGATTCGGATCTTGGTGAAATCACTCACTGTATTATTGATGTAAAAATCTTTCGGGAAATTATCCAGGTTTGCAATCAATTCAGCATTTGTCGGCTTGTATCCTTTAACGTCTGAATATTGAGGTCTTAAACTCAAGGTAAGGAACGTTTTTGGTGTGATTTTTTTCAAGGCCTCCAGTTTTGAATCCGTCAAATAAACAACTTCAACTGTTCCAGTCGAACCTATAACGTAATCTCCTTGCGCCTCGGACAAGCCAATTGAAGTCAAATATCGTTCGAGTACAGGAGCTCCTGAAACTTCATAAGCCAGATTTTGATTTGGAGCACGATACGCTTTTTTACCATTCACATAAAGAACAGATTTGATGACTTCAATCTCATCTCCAGGTAAACCGACACATCTCTTGATATAGTTTTCACGCTTGTCGACAGGTCTATAAATCACACCATAGTGTTTGATATAATCTAACCCTGCTTCAGGCATTCCTCCACGTGAGTAGGTTACACCGCTAGCAATTGAGATTCGTGCTTTTGTTTTCCAAGTTTCAATATTTTGAATAAAATCTCCTCCAAGACTATCTAGAACCAATGCATCCAGGTTGGTATTGGTAGCAATTGATTTTTGCTGAAGAATTTGAATTGCTTCGGAATGATTTTGTTGCAGGCTCTGAAACCAGAAGTACAATGCTTCATTATTCAATACCTGATGATAATCATGTCCCATCAATCCGTTAGGAACTCTCGGGTCATAAACAGCCGTATCTCCGGAAGGATAGTTGAAAACCATCACATCGTTTCGGTTCACTTTTCCAAATCCCGGTAAACGATAATAATCGCAAGTCTCAATTCCTAAATAGGACTTTACATTGATCCAGGGAATCGTGTTGTGAACCAATGGGAAAGATAGGGGAGTAACAGGAACTTTCGGACCGTAAGCCAATTTATTTACAAATAAGAAGTCACCCACCAATAAGGTTTTCTCCATGGATCCCGTAGGAATTTGGAACGGTTCGAAAACATAGGTACGAATAATACTTGCTGCAACCAATGCGAAAATGATCGAATCACCCCATTCCTTGATTGCTGATTTTTTTCCAATCCGTTTTGAACGAAATGAAAAGACATAAGCTACAGCATGTCCAATAACGGGTAAGGCCAGAAACAAAGCAAGATGATCACTGTTGCTTCTTTTAGCCGCTTCTACAGGACTAGCCCAGTTTGTCGGTGCAAGAACAGGTAAGGTAGCATCTTTAGCATTGGAAATTTTCCATAAGATCAAATACGGAAAGAAAAGTCCCTGAAGCGTTTCCCCAATGGAGAAGAACCCGAATCTTCTAATAAATGAAACATTCGCCACCATCCACATCACAATATGAATTCCGGGGATGAACATTAGTAAGGACCACCAAGGTTTTCCCGAACCGAATTTGAATACAACATAATAGTTGTAAACCGGAATGAATGCTTGCCATGATTTCGCTCCCATTCGCTCAAAGGATTTCCACCAAAGAGAAATAATGGGATGAATAAGAACTAGAAAAAGTAAATAATACTTGTAATGTGTAAATTCCATAAGGCTTAAAATGCTAATACGTCACGCATGGTGTGAACTCCCTTTTTACCAAGGAGAAATTCTGCTGCAATGACCGAACCTAAAGCAAAACCATCTCTGGAATGTGCTTCATGGCTCAAGGTTAAAGTGTCTATAGTTGAAGTGTAAGAAATCGTGTGTGTCCCGGGAACATCAGGTTCTCTTAATGCCTGAATCGGAAGCTCATGCGGATTTGTTTCCGGCCAAGAACCTGTTTCGGATTTCCAGGAAGTGTATTGGTGATTGTTCTGAATGATCCCTTGTGCCAATGAAACAGCAGTGCCACTTGGTGCATCCAATTTTTGGATGTGATGAATTTCTTCAATACTGGCTTTATATTCCGGATGAGGGAACATGAGCGCAGCCAATTTTTCGTTGATATTGAAAAGAATATTCACACCTATACTGAAGTTCGACGCATGCAATAACGATCCGCCTTTTTCAGTTACCAAAGTTGCTACGTAAGGAAGTTCTTCCTGCCATGCTGTTGTACCGACCACAATCGGAGTTTTTTGCTCCAGGCACTGTTCTATGTGATTGATCACCAAAGCTGGCTGGGTGAATTCGATAGCGACATCTGCCAAGGATAAATCAACCTGGTCAATGGTAGTCTTGGAGTCTATTTTGTAAACAATGGAATGTCCACGTTCCAAAGCAATTCGTTCGATTGCTTTCCCCATTTTACCATATCCGATTAATCCTATTTTCATGTAGCGCAAAAATACTGTTTTCAGGTTCTGAATTTAACTTTTAACGAAATTTAAATTGAAATGAAACTCCATAGGAAGAGGAGTTATACATTGTCGGGTGAATTGAAAGTGACAGATCTTCACTGATATCAAAATTCACAAAGTGTGCTTCAACTGCGGCATCAACAATGTTCAGTAAGTAAACCAATCCCAGGCCTAGAATGGCAAAGTCGCGTTTATTCCGATGTGTGGTATAAAGTGTAAGCAAACTTTGGTCGTCGTATTCCAGGAAATTACTAGGAGCATTCCCTATCTTACGTGACTCATACTCCGAACGGAAATCGTTTTTAAGGATGTTGTTCTTCACTACAAAATAAGTCGTTGCACCCAGTCCGGCATAAATCAATGGAACTTTCCAATAGGCTTTCTTTTTGCCCTTGGGCATTGCAATGTGATTGTAGATCTGACCGGATCCGGGAATTACAGCAGAGAAGAGTGCAGCTCTTTTCCAAGAGTGTGTCTTAGCGGTATCCTGGACAACAGCAAGAGAATCCTGGGCATTTACCTGAAGTGAAAACCAAACTAAAAAGAAAACGCCCAGCAGTTTGTGCATTACTTGGATTTGTTCAGTAATTCAATAATTCGATTTAAATCTACTTCAGATGAAAAGTTAATTAGGATCTTACCACTTCCGGAATGTGTCTTTTTGATTTCCACTTTTGAAGAAATACGGTCACTCAAATGGTTTTTGAACACCTCTTGAATGGATGATAACTCCGGAGTGGAAACTGTTTTCGGTGCATTTGGAGTTTCCTCACTGGCACGAGAAGTATTGGTACGAATCAACTCTTCGATCTCACGAACAGAAAGTTGGAAATCGATGATTTGTCTGTATAGATCCAATTGACGGTTTTCATCACCGGCAGAAACCAATGCACGTGCATGTCCCATTGAAATGAGGCTATCGCGAACACCTAATTGGATTTCAGCGGGAAGTTTCAGCAAACGCAAATGATTCGTGATGCTGGTTCTTCCTTTGGATATCTTTTGTGATAATTGGTCTTGGGTTAATCCGATCTCATCGATCAGACGTTGGTAGGAGAGAGCAACCTCGATTGCATTCAGATCTTCACGTTGAATATTCTCAACCAAAGCCATTTCCAACATCGCCTGATCATTCGCAACGCGAATATAGGCAGGAACTTCTTCCAATCCGGCTAATTGAGAAGCTCTGAAACGTCTTTCTCCTGAGATTAACTGGTATTTGTCTTTCCCCAGTTTACGTACGGTCAAGGGCTGGATAATTCCATGAATCGCAATGGATTCCTTCAATTCATTCAGCGCATCTTTCTCGAAATTCGTACGCGGATTGAATGGATTTGCTTCAATTGAACCAATGGGAATCAAAGCCACGCCACCAGTACTGGCAGTTGGAGCTGCTGTTGTTGTAATATCTGTTGAAGAACTTTCTAATAAAGCCCCCAATCCCTTACCTAAAGCTGAACGTTTTTTCGGATTAGATGTCATTCCCTACTTGAAATTGTTTGTCATTATTGCCGATTTTTGTCAAATCGTTTCGTTGAAGAATTTCACGAGCGAAATTCAAATAATTGATAGCTCCTTTGCTTGTAGCTTCATGCATCACGATTGTTTCACCAAAGCTGGGAGCTTCCCCTAATTTGGTATTCCGGTGGATCACCGTATCGAAAACCAAATCCTGGAAATGAGTCTTGACTTCTTCAACCACTTGGTTGGCAAGGCGCAAACGCGTATCGTACATTGTAAGAACGATTCCTTCAATTTCCAATTCAGGATTCAACCTTCCTTGAACAATTTTGATGGTGTTCAATAGTTTACCCAAACCTTCCAATGCAAAATACTCACATTGAACCGGAACCATCACGGAGTCTGCAGCTGTAAGCGCATTAACAGTAATTAATCCAAGGGAAGGAGAGCAGTCGATAATGATGAAGTCGTATTGATCCTTGATCTTATCCAAAGCCTGTTTCAACATGTGTTCCCGATTGGGCATATTGATCATTTCCAATTCAGCACCAACCAAATCAATGTGAGATGGAATAATGTCCAGATTCGGATTGCTTGTTGGGATAATCAATTCAGATGGATGAACATCGTTGATCAGGCAATCGTAAATATTGCGTGAATTTTTCGGATCCAGACCAACACCAGACGTAGCATTTGCCTGAGGGTCAGCATCGACCAATAATGTCTTGTACTCCAAAACACCAAAACATCCACCCAAATTAATTGCCGTAGTTGTTTTGCCAACACCACCTTTTTGATTCGCTATTGCGATTATTTTACCCATAAGAGCACTGTAAATTTGAGGATAAAGATACGTTATTGAAATGACCTAAACGGATTTATTTCTGCTATTTTTTCAACGAATCAGATGTTGAAAGATTGTTTGGAAGTTTATTCTAAATCCTCAAAGTGAACATCCTTGACATAAGAAGAGTTTGAACCTTCTCCCATATTCAATTCGTTTGCTTTATTCATGACTTCCAAAAGTGTTTCTGAAAACTTCTCGAAATCTTCCTTGTAAAGAAAGATCTTGTGTTTTTGAAAAACTTCCTTTCCATTGATGTTTACCTTTTTACTTTCTGTAATGGTAATGTAGTGGTCCTGACCTTTAGTAGCTTTTATATCAAAAAAATAAGTGCGTTTTCCGGCTTTGACAATTTTAGTGAAGACCTCTCTTTGAGAATCGTAATCGAGTTCGTTTTGCATAGTTTATTTAAGGTTGCAGCAAAACAAATATTAATTTTTATTTATTGAAATACAAGATTTTGATTAAGAAATTTACTTTTTCGGTTTTCTCTTCTTGCCTGAGTTGAGAGTAGCAGAAGGGTCTTCCTCTTTTTTATGTTTCTTTTTAGCCTCGTATTTCTCCAGAGCTGTCATGGTCTTTTTATCCTTCTTGACTGGTTTTTTACTTTCTTCTGTTGTATTGGTTGCTTCTGAATCCGGCAAAACAGCTACGTGAACATCATTTGCACTTCCTTTGCCTTCACCTGTCGGATCAATCCATTTTCCCGGTGTAGAAGAAGTTGTCACATCTCCGTTTCTGTCATCAACCGAAGCTACCGAAACGTTTACATCTTTCTTATTGATCCCAATCACATCTTCCTTCAATACCCAACGATTATTGTCCAGTACAAAAGCATCGTAAGACATGTCGGGGACATAGAATTCATAAAAACCAACCATGGTCGGTGTTTCAGGCATCAAGTGATCAAAGATGATCCGGTTGTATTCAGGTTCATAACGCAAGGACATCACGGAACGTTCTGAGTGCTCGTAAAATAAACGCTTCACCGTTGCAGTTCCGGATTTAAATAGGGGATACCCCAACTTCAGGCTGTTTCCCGTGAAATACATCACATCAATCAACTTGGTGTTGCTCATTCGGGTTCCGCCATCCCATCCTAAAATGGTATAGTAAGTCTTATTTGCTTTTTCGACAGGAATGATCTGATAATACAATGCGCCATACCACATGTTTGCCTCTAAAGTTTCTTCCGGCTTAGCTGTCAACATCATCGAGTTATCAATCAATTCAATGACTTTGTGCTTCGTATCCTTTAAGGAGTTTCGATGCACGACGTAGGCATAATACTTTTGAGTTCCATCTTCCTGTTCCACATTCCAGTTAACTATTCTGACCAGTTTATCCGGACTATCGATTACTCCTAGCGTTCTCAATTTAGGAAACGCCAAATCAAAGACAGTTGGTTCGTGAAGTGTTTGGTCAATAAGTGTTTTGAATTGTTTGTTCCAGAATTCTTTTTGGTCATTCTTCCGTGAGCCACGAAGAGAATCCAGTAAAACAGAGAGTTCTTGTTCTCTGGAATACACGTCGAATTGTCCCAAGGATTGGAGACTGATCAAAAGTGTAATTAATAAACCGAATGAAACCTTCATAACACTAAAACGCTAAAAAAGTAAATGTGTTACAATTTAAGAATAATGCTGCTCTTTTACAAGTGCATAAAATCCTTCTTCGCAAGCAATTCATCTTCGCTTTCACGATACTCCGGATCGTCCACACAACAATCAACCGGACAAACTGCAGCACATTGGGGTTCATCATGAAATCCTACACACTCCGTACATTTATCTGTTACGATGTAGTAAACATCCATGTCCTTAGGTTCGAAATTAGCATCAGCCTGAACCTCTTCACCATTCAATGTTGTAATCAATCCTTTTAATGACGTGCCATCCGCATATGTCCATTCAGCTCCACCTTCGTAGATTGCGTTATTTGGACATTCCGGCTCGCATGCACCGCAATTGATGCATTCGTCTGTAATCATGATTGCCATAAGAGACTTTTTTTGTGCAAATATAAGGAGGTCTCCGATTTAAACGGTGAAATATTTTAAAAAAATAACGGTTTTCGTCCCGGAGGAATTAATTTTGCAAGGTGGAAAAAAAAGCAATCATAGAAGTTTTTGGTCAACTTAGAAAAGCATTAAGTGCATTCACACTCAATGAACAATGGCCTGGTTACGAATGCGGATTAACGGAAGAGGAGTTTTTGAGCCTACGGAAAATCATCAATAAGGAAGTGCAGATCAATCCCTGGTTCACCAAAGAAAATTGTATCAAAGCTTTAAATGGAATTATTCATTTAACTGAAAAAGAATCACTTAATGAATTTTCAGGTAAGTATCAATTCACGACCAAGCCACGCACTGTTGCTTTGATAATGGCCGGAAACCTTCCTTTTGTGGGGTTTCACGATTTGTTATGTGTTCTTATCACGGGAAACAAGGCTTTATGCAAATTAAGCAGCTCGGATTCCCGTATTCCAATGAAACTAATTGAATGGATGTGCGAATGGAACCCGGAATTGAAGGAGCGCATCCAGATTTCAGCAGGACCAATCAAGAATTACGACGCTGTTATTGCAACCGGAAGCAATAATTCGATTGCTCAATTCGAAACCTATTTCAGTCATGTTCCTCATCTGTTCCGAAAGAACAGGTCTTCAGTCGCTTTATTGGATGGTTCGGAAACAGACCAGGAACTAAAAAGCCTTGGATCCGATTGTTTTGATTTCTTCGGAATGGGATGTCGCAATGTTTCTAAACTCTATTTGCCAACCGGTTTTGATCTGAACCGAATTTTTGAAAACTTCCTGGATCAGGCTCATTTGATTCAGCACCATAAATACGGAAACAATTACGATTACAATAGAACCATTTTCCTGATGAATCAGATTCCTTTTCTGGATAATAATGTGTTTATGTTGAAGGAAGATGAGGGGATTCACGCCCCGTTATCTGTAATTTATTACGAATTCTATTCGGACAAGGCGCTCGTTTTGGATAAATTGGAAGAGATGAAAGAAAACCTTCAGGCAATTGTCAGTCACGATTTTATTCCTTTTGGAAAAGCACAAGCTCCTGATATAACCGATTTCGCCGATGGAGTGGATACTTGTACGTGGTTAAATTTATTATAATTACGAATTGATTCATTTAAGAGTGGGGTTATGTTATTAATAATAAGGTGGTTTATTGTAGTTATTAACAATTGACTTTAGAGTTTTCAACAATTTTTGTAACCAAGTTGCTACTTTTGCGTATTCTAGACAGAATTCAATGCCTTTTGAAATGATGAAAAGCTTAGCAATTGTAGGATTTGGGATTTCTTTCTTCTCGTTTGGAGGAGAAACTCCAGCGAAAATGAGTCAAACGGATTACGTATCGATGTGGTCGAATGTAGCTGTTGAACACATGCTTACTTATCGGATTCCGGCAAGTATCACACTCGCTCAGGGATTATTGGAAAGCGGTAATGGTAATTCACCACTTGCCACTGAGGCAAATAATCATTTTGGGATCAAGTGCAGTGATTGGACGGGGGAAAAGATCTATTTTGATGACGATGCGAAAGGGGAATGCTTTAGAAAGTATCCGACTGCAACCGAATCATATAACGATCATAGTTTATTTCTTACTAAGAAACCGCGTTATGCCGCGTTGTTCCAGTTTCCGGTTGATGATTATAAATCATGGGCCAAAGGATTGAAAAAAGCTGGTTACGCCACACATCCGGAATATGCAGAGAAATTAATCGACCTGATAGAGCGTTTGAAGTTGTACGAGTATGACGATAAGACTGCTCCGCAAAATAACGGAACGGAATTATTGGCTAATAATGCCAAAGAAACTTCTAAAACGAAAACAAAAGAAACAAATGTCAATAAGTCTGCATCATCCATGAAGATTGACGAATCTTGTTTGAAATACCAAAATCACATTTTGAAAGAGAATAAGAATGATGTGAAATTCATTATTGCTCGCAAAGGTGATACCTATTACAAGATTGCAAAGGAATATGAATTGGCTATGTGGCAGATGTATAAGTACAATGATTTTGTGGACAAGAAAGATCTGCTTGAGCCGGGTGATATCGTTTATATCGAACCAAAGAGAAATAGAGCACGAAGTAAAGGAGCTACTTTTGTAGCAACGAAAGATATAACATTGATAGAGATTTCTCAGGCAGAAGGAATCAAGTTGAAGAAATTGGTAAAGATGAACGGATATACATCTGAAAAAGTAACTGTCCAAAAAGGACAAAAGATCCTTCTTCGCTAGTTTGATTCTAGGTTGAAGTTTATTGTTGTTGTTTGTGAAAGGTTGCGGTATGCAACCTTTTTTTGTTTTAGGATTTCAATAGCCACGAGTGAAATCATGTCCCATACAGTGCTTCAAAGGAGATAAATAGTTTTAAAAAAACTGCTAGGATTAAAAGATATTGTTAAATTTGAGAAACTCCTACGTTATGAAACCTTCAAACGAACTGTATAAATTAATCAAGTCGTTGACGAAATCCGAGAAGCGGTTTTTCAAGCTTTCGTCTGCTTTGCAATCGGGTGAAAAGAACTACCTGAAGATTTTTGACTTCATTGAAAAACAAGGTGCATATCGGGAGGAGGATTTGAAGGAATTCTTTCAAAACGAGACGTTTGTAAAGCATTTACCCTCTGAGAAGAACCACTTATATCGTCTGATATTGAAGAGTCTTCGGGTCTATTATTCGGAACAATCCGCTTCCAGTATTCTGAAACAGGAGTTGAAAAATGTAGAAATACTATACAATAAAGCACTCTATAAGGAATGTGAAAAGTTTGTTCAACGGGCAAAAAGTCTGGCTGTTGAACATGAGGAATTCTATTATTGGTATGAATTGATATCCTGGGAAAAGAGATTGCTTGAGGCCGCTTATGAAGATGGTGAGTTTTCAAGAAACCTGGATGATATCATAGAAGAAGAGGAGCTCGTGATTGCGAAACTTCGAAACCTGGCAGAATACCAGGTGATTTACTCCAAAATAAACCTGATATTCCGTTCCGGAGGTTTTACACGAAATGAGGAAGAACGAAAAATCGTAGACGATATCTCTGATTATCACCTGATCAAAGGAAAAAATACAGCCTTATCGACAAGAGCATCCTCGATGTGTTATTATATCAAGGGATTATGTGCTGCAACAAATAGAAATTACGAAGATAGCTTTCAGTTTTTCAACCGCACAAAAGATATTCTTGATAACAATCCGCTTATAAAAGAAGATTTAGGTCAACGCTACATCCTGACACTTTCTCATCTTTTAAGATGTTATATTGATAATAAGCAGTTCAAGGAAGCTACCAATGTCATTCATGAAATCCGCGCATTGGAAGGAGGTAAAGGTTTCAATTCAATGGATTTATCCTTACGCATTTTCACGATTTCCTATAATGGGGAATTTGCATTGAATCATGCTACCGGGAATTTTGAAGCTTCGGCAAAATTGGCAGAAGAGGTTCGGATCAGATTGCGGGATTTAGATGACAAGGTTTCAAAAGAGCAAAACATCTTATTCAGCTACAATCAAGCGTATACCTATTTCGGAATTGGAGATTACAAGAAAGCGCTTTCTACATTGAATGAAGTGTTGAATGACAATGAACAACGCCTAAGACAGGATATCTATAGTTTTGCACGAATTTTCAACCTGATCATTCATTTGGAATTGGAAAACTATGATTTCCTGGAGTACGTCATTAAATCAACAAACCGTTACCTGAGTAAGCACGACCGTGATTATGAGATCGAAAATGTGGTGATCAAACATTTGAGAAAACTAGCGAAAAGCATGAATATCACGCAGCGGAATGAGATACTTGCAAAGATGAAAATTGAAGTTGCTGAATTAATGAAGGACCAACAAGAACGTGTTATCCTGGATTATTTCCATCTTCCTGCCTGGATCGATTCAAAGTTGAACAAGGTTGACTTTTCCAAATCTATCAAGGAGTACAATCATTTGTAATCAAACTTGTACTGCATTCCTACATTGAAAGTTGTGTTGACAATATTCAAATCTGCCCGGCTTTCGTAGAAGGCTTTGTAAACACTGCTTTGCATCAAATAGCGCACAGATAGATCCAAATAAACACGCCCGACTCTAAATCCTAAACCACCACTAATGGTCTGGTTATAACTTTTCCCGTATGTTTTCATCAAAGTGTCGCCTTTAGGATAATAACCGTAACCTCCACGAATGAAAACGGTATTGTTGATTGCCCACTCACCTCCAACGCGAACATTCAGAACGTCTTCCATTTGACCTTTGATCACTTTGTTTTCAGGAGAGTAATCATAGGAAACATAAGCTTCGTCATTGGTTGTTTTCAAACGCCCCCAGCCATAGTTCAGGTATTCCAAATCCACATTGATGCATCCGTTATCCCCAAAAACAAATGCAAGGGATCCGACAGCTTTCAATGGAGTCCAAATACGGTATTTATACTTGTCACTTGGAATCAAGCTTGGATCGACCGTTTTCAGACCATCATTATGAAGGGCCTGCATAGTCGCAGTAGATTCATCCGTTATTTGGTAAAAAGTAGGAGTATGTAGTGCTATTCCTAATCGAACATAGTCTGCAGGTAAAAAGATCGCTCCCAGTTTAAAGTTGGTCCCGCCACCTTTTGAAGTATAATCGTATTGATAGATAAATGAGCGCAAAGAAACACCACTTGTATCGGTAAGAGTTTCCTTGTGAATAACTGATTCCGAAAAATTAAGGGTGTTGTACGAAACAGACGCTCCAAAATAAATCTTGTCCAGGTAATTTGCACTGATTGCAAAGTAAAACTCATTAATACCACCTTTGTTCAATACGGTTCGATTGTGAATCACGTCTCCCGAGTTCAATCTCGGATAGTAATTATTGTTTGCATCCGGATCGATTGCATAAGTCTGATATGCCAGGGAAGAGGTGTAGGGCTGAGCATCGAATAAAGAATTTGGATCAATACCTGTTGCTCCGGACGCAAAAACGTCCAATAAGGATTCGAATTGTTGCCCGCTGTAATTGAATGAATTATTGAAGTTTGCAACACGGTTCATCCCGAATGAGATCTGGGTATAGATCAAGCCTGAGTTTGAGCTGGACACATCGCTTACCACGGTGCCAGCCAGATTTGGAATCCTCACCTTAAACGCATCCATTGAAGAAGAGCCGTTTGAAACCGGTTCACCATTTCCTCTGAAATGAGCAGTGTTCTTAACACTTGTTCCTGCTATCCCAAATGAAAAAGAACTTACGGAAGACCGTCCGAATCCTGCGGGATTGATACCGATGCAACCACTTTCTGCACCAAGGGCTCCAAAGGAACCTCCCATTGCATCAAACCTGGCAGAACCCTGCACATAAGTGTTCGATAATCGATATACATCTACTTCATTCTGCCCGAATGCAAAAAAGGCTCCCGTAAAAACTGAAGCCAAAACTATTTTTGTTATCATTTATTCAATTTATCGTCTACCACCACTTCTTGATCCTCCTGAACTTGGTGAACTAACACTTCCTCCTCCGCCAGAGCTTCCACCTCTCAAGGTTGGAGTGGTTCTGGTATTCGAATTATTGCTGTTGTTAATCGTTCTGTTGTTGCTATTGTTACCTCCTGAATTAATCGTTGGATTTCCGACCCGCTGATAAGTACCTGTTTGTTCTCCTGATGTTGAAGGTCGGGAAACAGCTGGTCTTACTGAAGCGCGATTAGTTGCTGTACTGACAGATCTCCCATTTTCGACCCCAACAGGCGACGAGTTTATATTGGCATTTGTATTTCTTCCAACTCCGGTATATCCATGATTTGGATTAGCTGTGATTTGATTCGGATAAGTGATCACCCCACCGTTTGTTGATGAACCCATTCTTCCACCGGAAGTTCCTGCGTGCATATCGGATAAGTTGCGTCCTGTATTCGGTTTGCTGACAGGTGTATACCATGAACCACCTCCATAGGACGGGTAGGATTGACCATAATAGCCGCATCCTCCATAATATGAACTGCCATAATAACTATAAGGATTATAACCATACATGTTGTATCCCGTTCCATAGTAAGAACCGAATCCTACTGAAGGATACAAATTATTACCATATCCATATCCATTCGGATGGTAGTAGCTACCATAACCGTAATAACCCAATCCACTCAAGGAGGAATAGGGTGAGTAACCGTAATAAATGTATTGTGATCTGTAAAAATAGTCCGTGTACTGGCGAGGAGAAACATAAGTCGTTCTCTCAGCTGGAGCTTCTGTTTGTTCTTTTTTCGCTACGAAAGTGGCGTAATCTGTTACGTCATTTAAATCTGTTCCCGGAGGCATGATAGGTGTACGGGTATTGTAAACGTCGTCCTGCATAAAATGCTCGGAAGTGCTACAGCTCGCAAGGGATGCGATTGCTCCAAAACACACTCCGAATTTTAACATCTTGTACATATTGATAAAGATTAAATGGTTGATTAAAGATAGCTTAATTATTTCTAATTTTACGGTTTTATTCTTAAAATTTAACATACTCAAAAATGTCACAGAAGTACGCTACTCGCGCCGAAGATTATTCAAAGTGGTATAATGATTTAATATCCAGAGCTGATCTAGCTGAACACTCGGATGTTAAAGGAATGATGGTGATCAAACCCTATGGTTATGCCATATGGGAAAACATGCGTGATATATTAGACGCAAAGTTCAAAGAAACCGGTCATCAAAACGCGTACTTCCCTTTATTGATCCCCAAAAGCTATTTAAGTAAAGAAGCTTCTCACGTGGATGGATTTGCAAAGGAATGTGCTGTTGTAACTCATTACCGTTTGAAAAATGATCCGAATGGGGGTGGTGTGATTGTTGATCCGGATGCAAAGCTGGAAGAGGAACTGATCGTTCGTCCGACTTCTGAAACAATTATCTGGAACTCCTATAAAAAATGGATCCAATCTTACAGGGATCTACCGATATTGATCAATCAATGGGCAAATGTAGTTCGTTGGGAAATGAAAACACGCTTATTCCTTCGTACATCGGAGTTTTTATGGCAGGAAGGTCATACGGCTCATGCTACAAAGGAGGAGGCTATCCGGGAAACGGAACAAATGTTGGATGTTTACGCTGAATTTGCTGAAAAATACATGGCGATGCCCGTGATTAAAGGTCACAAAACTGAAAGCGAGCGTTTTGCAGGTGCTGATGATACGTATTGTATCGAGGCGATGATGCAGGATGGAAAGGCGCTTCAGGCAGGAACTTCTCATTTCCTGGGTCAGAATTTTGCTAAAGCGTTCGAAGTTAAATTCAGCGACGCCCAAGGGAAGCTTGAATATGTCTGGGCTACTTCCTGGGGTGTTTCTACACGCTTGATGGGAGCATTGATCATGACGCATTCTGATGATGAAGGATTGGTTGTTCCTCCTTTATTGGCGCCGATTCAAGTGGTGATCGTTCCGATTTACAGGACAGAGGAAGAGCTTCAACTGATCAATGATGCAGTTGCTAAAATCTCTGCTGAATTGAAAGACCTGAAAATCAAGGTGAAATATGATTCGGATGATCAAAAGAGACCAGGGTGGAAGTTTGCTGAATACGAGGCGAAAGGTGTTCCTGTCAGAATCGCAATCGGACCGAGAGATTTGGCAAATGGAGTAGTGGAAATTGCTCGTCGTGATACGAAAGAGAAGTATGCTATGAATATCGAAAACATTGGAAGTTCGATTGAGAGTTTACTTTCAGATATCCAGGATAATCTCCTTAAGAGAGCACAGCAGTTCCGAGTTGACAATATGCATGAAGTGGACACTTACGAAGAGTTTCAGACACAATTAGAGGAAGTGGGTGGATTCTATTTGGCACATTGGGATGGTACGAAAGAAACGGAAGCTAAGATCAAAGAAGAAACAAAAGCAACAATACGCTGTATTCCAATCGAAATAGCTGCAGAGCCAGGCAAGTGCATGGTGACAGGGGCTCCTTCGAAAGGGCGCGTGGTTTTTGCTAAAGCATATTAATAATTGAGGGCGTCATTTCGACTACGCTCAATGACCTTGAAATAAACAGGTGACTGAGCGTAGTCGAAGTCACCTGTTAAGAAATTGAGTTATGGAAGAGGCACGTAAAGTCATACAGGATATTTTGATTCGGAAAGCCGGATTGAAACAGGATATTTTCCAGGATACCAAGAGCCATTTTGAACGTTTCAAAAAGCACTTACTGGAGGAGATCGGAGTACTTCGCGCATCGATTGAAGACAGCAGAATCCGTTTGCATGTGGAATACAAGGGAGAGTTCCAGATCCAAGTTTATATTGGTAGTGATGTGCTTGTTTTTCAAATGCATACCAATGTATTCCGACTGCCGGACAACCACGACGCCTGGCAGACAGATTACCTGAAAGAAGACAAGGCTAGAGGGTATTTCGGGATTATCAACATCTATAATTTTCTTGCTGAATCGTACCTTAAAAACCGTGTAAATGACCTAGGATATCTGATTGGGAGAATCTTCATCAACAAGGATGAACATTTCATGGTTGAGGGAAAAGGGCAACTCGGGTTTTTATTCCGTGATTTGACCAATTCAGTGCTTACTGATCCCATTCTTACAAACATTATTCACGTGTCGTTTTCCTATGCGCTGGAGTTTGATTTGCTTACTCCTCCCTATGAAATCGTGTCAAAAGTAACGGTGTTTCAAATGCACGAGATAGAAGCGAATAGTCAAATGTCTACCGGTAAACGGCTGGGTTTCAAATTTGAAGCAGAAGACAAAGATATTTTTTAGAAAAAAAAGGAGGGTAGCTATTGCAAATAGGAAAATTCCAGCTATATTTGCACTCCGAAAATAAAAAACGGCCCATTCGTCTAACGGTTAGGACATGCGGTTTTCATCCGTAAAATAGGAGTTCGATTCTCCTATGGGCTACCAAAAAAAAAAGAAAAGACCGTTAAGTCGGTTACGGCCCATTCGTCTAGTGGTTAGGACGCCAGGTTTTCATCCTGGTAACAGGAGTTCGATTCTCCTATGGGCTGCAAACTTTAGTTTGATAATAAAAGAAAAAAATGGCAAATCACAAGTCAGCACAAAAGAGAATCCGTTCTAACGATGTTAAGCGTTTGCGTAACAAGTACCAACACAAAACAACTCGTAACGCGGTACGTAAACTTCGTTCTTTGAAAGACAAGAAAGAAGCAAGCGATCTTTTACCAGTTGTAAATTCCATGTTGGATAAATTGGCAAAGCGTAATATCATTCACAAAAACAAGGCTGCAAACTTGAAATCAGGTTTGACACTTGCAGTGAATAAATTATAAGAATATTCATTAAGAATTGAAAGGGTCTTGTCTGCCAATGGCGATGAGACCTTTTTGTGTTTTAATAAAGTTTCATGAAGAAATGGGCTTTGTTCATCCTCTTTACGTCCTTCTGCCAGCTTATTAGCTTGGCACAATCTCCCTTTGGGAACTACTTCCAGGACTCATTGAAACCAGGTCATCGCATTTCAGGGAAATTGGATTCGGTAGATGTAAACCTGGCATATTATCAGCATACACTCCCTTCGGATTTCAATCCTTTCACATTCATTTTCTCTTATTCGGACCTGAACACCTCGTGGCTTAAACCTCAAGTGAAAAGATTCTCCGCTATCCCACACATTGCTTTTGAATATTCGATGGGTTCCAGATTGGATCAATTTGGAAAAATTACATATACACAGGCACTCGATTCGAATACCTTTATCCAATTTGATTATATCCGAAGAAATAATGGGGGAAATCTAAGGAATTCCAGTTTTGAACGAAACACGGTTCAGCTCGGATTGATGCATCGTTCCAAATACTACGGAACAATCCTGGATGTTTCTTTCTATGGGAACAGCAATCAATTCAGTAATGGTCTGATCGGTGATTCCGTAAGGACCGACATTCCAATTCTATTGCAGGAAGTTGAAAAGCAGAATGCCGGAAACAAAACCAAGGAACTTCACATCGATTGGAAAAATTACATCTCCTTTACCAAGGATTCCTTGCAGAAGGTCGGAGTGATTCTGCAGCCAAGATTGGATATTAAGAACCAACGTTACTTTGAGCGAGATACGGTAGAAAAAATCTATGGCTTTTCTAATTACGACACGATCAACACCTACGATTACTGGGAACTTTCCTCATTGAAATTAAATGGTGGAGTGTTTTACAAGAATCGAAGTTTCAATATTGAGGCTGGTCTCGGTGCGCGCTACTGGGATTATGACAATATGCTCATTCATCAAGACACAACAGAAGTATCCGGATTTGCAGCCCTGGATCTGAATGTAAAAGGATATACCTTGAATGCACTAGCAAATTACACTTTTGTCGGGGCCAATGGTGAAACAAAAATTTTGGCTGATCTTAAAAAATCTTTCCGGACGAACATCTTTTCAGTGAATGCAGGATTCATCAGTCAATACCCTGAAAACTACCAGCGGTCGTATTATGGAAATACCCTGGCTTATAATTGGGGAAGTAAGATTTTAAGTACACGCACCACTTTGAAATTAAATTGGAACAGCAAGAACCGTTTTGTTCCTTTCTTTCTTCAGGCATTTATGGAGAACAATTCAAAAATGCCCGTTTTCATCCAAAACAGATGGAGACAAGACACCTTGACATCTCTGAACGTACTTGGGGTTCAGGCAGGTTTTGAATACAGCTTTAAAAAACTATTGATCCAAGGGAGAGCAAGCTACAGGGAGAGTACAGGTGATTTACTTCCCAATTGGCTCATTTCAGGAAGGATTGCTTACAATGGCGGACTATTCAAAGCTAAAAAATTGAAAACAGTGACTGGAATCGAAGTCGGTTATATCAGCCACTATCAATTGATTGATTTTGTTCCGCAAATCAATACCTATTCACTTCTGAGTACAGGACAACAATTCAGGGATATGATGAAATTACATTTCTTCACCCAGTTTGATCTTGGATATTTTAGATGGTTTATCCGTGTGGAAAATATCGAGCAAACATTTGTGAAACCGGGGAATTTCGAAGCGCTGGGTTATCCTGTTACACGTCTCCAATTCCGTTTTGGGGTTTCCTGGGATTTCTTCAATTAAATTATAGAATCTCGTAGGGGCAAAAAATTCCCCCCCCCTACGAGATGTTGAAACATTTGAACGTCCTATTGAGGATAAGTTCACCTAAGAATTCATTTATATCCAAGAAACCTTTCCTATATTTGAAGACCAAAAAAAAATACATGGGATTATTAGATAATAAAGTGGTATTAATTACTGGAGCATCCAGAGGAATCGGTAAGTCAATTGCAGAGGAATGTGTGAAGCAAGGAGCAAAAGTTGCTTTCACCTATTTGTCTTCAGAAGAAAAAGCACGTGCATTGGAAGCAGAATTGACTGCGAATGGTGGTGTGGCTATCGGATTCAAATCGGATGCTGCAAATTTCGATCAGGCTCAGAAATTAGTTGATGATGTTGTGGAGAAATTCGGAACGATTGACGTTCTTGTAAATAATGCCGGAATTACACGCGACACGCTTTTGATGCGTATGACAGAAGAGCAGTGGGACGATGTAATCAATACCAATTTGAAATCTGCATTCAACTTGACGAAAGCGGTTCAACGCCCGATGTTGAAAGCTCGTTCAGGATCAATCATCAATATGTCATCTGTTGTTGGAGTTAGTGGAAATGCCGGTCAGTCAAATTATGCCGCTTCCAAAGCAGGTTTGATCGGATTCACAAAATCCGTAGGTCAGGAATTAGGTTCAAGAAATATCCGTTGCAATGCGATTGCTCCGGGATTCATCGAAACTGAAATGACGGGTGCATTGGATCAGAAAGTAGTGGAGGAGTGGAGAAATTCAATTCCATTGAAAAGAGGTGGTCAGCCAATTGACGTTGCAAATGCAGTTGTTTTCCTGGCTTCAGATATGTCTGCATACATTACAGGTCAAACAATCCACGTATGTGGAGGAATGTTGATGTAATTCAAATTTATATTTAAAACAAGAAGGGCGTCCCGTATGTACGGGACGCCCTTCTTGTTTGTATCTTATTCTCTTTATGCGTTATTCGATTTCACCCGGGAGAAAATCCCCAGTAGCTTTCGAAGGATGTCATAATAGAGAGCTATAATCATCAGGACAGTCATTCCCCAAAGGACTAGAATATTGGCAAGGAAAGTACTCATTGGAATACCGAACCAATACTTTTTACATGTATAGAACGGAGCATCCAATAAACGCGTGTTCTTTTGATCCATATAAAGCGGATCGTCCTTTTGAATCAACTGATCATCGGTAATGATGATTTTCTGAACTTCCGAACGATTGGTCACCAAATCCTGTAAACTTTCGTTGACAAAAGCTGCTTGAGACGCTTCGTAATTTTTCTCACCCATTGCAAGAACCAATTTATCCAAATCTTCGGTAGCCTTGTTGTATGTTACGTTGTATTGTTTTTTCATCATTTCCAAGAACGCACCAATATTAAATTGGACTTCCTGAACGGATGATTTTCCTTTCTGCAATTTATTCAATCCGGCAATACAGTCCTTGCATTCCAAATTTGACCAATTGGAGATTTCTTTTTCAACTTCATTTGTCAGAATGCGTTTCGCCTTTTCAAAATCAGTTACGGATGATTTCTTATCCGCCAGGATAGTCAACTGGTTTTTCATCTCCGGAATCCAGTAATCTCTTTTCCAGCTTGCATTGCTTTGACTTTGGTGCAACGCAAATTGCTTGTTTTCGTGGGTGTTTTCGGTAGCCTGAACAACAGCAAGAGCTTCGTAAGCCCAACGTGAAGCCATCGCATTTCCTACCCACGGAACTTCATTGTTTGAAGAGAAAATAGGGTGGAGCTTATCGAATTTCACAATCACCCCCGAAAAGATCAATTGCGGAATGATCAATAAAGGAACGATGATGTAAATAACTTTCGCAGAATTGAACGCACTTGAAATATTCAATCCAAGAACATTGGCCATACAGGACGTTGAGAACAAAATCACCCAATATTCCCACCAAAGACCATGGATTTCAAGGATCAGGTTCCCAATCAGCACAAAAAACGCTGTCTGAATAGCTGAAACTATAAACATGATCAAGATCTTCGACCACAAATAAGAACCCAGGGAAAGATTCAGGAAACTTTCTCGTTTCAGTATCTTCTTGTCTTTGATGATTTCTTCCGCAGCAACTGTCAATCCTAAGAAGAGGGCGACTACAACGGATATGAATAAATATTGCGGGATGTTTTCATTTTCATAGAACACATAATCCTCATGTCCTTTTCCATCCGAATTGAAGAACTTGACAAAGAATGAAAGGATTGCAGCCAAAACAGGTGCTTCCAACATGTTAATGAACATGTATTGCTTATTCGCTAATTTACTCAGGACATCACGCAGGAAGAAAACCTTAAATTGTTTGATTTTATTAGCAATGCGTGAAGTTCCTTTGATCGGTGTG
Organism: Fluviicola taffensis DSM 16823; assembly: GCF_943372375.1. Classification (GTDB taxonomy): domain Bacteria; phylum Bacteroidota; class Bacteroidia; order Flavobacteriales_D; family Crocinitomicaceae; genus Fluviicola; species Fluviicola taffensis_A. The sequence continues at coordinate 475,051 of NZ_CALRYJ010000002.1, read as the reverse complement.
ATAATTTCCTCAATGTCATTTCCCTTCGAATTGGACAGATAACGTTCGTTCCATTCCCTTGGGCTTACTTTCCGGACCTTTGTCTGGTTTCCATACTCATCAACCACCTTGGATTCAATGATATTGAAGATCTGTTCCGGGTTTACGTTACCACAGATCGGACATTCACGCTCATTCGCATTTACGTGATGGACATGTGTCTTGAAGTAAACGACCGCATCAATCGGATTCCCGTCAAAAATCGGATAACCTCCCTGATCCAGGATCAGAAGTTTATCAAACATCTTGAAAATCTCGGATGAAGGTTGGTGGATCACGACAAAGATTAACTTTCCTTTTAAAGAAAGTTCCTTGAGCATGTCCATGATATTTTCAGAGTCGCGCGAAGAAAGTCCGGACGTAGGTTCATCCACGAACATCACTGCCGGTTCACGAATCAATTCCAGTGCAATATTCAATCGTTTGCGTTGTCCACCGGAAATAGTCTTTTCCAACGGGCTTCCCACTTTCAAATGCTTCGCCTCTCCCAAACCAATATCGGAAAGTAAATCCAATACTTTTTTCTTTAATTGGGATTCCGACAAATCATTGAAGCACAACTTCGCGTTGAAATATAAGTTTTGGAATACGGTCAATTCTTCGATCAACAAATCATCCTGTGAAACGAAACCGATGACACCTTCCAGTTTTGATTTCTCGCGATGCAAATCAACACCGTTGATAGTAACGGCACCGTGAGAAGGTGCATAGTTTCCATTCAGGACATTCAGAAAAGTTGATTTGCCTGCTCCTGAACCACCCATTACGCCCAATAGTTTCCCGGATTGTTCTATGAAATTGATTTCGTGTAAACCAATCTTTCCGCTATTGAAGTGGAATTGTAAATGATCTACCTTGAAAGTGATCTTTTCCTGGTTTGCGTCATTCAGGAATCTTGAAATCACATCACTGTAGTAGATCGGAGCGGATTTATTTGTACGCAGGGCAGATCCCTGATTCAGGATGTGTCTTCTTTCATTGGAAACGATCTGACCATTCAGGATCAACTCATCATGTCCGAAATACTTGAAGAAAAGGATATTGACACTTTCTATCCGGATGACCGAGATAGAACCTTCCAGACCATCCAACTTGATCAGCTTTGCATGAGAAAGCTCGATCGGTTTCTCTGTGATGTACATGAAATGCTCATCATCAAGGATCGTTTCGATTTTTGCTTCTACAAATGATTTTAGCTGTTGATACTCAAAATCAGCGATGTTGAATGATTCTGAAACGGTATGAACGAATTCCTGTTCCTGTTCATGAACCTGATCATTTGCATGAATAAAGTCGAAGATGCGCAGCAACACGATCATTTTTTGTCGCTGGGTAAGTTCTTCATTGATCTGGGAACAGATTCTCAGAACTTTTACCGAGTTTACGGATGTTCTCTTACGTTGACCGTCTTTCTTACTTGATCCGGAATGGTGAACCAACAAAAACTCATCAAATAATTGAATATACTTCTGTAGTAATTCATCATTTAATTCTGTCCTTAAAAATGCTTCTACAATCCGTCTGCCATTGGAACTTTCAATGGCTTCACTTGTTGGGTCTGTTACTTCATCAACCTTCGCGATAATCGCGAATAACTGCATTAGAGCGCGGAGTATGCGTTCACTCATGCTTTTCTGGAATTTATTTAACTATTAATTATCTCTTGAATCCGATCATCATTACGGCGCAGCCTGTGATTTTCTTGTCCATATCCAATTCCGTTTCAATAATAACGGGAATCGTTCTGGGAACTTTAAAGTCCCAATAGTTTGAGTTTTTATATTTTCTATTGGAAAACAATACGGTTCCTTGAAGATCTTTCACGGTAAAAATGACGTATTCATCATCTGTTCCTGCCGTTGCAGCAATCCGATAAGTGGTTCCGCCAAAGAAGGTGGTCTTGAATTCTGCCTTTTCCCGATCGAGGAATGCAGTGTAAACCTGTCCGTCAGAAACAAAATTCTTCTGTTTCCCTTTCAGAATCTCTTCGCAATCCTTTACCAGGGTTTCGCAATCCTGTGCTTTTACTCCAAATCCAACGAATAAAGTAAAAATGCTATATAGTGCTAACTTTTTCATAATGAGTAGGGTTTATTCGATTACTTTTCCTCGAATGGATTCAATTTTCTGATTAATAAAATTCAAGGTGTTCGAGTCAACAGATACAACCGTTTTATGTCTGAGCGTGGTTGTTTTCGTTTTGGCATTTGTAATTGGTTCTACGAACTCGTATTCGATCGTGATCTGGTCGAAATAGAATTTCAACCCTTTCATATCAGTGATCAATTCGTCCCATTCACCTTTTTTATTGTAGTCTGTAAGTAATTCGATGATCGTATTCAAGGTTTCTGACTGTTCCGCAATACGGTCCAGAATCTTCTGATTTGCATGTTCCGTGTTTAAGTTACAGGCCAAATACATGGATTCGATCCAGCCACCGACCAAAATCAATGCCGAAACACTTTTTCGATTATTCGATTTCAAAAAGTTGTCTGATTTTTTAAATGCATCAGAAACAATGACCATCATGGAATCCTTGTTTGTCGAATTGCGTTCGAAACGAGACATGAAGTCCTTGTCAAAAGCTCCTTCCAATCCCAGTTTACTAGTCAACTTTTCAATTGTTGAAAGGTATTTCAAAGCAATACTGTTCTGTTTGTAAATGGATACATATCCCAAGTCAGTTCCGTAAACTCCCAGGTTCAATGCTTTTTTGTATTCTGAAGTGTAATCACCTACACGATCCAAATCATTCAACAAAAGCTCATTATAGGGCGATTTTGATTCTTCCAATAACACCGCCATTTGCATGGGAGAGGGAATACTGAAGATTTTATCATCAAACTTCGCATTCAGGGAGCTGTTGGGGTCAATTACCTCCTTACTTATTTCTGGCTTCTTTTCCTCCTCCGTACCACAGGAGCTAATCATAAGTACAATTCCTGTACTTATTGTGAAAGTAGTTAATAGCTTATTCATAAGTCGCATCGTTTCTTCGTTATGTACTGACGAAAATATACAAAAAAATGTTAATGGAACTTCCTTGTTGATAATTCTGATAGAGAATTGTTTAAAACGATGATTTGAACGAATAGTTCTAGATTCTAATTAAATTTGCATCACTTGTAAAAGATGTATGTAGGGGGTAAACACAGAGCCTATTATTCCAGGTTTAAGTCTTTGCGTTCTTTCACTCTTTGCGGTTCATTATACCATTTCTTTTACCGCAAAGAAGCAAAGGCGCAAAGTGTTAGAGTAACCACGAACATCTTTTACATTCTTTAGTTTTAAAAAATAAATCTATGAATATTCGTCCACGAAGAAATCGAAAGAGTGCAGCAATCAGAGCAATGGTTGAAGAAACGCAATTAGGTCCCCAACACTTGATTTATCCACTCTTTTTAAAAGACGGAAAAAATATCCGGGAAGAAGTTTCTTCCTTACCGGGTAATTATCGCTGGAGCATTGATCAATTGCTTCCTGAGTTTGAAAACTGGATGAACCTCGGAATCAAGACTTTTGACCTGTTCCCGGCAGTGGATGAGCATCTGAAAGACCAAGTCGGAAGTTATAGTTATGCAGACGAAAATTTCTACCTGCACATTATCCGTACGTTGAAGGAAAAATTCCCTGAAGCGGTTTTGATGTCCGATGTGGCATTGGATCCTTATTCTTCGGACGGACATGACGGATTGGTGATTGACGGGAAAATTGTGAATGACCCGACATTGGATATCCTGGGAAGAATGTCCGTTGCTCAGGCACAAGCCGGAATTGATATCATCGGACCTTCAGACATGATGGACGGACGAGTAGGATTTATACGAGATGAATTGGATGCCGCAGGTTTCCAGGATGTATCGATCATGTCGTACACGGCGAAATATGCGAGTGCTTTTTACGGGCCATTTCGTGATGCGTTGAATTCCGCTCCCAAAAGTGGTGATAAGCTCACATACCAGATGAATCCGGCTAACAAACGTGAAGCGTTGATTGAAGCGGAACTGGATATTGCAGAAGGAGCAGATTTCATCATGGTGAAACCGGCTTTGTGTTATTTGGATATCATTCATTTGTTGAAAGAGAATTTCGCCACTCCGATCACAGCTTACAATGTCAGCGGGGAATGTGCCATGCTTTATGCCGCTGCAAAAAACGGCTGGTTGGATTACGATAGAGCGGTCATGGAAATGTTGCTAAGTATCCGCAGAGCAGGGGCAGATGGGATTTTAACTTATTTCGCACCGGATGCAGCAAAAATCATGAAAAGATAAATGGCAATTGCTTCTCTTTGGTTAATTGTTATTGTCTTCAATCTCGTTTGGATTCTTCGAAAGAAACCTTACGCACGATTTCATGTTGTGAAATTGCGGAAATTGAAAAGGAATATTAAAATAAATCGATAAAACTACAGCAGTCTGAATCTTGCTAACTCGTTAAAGATCAGACTGCATTAATAATCCGAAAAGCTATCCCAATAATAATTGCTGTAATGGCAATTAAGAGAATTCGTGTACCGTGTTTTCGATCTAAATCTGAATACGTATAAATTCGTTCACCATTTGGAAGCACCTTTTTACTAGAAATAATGTAGTATCCGATAATGATACCAATTAAACCTCCCAGAAAAGCGAAAACGTACCCCAAACCAATCCAAAATGTATCGTGTTTTTCTGGCTCTGACAATTCTTCTATACGTTCTTCTTTTAGTTCATTGATCTTTTGAGAACTGATTTCTCTTCCGCGATCTTTTAGAAGTTTTTGAGCCAATTGAAAGTCAAACGGACTCCATTCATCCTGCTTCGAGATTAAGTCAATTAATTCTTCATCGGTAAAACCGAATAAATAATAATCCGGATCTATTTTATCCAATTCTGAAAGAACCGCATTGTTTCGAAGCTCAGTTGCCCTATCAAAATCCGACGGAAGTAATTTGATCCGATAATCCCGATGGTGTTGGATATTTGCAAAACTGGCATCGAAAACCTGCACATCATCCTCCAACTCATACGGAATATTATTTGCTTCCAATAGCTCTACCATTTCTTTCAATTCAGGAACCGTTGCAAACTTTTCATAGGTGATAAATTCAGACATAATCTCTATTTATGGTATTGAAGTTATTTTAATTCATTTGAGAGTTCCATTCGATCCCAGATTCCTTCTGATTTCAGTTTGAAAAGATACGATCTGGCAGAACCCATTTGATTGCACATGCCGTAATCCATGTTTTCTTTATCACCAGCCGAGATTACCCATTCTGAATTCAATGTGGAAAAATTAAGTCTGGAATAGAAAGTAACACTGTTTTCTTTTTCCCAGGTTGTTTCCAGATCTACTCCCGGATAATGCGTAGAAGAAACAATCAAAGGGTCAAATTTAAGGAAAATCAGACTTCTGTATTTAAAATACGTTCCTTTAAAATAATCATCCCCCTCCAAACACAAAGACTCATAAACAAAAACGCTGTCGTTTACGAAAGCAAGATAGCTTGCACAACAGTCGCAAGGTGCCGAAATTTCCATTTTTGCAGTATCCATTTCTGGTCCGATAAAGAAAAGGGTATTGCTTAACTGAATCGTATCCTGTTTCATGAAATCGGGCACAAAATAATGATTGGAAGAAGGCGATTTGTAACAGGAAAAGAGACCGAGAATCGGGATAATGAGATAAAGTGCTTTTTGAACAAACATAGTTTAAAGATAGTACAATTAATTAGCGATCTGAACTTTGCTACTGAATGTCCAATTACTTCTGTATATTCATCGACGCTTATTAATTTGTTTTCAGCGAATATCAATTTAATGCATTCGCATCGTCCCGGATTGCTTTGATAATACCTATATTTAGATCACTTATTAACTAAAACTCATTAATTATGAAATTGAAAATGGCATTTTTATCGGTTGCATTTTTGCTTTTGGCGAATGTTGCCGGTGCGTTCACGATCCGTTACTACAACAACGATTCTAAAAGTTATACCATGGAAGTTCGCTCCAACGGTTCGACTCAAAAAATCGAGTTCAGCAGCTCCACAACAAGTTCTGCATCCGTTCAGACAAGTGCTTCTGAAGTAGAGATCAAAACAGAATGCGGCTGGGTGAAAGTGAAAGATGGTCAGAAAATCACTATCAAGAACGGTTGTATTAAGATTGATTAATTAACTGATTGAAAAGATATAAAGTCCTGGTTTGTCCGCCGCGGCGGATAGATCAGGACTTTTTTTATTTCCCACGGAGGAACACGGGAGTGACTATTGATTTTCATCCGTTCTATTTTCAGGATGTTAAAATTTAATACAAAAGACGCTCTATCCATGCTCTACCTATCCTTGATCCGTGAAGTGTTTTCAATTGAACGATTGTCTAAACTCCAATGGAGATAAATTCGTCTTGCTCTTGAACAATTTGTTGAATGATTGCGGATGTTCGAAGCCCAAATTATAAGCTATTTCGTTTACGGATAAACCGGTAGTGGAAAGTTTTTCCTTTGCCAAATCGATCAATTTGTCATGAATAAATTGTTTCGTGCTTTGACCGGTTAATAATTGAAGTAAGCGACTCAGGTAATTCGGGGAAATATTCAGTCTTTCAGCTATGAACTGAACCGTAGGAATTCCCTTGTTTGCCAGATCATCCTTCGCGAAATAATCTATTAGCAAAACCTCCAATTGATCCAAAACACGATGATTCGCTATTTTCCGGGTAATGAATTGACGCTGGTAGAACCGTTCGGAATAGGTGAGAAGCAGCTCTATTTGTGCTATAATCACTTCCTGGCTAAATTGATCAATGGCAGTGTGGTACTCATCCGCGATGTGCTGAATGATCCCTGCAACCAATGTTTCCTCTTTATCAGAAAGATGTAATGCTTCGTTGACTTGGTAGCTGAAAAATTCGTATTCCTTTATTTTCTTTGAAAGTGAGGTACTCCATAAAAAATCCGGATGAATCAGTAACAACCACCCCGAATGTTTCAACTCTTCTTCTGTCAGTGAATGAACGGATAAAACCTGTTTGGGTGCCATGAAGTGCATCACTCCTTCATCGAAGTCGAAATCCTGCTGTCCATATTTCAATTTCGCATGAAAATCCTTCTTCAATGCAATGGAATAAAAATGATGAATGATGCTACCTGGTCCACTTTTAGGATTCCGTTTGATATCTTCAAACTTCACGACACTCACCAAGGGATGTTCCGGTTTCGGCAACTCCATCAAACGATGGTATTCTGCGATAGTCTTGATCTGAATTGGAACGGATGCATTCATATCCTAAAGTTATTGATTATAAATCGAATAGTAGTTTCAATCCATCCTTCAATGAAGTTGGTTTGCGACCCAGATGAATTTCCAAATCGTCAGTTATTTCGGATTCCTGGTTGTTTTTGATATCCGTATTGAACCCGATTGTTTTTCTGACCATCGATGCAGCCAATCCTTTTTCCAGCATACTTACTTCAAAAACAGAGGCTTCAACAGGAGTGTATTTCACTTCTTTTCCCGATAATTCGGTAAGAGTACTTGCTACATCATCAAATGAATGTGCTTCATTTCCTGTAAACTGATAGGTTTTATTTCCACAAGGTTCATTCAGCAAGACATTGGCCATTGCTTCTCCCATTTCCTTTCTCAATGCAAAAGCCACTTTTCCATCTCCTGCCGGTTGAGAAATTCCCGTTTCGAATACTTGCTTCCCGACAAACAAGGGAATGACATCCATGTACAGAATATTTCTGAAAATAGTATAATTCAGACCGCTTTCTTTTATGTAATCCTCCGTATCAAAATGATCGAACATTAAAGTATTTACCAATGTATTCCGATCACGTAGACATCTACTGGTATAGGCAATACTTGCTACTCCAACTTTTTTAGCTGCATCAATGACATTTTTATGTTGTTGCATCCGATCACCTTCATCACCGGCTGATATCAGCAAGACAGTATCCGCACCATTCATCGCTTTCACCAACGAATCTAAATCATCATAATCGCCATGAAAGGTCTTCAATCGCCTGGATTGCATTTCCAATAGCTTTTCTTCATTGCGGGAAAGCACATGAATCTGTTGAGGGGAGATCTTCTTAAGTAATGTCTCGATTACCGCATTACCCAAAATTCCTGTTGCACCTGTTACCAATATCTTATTCATTTCATCTGTTTTTAAGTTGATACAAAGTTCCGTAACAAAGTAGAAGCGAACTTATCCAAATCTATCGGTGTGCAAGTCAAAACTGACTTTTTGACCTGTCATTTGCAATCAAAAAAACGATTCCAAAATAGAAATTTGGTCAAACCGCTTGTTTTTTAAATTATTGCTCTACATTTGTACCATGAAAATGACAACGTTACATCAACATCATCATTGTTTGCTCAGCTAGGCGCTTTGGTGAGATGATTGTATCCATATAACTCCTTAACCCGCTTGGCTTTCAAGCGGGTTTTTTGTTGTCTTTTTATTCCAACACTCCTTTGAAGGTCAGGCTTTAATTTAAAACATGAAACGTTTAATTATTGCTTTACAAAAATCAGGTCGACTCCAGGAAGGTTCTTTGGAACTACTGAAGGAATGCGGTCTGAAAGTCGATTACCGCGATGGTCAACTTAAAGTAACGACCTCCGATTACCCGGCAGAACTCTTGTTCTTGCGCAACAGTGACATTCCTCAATATGTAGCCGATGGAGTGGTGGACTTGGGAATTGTGGGCTCAAACTTATTAGAAGAAGATGAAACTCCCGTGGAGGTCATCCAGGCGCTCAATTTCTCGAAATGCAGATTGTCCTTTGCAGTACCCAAAACTTCATCCATTCAAACTGCACAAGATCTCCAAGGGAAACGAATCGCCACTTCCTATCCGAATTCGGTTCGGAAATATTTGCAGAAGGAAGGAGTAACAGCTGACATTCACACCATCTCCGGATCAGTGGAAATAGCTCCGTCTTTGAATCTGGCTGATGCAATTGCGGACATTGTTTCGACAGGAAATACCTTGTTTCAGAATAATTTACGGGAAGTATTCCCTTTTCTGTATTCGGAAGCAGTTTTGATCAAAGGACTGAATTTCGATCCTGAAAAACAGCCCTTATTGGATCAGCTGGTTTTCCGGATTCAATCTGTTTTGGCAGCAAATGAGAATAAATACATCTTGTTGAATGCCCCAAAGGATCAGCTGGAGACCATTTGCACCATTCTTCCGGGAATGAAAAGTCCGACAATCCTGCCTCTGGCAATTGAGGGTTGGGTAAGCGTACACTCTGTGGTAAAACAAAAAGAGGTATGGCAGGTTGTACAGCAGTTGAAAACAGCTGGTGCCGAAGGAATTTTAGTTTGTCCCATCGAAAAAATGGTTTCTTAATCATGAAAATAGTGATCAATCCATCAGAAAGAGAGCTTGCAGAAGCATTGGCTCGCCCGAAATTGGAATCCGCGAATCTCGATTCATTGATTTCCGATGTGTTTTCCACAGTTGAAAAGAAACGGGATCAGGCATTGAAAGCATTCACCCTTCAATTTGACCAGGTCGAAATTGATGATCTCGTGGTTTCTGAAATAGAATTTACCGAAGCGGAGCAGGCAATTTCAACGGAATTGAAAACAGCGATTCGAATTGCGGCTCAAAATATTGAGCGTTTCCACCGGTCACAAGAAAACAGGGAAATGGAAGTGGAAACAATTTTCGGAGTGATTTGTTGGAGGAAGTCCGTTCCCATTCAAACTATCGGCTTGTATGTTCCCGGGGGAACTGCTCCCTTGTTCTCGACCGTATTGATGCTTGGAGTTCCTGCCAAAATTGCGGAGAACCCGATTCGCTACTTGTGTACACCACCCGATGAACAAGGTAAGATCCATCCTGCGATTTTGTTTGCAGCTAAAACTGCGGGGATTGATACCGTTTATAAAATTGGTGGTGCTCAGGCAATTGCAGCAATGAGCCTGGGAACGGAAACCATTCCGAAAGCAGATAAGATCTTTGGTCCCGGGAATCAATATGTAACAGCTGCCAAGGTTTATGCTCAGCGTTTGGGAATTGCCATTGATATTCCGGCAGGTCCTTCTGAAGTGCTTGTTACGGCCGACGATTCAATTCCCACTTCTTTTGTAGCTGCTGATTTATTGGCTCAAGCAGAACACGGAATCGATTCACAGGTTATTTTTCTCACGAATGATGCATCCTATGCACAGGAAGCTCTAAAGGAAGTGGAAAGACAGTTGGAAATACTCCCAAGAGCCGGAATTGCCGCTGAAGCATTGGATTCAAGTACGGTAATCGTTGTTGAAGCTGAAAAATGGGGTGATCTGATCAATTCCTATGCTCCTGAACACTTGATCATCATGGGGAAATACGAAGAACAGATCGTGCAACAAGTCACCAATGCCGGAAGTGTTTTCATTGGAAAGAATACCGCTGAAAGTTTTGGTGATTACGCTTCCGGAACAAATCACACCTTGCCGACTTCGGGATTTGCACGTGCCTACAGCGGTGTGTCTCTGGATTCTTTTGTAAAGAAAATCACTTATCAGAAAATTACGGATGAAGGGTTGCGGAATCTGGGGCAAACAGTGATCACTATGGCCGAAGCAGAAAAATTACAGGGACATGCGAATGCGGTAAGAGTGCGCTTAAACTCCGTCTTTCCGGATATTCCTTCAGATAAACTGCAAGAACTCGAACTGACCGGAAAAGGATCCGTTTTATCAAGAAAGAGTGTTGAAGGTTTTATCCGGAAAGATTTACGCGATTTAAAGCCTTACAGCTCTGCACGCGATGAATTTGAAGGAAAAGGGGAAGTATTCCTGGACGCGAATGAAAATGGAATGGTGACCGCTTACAATCGCTATCCGGATCCTTTGCAACAAGAACTGAAAGCTGCTATTTCAGAGGTGAAGAATATTCCAACTGAAACTATTTTCCTGGGAAATGGATCAGATGAAGTATTGGATTTGATCTTTCGTTTGACAACAACCCCGTTTTTAGACTTCGTGACGTACTTAAATCCTTCTTATGGAATGTATTCGGTACTTGCCAAAATCAATGGATTAAGAACGAAAACCATTGATCTGGACAGGAACTTTCAAATTGCAGATTCTGAAATTCTTGCCCAGGCAGCAGGTTCGCGATTATTGGTTCTTTGCAATCCGAATAATCCGACGGGAAATGTGATTCCGAAAGACCGTTTGCTTGAAATCGTTCGGAAATTCGATGGGGTAGTTGTCATTGATGAAGCTTACATTGATTTTTGTCCCGCTTATTCGATGGCAGACGAAGTGAATAATTATTCCAATTTAATAGTGGTTCAGACGCTTTCAAAAGCTTATGGAATGGCAGGTTTACGAATTGGGATGGCCATTGCTTCACCGGAATGGATTGCTGCTTTGAATAAAATAAAACCTCCTTATAATTTAAGTTCATTGGTCCAAAAAACCGCGATCAAGGAGCTGGAAACAATCCCCTGGGATGAGATAAAAACTGAAATTATTTCCGAAAGAGAACGCTTGGCCGATTTCCTGAAATCACATCAATTGGTTACAGAGGTGTTTCCATCTGAAGCAAATTTCATTCTTTTCCGCATTCCAAATGCTTCCGAGAGTTATAAGAAGCTCATTGAAAACGGGATAGTTGTAAGGGATCGAAGCAGCCAGTTCAACTGCTCGGAAACTTTACGCGTAAGCATCGGATCTAAAATCGAAAACAATCAATTCATTCAAATCATGCAGAATTTATGAAACAGAAACTGATCTTTATTGACCGCGATGGGACAATTATCAAAGAACCGGCAGATTATCAGATTGATTCCTACGCCAAACTGAAATTTTTGGATGGCGCAATTTCAGCCTTAAAAACAATTGTTTCGTGGGACGAATACACGCTGGTGTTGGTTACGAATCAGGATGGATTGGGTACGAAAACCTTTCCATTCGAAGATTTCTCCGGACCGCACCAACTGATGCTGGATATCCTGGAAAGCGAAGGGATTACTTTCCTGGAAGAATGTATTGACCGTTCTTTCCCGGAAGACAATTCACCTAATCGGAAGCCAAGAATCGGAATGCTGACGAAGTATTTATCCGGGGAATACGATTTGGAAAATTCCTTCGTGATCGGGGATCGCTGGACGGATATCGAATTGGCAAAGAATCTGGGGTGCAAGGCATTTCTGATTCAAACCCAACCGATCGAAGTAGGAAAGGAAATCCAGTTTTCCGAACAGGAATTGGAATCCGTTATTCAACGCAAAGTAACAAACTGGTCCGATTTGATTACTGATCTTCGCTTGGGAATCCGCAAAGTGGTTGTCCACAGAACTACTGCAGAAACGGATTGCTCCGTCATACTGGACTTGGACGGAACAGGAGTTTCGAGAATCGCTACCGGAATAGACTTTTTCGACCACATGCTGGATCAGCTTGCAAGACACGGACAACTGGATTTGGAATTGACCATGCAAGGAGATTTGCAAATCGATGAGCACCACACGATTGAAGATACTGCCCTGACTCTTGGTCAGGCAATCGATCAGGCTTTGGGTTCCAAAAGAGGAATTGAACGCTACGGCTTTTGTTTGCCTATGGATGATTGTTATGCAACTTGTGCGATTGATTTCGGAGGTCGACCGGAACTGATCTGGGATGTGGAATTAAAGCGTGAATTTGTTGGGAAGATGCCAACTGAAATGGTTCAACACTTCTTTAAATCATTCTGTTTTACAGCACGTTGCAACATCTACATTCAAGCAATAGGTGAAAATGAACATCACAAGGTTGAATCCATTTTCAAAGCTTTTGCAAAAGCCATTTTGATGGCCAAACGCAGATCGGGAAATAGGGATATTCTACCGACAACTAAAAACGAATTGTAATGAAAATAGCAGTTATCGATTACGGAGCCGGAAATCTATTTTCCGTTCAGCAAGCTTTTAAACGATTGGGATACGAAACGATCCTGACGAATAACGAACAGGAAATCCGTTCGGCCACACATATTATTTTTCCCGGAGTAGGGCATGCCAAAAGCGCCATGAATCAATTACAGGAAAACCGGTTGGATCTGATTATCCCGACTTTGACACAACCTGTATTGGGGATTTGTTTGGGAATGCAATTGATGTGTGGTTGGAATGAGGAGGGAAATCTGAATGGGTTAGGAATTTTTCAAACTCGAATTCAGCCAATCAAACCCCACTTCGCCAATTCGCAAATTTGCCAGTTTGCCAAATGGCGAACCGCTAGTGATGACGAGGGTTTTAGCGCAGGAAACTTGAGTTACCCTGTTCCTCACATGGGATGGAACGATGTTCAATTGAATGGAAAATCGGAAGTATTCTATTTCGTGCACAGTTATGCAGCCGAAATCTGCAAAGATACCTGGGGAATTGCATCCTATCCGGCCCCATTTTCCGCTGCTTTAAAGAAGGATAATTTCTATGGAGTACAATTTCACCCCGAAAAAAGTGGAAAAGCGGGAGAAGATTTATTAACTCAATTCTTAGCATTATGATCGCGATACCAGCAATTGATCTGATTGATAATCAAGTTGTCCGTTTATTCCAGGGCGACTATCAGCAACAAACGGCGTATTCACTAAATCCCGTTGATTATGCAACTGATATTTCAGCCAGTGGCTTGGAATACTTGCATTTAGTGGATCTCTCCGGCGCGAAATCCGGGCGATTGGTTCACCAGGAAATCCTATCTGAAATCGTTTCCCAAACGAATCTGAAAGTGGATTTCGGAGGAGGAATAAAAACCGAAGAAGATATTGAACGACTCTTGAAATCGGGAGCGAATCAGGTGGTAATCGGAAGTTTGTGTGTGAAGGAACCGGAATCAGTGGCGGCGTGGATCAGGAGATTTGGAATAGACCGGTTTATTCTTGCACTGGATACGGATGGGGAGAATCTGAAGATCAACGGATGGCAAGATCCTTCCGGAAAGACATTGGAAGAAACAATGAAGTCCTTCCGTCCATTCACCGGATTGACCATTCTGACAACCGATATCCGCAGAGATGGCACTGGATTAGGTCCAAGTATTGATCTTTACAAGAAGCTCATACAGCAGTTTCCGGATCAACGCTGGATTGCGAGTGGCGGTGTAGAATCCATGTCGGATCTGGAAGAACTTCGGAAAGCGGGATGCTATGGCTGCGTCATTGGTAAAGCCTTGCTCGACGGGAAAATCAGTTTAAACGAACTAAAAAAATTTAACGATGTCCGTTTATAAGCGAATCATTCCATGTTTGGATGTTCAAAATGGAAGAACTGTCAAAGGAATCAACTTCGAATCGATCCGTGATGCCGGAGATCCGGTTCAATTGGCAAAATTTTATGCAGATCAGGGAGCAGACGAATTGGTCTTATTGGATATTTCGGCAACCAATGAAGAACGAAGCACTTTCATCCCGATTGTAGAAGCCGTTGCAGCTCAAGTGAACATTCCTTTTACGGTCGGGGGAGGAATCTCTTCCGTTGAAACTGCAAGAGCGTTACTTCGAAGTGGAGCAGATAAAATTTCAGTGAATTCATCAGCTGTCAAACGTCCGGAACTCATTACGGAACTGGCAGCATCATTCGGAAGCCAATGCATTGTAGTTGCAATCGATATTCGTAAACTGGGAACAGGCTGGACGGTTCACACACACGGAGGAAAGCGCGATACCGGAATGGATGCCCTAGAATGGATCCGGAAAGTTGTTTCATTGGGAGCGGGAGAGTTATTGATCACTTCCATGGATGGAGATGGCACGAAAACCGGATTTGCATTGGATTTTTATAAAGAAGCAGAGCAATTAATTTCTGTTCCAATCATCGCTTCCGGTGGAGCTGGGACAATCGGACATTTTAAGGAATTGTTCTCCCGAACCACTGTTACCGGAGGATTAGCAGCGAGTATTTTCCACTTCGGAGAAATCCCCATTCCTGAATTGAAAAAAGAATTGAGTAAAACAATGCGCATTAGAACTTTTCCCACGGATGAACACGGACGAACACGGAAGTTTTTCTTTTAGTGTTGGGTTGAGTAATTATTAAGTGAGTAGCAGGAAAATTAGAACAACAGCGGGATATTTAGATTTCTCCTTTGACACTCATCAGAGTGGAATGGGAGAAGGATGTCTCCAATTTAAATTGAAATTATGAAATACGATAGCAACGGATTAATTCCGGCAATTATTCAGGACTCGACAACCAAAGAAGTTTTGATGTTGGGTTATATGAATGAAACATCATTCAAACAAACACAGGAAACCAAATTAGTGACCTTCTTTTCCCGGTCCAGAAATGAAATCTGGGTAAAAGGAGCCACTTCGGGAAATTACCTGGAGTTGATTGACTGGTCATTGGATTGCGATGAAGATACCTTTCTCATTCAGGCGAGAGCCACAGGACCGACTTGTCATACAGGAACAACTTCCTGTTTTGGCGAAGTGAAACCGGTTCCGTTGAACACTTTAAGCAAGCTGATCGACACGATCAATGAACGATTCCGTATTCCAAAAGAAGGCTCGTATATCCAATCGTTGATTGAGAAAGGATTACCGAAAATTGCCCAAAAGGTGGGAGAGGAAGGAGTGGAAATTGTGATTGAAGCCATGCGTAACGAACCGGAACTGTTCAAGGAAGAAGCTGCCGATCTGTTGTTTCATTATTTGATTTTACTAAGAGCTAAGGAAGTTTCTTTGGATGAGATATTGGGTGTATTGAGTGGGAGAGAGAAAGAATGATTACAATCTTTTATAATAAAAGTATGAGCGCGATCCCGCAGTTTCGGGACAGGTGCTCGCGGTAACTAATAGTGTCTTCGCTCCAAATAAAGACGGTCAATTAATATAAAATGAATAAAGAATATCAATTCTATTTCGGGGATATTGTCTTTGAAAATAATATCTCCCTTGTATACAAGTGTTTGATCTAAGTTATACTTAAAGTGTCTTGTTGCATTAACCTGAGCGATTAATTCCCCATTCTCTTTTAGCTCGTAGATAACTTTAAGTTCCTTAAGGCTAAACTTTGAAGGTGAGGTGTGAAATGAAATGATTTTTCCATTACTTAATTCCAATAGGTTTTTTTGACGGGAAAAAGATAATAGATTTCGCATTGGATTAGCAATGTAAAAATTACAGAAAAAAACTTCATTGAGATACAAATCGTCATTATGATCAGAAGAAAAGATAGAAGACTTGCCTTTTATTTGAACCTGAAAAATTTCGTCGGCATAAATGATTCCTGATTTTTCATTGACAATAAAGGATAGAATTATCTCCTCTTCATTCATAAGATCAATTTTATGACAATTATAAAATCGTCTTTCCAATTGAACATTGAATATGTCGTGGTAATCTTTAAACTGGAATTTAAGTTGCTTCAATGATTAAACTTTAGAGTTAGACGATTTGTCTTCCCACAAATCAAGGATCAATTCCAATTCATCCAATTTTTCAATTGATTCGCAGCATGCTCTCATTTTGGAGCGCCAATTGTCTGTATCAAAACTTTCCAGATTCGATTCTTCCAAGGTTCTCTTATCTGGCCATTGTGCAATTCCGAAATAGGAGTTTTCACTTGACTTGTACAATCGAGAACCTAAGCTTCCACAATGTAGATAGATTAATTGCGTGACTTCTTTCCAAGCTTCTTCGAATACTTCGCTTTTTTGCGGATGGATTTTGAAACGGTAGCTTACTGTTAACATGGTTGCTTCTTTTAAAAAGTAATAATCACATTTCCCGTTTTTTCTCCGGACATGGCATATTCATAGGCTTTTGAAACGTCTTCCAACGGATATTCACAATCAATTAGGGGCTTGAATTTTTCTTGTTCCAGAAGGTTCTTAATGTATGGCAGTGTTTTTTGAATACTGAATGGAATCGGGAAGATTACTTTCTTTTTACTTCCAAAAGAGGTAAAGAGTGCTAAAAAGGGATTTTGCGCATTAGGACCCAATTCTGATGAAATATAAACACCTCTGTCTTTCAAGATGGGTTTGCATTTTCCGAAAGTACTTTTTCCAACTGCATCAAATATGAAGTCGTATTTTTCCCGGTTCTGTGTGAAATCTTCTTTTGTGTAATCAATAACCTGATCGGCTCCAAGAGACCGGATCAAATCTGTGTTTTTCGTATTACAAGTAGCTGTTATTTGTACGTCAAACTGTTTAACTAATTGCAAAAGTGCCGATCCAATTGCCCCCGTTGCACCATTGATCAGGATGTTTTGCCCTGGTTTGATGGTTACTTTATGGATAAATGAATAGGCATAATGTGCTCCTTCCATACTTGCCACAGCATGCTTGAAATCGGTGTTTTCCGGGATTGTCAATACATTTCCTTTTGGTTTCATTACCAGGTACTCAGCCAGCGATTCCAATCCCAGGTCTGTGAATCCAAATACCCGATCAGTTACCTTGAAAGACTGAATGTTCTTCCCAATTGCCACTACTGTTCCTGCAAAGTCGTTTCCCAAAATGACTTTTCGTGGTTTAAAAAGTCCGAGAAAGAAGCGCATAATGAATGGCTTAGCTGTGAGATTTGCACAATCTGTTCTATTTACAGTAGTTGCATGAACCTGAATTAAGAGTTCATCGTCTTTTGGAATGGGTTTTTCAATTTCCTCAATTTGAATTACCTGAGGTGAACCATATTGTCTTCTAATAGCGGCTTTCATGATTGTAGCTTTACTTCTTTTTCCGGATGATTATCTGAGTTTAAAAACAGCTACCCATTTCTCACCAATGCTTCTCAAAATAAGCTTTATCGAAAACGGTATTATTGCTTTTAAAGAGGCTGGAAGCGGTGTTTTTCAGATTCATCGGATCTTTCTTTCCGAAGAGCTTGGTGAGCAGTGCAATGGGGAAGAGGAACAAGTAGAAAATGATGCTCAAGACAATATTCGGAACGATGTAACTGAGTACCAATGTCAGTTTCATCCATACAAAATCGATTTGTTTGGCAATGAAATTGGATAATACTCCCGCTAAACCGACAAAGAAGGCAACCGACAAGCTCCATTTCATTTTCGTGATCAGGTAGACCAGGATAAATCCAACGACAATCGTCAGGACTGTTTTGGCAGGATTGGATGCTTTTTGTTTGGGAGCGCTCATGAATACAAACTTAGAACAAGGAATAGATAAATGGTGCAAGGGCGCTGGAACCACCAAATACGATCAACACTCCGATCAACAGCAGAATGATGATTACAGGTGCTAACCAAAATTTCTTTCGCTCTTTCATAAAGCGCCATAAGTCGCGTAAAAATTCCATTTAGTTAAAGCGTTGTTTCTTCGTTCTCTGAAGAAGGATTTTTGCAATTAATTTATTCGTTTCCGCATTCGGATGTGAGTCACCACCTAAGGTGTATTTCCCTTGATAGACGATAACTTTCGACAAATCTATAAACTTAATCTTCTTCTTTGTCAAAACCGATTTAAAAATCCGCATTTCTTCCGGAGTATACACCACATAATTCGGATAGAAAACCAGGTAGAATTGATCGTTTCCAAACTGTTTCTCATAAGCTTTCTTGGATTCAAGAACCATTTCCGAAACCAAATCGAAATGTGTCTCATTCAGTTTCAAAGGTAAATCAGCTTTGAAATACTTCACGATATTGGTTTGGTATAAACGTTCATAGCAACTGGAAATAAAAGAGCGTCCGTCCTTAAACAATTTGTTCCGCACCAATTTCTTGTCTTTCATCTCGTAATAAGGCCCCAAATGAAGCCATTCCGTATAGCGATGCATTGTTCCGATGGCTCTGTAGATATGATCCCAGAAGAAAATATAGTATCCACAACCGTCTTTTTCAGCCACTTGTTTGGATAGGTCCCGGTACTGCAATTCAGCAAGCATGTGATTGGTTCCAGTAGCGGAAATACAGAAGTTATACGAATTGGTATTCGGAGATTGCTCCTGAAGATGATAAGGTAAGGTCTGATCATCCTCCAAACCATAACCAAAGCCAATCGAACAACCGAAGAATAAGGCGTAGTTTGTCTTACTGGAATCAAAACCCGGTGTGATCCGCTTATTCATGTGATCAATTGAATAATGTACATCAAAAACGGTATCATTATTCTCTCCCAGTTTCACTTCGTGATAGATGCTGTCCGGATAATACATTGCCCCAACTTGACGAATCATGTGGTTTTCGGGAAAATCGGGAATGCTGAAATCCTTCTTGAATGCGGACGGCATTCCCAGGACAAAGAATAGGATTGTTTCAACAAGGAAGAGTAGGAGTGCGATCAAAGTTAAGTTTGCGAGGATCACCCGCTTTCCTTTCAGGAATAGGAGATAGAAAGTTGTCAGTATCACCAGAAGAGAAGCGTATTTCCATAATCTAAGCCAGCCAAAGATCTCAGAACCAATCCCGTTTTTTGTTACATTGAAACAAAACAAGCTGATCACTGCCAGAACCAGAACAATAAAGGTCCGTTTATTCGCTTTGACGAAAGATTTGAATTTATTCAGCATAGGGTTTAATCTATTTTAAATTTCACCATCCATTTTTCTTTGTTCTCCCAATCGATCTGTTCTGTTTTGGTATAAACAAAGTCTCCAATCACCAGGTAATCCATTTCGGTACTCATGAAACATCTGAATGCATCAAAAGGAGTGCAGACGATCGGTTCTCCTCTCACATTGAAACTGGTATTCACCACCAATCCATAAGAAGTCTGTTTTTTAAACTCCTGGATCAGTGCATGGTATCTTGGATTTGTTTCTTTGTAAACCGATTGGACACGTGCGGAAAAATCAAGGTGAGTAATCGATTGCAAGTCACTTCGTTGATGATACAAACGTTCCCAAAGAGGTAAATCGTTGTAATTATCCGGCAGTTTCTTTCTTCTGCTTTCGGTTACAGGTGCAACAACCAGCATGTAGGGGGAATCCGCCTGTAAATCGAAATATTCGCGCGCATCTTCAGCCAAAACAGAAGGAGCAAATGGTCTGAATCCCTCCCTGTATTTGATCTTCAGATTCAGTTTTTTCTGCATTTCAGGATTCCGCGCATCTCCCAGGATACTCCTGTTACCCAATGCACGAGGACCGAATTCCATTCTCCCTTGAAACCACCCGACCACATTCCCTTCCGCTAATTTGGAAGCTACGAAAGATGTCAGTTCGTTGAAATCGGCATGCTTTTCATAAACCGCATTCGTATGTTTATTCATGGATTGAATCTCTTTCTCGGAATAATCAGGACCTAAATAGGTTCCGCTCATCTGATCGTATTTGTAATCAATGACCCGTTCTTCTTCGAAATACATGTGGGAAACTGCCAATGCCGCTCCCAAAGCACCTCCGGCATCACCGGAAGCTGCCTGAATATAGATTTCCTTGAAGATATTCTCTTCCAGTAATTTACCGTTTGCAACACAATTCAGTGCTACACCACCAGCCATGCACAAGTAATCGGAATTGGTGATGCGTTTGGCTTCCTTAGCCATTTTGATCACAATTTCTTCCGTTACCTTTTGAATGGCGATTGCCAGATTACAGTGAACCTGTTCCAATTCTGTTTCACCTTCCCGGCGGGCAACGCCAAACAATTCCTTCCACTTATTGTCGTGAACCATCCGAAGTCCGGTTGCATAGTTGAAGTATTTCTGGTTCAACCAAATGGATCCATCCTCCTTAATATCAACTAATTCTGATTTAATTTTTGAAATAAATTGCTTGGTTTGATCGGCGTGTTCATTTCCGTATGGAGCAAGCCCCATCAATTTGTATTCACCTGAATTGACGGTAAAACCAAGGTAGTAAGTGAAAGCACTGTAAAGCAGTCCGACAGAATGCGGGAACTCCATTTCACGCTTCAATTCGATTTTCTCACCGCTTCCCAAACCGATAGAAGCCGTGCACCATTCTCCAACTCCGTCGATTGTCAGAATTGCAGATTCTTTAAAGGCAGAAGGATAAAAAGCACTGGCAGCATGGGATAAATGATGTTCCGGGAAAAGCAATTTCACTTTTTTCTTATCATACGGTCCAACTTCCTTCAAGCCTTCGTGAATCATTTTCTTCAGGAACATTTTCTCATTAATCCAAACCGGGATTGCCTTCAGGAATGAGATCAATCCTTTAGGAGAGAAAGAATAGTAGGTCTGAAGTAAACGTTCGAATTTGAGTAGAGGTTTATCATAAAAAACGATGGCATCCAAATCATCCAATTCCAATCCAGCTTCTTCCAGGCAGTATTTAACTGCTTCTACCGGAAAATCGGGTGTGTGTTTATCGCGTGTGAATCGTTCTTCCTGCGCTGCGGCAATAATTCGACCTCCAATAACCAAGGCCGCAGCCGAATCGTGATAGAAAGCAGAAATCCCTAAGATTTTTTTCATTAGCGCAATTTAGTCTGTTTTACTAACGGTAAAAACGTTAGTTCATTTTGATGAGGAGCAAAAATAATTCATTAATTGTAGTAAGCAACTTGATAGGAAGATTATTCATGAAGAATTAGTATTAGGAAGTATTTCCCCTTAAAAATTTTCGTTATCGATCAATCAAGCTTCGAACTCAATAATTTCTATATTCTTACTTTTTTCCAAGGCAAAAAAAGTAAGCAAAAATGCCTTTGCTTCAATTGCATCGCTCAAGCAGTCCTCTATTTCAGACCGATTCACGAAAAGGTGGGATCAGGATCCCAAATGACAAGCACTTTTCGGAATCAGTATCTGAAACAGAGGACTTTTACTTCTGTATACTATTTACTGGTATAAGTAGCAATCCTCACTTGTAAGTCAGGGTTGGGATAAGTATGCAATTGGAACTTTGTCCGCTGCTATCATTCATTTTAACAAATCATTCCTTTTACCGAATAGTTGTATGTGAACTATAAGCACAAATACTCTGCACGCATAAATATTTTGTATTTTTGACCAAAAAAGCATGGAAGCATTTAGTAAAACCGTATCCATACGTTGGTCGGATTTGGATCCGAATTATCACGTCAGACACAGTGCTTACTATGATTGGGGAGCACAACAACGCGTGGAGGTACTAAATGGCTTGGGCTTATCCTTAAAGGTGATGCAGGAAAATCATTTCGGTCCGATCTTATTCCGCGAAGAATGTATTTTCCGGAAAGAGATCCACATGCACGACGAGGTGACGATCAGTTTGGCGATCAAGTCCATTACTGAAGATGGTTCCCGTTGGACCATGCAACATGTATTGACAAACCAAAGAGGGGAGTTGTGTGCAACAATCACCATAGATGGAGCCTGGATCGATACGGAGAAACGCAAATTGGCAAACCCGACTCCGGAGATGATCATTGAAACGATGAAGAAATTCCCAGGGATTGATTCTTAATACGTAATTTTTGAAGGGCATTTCGACTACGCTCAATGTCCTTCAAAACAATTTAATTTCAAGAGGTGACTGATCGTAGTCGAAGGCAACCTGACAATTCGTAATTAGGAATTATCGTGCGAAGCCGATCTTCTGTTTCTTTCCTTTGATCTTTTGATCTCTCAATTCAGGAACGACATCTTCAGCCACATCACTACTGATTGCTGCAAAGGAGCTATAATCCATCACGGTGATCAATCCGATTTCATCTTGTTTCAATCCGCCCATTTTGTGCAGGAAACCAACAATATCGATCTTATTGACTTTGTCTTTTTTCCCGGCACTGATGTAAATGGTTTTCCATTTCGGTGGTTCAGGAAGCGGTTCATTCGGGATTACTTCGTACTGGTGGTGTTCAGGAATAAAATCAGGAACACTTTTCGCTGAATCCAGGAACATGAAAACAACTCCGTCTGCATCCTGTCGACCGGTTCTACCACTTCTATGAATAAATTCTGCCTCTTTCAATGGCAATTGATAATGAATCACATGTTCTACAGCGGGAATATCCAATCCTCTAGCTGCCAGATCGGTCGATACTAAAAAGTCGGAACTTCCGTTTCTGAAGCGGATCAATGCGCGTTCACGGTCATCTTGCTCCATTCCACCATGATAAGCTACGGCAAGTACTCCATTCTCCTTCAGGAAGTCGGTTATTTCGACAACAGGTTCCCGGTGATTGCAAAAAATAATCGTTTTCCCTTCCGGAAGATTACACAATAACTCAAGCAATAAACCGAGTTTATCGTCAGTCATTTCCACTCCGAAATAATTGATCTGATGGCTCTTTTCAACCAGGAAATCAATTGTTACAGGTTTACGGATTTGAGTGAATGCGGGGATGGATTCCAGTTTGGTCGCTGAAACCAGGTATTTGTTTTCCAGGGAAGTCAATTCCTGGATGATCTCCGTCATATCCGACTCAAAGCCCATTTGCAGGGACTTGTCGAACTCATCCAGAACCATCGTATGAACTTCAGACAGATCGATATTCTTTCTTCGCACGTGATCGGCCAAACGACCTGGTGTACCAATCAGAACTGCTGGTGGAACAGAAAGATTGTTTTCTTCCACACGCATGGAATGACCTCCATAACAGGTGTTTACTTTAAATCCGGTACTCAATTTCTTGAACACATCTTCAATTTGAATGGAAAGCTCACGGGTAGGTGAGATAATCAGTAATTGAACGGAAGATTGGTCCTTTTTCAATTTTCCTAAAGCTGTCAGGAGGAAAGCAACCGTTTTACCGGAACCTGTCGGTGCATGTAAAATGATTTCATTATTCGTCCCGGAAGATTGAAGCATTTCCTGCTGCATCTCATTCAAAGACGTAATACCTAGTTTTTCAAGAGAGAAATTGGATTGTGGAGTATTCATGAGGCAAAGTTAGTGATTACTAACTAGTGATTAGCCATTCGTGAACAGTTATGTCGTTTTAACGCTCAATCTTCTGATAACTCGTCACAATCCCTTTGATCAATGCCGAACTGAATCCACTGTGCTCCATTTCATTCAAACCAACAATGGTACATCCTTTCGGAGTGGTCACTTTGTCGATTTCTTCCTCCGGATGCAAGCCATTCTGAATCAATAATTGAGCAGCACCTTTAACCGTTTGACTCACAATCTTATTGGCTGTCTTCGCATCAAATCCGACCTCGATCCCACCTTGGATCATTGCGCGAATGAAACGTAATACATAAGCAATTCCGCAAGCTCCCAAAATGGTAGCAGATTCCATTAATTGTTCATCGATCCAAACAATCTCTCCGATTGCATTGAATAGTTCACTCACTTGTCCCTTCCGATTCAACGGATCATTCAATCCACTAAGAGCAGTCATGCTTTCCTGAACATCTGCAGCAGTATTGGGCATTCCCCGGTACAAAGAAATTTCATCCAGTTTCAAAGCCGTCTTGATTTCACTCAAGGTAATCCCCGTCGCAACGCTGATGATCGTATGCCTTTTCGGGTCAATGAATGAGTTGTATTCTTCGAGAAAAGAAAGAATAGTATACGGTTTCAACGCGATAATCAGATAATCACATTGAGCAATCACTTCTTGATTATCGGATGTGAAGTGCGTTTTTTCGTCTTCCAAATGAGTCAATCCGGAAAGATTTCTTCGGGTACCGTAAAGTCGGGCATTGGGGTATTGCTTGCGAAATCCTTTTAACAATGATAATCCCAAGTTTCCGCATCCTATAATCCCGATCTTTTCCATTTTAACAATTTTGAAGCAAAAGTAAGGTTATTCTAACGAAGATGTGAGGCTAAGAGTTCGTTTAATTAATTGTTGCCACAGATTCGCAGATAACGGAGGCACTTACCAGTTGCCTCTTTTAAAACAAACCAAAACTTATTGACAAATACTTAATGAATTAAAAGCGAGTGCGGTAAAATATGTGTAACTAACAACCTGTATATGCAATTCCTTATTTCTATCTGAGGGAAATCGAATCCATCTTGTTAAATTACCTGCATTTGATCTTTTGATAGTAGAAAATTGCAATCGAATTTCGTACCTTTATCAGGTCATTCGTCCGTCTGTGACGGAGTGTAAATGGCAGTTTGATTCATTTCAGACAAAACCCATGCAGTGAGATTGTTGACGTCTAACATTTTCTTGCGAACGGGGAGTCTTGATTTTTCAATGGCGGGCTGCAACCTTCGGGTTTCATCATCTGATGAACGGCAGATTACAAAGAAAAACAGCGAACCAAATCGTGCTTTCTGAGGCGTTCAGAATTATCCGTCCTAGACGGACGCTGCGTGGGTTTCTTTTTCATTTCAGCAATATATCTCTAGTTTCCCACTTACTTTTTTAAGGCAAAAAAAGTAAGCAAAAATGCCTTTGCAACAATTGCACCCTTCAAGCAGTCTTTCGTTCCGCACCTATTCACGGAAAGACGGGATCAGGATCCCAAATGGCAAGCACTTTCCGGAATTGGTTACCGGACCAAAAGACCTTAATTTTCAAAGGGTAAATTATCTAGGGAGTAAACCCTATATAGAAAATTCGAAATTTAGATAGCGTGCAATTGGAAAAGCCTTTCAACTGGGCAATTAGTCAAAAAAACAGCAAGTCAATATGATTCTCCAATTTTTCAAACAGACTCAGATCATTAACAAATCGGGATTTACCGTTTACCGTAAGTTCTGTAGACTGTTGTTTTCTTGTTTGAACGTTCCGTGATCAATTCTTTTCCATCACAACGTAAGATTTTGAATTCCTCACTGAAAGAGTTGTCCTTGTCATCATCATGAATCATGGTAAGAAGAGAGTCTTCCAGTTTCCATTGCCCGGATGTTCTTTTCTCAATTAATGGAAGGCCTTTTTTACGCCATTTCGGATCAACCAGCGTATCGTAAATAATGAAGAATCCATTCTTTTTGAAGTTCAGGACAACATCGGAAGGTTGATTCTGATGATCTGTTTTTCGGGAATCCGAATCTTCAGACTTGATCAAAACCCATCTGCCGATAACGGAAATCTCCTTTGCTGCCGGAGCATTTTTAACTTCTTTGACGTCTGTTGTACAAGATGCTAAAAGTAGTAGTAGTGAGAATAAGGATAAAAGATTACGTGTCGAATACTTCATGGATTAAATATAATCGAATAATTCAAACAATCCCAATTAAATAAATAGTTTAAAGTGATTTTTTGTAAATCTTGCAATGAACAGCCCGATGATCAGAAAACGCAGCCGTTTGGATACGAAAGTCATAAGCTCCCAAATCTCCTGAATGGAAAATATAGTCAATTCTTCCTGCGGGAACGCGACCTACATAAGTGACACCTATTCCTGTAGTTGTCTCGCGATAAGAATCAACCAAATCCGTATTGAATTGATTGTAAACGTAGGACATCGGTGTATCGTTGAAGTCACCGCAAACCACAACGGGATAGGGGGAAGTTTTCATATGTTCCATAACACGTTCAGCTTGTTCTGCCCTTGCAGGATAAGCGATTCGAAGCTTATCGATCAATAAACTCAAAGTAGATTTCTTTCCCCCGGCTTGTTTATTCTTTTCCCCGAACAATTCGTAATCTTCCTGCTGTAATTTGATGGATTGTAAATGGATATCGTAAAAACGGATCGTATCGGTTCCTTTTACCACATCGGCATAAATACAGTAATTATCCGTTGTCTTGAAATTCTCAAACATCACATCTCCTTTGGCAATGATCGGGTATTTCGATAACATGCAAATTCCGAAGTTCTGTCGGTTGCGAATCCGGTGTGAATAACGTTCGTGGTAGAATTTGTAATCCATTAAATCTATCAGAGTATCCCGTGTAGAAAAAGCAGAGGGTTTATCCTGATGAAAAAATTCCTGAAAGCAGACCACATCCGGATTGATTCGTTGAACATAGCTTATAATGCTGTCACGCGATTTGTTTCGGTCTGCAGTCGATGAATTGTATACATCAAACAGGCGGACGTTATAACTCATGACACTCCAGGAAGCATCTTCCGTTTGGGGCTTGTCGTCCGAGAAATCGATTGAAAGCGTACGGAAATGAAGGTTTCCCCCAAAAAGGATAGCAATCAGAATGTAAAAGAACCACCTTGACCGCGCAAAAGCCCAATAAATCAGCAGAACCAAAGCAAGACAAATGAAAATAGGGTAGGTCAACCCGAAGAAAGGCAGAATGCGAATCGTTTGTGGACGGACATACGGAGCCAGGTAGGCTAATAGCAGGCAGCAGATTACCGTGACAGAGATAATCTTTATCACGGTGGAAAATCGCGCTATCTTTTTAAACCAACTCAAATTATTTATTGCTCTGTGAAAATAAGAAGTCTTTTTCGGCTTTCGTCAAAGATTCGTAACCGGATTTAGAAATTTTGTCTAAAATTTTATCAATTTTCTGCTGTTTGGCCTTCGCTTCCATGTTGTATTCCTCATCAGTTTTCGCCACTCGACCACCTTTTTGAGCTTTTAATTTCGGACCTTTTCGCTTTCTGCCACTGAAAAAACCTAAAACCCGCTGCTGCAAAGATTCTGTCCAATTGATGATATTGGAAGAAGAATGGATATTCTGAACAGAAAGGAAACCGATCAAAGCTCCTCCTAAATGGGCGAAATGAGCAATGCCATCAATCTGAGTCATTTGAATCAATTCAGAACCCAAATAGATTAATGCAAAAACATATAGTTTTAAAGGAATTATTCCCAATAGATTTAGTTGGATATTGGGTCTGTAAACAGCTATTGCAATAAACAAAGCCATAATAGATCCGGAAGCTCCAAGTACTGCGGGATATTGCCCCATAAATTGTCGCGCAATCACTTCTGCGATCCCACCTGCAATTCCACCCACAATATAGACATGCAAAAGTCTTCTATCGGAAAAAAATTGACGGAACATATTTCCGGCAAAATACAGGAAGATCATGTTAAACAGGAAATGAAGCACACTGAAATGAGAAAAAATACTGGTAATGAGTCCGTAAGGAGCAAAAGCCAGATCGCGCAGGTTTGTCTGTAGCGTAAATCCTTTATCAAGAATTGTATTAAACAATACTTCCTGATCGGTAGTCCTACCGATCAGTGCAAGCAACATAATCAAAGCAAAAACAAGCACATTGACAAAAATCAATTTGATGTGCATTCCACCATGTTTGAATTGAAATTTCAATTCCTCAGATAAATTTCGATCTTGCATCTTAATACTTAATAAAAGTTTTTACCTGTTCTACGCCAAATTAAAACGAGAATTGCTCCTACAATTGCTCCGCCAACATGTGCTAAATGAGCTACATTGTCGCCGGAATTGTTTTGAAAGCTGTTGTATAATTCAAAAACAAAATAACCTCCGATCAACCACTTTGCCTTGATTGGAATAGGAGGGAAGATCAGCATCAGCTGGGTATTTGGGAATAAAATAGCAAAGGCTGCCATTACTCCGAAAATAGCACCGGAAGCACCAACCATTGGGATGAATGATTTCAAGACATAGGATTGAATAGCCATATTCTGAGCAGAACTGATCTGAATTGATCCTAAAAACTGGTTCAATTCGCTGATAGCGGCATCAGAACGTCCGTATTCCTTGATAATCCCATTGATCCCTGCAATAATATGTTCGTCGCCGATGATTCTCTTCATTTCCATGATTTGAAAAAAGCCAACTCCGGCATAAAGCAGGTAAGCTCCCAAAGCAGATGCAACATAGAAGATGAAAAATCGTTTAGGACCCCATAAACGCTCTAAAAAACTCCCGAAGATCACTAAAACATACATATTCATGAAGATATGAAGGAAGCCACCATTTGGAGCCAATATACTTTGGTGCATAAAAAAGTGCGAGACCACTTGATAAGGTTGAAATAGAGGTGTTCCAAAATAATGAGCGCCTAATATGCTCCCTAAATCTATCCCATTTCCCTGAGAATCAAAAAAAGCGGTGAGCAAAGCCATTGCTATATTCAGCAATAATATATTCTTGGTTACGGGTTGTATATTTCCAAACATCTTAAAACAGTTGAATTAATTGTTCATTCGTAATTTGTGCAATAATGCGTTTTCCTGAAGGTGAAAAAGTGTGTTCATCCGCTTCGAACAATCGGGTGACAAAGTCTGTAATTGCTTCCTGGTTATTTTGCAATTTGAATGACATACTGCCGCCAAATGCGATTTGAGCCAATACCGTATGTGCAATTTCCCCTTTATCAAGCGTACCCATTTGCAATTGCTCGATGATCTTATCCACACAGGACAGAACAGTCGATTCATCCAAAATCTCCGGAATTCCGTCAATATGTAATTCTTGCTCTACCCAAGACCAGTTGAAACCGATTCTGGAGAGTGTTTTCTCGTGTTCATTCCAAGCCAGTTGTTCTTGCTTGGACATCTGTTTCTCCATCGGAAAAATCAATTGCTGTGATGCCAGCGGATTTACAAAGAAACCGCGCATCAGATCATCATATAAAAGTCGCTCGTAAGCCCTTCTGTATTGAATAACTAATAATCCTTCCGGAACAGAGCCAATCACAAAAGAACCTTTTAAAATAAACGGCCCGATTGACTTTAACTCCTCCACGTCCAATTCTATCTGAATGTGTTTTTCTTCCTCCCGATAATTGTCAGGAATTTCATTCGCTCCTTCGGAATTCCACAATTCATCCAAGCTTCCCGATTGAAATTGAGAACCGAAACCAGCTTTGTTCAACGCACTTGAAAAGGACTTGTCTT
Source organism: Fluviicola taffensis DSM 16823 (assembly GCF_943372375.1). Lineage (GTDB taxonomy): Bacteria > Bacteroidota > Bacteroidia > Flavobacteriales_D > Crocinitomicaceae > Fluviicola > Fluviicola taffensis_A. The sequence goes on along the minus strand of NZ_CALRYJ010000002.1, from coordinate 445,453 downwards.
TTGAGCCTGAAGCAGTATTTGAAACGGAATTATTGGCAGAAAATTGTCCTTCACGCGTATTTTGAACATGAAATGGGTTATAGGTCTTATCGACCCGGATCTCCGGTGCAACAGGAGTCTGATTGATCATCGACATCGGAAGATCGAACTCGCTTTCACGCTCGAAATCCAAGGTCGGAGTAATATTGAACTTCCCTAATCCCAATCGGACGGCGCTTCTGATAATACTGTAGATCGCCTTGTCTTCTTCGAATTTGATTTCAGTTTTGGTCGGATGCACATTCACATCAATCTGCTTCGGATCTACTTCCAGGAACAAGAAGTAACTAGGGAACAATTTGGAAGGAAGCAAGTGCTCAAAAGCGGCAGAAATAGCATGATTGAAGTAAGTATCCTTGAAGAAACGGTTATTCACGAATAAGAATTGCTCTCCACGCGATTTCTTTGCCACTTCAGGTTTCCCTACAAAACCATCGAGTTCCACAATATCTGTTTGCTCCGTTACAGGAACCAAATGGTCGTTGAATTTCTTTCCGAAAACATCCACAATGCGCTTTCTGAGATGTCCCGGTGCCAGGTTGTAAATTTCCTGGTCGTTGTGCACCAAACGGAAGGCAATATCATGATGGGGAAGGACCACGCGTTCAAATTCATCAATGATATGCTTGAACTCAACGTTATCCGATTTCAGGAAGTTGCGACGTGCAGGAACATTGAAGAACAGGTTCTTGATCTCGAAATTACATCCGACAGCACATTGAATAGGCTCCTGATTGATCACTTCTGTTCCTTCAATCAGGATTTTAGTTCCCAACTCATCCGAACTACGACGTGTTTGAAGTGTCACATGCGCAATTGCCGCGATGGAAGCCAAAGCTTCACCTCTGAATCCTTTCGTTTTTAAGGCGAACAGGTCGGCAGCACTTGCAATTTTACTCGTTGCATGTCGTTCGAAACTCATCCGGGCATCCAAGGGGGACATTCCTTTTCCATTGTCCACAATTTGGATCAGCGTACGACCGGCATCCTTGATATGCAATTCAATCTTGGTCGCACCTGCGTCAATGCTATTCTCTACGAGTTCCTTCACTACTGAAGCCGGTCTTTGAACCACTTCACCAGCGGCAATCTGATTAGCTACGTGATCCGGAAGTAAACGAATAATATCTGACATGAATGAGTTCAATTTTTGCAATACCAACAAAATTAAGATAATCTCTTAGTTTTATCCGTGTCTTTTTAACAATTCTCATTCCACTTTTTTCCATCTGACAGCATGTCAGGTGGCTTCGATTCCGCTCAGCCACCTTTGTGCAATTTACTTAGCCAACTGGGTGGGGGAAATGATACAAATTGAATCGGGTAAGAGATCGGTGACTGAGCGGAGTCGAAGGTGACGATGTGGAAAACTATTCCAAAGTGATTCATATCTAAAATCAATTAGCTTAATTTTGTTCTATGAACAGAAAGACATTTCGCAAAGCAACTTTCATTTTTTTCCTGGTCCTAGGATCAGGATTGATCACTTCTGCACTTTTAAAGTCCCCAACTCATAAGCCTGCTAAGAAACGCCAAACAAGTGTTGTAACGGACGAAGACCAATGGGTCAATTCGGAAATGGCAAAATTATCGATGCAGGAGCGCATTGCCCAATCGTTTATGGTCGCTTGCTGGTCGAACAAGGGGAAAGAGCATTTGGCAGAAACAGAAGAACTGGTTCGTACACAGAAAATAGGTGGATTGATCTTCTTTCAAGGGGAGCGCGACAATTTACAGGAAGCCATTCAGCAAATGCAGGCAAGTGCAAAAATCCCCTTATTAATCGGGATGGATGCAGAGTGGGGAGTAGCCATGCGACTTTCTGGTGAACCTCGGTTTCCTTATCAACAAACAATTGGGGCAGCGAATGATTTGAACCTCACGGAACGCATAGGTTATCAGATGGGAGTTGAATGTGACATGCTCGGTATTCACATGAATTTTTCTCCCGTTGCCGATGTAAATCTCAATCCACAAAACCCGGTGATCGGATTCCGGGCTTTCGGTTCCGACCCGAAACAGGTTGCAAAACAAACGGCAGCTATGGTGAAAGGAATTGAAGATGCAGGAGTTATTTCCTGCGTAAAACATTTCCCCGGACATGGTGATACGGATAAGGATTCTCACAAAGAGCTTCCAACGGTTTCCCACAGTGTCAATGAATTCGAGACCAAAGACTTTCTTCCGTTTAAAAGTGCCATCGATGCAGGAACACGTTCTGTGATGGTTGCCCATTTGAACGTTCCTTCCCTGGACCCAAGCGGAACTCCAAGCAGTTTATCGAAAGTGGTGATCGAAACCTATTTACGCAAAAAGCTTGGTTTTAAAGGATTGGTTATTTCAGATGCCCTGAACATGAAGGCAGTTTCTGAAAAATACGGGAAATCGGAAGTGGTTGCGAAGGCGTATCTTGCCGGATGTGATATCTTGTTGTTTCCGGAGAATGTTCCGGATGCAATCAAATTGATATCCAGTAAAGTTGAAAGCGGGGAATTAAGCAAAGAAGACGTAAATGAGCACTGTAGACGCGTTTTGAGAGCCAAATACCACGCAATCATTCACAAACCAATGGTGAAGCGTAAAGATCCTGCACCGGAACGGAAACTGATTATTGATCAAATCTATGAAAAGGCTTTGGTGTGCGTTAAAAATGAACAAGACAATTTACCCATTGACAGATTAGACAAACAAATCATTCGTATCGCAGTCGGAACGCATACCGCTGCTTTCAGAGATCGTTTAAATGATTATGCAAAAGTAACTCATTACAAATACTTTACACCGGAAGAAGCTATTCGGAGATTGAAAGAAATCAAATTGGATCCGAATGCGACTTATATGGTGGATTTCCATTCGGACGGTCAGCGGGCGCGCAACAATTATGGTTTCGGCAACTGGAAACAAGTGTTGGAACTTCTTCCTGAAAATGCATCAACAACGGTTGTTCTGTTTGGAAATCCATTGACGCTTCAAAAAGAATCTGAGTTCCCTAAATCCGTGAAATCCATTCTTTGTTCTTATGAAAACACTGCGCCGGCTCAGGAACGCACTGCTCAGGCAATTATGGGAGCATTTGATGTGAATGGAAAATTGGCGATGGAAATCAATGACAAATGGAAATTGGGATTCGGGATTGACCTGAAAAACAATGGGAGATTGAAATATTCGTCGCCGGAAGAATTGGGGTTGAATCCGGAGAAACTGAAGGAAATAGATGAAATTGTGGCAAAAGCAATTGAAGCGAAAGTATTCCCGGGTTGTCAGATTGTGGTTGCAATTGACGGAAAAATGGTCATTCAGAAGTCTTATGGAACAACCATTTACGAAAATGGAGACAGTATTACAAATAATCATATTTACGATTTGGCTTCCATCACTAAAATCGCATCGTCAACAACAGCCTTGATGCGCCTGAAGACGCTGAATAAATTCGATGAAAAAATGGATTTGAACCATTTGGTTCCGGAATATGTAAAAGGAACTCCCTATGCAGATCTGAAAGCAATTGATTTATTGACTCACCAAGCGGGATTAACTCCTTGGATCGCATTTTACAAGCGAACAATGGAGAATGGAGAATTGAACCCAACCATTTACAGTACAACGGATAAAGGAGTTTATAATCGGGCAGTTGCAGACAACATTTTCATCAAGGACGATTACTGGAAAACCATGTTGAAGATCATCGTTGAAACTCCTTTGACAGGTAAGAAGTCTTACGAGTATTCCGACCTGAGTTATTACTTTTTCAACAAATACATTGAGCTTACCAGTGGAATGGGACAGAATGAGTTTGTTGACAAGGAGATTTATCAGCCTTTGGGATTGCAAACAATGACCTATTTACCATTAAAGAAATTCAATAAGAAACGAATCGTTCCTACCGAATTCGACAAGGAATTCCGTAAGCAATTGATTCACGGATATGTGCATGATCCGGGCGCAGCAATGATGGGAGGTGTTGCAGGTCACGCAGGATTGTTCTCTAATGCCACAGATTTGGCTGCTTTGATGCAATTCTTGCTGAATAAAGGTCAGATAGGAGACCAATCGATCATCAAAAAAGAGATTGTAGATCAGTTCACATCGTGCCAATTTTGTCCCGGAAACAGAAGAGGAATTGGTTTTGACAAACCGACAGTAAGTATTAAGAACGGTCCGACATGTGACCTGGTTTCCCCATCCACTTTCGGGCATTCCGGATTTACAGGAACGATCACATGGGCAGACCCGGAGAACAAGGTGAATTTCGTGTTCTTATCGAACCGGGTTTATCCGGACGCGGACAATTGGAAAATAACAAAGATGAGCGTGCGAACGGAGATTCAGCGAGTAATCTACGAAGCACTTTTTGAAGCACGCCAAAAATAAGAGAAAGCACTGCTTTCGATAATAACCAGCAGTGGCTAATTGATAAAAACAAACAAACTTTAGTGCAGTTTTAGAATCAAATAGAAACTGCTTTTGATGAAATACGCATCATAGCTGACTTCATCAAATTAAAATAGACAAACAGATATGAAAATCGGAATCGTATTATATCCCACATTTGGCGGGAGTGGTGTAGTAGCCACAGAATTGGGCAAGGCCTTAGCTCAGAAAGGACATTTGGTCCATTTTATCACGTATTCGCAGCCCGTTCGTTTGGGAAGCTTTCGTGAAAATATTTTTTATCACGAAGTACAACTTTCTGATTATCCACTTTTCGAATACCAGCCTTACGAAACCGAATTGGCGAGTAAAGTGGTGGACGTGGTGAAATACGAAGGATTGGACCTGTTACATGTGCATTACGCCATTCCTCATGCTTCTGCAGCATTTATGGCACAGCAAATCCTGAAAGCACAGGGAATCAACATCCCGTTCATTACAACACTTCACGGAACGGATATTACACTCGTAGGGAAAGACCCTTCTTTTGAACCGGTGATTTCCTTTTGTATCAATGCTTCGGATGCAGTTACAGCTGTTTCGAAGAGTTTAATGAAAGATACTTACACCCATTTCCAGACAACACGTAAAATCCACGTTATTCCGAATTTCATTCAACCGAAAGCGGAATTACCGGTGATCAATATGGAAAAACGCAGACACTATGCACAGGATAACGAATTCATTCTGTGTCACATTTCCAATTTCCGTCCTGTCAAACGCATTACAGATGTGGTTCGCATTTTCCAGAAGGTACAGGAAAAACTCCCTGCGAAACTGCTATTGGCCGGTGATGGTCCGGATCGTGCAATTGTAGAACGTTTGGCACGTGACTTAGGAATTTGTAACAAGATTATCTTTATAGGAAAAGTACGCGAAACGGGACCTATCTTAGAAATCAGTGATCTATTCCTCTTACCGTCTGAAACAGAGAGCTTCGGTTTAGCGGCTTTGGAAGCGATGGCAGAAGGGGTCCCTGTGGTTTCATCGAATACCGGTGGAATACCCGAAGTGAATATTGATGCCTATTCCGGGTTTACATCCAATGTGGGTGATGTGGATGCCATGGCAATCGATGCGATCCGTATTTTGGAGAACAAAGAAACACATCAAATCTTTCGTAAAAATGCCTTGCAGCAAGCAAAGAAGTTCGACTTATCCAATGTTCTTCCATTGTATGAAGAATTGTATGAATCGGTTTTGAAAGGACATGGAGATGCCGTGAAGGTGTAAGACCAATCTTTTCCTCCCGCAGATCTCGCAGATAGCGCGGATTTTAATTTGATCAACTGGTAGGGAAGAAGTAAAAATCAGCATGCTAATTGATACTATATTGTGATCGTCGGGAGTTTATTCCGGCGATTTTTTCTTCCACAGAGCAGATATATATATAGAATACTATTTGGCACTTTTTCTTATGCGTATAAAGTAGATTTTTTCCTCTTCAACCGCTAAGAATGGAAGAACGCAAAGGCTTTACATTCAAACTTAGCGTTCTTTGCTTCTATGCGGTTATTTAAATCATTAGTATATCGTCAGTTTGTGAAAGCAGATTGGCGATTTTTTGTTTTCTTTCGAAAAATCAATATATTAGATACTCCACTAACACCATTGAATACTTTCCGGAAAGTGGAACCACATTTAAAAGTTACGGATCATCGAACGATCCTGGAATAACGTTTCTCGGAAAAACAAAGCTGGTAATACTTATGAAAACAATTTTTGACCCAATTACACGAAACGAACTGATAACCCGCATTCAGAACATAGATGAGCTTTCCCAGGCTCAATGGGGGAAAATGAATCTCTATCAGATGCTGATGCATTGTATCATCTGGGAAAAATGGATTCAGGGAAAAGGAAATCCGGCTTACAAACAGGGATTCATCGGGAAGGTATTCGGTAAAATGGCTCTGAAACGCATGGTCGGGGATGACAAACCATTCGACAAAGGTGTCCCGACATCTACTCAATTTAAAATAAAAGAGACAACGGGAGCTATTGAACCAAAAAAGAACGAATGGATCCAACTCATAGAATCGTATGAAAACTATTCAAATCCGACATTCATTCATGATTTTTTTGGAAAAATGACGAAAGAACAAATTGGCCTAATGGCCTACAAACACACAGACCATCATTTGAGACAATTTAATTCCTGAACTTATGAAAAAGCGCGCTACCTTTTTTTTAGTCTTGCTGATGTCAGCATCATCTTCCTTGTTTGGACAAACAAGAAAGGAGAGTACCGTTAAATTGGAGTGGAAAGAGCAAGGTTTTGTTCACTTCTATACCGCGGAGTATTCTGTTTATGTGAGTAAGCCTGAATTCCTGAATATCCAAAACGAGCTATTGATCGGGATGTTTGACGAATATGCCGATCAGAATGATTCTATCAACCTCAAAAATCCATTCTCCGTATTCAAGCCGGAACAACAAAACCTTCTCTGGGATCAGTTAAAGGAATGTGCAACAGCAGGACACATGCTCATTCTTCCGAATCATTCGAAAAAGAAACTGAGAAGCGTAGTCATTTTTGAAGATAAAGACGTGTCTGCTCTTGGTGAAATTTGGGAATGCAGAGACCCGAAAACGAATCATCTTATTTTTTCCCATAACGTATTAACTACTAATCCCAATTTTTAAATCGATAGCAAATAACTTCGGTTTGGTTTTTACTGCTTAAATTGCGTGCAAATAATTTCAACCATGACTAAAAAAATCAAATTGTTTGGTCTATTGCTTCTTTTGGCAGTGAATCAAAGTGCATTCGCACAAACCAATCAGGAAAAAGCCCTCGAAAAAGGAATGGAAGCCATTAAACTAATGGATAAAGGCGAATTTGATGAAAGTATCAAACTTTTGAAAGAAGCGGAAAAACTGGATCCTGAACGTTTTGATTACCCTTATGAAATGGCTTATGCTTATTACGCCAAAGCAGATTACAAGAAAGCGATCAGTATTCTGGAAAAGAACAGAAAACACAAGAATGTCACCGAACAATTATACCAATTACTTGGAAATAGCTACGATGTTTCAGGAGCCCCTGAAAAAGCATTGGCAGCTTACGACGACGGATTGAAAATATTCCCAAATTCCGGATCTATTTACCTGGAAAAAGGAAATGTATTCTGGATGAAAAAAGAATACGGAAAAGCCATTCCGTTTTATGAAAAGGGAATCGAGGTTGATCCTACATTTTCATCCAATTATTACCGCGCAGCACGCATTTATTGCGGATCCAGCGAAGAAGTCTGGGGAATGATTTACGGTGAAATCTTCATGAACCTGGAGCGCAACAGCAAACGTACAGCAGAAATCAGTCAATTGCTTTTTGATACGTATAAAAGTCAGATTACATTTACAAGTGACAGTTCTTTCTCTGTTAGTTTCAGTAAAAATGCGACGATCAATGTTTCGGATCTGAGCGATCCAGGCAAGTTGAAATTACCTTACGGTGTCGGATTTTACGAACCTACCTTGATGATGGCGCTGCTTCCTGTTAAATCCATCAATCTGACTTCTTTGAATACCGTGAGAACCTCCTTTTTGGACAGCTATTTCAGCAGTGGGAATGACAAGAATTATCCGACCGTTTTATTCACTTATCAGAAAAAGGTGAAAGATGCAGGACATTTGGAAGCCTACAACCATTGGATCCTGATGAAAGGGGATGAGGCCGGTTTTCAGAAATGGTACGACGGAAACAAGGAAAAATTTGAAGCTTTCGGGAAATGGTTCAACGAAAACCAGATAGAAATCACGAACGAGAATAAATTCTACAGCGGGCAGTTTTAAGCCCCCTGCCAGTCATCAAAACTAATTTAACTGAATGAGTCTGTTTAATAAAATTTTCGGGAGTAAACACGTGCCCATCACGTCAAATTCTGAATTCTGGACTTGGTTCCGGCAAAATGAAAAAACATTTTTCAATGTCCTGAATAATAAAAAGGCAGATGTGGAAACTGACTTTTTTAATAGGATAAGTCCCCGTTTAAATGAACTGAAGGAGGGGTACTATTTTTTAGCAGGGATGTTCGACGAGCAAACGGCAGAACTGATCATTACAGCAGATGGAGATATTCCAAATATCGTTTTTGTAGAAGAATTGATTGCTTCCGCTCCAAAAATGGAAGGATGGAAATTTACCGCATTAAAACAACCTAATAATGATGATAAATTCGTCATTACTATGGATAAGTGCGAGTTCAATCATCAGAATATTCATTTTTGCGTCAATCAATTAGAAGATTATCCGGATGAAATTGATATCAGTATCATTTATGATGGTTTAACCGATTTAAATGCAGGTACGGTCCGCAATGGTGTCTACATCTTTTTGGATAATTACCTTGGCGAACTGGATTCATTAATGAATATTGACAACCTTTCTGTTATTAGCAGGAGAGAAGCTGATACTGAAATTATTCCTGTCACCAAATTAAAATCCTATTTACTCTGGCGCCAAAAGGAATTCATTGAGAAATACGAGGGGTTTCGACATGATACGGAAAACGATCTCTATTCTACATTTGAAGCCACGCTCGAGAATGGAAATCCATTGATTGCCATTATGAATACCACTTTGTTGGATTGGGATGCAAAAGCGTCACACCCGTGGATCGTTATTTTCAGGACCAAATTTGAAGGGACAAAAGATAGCGGGCTACCTAACAATGAAGATTATGAGCTAATGAATCAGATCGAAGACGAGATCATGGAGCAGTTAAAAGATCACGACGGATATTTGAATTTGGGACGGCAAACTGCAGACGGTGAACGCGAAATCTTCTTTGCTTGCAGGGAATTTCGTTTGCCATCAAAAGTACTTTACAGCATTCGGCAGAAGTATTCGGAGCATTTCGAAACAAGTTATGAAATTTATAAAGACAAATACTGGAAGTGGTTTGACCGTTTTAATCAGGGATAAATGAAAGTCCGGATCAAATCTCAATCAGACAAACCTTCAGTTGGCGCAATCAAAATACTGCAGCAGCACACTCCTTTCAGTCTGGAAGAAATCCGCAGCAGATTTGTGAATCACGAACCGATTTTTGAATTTGATACCTTGGAAGATGAAAAGGAAGTAGCTACTTTTCAACTAATCAATGAACTAAAACAAGCCGAAGTCCTATTGGAATTTTATGAATACTTTGGAGATGATGAAATACTGGTTGATGAAAACATGATTCGAAACCTATTTCAACGTGCACGTGATATTTCGGAACAGATGGATCGGGAAGATGCATTTAGATCGAATTCTGAGTAGGCAAAATCACACCTAATTTTCTCCCACGGAGGAACACTGAGGAACACGGAAGATTAAACTAATGATTATATGAAACAGATCGAAATCATCATGGTCCCGGTTGTGGATCAACAGAAAGCAAAGGAGTTCTATTTGAAAATGGGCTTCGAACTGATTATGGAAGCACCTTCTGAACATGGTGAAATGTGGATTCAAATGGGTTTGCCAAATTCAGACGTAACGATTTCATTGGCCAAATTTCACGGGATCATTATCGAAACAGAGGATATTGCTGCAAAAATGGAGGAACTGAAAGCAAAAGACATTAAGGTAGAAAACATGCACAAAACTCCCTGGGGAAAATTTGCATGGTTGAAGGATTTGGACGGAAACAGTTTGTGCTTGCACCAGAAGTAAGTGCTTCATTTTTAACCGCTAATAAGCGAAGAGCGCAAAGGGGATAATGGTAAAACATGGTTCAAATAAGAACCCTGTGTTCATCTGCGCCAACGCTGTAGTTAAGGCGTAAGCGTTCCGTGGCAGATGTTTAAAGAGAATTTACATTAAAAAAGCCGCAAAGATGCAGAGTGCGCTAAGTTGGGAAGTCCCTTTGCGATCTTACACTCTCTGCGGTTAATGAAAAGTGTCATTTACACCAACTAAAACAGTTACTTATCATCTCCATTTGCTCAATTCTTCCTAAATTGCACGCTCTTAACTTAAGCAATGCGAGGAATTGATCCTAAACAACACTACGATGTTGTCATTATTGGTGGTGGAATAAGTGGATTAACCTCTGCGGCTCTTTTCAGTAAGGCCGGAATTTCCTGTTGTGTCATTGAAATGGACAATCGTCCGGGTGGTTACCTCGCAGGATTTCGCCGTCATGACTTCCGATTCGATTCTGCCATTCACTGGCTCAACAATTGCGGACCAAACGGATTGGTGACGAAGATCTTCAAGATTATCGGAGACGATTACCCGAAATGCAAGGATCAAAAGAACATTCGTCGCTTTGTAAGTGATGAATATGATTACCTGGTGACCAATAATCCGGATGAACTGAAGGAACAGTGGATCAAAGAGTTTCCTCACGAAAAGAAAGGGATTATCCGCTTTTTCAGGGATGCAAAACGCATCGGAAAATCGTTTGACCGCTACGCAAACTTAAGTCGCACCATGAATTCCATGGCCTGGTATGAATATCCTATACATGGATTGAGAATGCTTGGATTTGCTTTGCCTTTCATTCCACACGTGCGCTATACCGGCGAAGAAAAATTAAAAAAAGGATTAAACAGGTATTTTACCGACGAAAAACTGCACCGGGTATTCTGCTCGGAACCGGATGTACTTTCTTGTCTGATCCCGATTTCCTGGGCATACATCAAGGATTTCCAACTTCCACCGGATGGAGGGAGTCAGAGTTTTCCGGAATGGCTGATGTACACAACGGAAAAGATGGGGGGCGAGATTTTCTTCAAATCCAAGGTTACAGAAGTTTTAGTGGAAGATCATGTAGCCAAAGGCGTAAAATTCGACCATCGTGGAACTATCCATACGATTTCAAGCAAATATGTTGTTGCTGCTTGCGATGCGGAAACCTTGTTCGAGAAAATGCTACCTCAAAAAACCGTTCCGAAGAAGATGAAGGATCGCTTGAAAGGAGCGCCCTTATACGCTTCGGCGATTACAATTGCACTTGGAATTGATTGTCCTTCGGAAGAATTGGGTTTAGGAGAGGAAATCATCTTTTTAGCCGACACATCTGTTGCGCGAGAAGATTTAGGTCAGGGAGATCCTCATTTGAGCGGAATTCACATCCTGGCTTCAACCGTACGGGATAAATCCTTATCCTTACCGGAACACGGAACAATCACCTTATTCATTCCTGCATGGATGGAAAACAATAATTTCTGGGGGTGCGAAATCGATGAGAATGGCGATTACATTCGCGGAGAAGAATACAACCGAATCAAGGATGAATACGCGAATATCTTGATTGATCGGGTGGAAGAGAAGTTGATTCCGAACCTGCGCAAGCATATCTTGTATTGCGATGTGGCAACTCCAATCACACACTTCCGCTATACAGGAAATAAGAACGGGACCATGATGGCGCAAAAACCGGGCAAGGAAAATTACCAGGGAAAAGTGGCTTCCTACATCACACCGGTTAAAAACCTGTTCCTGAGCGGTCATTGGGCAGATTTGGGAGGAGGAATTCCGATTGCGATCAAATCTTCCATCAATACAACCTTATTGGTATTGCAAAAAGAAGACAAGAAACGTTTCAAGCTGCTCTCCAGATACATGGATGGCAAGATTGGAACGGATGAATTGAGAACTTCCGATCTATTGGTGAAGTACGACAATTCCTGGATCAAGGATCCAACTCCCGCTCAAAAGAAAGTAAAGAGACGGGAAGAGGGGGAAAGCAGCGATGTAAAACAAGATTGATCGAATAAATCAAGCGAAAAATCAAATTATTTATCGAATTGTGACTTTAGTCACTGTATATCAATTTTCATTGTCTCAACTTTGTAAAAAACAAGTGATTATGAAAATGAATATGCACACGATAGACCGGATCATACGGGTTTTACTTACCCTTGCAATAGTAACACTTTATTTTTTAGGTTACCTTTCCGGGACACTCGCAATCATTGCATTGGTTGTAGCAGTAATCTTCACATTGACCAGCCTGATTGGTTTCTGTCCGTTGTATAGCTTAGTTGGAATATCCACCAGGAAGAAAAGCAAATGAAGCAATTTTTAAAGAACTACCGATTACATCTTATCGGTGCAATAATCGGTGGAATCGGAGGGTATGCCTATTATCATTTCATTGGCTGCTCCAGTGGTTCCTGTGCTATCACATCAAAACCGATAAACAGTACGCTATACGGTTCGTTTATGGGATTTTTACTTTTTAGCAGTTTCAAAACCAAAGCAAAAAAAGAATAAAATGGAAGGAACAATCATTGATGTTCGCTCTTATCAGGAATACCTGGGCGGACATGTTGCGGGAAGCGTACTGATTCCTTTACAGGAAATTCCCCATAGATTAGATGAAATACGGCAATTTTCCCAGCCGATTATTTTGTGTTGTGCAAGCGGGAACAGAAGTGCAGAAGCAGCTCAATTTCTTCAAAATAACGGCATCCAATGTTCTGACGGTGGAAGTTGGATGGATCTGTAAATGTGAATAGTTAAATCAGATAATATGATACAAGGTTTAAAAAAAATATTCGGACTAGGTCCGAAAGTAGATTTCATTGAATTAATGAGCAAAGGAGCTCAGATCATAGATGTAAGAACCCCATCAGAATTCAACAGCGGACATATTAAAGGCTCTTTAAACATTCCCTTGTCCAATATCTCCGAGAATCTCGCCAAAATCAAAAAAGACAAGCCTGTCATTACTTGCTGCGCTTCCGGAATGAGGAGTGCATCGGCCAGAAGTATTCTTACTTCGAAAGGATATCGGGAAGTTCATAACGGAGGAGGGTGGATGAGCCTTCAACAAAAGATTCGAAAGTAAAACAGTATTAACAATTATTGCAAAAGCAAAAGGGTAAATCCCTCATTGAATTTCTAACTTTGAAAAATAAGCACAAAAGTTATGGCATCTTTTTCTGAAATAATAAACTCCGACAAACCCGTTTTGGTTGACTTTTTTGCTGAATGGTGTGGTCCATGTAAAACGATGAAACCTATCCTGGAAGATTTAAAAACCAAATTGGGTAGTTCCGCTTCTGTTCTGAAAGTGGATGTGGACAAGAATCCGCATGCAGCAAGTAAGTACCAGATAAAAAGCATCCCGACATTGATCCTGTTCAAAAAAGGAAAACCGGTCTGGAGACAATCGGGTGTCGTTCCGGCAAACCAGTTGGCGCAAATCATCAAGCAGCATCAGTAAAAAAAGAGCCTGCCGTGCCACAACAGACTCTTTCATTTTGGTTGGTTATTGTCGGTTAGTTCAAAGTAATAGTCAATTCATCCAAAGGAATCCGCACTTTTTTCGCTTTTGAAAGGAAATCAGCTTCTTCATTGCGGTAACCCAAAGCAAGAATCACAGCAGATTGCAATCCTTTTTCTTTCAACCCCAAGATTTCATCAAAAGCAGCATTGTCAAATCCTTCCATCGGAGTACTGTCAACTTTTAAATTCGCGGCAGCAATTAGTGCTGTACCTAAAGCGATATAAGCTTGTCTTGCTGCCCAGTTCTTTACAAATTCTTCAGGCATACTTGCAAATCCGGACAATTTTTCTTTGAAATCATTTAAGCTTTCGACCGGAATGTTTCGTGTGTTTGCAACCAAAGAAATATATTCATCAACATGTGCTTGGGAAACGTGCGTATAAGAAGCAAAAACCAACAGATGAGAAGATTCACTTACTTGTGGATTGAATGAAGCAGCTTGCAATTTTTGTTTGATTTCCGGATCTGAAATAACCAGTACCCTGAAAGGTTGCATTCCGGCAGATGTTGCTGTCAGGTTGATCGCTTCGAGTATTTCAGTTACTTTTTCATCTGATACTTTTTCAGAAGTCATGCGTTTTGCGGCATAACGCCAGTTCAATGTGTCTATTAAATTCATCGTATGATATATTTAGGGATAAAGGTAAGTTTGAATAGTTTCAAAAAGATATGGATATACTTTAGGAAACCGGTTTCCTTGAGGAAACTTACAAGAGATTTCCAATCCGGAAGTAATCGTTCAATCGAGAAAGAATATCACTAAATTTATCCTGATGAAACTGAAAAATTCGGCTATCCTGTTTTTACTCTTAGTCATTCCACTCATTGGAGGGACTCAAACTACCTGGAAAACACTGGAAACAGAATGGTATTCTATCAAATACCCTTCTGAGTGGATTTTCAAAAGAGTAAATGACCAAAACTTTGCGTTGATGGACTCTGAACAAAGCCCTTCTTTTTATGTGGGATTCGAGATCGTAAACTATGAAGGATCACTCGAGGAATACGAAGAAGATGTGCTGAATCATTCGGGACTGGATCACATAACCAGTGTGAAGCGTGATCGGATCAAGTGCGGGAATTATGAATTTGTGCAGGTGTCCTTAGTCGGAACATCCGATAATCCTCCGGAAAAATTGAGAACAGATGAGAAGTTTACTTTCTATCAAAAAAAACTGATCATTATTTCAGCAATTTACAACGATGATGCACATGCAAAGGATTTCGAGAAAACAATTCAACGATTTTTCGATTCTTTAAAATTAACCAACTGATACCATGAAACTTCACGAAGGAAAAACATTCAACAAAGTCAATTACGTCAACAAGCAACTTATCAATAACGAATTCAGTAATTGTGTATTTGTAGAATGCGATTTCAAGAAAAGCAATTTCAGCAATATCGATTTCGTGGATTGTGAGTTTGTTGGCTGTAATTTTGCCTTAACCATTCTGAAATTTGCCGGCTTGAAGAACATCCATTTCAAGGATTGTAAAATAGTAGGAGTGGACTTTAGCGCCTGCAATGACTTCCTGTTCACCGTTCAGTTTACAGATTGTACCCTGGATTATGCCACATTCCATTCAAAAAGTATGAAGAATACGGTTTTCACCAATAGTATCCTGAAAGAAGTGGATTTCTCCGAAGTGAATTTAATGCAGGCAGTCTTTAATAATTGTGACCTGACACGAACCATTTTTGATAGAAGTGTCTTGGACAAAGCGGATTTCAGTACATCTGTCAATTTCGACATCAATCCGGAACGGAACAGAATAAAAAAGACTGTTTTTTCTTCCAATGGCTTGATCGGTCTGCTCTCAAAGTATGATTTAGTTATAAAGGATTAACTACTTGTTTTTCGAATTGTTTTTTTTCTTATTTTGACTTTGACTAAGGCCACATAAATTGAAACGAATTAAGTAATGTTTAGTTTATGCTCAATAATTCTACCACTTCACACACCATGCATTTCGGATTTGCGAAATGTCAACTCATTTTGGATAAAGCCGGTCTTATTGCCGATGCCCGAATACTTCAATTAAATCAGTCATTCACAGAAATAACCCAACTAGAACAAACGCATTTATTGACCAAGTCATTCAAAGAATTGCAACTAGACAAGACTGGTTTTGATTGGGGCAAACTACTCACTCATCTAATCAATTTTGAGACGGAAAAATCGTTTAGTTTCAATGATTTTGATCAGACCAGAATCTATGAAGTGGAGCTGATTCCTCAAAATAAGGAAGAGATCATTTGTTTGTTCTCAGAAGCTGATTATTATTACGGTCAATTGGATAATCACGTCAATCGTTTCAATACTTTTTTAACCAATTTTCCGGGTGGAATTCTGATAGAAACATCAGACTTTAAAATCCAGCAGATGAATAAGAAATTCTGCAGTTTGCTGGGATTGGAAATAGACGAGCATGTATTGGAAGGAACAAATACGGCAGACCTCATTGAGACCATAAAAGTATTATTTAAAGATCCTGATTTTTTTAGTAGCAGAACACGCGCTATTCAAAATGAAAAGCAGGCCGTATTGGGTGAGGAATTGGAATTATCAGACGGGAGACTTTTTCAAAGAGAATACATTCCCATCGTTTTTCTAAACGGATATGTGGAAAATCTTTGGCTTTATAATGATATCAGCCGAAGAAGAAAAACGGAAGAAGCCCTTGAGAATCAAGCTGCTTTACAGAGAATCTTGATGGATATTTCCTCTAAGTATATTAACATTTCATTGAATGAATTGGAAGATGCAATTCACACCTCATTAAGAGAATTGGGTCAATTTGTTGGTGCTGACCGGGCTTATGTTTTTAGTTATGACTGGATTAATGGTATTTGCACCAATACTCATGAATGGTGTGAAGAAGGTGTTTCCCCACAGATAGATGAATTACAGGCTATACCATTGGATCATATAAAAATTTGGGCAGGAACTCATCGGAAGGGGAAAAACATGAACATTCCCGATGTTTACGAATTACCCGAAGGGCATGAAGTGCGCATTCCACTTGAACAGCAAGAAATATTAAGTCTCCTTGCAATTCCAATGATGGATGGTGATGAATGTCTCGGGTTTGTCGGTTTTGATTCCGTTAAAGAGCATCATGTTTACACTGAAAAGGAAGAATCTTTGCTTTCTGTATTTTCCAGAATGCTGGTGAATGTGAAACAACGAGCGGATTTGGAGCGCAAACTGATTGATGAAAAACAAAAAGCAGAAGCTGCAAGCAAGGCAAAAACTGAATTTTTGGCCAATATGAGTCATGAAATCAGAACACCGATGAATGCCATTTTAGGTTTTAGCGAAACGCTCTATCACAAAACGGATAATCCGCAATTTAAAAAGATGATCGAATCTATTCTAAATAGTGGAAACTTGCTTTTAGCGCTTCTAAATGACATTCTGGACCTCTCAAAAATTGAAGCTGATAAGATTGATATTGTAAAAATGCCTGTTGACACGATTAATATCGTCAACGAAATCAAGCTTCTTTTCTTTGAAAAAACCCTCAAAAAAGGTGTTTCACTTTCTGTTGAAATAGATCCATACTTCCCCAGAGGATTATTGCTTGATGAGATTCGGTTCAAGCAAATAATCTTCAATTTAGTAGGTAACGCCATTAAATTCACGCACAAAGGATACGTAAGAATCAACTTAACATTTGAAGCTATAAGCGAAATGAAAGGTCAATTAAGGGTCGATGTGATTGATACCGGAATTGGAATACCTGCCGATCAGCACGATGTGGTTTTTGATGCGTTCAGGCAACAATCTGTTTACTCGAACCGACTTTACGCAGGCGCAGGTTTGGGATTATCCATTTCCAAACGATTGGCTGAAAAAATGAATGGTCGAATCGAATTGTGCAGTGAATTGGGAAAAGGTTCTCAATTTTCACTCATCATTCCGGAAGTTGAAATTTGCAATGATTTTATAGAAAAACCAAATCCTTTTTTACCGATCGATCATGTCTATTTCGAAGACAATTTGATCTTGGTGGTAGACGACGTTCTTTCCAATATCATGGCAGTTGAAGGATTATTGGATGAAATGGGGTTGGAAATCATTTCTGCCGATAGCGGTGAAATGGCATTGGAGATCCTAAAAACAAAAACGCCCTCGTTGATATTATTGGATATTCGGATGCCAAACATGAACGGATACCAGGTGGCAGAAAAATTAAGATCGAACCCTAAATTCAAACATGTGCCCCTGATTGCATTAACGGCATCTGTTTCAGCTCAAACGGATCAGGAGTTATCCGTGCATTTTGATGGTTTTTTGTATAAACCCACTAATAAAGCAGAATTGGTCAATGTGCTCATGAAATATTTACCTTATAAAAGCCATTCATCGGATTCAGCATCCAATCAATTAGACGAGAGTTTGAGTCTGAATATCAATCCGGAAGTAGGTCATAAACTTTCCGAGATTCTGGCTGTTTTAAATCACGATTTCCTACCTGCTCATTCACTCATAAAGGATGGAATGGTTCTGTTTAGAATTGAAGAGTTTGGCGTCAATTTACTGGAATTCGCACAAAAGTATCAGTTTGAATATTTGGAAAACTATGCCAAGTTGCTCTTGAACCATGTTGATAATGTGAATCTCATGGAGCTTTCATCTACCTTGGGTGAATTCCCATTGATACTCAAGAAAATTCAACATCTAATTGATGAAAGAAATAAAAACTTAAACTAATTTTTAAGGAAGTAATTGCATCAAACATCTTAATATCAAAAAAACAATTCTTATATTGTAATATTAAGTTGTTGAAGTTTTAAGAGAAATAATTAGACAAGCAATTCCAACTTCTACACTGGTACATACTAATTAAGATTGCTTTTATATTTCCGTTTTTTATCAGATCGGAACAGGAATAAGTAGCAATCAGCAAACACGTTCAAACCGCTATTTATGGATTACACTCCAAAAATATTGATTGTTGATGACAACATAGAGAATCTGAAGGTTGTCGGAAACATTCTGCAATCGGAAAAATTTGATATTGCCGTTTCTTTAAACGGGGAAAGTGCAATTAACATTCTTCTGAATAATGAAATTGATTTGATTCTAATGGACATTATGATGCCTGAAATTGATGGCTTGGAAACTTGTCGTAGAATTAAATGTATCGACTCTTTAAAAGAAATCCCGCTCATATTTTTAACTGCAAAGGCTCAAACAAATGATATTTTGGAAGCTTTTGAAGCAGGCGGTGTTGATTACATATTCAAACCATTCAATAGATTAGAGCTTCTTGCAAGGGTTAATACGCATCTTGATCTGTTTCTTTCCAAACGAAAACTGAAAGAGCTTTATAAAAACAGAGATTTTATCTATTCTATCATAGCACATGATATCAAGTCTCCGTTTAATAAGATCACTCAATTCTTACAAATGCTGAATGAGGGATATCTTGATAAAGATTCCGGCGATTATGAAGCGCTTTTGGATTTATTAAACACCGAAACTCAAAAGACCAATGAATTAATTGACGAATTAATTGAATGGGGACAATTGTTAATGAATGAAAATCACAATCAACTGCAGTCGAAACATCTTAAACCGATCATAGATAGTGTAATTACATTTTTAGAGCACCAATCATCCTCTAAAGCATTGGAAATACAAAACAACATCGATGAAAAGGCTAAAATAATTTGCGACGAAAGATCCATTGAGGTTATATTCCGTAATTTACTGGCAAATGCAATAAAATTCACTCCGGACGGAGGGAAGATCACTTTTTCAAACGAAGAAAACACTCAGAAAGTATTCATACAACTGAAAGATTCGGGAATTGGAATGACTAAAGAAGTGCTGGAAAAAATATTTGAAAACAATGAGTTTTATAAAACCAACGGAACAAACAAAGAAAAAGGATTCGGTTTGGGACTGCTGATAATAAAGGATTTCGTTAAGAAAAACAATGCAGAACTTAAAGTCGATAGTATCTCAGAAGAAGGGACAACTTTCACAGTAATCATCGATAAATCTATTTAAAACATGGAAGAAAACACAACTAAACTCAACCTTTTGATTATTGATGACGATCCCTTTTACAGACGTTTGTCGGCCTCAATTTTGGGTGAAAAATTTACCGTGTTCACTGCTGATTGTCCATCGGACGGATTGAAAATCTTGAAAAAGGAGAAAATCAGCTTTATTGTTTCAGATTACATCTTGCCGGAAATGACCGGGTTACAATTGCTGGAAAAAGTAAAAGAGGAGTACCCGGATATCGAGGTGATCCTGATCAGTAACTCCGGAGATATGGATACTGTAATTGAAGCATTAAGAAAAGGAGCGGCCGATTATTTTAAAAAACCATTCACTCCCGCCGATATTTGGATGTCCATCGAACGGGTAATGAAATACTCACTACTCAAGCAGGATCTGGATAAACAAAAGCAACAGAATGTCTTTCTGAAAAAAGAATTGAAAAGTGAAATCGGAAGTATCATTGGGAAATCAAAACCGATTTTGAATGTCATAGAGCAAATTAAAATGGTTGCTCAAACTCCTGACACTTCTGTTCTAATAATAGGGG
The DNA here is from genome assembly GCF_943372375.1 of Fluviicola taffensis DSM 16823. Classification (GTDB taxonomy): domain Bacteria; phylum Bacteroidota; class Bacteroidia; order Flavobacteriales_D; family Crocinitomicaceae; genus Fluviicola; species Fluviicola taffensis_A. The sequence goes on along the minus strand of NZ_CALRYJ010000002.1, from coordinate 425,180 downwards.
AAAGCGGAACTGGAAAAGAATTGGTCGCAAGAGCAATTCATGATTTTAGCGATCGAAAAGATCAGATATTCGGCGCTTCCAATATGTCAGCCATTCCGGATGCTCTTTTTGAAAGCGAATTTTTCGGGCATACCAAAGGTAGTTTCACCGATGCTTCAACAGATAAGGCCGGTTGGTTTGAAACAGTCAATAAAGGCACTCTCTTTCTGGATGAAATTGGCGAAATGACCTTAAATCTGCAAGTAAAATTGTTACGCGTATTGGAGGATCGAAAATATACGAAGGTTGGTACACAAAAAAGTGTTCCATTTGATGTCAGAATTGTCTCTGCGACCAATAAAAGTATTGAGACATTGACGGAGAATACCAGCTTCCGACTTGATCTATTTCATCGCTTAGGAACATTTATCATACATATCCCGCCACTTCGGGAGCGGAAAGAGGATATTCCGATAATAGCAAATCATTTTTTGAATTCCCTCAACAGCAAAATGGGGAAGGATATTCGAGGAATTAGTGAGGATGCTTTGGAATTGTTTAATGAATACCGTTTCCCCGGGAATGTCAGGGAATTACGGAATCTAATGGAGCGTGCTGTGATACTTTGCAATGAGAATGAACTTCAAAGCAAACATTTCGATATCATCAAATCATTTTCGAATACGAAAAGATTGGATGAAACTTTTGACCTGGAAGAAATTGAAAAAAACACCATTCTTCGGGCATTAGAGAAAACAGATTACAACAAAGCAGAAGCAGCACGATTATTGAACATTGAGTGGAATGCCCTTCATAGAAGACTACAAAAATATAACCTGTTAACTTAATCAGTCCAACTATTCGTTTTCGAATAGTTGATCCTTAAAAACGAAGAATGAACCGGTAAATAAAAAAATAAAAAAGAAGCTAAAACAAAGATATACTGTATGTTATAAAAAACGGAATGAGAGTTGATTTGAATGGTTAAAAATAGAAACCATGAAAAACAAACTATTCTTATTGTTCACTTTATTTGCTGGAATCAATGCAAACTCACAAAGTGATTTATTAATTACTCCATTCCGTGTAGTATTTGAAAACGGTAAAAATATCGAAGAACTAACCGTTGCAAATACAGGAAAAGATACTGCCAGATATACCATCAGTTTTTTACAATACAAAATGCTTAGTACCGGGAAACTGGAAAAAATAGATTTGGCTGAAGATAGTATTTTGTTCGCCGATAAATACCTACGTGTTTTTCCTAAATCCATCACTCTGGCGCCAAATGAAGCTCAAATGGTGAGACTTCAATTGAAAACACCGGCCGATTTAGCATCAGGAGAATATCGCTCCCATTTATATTTCAGATCTATTGTGGATGAAACTCCGGATATGGGAACTGAAAGAGATACCACTGCAATTGGGTTCAAATTAGTGCCTGTTTATGGAATTACGATTCCGGTGATCATCCGAATAGGTCAATCTCAAGTAAAAGCGACAACAACAGAGGTGAAAATAACGGATGTCAACGGTTCCAAACAAGTGGATTGTAAAATCGAACGATATGGAAACATTTCAACCTTTGGTCAATTGGAAGTCGAACATACTTCTTTAACAGGTGTTAAGACCTTGATTGGAAGAGTAAATGGTGTTGCAGTTTACACTCCTATCCACATGCGAGACATTTCGATTCCTTTAACAATTCCGGAGACAGTAGATCTTACCAAGGGAACACTTTCACTCAAATATTACTCAAAAATTGATGGGAAAGAAATCTATTATTTCAATCAACCGATCAGTTTGTAATTGCATTTCAGATGTGTTTTTCAAATTGGACATACCCAAAGTCTTTACTGGCTATAGTAATTGCTTTCCCTTGTTTTTTGTTTGCTCAAAACAATTTGGAGAAAGAATCCTCTGGTTTGAATGAGAAATCAGTTACTATCAGTCAAGAAGAACAACACATTTCAATCACCAATCTATCCGAGTTTAGTTTCGGGGCTTTTTATCCGGGGAAGTTTGGGGGGAGTATTGAAATCAATAAAGATGGTATCAGATCTGCAAACGGATCTGTCATCCTACTAAATTCAGAATCAAATGCTTCAGCGGCTATTTTTGAGATCAAATGTCCCTCCAATACGCTGATTCAGATTGTAATCGACAATAGAATTGAGTTACGGAATGAATCAGGAGAAACCATTATTTGCGAACCAATCATTACTGAGCCAACCCATTTCGTTAGTCCCAATAATGCTGAATCCGGTTTCCTGTATAGTGTTGGTGCCAAATTGAATATTCAGGATGCATCATTTGAATCTACAGGTAAGTATTCCGGAAGAATGAATGTTTTTATCATACTCGAATAGAATCCGATGTTTCACCATTCACTACAAATAGTATCCCTTATCCTTTGCTTCTTTTGTATAAGTAGTCGGGAGGAAGTGTTTGGTCAAGACGAAACAGAGTATGAACAATTTACAATCAAGCTGAATGTCGACAAACTAGGTAGCTATGAGATGGAGGCTATTTATTACGATGAGAACATTTATTTACCGATAATTGATCTGTTTCGCAAACTGGATATTTATTTAAATCATTCCGTCCAGCTAGATACGATTAACGGATTTATACTTAGTAATGACAATTCCTATTCATTCAATTCAAATACAGGGAAGATCACCTTTCGGGACAAGGTCCAAACTCTAAAACCCGAGCAGATAATCTCTGATTATAAGGATGTTTATCTCCCGGGAAAAGTCTATCAGGAACTATTTGGAATGACCATGGATTTCAATTTCAGAGAATTGACCGTTTTTCTTCGTTCCGATATAGAGCTTCCCATTATCAAACAGCTAAGAATCAAGAAAATGAGAGCAAACCTGCTCACTTTAACCGGAGAATCTACTGCTGACACAACGATTTCAAGAAAATGGAATTGGATCAGGGGAGCGGTAATGGATTGGAACTTACAATCAAAAGAAGACAATTCAGGCTCAAACGTTCAGCAATTCAGAAGTTCCTTTGGAATGGAACTCCTTGGAGGTGAATTGAATTGGAGATCGACGGTTACACGGGATAGTTCGGTTAGATTCGAAAGTACAAGTATTAAATGGAGATATGTGAATGACAAACTGCCCATCTTGAAACAAATTGAAGCAGGAAATGTCACTGTCAGCCTTACCGGTCAAACTATCTCAAACTTTTATGGAATCAAATTAACCAATACACCCTATACCATTAAAAAAACGTTCGGAAGTTACCTTATTCAGAGAAGAACCAATCCGGGGTGGGAGGTAGAGATCTACGTTAACGGGATATTGGTGAATTTCACAACTGCTGACATGAATGGTGATTTCAATTTTGAAGTTCCGCTCGTATTTGGTAATTCAATCATTTTGATTCGCTATTATGGTCCATGGGGACAAGAAAGCTCGGAAGAAATTCCCATTAGCATCCCTTTTTCCTTTACTACTCACAAAAAAGTAGAGTATCAAACGTATTCGGGCATTACAGCTGATTCCTCACGATTTCTTTTCAATAAAACAAAAGTATCTTATGGTCTGAGTCGTTGGGCAACAATCAATGCAGGATATGAATATTTTCAAGGAAACCCTTTGAATAACCATATTTTTTCAGGTTCACTCAATCTTGCTTTGGGAAAGAATTTGCTCCTTAATTATTCCTACTTACACCAATCGAATCACTATGTAGAATTAATGTATCGAACCAAACGCAATTTTGTCATAACAGGAAAACATCGTCAGTATCTCAAAAAACAAACAATTGTTCAAACTACTAGTTGGGGAGAATCTGAATTAGGAATGAATCTTCCGGTTTGGAACCGAAAGTTAAAAATCTATTTGAGAAGTACCAATCGACTTGCATTTACGGTTGCCCGACATTCTTTTATAAGCGAATCCGCTATTTCGTTTTTTTATAAACGAATAAATACAGGATTCACATTAATCACCAGTAAAGAATCTGTTTTGAGTTGGAACACATCTTTTTATTTTAAAAAAAACTGGTCCATTCTTCATACTTCACTGTATAACATTTCTAATAAAAGACCTGTAAGTAGCAGCATTCAAATCCAAAAGAAATTCAATAAACTGTTTTTTGCTGAAACCAATTTGACTTATTCCTATTCAACTAAAAGCTTACAAGCCGGAGTTTCCATTTACCTTAATTTCAACTTCATGCGATCTGCTGTTAATGTCAGTATGCAAAAAAAACAACTGTCAAGCACACAAACTTTAGCCGGAAGTGTTCATTTTACTTCCAGACCGAATCCTGTTTTTGTTTCCAATAGCAATGGCGTCGGTAGAGCCGGATTAGACGTTTTGGTTTTCTTGGATATCAATCACAACGACAAAAGAGATGAAAATGAACCGTTAATCAAGAATGCATCTGTGGCAATCAATAGAGGAAAACAAATCTTCAATGAAAACGACTCAATACATCGTTTTGCTTCACTTGAGCCGTATTCTCCTTATTTATTAACTGTCGCAAATAATGGATTCCCATCTATTTCCTGGATTATCGAAAAATCAACCTGGTCTATTGTCACCAGTCCAAATCAGATCAAAAAAGTATTCATTCCGGTAAAACCAATGGGGGAGGTTGAAATGAAAATCTCACTGGTTAAAAACAAAGAAATCACTCCCGCTCATCGACTGATCATCTACATTGTAGACCGAAATAACCGTCAAGTTGGAAAAGGGTTGACCGAACAAGACGGGTACTTTTCATTTTTAGGGCTCCCTCCGGGAAATTATCAAATTAAATTTGATGAAAAACAGCTGAAAGGATTGGGATTATCCTCCAAATATTCGCCAACATCTTTCGAAATAAAACCATCCGTACAAGGTGATTTTGTGGATGGAATAGAAATCACCCTTCAGGATTGACATAATCACTTCATTTTCGAATAGCAAACCTTCGTTTTCGAAGAGTTTATTTCGTTCGGATATTTTTGGCACATCTCCAATCCCTTGATAACAAAGGGTTTTTGATTGTTCTGGCACAGTGCGGCACCCTGTTTGAAACTACAGTTGCAACATTCAAAACAATTAAAAATCAATACCATGAAAGCAACAATAATCATTCTGTTCGTAGTAGTTTCAAATATAGCTAACTCACAGATCATTAGAAAAGACAAATCCCTTCATTTTGGTGCGGGCGTCTTGGTTGGAGGAATAACCGCATTCGTAAGTGAACGTATTGGGATTTCAGACAATAAATTTGAAACTCTTCTTCTTTCAACTTCCGTATCCACAGTAGTAGCAGTTGGAAAAGAAGCTTATGATCAATACGTAAAGAAAACTTTTGCTGATGATAGAGACATCTTATGGACTGCAATTGGCGGACTTGTCGGAGGTCTATCTGTTACTTACACCATAAAGCCGAGAAACAAACATAAAAAGCCGGCATTTGAAATTTGAAAATACAACAGTCATTTTAGCTGGAGCATTATCCATAGGTGAATTATGCTTTCAATTTACTACGAGCAGCATCATTGAAAGTAAGTTGTTACATTGAACGTTGATGCTGACTACCGGTAGGTTTATATACAGGTTCTTTCGATATAACTGTGTTTACGAACACTATATCTGACTAAAAACTACAACAAGTCTGGATAACGAACGACAATAAACCTTTACTACAAAAAAGAGGAAGCAATCACTTCCTCTTTTTTTGTGATATCAAATACCTTTTCAAAATCACCAAGAATCTTTTTTGCAAAAAAATACTTCGTTTTAGAATAGCCAACCTTCGTTTTCGAATAATATTTTCAATACTGACTTTTTGTATAAAATGCTTCAACCCTTGATAATACTGAGAATACGACATGCTTGATACCGTTTGGCATTTCTTTTGGACTATCGAATTCAGTGAATAGTGGTTAGGTTAGATAAGTTAATGGAGATACGACGCCCGTCTATCTCCATTTTCTTTTTAGCATAGTTTGGCGTGTTCTTTTTCCTGATTTCAGTTCTTCCTTTGGAGTTTCATCCAATCACTTGAGCAATTCCGCAATAGAAGATTCCTTTTCAAGGCAGTACTCTTCGTTTTCGAATAATCAGTCTTTGTTTTCGAATATTTTTAGTGAAGGTGAAATTTTTGGCACGAAGCTGAAACCCTTGATAAATAAGGATTTTCGATTATTCTGGCACGACATGGCATTCCGTTTGAAAGTATACTAGCAACAGTAATTAATTCAAAACAATTTAAATCTTAGAAATTATGAAAAAGTTAAGTACAATTTTCGCAGGAGCATTATTCGTTGTTGGATTCTCTTCATCTTATGCTCAATCAACAGTATCAGCAGACGCAAGCGCTCGTATCGTATCGCCTTTGCAAATTACAAAAACAGCTGACCTTAAATTCGGTAACCTTGCTGCAGGACCGGTAGCTGGAACAGTAGACATGGCAATTACAGATGTTAGAACAGCTGCTGGTGGTGTTACTTTGATCGCAGCAGGCAACGTTTCCAACGCAGCAGCGTTCGATATCATCGGTTACCCGGATGCATCTTTCACTATCTCATTGCCTTCTTCTATCTTGATCGCTTCAGGTGCAAATAACATGCAAGTAGACAACTTTGTTTCTTCATTGGGAGCTACTTCAGCTTTAGACGCTCAAGGAGCAGCAGCATTGAAAGTGGGAGCTACATTGAACGTTGATGCCAACCAGGCGGTAGGTTTATACACTGGTTCTTTCGATGTAACAGTTGCGTACAATTAAAAATTACACGAAGGTTCGACTAAAAACTACAACTAGTCCGACTGACGAACTACAACAAACCTTAACTAACGGAAAAGAGGAAGTGAAAGCTTCCTCTTTTTTAGTTCATATAAAGTCCCTGTTGCAAGATAAAATGAATGCTGTAAGGAGAATCAGACATTTCTTTTGACCAATTCGCTTTTTAGCAAATCCAATTTCGATATCAAAACATTCACATTTATTTTCCATGTTTCATTCGGTTCGTCTAATTCAACAGATCTAACCAATTCAAAAGCCTGTTTATTAGCTACATTTTGAATGGTTGGTTTTAATGAGTGAGCAATATTTTTTATTTCAGCCGGTTTATTTGCATTTAAATTTTCCTCCAGTTTGATTATGTTGTTTCCAATTTCTTGAATAGCAACAGTAATCATTCTTCGCATAAATGCCTCGTTTCCCAGACAGTTTTTTGTAAGGTTCGATAAATCACAAATTTCGTCTGAATACATTGATTTCATTTTTTCATTAACGCCATTTGTTACCGGATTTTTCTCATTCATATCAGGGAACAAAACATTTTTTATGCTGATATAGAGTTCATGTTGCCGAAACGGTTTCAAAACAAACCCGTTCATTCCTACATCCAGATATTTTTTCACATCGTTAGGCATTGCATTGGCGGTAAGGGCGAGAATAGGGGTGGTGGATTTGAGGTCATGACGAATTTTCCAGGAACATTGAATTCCATCCATTACCGGCATTTGTATATCCATTAAAATCAGATCAAATTCTTGTTCCTGAATCTTTTCAATTGCTTCTTTTCCATTGTTTGCAATCACCACGTTCACATTCCAATTTTCCAAAATGGAATGTGCCATTATTTGATTGAACTGATTATCTTCTACAAGCAAGACATTCAGATCCTTAAGCAATCCAACCTCGATTAGTTCTTTAGTTTTTTCGGAATTGCTTTCACTTTGTTTTTCAAGAGTCAATTCGAATTCAAAGGTCGTTCCCACATTTAATTGCGAAGAAACCTTCAGTTGACTTCCCATTAATTCGATCAGATTGCGAGAAATAGATAATCCAAGACCGGTGCCTCCGTATTTCCGGGCGATTCCCGGTTCTGCCTGAACAAAGCTTTCGAAAATCTGAGCCAGCTGACTTTCCGAAATACCAATACCGGTATCTTCGATCTTAAACAAGAAAACAGACTTGTTTTTATGCTCTTTAACAATTTCCACATTCAATGAAATCATTCCCTTTTCTGTAAACTTAAGTGCATTATGCAATAGATTTGAAAGGATCCCATTCAACCGGGTAGCATCGTACAAATAGTTTTTCTGGGGAACGCTAATGTTTTTTGAAAAGTCAATATTTTTTTCCTCTATTTTATATCCCCATAAATTAGCTACATCTGTGATTGTTTCATAAATATTGTGGCTTCCTAAGGTTAAGTCCATTTTTCCCGCTTCCAACTTAGAGAAATCAAGTAGGTCATTGACTATCATAAGCAGGTTCTCCGAGCTTTTTGAAATGGCTTGAACAAATTGATGTTGCTTCTGATTGAGAATACCTTGTTCCAATAATTGGCTCATCCCCATAATCGCATTAAGAGGTGTTCGGATCTCGTGGCTGATATTAGCAACGAAGAGATCTTTACTTTTCAAGGAGTTTTCTGCTAATAATTTAGCCTCCTTTAATTCTTCCTCCATCAACTTTCTCTTGGTAATATCCAGATGAATTCCAACAGTACCGGCAACTTCGTTTTTTTCATTGTAATAGGGAGCACCACTTATCATTACCCATATAGGCGTTTTATCTTTCTTGAACAGTTTGATTTCATACACCGATGAATTTCCTTGTTTTCTTTTTTTGGATTCATCCAATATGATGTTTCTGTTTTCATCATCAACCATTAATTGAAGTGGATCTTGTCCGACCAATTCCTCTGAACTGTAACCGATTAGTTTGCAAAATTGAGGATATGCTTTCAGGATTATCCCATTTCTATCAACCTCGAGTAGCCCCAATTCCAGGTTTTCAATAATACTCCTGAATTTCTCCTCACTCCTCATCATCGCTTTTTCGTATTTAATACGATCAGAAATTTCACGACTCAGCGCGAAAAATTCGATGTCTCCATTCGAATTGGTATTTATATCAACGGTTTGTCCCAGCCAAAGTTCTTTTCCGTCTTTACAGATGATCGGAAATTCGATATAAGTAGATTGAATCTTGTTTTTAACTTGAAAATTGTAAAATCCTCTTAGCTTCTTTTGATAATCGGAACGAACCAATTTGAAAAAATGAGTATCCATCAATTCTTCTTCATCGAATCCAGTTAACTTGAATCCCATCGGATTCACATATTTGAATTTTCCATCCAAATCACAAATAAAAATAACATCACTGCTATTCTCTACTAGATTCTTATACTGCTTTTCTTTTTTTGTTATCTGGTCCAGCATTTCACTTTTTTCGGAAATATCTTCAAGCAAAATCAACTTACCGGGAATTTCGTCGATTTGAATATTGGAACAATGGCATCTCAATTCATGTTTTACCTGATCAATCAGCGTATAAAAAGTCCCGTTCAAATCTTCTTCACAAAATTCTGCTTCCGATTTAACGAGGTCCGGCACCTCGCGATCTATTAAATCGTTCAATTCACATTTAAATAATTGCAGTGCTTTTTTATTCGCATTGACGATCATATTTCTTTCCCCGGTACTTACAAGCATTGGCAAAGGATGCTCATCAATCATTTGCTTCAACTGTTCCTTTTCTTTCTCCAGTTGATAGGTTCTTTCTCCAACCAAATCCTCTAATCGAATATTTAACTGCACTAATTTTTGATTACTGTCAAATAGTTCCTTGGACTTATTTTCCAATAAAGATTCTGCTTGTTTTCTAGCTTCTCGTTCTCGGATTATTTGCCGTCTCAACAATTCGATCTCACTCTTCATTGAAGTTTAATTTGAATTAGACACCCTTTTGAAGGATCCGGCGAATCAACAATTTTCACCTCTCCGGTTTCGTTAAATTGTTTCAATGCACCCTCAATCAGTCCAACAGCTAACCATTCCATGTGTTTGTCGGAGTGATACTCCATTAAAAAAGTTTTTTGATCTATCTGAGTGCAAATGAAATGAGGCAATTGGGCATCCGGATATAGTTTTAAAACTTCTACATGAATATGATGCTCAACGCTTTCCAGGAAACCGAAAACATGTTGAGTATGGTTGAAAAAATCAGGGTATTGATTAAAAAAGCTGTTAAACAACCAACTTCCAAACATGCGTAATGCTTCGTGAATTGGAATTTTTGTCAACTCACTAAACTTGGTTAACATGATCACCATTTCGTGATGACTATAGGTCCCTACTGATGTATAGATCCCTTTTGAGGGGAGGTTACTTGTCTCAATGATTTCATCAAGCATGGATAATCCAAACTCATTTTCTATCATTTCTGTAAATTCCGTAAACACAATTCCTTTCATAAAGCAGCACTTTTGTTTTGTTATTCTTTGAGAAATCAATTTAATAATCAATTCTCTAATAGTTAATTCCTTAGAAATCCTCCTGAAATCAATGTTAGATCGGGTACTTCAAAATCAGGAAGCATCATATACGCACTAGCAATAAGTTCTTTAAGTTGAATCGTTTCTGAAACAGTGAATGTTAGTTGCCTTAATCATAGTGATGTATTTAACACTTAATTTAAAAAATTAATTCAATAACCAATCTTATCCTTTGAATAAATAATACGTTTTTTTATTGATTATGAAGGACAACCAAAATGGGTTATGGAGTATTGTACTTCGTTTTCGAATAGCAAACCTTCATTTTCGAAGAATATTTTCAATACTGACTTTTTGTATAAAATGCTTCAACCCTTGATAATACTGAGAATACGACATGTTTGACACTGTTTGGCATTTCTTTTGGGCTATCGAATTCAATGAATAGTGGTTAGGTTAGATTAGGTTAGGTAAGTTAATGGAGATACGACGCCCGTCTATCTCCATTTTCATTTCAATCTGGCCTCGCTTGCCAGTTACTTTTTTAACTTCATCCAATCATTCAACCGATAGAAGAAGTGTTTCGACCAAAACGTCTTCGTTTCTGAATAGCAACCCTTCGTTTCCGAAGAATATTTTCAACACTGACTTTTTGTGTAAAATGCTTTACCCCCTTGATAATACTGGGAATACGACACGATTGACACTGTTTGGCATTTCTTTTGTTCTATCGAATTCAGTGAATAGTGGTTAGGTTAGATAAGTTAATGGAGATACGACGCCCGTCTATCTCCATTTTCTTTTTAGAATGGTTTGGCGTGTTCTTTTTCCTGATTTCAGTTCTTCTTTTGGAGCTTCATCCAATCACTTGAACAATTCCGCAATAGAAGATTCCTTTTCAAGGTAGTATTCTTCGTTTTCGAATAATCAGTCTTTGTTTTCGAATATTTTTAGTGAAGGTGAAATTTTTGGCATAATGCTGAAACCCTTGATAAATCTGGATTTCCGATTATTCTGGCACGATGTGGCATTCCGTTTGAAAGTAGAGTAGTAACAAAAACACAATTAAAACAATTTAAATCTTAGAAATTATGAAAAAGTTAAGTACAATTTTCGCAGGAGCATTATTCGTTGTTGGATTCTCTTCATCTTATGCTCAATCAACAGTATCAGCAGATGCAAGCGCTCGTATCGTATCGCCTTTGCAAATTACAAAAACAGCTGACCTTAAATTCGGTAACCTTGCTGCAGGACCGGTAGCTGGAACAGTAGACATGGCAATCACAGATGTTAGAACAGCTGCAGGTGGTGTTACTTTGATCGCAGCAGGCAACGTTTCCAACGCAGCTGCATTCGATATCATCGGTTACCCGGATGCGTCTTTCACTATCTCATTGCCTTCTTCTATCTTGATCGCTTCAGGTGCAAATAACATGCAAGTAGACAACTTTGTTTCTTCATTGGGAGCTACTTCAGCTTTAGACGCTCAAGGAGCTGCAGCATTGAAAGTAGGAGCTACATTGAACGTTGATGCCAACCAAGCGGTAGGTTTATACACTGGTTCTTTCGATGTAACAGTTGCGTACAATTAAAAATTACACGAAGGTTCGACTAAAAACTACAACTAGTCCGACTGACGAACTACAACAAACCTTAACTAACAAAAAAAGGGGAAGCACACACTTCCTCTTTTTGCATTGTGTTTATAGCGATGCTAAATGTAATCATCAAAAAAAGGAAGATCTCTTCTTTTTAACTAGACCGTTTAAGGGGATCGCTATCGGGATGAACTCCGGACCAATTTATACAAACAAAAAAAGCTCAGTAAAAACTGAGCTTTTTTGTAGCGAGACGGAGTCCCGATAGCTATCGGGATGAACTCTGGACCAATTTATACAAAAAAAAGCTCAGTAAAAACTGAGCTTTTTGTAGCGAGACGGAGAGTTGAACTCCGGACCTCAGGGTTATGAATCCTGCGCTCTAACCAACTGAGCTATCTCGCCATATGCCTTTCGTTTCCCTGAAAGGCGGTGCAAATATAGTTACTTTTTTCTTCTATGCAAGACTAAGAACGGTCTTCTTCGTATAAAACTTTTGTCTTGTGCTTTAGTAACTTGAAAATCAAGCTAAATAACAAAGATCCTGCAATCCAATAAACATAACAAAGTGGGTTTTCAATGGTATTTGTCATGAAAAACTCACGCAATCCTGCTACGAAAACAAAACCCAATACGGTTGCAGAAATTCCTGAATACTCCCGACGTAAAATCGTTTTCATTGAAAAAGGAATCTGACCTTTGATGTAGTTTTTCATACTTGGCCAAAATGCAGGAACAGTGTTCGACCAATTCACATAGCTATCACCGAATTTACGCTCCAGGAAACGTTCTTCCGCAAACATGATTCGCTCGTAATAGATCCAAAACAACAGACTTACGATAACAATGAAGTAGATATTGAATGTGAAACAAACAATTCCAATCCACATAAAGTAATTACCCAGGTAGAGTGGGTGACGAACCGTGGAATAGATTCCTTTGGTATTCAATGCCTCCGCTACCTGCTCCTGTGTATTTCTACCCGAAGTGTTCTTGTTACTCGTTCCAATCGCAATAGCGCGGATTACCTGTCCTAAAATTGACATAGCAATTGCCGCACCCGTGCAGATATAATACCAGCGGGCATCATCCATAATACATTGAACATCTGTAAAATAGATTACCGGAACAGCTAAAACGAATAAAATAATCGGAATTTGTCCTCTGTACTTGAAGAGTTTGTTTCCGTTTTTTTCAAATGAATGTACTAACGCCATGAAAAGAAATGTGTATATTTCGAAAATGATTTTTCGGCGCGAAGTTAACATTATTAAACTACTATGACAAAAAAGGAACGATTCGAATTAGAATATGTGTTAAGAACCTCTCCTCGGGTTTTGGATAAATTGCTATCGACACCTGATGGATTGAGCGAATGGTTTGCTGATGATGTTATTGTAAAAGATGATATGTACACCTTTCATTGGGATGGAAGTGAGGAACAAGCGCGACTAATCTCTAAAAAGGCCGGAGAATACATTAAATGGCAATGGTTAAACGACGAAGAAGATGATTTGGAAACTTTCTTTGAAATGAAATACACCATTGACCCTATGACAAAAGTGGTTATCCTAACTGTCTCCGATTTTGCTGAAAAAACTGAAAAAGATGAAATTGTACGACTTTGGGAATCACAAATCAGTGATTTAAGAAGAGTCATCGGAGCGTAAATTAACAGCTGATTTCTAACTATGATTGCTCGTTCTTCCATCAAAAAGGATGACTCAGTCAACCGTATTCAAGAACTTGATTCTTTAAGAGGAATTGCAGCAATTGTTGTACTTGTTTTCCATTACTCCTTATTACAGAAAGATTTATTGACTTTTACCAAATTCGGTGTAACCGGGGTCGATTTGTTCTTTATCATCAGTGGATTTGTGATTACCATGAGTTTGGAGCGCATTCAATTCGGCTACCAATTCATAATCAATCGCTTTAGCCGGCTATATCCAACTTATTGGACTTCAGTTGTATTCACCTTTGTAATCATCTGCATCAATAAAAGCTTCTTTGGCTACGAGCCACAGAATACATTTCCAATCAGCGATTTCTTTTATAACTTGACGATGTTCCAATATTATTTTGGTGTAAAGGACCTGGATGGACCTTACTGGACCATGATCATAGAAATGCTCTTTTATCTGGTGATGGGCTACTTATTCCTGACTAAAACTCTAAAAAGCGCTGTCGCAATCCTGATCCCACTTATTCTTCTCGGAACCATATTGACTGAATTTCACTGGTTCCAACCTTTCTCCATGGCTTATTTCAAGAATTTTCCTTTGGCACAATCCTTACCCTTGTTCGTTTCCGGAATTCTATTTTACCGGTTATTTACAAAGGATAAACGTCTGCTATTGAATATCTGTTTGATTATTGGCTGCTACTTTCTGCAAATACTGTTGTTTACGAAAGTGGGGAGGGCAAACTATTACATTTCGCATCCCGAATACAAAGCCGTATTGGCAATCTATTTTGGTTTGTTTTTCCTTTTTGTTTTTGGAAAATTGAGATTTATTGTGAATAGAACCACGCTATTCCTGGGGAAAATATCTTTTGCATTATACCTGATACATCAGTATTTCTCCATCTATTTCCTAATTCCGAACCTGATGAAGATTGGAGTAAACTATTACGTAGCTGCATTTTTAATTGCTCTGCCGGTATGCATTTTAATCGCTACAGGAATTACAGTCTTCATTGAAAAACCTGTAGGAAAATGGATCAAACGAATTTTAAATCGTTTTGTCGACACAAAAATCATTAAACAATAGGCACGTAATTAACCAGTAGTCACGCGATTAATCGCGTGACTACTGGTTTCAATTCAATTCATTAATCGAATCCATCAAATTTTTACTGATATCCTCCAAAGCAACCTGAGAGAAATCAAATTTCAGTCCGGCTGTTTCATAAATCTCCGGAATGGACTTCGTATAACCCAAAGACAATGCGTTTTTATAATCATTCAATGCTTTTGCAGGGTTCTTCTTGTAATTATTCCAAACACCCAGAGCACCTAATTGAGCTATTCCATATTCAATGTAGTAGAAAGGAACTTCGAACAAGTGCAATTGTTTCTGCCAAGAACTTTCCAGTACGGCTTCATAACCATCGTAATCTACCAATCCGGTTCCGAAACGCTTACTCAAATTCAACCATTCCCGGGTTCTTTCTTCCGTAGAATGCGTTGGGTGTGTATAAATCCAATGCTGGAAAGCATCAATCTGCGCAATCCAAGGCAATACTTTTACTACAGACTCCAATTGTTCCAATTTGGCGCGTCTCAAATCGTTTTCATTCGTATAAAATTCAGACCACAATTCCATTGTCAGTAATTCCATCGACATGGAAGCCAACTCAGCAACTTCTGATGGCAAAGATTTGAATCCGGTCAGTTCCAGATCACGACTCAGGAACGAGTGAACTGCATGTCCTCCTTCGTGAACCATCGTTGTCAGATCTCGTTGCGCACCCGCAGCATTCATAAAGATGAATGGGATTCCGGATTCGTAGAGTGGATAGTTATACCCTCCCGGAGCCTTACCGGCTTTTGAATCCAAATCCAGGAATCCACCAGTTTTCATGGTTTTCAGACAATCCCCAAAATAGGTGTCTAATTTTTGAAAAACAGTAATTGATTTATCCAACAATTCTGTTCCGTTTTCGAAAGGTTTCAAAGGAGCTAATCCATCCGGATCTACTTCCGTATCCCAGGGTTTCAATTTCGGTTTACCCAGTTTTTCAAGTTTCTTCAAATTCAATTGCTTCACGATAGGAACGATCAATTTTTCAATTGCATCGTGAAAAGCCAGGCAATCTTCAACGGTATAATCAAATCTGCCAAGTGCCTTGAATTTATATTCGCGGTAATCCACACAATCTGCATTCTTAGCCACTTTGTTGCGCAATTGAATCAAGAGGTTAAATAAGTCGTCCAATGCTCCGCGATCTTGCAGTCTGCGAGTCGTGATCAGATCGTAAACTTCCTTGCGAACTGTTTCATTCGGGTCCTTTAAAAAATTGGATGCCTGAGGCATTGTCAATTCTTTCCCCTGATAAGTAATCATCTGTTTCCCTGAAATCGCTCCGAATTGCTGACTCAAGGTACTTAATTCCGTTTCCAGTGCAATATTCTCCTCCCGGAACAATTCCAATGCAGATTGAACTCCTCTGAAATAGATGGAATAAGCTTTATCAGCAGCTAATTCTTTCACAAAAGGAGAAGCCATCATCTTTTGGTTCAGAGAATCTTCAAAAGGAGCAAGGTTGGGTTGTATTTCAGTTACAAAAAACTGGTACGATTCTGTCAACTTTTCATCCAAAGTATTAATGGTCATCCGGATATAACGCCAAGCCATATTCTCTTCCAGAACAGCTTCCAATTCACTTTTATCCGACAACCATTGTTTGAATGATTCCTTTGAAGAAATATCCCTTTTTTGAAGATCCAAAAGGTATCCTTCGACTGATTTCCAACTTTCACAAGTAAAGTCGGGCGAAACAAATTTTCTCATAACACAAAAATAAAAAAAGGAATAAAATAAGTGGGGGCGCGATTAATCGCGCCCCCACTTATTAAGAAATATTATGTAATTATTATTTACCTCTTGATGAACCTGTTTTAGGAGCAGCAACTTTTTTCGCACTTGTTGTTTTACCGGCAGCTTTTGCAGGTCCTTTCGCAGCAGCAGGAGCTTTAGCCGCAGTTGCAGACTTGGTAGCAGTAGCCGCTTTTTTCGCCGGAGCTTTTTTAGCAGGTGTTTTTGCTTTTTCTTCATCTGCAGGAGCGTCAGTTTCTTTTGCTTTCGCTGCTTTCTTCGCTTTAGGAGCCTCTTCAGTTGCAGCATCTTCTTTCACTTCTTCGTCAAGAATCAATGCACCAGCTTTGTGTAATAAGTTATACCACTGGAAAATTTTCTTGATATCTGAAGCATAAACACGCTCTTGATCGAAATTGGGCAACACTTCAATCAAATAAGCTTTCAACTTATTTTGATCTTCCTTATGAGAAATGGTTTCTTTCCCACTTTCTTTTTCATAAATCGAAGTGAAGATTTCTCTTAACGGTTTGTCTTCATCATAGGTATAGATAGAAATATCATCCAAAGCAGAAATTCTGTCTGAAGCATACGCTGGAACACGTTTTTTATCTTCCAAAGATTCTACGATAATGTTGTTTTTACCTTGTGCCAAAACTTTATAAAGTCCTGGTTTTCCCGAAATAGCAATGATACCTGTTAAATTCATTCGATTAATTTATTTGCCTCCAAAAATACGGCTTCTTTTTAATTCTTCACAATTTTCACCTGAAAGTATTGAACATCTGTGTGAATAATTAAATAATAAGTTCCGTTTTTCAATTCTGAAATCGAAAATTCATGCTTCCCATCTGAAATTATTTTCACTGTTCTTCCCTGAACATCAACAACTTGAATATCCTTCAATGGAATAGAGGAGTCTACTGAAAGGTTCCCCAATGTCGGGTTTGGATAAACTTGAATTTGATTCGACAATTCATCAATTCCTAACGAAGGATTGTAAGGTTGTGAAAAAACTTCACATCCGTCTATACTTGTTCTGGCAACTGTAAAGTTTGAAGAGGTCGGTAAAGTGATCGTGTAAGAGGTATTTGTAGCTCCGGGAATTGCAATTCCATTCTCGTACCATTGTAAACTCGGATATGGATCAGTTGAAAGCAATGTTCCGTTTACATAAATGATTGCAGCGGGTGGAGCGGAAAGTGCCAAAACAGTGAGGGTGTCTGATAACGAAATACATCCATTCTGATCGTATGCAGTGAAATAAACATCTCCTGAAGCTGTCAATGCGGAATTGAGCGTCGTATCACCGTTCATCCATTTGATGGAGTAATTCGGTATGGATGCAGTTGAAACCGCACTGTCTCCCGGACAGAACAATGCATCGGCAGTTATTGTATTGGTGAAATTAGATTGCAATAAGAGGTTCAAGGCGTGAATTTTACCATAACCGTAAGCATTATTTGGAATTGTTCCTGTAAAGATATCCGTGAATGCTGTGGAGTGAATCCCATCCAGGAAACTCTGGTAATTCCCTTTGCCACATTTTTCAAGATACAAAGCAGCAATTCCCGCTACAATCGGCGAAGCCATGGAAGTTCCACCGTTGCGTACATGCATTCCATCATCAGACATGGAAGCATTCCATCCCGGATCGTTCAATAACCAATACGGTCCGGCGCTTAAACTAACGTCTCCGCAAGCTGAAATATCCGGTTTGATATGCCCGTATCTGGTAGGACCTTTTGAGGAATTCGGAGATAGCTGTCCCACAACTGCCGTATAAGATGGAGCAGGAGTGTAGTAGTTACCATTTTTATCCAGATGCCCGAACCGATTTCTGATGTTCCCTACAGTAACGACTTTCGGAGAACAGTTCCAGGAAGAAACGATTGTCATCAGTGTATCCGCCATATGATAGTGTTGAATATTCGGGTAAACACCTGAAGACGGAAGACCTGTTGTTAACATGTCATTCAGTGCAATTGCTGCTGAACCGCTCCAGGCATCATAACTGCCTAATCCTTTGGTTTTAAATGCGTAGAGATAACTTGTTGAATCAACATTCGTGAAATAGAATTCCAAATGCAAGTTCGGACCTACAATTTCAGGATAGATTTCCAACGTTGCAATTCGATTCGACCCATTCCATAAGGTATCTTTAATAGTTGTCCCAATACCTGTATTTGCTGCCCGGTAAATCAATTCGGCACGCTCTTCAAAACTTCCACCGGATAAATTTGCCCCCCAGGAATAACTCCAAGCAGCATCCGTAAGATCTGTCCACAAGTCTAAATAAACGGTATTCGGACCCAATTGACTTCCCGGATTCGGAACTACCCAAACAAATGAAGTATCGGCATCTACATCTCCGTGAACGTGGTATTTCCCCCATGAACCTGAGTTTCCGGCTGCACAGACAATGATTCGTCCGTTTTTCTCATCCAGCAAATTATCCATCAGAACAGCTGCCGGATCCGTTCCGTCGTGACTTCCCAAATAAGAACCTACAGATAAATTAACAACAGCAGGGAGTCCCAATTCATCCGCTTTCTTAAATACAAAATCACAGGCGTCAGCTACAGTCAGTGTCCAGTTCTGTAAATTGAAGTTTGTTTCGATGACGATAATATTTGCTTCAGGGGCCATTCCGGTTTCTCTTCCTGTGGCTGATCCATCGGAAACTGCGGCACCGGCAACAGATGTTCCGTGAGCAGAAGATTCTTCCATACTCCCACAGGTTCCGGCCTGGATTTCAGCTCCGGTCCACAATTGTCCGTAACCGTAAGGCTGTGGCGTATTTGCGGCAACTGGAAGTGTATGGTCCCAATAATAAAGCACGCGGGTATTTCCGTTTGCATCTCTAAAATCCGGATGGTTATAATCCAATCCCTGGTCCACAAATGCAACGATTACGTCTTTTCCTTTAAAAGGTGTTTGCAAACCTCCCAATCCCTGGTGAACCGGTTTTACAAAGTGTGTTACCAAACTGGTGTCATTTAATGGCTTGGGGACTGAAAATTCCAAATAGAATGACTTGATTATCTTCGAATCCATCGCTTCTTTGATCCAACTTGGTTTTGCCTGAATGTAAATCCATTCACGCGTTACTTGTTTCACGGAAATCTCTTTTACAGCTAATAGGGCATCCAAATTTCCTGAATTAGGAACTGCAAAGGCACAAGGAATGGCAGGCTGCTCTTCCATTAGCTTTTTGAAACGGAAATTATCCGTTTGTGCAAAAGCCAGACTTGAATTAAACAAAATTAATCCTGCTATAAATAATATTTTATTTACTTTCACCGCTTGTTGTAGTAGTTTTCCTATGAACATTTTTTTTAACCTTTAATATAGAATACTCTAAATATCTTTCTGCAAATTAAGATATTTGTTTAAAAGGAACTGTATTCCGCTCAAAAAAGAATTAATAATCATGAAGAAAAGAATCCTCACATTGTCATTTGCCCTTTTTTCCGTAGGTGTAATGAACTTTATTTACGGTCAGAAAGTTGAAGAGATTAAAGACTGGTATAATGGCCCAACACCTGGGATGAATACTGAAAAAGCTTATTCCAGTTTGAAAAAGCAAAAGTCAACAACCGTTATCGTTGCAGTTATTGATTCAGGTATTGACATCGAGCATAAAGACTTACAGGGAAAAATCTGGACAAACGAAGATGAGATTCCAAATAATGGAATAGATGATGATAAAAACGGGTACATTGACGATGTTCATGGCTGGAACTTCTTGGGTAGCCCGGGTGGTCTGAACCAGGATTTCGCTCGTTTGGAGAAAACCAGAATCTGTGCTGAATTGCATACAAAATTCAAGGACAAATCAGAATCAGACATTTCAGATGCTGACAAAGCTGATTACGCAAAATACAAAGAGCTTCTAAAATCAATTGAAGCTGAGCGCCAGGAGAATCTTTCTGCATTGGAGCAATACACTCAATTGGAGCAGATGTTACCGATGTTGAAAGCGAAACTGATCGAGAAACTGGGGGAGAACTTCACGGAGAAAGATGTAGATGCATGGAAAGCGGAAAGCCCACAAGATCTTCAATTGAAGCAATTAGGTAAATACATTGCGAATGGTCAATTATCGGAAGAGGCAATCAAAGAAGGAATCCAACATTTGAATGCTAGTGCGAACTACCAGTTGAATATGGAATATAACGATCGTCAGAATATCGGAGATAATCCGGATGATTTCAATGATGTTCATTACGGAAACAGTGACGTTGAAGGACCGGACGCATTGCATGGTACGCACGTTGGTGGAATTATCGGTGCTGTTAGACACAATGAATTAGGTGGTGACGGAGTTGCTGAAAATATTCGTTTGATGTCTGTACGTGCAGTTCCGGATGGAGATGAGCAAGACAAGGACGTTGCTTTGGCAATTCGTTACGCAGTTGACAATGGTGCTTCCGTTATCAACATGTCATTCGGTAAAGCTTACTCGAAACACCAAAAAGAAGTTTATGAAGCGATGCTTTATGCAGATGCTAAAGGAGTATTATTGGTTCACGCTGCAGGTAACGACGGTGTAAACCTGGATGAGAATCCGAACTTCCCGACAAATGAATACTCCTTCCAGGCAAAACCTTTGGACATGTATTTGTGTATCGGTGCATCCACACGTGATAAAAAGAATTTGGCTGCGACATTCTCAAACTTCAGCTCCCGTCAGGTGAATATTTTCGCTCCCGGATTTGAGATCTACAACACAATCCCTCAAAGTGATTACAAGATCCTTCAAGGTACTTCAATGGCAGCTCCAATGGTTTCAGGTGTTGCTGCTTTGTTGAAATCTTACTTCCCATCATTGACTATGAAGGAAATCAAGGATATCATGTTGGCTTCAGCAAAACAATACAAAGGAACAATGATTCCTTCTCCGGGAACAGGAACATCTGTTGACTTCGGAACACTTTCAACAACCGGTGGAGTAATTGATATCTCTGCTGCTGTGAAAATGTGTCAGGCAAAAGTTAAAAAGTAATTCACAATCCTTATATTTAATACCGTCTTGGCTAAGCTGAGGCGGTATTTTTTTTGCTTATGAAAACAATTAAACTCATTCCAATCCTTTTTATCGGATTCTACTTCATCACCGGATTTACAATTCCAAAACCCAGTGAAACAGAAACAATAGACCAATTGATCGACAAGTGGCATCAGTCAGCTGCCAAGGCCAATTATGCAGAGTACTTTCAATTCATGGCTGACAATTTCATTTTCATTGGGACAGATCCTGCTGAACGTTGGAACAAGGAACAATTCGGAGCATTTTGCAAACCTTACTTCGATCAGGGAAAAGGATGGGATTTCCGAAAAATAGAACGTCATATTGAAATTTCCAAAGACGGGAAATTTGCCTGGTTTGATGAAAAGATCACTACCTGGATGAAAGATTGCCGGGGAAGCGGTGTCCTGATGAAAGTGGGAAAAGAATGGAAACTCAGTCAATACAACCTGGCGGTACTCATTGAAAACGATAAGATTCAGGATTTCATCAAGCTTAGAGAAGCAACAAAGTAGACTTCGACTATGCTATCCTTGCTTTGCCGAAGCTATGCGAAGGCAAGAACTCTAGCATTCAGCCGTCTTCCGGATAAAAAATTGGAAAGGTCATTTAGTTCGCACGGCGGAAAATGCCTTTTTCAATCAACTCCCAATAATAGTTAACTATGTAAACCGTGACATCGCTTTTGTTATCTTATCACTAAGAAAACACTTGATATGAAACGATTCGTTTATTTGGGGTTGATTATGATAACCGGGTTATCATTCAACACATTCGCTCAGGAAAGTGACAGTACAGGAATGCCTGGAGACAATTTTGATTTACAGGCAGCATTGAATCTTTTTAAACAATCCAAAGATCTACCAGACTTCGAAAAGAAACTCAATACCGAGTCAAACGGAGTCAATAATTTAGATTTGGATGGAAATTACAAAATCGACTACATCCGAGTAGTGGATAAGAAGGATGGAGATAATCACGCCATTTTATTGCAAATTCCGATCACTAAGACAGAAATACAGGACGTTGCAGCTATCGTCATAGAAAAACGCAGCGATTCTGAAGCACAATTACAAATTATCGGTGATAAAACCTTATATGGTGAAGAAACCATCATGGAACCGATCGATGAGAAGGAAATTAAAAAAACCACCGGTCCGGCTTTGATGTCGCCAACTGTAGTTGTCTTTGTAAATGTCTGGTATTGGCCTTGTGTTCAATACATGTACGATCCTTACTATGATCCATGGTATTCTCCTTATTACTGGGATTATTATCCATCTTGGTGGTATCCATGGAGACCGGTCTATTATTATGTTTATTATGACCGGATGTATTATTATCATGGCTGGTGTCAATACACCAACGTTTATCATGTTCCGAATGCACACCGGATCTACCTGAACAATAGATCAAGTAGTCCTTCCGTAAGAACGAGGTATGCTCCACAGCAAGCTGCTTATAAAGGCAGACCTCTTAACAATCAATCTGCAAACGGATCTAAAGGTCGTATGGAAACAACGAACGGGAAAGTCGGTAATGCTGTAAAAAGCACGGGGAGAACTGACGGGACAAAAATTGAAACAACGCGTCCTTCAACGAATCCCCAACCAAAAGTACGTGAGCAAGCCGTTCCGAGACCAACTAATCCGAACAACGGAGGAACCATTAACAATGGTGGAACAAACAAGGACAATAACAATGGAAATACCCGAACGGTTGAACCTGTCAGAAAAAATCCGACAACGACTCCGCAGCAAAGACCGGTAGAAAGAAGTCCTCAGCGTGTCAATCCGCAACCACAAAGACAAACTCAACCGGCTCGACAAGTCCCTCAAAACAGACCGGTTGTCAGACCTGGAAACGGAGGAGGAAAAAGAAGATAGTAAGAGTAGAGCTGAATAAAAAAAAGTCGGGGTGAAAAATTTTTCGCCCCGACTTTTTTTTGGAAATTTCTTTTCCTATTTCTTTTGCTTGTTTTTTGCTCGTTCCTGTTGTTGACGCTGTGCGTCATCCAGGCGTTGCATGAAGCTCGATTTCTTTTTAGGTTCAGTACCTTTCTTCGCTGAATTTGTTTGAGCTGCAGCCATTTTCGCTTTCAACTTTTCTTCATCTACGAAGAATTTTTTGATAATGAACATCAAGATGATCGTCATCAATGTGGAGATGAAATAGTAGTAACTCAAACCTGAAGAATAGTTATTAAAGAAGAAGATCATCATGATCGGGAACATGTACATGATGATTTTCATGTTCGGCATTCCGGGCTGTTGCTGTTGCGTCATGTTTGACGAATTCAAATGCGTATATGCCAAAGTCGTCACTGCCATCAATAAGGTAAATAATGAAACGTGGTTACCATATAATGGAAGATACGTTCCGAAATCCCAAATGGAATCGAATGAAGACAAATCTTCCGCCCAAAGGAATCCGCGTTGTCTCAAGCTGAATGTTGCAGGGAAGAAACGGAAGACAGCCAATAAGATCGGCATCTGGAAGAGCATTGGGACACAACCGGCCAGAGGAGAAGCTCCCGAAGCTCGATAAAGTGCCATCATATCCATTTGCTTTTTCATTGCATCCTCTTTCTTCGGATATTTTGCATTGATATCATCAATTTGTGGTTTCAAGATCTTCATCTTAGCGGATGAAACGAACATTTTCCACTGAACCGGCATCAAAACCAATTTCAAGATAATGGTCAATAACAAAATCGCAAGTCCGGCATTGATTCCCAAGTTCATGAAGAATGCAAATACAGGTTGTACTGCATACAAGTTGATCCAACGGAAAAGACCCCATCCTAAATTCAGGATATCATCATAATCTTTATCATAAGATGCCAGCACGTCGTAATCATTTGGTCCGAAATACCAAGAGAAGCTTGCTTTCCCATCTTTCACAGACTGCATTCCCAAATTCAACTTTGAACGGTATTTGCGAATGTGTGTAAAGAATTCCTTGGAACCTTCTTTGTAATTCGTTGCGGTGAATTTGGTGCCTTTCACCTTAAATCCATTATCCGCATCCAAAATAGAGGAGAAGTAGCTTTGTTTGTAAGCCACCCATTTCATATCTGTTTCTGCAACTTTATAACTTTCAGCAACCTCGCTGTTCCAGTCCAACTTTCCTTCAGCTGATTCATAACAAATCGTAGAAACCTTGCGTTGTTCCGAAAGTAATCTTTCCGAACGAAGCATTTCCATTTGCCAATCCAACATTACTGAATTCGGTAACACTTTCCCGTTCAAATCTTTCAATTCGATGGTATATCCCAAATCGTAACCGCCTTTCAGGTTGTATGTGTAAATGATTGAACCATCAGCCACATCGTGTTTGAAAACAACTTTGTGCTTGGTTTTTGAAACAATCTCAAACTGTTTGTTCCCCGTTGCATACTTGTGTCCGGAAATATTGAAGATCAACTGATTGGTCTGATCTCCATCCTTGAACAAATAAAGCGGTGTGATCTTACCGTCTTTCTTGGCAAAGTTCAGGTAAGACTCATATTCTTTCAATTGAACAGCAGAAACAATTCCACCTTTCGTGGAAAAATCCACAATCAGTTTCTCTGATTCCAAACGTACGATTTCTCCTTTTGCAATGACTTTCGTAGGAGCTTTCACACGAGGAGCAACGATTGTATCTTCGTTAGTCTTTTCGTTTAAATAAACCGGATTCCCTTTGTCATCCTTGATTTGATTTCCATCCTTATCTTTCTTAGCAACAAGCTTCGGTTTGTTTTTCTCCGCTTTTTCTGTTGAATCCGCATCTTTTTTCGCTTGCTCGGCTAATTCTTTTTGCTCTCTCTGCGTGGCTTTCTTTTCCTTGTCACTTGGTTGGCTCATGTATGTGAACACTACCAACAAGGCACCAATAAGCGTAAGACCAATAACTGTATTCCTATCCATTCGTGTTTATTTGTTTTAATTAATCAGCTAAGGCTGATTAATTCTTTTCGGTTTAACATCTCATTATCCACTACCGCGGATATATTTTTCGATAAGCCCACATTGCAACTACTCATGACTGCACTGCCGCTTGTCTTTTTTTCGATAAGCCCACCGGGCTTATCTCTTGTTGTCAATAGCTGCCTTTACAAAGGCAACAAATAAAGGGTGTGGATTATCCACGGTACTCTTGTATTCCGGGTGATATTGCGCACCAACAAACCAAGGATGATCCGGAATTTCAACCACTTCAACCAATCCTGTTTCCGGATTTTTTCCTGTAGCAATCATTCCTGCTTTTTCGAAAGCTTCCAGGTACTCGTTATTGAATTCATAACGGTGACGGTGTCTTTCTTCGATCGATTCGGTATTGTAAGCTGAAGCAACTTGCGTGTCCGGTCTCAACTGGCATTTATAAGCTCCCAAACGCATGGTTCCTCCCATGTTTGAAATGCTTTTTTGTTCTGCCATCATAGAAATTACCGGATATTTCGAGTCTTCTGCAATTTCAGTGGTGTGTGCGTCTTCATATTTTAAGACGTGACGTGCAAATTCAATGACTGCACATTGCATTCCCAAACAGATTCCAAAAAACGGAACCTTGTTTTCACGTGCAAAACGCACCGCTTCAATTTTACCACTGATCCCACGAGAACCGAATCCTGGTGCAACCAAAATTCCATCCAATCCTCCAAGCTCCTTTTCAATGTTTTGTTTTGTCAATGATTCGGAGTGAATCCATTTCACATTCACACGTGCTTCATTTGCAACACCTCCGTGAATAAATGCCTCAGAAATTGATTTGTATGAATCTTTCAATTCGACATACTTACCAACCAAACCGATATTCACTTCCTGAATCGGATTCTTTAAACGAGTCAAAAACTCTTTCCACTTAGTCAAATCCGGAGAATTTTTAGAAGGTAAGCCCAGTTTTTCCAGAGCTACTTTATCTAATTCTTCTGCTTGCATTAAAAGAGGAACGTCATAGATTGATTCCGCATCACGCGATTCGATCACCGCATTCATGCTCACATTACAGAATTTTGCGATTTTCTTACGAATCGTCAAATCCAGTTCATGTTCTGTTCTACAACATAAAATATCCGGTTGAACACCCAATTCAAGCAATTGCTTAACGGAGTGTTGTGTTGGTTTTGTTTTCAATTCGCCTGCAGCAGACAAATAAGGAATCAATGTCAGGTGAATAACCAAACAATCACTTTCAAATTCCCACATCATCTGGCGCACTGCTTCCACAAATGGAAGTGATTCAATATCACCAACCGTACCACCGATTTCCGTAATCACGATATCAAATTTCCCGGTTTTACCCAAGATCTGAATGCGTTCTTTAATTTCGTCTGTGATATGAGGAATGATTTGAACTGTTTTCCCTAAATATTCTCCTTTACGTTCTTTTTCAATGACGCTTTGGTAGATTCTTCCGGTAGTTACGTTATTGGCTTGTGAAGTAGGAACATTCAGGAAACGTTCGTAATGACCTAAGTCCAAATCTGTTTCAGCTCCATCGTCTGTTACGAAACATTCACCATGCTCATATGGGTTCAATGTTCCCGGATCGATGTTGATGTAAGGATCTAATTTTTGGATTGTCGTAGAGTAACCGCGTGCCTGAAGCAATTTTGCTAGCGAAGCTGAGATAATTCCTTTACCCAAGGATGATGTTACCCCCCCGGTTACAAATACGTATTTTGTTGAATTGGACATATATAAAAATTGTAACTACGGGGCGCAAAATTACATCAAATAAATGAATAAACACGAATGTTTTGATTGCTTTTTCAGAAATAAAGGCGAAGTGTGGAAAACTACAATTATATCTGTTTTAAAAATCGGTGAACGGGACTTCGACTCCGCTCAGTCACCTTTCACAAATGATAAGGTTAATCTAAAGGACATTGAGCGCAGTCGAAATGCCCTTTAGAATTAATAAGGTAGTCCATCATTCAAAAAGGTTTGGAAATAAAACCGCGGTTTTCGGGCTTCTTTTCGGGTAAACACATTGTTTCCGGATTCGTTCAAGCGCGGATAATGCGGAGTTCTGCGTTCCATTTTCTTCGGGAAAAGAATCAGGTCGTGACTGAGTTTATTCTGAAAGACATGTCTGATCTGCTCACTATCCCATCCAATTCTGGTCCCGGCAGTCTGGATTCCTACAAAACGATGTTTGAATTCCCCGTATAAGATTCCGTGATTCAGCTTTCCATAAGGTTTTCCGGTCAAATCCCGATAGCCATTTGGTGCGCCGGGAAGCGGATTCCTGTCCCAATGCGTTTCACCGGATTCACCTGTCCAGATAGTCATTCCCACACTGACTTTGTATAGACTGTCACGATAAGAAATAACCAGGCTTCCGGTACGAAAACGATCCTTTGCCTGTCCGCCAAATACATCATTTTCCAGGAGAATATCTACCCGTTGAATCCCGATATTCCAGGCTCCGGAACGTTGAGCGCTTCCTACACGATCCAGGTACCAATAATGTGCATAACCAATTGAATATTCCGATTTGGATTGATGTAAAGGACCATCCCAATCAATATTCAATGGATTCTTACCTTTTCCAAACATTAGAACACCACCGGTACTTAATCTCAGTTCCCCAAAATGAGAGCGATTTCCGAGATTTGTCAGAAAATAGCGTGTAGTGACTCCTGCATTCATCTGTAAAAAGTCATTGCCTGCATATCCATCCAATTTGAATCCAAATGAATTCTGATGGGAGCCAAACGCAATCAATACAGTTGCTTTTATCCCAGCACCGGGTTTCCAGCGATTTTGGCTAAATGCCATTATCGGAAGCAAGAGGATTAAAAACAAGAAGCGATTCATCGAAAACGAATTTACAATTTTCAGACCGAAATAGTCTGTCTTCATGAAATACATCCAATCAACCATTTAAAACACCGCTTAGTCCAAACTCGTGTGTTTCGCTTGAGATTTCATTTAACTTTGGTTTATGTTTAAAGCAAGAAGGACATATTGGATGGCACAAATAGGAGGATGGGCTTTGCTTTCCCTGCTTATCTTTTCGGCATCCACCTTTTCAAATCAAAGTATCGACCTGCAAACAATCGTTATTTCCACGAGTTGTTTCTTCGTGATGGGAATCGTACTGACTCACCTGATGCGTTATTTCTTCATTGCAATGGGCTGGCTGAATATGCGCTTATCGAATTTGATTCCGCGCGTTCTGCTTACTTCGGTCTTCTTTGCGGCGATCATGTCGATTTTAAACACGCTCGTTTCGCATTTTGTTTCAGGAACTCCTTTCAGTTTTTCCATTGTTGAATTCTCACTGAACGTTGCGGCAACCCTGATCTTCTTCGTGTTGTGGAACAGTGTTTACTTTACGTTTCACTTTTTCCAGCGGTCACGCGAACAGGAGGTAAGCAACTTACAGCTTACAGCCAGTCACAATGAAATTGAATTGAAAAACCTGCGTTCGCAACTCAATCCACATTTCTTGTTCAATTCCCTGAATTCTATTCGCGCATTGATAGATATCGAACCCTACCGTGCCCAGGAGAACATTACGAAATTGTCCAATCTGTTGCGGAAATCATTGATTATCGGAAGTGAGCAACTGGTTCCGATGGAAGAGGAGTTATCCATCGTTCAGGATTACCTGGACCTGGAGAAAGTCCGTTTTGAAGAGCGTCTGGAGATCGTACAGGAATTGGACCCTGAAGTAATGCACTTTCTGATTCCTCCTTTCATTCTTCAAACACTGGTGGAAAATGCACTGAAACACGGAGTCTCACAATTAATTGAAGGAGGGACCGTTTGGATCAGGACTAAAAGAAAAACGGAGTCCATCATCCTGGAAGTGGAGAACAATGGAAATCTGCGTTCTTCCCGAAAAGATTCGATGGGAATAGGAATATCTAATACGCTTAGAAGATTGGAACTTCAATACAAAGGAAAAGCAAATTTTGAATTAAAACAGAACACCCCTAAAACTGTTATTGCAATCATTGAAATTAAAGAAATATGAGAACCATAATCATTGATGATGAGAGACTTGCGCGTGAAGAGTTAAAGAAACTCTTGAAAGATTATCACGAAATTGAGATCATTGACGAAGCAAAGAATCCGGAGGAAGCAATTGAAAAGATCAAGGCATTAAAACCGGACCTGATTTTCCTGGATATCCAAATGCCCGGAATGACCGGATTCGACATGTTAAAGAAACTGGATGAAATTCCACAGGTTGTTTTCGTTACTGCCTTTGACGATTTCGCCTTGAAAGCTTTCGAAGTGAATGCATTGGATTACTTATTGAAGCCTGTTGATCCGGCGCGCCTGGATGAAACCTTAAAAAAATTGCTCAATAATTCCGAGGCTGATTTTCAATCCACTGCCAAAGCTCCGAAGATTGACCGTTCTTCACGACCATTAACCATTTCCGATTCGATCTTTATTAAGGACGGGGAGAAGTGTTTCTATGTCTCATTGGACAAGGTTCGCCTATTTGAAAGTGACGGAAATTATGTAAAAGTGTACTTCGATAAGAGCAGACCGTTGATTTTAAGATCGTTGAATAGTTTGGAAGAACGCTTGGAGCCACAGCATTTTTTCAGAGCGAATAGAAAATACATCATCAACCTGAACTGGATCCAAAAGGTAGAAAACTGGTTTAACGGCGGTTTACAAGTGGAACTGAAGCCTTTGATCATTAAAACAGCTACCGGAGAGGAAATCCGTGAAGGGGAGAAGATTGAAATCTCGAGAAGACAAGCAATTAAGTTTAAGGAGCTATTCTCTATTTAAACAGGCACTTCGACTACGCTCAGTGACCTGTTTACGAAGATTCAAGGTGAATTGAGTGTAGTCGAAAACACCTTTTCAATTCTCAACTAATGTGATTCCGTTTTCATGAAGACTGATTAGTCTTTGTTTGTAAAGGTTTCCAATAACTTGTTTGAATACTTTTTTCGACCAACCGGTTCTGTATTGGATTTCTTCCGGATCGGATTTATCTGTTAAATCCAAGAAACCTCCATTATTCTCAAGAATTGCCAGGAATTTTCGAGCATGTGCGTCAATTTTGTCGTAACCGGGACGTTCCAGGACAATATCCAGCTTACCATCCGGTCGAACTGTTTTTACAAATCCCCTCAAGGTTTCGCCCATTCTAACCCGACGGTGCAATTCATTCTTGAAGATTAATCCCTGAAAACGATTATTAACCAACACTTTAAGTCCAAGTTCTGTAAATTCCCAAACCATCAGATCCACTTCATCATCAGCTTGGAGTTCATCCTCAACCGTTTCCATATACATTCCAATACGAGAAGTACCAACCAAACGCTCAGTAGCTTCATCGATGTACATGTAAATGAAATAATGCTTTCCTTCTTCCAAAGGCTTCGGTTGTTCGCGATACGGAATGAGTAAATGCTTTTCAACACCCCATTCAGCAAAAGCTCCGTATTGGTTAACTTCTGCAATCTTCAGGAATGCAAACTGATTGACAAGTATTTTAGGAGTCAGTGTTGTAGCAATGATTCTTCCTTCGGAATCCTTGTACAAAAACACTTTAATCATGTCGTCTATCTGAAAAGACGGATCAACATATTTTGTAGGCAACAATACGTCGTTCCCTTCTTCATCTTCCAAATAAGCTCCCGGACTCGTAAAACGGTCGAGACGCAATTCATTATAAACTCCTAATTCCACAGAACAAAAGTAGTCAAAAGAAATCCGAATTACGAATTACGAATTACGAATTGCAAATTAGAAGTATAGATTACCTGATTGCTTTGCGGCAATGATCATACACGGTAATCTCATCTCGTTGGTAATCAACGATTGGGCGAAATTATCGAATTGAGGAAGTAAACTCTCTGAGTGATAAGCCAATGCGATCAGATCAATGTTCTTTTCCTTCACATATCCCATCACTTTCTTCGAGTAACTTCCACTTGAAGGAAGCAGGTTCACTTCACATTTCGCTCCTTTTTCGTCGTATTTGTTTCGAATCAACAATACCCGATTTTTGGTTTGCTGAGACAAGCCTTCATCCGTATGTTTTTCACCGATCACGTGAACGGTTGCATCAAAAATACGTGCCAAATCGCCGGCAGAACTTACAATCTGAAGACTTTCCTTCGATAAATCAATCGGAACAACGATGTTTTTGATCTCTTGATGTTTGGTTTCTTTCTGAACGATAATAAACGGAACATCACAACTTGTAATGACCTTCATTGCAAAGCTTCCGGTCAATTTTTGGAAACCTTTCGCACCATGAGTCCCCATTAGAATCAATTGGGCATGCTCTCTGTTTGCGATTTTATTGATGTCGCTAAAAATATCCCCAACCGCTACCAGCACGAACATTTCCACACTTTCCGCAATTACTTTGGATTTAACAATCTCCCATAACTTTGCTTCAACAGCGGCAATTTTGGATTTATTATCAACCAAATGCAACAGCATGATATCTGTTCTTACGTGTCTACCAAGGAATAAGGCATAGTCCAAAGCAGTGTTTCCAACCTCAGTCAAATCATGCGGGACAATGTACAAATTTCTACTCATAGCGATTATTTTTCACCAAAATAGCCAAAAAATCGTTTCAGTAAGTGTATTAATTTTTAACAAGTTAATGTTGATGAATATTTCGCCGATTATTTCACCGATTTTAACGAAGATTGGCTTGAGAGTCATTGACTGCTGTCTACTTTTACCGTTCTAAAAAATAACTTTATGTTCGGAATCGTTCTCTTACTCATCATTTTAGCTCAAGCTACCCTTTCTTACGCACTTTTCGAAATTCAACACCCATTCTTCATCATACTTGGTATGCTGCAATTACTTTTGTTCTTTGGAAGCATGCTCGTCATGATGCGTTCAATCCGCAATCGGAAAACGACGGACTACCGAAGAGGATTCAATGCTTTCGGTGTAATGATCGCCTCAGGTGTTCCGGCTTTGGGATTTTTTCTTTTTGGAATCGTTTATCTCATTACAGGTATTGCATGGATTGAATACATCGGATTTGGAATCACTATTAGCATGTTTTTCGCGATTCTTTCGGGGATCATCTGGGGAAGATGGAATTGGAAAACACATACCATTGAATTGCCATTTGAAAATTTACCCGCAGATTCAGACGGATTGCGCATTGTTCAGATCAGTGATATTCATGTAGGAAGCTTTTTCAATAAATACGACAAAGTAGAAAAAGCGATTCAACAGATCAACCGATTAGAAGCCGACTTTGTCTTCTTTACCGGTGACCTGGTCAATAATATTGCGGAAGAAATGTTGGGGTGGGAGGTTATTTTCTCGAAAATACAGGCGAAAATTGGAAAATACAGCATCCTTGGGAATCACGATTATGGAGATTATGTCCCGTGGGATAAGGAAGAAACCAAGAATAATAATCTGACCAAATTGATTGCCATTCACAAGGAAATCGGATTTACCCCTTTACTGAATGAAGCCGTTGAGTTGAAACCGGGATTTTGGTTGCTTGGTGTGGAAAACTGGGGAACAGCTCCGTTCAGGCAAAGTGGAAAATTGGAAGAGACCTTGGAGAGCGTTCCATCTGATTCATTTAAGTTGTTGCTTTCACACGATCCAAGTCATTTTGATGAACAAGTCGCTGCGAAAACAGATATCGACCTGACCTTGTCCGGACATACACATGGAATGCAATTTGGAATTGAACGTTTTGGAATCAAATGGAGTCCGGTTTCTTTTCGCTATAAAAAATGGGCAGGATTGTATAACATTGGAAAGCAATTTCTTTATGTCAACCGTGGATTCGGTTATTTGGGTTTTCCGGGCAGAGTAGGTATTTATCCGGAGATTACGTTGATTAAACTTCACAGCGTCAATAAAGAAGCATAAACCTATTTTGAGCAACAAAAAAGGCTGTATACCGAAGTAAACAGCCTTTTCATTCATGAGTACCTAACAATTAGTTGACTAGGTTGATTTTACCTTTTTCAATCTCGCCGCTTTCGCTTCGGATTTGATAAATGTATACTCCACGGGTCCAGGATTGTACATGGACAACTTCCTGTCCAACAGAAGGATCAATCGTTTTTTGAAGAATAATTTCTCCCAATGAGTTCAGAATAGTCAATTCTTTCTCGCTTCCATTCCATGTCTGTGAGAAGACGATTTGGAAAGCCTCCGTTGCTGGATTTGGGAATAATTGGATTCCTGAATCAGTTGCATCATCCGCTAATCCAGCCGTACTTGAAATAGTGAAGCAAGAATCCGACTCGCATGCATTCATATCCGAAACGGTTACACAATAAGTTCCCGGAACTGCCGAAATGGTTTGCAAGGTGGAATTGTTGTCCCAATCAAAAGAATAAGGAGCAGTTCCTCCGTTCACACTCAACGAAATACTTCCGTTGCATGATGAACAGCTTGCATTCGTTATCGAAGCAGAAACATTCAGAACAGCAGGTTCAGTTACCGCATATGAATCGCTATACGGACAATTGTTTGCATCTGTAATACTCACAGAATAAGTTCCCGCAGCAAGGTTATTTGCAACCAGCCCTGTTTGATTAATTCCATTTCCACTCCAACTAATAGAATAAGGAGCAGTTCCACCTCCCACAGAAACGGAAATACTTCCATTGGATTCGTCGTGACAAGCGGCATTCGCAATTGAGTCGGAAACCGTAATCACAGCAGGCTCAGTTACCGCATATGAATCGCTATACGGACAATTGTTTGCATCTGTAATGCTTACCGAATACGTTCCGGCAGCAAGGTTATTTGCAACCAGCCCTGTTTGATTAATTCCATTTCCACTCCAACTAATAGAATAAGGAGCGGTTCCACCTCCGACAGAAACGGAAATACTTCCATTGGATTCGTCGTGACAAGCGACATTCGCAATTGAGTCGGAAACCGTAATAGCAGCAGGTTCAGTTACCAAGTATGAATTGCTATACGGACAATTGTTTGCATCTGTAATGCTTACCGAATACGTTCCCGCAGCAAGGTTATTTGCAACCAGTCCCGTTTGATTAATCCCATTTCCGCTCCAGGAAATAGAGTAGGGAGCAGTAGCACCTGCAACGGTTAGTTCTATCATCCCTGTAAATTCCGAATGACAAGAAACCGGCGAAATGGAATCAGTTATAACAAAACCCGGAACAGACTGAATAGTAAAAGATGAATCGGCCGTGCAACCCGCAACATCTGTTATGTTCACACCATAAGTTCCTCCGGTCAAATTGTTTAAATCCGGCGTTGATTGGCTATTCGACCAATTGTATTGAATTGTTCCCGTACCTCCGGTTATTGTCAAGTCGATTTCTCCTGTGCTATCCGGACAACTTGGCTGAAGGACCGAAGCATTCAAAATCATTCCCGGATAAACCATCAAATGAGTTGTATCCAAGCCATTAATCACCGGATTACTTGATTTAATTCGCAATTGATAATTCGCACTTGAAGTACTAGCTGGAATAAATCCGTTAATGGTTCCCGTATTCAAACTACTGTTCAAAACACCAAGAACCAACGGTGAGGAAAAACTTCCGGATGCATCTGATAATTCCAAGGAATAGGTATTTCCAGGATTGAAAACACCATTGGAATTGAATGTGATCTGAACACTGTCTCCCTGAATCGAGGAAACACAACTCACATGGTTTGTTTGAACTACCGGTGCTGCAATGGAA
Organism: Fluviicola taffensis DSM 16823; assembly: GCF_943372375.1. Lineage (GTDB taxonomy): Bacteria > Bacteroidota > Bacteroidia > Flavobacteriales_D > Crocinitomicaceae > Fluviicola > Fluviicola taffensis_A. Next base: position 390,139 of record NZ_CALRYJ010000002.1, on the reverse strand, counting down.
TTCGTCACAACAGGTGTCACTTTCCCATAAACAGTTGAATTATTCATCATTTTCATAGTTCCGAGCGCACTGCTGGCATGCCATGCTACCAAACGGAAAACGACGGTATCGTTAGCAGAAGCCAGAATAGGTGATGGTGGAACAAAGGACAAAATGGTAGTCGGGCTACTTGACGGGGCTAGAATAATCCGTACTCCGGAAGCAACAGACACAAAGCTGTTACCCGTATTTATTGATTTATATTGAAGAATACAGGAATCAGGTCCGGTATTCGATCTTCCAAGGATGATTGATAAACTATCAATTTCGAATGTCGTTGCACTATTGGCACTAACCGAAAAAGTGAGGTGTTGATTCGCTGTAATTGCAGCGTTTGCTGATGGGTTATTCCATTTACTTGAATTGATTCCATCTGCAGCGGTTGAAAAGGTGTTTCCAGCTCCCCGTGTAACTTGTGTAAATAAGACACCTGGCGCAGCGGGAATTGTTGCAAAAGAATTGGTTGGAGTTGAGACCCATCCCGAATAAGTATTCGGACTAAATGGGGTTTGTGCTTTTAAGTTATTTACACCCATTCCGAAAATGAAAAGGGGCAAAATGTAAATCAATACTTGTTTTTTCATGTTTTTGTCTTGCTTGATTAAATTATTAAAAGAGTTCCCCCGCCGAAACGGAAGAACTCTTTCAAGTAGTTAGATAAATTAACGAATGTCTATTTATCCGTCTTAATTACACGAAGTGTTTGGTTTTCAGTAGCAGAAGCTATACGGATAAGGTACGTTCCTGCTGCCAATTTTGACAAATCAGCTTGTAAACGGTGTGTTCCTTTTGCTACGAATTCGTTAGCAAGAGTCATACGCTCTTTCCCTGAAAGGTCGAATACTACTACAGAAACATGCTCATCTGAATTTGTTGTAAATGTTACAGTTGCCAAACCAGTTGTAGGGTTAGGGAACAATTCAAGTTGTGAATTTCCTGAAGTTGTCAAAGCGCTACGACCTTCACCACATCCATCCACATTTACATTTGCAGCAAAAGTAGTGCTACCACCACAGCTATTGAATCCACAGAAAGTTCCTGTTACAGTAACTACAGAGTTTACAGTACCGATCTCAATATTCGCACAGTTACCAGTAGTTGATGCTACAGTTGCATCACCGGTAGTTACGCTGAAATTGTATGCAGAAGCACCGATAGCGTGAACTCCCAAACCTGTTACATCATTGGTAGTCAATGAATCCCATTCAGTAAACAAAGTTGGAAAACCATAGATTCCAGCCAAATCAGGATTTACAGTGATTCCTGAGTAAACACATGCTTTTCTTACCAAAGTCTTGTTTTCAGTTGACCAAAGGTAAGTCGGGCTTAATGCTACTGAATCTCTCCAAGCAGATCCCGGATCATTTCCTACCGAACCGAAGATATCTACAGCGCTGCTTGTACCCAATTTGTACAATACCAATGCATCATCTCCGTTGAATTGAAGGAATTTTGAATATAAATCAGGAATTCCAGTCCAAACAGTAGCAGAATCATGAGCCACTACAAAAACGTCTCCTGCAACCAATGTTCCTGAAAGTGCGATAGTATATGTTGGTAAACCAGCGAATGAAGCACCATTGTGGTATGCTCTCAATTCATATCCTGATAAATCTACATCTGCACATGTTCCGTTGAAGATCTCCAGGTATTTGTTGAATCCTGTTCCTTCAACGTATTGAGAGAAGATCAAATCGGATGATTTTACATTCACACAAACTTGTGTCACATCTTCCGGACAACCTTGAATAGATCTTGGCTGACAGAATTGAGCTGCCGGGTAAACCAATACATATTCTTTTACAGATGTAGCTTCACAACCATCTTCGCTGCTCACAGTTACATAGTAAGTTCCTGAACCTGTCGCAGTCAAAACGTCTGAATCTGCACCTGCAATCGTTCCATCTTGATTGAACCATTGGTAGAAAGGGTTCTCAATGTCAGTAGTAACTGTAAATTGCGGCAAAGTGCTTCCCGCGCAAAGGATCGTTGATCCTGTAACAGCGATTGTTGCTGTTTGCTCTCCACAAGAAACGGTAGAACCACAAGTCGTTGAGATATCATCTACTCTGAATTGCGGATTGGAGCTTGAAGTTCCAACCAATGTGCTGCGGAAACGAATACGCAAGTTTGCTACTAAAGCTCCAGCAGGCATTGCCGCTGCTCTTTTGTACCATTTTGAAGTTCCCGTTCCCGTTGGTAATGCAGGAAAGCTCATTGAACTCCAAGAAGCTCCATTATCGTTACTGTACTCCAAAACCAAGTAATCAATCCCGGTGGAAGCATTCGTTGATTTGAATACACCAAAGCGGATAGAATCAGCAGTGGTACAAGTAGCAGCATTGATTCCTTGCATTTCAAAATCTTCCTGTGCCTGAATCAAGGTGTTGTAACCTCCTGAAGCTCCTGCGTAACCTGTTGAAGGAGTAGTTGTTCTCATGTCTGCAGACCCGGTGTAAGTAAGAGCGACAAGAGCGAAATTACCAGCAGATTCTCTGGCTGCGATTGTTTGAGTACCGCTTCCCAGGGTTCCCATTGTTTCCAAAATTTGTCCATTTGCGACAAATCCCATCAATGCGATTGCACTTGTGGCAACCAATTGTTTCATTGTGTTGTTTCTTTTCTTCATAATCGAATTTTTTTAAAGTGAATAATGGTTTCGAAACCGAAGTAAATTTACAACCGACTGATTTTAAAGCTTTAAAATCAGTAATAACAATGCTTTAAGTTTTCGGGTAAATTGAAAGCTATATTAATTCTCAACAAACTGTTCAGAGCAAAAAATCGATTTAGAACTGAGAAAATGGAGATGAGCCATGTGTACTTTCTTTAAAAAAAAAGAAAAAATCAAATTTTGGACTGGTTTTTGGATTTAATAAGCAGTAGAAAATTCCGGAATCCGGGTCGATTTGACTTGTTGAATTTTTCGTTAAAAAGCGGTTTGTTTTTTCATATATTCACGCTTTATTAAAAAGTAAATCTACACGTAATCAATTGTTTACATTCACTCAATAAAACTCAAAAAAGAGTTTACAAATCGCTCTAATTCAGATTCGGTTTTGGGATCTGTGAGTTCTCCTGACATGGAAATCTTACTTTTTATTCCGGAAATCAGCAGCGTGGTTTCATTCGTGAACTTCACCATGAGCGTTTTCATAATCAACTGCAATTCTTCGTGACCTTTTTCTCCTTGTGCAGATGCAGTAATTAATCCGGTTGGTTTATCAGAGAAGACGGTGGTTGAAACGCACCATTCAATTGCATTTTTCAATCCGGAAGGAATACTGAATACATATTCCGGAGTACAGATGATAATTCCATCCGCTTGTTCGACTTGTTTTCTAAAAGCTATCACTTCTTTCGGAGGATTGTTCGCAGATAATTCCGGGTCGAAATGAGGAATGTTTTTCAAATCATTGAAAATAATCCAATCCAACTCGTTTTTGGTTTGAGCAGCCAGGAATTCCACCAGTCGTTGATTCGTGGAGTTTTCACTTGCACTTCCGATGATTGCCAGGATTGTTTTCATTTCAGAGGCAACCAGGTTTCCGGGGTGACTTTTTTACCCGTTGAAGCTTCTATGAGTGGCAATAAGAATTCGTTCTCACTCTTTCCGCTGTCCGTTATCAACTTATCAAAAACCATCGTCGCCATTGGAAACAATGAAGTGACATCTAACTTCCAGCTTCCTTCCTTGTAAAATTCAAAATATATTTCAGATGGCTTTCCTTTTGCAACAAATTGGGCTGCTGCAAAATCCTTATTAATTTTAATTTCTCCTATCGTATTGTTTGCAACACTTCCTTTCCCAACCATTCCCTTATTTACGGCATAAATGAAAAGACCTTTTCCGTCAAGTGATAGAATTTCTTCCTTTGAAACTTTCAGTCTAAGAATCAAGACCATCATTTTATCCATGACAGAAAGGGTTTCGATCTTAGACGAATCTGCAGTCTTTGTCAATTCCAACAGGTCGGTATAATACTGAAGCGTTTTTACACTCACATCTTCTGCTGCTGCAACTCCATCATCATTCAATAAATCTGTCCGGTATTTTTCAAAACATTCCCGCACCAATTTCTCTTCCCCTTTTTGAGCGAATGTGAAGGTTCCAAGAATGGTAAACAGGATGGTGGCTAAAATGTATTTTCTCATGAGCTTTCAGATGATTTCGAGGCAAAGATAATGCTTATTTCTTGTCTCTTTTCGATTTCCACCACACAAACAGCATTCCGATCAGAACAGCTCCCATCAGGATTAGGATCGGCAATGGGATGGAGGTTGTTGTGGATGGAGAAACGCTAAACGTCTCAGTTTTTAAAAGTAAGTGCATGAAACGGAACTTCCATTAGATCAGAATGTGAGTCTTTATAGTTACTCATGTAGGTGATAATCACATCCGCCACATTGTCTTTGTGTAGGTAAATCATCTGACCATATTTGTATCCTTTCCCGAATTCACAATTGAATTCAAAAAAAGAAGAGCCACCATCATCTGCATTGAATTCTCTTTTCACAGCTTGTGCAGGAAAGGCTCCAATATCCCAATCCTGTCCACCAGTCATGTTCAATACATTTGCCTGAATTCGTCCGGTGTAGGTTTTATTCGGATGCACCATGAGGCAATTCGGATCCTTTTTGCATTTTTCATATTCCTCCAGTTCAGGCTTAAGCGACCAAACGGAGTAACGAACTTCAAAATCTGCAGTTTTATTTTTAATAGCGAAACTATACTGCAAATCACGATTCTCTTTCACGTCCGATTCCTCATAACCAGCAGGCATGCTGAACTCAAGCCCCATGGCTTTGATCTCTTTTTGAAAAGCGCTTACTTTTACCACTTCCTTCTTTTCCGAAGTAGTGAATGACATTACTATAAGAGCAAATGCAGCCAAGCCCACAATCCCGTTTTTCATCTTGCTAATTTATTGGATAACCGATTAATTCCCACTCTCCAAACGTTTCTGGCGCTGCATCGGATTCTCGTTGCTCTGTTTTTGCTGGAACAACTGGAATTTCGACGGTTTGGAAGCAGGAGGGAAGGAGTTGTTGTTCACATCGCAATCTGCTGTTTCCAGGAACGGATCCAATTGAAATGAAACCACCGGTTTATCAAAGATCAACACTTTGGTAACCGTCAGATCGTCCATTCTCCAAATTTCAGCCGGAATGCGCACTTCTTCCGTGGAACCGTCTTCAAATTTTGCCTGAATGATCACCGGGCTAACCAATCCGCCTTTGTTCGTGAAAGCCAGTTCATAGAACTGTTTCTTCGAATTCAACAATTTCTTTTGTTCCGGGGTCAGTTTTGCCTGGAATTCATCGTATTCTTTCTTATCCAAACGATCTACTTTGTAAATATCCCGTTTCGCATAGAAATCGTCAATCAGCGTATCTCTTTCGTTCACCGTTTGCTTAATGGATTCCTTATTTCGGATATCTCCGATAAATTGTGGCTTTGAATCTGCTTCTTTCTTATTAGCCGCTTTTTCAACTTCCGGATTATTGGAGTTCAACTCGAAGTTCTTTACGTAATCCAATGAAATGTCCACATACTCGGTCGAATAGAACCATCCTCTCCAAAACCAATCCAAATCCACACCGGATGCATCTTCCATTGTACGGAACAGATCAGCAGGAGTAGGGTGTTTGAATTTCCAGCGCTCGCAATACGTTTTGAATGCAAAATCGAATAATTCACGTCCCATGACTGTTTCTCGCAAGATATTCAAAGCTGTTGCCGGTTTTCCGTAAGCATTGTTCCCGAATTGCCAGATTGACTCTGAGTTGGTCATAATCGGAGAAATGAACTTTTGATCTCCACGCATGTAATCCGTGATCATTGCCGCCGGACCTCTTCTGGACGGATAACCGCGTTCCCATTCCTGTTCTGTCAAGTATTGAACGAAGGTATTCAGTCCTTCATCCATCCAAGACCATTGACGTTCATCCGAATTGATGATCATCGGGAAGAAATTGTGTCCGACCTCGTGGATAATAACGCCCCACATTCCGTATTTGGTTTGCTCCGAGTAAGTTCCGTCCTCATTCGGTCTTCCGCCATTGAAACAGATCATCGGGTATTCCATACCAATTTGATTGGAGTGAACCGAAATGGCAACCGGATAAGGGTAATCGATCGTGTATTTCGAATAAGTCTGAATCGTGTGCGCCACCAATTTGGTTGAATAACGTTCCCACAATGGATTTCCTTCTTTCGGGTAATAAGACATGCACAAGATGTTTTTTCCTTTCACGACCGTATTCTGAGCATCCCAGATAAATTTACGGGAAGTCGCGAATGCAAAATCACGCACATTTTTCGCTTTGAAATTCCAGGTTTTGGTACTTGTAGCCTTATTCTTCTCTGCATTTTCAGCTTCAGACTGAGTCACGATCAAAACAGGAGAGTTGGAACTTTTAGCTTTATCCATTCGCTGTTTTTGCTCGGCAGTCATTACCGAAGCTCCATTTTGCAATTCACCTGTTCCAGCCACAATGTGATCGGAAGGAACCGTAATCGACACATCGTAATCACCAAAAGGAAGAGTGAATTCCCCTTTTCCAAGGAATTGTTTGTTCTGCCAGCCTTCTACGTCATTATAGACACACATTCTTGGGAAGAACTGTGCGATCGTATACAAGTAATTGTCCTCCTTTTCGAAGTATTCGTACCCGGATCTTCCTCCAAATTTCATGCGGTCATTGATGTTGTACCACCATTTGATCCTGAATGAAATGCTTTGCTTTGGTCCGAGTGGTTTTGCCGGATCGATACGCATCATGGTCTTATTGATCGCATAATGCATTTTCTCTCCATTCACAGTAGCCACCATTTCAATGTTGAAACCACCTTCAAAGGTCATCAATTTGCGCTCCACATCCTTGATGGACTGGAAATCCTCCATTTTCTCCACTGCAATCAATTTGCTGTCGGAATCCGGTTTAAAGATGTTCTGATCCAACTGCAACCAAAGGTATTCCAATACATCCGGGGAATTATTGGTATAGGTAATGACTTCTTCCCCGCGAATGGTTTGCTTGGTATCATCCAAGGTCAGATTCATCTTGTAATCCGCTTTTTGCTGATAGTATCCATGACCAGGTGCTCCTGCAGCAGTCCGGTATTCATTTGGAGTCGGCAATTCAATATCCAACTGGGCAAATTTGGTTTGTGCCGAAACGCTCAATCCTGAAAGCGCAATTGTCAGAGCAAAGATTTTTTTCATAATTACAGGGTTATCATTTCTGTAGGTTTGGAAGGCAAAAATACAGCTGTTTGTTTTTGTTTATTCCGAATAAATGTGACCTTGTTTTGTTGGTCGGGAAAGGAATCCATTAGCAGATTGAACGTAAAGAACAATTGTTTATCCAATTCCACCGGCTGACTTTCCATGTAGGCGTAAAGCAATCCATTGGGTAAAACGTCGAAACCGACCAGCTTTAAGGTCAGTGTCAGATCATTATTCGTTATCTTGAATCCTTGAGTGAGATAAACCTCCAGTTGTGTTTTGAAGTTTGGATTTTGAGTCTGTTCTTCGATGTGACCAGTTAATTTGGCATCTGATTTCTTCATGTCAAACTCCAGGTCGTGTGCATTCACTTCTAAAGTCACTTCCAGCTTTTTGGTCGATTCATTGTATTCCACCTCGCCAAAAGCAAAATAATACTCGTGAGCATTTGCTGAAAACAAGACAGAGAAAAACGCAAAGACTGCAAAGAGTTTCTTCATAAATAGAATATTACCGCAAAAATAACAGAATGCACTTAGAAGCGGGTCACTTTTTGACCAAAGGAGGAATAATTTGGTTAAGCACGCGAAAAAGTGGGATAAAGTTCAAGTAATTCCTAATGATGAATTACTTGAACTTTAAATATTTGTATTACTTATTGCCCTTAGCGTGATCCGCCAGGAACTGAGCCAATCCGTTATCCGTCAAAGGATGTTTTGCCAAAGCCAGGATTGCACTTAATGGTCCTGTCATGACATCCGAACCGATTTCCGCACATTGAATGATATGCATTGGGTGACGAATGGAAGCTGCAAGAATTTCCGTTTCAAATCCGTAGTTATCGAAGATGATTCGAATTTGTTGGATCAAGTCCATTCCATTTGTGGAGATATCATCCAAACGACCAACGAACGGAGAAACATAGCTTGCACCTGCTTTCGCTGCCAATAATGCTTGTCCTGCGCTGAAAATCAAGGTACAGTTGGTTCTGATCCCTTTTGTGGAAAAATACTTGATTGCTTTAATTCCTTCTGTTGTCATTGGAATTTTCACCACAATATTCTTATGCAATTCAGCCAAAGCTTCTCCTTCACGGATCATTCCGTCATAATCAGTTGCAATCACTTCCGCGCTAACCGGTCCGTCTACAATTTTGCAGATCTCCACATAGTGTTTCAAAATATTGTTCTGACCTGTGATTCCTTCTTTAGCCATTAAAGACGGATTGGTTGTGACACCATCCAGGATTCCCAGATCGTATGCCTCGCGAATGTCGTTCAGGTTTGCTGTATCGATGAAAAATTTCATGTTTTATGTATTTCTTGCAAAAGTAAACCCATTTAGTAACTAATTACGAATTACGAATGCCGAATGCCGATTTTTTTTCCACATAAGAGAACGGAACTTCGACTACGCTCAGTTTCCTTAGAGGAGGTGCATAGGTTTATTTGTGAATAGATTGCGTAGATTTTCTCTCACGAAGGAACGCGCGCGCAGAGGTTTATTTTTACCCAGATTTAGGGGATTTACGCAGATTCTTATTTGTGAGAGTGTGAGTAACAGAAATTATCCAGCGGAACGGTTACGCCTATTCAGCGTTGATGCAGGGTGCAGATAAACCTAGATGAGATATTCTTATTTTCCCACGGAGGTACACGGAGGAACACAGATGTTTATTGGATGCAGATAATAAATGAGTAATATGAGGTGAAAGAATGCTTCACATATTTGTTTTTCTCCTAGTTATGCTGAACAACGCAAACAACATCTGATAAATAAACACAGAAAATCTTCTGTGTTCACCTGTGCCCGTCTGTGGGATAAAAAAGAATGTGAATGGGGGAACCCGGAATTTTGGACAAAAAAAGAGGGGTAAGCTACTCTTATCGCACCGCTACAACCTCATACCTTTGCTACGTTCCCGTCCTGGAGGATTAAGAGGGAGCTGGTCGTAAAAGACTTACCCCGCCGCAAAATTAGTGTTTTCTTAGAGATAATGAACTCAAAAAAGGAATTTTTCTCAAATCATTTGATTCAGACTGTTAATTAACTCACAATCAAACAAATGAATTGCGCCCTCAGCTCTATGTGGTAAATTAAGAAACTACAGAGAACATAGCGTTACGTAGAATTTTAATAGATTTCTACTGAGTTTCCAAATTAATCGTCCCAATAATTGCAGAATCCCAATTGATACCATCCACCTCGGTCAACTTCCAGTAAAATTTGGGGTTACGTAAACTTTCACGTATCAGTTCAACTCTGTGTTTAAACGATCCATGAGCCAAAACCGGCTGATAATAGGTTGGCGACGAATTGCAATGGATTTCATCAACAACCAGTGAACCTCCTTCACAACGGATTCCTACATCCATTGTTGCAAAAAACTTGAATGTCCGAACTCTGGAGGAATGATTCAGAATAGATAATTCGTAGGTTACTGTTTCCTTAGAAGTGTCTTTTAATTGTTTGGCAACCAGCTCCAAATCTGTTACAGAATCATTCACAAATGACAAGCGCTCGTCTGTGTTTTGAGGCGATTTGGTCTTGTGCTCGCAGGAAACTGAACAAAGAGTGAGCGAAAGTAAAACAAGTATGGAAAGTATGAGACGCATTTACACGTTAAGTTAATCTTCCACTAAATTAAGGAAAAAATGCATTTTCACTAAAGGATGATCCGTTTCGCCCGTTTCCAACCCAAACGATTCTTTTTCAAGAAGTATGTCTGTTTGATTTTTGCATGCGCATGTCCATCTTTCATTTTCACCTTCAGTTTTTTCGCATGGTTCTTTTCGATGTAATATCGATCATTCTTGAGGTAACATAATTCAAAACCATTCTGGTACATTTGTCCATAGTAGGTGCTTCCCTCTTGTCTTTCGAGCGGAACAAAAAGATCGAAATCGCTATTGTAATAACCGATTTTATCGTAGCTTTTCAACTTCACCTTCAATTCTATCTCACCAATCGATGGAGCAATTTTGTAATCGGAAGCATAAATCAAACAAGATGTTGGTGAAACAGAATCCCTGTTAAGAAACTGACGTACGATCCTGGTCCGTTCGTCTCGGAACAAATACCAATCTTTTCCTATCTTAAAATAACTGATCACTGTTTCTATATCATTTGGAAACTTCACCGTATCGTTGTATAATTTTTCGGAGTTCTTCGGTGAGACATGTATGAAGAACGATTTTCCTGTTTGTGTCTCCTCGGGCAAAATCAAATTCAGAGGCGTAGGATTATAATTATCTAAAACCAGGTCACAATTAACTCTCCGTGCACGCGAACAGAATCGAACTACATGCGCTATTGAATCATAAATAACCGTATCTCCCAACAGTCTCCAATTGTCATTCCCGGATTGCTCCACCAATTCGAACAATTTCACCTGATTGTTCCAGACAGGAGCAGGCATTTCCATACAAGTTTCTATTGTTCTTTGTTTTTCTTCCGGAATAGATGCACAGGTATCGGTGTCAAACAAAACCATTCCATACGTCACCAAACGCTCCCCTTTGTCTGTGATCAGATCGATCCCATTCGCATTGGCTTCATTTTCCGTCTGAAGGTATTTCATTTTTGGTTTTAAGGCACAAATTCCGCAATCTCCAAAAGAGGATAGCTCTCTGGTAATGACAACTCCGGTTTCTGATTTGAATATCACATCATCGCCTTCAACTGGTGTTAAATAGATATCCACCCGGCGCTGAAAAGCAGCCACTTTACTAAAAATAAGCTCATTGAAATCCTCACCTTCATTGAATACACGGATTTCCTTTGGCTTGACTCCTTTTGATTTCAAATAACTCAAAACACCATCTATCCTTTGCTGGGAAAGTTTTCGATTGTACACCGAAGTATGGGAAGTGTCAGCATATCCATAAGCTTCCAGAATGAATTCATAGCCGTTCATGGCCAAAAACAAGCTATCCAAGGTGGATTGACCTTCTGATCTCAATTTGGACTTATTCAAATCAAAGAAAACACTGCTTGCTTTGCAAAATTCCTCTTGGGCTTGCAGATTCGAAAGACTTAAAAACAAAATAAAAAGGGAAACCAAGTACTTCATACAGGAAGATGTCGAGAATGAAAAAAAGTAAACAACCCTCAAAAATTCCCTCAAAAAAGAAAAATGACTAATCAACTCTTAAAAGCGTTTCATCCAATTCTTCCATTCCGTGCTGTGCGACGAGTAATTTCAATTGTCCGATGTATTGTGCAGTTTCATGGAGTGATTTGAATAGGAGCGGAGTCAGCCATTCTATGTTATCCTGAAGTCCCTGGTTGAATTGCAAGAAGACATTCATCCATTGTTTGTAGTTGTCGCGTTCCAAAGAATCCCAATGCATTTCAGGAAGCACATCGTTCAGATCGGATTCTATTTCCAAATCCAGGATTCCGCAAACCGCAATGTGCTGTGCGTTGATCAATTGGGAAATGGCTACTTTGATATCCCAGGGAATATCCGTATCATCTTTGGTCAGATGGGAAATCCAACTCAAATTTAATTGATGGATGTAAGAAAATCGTTGCTGGAAAAAATCGAGCATTTAGAGCTGCTTCAAGGAAGAAATGGTTGCTTTCGGATCCGGACTATTGAATACAAAACTACCTGCAACCAAGGCCTGAGCTCCGGCATCAACCAATAATTTTCCGGTTTCGGTATTCACACCTCCATCTACTTCAATGATTGCTTTGGATCCTGATTTTGCGATCAATTCTTTGGTCTGTTTCACTTTTTCAATTGCCTGGTGAATGAATTTCTGTCCGCCAAACCCCGGATTTACCGACATAATCAAAACCAAATCCAAATCTGCAATCACATTTTCCAAAACAGAAACAGGTGTATGTGGATTCAAAGCTACTCCAGCTTTCATTCCCGCTTCATGAATCGCCCCAATGGTGCGGTGTAAATGCGTACAAGCTTCGTAATGAACTGTCAGGATATCTACTCCGGCTTTCGCAAAATCAGTGACATACTGATCCGGATTCACAATCATGATATGACAATCAATGGTCTTTTTAGCCACTTTTTTCAAAGCCGAGATTATCGGGAAGCCAAAAGAGATATTGGGAACAAATACTCCGTCCATCACATCTACATGAAACCAATCCGCCTCACTTTGATTAATCAATTCAAAATCGCGTTCCAGGTTTCCAAAATCGCATGATAAAATAGAAGGAGCAATGATAACAGACATAAAGTATTTTTTACAAAAATACTTTAAATTCAAAATGTAGAATGCAAAATGCAAAAGTTAGATATGACTGATCTCATCTAAGCGTGCGATTTCATGTCAATTTTGCATTTTTAATTTTGAATTTTTAATTCACTTTAGGGTAGACCTTCATCATCTTCAAATATTCCTTATCCCGATCATAGACATCCGGGAAAAACAACAAGGCGCCCTTTTCATTTGTAACAACTGTAATGTAATCGACCTGTAAAGGAATCGGTTTTCTCAAGGGAATAGAAAAATGCTCCTGGCGGGCTATCAGCGTATCCAGTGAGTCACGTGTCATTTTCTGTCTATCATCGCGTGTAAGTATGAATCGCGCCAGGGAATCGGGCATGTCACAACGCATACATCCATGGGAATAGGCGCGGATATCCTTGTTGAAAAATCCTTTCGAAGGTGTGTCGTGAATATACACTCCGTATTTGTTATTGAATTCAAACTTCACCAAGCCCAATGCATTGTCACTACCGGGTTCCTGTCTTACCCGGAACGGGAAATTCTTTTCCTTGTAGCGTTTCCAATTGATGGTAGTCGGATCCACTTCCGTTTCACCGCGATAAACTTTGTAGTGATTCTTAGCTGCATAATTTGAGTTGCGCTGAATTGCAGGTAAGAACTCCTTACTGGCAATCGTTTGGGGTTGTGTCCAGTAGGGCAGTGTAATAATTGCGCGCAGCCTGGAGCTCAATTGCGGTGTCTGATTTTCGGGTTTTCCAACAACCACGCGGTGTTCGGAAAGCAAACTGTCGTTGTAAAAAAGACGCAACTTATATTCCGGGATATTCACCCACAAATAGCGCTCAGGGAAAGGAGCACGCCATCTCCAGCGTTCCATGGACAAAATGGCGCGGTGACATTTGTAACGTACCGATTCGTCCAATGCTTTTCGGGTATATATTCCAATCACTCCGTCCGGTTTCAACCCATTATCTCCCTGAAAACGACTCATTGCATCCCAAAAGGATTCATCATCTGTCTTTTTAGGATCCAGATAGCCTTTATCTATCAAGGATTCTTCCGCCAATTCCAGGCAGCGAAGAGAATCTTCTACTAAAGCAGGAACTTCAAAATGAATGTTTGAAAGCTCCTTTTTTGATGCATATTTGAACAATGCTCTGGCAAGCACCTGATACTCCGGTCTGGAAGGTCCCATTTTCGAAAACCAAACTCCCCAGTTCTTCACCGTATCCATTTGCTTCACAGATCGGGTCAATGACTTCACATCAATGGATGTGATTGGCCGGTATGCTTTTACAGCTGTATCCAAAAAACCAACTTTTAGATCCTGCTGCAACTGGGCTAAGCGCGCCGTAAGCAGAAATTCCTGGATAATGGAAGTTTTGCACAGCGAATCTGTTTTAAATTGAAACAGTCGGTTATCCGGAAGTCCTAATGCGCATGGGAAATCCAATAATTCCTTCCATTTGACACCTTTTTCAACCAGCATGGAGTCATTTGCCCAAACAGGTCTGAAATCGCGTGATTTGTAAAAGGCATAGACCGAATCCTTAATCGCTTCCGGAAATTCTAATTTTGTTAATAAATCAGCATCGATTGCCAATGCGATTCTCTTTTTCAATGAAACTTTCTGGTCAAAAATGGGATCTTGATTATCGATTTCGGAGGAACATCTTATTAGCGCAAACGTGAGTGAAAGTGTGAGAAATAGTAAGATAAGTCTGCTAATTTTCATAAAGGATCAAAAAATAATGAGCAATTTTACCGCAAGATACTTATTCCTCAAATATGGAGCCTCAAATTTATTCAACATACATCTTGCTAGGAACAATGGCAATCATGTCATTTACGGGTTTTAATAACCGTGATTTCATGGAGAAATACCTGTTTAGCCCTTACCTGGTAAAACATGAAAAGGAATATTACCGATTTATCACACATGCCTTTCTGCATGGAGACTTCAATCATTTACTTTTTAACGGGATCACGCTTTTTTTCTTCGGAAAACCTTTTGAAAAATATTTGTTCAATTTTTACGGTCCGTTGCCGGGAGAAATCATCTTCTGGGCTTTTGCTTTGATTGCCATGTTTGCTTCCAGTTCAATCTCCTATTTCCGTCACAAAGACAATCCAAACTACAGATCTTTAGGACTTTCAGGTGTTACATCTGCCATTTTGTTTGCGATGATCATGCTTGCTCCTAGTATGGAGATTGCTCTGATACTTCTTCCCATTCCAATACCTGCCTGGATCTTCGGATTGCTTTATCTCGCCTTCGAAATTTATTCGGATCGCAACAAAAAAACAACTATTGCACACGATGCACATATATCCGGGGCAGTTTTCGGGATTATTTTCATTTTAATTACTAATATTGAACAAGTGATTTTTGCATTTCAAAACCTTCTTTAAATGAGCGATCAAGAATTATTCGTAAATAACAACGGTAAAATACTCAGTAACACAGGATATTCCATTGCTGCGGGAAACAGAGGATACACCTACGGAGACGGACTTTTTGAAAGTATTCGTGTAATGAATGGGAAGGTATTGAACCTGGCGCATCATTTTTCACGTTTATCTGAAGCTGCAAAAGTTTTGAAAATGCGTTTTCCGGCTTTTTATACCACGGAATTCTTTCAGCAACAAATTGACGAATTGATCCAAGCATCCAAAATAACAGAGGGTGGGAGAATCAGGCTTTCAATTGATCGTTTAGGAGGAGGCACTTATCTTCCTGATTCAAATGAAGTTAGTTATTTCATTGAGGTTTATCCCATTGAAAACAACCTATTCAGTCTGAATGCAAAAGGATTGGAAGTGGATCTTTACCAGGATATTCGAAAAACCAAAAATATCCTTTCAAATTACAAGACTAAAAACGGAATCCTCTATGTTCTGGCTGCCATTTCTGCAAAAGAAAAAGGCTTGGACGATATGCTGATCACCAATGACAACGGTCAGATCCTTGAAAGCTCACACAGCAATATCTTTGTTGTGAGTAATGGTGTTCTTTACACACCAAGTCTTTCGGATGGCTGTTTAGCCGGTACGATGCGCATGCAGGTGATCAACCTGGCATTGAAAAACGGATTGAAAGTATATGAATGTCCGATCCTGCCATCCAACTTACTGGTAGCAGACGAAGTATTCCTAACGAATGCTGTTCGTGGAATCACCTGGATCGGTGGATACCGTACGAAACGTTATTTCAATACGACGGCTCGTAAAATCGTGGCTTTCCTGAATGAAGAATGGGACGTGTGATTCCAGCTTATTTCAATTGGAGCGGAGGAAAAGACAGTACACTGGCACTTTATCGAATCCTTCAAAATCCCTCCTTCGACATTCGGTATTTACTCACGACCCTGAACCAGGAAGCGGATCGTATTTCCATGCACGGAGTTCGCAGGGAATTGCTGCTCAGACAAGCTGAATCTATCGGGATTCCCACTAAGACCATTGAATTACCAAGCAGTTCAGACATGCAGGCTTACGAATCGGTCATGAACACTGCCATTCAGGAATTAAAATCGGAAGGGATTGTTGATTGTATTTTCGGTGATATTTTCCTGGAAGACCTCAGAACTTACCGCGAACGAAAGCTGGAAGAGGTTGGTATTTCCGCACATTTCCCGCTTTGGAAAGAAGACACTGGCAATTTGGTTCATGAATTCGTGAATTCCGGATTTAAAACCATTGTGGTGTGCGTGGATTCATCCAAATTGGGAAAAGAGTTTGTTGGCCGAGTGATTGACGCGCAGTTTCTTGCAGACTTACCTGAAACTGTAGATCCATGTGGAGAAAATGGCGAATTTCACACCTTTGTATTCGATGGTCCGCTCTTTTCAAAGCCCATCGAATTTGAGCCAGGAGAGCAAGTCCTGAAAACATACGAATCAAAAAACAAAGACGGTGAAGCCATTAGCTACGGATTCTGGTTTCAGGATCTTATTCCTGTTTAAATTCTTAAAACAATCGATGTCCCTGTTTATCAATGAAAAACCAATTCCCGTTTTTCAACACCAAAGCGGCTCCATCGCTGAAACCGTATAAATTCTCATACACTTCAGGAAATAGTAGGTTCCCGTTTAAATCAAGAAATTGCCCTTTCTTATCGGCTATAACACCAAGAATTCCTTCTCCAACTTGTATTTCATCGTAAACTGCCGGAATGATCAGTTGACCTTTCTGATTGATACAGCCCAATTTACTCCCGATCTTTACCCGTGCCAGGCCATCGTAAAAACTATAGACATTCCTGTATTTCGGTGCAACAACCATCTTACCGTTCTTATCAATAAAGCCAAAGTTATCACCAACACTTACAGCTGCCATTCCTTCCTTAAAACCCGGAAAACCATCATATACTAACGGAACAACTTCTTGTCCTTTTCTGTTGATGAATCCACGCTTTCCGTTCAATTCAACCAGAGCCAGTCCTTCCCGGAAATAGAATATGAGGTCGTATTTGGGCTGAACAGCCATGTTTCCCTGCTTATCCATACAACCGCTTTTTACTCCGATCCTGATGGCCGCAAGCCCGTCATTGAAGGGACCTATATGATCCGCATCATGGATTACCGGTTTTCGGTTATTCATTTTATCGATTATGAACCAGTGGCCCATTTCTTCAACAGTGGTTAATTCTTCGTCTTCAAATTCATTGGCACTATCGTAGATCAACGGGATGATTTCTGTTCCCTTTTCATCAATAAAGCCCCATTTCATATTAAACTTCACCAATGCTCTTCCGTTTTGGAAATCGCTTGCAGCATCATATTTAAATGAGGTAAGCGCTTTACCGGAAGGGTCAATGAAAGCAAACTTTTCACCGTATTTTACCAGTGCAAATCCATTGCTGAAATCATAGGCATAATCGTATTGACAAGGTATCGTGTAATTCCCTTCTTTGTCAATGAACCCATATTTTTTATTGATTACAACAATTGCGCGCCCTTCCTTAAACGAATAAACATATTGGTAAGCCGCTAATGGCTTGAGACTGTCGGATTCCAGCTCTGAATTAAAAATAGTCTCTCTATATTCGTTACCTGAAGTACCGTAACTATAGCTTTGGAACATCACCAATAGCAAAATCAGGATCACCATTTTATATTTTGGGGTATTACACATCGGTGCGTTATTAATCTATTTCATGCAAAAAAACAAAAAAATAACGAACTCATGAACACGCTTTTGGCTCCTGATTTCAGGACTTATTCCTCTTTAGACTTAGTTGTGGTTGACTCCTTTGGATTCGGATTCTTTATCTGATCCTTGACTATTTCCTTCGTTACCCGTTTCTTTTTCGTCCAGGACAGGGCTTTCGGCAATTCATCTCCCAACAAATAGCCATACGGCTCCAGATTCGGAACTGAATCAAAAATAACCTTCAGGATCGCCGTAATCGGAATTGCAAGGAACATTCCGGGAACTCCCGCGAGTGTACCTCCTATGATCACACATAAAATAGATGCAAGGGCATTGATCCTCACTTTGGAACCAACAACCCGTGGCAAGATCACGTTGTTATCGATCAGCTGTACAGCACCGATAATGGCTAAAACTCCCAAGACAGACTGCTCCAGATTCGGATTGTTAGAAAGCGAAATCAAACAACTCAAGAAATTGGCAATGAGAATTCCAACGTATGGAATCAGGTTCAGCAAGGAAACCAACAGTCCAAGGAACAAAGCATATTTCACACCTATCAACCACAATCCCAAGGTTGTCAAAGCCGCTACAATCGCGATTTCAATTAACAAGCCCAAAATGTACATGCGGATAATGACTTTGATGTCATTCACTACGATCTGCATTCTTTCAGCACTTTTCGCAGGGACCAATCTCATCAGGAATCCCAATAACAGCTCCCGATAGAACAAAAACAGGAACAGGTAAAGCGGCACCAAAATAAAGTTCACCAACGCTCCGGTAATGTTTCCGAAACTTTCCATGGAAACCAAACTTCCTCCTTTCATGAAATTTTCCTTCACGAGCTTCTCCTGCTGGAAGTTTGTCATTCCAAAGGTCTTATTGATCCAATCTCCCACATCGTGAATGACTTTCATCATGTTCTTCTCCAGAGTAGGGAGGTCGCTAAAGAAATCCTTCAACTGAAGCCCGAGTAAAAACAAGACTCCCGCAAAGATGACGACGGCAATCGCTACAGTAATAATGACGGAAATTATTTTCGGGAAATGCAATTTATTCTGTAAGAATGAATCTATCGGTCGAATCAAAACCCCAAATATGAAAGCCAGAACAACAGGGAACAGGATACTGCTTCCTAAATAAATAATAGCGGCTATCACAAAAAGGAGGAGAATTGTGAAAATACGTTTCTGATAATTGACTTGCAAATTTTCCATAGACTGACCTTGACTTTTCTTAAATATAAGAAGATAATCGGGCTTTATCTGTTAATAAACTAAAAGCCATAAAAAAAAGGGAGCCTGTTTTACCAATACTCCCTTAGCAATTTTAACTCAGAAATCTAGTTTTATGTCGCTGTAATCTCGGAGCGAAAGTAGCTTATTTTCCACGATTACCAAAATATCCGGAGCAACTTATTGAAAATAACTTATTTCAAGAGCAGGTGCATGGAAATTTCATCGTGGTAACGGCCATTCTGCTTGAAAAAATTTGGAATTCGTCCATGTTCCACAAATCCCATTTTCCGGTACAAAGCCAAGCCTGCTTCATTTTCGGCATATACTTGCAGGTAAAGAATCTCCAATTCGGAATCATTTTTGGCCCAATCAATTGCCCCATTCAATAGTGCTGTTCCCAGTCCGCAGGATTGCCATTCTTTGTGCATCCCCATTCCAAAAACGGCTGTGTGCCGCATGATTTTTCGCTGATGTCCGTCGACGTTAATATTCCCAACAAGCTTCCCGTTGAATTCCGCTACTAAAAAAAGGGAATTCGGGCGTTCGATGTAATTGGACAGAATCTGCTCCTCTTCGGCAAGTGTCGGGTTAAACTCTCCTTCACTTAAAGGAACGAATTCTTCGTCATAGACAAAGCCATGAACGAATTCGATGACTTTGGGTGCATCGGAAACTTCCACATGACGAAGCAAGATGGTACGCCCGTCTTTTAAACCAACTGTTTTTGGGGAAAACTTCATTATGCGAAATTACGAATTACGAATGCCGAATTGTTGGATTTTCTATAATTCACATTTATGTGTAGTGAAAAGGTCACTTTTAGTGTGAGGCGCGAAAATAAAAATGCTGCTTTTTGACGCAAAACATTGCTGAATCGCAGTAAAAACGCGTGTTAAATCCATAACACTTTCATACTCTATCTATGCTTTATCTATGCTCTATCTATGCTTGATCCATACACTAACTTTTTTGTGCGAATTCGCATTAAGAGCAGGATTTACAAATGTGCGAAACGAATTACAAAGAGTTCAAACTTTCTCTCTTTTCACTTTATAACTGTGAATCAGATATTCGCCTAAAAAATAAGCGCCAAAAGCTGTTGAGATGTGCCATAACCAATGTGTGCCCCAAGGCATCCAGGTGATTTCTATTTTTTCATCCAAAAACCGGAAGAGGAGGGCAAGTGCAAAAAACACAATTGCGACAAACAATCTGCTTGCATTTTTGAATTTGGTTTGACGCAGAAACAGGTAACAGGGAAGGAGTAACATCCATCCTCTGATAAAATAACCGGCTGAAATACGATCCTGACCACTTAGGAAAAAGGTGGTTAAAAAAGTCAGACCAAAGAAAATCAACAGAACCCAGATGATGTGGCTTTTTTTCGGAAGCACTTTCAACCACATCCAGATACTGATTCCAATCACCAAGATCACAATTGGGATGGCATCCATTAGTAGCAACAGGGTGGAAGAGCGGAAAGCGTGGAAAAAGGTACTTCCAAATCCACCCAGAACCAATAGCGGGCAACAAAACCAGACGATGAATCGGTATTCGGAATAGCGCCCGCGAAGTTGCCACAAAAAGATGAATACGGGAATCAGAAAGGTCAATGAAGACCAAGCGTTCCATGGCTCAACAATCCATAATGATAAATCAACCGTCTCCCGGTAAATGGGACCGGAATCAGGTACCGAAACAAGTTGAATGAAGGAGTACAGGGACAAAATCAGAAACCGAAAACCAATTCTGTTGCTTCACAACCGGTTTTTTGTTTCATCTGAAATGAACCTGAGAAAATCAAGCTATCACCTTCATCCAAAATCGTGTATGAATGGGTTTTATTTTCTCTCTTGAACATATTATCCATGTAAACGAAATTACCCGTACCACAAGCAGGTTCACCTGTATAATGCACATAGGCATCATTTGTGGAAATCTCAACTCCATCTACAAACAATGTCAATTCATCTATCCCATAAGCTGCCAAATCATCTGCTGTAGCTGACCTGTACCAAAAAGAGTGGTTAATCGCAAACTTTTCTTTCGTACAACCATATACTGAAACGATACAAAGAGATAGGAAAATTAGTTTTTTCATGTTTAGTAAGTTTTATGCAAATTAACTAAAAAGTTCTCAAAATGAATCAATTTAAGCTCCCTAATGAACTTCTAAATGAATAAAACGAATGATTTAGTGATTGAATCTTCGTCTTTCCTGAAACTTTGTTCGCTTAAAACCTTAAATTAGTTCACTAAACTGAAAATGGATCTGACCGATCTTCTGCATGAAAAGCAATACTAAAATCCTTACTCTCATTTGCTTTGGAATGATTCTACTTTCGATGTTCCTGCCATTTTATGAAGGTCCGAGAGTGAAGGGAAGCATTCCGGAAGACAGTTTTGTAATCGTGAAGATCTATGAATCTCCGGATTTTGGACTGACGCTTTGGGTTTTCAATGGTTTCGGGTCCCTGTTTGCACTCACCAATCTGTTGATTGCACTAGTCCTGTTGTTATCCCGTTTCTTTTTCCCCAAATCACTGGTTACAGCCATTTTGACCACCTGCGTTTTCATTGTTTCCCTGGGATTGCTCATCTATGGAACATCAAACGGACACGAAGCTCCATTACCCGATGAAATGCTCAGCGGCTTTTACCTCCTGCTGATTTGCCAAGTCATCCTGATCGCACAATCTTTTACCAAGGCGATTACGGAACCGGTGAAAGACCGAAGAATCGATTCAGATATCCTGGATTTTTAATTCCCTGAATTCAGCTGACAAGACAGAAAAAAGGCGATCCAATTTCTCAGACCACCTTTTAACAACTTAGTGAATCGGTTCTTATACCGGACAAATGGTTGTTCCGGAACAGGTTCCCTGCATGTAACGATGTCCGCAACTCGCATGATGCGCATCTCCAATTGCTGACAGGTCGAATGTTACTATTTTCTCCGTGATCTCAGCCATGCGGACAGGTAATAGCAAATCGGCTTCCCAAGTAGAGTATGGTTTTGCTACGGCACTGGAATCGATGTACATCAAACTTCCTACAGGTTGGTAGTCATACGCTTTCATGTCGTTCAACTTGTTCACAAAGGAAGTTGGCAGATCCGGGATGGCTTCCAAAAGCGCAATAAACTCACTGTCAGGAGGCAAAAGCGGTACGATATCCAAGTAATTCTCGTAGCGCACATGATTGGGGAACGTTTCATTGTATGTGTTCGCAAAATCAGTGTTTCCACAATTCGGACCGGCAAAGGTGATTGTCTGAGTAATATTCAGGCTGTATGCATTCTTAAAATACATGGCTGCAATCGGAGCAATTCCGCCGCCTTTACTGTGTCCGGTAATATAAATAGGGAGCGAATCTGTCGGGTCGAGTTCCCGGATAGCATCCATTATTCCATCCCTCAACAAACCCAGAGCGAAAAGAAATCCTTCATGTACTTCTCCCGGAAGATTGACATTACTGGTTGTCGGAGCCATGAAGTCCTGTAACCAATCGAAAAAAGAATCCCAATTCATAGCAGGAGGAAGGGTTCCCCTGAAAGCTACAATGATTCCGTTTGCGGTTTGTCCTACCAGGGCAGCTTCGATCTGATCTGCGGTTACGATGTAAGGATCTCCAATGAAACCAACCGCATCGTATTGATTTTGAAAAGGAGAATCGGAACCTAGCGGATTGTACTGACCGCTCGGGTCGGTAGGAGTAATGGCATAGGCTGAGGCAGAAGCACATAGCAACTGACAGGGCAATGAAATGTTACTCATAATGAATAGTGTTTGGTTTAAAGTATTTATCCTGTAAAAATAAAAGCAAAACCGAAACAGCAACGGATCTGGTGTCTAAATTTTCGGGAATATCCTTTTTGCATCCATGCTATTTTGGTTATTTCCCGTTCTATTCTTAATTTCATCCTGAACAAACAAACAAAGAAAGTATTCAGAGACGATCATGATATTTGAAAAAGAGTTTAAGGATGCTTTGATCAATTTACCTGTAAAGGAAAAAGATAAATTGCTTTTGAGGTTATTGAAAAAGGATGTGCCCCTTGCGGATCAGTTGTATTTTGAATTGGTCAGTACGCAAACTGTGGAAGGTCGCCGGGCCGAATTGGAGGTGATGGTTTCAAAACGCGTGGCGAGTATGAGTAAACATCGTTTCTCGAATCACGATCTTCTGGCTGATATGCGTTCCTTAAGCGGGGAAATCACCAAACAGGTGAAGATCACCAAGGACAAGTTCGGGGAAATTAGTCTCAATCTGCTAATGCTCAATGAAATACTTCAGGCAAACAATCAGACAATTGCGAATTATTCACGAATAAAAGGACATAAATTCAGTTTGTATGTGCTTGCGCGGGTTTTCAAGATATTGATCCTGATCCAAGCGATGCATGAGGATTACCAGGCGGATTTCAGGTCGGATCTGGAACAATTAGGCGAACTGATTCGTGCAAACCGATTGTTAAATCAAGCTGCCATTCACTACGGAATGGATCCGGACTGGTTGATTGCGGGAGAAATTCCGGAAGACATCAAAAAACGTCAGAGCGCATTGAAGAAGTAAGATACTCGCGAAGATTCCCGTTTTTTGCACGCAGATTCCGCAGATAACGCAGATTATATCATTGCTCATTTTACTGTTGAGAAATGGGCTTTCACATTCTTTAACAATTAAAAAATAATAGGAGCTGTAACAAATCAAGGATGAGTTGGTCTTACGAGAAACCAATAATAATTTTAGATATGAAAGCAACAATCCTATTTATCGCACTATTTTTAACCACTACCGGTTCATTCGTTTTTGCAGGAAACGGTGACAACTTATTGGACCGCATCATGCACCGCAAAATTTCCTATCCTGAGTCATTGCGCTCAAAAGGAATCGAAACAACCGTTTATCTAAAGGTGCGTGTTTTAGCAGAAAATCAAATCGAAATACTGGAAATAGCTTCGGCATCGGAGGAAATGAAGGCCGCAATCGAAAAACAAGTGCAACAAATCAAGATCAAAGTACCCCAAAATTTGATCGGAAACACCTTCCATTACACATTCAAATTTCAGGTACAGAAATAGTCAACTATATTCAAATTACTGAAAGATGAGAAAATGAAACGGCTAATGGCCGTTTTTTTTGTTTACAAAATCCTCCATGGAATTGAACCACAAAGAGCACGAAGGACACGAGGCTTCTATTTTTGGAGTAGTATGTAATGGAATTATTTTTCTTGTCGCCTTGGGATTCTCTTTGGATATTTTAACCACTAAGGACAGGAAGAACGCGCGGTTTTTATTTTATAAACAATGTATGGCACAAAAAATCCTTGTGCGCTTCGTGATCCTCGTGGTTTATATTAACCACAAAGTACACGAGGAGCACGAGGTTTTTATTTGCAAGGGGCATAATTCTTGTCATTCAAAAAAGTTCAAGCAACCTTTTTAAACATTCTTAAGTCTTTGTTTTCAGAACAATCACCGGTGATTTTAAATTACTAAACCTATAAAAATTTATTTATGAAAACTTGCTTAACGATATTATTATCGCTACTCTTTTGTTCTATGGCTCAAAGTCAATACAAATATCTTCGAAACTACGATGACGATGTTCACGCGATTATTCCTTGTCAGGATTCAACTTACTATACTGTATCGATTCATCCGGGATGTGGAATCAATAGTTTTTCGGTTCATTACATCGGTCGACACGGACAATTAATCTGGTCGAAGGAATCACAAATCTGGGTAAGTCATTTGAATAATTTCAAAGGTTTTACAGATGAAAACAATGTCCTTACCTTAATTTATTCTTCACTTGATTACAACGGTCTGACGCGCATGGACCGAACAGGAACAATTATCTTCAATCGGTATTTCAATTCCAGTCCTTATCGAATGAATTCAATTACTCCTACAACCGGCGGTTTCTATCTAACTGGAATTCAAAACGAATATTCATCCATATCATCCCCAAGTGTTCCCGTACTCTTAAAAATGGATAACAGCGGACAAGTTATTTGGGTCAAGTCTTATTCGATTCCAACCATTCCCCGTTTGCTCTTTCATGACGTTCAACAACATGGGGATTCGCTCCTGATTGTTGGAAATTATACGCAGGCCGGTTTTCCAGAAGTCACCTTTCCCTATATTCTCAAAACCGATTTGAACGGAAATACTGGAAGTAGCAACTATTATCGAATAGAAACCATTGATGTGGACCGATACAAATTCACGGATGTTGACAGTTATGATCCTGCTTCCATTTACCTGAAATTTAATGCTTCAACAGGAATTGACGGTATTTTGAAACTGAATGAACAACTACAGCCGGTTTGGTGTAAAAATGCGGTTGGAGTGTTGGGAACAATCTGCGCTTCCTATGAAGGTGGCGTCATGTTTTCAAGCAGTATGTCATCCGATGGCGATATCATAAACCTAAATACACAAGGAACCATTATCGGTTCAACGGCAACCGGCGCCATTTCGAGTACTCCTTCCATTATTTTACGCCATGATTGCGGTTATTTGGTAGCACTTCCTTCCAGCTGGCCGGGTGATCGGTATGCACATATTTCACAAGATCAAGTCTATTGTGGAGCTATTACTGGTTTTCCAGGTGATCTGACACCAATTAATACGGTTACAAAACATCCGATCACTGTCAATACGCAAACTCTTGCATCTTCGACATTCAGTCTGATTGTGCTAACCGGAGCTTTCACCGATAATATGCTTACGGAAACCGTAGATTGTATCGAACCATATAGTTGTAGCGGACCTTTGGGACTTTCCGAGCAAGAATTGACTTCCGATTTGCTTTATCCGAATCCGGCAACGGATGTAATTCACATCGAAACAAGCGATTCTCCGATTGTAATCACAGATGCAGCAGGAGCTGTTGTTTATAGCGGAACTTTAACCAACAATGAGTTGAATATCCGTTTCTTGGCTCCCGGGTTGTATCATGTAAATTGCAACCAACAACGCAGACACTTCATTAAACAATAATCTTCCTGTAAAAATTGAACCGCAAAGGCGTAGAGAACCCAAAGATAAATAGAGATTACTTTTGGGCTCTTTATAATCTTTGCGGTTAAAAATAAAAAGAGCTATTTCAAAACAGGTCGACCGGATGGAACGGTAAACGTCTTTTCCAAACGCAATTTCCCTGATGGAGTTCGGATATCGGTAGCGTAGTAAAATTTAGCCACAGTTTGTTCGGGAGTAACATGCAACACGACAAAACCATGATCAACACCATTCAAATAACGCACCTGTGGATTATTTCTCAGATATGCCGCATGCTCCGCATCCAATTCTTTCTGATCATTCGTGTATTCATCGCTGTTTGCAGAAGTAATGCTCGTTACCACAAATTCCACCGAAACATTGTCAGATGTATCGCTTGTACCCAACAGATCATTTTCCAGTGCAAAAGAAGCGTGGTAATCGCCCGTAACCCAAACCACATTAGATAAAGACCTGGATTCTATTCGGTTAATCAACCGTTTTCGTTCCTGAGGATATCCATCCCAGCCGTCCATATACACTTCTTTTTCACCATTTTTTGTTCCGACATACATCGGACCAAAAGGCACTTGATTTCCGATAATCTGCCATTTCGAACCGGTTTCCAATTGTTTAGTCAACCAATCGTATTGCTTTTTTCCCAAAATGGTACGTTCCGGATCCTGAAAATGCGGATCGGTGATGCTATCTAACTGCACTGAGCGTCCGGTAATACGCGTATCCAGAATCACCAAGTTCATTAGATCACCAATCTGGAAAGCACGATAAAGTTCCTGTTCCGGAGTTTCCCTGACAGGCATCCATTCATAGTAGGCTTGTTTTCCGGCATTTTTCCGGGTGTACCAATCTCCTTCATTTTTCTGATGATTTTGAGCGCCATCAACATAAGAGTTGTTGGCGATTTCGTGATCATCCCAAGTTGTAACAAATGGTTTCAGCTGGTGCGCCAATCTCAAATCGGGATCCAAACGGTATTGTGAGTAGCGTGTTCGGTAGTCGTCTAAGGTGGTAATTTCTTTTGCAGGAACGTGTTTGCGTCCAATCGTCGTATCACCATAACCACCAGGAGCATACTCATAAATGTAATCTCCCAAATGCACTACCAAATCGATCTTCGGATCTTCAGCAATGAACCGGTAATTGGTAAAATATCCCCATTCGTAATTACTGCATGCAGCAAAAGCGATGCTCATTTCATTAGGATGTGCAGGAAGCGTCTTAGTTTTACCTGTTAATGAGCGATGTCCTTTATAAAAGAAACAGTAATAATATTCCTTGTTTTCCTTCAAACCGGTAACGTCAACCTTTATGGTATAATCACGCTTTAAATTCGTTTTTACAATTCCTTTCTTATAAATCGTTTTAAAATCAGGAACCTCGGAAACCTGATAACTTACTTCCACATCCTTGGTATGTACTGATTCAAGTGTCAGTTTTGTCCAGATAATTACGGCAGATTGTGTTGGGTCACCTGAAGCTACTCCATGATAAAAAGGAGCCAAAGCCGGATCCAATTTCGCAACCAATTCGGGGTTAATGTGTAATTTTTCCTGAGCAAATGCATACATACATGCAAACAAAAAGAGCGCAATTATTCCTGAATTTCTGATCATTTCATTCCTATTATTTCGAGGCGAAAGATAAATAGAATGAAGCATTTGGAAGTTATTGAAGTATTAAGAATTAGAAGGTTATCGATTTTCAGCTAATTCAGAAGGAAAAATCAGGAATTGTATCACCGTGCGTTCCTAAACGCTTATCAAATCGTTTTGTGGGTTTGTACGCTGATGTGTTTTACCGCGGCGGCGATGGCTTATTTGTTGGTGAAGAGGAAGGTTTTAGACAAATAAGAGAGCAGACTCTGCCTTACAGGTATTTATAAGACGTACAATCTTTGGACAAATCATGCGTTTACGTTATCCAAATGCATGATTTATCGTTGCAAAGTAGGGGAGGAGTCTAATCAACTATCTTCCTGTTTCTTTCGTTGAGTCATCCGTTGCAAGCAGGAGTTAAAAACAACCTACCTTTCAATTAATCCTAAAATCGACTCTTATGAAACTCTTTACTCTTTCTAAGGCTCTTCTGCTCCTGCCAGCTTTGATTCTATGCGTAACGGTTTCAGGACAGGAAAACTGCTTCAATGGAATCGACGACAATGGAAATGGCCTGATTGATCTGAATGACCCGCAGTGTGTTTGCAACGGTCCAGGACCACTTACACCTTCATCATTATTACCCAATCCTTCCTTCGAACAATACTTTCAATGTCCTACCGGAAGCTCACAAATGAACCTGCTTTACTGGCAACGGGCGATTCCACAAGGATCGGTCGACTACCTGAATACCTGTGGCTATACCAGCCAAACAGCCCTTCCGCAGAATTTTATTCCTACCATGAACGGCAATGGGTGTGTTGGTATGTTTGCTATCATCGACTACAAGGAATTCATTGGTACCTGCCTGCCAACTCCATTGGTCAGTGGCACCCCTTATACCATCAAGTTTGATGTAGTTTATAATCGGAGACGAGGATTAGGGCAGTCTCCATGTCCGCCAGGAAATCCTGTAGGACCGATGAACTTTACCCTATATGGCGCTCCGACCTGTTATCCGCTGCCATTGGCTTTTTCTCCGATTGGCGTATTCGAAGTACCACCGCCTTTCGTACCAATAGGTACCGTGACTGTTCAGCCTGTCCCCAATCAAGACTGGGAAGAGTTGGTGATGACCTTTGTTCCGACCTTCGATGTGGCACAGATTATATTGGGTCCTGCACCCAACCTTTCCTTCGATTATAATGGAGATAATATATGCGCACCCTACTTTCTGGTAGACAATTTGCGACTCAATACTGCAACTGCTTTCAATGAAGTTTTCATCAACCAATCGGGTGATTTTTGTATGGGTACTGGCGTTTTGAATGCTTACGGCGGACCTGTAGGAGGAAACTGGCAATGGTACAAAAACGGCATTGCACTTGCAGGACAGACGGCATCGTCTATTTCGCTTGTTTCTTTTGGGACAGGGGATTATACCGTACGAAAAATGGTTGGCACCACTTGTTATTCTGCCACACAGGAAGTGACGATGACCCTCAATCTGTTATCCATTAATGCCCGTGTTTACGACGATAGCACAGCTGCCTGCCAGGGCGAACCTACATATATATATGCAATGGGAGCCGATACCTACACTTGGCAACCAGCAACTTATCTGAATACCACTGTGGGAGATACGGTCGTGATGGATCCACAGGTTACTACAACTTACGTCGTAACGGGACACCATGGAATCTGCACCGATACTGATACCATTACGATTACTGTGATTCCCATTCCAGAAATCGCATTCGTTGGCGATACCCTTATTTGTGCTGGAGAAAGTCCACAATTTTCAGTTTCAGGTGGATTGATCGGTGAGGATTTTTACTGGACACAATGGGGCAATAACACGGTATATTATGGCGACACCGTCAATCTGACACCATCGGTTACAACCACTTATGTGGTAGGGCAAAACATCCCAT
Organism: Fluviicola taffensis DSM 16823; assembly: GCF_943372375.1. Taxonomy (GTDB): domain Bacteria; phylum Bacteroidota; class Bacteroidia; order Flavobacteriales_D; family Crocinitomicaceae; genus Fluviicola; species Fluviicola taffensis_A. The sequence goes on along the minus strand of NZ_CALRYJ010000002.1, from coordinate 360,709 downwards.
TCAGTTCCTGTTCTGCATACGAGGTATTCACGATAACAGTGGCTTCCATTACTGGTGCTGCAAGCGATACGTCTATCTGTCAGGGAGAAAGTATTTCACTAGACTTATCCGGATCGGGTGGAAGCAACTATTCATGGTCGCCTGCAACCGGGTTGAACACCACATCTGGTCCGCAGGTCATTGCTTCGCCTGCTGTTACCACGACCTATTTTATTGATGCAATCAAAGATAACTGCCCTGTATACGATACTTTGCAAGTAAATGTCATTCCTCCGTTCCAAATCAATGTGAATGGAGCAACCATTTGTCCAGGACAACCCGCAGTACTTGTGGCAACAGGTGCTGCGCAATACAGCTGGTCTCCAACTACTGGTTTGAGCTCCACAACAGGAACCAGCGTCATTGCTTCCCCAGCTGTAACAACAGTTTACACCGTTATCGGTCATATCGGAGCGTGCAGTGATACTGTTCAGACCACTGTTACACTGACTAATGGACTAAACATCCAATCGGCAGGAGCAGTGCTGTGCCAAGGCGAAACAGCTATTCTAAATGCCACAGGAGCCTTGGACTATACGTGGTCGCCTGCTACAGGCCTTTCTTTTACAACTGGGAACATGGTATGGGCAAGCCCAACTGTAACGACTAACTACACCATTACAGGAACGACCAATGGCTGTTCGGGTGATACAACTATTACAGTGATTGTCAATCCTGCTATACAACTAGCCGTCAACGACGCCTCGATTTGTCCGGGTTATTCAGCTACGTTGGCTGCCAGCGGAGCAAGCGATTACAGTTGGTCTCCAGCAACTTCATTGGATACAGCGAACGGATCGGTGGTGATTGCTCAACCAAACGCCACGACAGTTTACACTGTCACCGGCACTCATGACGGATGTTCTGCCACAGCTCAAGCAACAGTTACAGTAACATCAGGTTTACAGCTCACTGTTAATGATTTACAGATTTGCTCTGGTGGTTTGGCCGTATTGATTGCCAGTGGAGCAGATAGCTATACCTGGAGCCCGAATGTGGATTTCTTTTTACCCGACGGAAGCAAGGTAACAACCTCTCCATCAGTAACCACCGTTTATACCGTTACTGGAACAAATGCTGCCGGGAACTGTTCGGGAACTGCACAAGCCACAGTAGAACTGATTAACCATGTTCCTATGAGCATACAAGCTTCACCGAATCCGGCACTAATAGACAATCCGCTGGTGACATTTAGCGGAGAACCACATAACGAAGAACTGATTTGGGTCTTTGGTGACGGCACATCCACTGAGGCGCCGAATGTGCAACATCTGTATCCGGCAGATTCGGAAGCTGTTTATCAAGTTATGCTCATCGTCCACACTGCTGGTGGTTGTATAGATACGGCTTACCTACAACTCATTGTGGAAAACGGTTTATCATTTTATATCCCGAACTCCTTCACCCCGAATGGAGACGGGCACAACAATATCTTCCGACCGTTCTTTTCCTCCGGATTTGACACGAATAAATTCAATCTATCGATTTACAATCGCTGGGGAGAAGTGGTATTTGAAAGTGGGGAGTTGGACGCAGGCTGGGATGGAACGGTCCAAGGATTGGAATCGCCTTCCGGCACTTATACTTGGACGATTGTTGCCAAACACCTGAAAGATGATGGAATGACCACTGCGACCGGGTCGGTTACGCTGTTGCGCTAGAAGAGCAGGGGGATTTCAAATTCCGGTAGGAGAGGAGGGGCAAAGTTTTTTGCTTCAATTCGAATTAATCACCTCAAAACAAAAACTGCTTACAAAGTTTTGTAGCCTGTATTATTCTTACCCGGTTCAACAGTTAGTATCAATGGTTCATTAAATGACCCCTAAAGTCGGATCAATTAATTTTGAAGATTCTCATTTTTTAATTAATTTGGTTGCGTTACTACAACACTATTCACTATGCATCAAGAACGAAACCTCTATTCCCTAGGCGAAAGCTACGGAATTCCGACATCCTTAAACGAAACAAGACAATCAGAACGCGAATATTTGTTCTTAAAGTCTTTCAGCTGTAATCATTTCACTGCACTATCATGACCGGATCAACCACTTTAGATGTAGTATTGGGATTGGTATTTGTCTATTTACTGTATTCCCTGCTGACAACGATTCTACAGGAAGCTCTAGCAAACGTATTAAGTTTCCGGGCAAAATTTCTTCAGAAGGCAATCATTCGAATGCTGGAGGATGAAAATGCCAAAACGGCTGACACGCTATTAAATAGGATCGGAGCTTTTTTTCGTGTGATTTTCAGGAAAAATGTTACGAGCCAATCACTTCCGCTAACGGAAGCTTTTTACAATCATCCGCTGATCAAATACCTGGCGGAAGACGATTACAAAAACAAACCTTCTTACCTGACTTCCCGGAATTTTTCGCAAGCCATGCTGGATCTGTTGAAGGGGAATGATTTTGCCGCAGGGGATGATCCCGGTAAATTCATTAAAACAGCACTGGAAAGTGGAGTTACGCAATGGAAGAGTAACGGAAAACCCGTGCAGATCAATGCAGAAACGCTGAGTTACCTGAGAGCTCTGTGGGCGGATGCACAAGGAGATGTGGCCAAATTCCGGACAGCGCTTGAAGAATGGTTCGATGTGACGATGGAGCGGACCACCGGCTGGTACAAAAAGCATACACAGGGCGTATTGCTGATCCTCGGCTTTTTAATTGCCATGCTTTTCAATGTTGACACGATCAAACTGGCGGGTACATTATCCAAAAATCCCGAGCTACGGGAACAGGTTATCCGACAAGCCGATAATTACATCAAGACGCACAAGGATCTGCTGAAAGAAGGAGACCAGAAGACTGAAGCTTCTTTACAAAGGCTGCAAAAACGAGCGGACAGTCTATTGAAGACAGATATAGCTGACGTGAACAAAGCACTGGGAATCGGCTGGAAGTGTACATCAGTGAAAGAACATGAGAATAAGTGTTTTCATGGTAAAGATGTCTGCATTCGGTCACACCTTCGGATTGATACGATCATTGGTTGGCTGATCACCGCTTTTGCCTTATCGCTTGGAGCACCTTTTTGGTTCGACCTGCTGAATAAACTGATGAAACTGCGGGGAACCATCAATTCCGGAAAGGACGACGGGAAGGAAACGAATAGCTCAAAACCGACACCAACTAATATCAAAGGGTAATGAAAGTAACTGTCACGGATTTCCTGAATGTCAGGGTAGGCAAAGCGAGCCTCAATGCACCGACCTACCAGTACCTTGCCCCGGGAACCATCCTGGAAGTGGAAGACGCTACTTACAATGGTGATGTATTCGAAGGGAGCAATCAATGGCTGAAAGACAAGGCGGGCAACTATTACTGGGCTGGCGCAACAACCTATTCTGTTGCCGGAATAATCAATCCTGCATGTTATGACGCCTGGCATTTAAAAGACTACAAGATCAAAGCACTGCATGATAAGGGATTGAATGGACAAGGAACGACTATTTGTATCGTTGATTCAGGAATTGTAGCCACTCATCCGGGATTCGATTACACGAAAATATCCGGAAAAGGTTTTATGGATCAAGTCATCACGAATGATTACAAAGATGACCATGGTCACGGAACGGAATGTGCCGGAATCACTTCCGCAAATGGCAAGAAAGTGCTAGGCATTGCTTTCGAAGCAAATCTGAGAGCTTTCAAAGGCTATTCAAACATCAGCTCAGAGGAAGTAGATATGATCTGTGCGATAGAAAACATCCCGCTGGATGTGGACGTGGTCTCCATTTCCTACGTTTTTGTGGATGTCAAGTTGCTTGACAGAATGACCCGTGCCATATCAAGGTTAATCAATGCAAATATCATCGTTATCGCAGCGCATGGGAATACCGATACTCCACCAAACCTGTTGTCATCCATCCCCGGAGTAATCTCAGTGGGCGCGGTAGATGAAAAAGGCCAATACGCACCATACACCTGTAAAAACGGGACATTTACCGTCCTAGCACCGGGTGTGAATATCCAAACGACTAATAAAACAGGTTATACTACAGATACCGGAACGAGCTTTGCAGCTCCATTCGTAGCTGCAATCTTTGCACTGCTGCGGCAAACCGACAAAACATTCAGTCCAGCCCAGGCACTGGAATACATCAACAACAACCACACATTTTCAAAAGATGGGTCAAAAAAAATCATCGATCCTTCAGCCATACTCAAATTCTAACTTATGAAAACATTCCTGACAACTCTTTTAGTTACATTCTGTTGCCTGACCTTAACAGGTCAAAGCCTGATTGAAGACGCATTTACCCTGAAAAAACTGATCGATCCAAAAACCGGTCAATTCTATAAAGGGGATTCGACAAAAAAAATAGTACTCCCTTTGTTAAATAAAAAATACTTCAACGAAGAACCGGATTCTTTGTTGACATCTTATACCCAGTTATTTGATTTAACAGCGAAAGGGGGGATTGAAGAAAATCCTTTTTTACATGAGCAGACTCCTTATGTTGCCGGGCCTGTTAGTAAATCTAAATTCGATGAATTCCTTTCCAACGGTCTTTCCTCCATCGGAGGAGCAGACGTAACCCAGTTTGCGAATGCGTTGGCAAGCTTTATGGTCAAACGGGCAAAAGAAGAGTTGACCATGACCTTCTTTGATAAATTCAAGGAAGACCTTGAAAAGAAGGAGTTTTCCGAATTAAAAATCTTGTTTCCGGCAACTTACAAAACCTTAAAAGCCTTTGACGAGAATACGACTCAATACAATGCTTATCTGCAGGTTCTGAGAGAAGCATTCGAAAAAGACCTTTCACAGATGACGGAACACATCCCAAAGGTTTGGCAACAGGAAAAATACCGGGCATTCTTTGCAGACCATCCGGAAATTCTTGAAATACTGAATCTGGCGGGAGAATTATCTGCCGTTCTTGCCAATGGAAAACATCCCGGAAATGCCATCCACAGTCTTGCAGTAAAAAGTTTAGCAGAAGATACAGATACTACCATTTCGAATATTAAAAATACGGTCCGTTTCCTGGATTTGATCCTGCAGTCATTCCGCACTTCGAAAAGCGGAGGGAAGTATTGGGTTTCAGCCGATACCCTGGAGATGCTGGCAACAGACCCAATCTTGCGAAAGATTTACCTGGGACTCCTGGTGCAGAAAGAGAAAGGGGAAGAATACAAGATTGTTTTCAAAACTAAAGATGGAAGTTCCGTACTAAGAGAACGACTCATTGATTCAGTAGCTATTGCCAATAAGGATGTAGATCAATTAGTGGATTACTTCCAATCCCTGGCTCCGAAAATCGATGATGTTGAGCGGGATTTAAAGCTGGTTCGTGAAAATAAAGGAGCAGACAATCAACATTTGTACGACCTGTTCAATTCATTCATTAATTTGACCGAAGCTTCCTTTGAAATCGAAAATGTAAATCTTATCACAAAGAGCATTCCCAACTTTAAGGTTCCTGAATACTTCAAGTCGGGGATATATATCAGCCGCTTGTCTAACGAGACTTACATCGATATTGCGAAGAAAAACTACGGGTCAGCAATTATCAATGTCAGCCTGTTAGTGGATACGGTGCTGGGAATCATCGACAGTCAGAAAAGTTTGAATAGACTCAAAGATTCTATAATGCTATATGCCGGTACCTGGAAAAGCCTGGACTCACTGGTTGTAAAAGGAAAGGAGAAAGAAATCTTCCGTCTTATCAAATCAGCTCTTGCACAGGATAAAAATATACTGGATGATTTTGATAAATTGAAGAATTTCATCAAAGATTCCACTTTAAAAGCAAACCTGAGCAGCTACATTGTGGCTAGTTTAGCCGACAAAAATCAATCTGAAGCCATGCAGAAAGTTCTTCGCTACGGTACACTGGCAGCCAATCTTGTGGGGGCTAAGACGGAAGAAGAAGCTGAAGCTGCCATAGAAGCCATTGCATTACCAGCGGGAAGCGCCCGAATCAAGAAAGAAATGAAGGAAAGTATCTCGCTAAACTCCTATCTGGGTGGTTTTTATGGAAGTAATGACGGTTTTAAACACGACAATTCGTATGGTGTGACAGGCTTGGTAGGAGTGGGCTATAACTGGGGTGGATGCCGGAAAAAACCAAAGAATCCCGGATCGTATTCCATTTTCGTAAGCGTGATCGATGTCGGTGCTTTGGCGACATTCCGCACACAAAGTGATACTTCGGACTATAAATTAAAGGTAAAGCTAAACCAGATCGTTTCTCCGGGAGTCTTTTTCATTTATGGCTTTCCGGGAGCGCCTATTTCCTTCATTGCGGGATATCAATACGCACCTTTCATTTCCAGCGTCAATTCGGACAATTATACCATAAAATCCAATCCGGGACGCATCACTGTAGGGATTACAGTAGATATCCCATTGATGTCTTTTTATAATAAGTCGAGGTGATACCCTGAAAAGAAGAACGCTTAAAAGGGAGAGCTGTTGGAATCAGACTGACAGCTCCGGTTAGATTCATTTAATTCAGTTATTTTCACTCATTCAAACTCAAACAAATTACCATGAGAGCACTTCTTTTCTGCATACTTATTTCGGCAAGTTCCTACGGGCAAGTGATGAAACAGGAGAACTCCTGCATTTACATTGCCTCCTACAATATTTACACCTTTGGACTAAATAATAGCATTCAGGCATACAATGCAGCGAAAGTGTTATCATCGGGTGATTTTGACTTGGTTGCAATTCAGGAAGTCATGAATGTCAAGGGTGAAAATGCCGTTAACCAACTGATCACCTATCTAAAGGATTCCTTTAATCTGAATTATAAAGCAGTTATCAGTCCGAATATCGGTGACGGTTTTAGAGATCAAGAAAGAATTGCCTTTGTTTATAAACCCGATGTCCTTTCACCGGAAAAACAGAATGGAGCTGCCTACCAGGTAATAGACGTTCCGGATGGAAGAGATTTTGTCTTCACCCGTTGGTCAAAAGGAACCTTCAATTTTGTCCTTGGTTCGGGGCATTTGTATTATGGGAAGAATAAAACCAAAGTTGAAAAACAGGAAACTTTGGAACGGAGACTCAAGGAACTGGAGTTGGTTTACGGATTTTTTAATGACCCGCTTAAACAATTTGGGGACGAGGACCTGCTGTTCGTTGGAGATTTCAATCGCGCAGCAATGGTGGATGATTACAAGCGAATCAAGTACGACTTGTCCAAGTATTTCATTCCGAATATCGAGTTTTTTGACCCCGGATTAAACAAGGTGGGGCAGGTAAAAAAACAGCATATCAAGAACAAGGGAGTTCCAAACGACAATCCTAAATTGGTCTCATCTACAGTTGCAGATGGCAATACCTATGTCTATGATATGATCATCTGTTCCAAATCCTTATTAGACAACTATAACTCACCCCGCGACAAAGGAATATTCAATTCTGATTTTGGGGTGATTTCCTATGATGAAACGAATGGAATAGGATATATTCCAAATGCCAAGAGTCAGGCATCTCATAATGATCTGAAAGCAGCCTATTCCGACCATCGGCCGGTGTGGATCAAACTCAAGTATTGAGTTCGTCCTAATGGGTTCACCTTTTGTCAGTATGACTTGGGAATTCAGATCAATCCGCGCGTTTAACTGATAGGAGAGGAGTGCAATTTTTTCAATTATCTTTGAACCCATGAATTCGACGACATCTATTTTTTTAGCCATAGGAATTACGATTGGGATATTGATCGGTTATTCCCGTTACAGTTTAAAAAAGAATCGTTCAAAAAAAACGCCGGATCGGCCTTTTCCGCATCAATGGAGGGAGATTTTGGTTCAGCATGTGGCTTTTTATAATCGTCTGAACCCACCAAAAAGAACTCAATTCGAAAACCGGATCCACATCTTCCTGTTGAATGTTCAAATTGTCGGCATTGATACAGAAGTGACGCATTTGGACCGCATTCTAATAGCTTCCGGTGCGATCATTCCCATTTTCGGGTTTGATTCCTGGCATTATTCCAATCTGGAGGTGGTAGAAATTCATCCGGACAAATTCCTGATTCCCAACACACAGCAATATGCCAATGGACTGGTTGGCTGGGGAGCAATGGAAGGGAGAATCAAGCTGTCCAGAAAGGCGCTTGCTCACGGGTTTTACGATACCAATGACCAGAAAAATGTGGCCATACACGAATTTGTGCATGTCCTGGATAAGCAAGATGGAAACATCGATGGAAAGTTGAAAAAAGTCATGAATGAAATTGACATCATGCCCTGGCTGCAACTGATCAATAACAAAATCAACCACATTCATACGGGGAATTCGAGCATCCGCAAGTACGGATCGACCAATCATGCCGAATTTTTGGCAGTCGTAAGTGAATTCTTTTTTGAAAATCCGGAGAAAATGAAAACCGAGCATCCGGAGCTTTATCAAACCCTGGATCAATTTTACAATCCGAAGCCTAAATCGAAGAATCTACCGAAAGAGCAACAGAAGAATCCGCCAAAAGATCCGCGAGAGGTGAAATCGGCTTTGATGAATTGAGGGAGAATTCTGGTAGGAGGTAGAATCAGGTTTTATTTCAAAAGAGCACAAAGGTTTTTGACTTCTTTAATTACATTGCCCTATGCTAAAACTTATTATATCCAGCATTCTAGTAATAAGCTCCATCTTTTTGACTTCGTGTGATGGCAATCGTTTCACTATTCAAATTGAGAATAAGAGTGTTGATAGTATTCAGGTAAATTATGTCCGATTGGATTTCACAGATAGTCTTTACATAGGTGGATATCCTGGGATAACCCCTAGTTATACCGTTAGATCAATTGATCAAAAATATGATAGTCTTACTAAAACATATACTTTTTTCATCCCTCCAAAAAGGACTTGTACACTTGTGAATGTTATGAATCAGGATTTGGATCATCTTTCCGATTTCGTATTGTGTAAACGATTAGAGATCATTAAAGGATCTGACACTATTATTATAGCCAGAAACAGAGGAACTTCAAATATATTTAATCAATCGAATGAAAAACATGAAGCAACCTGGACTTTAGTTGTTGATTAAAAATAGATTTAATATTGGCGACAGAACAGCTCCTCGTCCAAAAATAAGCTCAGAAACCTAACTGAACGATGATATTGCAAGCGCAAAGCCAAAAGAGATCAGATGATTGCGTTTTTCATAGATTGATTTTAAACAAAGCTTCTGAAGTAGTGTAAACCTTGGTTATTTGACGACTAATCCTGATTATATAAAAACAAAATCGCACTTTTTTTTGTTAAAATTCACCTAGCACTTGTTTCGTACGAAAAATTTCCTACCTTTGAAAAATGAAAGCAAAAAGCCTTGAAAATAATCCGCAATCGGAACCGACAAAATCAGAATTGGAGATCTTGCAGGTTCTTTGGAAAAACGGTCCTTCAACAGTTCGTTTCGTAAATGACTATCTGAACGAACAGAAACGCGCCGTACAATATACTTCTACATTGAAGCTGATGCAGATCATGACTGAGAAAGAAATGTTGCTGCGCGATGCATCGAGCATGAAGCATATTTACAGCCCGGCAATCGAAGAAAATCAAACGAAGACCGTTTTATTGGACAAGTTCATCGATACGATGTTCAACGGTTCAAGTACCAACCTGATGATGCAGCTGCTGGGGAACAAAAAAACCTCACAAGAAGAATTGGATGCAATCCGCGCCATGCTCGATCAACTGGACAAAAAATAAAAACTTTTAAAACCCGATACCATGAATTCTTTCGTGAACGACTCACTTATTAAAGCAGTCAGCTGGACATTGATCCATTCGCTTTGGCTGGGACTCGCAGCCGCCATCGTGGCAGCACTTATTCTTTTGCTTACCAAAAAAGCCACTTCGGCAATCCGATACAATTTGCTCGCAGGAGTGAGTATTTTATTCCTGGTGACCATCGGTTTCCTATTCTATAACGAATTCGAAACGCAAACACCGGTTTTACAAGCGGATAAATCGGTGAAAACCCATCTTCAAACGGAACCCCTTGTTTCAGTTTCCAGTCCAATCATGAAGGAAGAGGCTGATCCGCCGCAGCAGACACTTTCAATGATCACGGAATTCATCAGCAAATCCGGTTCCTGGATCGTTTTTATCTGGTTTGTCGTTTTTATTTTCAAATGCATCCGAATGACGGGGGATATCCGGCAGGTTTACCGGGCACGAAATTACCAAACGGTTTCTCCACCGGAAATCTGGCTGAAACGTGTGTCTGAACTTCAGGTTTCACTCCGGATCAAACGCAATGTTCAATTATTGGAGTCCAAATTAGTATCGATTCCATCGGTAACAGGATTCTTCAAGCCGGTTATTTTGGTTCCGGTGGGACTGTTGAACAATCTTCCCCAAGATCAGGTAGAAGCTATTTTACTGCACGAGCTTGCACACATTCGCCGCAGTGATTACGTAGTCAATCTCATGCAAACCTTCATTGAAATCTTGTTTTTCTTTAATCCCGGGATTTTGTGGATTTCCTCCTTGTTGAAAGACGAACGTGAAAATTGCTGCGATGATTTAGCTATTAGCGTTACAAACAATAAAAAAGAATTTGTTAATGCCCTGATTTCCTTCCAGGAATACAACCTGAATACACAGCGGTTCGCCCTGCAATTCGGTGATCAGAAAATGAAGCTGGCAGACCGTGCAAAACGGATTCTTTTCAACAGCAACAAGATGCTCAGTATCCGTGAAAAATACTTTCTATCTGCTTGCTTAGCCATGAGTGTTGTTCTCTTTCTGGTGATTTTGAACGTGAATTCCTCTTCCGCTCAGGAAATTAAAGGACCTACTTCGGAACTCCTCGGTGATGACAAATACAATCCAAAGGACATTCCGGAAGGAACTTCCATCCGATATGTAGATAATGTGAAAGGGAAGGAGTCTCACGTATACATTTTCAAGAATGATGGCGTGCTGTACCAGGTGCCGGAAAATTTGGAACATTTTAAGGTCGACGGTCAATTAATCACCGGAAAAGATCGGGAAAAACACCTTCCTGAAATCAAGGAGTTGATTGCCATGTATGAATCAGCCATTGCTACCGACATTTCAGAAGAAGAACGCATCATTGATGAGGCATCCAGCATAATAGACAAACACTCAGCAATCATTGACAAGCATTCAGCAGTTATTGACGAACATGTAGCGGTTATTGACAAACAAGTAGAGATCATTGATGCCGAAACCAGCAAAAAAGACGGGAAGATTGACTGGAAAAAACACGATGAGGCACAGCGCCGGATTGAAGAAGAACAGGCGAAGATCGAAATCGAATCGAAAAAAATCGATCGCGAAGCCCGCAAAATTGACGAACAATCACGCAAGATTGATGAGCAGTCGCGCAAGATCGATGCAAAAATGAAATTGCAGGAAAAAGAGCTAAATCGCTTGGACTTAAAAATACCACCTATAGCAAAGGATCCGAAATCTACTGCTGATTTACCTCCCTTATCACCCGGCAAAGATATTACTCAAGTGGTTATGGACGATCTGAAAAAAGCCGGTTACAAAGGGAAAATCGATTCCTTCGAACTGAACGAGAGAGCCTTGATCATTAACGGAAAAACCCAATCCGAATCGCTCTTCGGAAAAGTAAAAAAACACATCAAACCTGGTATGCGCATCGTATACAACATTGATGTGGATTAAAGCATGTCTAAAACAAAGCCTAAGTAGGACATGAGTACAGTTAAAGATGAAAGCCCCGATCGTAACATGTCGGGGCTTTGTTTGTTAGTGTCTTAGGAAGAAAGAGTCTGAATTAGTTGAAATGAAGAAGTACATACTTTGTTTCATAATATTTCATCAAAAGCCAACAGGGGCGTATATTTTGGAGAACACACAAAGAGAGACTCCTGATATCTCTTTGTTTTTTTGGGGAGAGTATTTGTTTATTCTATGTAACCAATAACACATTGAGACATTCATTATACATGAAATTTTATCTGTTACTGCTATTCATTCCTTTCGGATGTCTTGCTCAATTTCCATTTGACACACAAAACGGTGATTTTCACATGAACCAGCGACAGAAAATGTTATCTCTGGGTTTTCACAATGTAGATGTAAAAGTCGTTAATACCGAAACAGGAACAGGTAATGAGGTCCAATCCTGGGGAATGTGGAACACATTCGACGACAGTAATAGAGTAATTGTAAAAGGAATTCTAAACAATCGCGGAGATTCCACTCAAACTACTATTCGCTATCACAGCAATGGAAAAAGACACAGTGAAACAGAGCTCAACGGATACGGAAAAGTATTTTATTATGATGAGATTGACTCTTTGATTCGGGTTGAAAACATTCCATCTCGATTGATACCACATTTGTATTTCTACGATCAATTGAACGATTCCACCACACGGGTAAGAATCTATTACGATGATAAGGACCACTTTATTAGCTCTCAGGTTTATGTGAGGAATGGCAATACCGTTTATTGCACTGATTCCAGCGCAAGTACCGGAGAATGCTATCAATCAAAGCGCGTTATGAATGAGTTTGGACAAACTGTTGAATTCCGGAGCCAACAGCATAATACTACACGGCGTTATACTTACGACAGCTTGGGAAGAACAATCAAAGAGGAACTTGAGCGTGATTTTGGGCAAGGAAAAGGCTGGGAATATTTTTTCACTTACGACACCAACGGTAATCTAATCCGGGAAGTCATGCAAAACGACGACCAACTCACTGTCATTCGGATCGACTATGAATTCAGGGACGGGTTTCTCGTGAATGAAACGTTTTGTGATTATTCTGAAGACCCAATAGATACATTTACCACCTACATTTATTATTCCAATGGTTTGCTAAAAACCGCCACAAAGATGTCTGGCGAGCATGAAGAAATCGCGATTGTGAAGACTTATACGTATCATTAAACCGATTATTCAGAAATCCTCTTCAACTCATTCAGCGCCTTTGGCCAGGCTTCGTCCATGTGGGAAATATACTCGTCTACCATATCTACTTCAACTGTTACGCGCGTTCCTTTTACTGTGGGCTCAAAACGATAATTTTCGTGGGCTCCTTTCCAACTTTCCACTGCTTCTCCTTCTGTTATTTCGACACCTTTTTCCAACATACCATAGTGTTCAATGGATACATATTTTCCCGGGTCATTTTCAGCAATACGGGCAAGCATTCCACTTTTAATGCCATCTTTCGATATCCCGACGAACGCAATCTTATCACCTTTATTCCATCCACCTTCCCAGGAAGAATTTGGGCTGAAAGGCACCGTCCATTGTTCGTAAGTATGTTTGTCACTCAGGCCAAGCATGTTGTCATAGACTTTTTCGGGCGAGGAATTTATTTCGATGTTATAGTTTAACTTTTTCATATTGAATGCTATTAAATGAGAGACCAGCAGAACCAGTCAGATTAAATTTAGAGAAAATGAGGATTAAGAAAACCAAAAATGTATAAATTCGGTTAATTGTTAAAAGGGTTAATTCTATTTCGATCATGCAACTGTACTGCAAAAAATGCAACCATAAACTGACTGTGATGGAATTACAGCAGGTGTCTTCAGATCAAGCAAATCTAGAAGACCAGGCAGCTCTGATTGGTCCGGGACTCTACCTAAACGCCAGCGAAATAGAAATTATTTTTGAAAAACAAATTGATTTCCTCGTAAATGAAGAAAGCGTCAGACTTAATAATCATAAAGATTACAAGCTATTGACAGGTTGTTGCGGACCGGGTGATTTAAGCGTTCTGAACCAGGTTTGCCCGAATTGCAGTGCCGAAATCGGCGTAATTGTAGCAGATTGCTGGCTTCCACATTTCATTGGAATTTCGGAAGAAACTGTGAGTAAGGAAGCTTTGTGGTAGCGTTATCTCGAAGCGATACTTCTTTTATGTTCATATAGCTTGGAGAGAGTCGGAAGATGCATTTTCTTTTTTTGAGGAGGAAAACGGACATTGAATCCCATCAATCGAAGCTCTTGTCGAATTAAAATCACTAATTTGTTAGCTGATTGACTCAAAACTACCATCGTCTTGAACCAAACAACACTCCAATTGTAAATGAATGTATGCGATTACTCCTTATATGTATGCTCTTCTCTTTTCAAAGTTTTGCTCAACAGGACAGTTTGAACGCCAGGATCTGCAAGGCAATCCAACATGCGAAGAAACCAGTAAATAGTCCGCCGATTTACTATTTTCCATTTTACAACGATATTCAACTCATAGAAGTGGACTATTACACTTACTCGCAACGCGAATATATAACACGATTCGTTAAACCATCCAAAGACCCGTTATGGTATTCCAAACATGTAGATGGTGAACAAACGAATGGATACATTCTGAGGAATTCAAAAGGAAAGGTGTTGAAAGCGTATGGAATCAACATAGACGGTATCTATTTGCTTCCTCCGGATGAAGCGCCGATCATAACGCACAAGGAACATTTGAACTCCGTAATGAGTCTATACGACGATCAATCGTTTACATGGAAAGACGGGAACGGTTATGGGTATCGGTTTGCTGTTATTACTAGCAGAGAACGAAGAACTGAAATGCCGGAACAGGCGTATCATATATTCGGGATGCTGGACACATTGGGCAACGTTGTTATTCCACCCGCCCAGCGCACGATCGAATATTTTCAAGGAGAATATTTAGCGATGCTTGATATTAGCAACACGTACGCCATTTATGACAGTACCTTTAATAAAACCTACGGTTACTGCGTTGATGCCATCGAACGCATCGAATACAATCGGTATGTGAGCTATGGTGAAAATGGTGGAATCATGAATCGCAACGGTGAATTCATGATAAGCTATCCATTTAAGAGCCTTGAAAAAAGTCGTTTCAGTACCGATTTTATCTATTCAACAATCGAAGACCGTGAAACTAAATTTGGGATCCTATCTAACGATCTGACCTTTAAAACAAACCCCATCTACAGAAGGGTTGGTGCTCTTCCAACCGGTTACGGAGTCTTGACAGCAGGCAGCAATAAGTTAGCTATCCTGAACATGTCGGGTCAGCAGATTACCCGATTTGAATTTGAACCATCCGGAGATTTAGAAAATTCTGATGGGACGTTTATTCTTTTAAAAATGTCGGATGAAGGTAATAAGTACGGTATGATCGACACATTGGGGAATACCATTATTCCATTCAGGTATGACAAGATTCACCCCTTCAGCAATGATCTGGCTATCGTGGAGCTGAATAAAAAAATGGGCATTGTAGATCGCACGGGGAATGTCCAAGGTGAAATGGTGTATGATCAAATTATCGTGATTGATAAAGAGAAAATTCAAGTGAAAATAGATAATCGAACTGGATACATTGATCGAAATGGAGTAGTGGTAGACCCCTTAAAACATAAAGGTTTTGAGTCCTTAGACCCGAAGTTTATCCACTTTACCGGCGCCCATGAATCACGATGGATTGTAAATTCCGTTACGAATGATACCATGACCATACTTCATGAAGAACATTTTGGAAAACAGGGATTTGCCCGTGTAACGCGAGGCGGAAAATTTGGAATGATAGACAGAACAGGGAACATTGTTTTGCCCATCGAATATGATTTGATTGATCCCTTTAGAAATGACCTTTTGCTCGTTCAAAAGAATGGTAAATATGGATTGTTGAACGAAAAGTTGAAGGTAGTTGAGCGACTGATTCATCGTCATTACAGGATCTTACCGAATGGTAAGTATGAATTTTACAAGACTCAGCGCAGGTAATGAAACGCTTTTCGGAAATGGAGTAAGTGCGGTTCTTGTATATAACAGGTCCTATCCTATTATTGCGATCTATTATTATAGCTTGGGTACTCGGGCTGGGGAATTCTGGTAGGAGGGGAGGGCTTAGATTTATCTCATTTCAAAAGGGTGCAAACGTTTTATTCTTTCCCGGAGCAAATAGGCGAGGTTATTTTGTTAGGAGCTGTTACTATTGAAAAATAGTACATTGTAGTTTATACGCACAAGTAACAAAAACTATCATTATGGAAAACACCATCAAATCAGCGCAATTTTTAAAACTTGTTTTAGTGACACTGTTATGGCTTATCCCTTTTCAGAATGGGTTTGGGTGTAGTGGGTACAAAGTAACGCTTGGTAATAAAACCCTTTTCGGCAGCAATGAAGATGCCTGGAGGGTAACTCCTCATATTTGGTTTGAAAACGCAAGAGGGAAGGGTGAATATGGAGCAGCATTTACAGGTTCAAGATACGATGGAGAAAACGGATATGCGCCTCAATCCGGAATGAATGAAATGGGACTTGTCTTTGAAAGACTTTCTTCCTACCATCCAGAATCCAAAAAAGTGGCAAACCGAAAGCCGATCACCAATCCGACGAAGTATTTAAAAGACATTCTGCACAGGTGTAAAACAGTGGAGGAAGTTCAGAAATACATCAGCACATTTGACCACAGCTATTTTATGGAAGATATCTTTATCTACGCAGATAAATCCGGTAAATACCTGGTTGTAGAGCCTTACACCTTAACCATTGGAAGCGATCCATCCTACGTCATCTCCAATTTTTGTCCTTCGATTACTTCAAAACAAGACGCCAATCAACTGGATCGGTACCGAAACGGAGTTGCCTTTTTGAAAAATAAAATGGATACTACGCTTGAATTCTGTCAGGCTTTATCAGATACCATGCACGTATGTCGAGAAAAAATCGGCGACGGAACATTGCTGACTTCTATTTGGGATTTGAATACCGGAACAGTGAACCTGTATTTCTATCACCAATACAAAACTACCGTTCAATTCAACTTAAAAGAAGAGTTGGGGAAAGGCGATCATCTCATTGCGATTGACACCTTGTTTCCAAAAAACAGTGAATTCGAAAAATTGCGGAACTACAAAACCCCTAAAAATAACACGTTAATCGCCCTGTTCCTTATCGCTTCCGCAGGTTTGTTCTTATTTTCCTCCATCTATTTCCTGATCCGATATTTCAGAAGAAAACAAAATAGCAAATACCGGTACATTCAAGTATGGATGTCCCTTCTTGGGTTCCTAATGTTCTGTTATGTGGTAGTGTTATGCGTTGGCAGCATTAATCGTTTTTATTTTCCAGCGCCGTATAAAGATCCGGCAAGTGTTTTTATCAGTTTAATGGCATACACTCCCTTTCTGCTATTACTCATCATCATACCATTTTGCGTTATCAACTACAAACTCTTAAAAGAACAGAGCTGGAGTGTGTTTGCTAAAGTTCTATTTGCATTGAATAATCTTGTTTATATGATTCTAATCTGGCTTTTTGTTTATTGGGGATTTTATGGGGTTTTCAATTGATCGATACAATAGCGAGAAACAACCCGCGCTAATCCCGAAATGAATTGTAGTGGCTAATTAGGAATTGGTACCAACCTTAAAACATCCCAATCCTCAAAAGACTTTCCGAACCTTTCAATGATTTGACTTAAAAAGTGGAATAGACTTTTTGAGTTCGATTTCGTGTGGAATACGAAAATGTCTGGAATCCGCTACCGGTCAATGATTCGATTGGTTCCCGGGACGAATTACCTAATAAGCTGGGAGAGGAGTTTTGGTTAGGAAGAGGGGATTACCTAATAGGTGATTTCTAAATCCCCATCAAATTGGATAATATTTAATTGAGATCAGTAGCATTTGATTATGTCAACCAAAACGGAGTAATAAGGATGGATAAATTCCATCCTTATTACTCTGACTCATTGGAACTACATTTTTACGATTTGTTCACGATGAACACATGTGCCAGCCTGCACAATCTCTAATGTGTAATTTCCTTTTGAAAGAAAATCAAATCTGATTTTTGTATTTATTTCATCAAGTGATTGATTCAAAACAATTCGTCCGATTTGATCATATATAATCACACGAGATTCAGGTAACATAGTTCCACCACTGTATTTCAAATTTAATTCATTGGAGAAAGGATTCGGGAATATCAAGAAAAGGCTTGGGTTGAGAGTTTCAATACCCGCACAGGCATCTACAAAAATCACTAATGAATCACTTCCTGTACATCCCATCTGATTTGTATACGTATAAGTTAATTCATGTAATCCCTGACCGGCAAAAGAAGGAATAAATTGTGAGCCATTCACCCCTGTTCCGGAATATGTTCCTCCAGCAGGAATAGCATTATTTCCAAGTGTAATTCCAGAACTATAGATACACAAAGTATCATCCGATAACGTACCAAAATCAATCGTCAAGTCATTCACCACAACAGTTGTCATGTCGAAATTCGGAGACGTAAAGGAAATAGTAAACGTTCCATTGGTCGCAGGTGATGGAATAGAAAAATGTCCGTTTAGAGCAGAAGCAGTTTGTCCTGAAACAACTGTTGTTCCTCCAAAAAGAATATCGTATGTAAATGAATTTAAATTATAGTAATCTCTGAATTGGCCATTAATAACTCCATTTACAGAACAAATCTCCATCGAATCTTTCACTTCCAGGTAACTGCAATCGTCAGAAACACAGTTTGAATACTGCAAGAATAGCATAACAGAATCTGTGGGAAAAGTCTGACCATCCACAAACAGGTTCTGAGTATTATTAACACCCCAAGTATATATTGCCAAATCCCCGCAAGAAGTTGCGGCCATTCTCATATACAATCTGTTTTCCATGTTATCAAACAATACATCATATGCTAACTCCTTCATTTCAACCGGTTCGCCCGCAGTGTTCAGTTTGGTTATAAACAAGTGCTTCTGAGGATAATCCAACAAGTTTAAATCATGAAGCGGGATGCTGGTATATTCCATGTCGTAGTCCTGAGATTCACCCATCATCAAGTGTTCCTCGTTGTTTCCCATACTGAAGTTATCCTTTGATCTTACTGCAATGAAAGTTTCATTGCTGGCAGGAGAATAAGCCAAGTCCTGGATTTTACCGTGTGTTCCCACTGACAACCAATTCATATTATAATCTCTATCCATGTTTAGTACAAATGTACCCGATGACATTGGAATTACAGAATCCAAAACTTTGATTGTCAATGGTGGATAACCCCAACCCCATACTGGGCCTTGAAGATATTCCCAATCACTGACAACCGTAATGTTATCGTTTTTATCTATCACCATTTTGGGTACGCCTGAAGACCCGACATCACTACTCACAGCAAACTCGTTAGCTCCAGTCTGGGCAATATTTTCTATATCATAAACACCGTGATCCGGATGATACTTCATGATAAATATTCCAGAATTTGAGTTTGTCATAGTCAACTGAGGATAGTCATTCAATGGCACATTCTGGTAATGTCCTATAGCAACCACTTCTCCGGTAGAAAGCACATCAATCTGAGGTGACCAAAAAGACTGTTCAGAACTTCCGTTTGAACCGTAAGGAAAAAAGAATCCAGGAGCTATAAATGGCGTGTTGGACCAGGCACCAAATTCAAAAGGAGTGGTGTTTACCAAACTTCCATCCAAGGAATTCAAGGTGAAGAAATTCAATTCATAACTTGCATAGGTTGTTGCATGAACCAAATCTCCATCAACAACTACGTCGGTTATTCTCACTCCCTGGTACAAATCCAAATCTACGGATGGGGCAGCTTCTCCCAAATTAACACTCCAGATTAAAGAGCCATCTGTTTTATCCGCCTTTACAATAAAACAGCCTACGTGAGCCTGCGCTCCATTATCATACTGATAATTAATATACTCATCCTGAAAATCATGATCTCCCTGAATCCACATTGCTAAAACCGGGTTTCCTTCTGAATCAAAATCAATATCTTCAATGACAATTCCGTTGTACCAAGTCAATATAACGGTAGAATTAGAAACCTTTTTCTCCCATAGGAAATTTCCTGAGGGATCGTTCTTTCTCAAAATATAATACGGGTAGTGGTACATTCCTTGAAACACCCACACTTCATAAATATTTCCAAACTGGTCAATGCGTGTATGATGAAGATGATGATCAACTTTTTCCCGTACTTTTTTTGATTCACATACCGACTCAAATAAAGGTGCAGGATCTGCATAATGTACATAATTAATCATGGAATCTGCACAACCAGCCAACGGTTCGGTGCGCAGTTCTATTCCAAAAAAGCCCGTAGTATCAGCAATAATCTGAGGAATTGTGTCTGTTTCATTCGCAATAAATGCCGGATTCAACTCCAACGACGACCACAAACGGTTTGGTCTGATGTAGGCATTGGATATTCCAACGGTATCCCCACTCAAATAAGAGTGTGAATGCAATTCAAAAAAAGCTGTTCGCCTTTGAATGCGAATAGTGTCAATTATTTTTTCAGGAGTACAACCAGCCTGATCTGTAATTTTCAGATTGACATACATATACATATTACCATAAGTATCCGGATTTGTACTTTCATCGATATAGCTATCTGCCCCCATCTGAGTAACTGATAAAATACCCGCCGAATTTCCGGGAGTGATGCTTGAATTCACCGTAGGACTTAGATAAGAGTACGTAGGATAAAACTCATAGTTGTAAAGGGAATTTGTTCCTGTTAAATCAAGCACAGGATTTATTCCTGTACAGATAACCGAATCATGCGGCAAAATACTAAAATCAAATAAATTAGGACCAACCGTAATTGGAATATTCACCGTATCTGCACTTGGATCACAGTAAGCTACCTTGTAGGTAATGATCTGAAGCGTACCACTTGTTGTCAATGGGGTTGTATTCACATTAATGTTAGAGACATTCATAACCACCGGGCCATAAACCAATTGACCGTTGTAAAGCATTTTAATCAAGGTATTGTTAAATGGCGTAGAGGGATTTGGATCAATCAGCACACTCAAAGGCAAACCATAACATGCAGTTACGTCCAACGAATAAGTATAACCATGTGGAGCAGCAGGAGCAGTCATGACAACCGGTTTTGTGGTAGTATTAGAAACTCCGTTGTAATAGGTCACTAATTTCACATTATAAGTCATATAAATACCTGCAGAAGTCGGATAATTCAATGTGTTAGCGGTAGAAACCGCTATATTATTCACATACCATTTCAGTGAATCTGCATAGTCAGCGCTTGCTGTAGCAATGATTGGATCACCGGCACAAGGTCCGGGCCCCTGAATGGTAAAGTAGGAGGGAACATACAAATTTGGATTTTGCGTCAAATCAATCCTGTAAATCCGACCGCTTCCGCTAGCAGTAGAAGTAATTGCTACCCCGTAATTTGTACCTAATGAAATTTCTTCGGCCAAATAAGATCCTCCGGGAGCCGGAAAACCAAAGTGGTAAACGTTGTTGGTAGTCGGATCAACCCTATAAAATAAAGATTGATTGTGTGTCAGCAGGTTGCCGTTAAAAAAAGCTCCGGTCAGACATGGCGTTCCATTCATCACCAAATCAGATTCAATAATAGCGTTTGTGTCAATCGTATTAGTAGCATTCAAAAGTAACATTTGAGTAGTTGTGGATGTTTTTCTAGCAATTAACAAACCGTTTGCAGTAACAGATTCTGCAACAATATTTGCATCCGGACTAAAATTAAGCCCGAGATTTTGCCACGAAACACCATTATTTAAAGAATATTGAAAATAGGATTGATATCCGCCAATTAACCAAGATGATGAAGCAGTATTGTAGCGAACAAACGGAGAAGATTCTCCACCTGAAGACAAGCTTGTAAAAGTCCAGTTCAAACCCGCGTCCGTTGAACGGTAAATTCCATTGACGCCAGTTGCTATTAGTGTATTTCCGTTTGCAGCAAGGTCTCTCAGAGGCTCTGAATTTGGAGTTGACAAAACCTGTGTCCAAGAAGTTCCACCGTCAGTGGTCCGTACAATTGTATATGTTCCTGTAAAAGCACTGAATCCAACAAGACACATCGTAGATGCAGAAGAAATCGCGATATTCTGCGCTTCAAAAAAGTATAACGGAGAACCTGAAGCACTATTTAACTGCGTCCAAGTCTGTCCCTGATCTATTGATTTAAACTGATTGGTTCCACCGACCATTGCAAAACCATATTGATCATTTACAACCGCATAGTTCAGTTTTGAAACAGGTGAATTCACCAAGCTAAACACCTGTGAATAAGCGCACTGACTTAGAGTTATTAATAAGCCTAAGATAAAATAGAAATAGAGGTTTCGTTTCATATAGATTGATTCTTGGTTGCAAATTTAAGAAAATTGTATTGGTTTAATTTATTGATTTGAAATCAATAATGAACATGCATGAATAGAATCAAAGATTCGATTGGATACTGGGAGGAATTACCTAATAAGCTGTAATGGGATTTTGGAGTGGAATAGGGGATTAATCACTGCCAAAGCCCAGGGAAAGAAACTCGGTCGGCCAAAAGGAAGCCAGAACCGAAAGGGGAGGGCGCTCGATCCTTTCCGGGAACAAATCCGGGAATATCAACAACTCGGCTTACCGGTTGCCAGTATTATGAAGATTGTGAATAATCAGTTGGAGGAGAAGTTGAGTTATAATTCATTTAAGCAATTCATATCAGTTCTGCAAATAACTTCCGTCCGAATTGATCGTAAATGATAAACTTCCTGACCAACATGTACAGTGAATTTGCTTCGTGATTTCAATTGGTGCTGGTTTAGCTTTGAATTTTGCATAAACAAGAACCATTTTTGTTATATTGGATTTTTGTATTGTTTCAAAATCATTCAATCGTTTAACTGTTTTTTTTCTTGGGTGAGCATGTTGATTGGCAGAACCACTATTGATATGTTTTGGATTACCTGCACTTATAATTGCCACCTTTGGCTTCAATCTTTCAAGAAGTTCTTTATTTGTTCCGTTTTCAGCACCATGATGACCAACATGATAGAAGTCGACCTCGAATATATCAGGGTTTTTATCGTACTTTGCGAGCAAATATTTGATTCCCTCTAACTCAAGATCTCCGGTAAAAAGCATTGAAGCTTCTCCGTAAGTCAACTTGCAAACAATGGAGTGGTTATTTGCTGTTTCTTTAAATGCAGATTCGGTGAATTTGACATTATTAACTTCTTGTTTGACAGTGTCAATTTGACCAGAGTAAAGCACAAGTTTAGGTATTACTTCACCATCTACTAACTTACTTATGTCAACTGAAAATCCATTTGGCATAAGCTTATCCATTAATTTATAATCTATGAGTTCAAGGGTAACTCCCTCATCACTTGCAGCTTTACTGACGTCTTTTCTTTTCCAAAGTTCATAATTAGTTGTAATAATTCGCTTGATCTTGTAATTTGTAGATAACCATCCAATTAAGCTGACATGATCAGCATGGTTGTGTGTAAGAATCAAAAAATCAATTGTTTTACTTAGGTCGCTTCTGCGGCTAAATAGCTTGCCCATGTAATTCTCCAGAGAGTCCTGGCTTTCGCGAACTGCGTTATTCTCTCCACCGATGTCAATCATCACGATTCCTTTGCTAAACTCTAGAATTGTAGCATCAGCTTGACCTACATTAACAAAATGGCTGATGAATTCGTCTGCTTTCGCAGTTGTCGTTATTAAAACGACCAATAATAAGAATGTGGTTTTCATGTAAATAGTAATTAGTTCTTTAAAAATAACTTTTTTTATTTCACAAAGCTATTGTATTGATAATTATGTGGTTAATTAAATTTACCGCTTCGAAATACCAAGGAAATAAAGTTGGCCGGCCAAGAGGAAACCAAAACCGAAAGGGGAGGGGGACTCAATCCTTTCCGGAAACAGATCCTGGAATACCAGCAATTGGGATTAAAGGTTACCAGTATTATGAAGATTGTGAATAATCAGTTGGAGGAGAAGTTGAGTTATAATAGTTTTAAAGCTTTTATTTCAAGGATTAACTAAATATGCATTTCTGCCAAAATGGCATTTCAATCTCTATAAACTGCTAATAATCAACGCAGGCACGATACTTGTCATATTTTATTTGCATTATCAACTAAGAATCTATGGCAAGCTTTATTGGAGAAAGACAAGTTAAAGAAACTACTAAAGTTATTACCCTGAACTATATTGATCAGGATAAAAAAATTAATCAGCTCTCGGCAGAAATTTTTAAAACGATTGATCAAATAATTCATTATCCACGCGGATTTAATGGTGGTTCAAAATACAAAAAAATTGAGCGTTTTACCTACAAAGGGTTCAAAAACCAGCTCCCTGTAGGTATTGTCAAATCCTCAGCAATAGGATATGGTTTTACCAGACAACTCAAGAAATTCGGAGAATTTGTTGACAATCATTTAGACGTCAAGGAAATAATAATAGAAAAAGGAGGAAAAATTGAAATTGATACCAAAAACAAAATCCTTTATCTTAATGAGCACGCACTGAAATATTTAAAGGACAGTTCTGAACAATTATCTGACAGATATCGTGTATCAAATAACCTTTTATTGCAGGAACAATTAAATAAGCTATTTCCAAAAGCATATAAAAAACCAACTAAAAAATATAAGTCTAATAGTATTTTCGATGCTCTATCCAAATGGAGTGGAAACATTAATGATTTCTCTATTGAAGACCAAACATCCCTTCAGGATTTATTTGAAAAACTCACATTAACTCCATCTTTCTTTTCAGCCTCTTCACTTGCGAAAACGAAGGAAATTATTGATAGTAGCTATATTAAGCAGACTCTCGATGAATTCCGAACACTAATTGCAATCAAAACTGATGGAGATCGCTTAGAGGCAAAATGGCAGGAATTTCTCCACAAACACAGTTGGATATTTTCTGCAATATTTACTCAACCAGTTATCTTATTTAAAAGGGAAGCATATGTTGGAGGAAAAAACATGGATAACAAAGATGGTAAATTCAATGATTTTCTTCTGCAAAACACATTAAGTGAAAACGTAACCTTTCTCGAAATTAAGACCCATAAAACAGATTTAATGGAAGAAAAACCTTATCGAGGGTCAGATGTTTTCGCCATTACGAAAGACCTCTCCGGTGCAATAGGTCAAGTACTGAACCAACGGGATAATTTCCAAAAGGAATATTATACTTTAAAAGGTAAGTCTGATGACCCAGTAAAAACATTAAACTCAAAATGCATCGTTCTAGTTGGTGATATCAATTCCTTAAATAAAAAACAGAAGGATGCTTTCGAATTATTCCGTTCAAACAGTAAAGATGCTGAAATTTTAACTTTTAGCGAATTACTTCAAAAAATTGAGGCTTTTCAAACATTACTATCGATTTAACTAAACTATATGAAACTAAATTATGAATGGAAAAGAATAGCTGAACGTGGTCAATCATCTATCGGATATGTTGACGTGTTTCAGTTAATCGGAAATCACAGAGCAATTGTAATTATCCATTATCTTCCTCAGTACGAAGATACACAACAACGAATTATGTTTACCTTAATTTTAGAAGGAAACAAATCGAATTGGACTGATGGAATGATCAATCGTATTTTCGAAGATGCGGAAAAAAGAATCTTTAACGTTGAGTTTGATAAATTCAATAATCTCAATACTTTGGAATATATGGACACTCAAATATTCACAATTAAGTGTATTGATGACTTTGAATATCTCAACCATGGTGATTTGAAAATCAATTCCACATTTTAAAATAACCGGGTTCCCATTTTAAATTAACCACCACACAAGCGTAGTTTACGGAGACATAATGTGACATTATAGGATAATCCAATTTGTCCTATAATTAATATTATGTTAAATAGATTATCCAAACTTTATTCCAATCCACAAACGAGTCTTCCTTTCATCCTTCTATAATTAGTATGCTCTCTGCTCCGGTATCGTTTCCATTTCTGCACGATCTAATCCAAAATCTTCCTCTCTGAGAATCGCGTAGAATTTTCTTTCTGCACAATCCCTTTGAAATAATCAAATCTAGAATCGGCTCAAATTTCTCATATCGACAATTCCTCAAACTATTCGAATCTTCGAACACTAAAAAATCTTCTTCCCGAGAATCGTCTAAAATTTTTCATCCGGACAATCGCCCAATTTTAATTGATTCTACAAATCCTTCAGAATTCGTCTTTCTTAGAACCTCTCAGAATATTCCATAAAAATCTCCTTCATGAGAATTGCGTAGAATTTTCTTTCTGCAGAATCGTCTGAAATAATCTATTCTAATTACGACTGCGGAATTATTGGATTTTCCAATGCTGAACGATTTCTGAATCCATGCCAAGAATCCTATTCTAATAATGAATATCGAATTATCGGACTTTCCAACGTTGACTAGTTCTTCATCTCAACCAAAACTCCATTTCGAAACAACTATGCTAAATCCCTCATTCGGAATTAGGAATTATCCGAATTATGTTAAATAGAATAAATCTGCTCAAACTCCTTGTTTCATTGATAAATCAATCAAAAAAATCCGGCTTTCCACCGAACTATTGTTGTTAAAACAGAGTCTTCCTTTCGAACCCAATACTAAATACATTTACTATGAAGAGAATTTTACTTGCACTTTTGGCAGGTTCATCCGTTTTTTCGATGAATACACATGCCCAACACATTGATTCTACGTTCAATACGAACGGATACCTCCCCTACCTCGGACCCAATTCCAATAGCGAAGGAAACTTAGGACGTGCTAACGCTTCAGCTATTCAGGCGGACGGAAAAATTGTTACCGTACTCGAAAGAGACCCGAACACACCGGATTTGTCGATGCACATTTACCGGTACCTGTCGAACGGAATGCCGGACCCGACTTTCGGAACGAACGGTGCTGTTTCCACTTTCTGCGGACAAGACAGCCGCGGATACGATGTTGCCATTCAATCAGATGGGAAAATTGTTTTGGTTGGTGAATCGGAATACTGTATCAACGGGATTTGCGGCGCAAGTCAGTTCATCATGATGCGTTTGAAAACAAACGGAAGTCTGGACTCGACCTTTGGAGTAAACGGACACTTGTTATCCAATCATGTATTCGGAACTACCGGAACCTATTCCATTCCGAAAAGCCTGCACATCCTTCCCAACGGGAAATTCATGGTCGGCGGAATCGGACCTAATGGGAAACCGGCGATTGTGCGTTTAAACACGGATGGTTTCCCGGATAATTCCTACGGAACAAATGGATACTATTCATTTACTTCTATTACCGGATCTCAGTATAAAGACATGGCGATAGGTCCAAATGGGGAAGCTTACGGACTGTTGAGAACCAGTTCCTGGAATTCGACGACCTTCTCTTACGATTCTGCCAATTATACGGATAATGCCATCTTTAAGCTCAATCCGAACGGAACTCCTGACCTCACATTCGGAACAAATGGAATATTTCGTTTTGGAACGGATAATACCGATGAAGCAGCGTCCATTATGCTGACAAGTACCGGGAAATTACTAGTTGCAGGTTATAACATGCCAGTAAACAATTATTACGTTTATTCATACGGTCGCGCGAACAGGGGATTTGTGGCTTTCGTAAACACAACCGGTTCTTTAGACATGAACATTCCAAACGGATTCTCAAACTTCGATTTCACCCAAGATAGCGCCACGTTCTTCAATAAGATCATTGAAAAAAGTCCGAATGAATACCTGATCTGTGGATTTACAACTGAGTATGTCAGTGGGAATTTCCAAAACAAAGGATTGATTGTCAGCATGAATGCGCAAGGTCAATTGAACACGGCATTCAACGGAAATGGTTACATGATCTTCGATCACGGAATGGTTGGTTCTTCAGGCTGGAACGGGAAACTGGCAAATTTTGAGGATGTGGATATCACCAATGACAACAAGATCCTGTTGACAGGATACCGCAATCCGGTTGGTGGAGCCACGAAAGGAAGTATCTATCTCCTGCAATTGGCATTCGGTCCGACCAGTGGTCTGGGACTTGGAGAACTTGCCGAAGAAACTGAATTTTCCGTATACCCGAATCCGGTGAGCAACGGCCGATTTAAGCTCTCAATTGAAGAAACTGCAAGCATCCGGTTGGTTGGATTGGATGGAAGAATCCTGTATCAAAGCGAAGTTTCGGAAGGAATCTCTGAAATCACGCTTGATTCCGACTACAAAGGAGTTGCAATCTTGAAAGTACAGACGAAAGCAGGAAAAGAGGGAACACGTAAGATGCTTTTTGAATAAGAACAGAAGTTCACCTATTTTTTTTAACCGCAGGAGAAGCGGAGATCGCAGAGTTTATACAAATCCCCTTTGCGTTCTCTGCTTCCTTTGTCTGCCGACAGGCAGGTTTGCGGTTTTTTTTGATGTAAATTCTCCTGAAAAATCTCCCACGCAGGAGCACAGATGAACACAGAGTTCTTATTTGAACCATGTTTTACCATTATCCCCTTTGCGTTCTTTGCTCTTTGCGGTTATTTTTAGCACAAAAATTTCCTGATTGACAGAGAACTTGAATATTTACCACAGATGCACAGATTATTGCGAGGCTACCGCACTCGCTTTAAACATCTGTTGAAATATCATGTTGCTTAAAGAGGCGACTGGTAAGCGCCTCAATAAAATCTGTGCATCTGCGGTAAATAAATCCTTCTTATTTTTCGTTACAAGTTGTTAAATCGAAACCCCTAAATTTCCTTTCCTCGAATACAACTGTATATTTGCACCAAAGTTTACAACACATGTATTCCAAGGAAGAAGCGAAGCAACTGAAAATCAATTTCTGGAACCAATTCAAGGTTCAGATGCAGAAAACGCGTTCTTCCAACGGCCGACGAATGAATTGGCTTTCCTACCCTTCCGAGGTCAAAGACATTTACATCCGTGTGGATGCTGATGGGAAAGGTGCCCGTCTGACTTTCGATATTCAGGGAAAAGATGCCGGTGTACGCCAAATTTTGTGGGAACAAGTGACTGAGTTAAAAATTGTATTGGAATCCGAAATGGGAACCGAGGGTGTTTGGATTGAAAACGCCAATACTTCCGTTGTTTCCGACTTTAACCGGATCATTTGGGAACGCTCCGATTTAAACTTTTATAAACCCGAAGATCACCCCGAGATAATAAACTATTTAGCTGACCGTTTAATTCATTTTGATGCCTTTTACCAAGAATTTAAGGATATCTTGATAAATCTAGCAATGTAGCTAAAGTCTTTGTATTTTTGCCTTATGTTAAAACAAATTGCCCTTTTTTCGAGCGTCTTTCTTTCAGCGCTTTCAGCAACTGCTCAAACAACCATTTTGGATGAGGATTTCCAACAAGGAATCCCGGCCAACTGGACGATTATAAATAATGATAATTACACGGAAAACGCAGCTGTAAGTGAATTTTCACCAGGCTGGATTTCCATCGTTGATCCGGATAACACCAATGATACGATCGCAGCCGCAACGTCTTATTTCACAGTAGCTCAAAAAGCAAGTCGTTGGTTGATTTCTCCTCCAATTACAATCGGAACTTTCGGAAACTATTTAAAATGGAATGCAAAATCTTTTGATCCAAGTTATCCGGATACTTACCAAGTATTGATCTCTGTTACAGATACTCAAATCTCAAGCTTCATCGATACCTTGTCTCGTGTGGAATTCGAATGGGAAGATTGGACACAGCATGAAGTAAATCTAACGGAATTGGGTTATAGCAGCAACGAAACGATTCACGTTGCATTTGTGCTGGAAACACAAGGTGGATTCAAATTATTCTTAGACAGCATCAACGTACGTAAAGACGATCCGTTGGCATTGAATGAACAATTCCTGCACACGGATGTGACGATTTACCCGAATCCGACAAGCGATGTGATCCGTTTTTCAACTGAAAATCTGAAAGAGGTTTCCATTTACAATACTGCCGGAACGTTGATTTATTCGCAAGAAAAAGCAAATCCAATTTCAATGAGCACATTTGAGCAGGGAATTTACCTGGTGCGAATGACTACAAACAGCGGACAAATCATTACAAAACGCGTCCAGAAGCTCTAAAAAAACGACTCCAAGGCTAACAAACTGTATAAACTTTGAAAAGACTCACTGTTTTTAGCATCAAATCTTTCGCCGGTCCATTCGTTGCAACCTTCTGCATCTCGATGGTAATGCTCATCATGCAATTCACCTGGGTCTACATCGATGACCTGATGGGAAAAGGATTGAGTGTCGGAGTGATCATCGAATTGATGTTTTATGTTTCTGCAGGTTTGATTCCACTTGCTTTGCCTTTGGCTATCCTCCTGAGTTCCATCATGACCCTGGGAAACCTGGCTGAGAACAATGAGCTTACAGCATTGAAATCCTCCGGTTTATCCCTATTCCGGATTCTAAGACCCTTAACCCAAACGGTTATCCTCATTGCAATCTCCACTTTCTTCTTCGCGAATTATGTGATTCCTGTTGCCAATCTGAAATGGCACACCATCATTTTTGATATCCAGGAAACAAAAGTGGGAATGTTACTTACTCCCGGCTCCTACTCCAAAGAAATTGATGGATACGCGATCAAGGTTAAATCCGCAAAGGACAATACATTCTACAGTATCACCATTCACGATTACACCAATCCGAATATCCTGAAAACGGTCAAGGCGGATTCCGGAACGGTTTATAAGGGCGATAACGGGAAATACCTCCTGTTCCATCTTTCAAACGGAATCGTACACGAGGAATTGCAGGCTCAGGCTCCAGTCTTCACCAATCAGGGTCAGCCTTTTCATACCGGTGATTTCAGACCAAGCAGAACCACCCAATTTAAGGCCGCGACCTACAAAATGGAATTGATCGGGTTCGACCTGAATAAGTCGGATGAAGAACTCTTCAAGAATGATTACGAAATGCTGAATGTATTTCAGATCAATGAAGCAAAGGATTCCTTGCAACGGAAACAAAACAAGGTATTATCGGATTTCGGGAAAACAAATGTCAGAAACCGACCGTTCAGTCAGTCGGTCAGTTTTGAGAAATTGCCCAGAACCGTAGTTGGTAAACCAGCTGTAAATGCAGCTAATGAAATTCAGCAATTACAAGCTATTCCTTCAAAGACAATCAAACTTTCCAGCTTGACCAAAGCAGAACGCATTGCCGCAGTGAATGCTGCCATTATCAGTGCCCGAAGTATGGCTGGAGTAAATGAAGAGCAAGCACAGTTCCTGAATGCATTCCGGATCAATTACGAACAGTTCCAGATTGAATTTCACCGCAAATTCGCCCTATCAGGTGCCATTATCGTTCTCTTTTTTGTCGGAGCCCCGCTTGGAGCAATCGTTCGGAAAGGTGGTTTTGGAGCACCGGTGGTGATCGCTGCCCTACTCTTCATGGTCTATTTCGTATTGTTCAGTGTCGGTGAAAACCTCGCAAGTTCGGGCGTTCTTTCTCCTTTCTGGGGAATGTGGCTGCCAACCGCCGTCCTGATCCCGATTGCCTGCATCCTGATGATTGCAGCTGCAAATGATTTAGGCGTCTTTGACAAGAAATTGTGGCGCTATATACTCACTTTTGGTACCAAACGATGAAAATCCTGTACATCGCACCGAAATCTCCTGCTCCAATCATCGATGGTGGATGTTTTGCCATGATGGAATGCCTGAAAGGATTGAGCCAGATTGCTGAAGTGGACGGAATCATCCTGGAAACGTACAAACATCCGTATACCAAAGAGTCCGAACGAATCCTAAAACAATACCTGAAGAGTCAGATGGTCGTTCCAATCAATACGGAAATCAAACCGACAGGCGCTTTAGTCAATTTTATCCAACGCAAAAATTACAATCTTTCGCGGTTCAGATCCGAAAAGCTCTATCACGAGATTGCCAAACAGCTTACAAAAGAATACGATTATATTGTGTGCGACAGCTTGTTCGCCGCTGCTCAATTGAGTCATTTCGATTTCAAGGACCTGGCTCCTGTCATCATCCGATCACATAATGTGGAATCAGAGATCTGGAAACTCCAGGCAAACATGGAAACTTCCGTCTTGAAGCGTTTTTACCTTCGGAATCTGGAAAAAACCTTACGTCGGGAAGAAATAGAAATCCTGAATAAGGCTGCTGTCATTTGGGCGATCTCGGATGAAGACCAGCAATGGATCATACAGCACACCAATCAAAAAAATGCCCGTTTGCTCCCGGTTTCAGTGACCGTTGATTCGACCATTGAAGTGGATTACAAAAACAACGGCTTCTTTCATCTGGGCTCCATGGATTGGAAACCCAACCAGGAAGCTGTCAACTTTTTAGTCAGGAATCTCTGGAGTAATCCGACCATATCAAATTTTCCTTTAAAAATTGCAGGTTCCAAAAGCGAACATTTCAGTTTCTATACTACCGATGCCATTCAAGTAGTTGGATGGGTCAAGGACAGCAACGATTTCATGTCCAAATCCGGGACACTGGTCACCCCTATCCGGTCCGGAAGTGGAATCCGCATCAAACTCCTGGAAGCCATGGCTCTCGGAGTACCTTGTATCACAACCAAATTGGGAGCTGCAGGAATCGATACCGAAAAATCGGGAATTCAACTAGCCGATTCGGAAGAGTCCTTTGTCGAACTAATCCTGAAATTTCGTGAAAACGAGCTTTTCAGGCAAGAAGTTGGAAAAAAATCACGCGATTATATCTCAAAAGTTCATAGTTTTGACACCTGTATTGCACTAATGAAAGACACCTTTGGAGGCTAAAGAAGAAATCCTGTTTATCGTTTCCCGTTTTCCGTATCCTTTGGAAAAGGGAGATAAATTGCGGGCTTTCTATCAGCTCAAGGAACTTTCAAAAGAATACAATGTAACACTCATCTGTACCACGGATATCCCCGTATCACAAGCCCATCAGCAAATAGTGAATCAGTTTTGTAAACAGATTCACTTATTTCAACTCACCAAATTGGGATTGATCTTCCAGCTTTTACGCACGATTCTGGGAGCAAAACCGCTTCAGGTTCACTACTTCTACCGCAAATCGATCCACCGGAAGATCAAAGCGATTATTTCACAGTCGAAACCAGCACATATCTATTGCCAATTGATCCGAGTCTCGGAATACATTAAAAACGAGCACCTTGTTCCAAAAACACTGGATTACATGGATGCACTTTCCAAGGGAATGGAACGACGGATCCAAACAGAAGCCTGGTACAAGAAGTGGTTCTACCGCTTGGAAAGTAAACGACTGAAGCAGTATGAGCGACGAATCTTTGATTATTTCGAGCACAAAACCATCATTTCGGAGCAGGACCGCAAACTCATTTATCATCCGGACAATCAGGATATCGTAGTAGTTCCGAATGGGATTGATGAATCATTCTTCGAAACATTGCCTGTGGAGAAAGATTACGATTTGCTTTTCACCGGAAACTTCTCCTATGCGCCAAACATTGAAGCAGCCATTTTTCTGGCCGAAGAAATCCTGCCGCGTCTTCATCAAAGAGGAATTTCATGCAAACTACTTCTTTCAGGTGCAAGCCCTGTAAAACGCGTTTTGGAATTGCAATCACCGCATATTACCGTGACCGGCTGGGTGGATGATATCCGAACCAGTTATCAGCGTTCACGCATTTTTGTCGCCCCGCTTTTCATCGGAACAGGACTTCAAAACAAGCTTTTGGAGGCTATGGCGAGCGGACTTCCTTGCATTACTACTCCTTTGTCCAACAATGCCTTGGGTGGTACGGACGGGGAAAACATCTTATTGGCAGAAGATATCGATACCTTTGTCGAAAAAATAGCAGAAGGTTTAGTTATAGAAGGTAAATTTAGTTCAATCGCAAAAAATGGAAAATACTACATTGAACGACTCTATTCATGGGAAAAACAAACTCTAAAACTATTACAACTCTTGCGAGCACACTCTTAATGGCCCTGCTTATTCTCCAAGCATGCTCAAATCAAAGCAACTTACCTGATTGGATTCACGGAAACTGGATTACTTCTCTGGACGATGAGACTATTCATGAAAATTGGAAGCTTCAGGGCAAATGTATTTCCGGAGAGAATTACATGCATTACGAGAACAAATTTCAAAAAGAAAAGCTCCGAATATTCGAGGAGAACAACACACTCCTCTATCAGATAATCATCGAAAAAGACACCCTTGTTTTCAAATGTAAAAACTACCTGGATTCAGACACGTTGACATTTGTAAACAACCAAAATCCCTTCCCGAAACGGATTAATTACGCCAAACCGAAAGCCGACAAAATGTCTGTTTGGATTGAAAACACCAAAAACGATCCGAACGCTATCTTCTTTACCTTTAAAAAAGTTAAATAGTTGACCGCTATTGCAGAATTCGAAGTAAATTTGTGCTACTTTATTAAATAGGTATGTCAAAGTTAAATACAATCGAAGAAGCGATTGAAGATATAAAAGCAGGAAAAGTTATTATTGTTGTTGACGATGAAGATCGTGAGAATGAAGGTGACTTTATAGCTGCTGCGGAGATGGTGACTCCTGAAATGATCAATTTCATGGCAACTCACGGAAGAGGATTAATCTGTACTCCGTTAACCGAATCCAGATGTAACGAATTGGAATTGAACCTCATGGTTACAAACAACACCGTACTTCATGAAACACAATTCACTGTTTCCGTTGACTTGATAGGTCATGGATGTACTACAGGAATTTCTGTTTTTGACCGTGCAAAGACCATCAAGGCATTGGTTTCAGAAGATACTAAACCGGAGGATCTAGGTCGTCCGGGACACATTTTCCCACTTCGCGCAAAGAAAGGCGGAGTACTTCAACGTACAGGTCACACGGAAGCAGCTGTGGATTTGGCACGCATGTCCGGTTTCAAACCAGCAGGAATCCTGGTCGAAATCCTGAATGAAGATGGTTCGATGTCACGTCTACCTCAATTGTTTGAAATTGCGAAGAAATTCGACTTGAAATTAATCTCAATTGCTGACCTCATTGCTTACCGCATGAAGCACGAATCATTGATTTCTCGTGAAGTGGAAGTAGAAATGCCTACTGAACACGGGGATTTCAAATTGATTGCTTTTTCAGTGAAATCGAACGGTCAGGAACATTTGGCATTGGTCAAAGGAAGTTGGGAGCCAAATGAACCCGTATTGGTTCGGATGCACTCTTCCTGTCTGACAGGTGATATTTTTGGTTCTTGCCGCTGTGATTGTGGACCTCAATTACACCATTCCATGAAAATGATCGAGGCTGAAGGCAAAGGAGCAATTGTCTATTTGAATCAGGAAGGACGAGGAATCGGACTCTTGAACAAATTAAAAGCATATAAATTACAAGAAGAAGGATACGACACTGTTGAAGCAAATTTGAAATTAGGCTTTAAATCCGATGAGCGTGAATACGGTATCGGAGCTCAGATCTTACATGATTTGGGAATTTCAAAAATTCGCCTGATGTCCAATAATCCAAAAAAACGTACCGGTTTGGTGGGTTATGGATTGGAAATCATTGAAAATGTTCCGATTGAAGTTGGTCGTAATGTACACAACGAAAATTATTTGCAGACAAAGGTTACCAAAATGGGGCACTCTCTAAAATTGGATAAGTAATGCTTGTTGCGAAAGGGATCCAAAAGAAGTATGGTCAGTTGGAAGTATTGAAAGGAATTGACCTCGAGATCCAATCGGGGGAAATCGTTTCAATTGTCGGTTCTTCAGGAGCAGGAAAGACTACCCTACTCCAGATTTTGGGTACCTTGGACAAACCTGATTCCGGAGTCTTGACCTTGAATGGAGTCGATCCATTTTCACTTAGCTCCAAAGGCTTGGCAGAATTCCGAAACCAAAAAATCGGTTTCATCTTTCAATTTCATCAGTTATTACCTGAATTCACCGCTTTGGAAAATGTGGTCATGCCAGCACTGATCGGAGGAAAAGGAATGACGGAATCGAAAGATCGCGCAAAGCAATTATTGGATAAACTGGGTCTAAAGGATCGCGAGAATCATCAGCCTGCAGCACTTTCGGGGGGCGAGCAACAACGCGTAGCCGTTGCACGGGCATTGATGAATGAACCGGACATTATTTTTGCGGACGAACCTTCCGGAAACCTGGATTCCAAGAATGCTGCCGAGTTACATCAATTGTTTTTCGATTTGCGGAAAGAATTCGGTCAGACTTTCGTGATCGTCACTCACAACAACCTGCTTGCTGAGATGGCCGACCGATCGATCGTAATGGCTGACGGAATGCTTATCTAAACCAATACCTGACGGGGATTTCCCGGTCAACACTGATTCAATGAAGAACTTCTTATCCCAAGCTGAATTAAAGACTTTTTTGGATGAAAAAGTGGCACAATACAACCACTTAGATTTCATTCAAACAGATCCGATTCAAATCCCCAAACAATTCACCAGAAAGGAAGACATCGAGATCAGTGCTTTTTTGATCTCAACCCTGGCTTGGGGGAATCGTACAGCCATCATCAAAAGTGGTCAGCGATTGCTCGAAATCATGAATTTCAAGCCTTATGAATACGTGAGTAACTACGAAGAGCAGAAACACCACTTTGTGCACAGAACCTTCAACAGTGACGACCTGAACGCCTTTTTTGTTTCCTTGCAACGCATCTATCAACAAGGAGGATTGGAAGCCGCTTTTAAACCGCATTTAGAAATTTCAGGAGCTCAAGGGCGAATTGTTTCCTTCCGAGATACATTTACACAAGAACCATTTCCAGATAGAACTCAGAAACACATTGCAAACCCATTGAAAGGATCTTCAGCCAAACGCATCAACATGTTTTTGCGCTGGATGGTCCGGAAAGATGAATTCGGAGTGGATTTTGGTATTTGGAATTCGATCCCGATGTCGGAGCTCCACCTTCCGTTGGATGTCCACACCGGAAACGTGGCAAGAAAGCTTGGAATCCTCACCCGAACACAAAACGATTGGAAGAGTGTGGCCGAAATTCAGGAACAGTTGGTTCAATTCGATCCGAATGATCCATGCAAATACGATTTCGCCTTATTTGGATTGGGAGCTTTTGAGGGATTTAAATGATTGTGCCTTCGACTACGCTCAGTCACCTTTTAATTTTCAATTCTCGCTCAAATTTCCTATTCCTAAATTCTTTTAACACTAAAACTTACGTAATCTTTTCAATTCATCCGAACAGAGTTGACTGAGCGGAGTCGAAGTCAAACCTGTTAAAGAGAACTAAAATTGTTCAAAAAATTGGGAAAACTCTTGTAATTCGGCATTCGTAATTCGGCATTCGTCATTAATTTAGCGTTATGAAATGGGTCTATCCTGAATTCTTATTTGCCCTACTCGTTTTGGTCATACCAATCCTGATTCACCTTTTTCATTTCCGAAAATACAAAACGCTGTATTTCTCCAGTATTGCCTTTGTGAAATCTGTTGAACAACAGCAGAAAAACCCTCGAAAAATCAAACATTTACTGGTTCTAATAGCACGGGCGTTGGCTTTCACCTGTTTGGTCATCGCATTTGCCCAACCCTATTTCCCACATTCAAATGCAAACAAGAAAGACATTCAACTGATTGGTGTCTATATTGACAATTCGTTTTCCATGTCTCGCATTGGTGGACAAGGTGAATTATTGGCGCAGGCAAAAGAATTGGCAGGTTCCATTGTCGATAAAGCTCCGAGAAATACGCAATACGTGTTATTTACGAATGAATTGAGTGGAAACGAAAAACAAACCTTGACCAAGGTGAAATTCGTGGACCAGGTAGCTAAAGTAAACTACTCCTCCATCTATCGGTCAAAGGAAGAGGTGCTTTCCTACTGGAATCAATGGGTGGAAGACGCTCAAAAGGAAGGAAACATCAAATCCAAACCTTCACTTGTATATCTATCTGATTTTCAAAAAAATAAATCATCCAATCCAATTAAAAAGTTTAAGTCCATTTCTTCTGTCACCCCGCTTATTCTGGCACCTCAGAATACCGGAAACTTATATGTGGATACGATTTGGTTTGAAACACCCATTCAAAAATTGGGGTCCGCTCAGACACTTTCCATTCGTGTAGTAAATACAGGAAAAGAGCGCATCGAATCGGCTGTTGTAAGCATCCAGATCGGGAAATTGAAACGCGATTTATTTGCTGAATTACCAGCCAATGGAGCAGATACGGTTCAACTGAACTATTTCAATCAGGATGCCGGAATAGCGAGCGGGAAGATTTCCATCAACGACAAACAAATGACTCAGGATGATTCGTTTTTCTTTAACTACGAAGTAAAGAAAAGCAGTTCTGTACTGATAATCAATGGCGAAGATGCCGTGGAAAATGTCGGGATCGTTTTCGGACTGGATGATTTCTACAAGATTAAGGAAGTATCTACCAATCAGGCGACACAGGAAAACCTGGAATCCATTGATCTGGTGGTTTTGAATGGCTTAAACCAAATCCCCAGCAATCTCAGTACGGAATTGACAGGTTATCACGAAGAACAAGGTTCCATCCTACTCATTCCCGGAACAAATATTTCCCCGACAGGATGGAATGCTTTGCTTGAAAAACTCAGTCTTCCTGCAATAAACGGTACACAAACCGTCGGACTCGGAATTCAGAAACTGAATATCAAGGACCCTTTCTTCCTGGGAATCTTCGAAGGAAGACCTGAAAACATCTCACTTCCAGCAGTTGCAAAAGGATATCGCCTGATGAGCAATTCGAAGACCCTGTCAAGCAACCTGATCAATTACCAAAACGGAACACCTTTCTTCGTTAAAAGCACTGGAAAGAACAATTCGTACCTGTTCTCGACTTCCCTGAAACCCGAATTCAGCACCTTCACGAGTAATCAGCTGTTTTCTACTCTTTTATTGCACATCGGGAATTTAAGTCAGCAACAAAACCCTTACTACCTGATTATCGGTTCTGACGGAAGTTATCCCGTGAACATCAATACTTCAAGCGAGAACCCGGTCCATTTGAAACAACCCCAAATCGACTATATCCCGGTCATTTTCACCAAAAACAAACGCTCCTACCTGTCTATTCAGGGACTGGAAGCCATTCGAATTTTGGAAGCCGGAAATTATAGCATTTCCCAGGATGGAAAACCGAAAGGAATCCTCTCTATGAACTACAACCGACTCGAATCACAAACCCTCGAATCAACACCTAAAGAAATAAAAACCGCTTTCGAACAGGCTGGAATACATGTAAATGCAATGCAAGACGGTTCAAATTGGAACAGCGCTTCTCTCTTAGAAATCGGAGAGAGTTATGATAGTTGGATTTGGTTTGTTTTCTTTGCAGGAATATTCGTCCTGTGCGAAATGGCTTTACTAATTTTCTACAAGAAATAAGATATGAAATTACTCATTCGGCAAGTAACGGTTATAGATAAAAGTTCTAAATGGAATGGAAAGAAAGTGGACATCTATTTGGAAGATGGAAAAATTCATGAAATTGCAGACAAAATAACCCGTTCGTGCGAATTAGAAATTCAGGAGGACAACCTTCACGTCTCCAAAGGATGGGTGGATCTGAAAGCACATTTTGCCGATCCGGGAGAAGAACACAAATCGACTATTCAAAGCGGTTTGGATGCGGCTGCGTATGGCGGATTCACACATGTGACCGTTCTCCCTTCCACCAAACCGGTTCTGGATAACAAGACCAGTGTGGAATACGTATTGAGAAGAAGCGAGAATGCGACAACTTCTTTGCATCCGATGGGTTGTATCACCAAAAAGAATGAAGGCGAAGCTTTGGCAGAAATGTACGACATGTTCCAATCAGGAGTCCGTTTGTTCTCTGACGACCTGGTCCCTGTAAATGGCGGAATCATGTACAGAGCCCTTCTCTACTCCAGGAATTTTGATGGAATTGTCGTTGGTTTTGCTCATGACAAATCGATTTCCGGTGGAGGAATGGTGAATGAAGGAGAAGCATCTACGAAAACGGGGTTGAAAGCCGATCCCGCAATCAGTGAAATCATTCAACTAGAACGCAACCTGCGCTTATTGGAATATACCGGAGGAAACCTGCATGCAACAGGAATTGCCTGTGCAGAATCTGTTGACCTGATTCGAAAAGCAAAAGCAAAAGGGTTGAATGTCACTGCGGATGTTCATGCGCAACACCTGATTTACAACGAAACTGCGGTTTTGGACTTCGATGTAAACTTCAAGCTAATGCCTCCTCTTCGCACGGAAACAGACCGCAAAGCATTGTGGCAAGGTTTGAAGGATGGAATCATTGATTGCATCGTTTCAGATCACCGTCCAAACGATACGGAAGAAACAGATTTGGAATTCGATCACGCCAATTTCGGAAACAGTACACTACAGACCTTGTTTGGTGAATTGGGTGCATGTCCGGATTTCAATTTGGAATTGGTTATCGATAGACTTACGGGGAAAGGACGCGAATTGTTATCTTTGGACACCAAGTCCATTGAAGACCAGACAATAGCAGATTTATCCCTGTTTATCCCTGGAAAACCATGGGTATTTACAAAAGAAGATTTAGTCATACCGTGCACCAATACACCGGCATTGAATAAACAATTGTCCGGTTTTGTTTATGGAATTATCAATAATGGTAAATTCGCACTGAAAGAAACAAGAGAAAATGTCTGATAAACGTTCGTTTATACGTAATTTCTGGAAAGAACGTAAAATGGTTGGAGCAATGGCTCCAAGCTCAAAATACTTAGCAAAGAAAATGTTGGAGAGAATTGATTTCTCAACAGCTAAAGTTATTGTGGAATTAGGTCCCGGAACAGGAGTTTTTACCCGGAAAATCCTTCAAAAACTAAGTCCGGAAGGTATCTTATTGGTTTTCGAACTGAATGACAACTTCATGAATATGCTTCAGAAAGAGTTCAAGGATCCCCGCGTGATCCTGATTCACGATTCGGCTGAAAAAATTGGTGAATACCTTGAAAAACACGGGCATTCTCAAGCGGATGCGGTCGTTTCCTCACTTCCACTTGCCAATTTTCCAAGTGAGTTGAAGAACCGGATTCTGACTGAAAGCCACCGGGTGATGCACAAGGATGCGTTGTATGTTCAGTTTCAATATTCATTGAATGCGAAAAAGAACATCAAACAGTTCTACAAACATGTGGAAATTGCCTTTACTCCTGCTAATTTCCCTCCCGCTTTTATTTATTACTGTAAAAAATAAACTTGGATTCCTACCGGAATTCGCTTCTTTTTGAGGAATCCTTTTCAAAGGAAGAAAACCCTAATTTTGTATAGTCAAACTAAAAAAAACGAACAAGAAGAAGCATCGCTTCTGATAAATAATCCACGGGAGTGGATTGATGATAAATTAAACATTATAAGAAAAACATGAGCGCTGAAAAAATAAAATGCCTGATTATCGGTTCAGGTCCCGCTGGATATACTGCTGCGATTTATGCAGCAAGAGCTGAAATGAAACCTGTCATGTACCAAGGAATGCAACCTGGTGGACAGTTGACAACGACAAATGAAGTTGAAAACTTCCCGGGATACCCGGATGGAATTTCCGGACCTGAAATGATGGTTCAATTGGAAGCGCAGGCAAAACGTTTTGAAACAGATGTTCGTTTTGGATTTATTACAAAAGTGGATTTTTCAGGGCCGGTTCATAAATGCTGGACAGAAGACGGACATGAAATCCATGCAGATACCGTAATTATTTCTACCGGTGCTGCTGCGAAATACCTGGGATTACCTTCCGAGCAACACTACCTTTCAATCGGTGGCGGTGTTTCAGCGTGTGCTGTTTGTGACGGGTTCTTCTACCGTGGACAGGAAACAGTGATCGTTGGTGCTGGAGATTCTGCTTGTGAAGAAGCACATTACCTGTCTAAATTAGCTAAGAAAGTAACGATGTTGGTTCGTACGGATAAATTCCGCGCATCCAAAATCATGGCTGACCGCGTTCGCAACACACCAAACATTGAAATCTTGCACAATACCGAAACAGTTGAAGTATTGGGTGATGGAAACGGTGTTACAGCGGTGAAAGTGAAAAACACTATTACCGGAGAAGAGAAAGATATTCCTGCTACAGGATTTTTCGTAGCAATCGGTCACAAACCGAATACAGACGTTTTCAAGGATTATATCAACCTGGATGAAACAGGATACATCAAATACGAAAAACCGGGTACTTCATTGACAAATGTTCCGGGAGTATTCGTTGCCGGAGATGCAGCTGATAAAAACTACCGCCAGGCAATCACTGCAGCCGGAACAGGTTGTATGGCAGCTTTAGATGCAGAACGTTATTTATCTAGTTTAGAGCATTAACTTCGACTGCGCTCAGTTACCACTGGGCTAACTCGAAAGATATTCAAATACAAAAAGCCCGCGATCTCCATCGCGGGCTTTTTTGAAACAACGTTATGTTTCGTCTCTTTACTCTACTTAGGTTACCTAACTTTGCTTTGTTACTAGCTTCTTTATTATTTTTAATTTTTTCGATCTTTAATCACTGCACTACCCGTTGTATTCGCATCCACCCGGATTGATTTGGAGCCGGAAGCAATTTTGTAATAAGTTGTACTTGCTCCGGAACCATCTGCTTTCAGCTCTTCAGAAATCAGGAGGTTTACCTGTGCGGCACCACTGTTATCCAGAATCACTTTCCTAACTGACAGATCAGCTAATTTGGCTTCCGAAGCACCCGAGACATCCAAATCCATTACGTCACACGTCCCTGCAATTTCCACGTCGCTAGCCCCTGAAAAAT
Organism: Fluviicola taffensis DSM 16823; assembly: GCF_943372375.1. Classification (GTDB taxonomy): domain Bacteria; phylum Bacteroidota; class Bacteroidia; order Flavobacteriales_D; family Crocinitomicaceae; genus Fluviicola; species Fluviicola taffensis_A. Next base: position 318,182 of record NZ_CALRYJ010000002.1, on the reverse strand, counting down.
CTCCATTTAACTTGGTGGCTTTCAGGCTCAAATTTACATTACTCGCACCGTCCGCTTCCAAAGTCAAAGTCTCTACCCCCAATTGATTGATACTGATCAAGCTGGTGGCTCCGCTCATATGCAATTCCTTTAAATCCTGCACACTCACTTTGATGACTACTTTTTCTTTCCGTTCCTTTTTATTGAATGCATTTTTCAGATAAAGCGTTCCATTCTGGATTTCCACTTCAACCAAATCTTTTGCACTTTCCGGTTCTATCTGAACACTGCATGAATTACCCTGGGACAGCTCAACATACAAGGCACCTGAAACATGAATCTTTGTAAATGATTCACCCGTTTGAACTCTATAGCTCCTGTAAACAGGAATTCGCTCCTGGCGGTCTGACTTGATTGTCTTCAAAGGAATAAGAGCTCCCAAATCTTCAGGCAAATTGGGTTTTTCGGAATTGGGCTCTGTGATTGGTTCTTCCAATATGGGAGACTCTGTATCCGTGGGTTCATCTATTTTCTCTTCTTTCTCCCGATAGTTATCAGGAGTATTTGCAGGAACAGAATAAGAAACAACTTCTTTCTTTTCGGGCTTTTCTTTTACTTCCGGCTGATTGAAGATCAGTGCAACTCCCAATGAAGCTGTCCCGGTTATTGTTAATAATGTAGTCCACATAATCAAAGGTTTTTTAATGAGTATTAATTTCAATGTTGCTAAGAGTCCAACTGTTACAGCCGCTGCTGCCGCTGCATCAATCCATTGATCGACCTCGGAAATGGAAGTTTGAGCAGATTCATTCCGAATCTCATCAAACAAACCGTTCAGTTTATCTTCTGTCATAGCTCAAGCTTTTTTGTTCCACATTCCTGTTCTCGGTCATTAATTCCAAGAGTTTTTTTCTACTTCTGACCAATCGTTGTTTCACCGCATCTTCTGAAGATTGCTGTAAATCCGCTATTTCCTTGATTGAAAACCCTGAAATCTCAAAGAGAATGATGCTCTCCTTTTGTAAGTCAGGCAAACTGGCAATCGCTTCATAAAGCAAATTAATTTCCAAAAGCTTATCCGTCCGGTCACTTTCTACCGAATAATTGTATGCTTGTGAATGGTCGGATAACCGTTCCGTACTGATTTTACGGTTTTCATTCGCTAACAATCGGATGGCGATTCCGAAGAGAAAATGTAAAAACGCTCCATCATTTTTCAGGGATTCAAATCGTTCATAGGCGACTACCAACGCATCATGCATCAAATCCTTGAAATTGAAATTTCCGTACGCTCTCGCTTTGCAGAACTTTTCAAACCTGACATGCACAGGTTCATACAGTTCCATAAAACGTTTCTTTTTCGCGGTCGCCATGCTGCTAAATTGGTCTCTTGATAAAGTTAGTGTAACGAGATTCGGAAAAGTGACACGGGATTGAAACTTTTTTTAAAAGAAATGTAAAAGAGTGTAATTGATTAATGGATAACACGAGATAACTAATTGATTATCAATAAAAAGCATCAATTATCCAGTAATTGAGTGTTACCTATTCCGCTTCTATTTAAATCTATTTTATTCAGCACCTGTTTAAATTCAAGGTAATAGAGTAACCAGATAAGTGAGGTTATTAAAAAATAGCAATCAGTTACCAAAATTGAAAAATGCAAATAATAATCAGCCCCTGAAACCAACTCGGGTTCAACTACATAAAACATCAGAAGTGGTATTAAAAATGTATAAATGATGAAAAGGATCATCAAAACCCAAGTAGTAACAATTTTCAAATCAGATCTCCTAACACTCATTTCTGAATAAGTAAACAGTTGTTTATTCAATTTCCTCTTGATAATATAGAAAAGGAAGCAATTTGCTACAGGCAGGAATGAAAGTAAGATGATTAAAAAGTGGTATCCTTTTCCTATTCCATACTTTTTTACCAACCGATTCAAAACAAGCAAAAAAACGACTTCCAGTATATAGATTAACACATAAATCACCAGGTGAAATTTTCCCATGTAATTTTTGATTCGTATCAAAGAATTCAATTCTCCATTACCAAAATAAAATGTCCAATCCCAAATTCCTTTCAGAAAATTCATGAGCATAAACAAAACATACACTATCAAAAGAATGATTGTGACTATTCTCAAATACTTCAGACTGCCTGTTTTTTCCATCTGATCGCAAAAGTAAAATTTCCAATCGCTTAAACCCGAAAATCACTTTTTGTTACTTTAAATAATTTTTGGATTAATATTTTATAAATTCGTTCGTATGCGAATTCTGCAAACCTATTTTGAGCCAGCAACTAACCTTCCGATTTGGTTGGTAGCCCTGCTGTTTGGAGTTCCGTTTTTTGGTGGAATCGCCTTATACGCCTATAAAACCCGTCATGCACGTTCCTGGCGCAAGGGAATTTTCCCTCAAACGCTCAAACCGACAGAAGACAATTACCTGGAAGCGTATCTGGCGTTAGGAGCGAAACTAATCCTCCTCAATTACCAGGAATCCAAGGAGAGAGTGCAGTTCATCAACAATTACTTCAATCGTTATTTTACAAAAGCAAACTACCATTTTGGAGATTCCCTGTTGTTCTCGCTTCAATACCCCATTCGCACCCAAACGATCACCGATTGGATGAAGCTCCATTTACAGAATGAAGGAACGCGTTCACAAATCATCTATTTCCTGACAGGATTGGCATTGATCAATGGAAAAGTGAGTTCGTCCGAATTGAATTTCTTAAAACAGATCAATCAGGATTTGGGATTGGATCCGGATAACCTCACGAAGATCATAGCTATTTATGCTTCTTACAACGAACACAAAAAAGAGAACGAGAAAAAGAAAGCTTCAGCAAAACCGAAGACATCCTATGCTTACGAAATTCTGGGAATCCAAAAAGGTGTTACACCGCATGAAATCAAGAAAGCTTACCGGAAACTGGTCAAAATCCACCACCCGGATAATTTTGCAACCGGAACAGAATCACAACAGAAAATGGCCGCAGAGAAGTTTGTGGAGATTCAGAATGCTTATGAAAGCTTATTGAATTGACACTTCGACTACGCTGCGCCTATGCTGTAGCTCTAGCGCAAGCATTCAGTGTCCGATAGAACTAAAACAAAAGGTGACTGAGCGAAGTCGAAGGCACCTTTTACCGTACTGTCTTTTCAAGCATCGGCACAAAACTGAAGTTCCCAAACACTTCTTCCTTGTATTCCGTATCAGAAATCTTGGTGATGCGATGCATTTCCTGAGACTCCAGATCTCCAACCGGAATCACCATCATCCCTCCTACTTTCAACTGTTTAACCAGTTTTTCAGGAATAAAAGGAGCTCCGCATGTCACCAAAATCTTATCAAATGGGGCAAAAGTTTCCTTTCCTTCATACCCATCACCGAAAAATAACTTCGGAGTAAACCGAAAGTGATCAATGATCTTCTTGGCTTTGATATGTAATTCTTTCTGACGTTCTATGGAGAATACTTTCATTCCCATGGAACACAAGATACACGTTTGAAAACCGGAACCAGTCCCAATTTCAAGCACCTTCTCCCCTTTTTTCAATTCTAAGATCGAGGTTTGAAAAGCGACAGTATACGGATGGGAAATGGTTTGACCTGCCCCGATCTGAAAGGCAACATTTGAATAAGCTTGTGTTTCAAACACCAAATCCAAAAAGAAATGTCGTGGAATCGCATCAAATGCAGTCAATACACGTTCATCGCTTATTCCTTTTTGGCGCAATTGGTCAATCAACTGCTTTCTCATTCCTTTGTGCTTGTAAGTATCTTGCATCTAACAAAAGTAATTTAGAAATCGCTCATTCTTTCCCTTTTTTCAAGAAAGTTTCTACAGTGAATTGTGTATATTTGGAACGCTAATAAACGAAAAAACATGGCAATTGATTCAAAAGAATTGGAATTCAATAAGAACGACGACGAAATGAGGCTAAAGATCTCCCGAATGGAGTCTGAATTAGCTACCGTAATGAAAGGTGGTGGTGAAAAACGCATCGCCGCACTTCATGAAAAAGGAAAAATGACAGCCCGCGAGCGAATCGATATGCTACTTGATCCGAATACCCCACGTTTCGAAGTAGGAGCTTTTGCCGGAATGGGAATGTACAAGGAACACGGCGGTTGCCCCTCTGCCGGTGTTGTCATGGTCATTGGTAAAGTTTCCGGAAAACAATGCATTGTTGTTGCAAATGATGCTACAGTGAAAGCCGGTGCCTGGTTTCCAATAACCGCTAAGAAAAACCTCCGTGCTCAGGAGATTGCAATGGAGAACAAACTACCTATTATCTATCTGGTGGATTCTGCAGGTGTTTATCTTCCGATGCAGGATGAAATTTTCCCGGATAAAGAACATTTCGGACGTATTTTCAGAAACAATGCGGTGATGAGTTCCATGGGAATTACACAGATCGCAGCTGTAATGGGAAGTTGTGTTGCCGGTGGTGCTTACCTTCCGATCATGTCGGACGAATCATTGATCGTTGACAAAACAGGAACGATTTTCCTGGCTGGTTCTTACCTGGTAAAAGCTGCAATTGGAGAAAATATCGATAATGAAACCTTGGGTGGAGCGACTACTCACACAGAAATCTCCGGTGTTTGCGATTACAAAGTGGCGAATGACGAAGAATGTCTGATGACGATTCGCAAAATGATGGGACAAATCGGAGCTTCAGAGTCTGCCGGATTTGACCGTATTGAATCCATCGCCCCCAAAGAAGAAGCGAAGAAAGTTTACGGAATCCTTCCTTCGGAAAGACATAAACCGTACAATGTACACGATATCCTGGACTGTATCTTTGATGAAGGCAGTTTGACAGAATACAAAAGTGATTACGGAAAAACAATCGTTTGTGCCTATGCACGTTTGGATGGTTGGAGCGTCGGAATCGTTGCGAATCAGCGCGAATTGTCCAAGAATGCGAAAGGTGAAATGCAATTTGGTGGAGTGATCTACAATGATTCTGCCGACAAAGCTGCACGATTCATCATGAATTGCAATCAGAAAAATATTCCTTTGATCTTCTTCCAGGACGTTTCCGGATTCATGGTAGGTTCTAAATCGGAACACGCCGGAATCATTAAGGACGGAGCAAAAATGGTGAATGCAATGGCAAACTCGGTTGTTCCGAAATTCACGGTTGTTGTAGGAAACTCTTACGGAGCAGGAAACTACGCCATGTGCGGAAAAGCTTATGATCCACGACTAATCGTTGGTTGGCCGACTGCAGAAGTTGCTGTAATGAGCGGTGCAGCGGCAGCGAAAACCTTGCTTCAGATTGAAGTGGCTTCCTTGAAAGCCCGTGGTGAGGAAGAAATTACCCCGGAAAGAGAGGCAGAACTTTACAACGCAATTAAATCGCGTTACGACGAACAAATTTCACCGTATTACGCAGCATCCCGTTTGTGGTTGGATGCAATCATCGACCCGGCTAAAACAAGAGAATTCTTATCCGTTGGAATTGAAATGGCGAGCCATAAAAAAGCTGAAAAACCATATAACGTTGGAGTAATTCAAACCTGATAATTCAAAAGGCAAAATGCAAAATTCAAAACCTTTTGCATTTTGAATTCATAATTTTTAATTAAAAGAAAGATGCATTTAAATTGGCAGTTTAAACCTTACAAAGAACTAACACTGAATGAGTTTCATGACATCATTGCATTGAGACTGAAGGCGTTTGTAGTAGAACAGAATTGTTCCTACCTGGATTTGGATGGAAAAGATAAGAAAGCGTATCATTTACTTTTACGTGATGGAAAAGGTGACGTGATTGCTACTGCACGTATTCTTCACCCGGGTATCTCGTATCCGGAGGTTGCTATCGGTCGTGTAGTTCTGACATCCGAATGTCGTGGAAACGGTGTTGGAATTGAGTTAATGGAAAAATGTGTCCAATTTGTCCAGGAAGAATTTGGTAACGTTCCAATTCGCATTTCTGCTCAAAAACACTTGGAAAAATTCTATAACAAATCCGGATTCGTCTCTACAGGAAAAGAATACTATGAAGATGAGATCCCACATGTTGAAATGCTTAAACCCGCAAATAATGGTTAATAAAATACTTCCACTGGCAGTGGTTGCAACTTCATTGATTGCATGCCAGCCAAAAGCTGTTGTAGAAACACCTGAAAAAGTGGCTTCTTCCACTTCTGATCTTTCTTCAAAACCAACAACGATCGATGTGTCTTACATGGATTTATCCGTAAAGCCACAAGATGATTTCTTTCAGTTCGCAAACGGAACCTGGTGCAAAAACAATCCTGTTCCAAATACCGAATCGCGCTGGGGAAGTTTCAATGAATTGGATAAACGGAACAAGGCTACCTTGAAAGAAATCCTTCAAACTGCAGCCGGATCAAAAACAAAATCATCCGGAAGTCAGGACCAATTGTTAGGAGATTACTTCACATCTTATACGGATATGACGGTTCGAAATGCAACCGGTGCAAAACCTTTGAAAGACCGTTTGGCGAAAATTGCAGAAATCAAATCGAAAGATGAATTTGTAAACGTGATCGCTCAGCAGCATCAGTTAGGTGTTGAATCTGTTTTTGGATTTGGTGTCGGACAAGATCTGAAAGATGTCGACAAGAATGTCATTTATTTGGGACAGGCAGGAATTGGCTTACCGAACCGTGATTACTATTTCCAGGAAAATAAGCAGACAATCCGAGATGCGTATATCCTGCACATTCAGAAGTCATTCCAATTATTGGGTGATTCGGAAGAAGCAGCTAAAAAGAAAGCAAGCGACATTTTTAATTTCGAGAAAGAATTGGCTGGTGCCATGATGACTCCTGCAGAATTGCGCTTACCGGAAAAAACATACAACAAACTATCATTCGACGATGTTGCCAAGTCCATGCCTAAGTTCGACTTTGAAGCATACGTTGCTAAGATCGGATGCGAACACTTTGATTCACTGATTGTTGGACAGCCTGACTTCCTGAAACAAGTGAACACAATGATGGATAAGGTTTCCTTCCAATCGTGGAATAACTACTTGTCCTGGTGCACAATCAATGCTTACGCCGGAAAATTGGATGAGACTTGGGTGAAACACAATTTTGACTTCTACAGCGGAGTTTTAAGCGGTACAAGCACCATGAAACCGATTGATGAGCGTTGCATCGAAGAGATCACAGGTTCTACTTTAGCTGAATTACTTGGAAAAGCGTTTGTTGAGAAAAACTTCTCTGTAAATGCTAAAAACCGAGTGAATACAATGGTCGACAATCTATTGGCTAGTTTCAGAATGCGAATCCAAGGTTTGGATTGGATGTCTGACAACACCAAAAAAGAGGCTTTGGCAAAATTGAATGCAATCGGAAGAAAATTAGGTTTCCCGGATGAGTGGAAAAGCTACAAAGGATTGATCATCAGTCCGGTTGATTACGTTGCAAACATTGATAATTGCCGTAGTTTCTCCTTTAAAGAGAACCTGGAGAAATTGAACAAACCGGTGAATCGCAAGGAATGGGAAATGCCTGCACATTTGGTGAACGCATACTACCACCCGCTTTTAAATGAGATCGCTTTCCCTGCTGGAATCATGCAGCCTCCTTTCTTCGATGAAAAAGCGGAAGATGCGGTGAACTACGGAAGAATCGGAATGGTGATTGGTCACGAGTTCACTCACGGGTTTGATGACAATGGTTCCAAATTCGCCGCTGACGGAAGCTACAATGACTGGTGGCAAGATACGGACAAGCAAAAATTCGTTTCCAAAACGGAGATCTTAGGAAAAACATTCAGCTCGTTCTGCCCTATTTCAGACAACTGTGTGAATCCGGAATTGACAATGGGAGAAAACATCGCGGATTTAGGTGGATTGACAATGGCTTATTACGCTTACACCATGACGGATGATTTCAAGAAAAACGTGGTAATCGACGGATACACTCCTGCTCAACGTTTCTTCATTTCCTATGCCCAATTGTGGAAGATCAATTATACGGAAGCGGAATTGAAAAAGAGAATTGCTACCGATCCGCATTCACCTGGAATGTATCGTGTGAACGGACCGTTGATGAACTGCCCTGAATTCTTCGCTGCTTTCAATGTGAAGCCGGGAGATAAAATGAGAAATTCAGACGAAAAGGTCGCAAAGATCTGGTAGTCTAATAACGAAATTAATTGAAGCATCATCCGGAAATGGATGGTGCTTTTTTTTGTTGGAAATTTTTAGATTTGTAACTTAACCAGTTTCACTACGATGTCAGAAAAAGAAGAAAAAACAGAGAACTTGTTTCAAAAAATTGGAACCAACCTTAAAAAAGAATTTAATCACAGAACAAAATCCAACGTAATAGCTTCATACATAATTACGTGGATTATTCTTAATTGGAAAAGTATATTGTATTTAATCTTTTCAAGTGATTCTATAAAGGTCAAACTTTCCAGCAATTATACCCAACCAACATGGGGGACTTTTTTTTGTCCATTTATCGGGGTTGGAATTTACTTATTAATTGTTCCGATATTAGAGAGTGTAATAAATGTTACTTCAAACTGGATAACAGGTCCTATTAATGATAAAATTCGGGAGCAACAATATAATTTAAAAATGGCTGATATAGAAGATGATATTCAACTTGAAGTCGAAAGAAACAAATTCTTTGAAGAAATGAGTAATGAAAGTGAGTTTGAAAGACTAACAAAATCAAACTTATTTTTAGAAAAGAAAATTGAGGAGCTAAACACCATTCTGCAAAGTAAAGACAACACTATTAATAATTTATCAAAAGAGATAGACCAACTGAATAAATCGTCTTCTTCAAATAAAAACAATAAGTTTAGCTTATATATAACATTGGCACTTTCGTTTCCAAAAACAGTTGAACAGTTTAAATCATTATTTTCCGAGCATGACATCGTGGATAGAACAGAAATATCTGATAAGGATGCTCAAATATTGCTTGCACAAAATTTAATTGCTTTTGATAAGGAACATGATAATTACAAACTTACCGAAGAGGGGAAATCCTTACGGGATTATATAAATTCGAGATCAAAATAGAATAATGAAAAAGGTCCGTTTAAGGACCCTTCTTTTCTAGTTTAAGTTTAAAAGCACTTTTTTGCGCTTCAATTTCTTTACTTCCAATGACTTGCTGTAGTTCAGTATTTGACTGATAACAGCTGCGGATGGATTCGCAATCTCAGTAACTTCCTGTGTTTGCATGTTTGTCAAGTATTTGTTTACCATAGGCTTATTAAAGGGCGTTTTTTCTTTTAACGCTTTTAATTCCAGTTTATTTTATAACAGTGAAAAACTTTTTCTGAAAAATTTGAAACAGTGGCTTCGACTCCGCTCAGCCACCTTGGATAGTATCCGAACAACAAATAGTAGTTAATTTTTGCATTTTGATCCCGATAGCCTTTGACGCTGGGGTCAAGGTTTTTAAACTATCGGGATTGAATTTAGAGTATATTTGTTTCAAATCACTTTTTATGGTAGTAGAAATTAAATACATTTTAATCGGAGTAGCTGTACTCCTTCTCATTTTCAGCTTTGTAACAGTTCAACAAGGAACCATAGCAGTTGTGACGATGTTCGGTAAATACCGAAGAATCATGAAACCGGGACTAAACCTTCGAATTCCATTTTTCGAACGGTTAAATACACGTGTATCCATTCAGAACAGAGCTATTGAAATGGAATTCCAGGCAATTACGCAAGATCAGGCAAATGTGTATTTCAAAGCTATGCTTGTTTACTCAGTGCTAGATGCAAATGAAGAAACAATCAAAAATGTAGCCTTCAAATTCGTGAATCAGCAAAACTTCATTCAAGCATTGATTCGTACTATTGAAGGTTCAGTTCGCGGATTCGTTGCAACGAAAAAGCAAGCTGAAATTTTGTTGTTGCGTGGTGAAATTGTAGCTGATGTAAAAGAAAGTTTGGATCATACCTTGGAAACCTGGGGATTCCATTTGATAGACTTACAATTGAATGACATTACGTTTGATGCAGAGATCACGACTTCCATGGCGAAAGTGGTTGCTTCAAACAACTTGAAAGCTGCTGCTGAGAACGAAGGTCAGGCATTACTGATCACCAAAACAAAAGCTGCGGAAGCGGAAGGAAATGCGATCAAGATTGCTGCTCAGGCTGAAAAGGAAGCTGCTCAATTGAAAGGACAAGGTATCGCACTATTCCGTGAGGAAGTTGCACAAGGTATGTCGGAGGCTGCTGAAAAAATGAAAGCTGCAGATTTGGATACATCTTTGATTTTATTCTCGATGTGGACAGAAGCGGTGAAAGAATTTGCAGAAAAAGGAAAAGGAAATGTGATCTTCCTTGACGGTTCTATTGAAGGAATGGAAAAAACCGTAAAACAGCTGCTCGCAAATGATATGCTGAAGAAATAATTTAAAAATTTGTAGGGACGCGATGCATCGCGTCCCTACAAATTTTTATTAATAAGATCCCCACCACCTTCTCAGGAACCACTCTGCTGAAAGCAATGAAATAATCAATACAAAGATCCATTTCCAGTCAATCAATTCCTGGTATCCTGTGTCTTCGTATTGGATCGTGGTGATATCTCCTCTCGTTTTAATCTCCTGGATCAACGCTTTGTACTGATCCAATGTTTTATAAGAACCATTCGATTGAACAGCCAATTGGTTCAATGTCGAGAAGTTGGCTCTTGTATCCTGATCTTCCAATGAAATCTCATCCACAGCAAAAGAACCGGCTTTCGTGTATTTCTTTCCATTGTTGTCTGCAACCACTTTCCAGTCATAGGTTCCGGATTGCAACTGACCCACATTCAATTGATAGAAATTCGCAGTTGGAGAAAACAATTGTTTGAATCCCTTTGAACCGCGCTTGGTGATGGTCATTTCAACAGACGGAGTAGTAATTAATTCCATCGCTTCATTATAAAACTCCGCTTTAAAGATGATATCTTCGATTGTATTGAATCGTTTGGGCAAAGTCACCCGCAAAGGTTCCCGATTCTGTTTCACTGAAATATACTGGGTCAACTTTTGAACGAATTCCTCAAAACCGACTGTTGTTTTCTTTTGCATGAATTCCTTCATTTTCCAACGCCAAAGACCTTCGCCCAGGATGAATCCGATTTTTGATTTCTGAGTCTGAGAAACCGCGATCAACGGATCTTCCTTTGCAATATTTCCGATTCGCTGATTCAAAACGACCACGCTGTTTGATGGAAGTTTATAGGTTCCAAACTTGGTTCTCAACGGAGTTAAAACAGGAACGATAGATGTGAAATCTGCAGACAATCCAAACGAATTGAATCCTTTGGCTACTGAAGGGTAAACGTCTTCATACTGATTTCCATTCGGAGCTTTCATTGCCAATCCATAGGTTTGAAGTAGGCTTGTGGTGACATTCGGACCTAAAATCATTAGAACCGGGATTCCCTTATCTTGCAATTGCTTGAATAAGCCCGCATTTGGGCGCAGACCATTCTCATACCAAACCACAAAATCTGGAAATTTCGCTCCCAGTGAATAATTGGTAATCAATTCGGAGGATATGACCGCTTCCTGATCCAACTCAAAGACGGAACGCAATGCTGCAATATCCGGATGTGGTGCACTTGCCAATAACAGGATATTGCTCTTCGAATCAATGACCTCTACAAAACAAGTCTGCTGGTTGTTGTCTTTTGTGAACTCTCCTCCTATTCGCTGCACGGAAACCGTGAAACGCTGATACCCTTTATTTTTTGCCAAAATAGTAAACAGGAATTCCTTCTGATCCAGGTTTGAATTACTTACCACCGCTTTCTGTGATTGGATCACCTTTCCATTCTGAAGCAAATTCACTTGGTAAGAACCTAAAGGAACACGTTGAAAATCAACCAAAGCCTGAATTGGAAATTCATTATTCAGGAAAGCTACTTCATTGGAGTTGACAGATCTGACAACAATATCCCGCTTCAAGGTCGTATCACCAACCGCCAATGAAAAAACAGGAGTCAATTCAATCCGTTCCGCTTCATACATCGGATGTACACCCTGATTGTAATTTCCATCGGAGATCAATACCACCGCACCGATATTCCGATTGAAGAACCGGTCCTTAATCTGTTTGAAACCAGCCGCCAGATCACTCGATTTATCAGTTAATGCGAGCTTATCCAAATCACGGACATTCGTTCCGACTGCCAATTCCAGGTATTCGTATCCGTCTCCCAATGCTTTTGGCAATTCTTGACGGAAGTTTCCTATCCGCTTCTTCACCTGGCTGCTATCCTTGTAATTCAGCATGGAAGATGACGAATCGACCAAAGTGATGATCAAGGGTTTTTCAGGTCGGTACGTAATGGTTTCCCATACTAATCCAAGCAATAACAGTCCAATAAGAAAAAGGCTCAGCGTTCTAAGGGAAAATAGAACGCGTAATTGGTTCCTTCCCCAGACCGATTTCTGTTCTGTTCTGAAATAATAATAAAACGAGAAGCCTACAGCAAGTATTGATATAGGAAGCAACCACCATAGAGAATGATCGGAAAAATAATTCATGCAACGAAAATACGCTTTTTACTTTTTCGTATTCGTTAAAGTGTATGAAATTCCGATACCTAATACCGATTTAAATTGTGTTCTCGGTCCGGTTTTTCCTTTTGAGTCGCGAATATCGATATCATCATCATAGATCAGGTTCCACTGAAGGGATGCCTGAAACCATTTATTCACTTTAAAAGTGAAGATGTTTTCAAAGTTCACGTCAATATTCTGTGGATTGTTCACGTAATTACTAAACAATTCCAAACGGGTTTTCATTTCAATGTTCTTGAACAATTCCTTTTGGAAGCGCAATCTGAAGTAAGCCCCGATCTCATTTCTGAAACGCAACCCTCTTTTCAGCACATTTCCACTGGTATCCAATTCTGCCGCCTGTACCCCAAATGCTCCTGCATCTGCCAATCTCTGGTCATTCACAAAGGTCATCTTACCTGCAATCGGGGATAAATACACATTGAAATAATTCACCGGAGCATATTCAATTCCTAAGGAGAAACTAGCGTATCCCGGAGCCATGAATCTGGAAATAGGCATAGAATCATTTGGAAAGCTAAATCCATCTAAAAACTGTGTTCTAAAACCTCCAATGGCAGTTAAGAACCAATACTTCTTAAATTCATATCCTACCGAAGATGCCAAATCGATCCGGTCATCCGTTTTTTGAAGTCCTTGTTTTTTACCGGTTGAATCCGTGTAATACATTCCACCCAGTGCCAATTTCACATCATTGGTCCATTTGATCCGACGCTTCTGATAAATCGCAGAAAAATCCACAAATCCCAAAACAGCCACATTATTTCTACCACCGGCTGCCCAGTTTACAAAAGCTGTTTGCGAACCCGACAATCCGAATAAACTGGTAACCGTCCAATATTTCGGCATCAATGAATCATGCAAGGCATCCAATTTCTTGATTTCGTCACGCAACTTTTCAGGATCTGCCTGAGAAAAAACAAGTGAACTCGTCAGGATTGTCAAGAGGAGAATAATGATTTTCATAAGTAATTCGGTTTTAAAAAAGTTACAAATTTAGTTAAATCATATATTAAATAAACAAAGCTGATTTAGAATCGTCTAAACAACTCCATAAAAGAAGAAAAATGAGTAAATTTGGGTTCGAAATTTAAAATTGCTATGTCGAAAGAAGTATACATTATTGCTGCGGTCCGCACTCCGATGGGAGCGTTTATGGGAGGTTTATCTTCCATCCCTGCTACTCAGTTAGGATCAACTGCTATTAAAGGAGCATTGGACAGATCAGGATTGAAGCCTGAATTAATCAATGAAGTGTTCATGGGAAATGTACTCCAGGCTGGTGTTGGACAAGCTCCTGCACGTCAGGCAGCTCTTGGTGCCGGTTTGCCGAATACGGTTCCTTGTACAACTGTCAACAAAGTTTGTGCTTCAGGAATGAAAGCCATCATGTTGGGTGCTCAGACAATTTTAGCTGGCGATAATGAGATCGTAGTTGCCGGTGGAATGGAGAATATGAGCCAGGCTCCTCATTATTTAGATGGAAGAAACGGTGTGAAATTCGGAAACATCACGATGTTGGACGGAATTACAAAAGACGGTTTATTGGATGTTTACAGTAAAGTTTCAATGGGAACATGTGCTGAATTGACAGCTAAAAAATATGAGTTCACTCGTGAGGATCAGGATAATTTTGCAATCACTTCTTACAAACGTGCTGCTACCGCTTGGGAAGCTGGAAAATTCAATGATGAAATCGTTGGAGTTTCTGTTCCTCAACGTAAAGGTGATCCGATCATGGTAATCGAAGACGAAGAATACAAAAACGTATTTTTAGATAAAATCCCGTCGTTGAAACCTGCTTTTGACAAAGATGGTACCATCACGGCTGCAAATGCTTCCACATTGAACGATGGGGCTTCTGCATTGATCCTGGCTTCCAAAGAAGCTGTTGAAAAATACGGATTGAAACCAATCGCGAAAATTGTTGGTTATGGAGATGCTGCTCACGAACCTGAGTTTTTCACAACTGCACCTTCCAAAGCAATTCCAAAAGCGTTGGCGAAAGCTGGCTTGACAACTGACCAGGTAGATTTCTGGGAATTGAACCAGGCATTTTCTGTCGTTGGATTGGCAAATACAAAAATCTTAGGATTGGATCCTGCGAAAGTGGATGTGAACGGTGGAGCTGTTGCTTTGGGTCACCCGCTTGGAAGTTCGGGATCACGTATCATCGTAACATTGATTCATGTTTTGAAACAAAACGGAGGAAAGATCGGTGGTGCCGGAATCTGTAACGGTGGCGGTGGCGCTTCTGCTATGATTATTGAGAATATCTAATAGAAATTCACTATAAATTGAATGCCATTTCCTTCGGGGGTGGCATTTTTAATTTTCCCATGGACGAGCACAGAGGAACACGGATGCATAGCACCAATTTCTCTCGCTGATATCGCTGATTACACAGAAAAAAAATAGAAACTAAATAAAATCTATCTTAGTTGCAGGCAAATAACTCAATGCTTCTTCTAACAAAGCAAATTTAGTGTCCGTATAATTTGATTTTTACCCCTTAATAATTTCTACACATCTTACTTTTGCATTTTGATAATCAGAAGCCCTCAATAGTATTTACATAATCATCAAACTCAACACCTTCCTTTCTAACCAAAGGGAAATACTTTTTTGTGAATTTTAAAATTTCGAATGCATTCATGATAATGATTAAAATGTTGACCTATTTATTCCGGAAATAAATTTAAGCATTGTGAATAAACATTCAAACTTCTGCGTTCTCTGCGCAATCTGCGGGAGACAATAAAAAAAGCACCACCAATCGACATGTATGAGAAATAAATGGCATTCTTTTTGTTTTAAACTTTTCCGCATTTTGATAATCTTATACAAAGCACATACTTACTAAATTCAAAACTATGAAAGCAAAACACATCATCTTGAGCACTTTCCTTTATGGAGCTTTATCCTTAAGCATGCTTAGCATGGAAACACCAGAAGGTATTTCAGCAGAAAATACTACCAGTGCCTTATTCTCAACAGAATCTTCAGGGCAAATTTTCGCACAGGCAGTTCCGGGAGAACGCAGACGTGTGAGAAGACGCACACGAAGAAGAGTCAACAGACGTCGTGACAGAAGAGAGAATGCAACGACTTTCTCCATGAATTTCACAAAGACATATATTGCATAAATAAAAAGGTCGGGGCGAAAAATTTTTCACCCCGACCTTTTTATAATTTTTTATCCGATTGGATTAAGCCTGTACTCCCAAGTTTTCAGCAACTGCCGTAGAAATTGCAGATTTTTCAAAACGCAATTTGGTACCTTCACAACTGATCAAAATTGTTGTATCTGTAATCTCAAGGACCTTACCGTGAATTCCACCAATAGTGACTACTTTATCACCTTGCTTCAAATTCTCACGAAACGATTTAAGCTCTTTTTGTTTTTTCTGTTGTGGTCGAATTAAAAAGAAGTAAAACACCACTAACATCAACACGAGCATTATAATTTGCATAACTCTATTTTTTATTTTTAATTACTTGATAATATTTGCCTCAACTACCACTTTGGTATTCGGAGGCGTTGTATTCGACAAAATGGTTACACTTCGGGTAACCGGTCCTTCTGAAAAGGATTCCGTCTTTACGTTTGCTTTTACAAATCCTTTTTCTCCCGGTGCAATCGGATCTTTACTCCAATCTGCTACCGTACAAGAACAAGATCCTGAAACATCAGATAATACCAACGGATAATCACCTGTGTTTTCCACTACAAAATTAGCGTGAATCACTTCACCTCTTGCAATTTTTCCTGCATTAAAAACGCTGGCGATCTTCATAGTGGTCTTGTATCCAACAATTTCTGAAGGAGAATCAGATCCACAAGCTGTCAATAAAGCCATCCCGATAGCCATCGGGAATAAAAACATCATTTTTCTCATAACATTAATCCATTAAACCTCTTCCGAGTTTAGCAATTTTACCATCCTTTACCAATCTATCAACGGCCTTATCCAGGATTCCGTTGATAAATCCATGACTTTTAGGAGTTGAATAGAATTTCGAGATCTCAATATATTCGTTCAAAGTCACCTTTTTAGGAATATTGTTGAATACCTGAAGTTCTGTAATCGCCATTTTCAAAAGGAGAATATCCATTTTGGCAATCCGCTCCAATTCCCAGTTATCAGTCAATTCATCAATCAACTTTAAATTTTCAGAGTCCATCGAAATGGTCTTACGAAGTAAAGTCCGAATAAATTCTTGTTCATCTTCCTTGTCCTTATACAAAGGCATTGCGACAAACTTCTCACCCTCTTCCATCGCCTTGATTGATTTGATAGCCATTTGACAAGCCAAATCAATATCATCCAACCAATGGATACTTTTCTCTTCAAAGAAGTGATAAATCAAGGGTGAATTTGCGATTTCCGCCTTAAACAGGTTGATCATGAAGTTCTTATCCTCCTCAAAACCTGTCGATTCACTATTCATATGAGCAAACCAGGTTTCCCCTTCTTTCATTTGAATGAAGATCTTGCGGAACATTTCATGGTGTTCGTCACCGATCCAGTTTACAGAGCGGTCTTCCGAAGCCTCGCGCAATGAATAACTGTCCTGCAAAGTCTGAATGATTACCGAATCCACAAATCTTCTATTGGGATTCAAATCTTCATCTGTCGGACGAATTTTCTTTTTATTTTCTTCAATACGATGTTCTGCAATATCTTTCAATTCACCAAAACTCAGCAACAGATACAAATACAAATCGTAAATACGATCCACAGCTTGTATCAATTCGTTTTCGGTTTTCTTGATGCTCTCCTCGTCTGCCTGGAAATAGGCATAAAGGGCTTGCAAAACTTTAATTCGTAAATGTCTTCTATTCAGCATTATAAACTACTCTCCTAACTTTTATAGTGGTAATTTCACTTTACCGATTGATTCGATGCGCTCTTCGGCCATCTTGTTTGCAATTTGATAGGTTGGAACACCTTCAGCACTTGAACGGGAAACGATATTTCCAATGGTCGAGTAAATTTCTTCTGCTTTCGCCATAGACCATTGTGCAGATAAACCTGCAACTTCGGAATAACAATTGATCACACCACCTGCATTCAATGCGAAATCCGGCGCGTAAATAATCCCTTTGTCTTTTACCAATTGACCGTGAACTTTTTCATTTGCCAATTGATTGTTTGCTGCTCCTGCAATGATTGAACACTTCAAGCGATTGATCGTGTCGTCATTGATCGTTGCACCTAACGCACAAGGAGCGTAAATATCCATTGGTACGTCGTAAATTTCGTCTAAACCAACCACTTTCACTCCGTATTGATCCGAAACTCTTTTCAACGTTTCCTGATGAATATCCGTAATCGTTACTTCAGCACCTTCGGAAACCAGGTGTTTCACCAAGTATTCTCCCACGTGACCAACACCTTGAACAGCCACTTTTTTACCTGCCAATGAATCAGACCCGAATTGTTGACTAGCACATGCTTTCATTCCCATGTAAACGCCATAAGCAGTTACAGGAGATGGATCTCCACTTTTTCCCGGTAAACCAACTACGTGATTTGTTTCCATGGAAACCCAAACCATATCAACAGGTGAAATACCCACATCCTCTGCAGTAATGTATTTTCCAGCCAATGAGTTTACGAACTTCCCGAAACGACGGAATAAAGCTTCTGATTTCATTGAGCGCGAATCTCCAATGATCACTGCTTTTCCACCACCCAGATTCAATCCTGAAATTGAATTCTTGTAAGTCATCCCTCTTGAAAGACGCAACACATCATTCAAAGCTTCCATTTCATTGTTGTACATCCACATGCGAGTTCCTCCCAAAGCAGGTCCTAGAACGGTGTTATGTACAGCAATAATTGCTTTCAAACCAGTTGCAGTATCGTTACAGAATAACAATTGCTCGTGGTTATACATACTCATTTGAGAAATAACGGGGTTTTCAGCCAGATTTAAATCTTTGACTTCTTTTACTTCAAACATACGCGACTTTTAATCTTTATTTCAATGCGAATGGCTAATTTTGTAATTCGAACAAAATCGCATTAGCGCTCGCAAAAATAGGAAATTTATCGAATGAAGTCTCTAAGCTATTTAAACAAATATTTCTTCAAATACCGTTGGCGATTCCTCCTTGGTATTCTCTGTATTATCGCCGGTAATTACTTTGGTGCTCAAATCCCTGTTTTTATAGGTCAATCCATGAACTTTCTTTCGGGAGAAAATAAACTGAGCCCTGGTCAAACCTTGTTTTGGACTGTACTTGGTCTTGCCGGACTTGTTATACTTTTTAACATAATTAAGGGATTTTTCCTATTTCTGACCCGCCAGACATTGATTGTCATGTCGCGTTACATCGAATTCGACCTGAAAAATGAGATCTTCGATAAATACCAGCAATTGGATTACAGCTTCTATAAAAGTCAATCGACCGGTGATTTAATGAACCGCATTTCAGAAGATGTTTCACAGGTCCGCCAGTATCTGGGTCCGGGAGTCATGTATACCATCAACCTAATGGTACTGTTCCCTTTCAGCTTGTATCAAATGTTGAAAGTCAATGCTGAATTGGCACTTTATGCTCTTGCCCCGCTTCCAATTATGGCTGGCTTAATCTATCTGGTTTCCTCCCGAATGAATAAACTGAGCAAGGAAGTCCAACAGGAACAATCCCGTTTAAGCACACTAAGCCAGGAAACATTCTCCGGAGTTCGTGTGATTAAAGCCTATATTCAGGAAAAACACGCCAAGCAAAATTTTGAAGCAAGTTCAAGATCCTATTTGACCAAAACCATGCGCCTGGTTCGCACCAATGCATTGTTCATGCCTACTATTTCACTGTTGATTGGTGCAAGCACCTTATTAAGCATTTACGTCGGAGGAATGTTGACCTTTGATGGAACAATCAAAACAGGTGATATTGTTTCAATCATTCTATTGATATACAGTTTAACATGGCCATTTGCCAGTATCGGCTGGGTAACGAGCATCAATCAACGCGCAGCTGCATCGCAGGAACGCATCAATGAATTTCTAAAAACGGAACCTGCAATCAAAAACCAATCGGAAGCATCTTTGGAACTCTTCCAGGAAATCCAATTCACCGACATGTCTTTCCGCTACAAACCGGATTTACCAGATGTATTATCCAACATCAACTTCACATTGAAACGAGGTGAAACATTGGGAATCATTGGAAAAACAGGTTCCGGAAAATCAACTCTCCTGCAACTAATCGTCCGTCAACTGGATCCAAGTGCGGGTGAGATAACTTACAATTCAGAAAAACTTTCTACCATCAATCTAAAAGAATACAGAAAGCACCTTTCGGTTGTTCCGCAAGATGTATTCCTGTTTTCGGATACGATCTACAATAACATTACATTCGGGGCATTGAACCTGGAATCGACCACAAAGGAAGAAGTAATCGAAGCAAGCAAAAACGCTCATGTATTACACAACATAGAAGCCTTTCCCGATAAATTCGAAACCATTTTGGGTGAACGTGGTGTGAATCTTTCCGGTGGACAGAAACAGCGCGTGAGTATTGCCCGTGCATTGATCCGTAAGCCGGACATCTTACTCCTAGACGATTGTTTATCAGCAGTAGACACGGAAACAGAAGAAATCATCCTTGGAAATTTAAAGCGCTTGAATCAGGAGCAACAAACAACTTCCGTCATTGTAAGCCACCGAATTTCCAGCTTAAGAAATGCAGATTACATCCTGGTCCTTGAAAATGGTCGGATTGTGGAAGAAGGAAAACCTGCCGATCTACTGCAGACAACCGGTCAGTATCGTGAATTATACGACAAGCAATTGATGG
This sequence comes from Fluviicola taffensis DSM 16823, assembly GCF_943372375.1. Taxonomy (GTDB): domain Bacteria; phylum Bacteroidota; class Bacteroidia; order Flavobacteriales_D; family Crocinitomicaceae; genus Fluviicola; species Fluviicola taffensis_A. The sequence goes on along the minus strand of NZ_CALRYJ010000002.1, from coordinate 297,823 downwards.
AAGAACCGAAGGTGTTTGAGGACTAATTTTCAGAATGAGAATGAGAGCGAGAATGAGGATAAAAATTCCTATTCATTCTGTTTCTCATTTTACTTTTTGTCTTCCACCTCTTTTTCAGGATGAAGCAGCATGTAGTGCTCCAGTTTATCCTTGATGAATGTGATCAATTCGATATCAGTTGCGGTTTTCAGGAAATTCTCATCCATCGACATGAAGCGAATAAAATCGATGAAATCGTCGTTGCTTAATTTAATGATATCATAAGAAACATAGAGTTTCAACAATTCCTGTACTACTTCTTCTTTCGAATCTTCGTATTGTTTTTGCGCAACCAGCGCTTTGGATTGTTCTCTTTTAGAGAAACGTTGATACAAGGCCGTTATCGGACTTTGGAAAGCCTCAATCCCCGTAATTGTTCGTGTTTCTCTCAATGCCAAAGCAGCACGTTCTTCCTTGATTTCCTGAAGTGATTTCAGCGGTTTGATGACTACTTCATCAATCTGACGCGCTTTCCGTTCCACAACTGCGTATACATCAAAATGGCAGGAAGAATCTCCGATCACCCGAAATCCATAACGCTCATACCCTTTGACGGATAAGATAATCGAATCATTATTACTCACATAAACTCCGAAAGTTCCATCCGGTTGACCAAAAACACCTTTTCCGGTGGAAGTGTTCACCACCATCAGATTCAGGAATGTATGCTTATTCAAGGTATCCTCTACCTTCCCCCTTAACCAAACTTTTGTGCATGGCTGAGCTAAAGCATTACCCGATACCATTAATAAGATTAGAACAATCAGTTTCATAGGGCGAAAATATGACTTTTTTTGAGGCTTTCTTTCCCATTAACTAATATTTACATTATTCAAAGCAGACTTCGACTCCCTGCCTGTTCGGCAGACAAGCGCTCAGTCTCCTTTCATCTTCAAACAAAAAGATTCAATTCGGGTGGCTGAGCTTAGTTGAAGCCACTATTCACTGATTACAAATGTATTATCCAATAATTCACTTTTGTAACTGTTAATTTTTCGAAAGAAATCTAATTTTCAAAAACGCTTTTTAAAAGTTCGTAAATTTGCACCATGAAAAGAGTGGTTGTTGGTTTATCAGGCGGTGTAGATTCCAGTGTTACAGCATATTTACTTCAACAGGAAGGATATGAGGTTATTGGCTTATTTATGCGTAATTGGCACGATGAAACCGTGACACTTTCCAATGATTGTCCGTGGATAGACGACAGCAATGACGCACTTCTGGTAGCCGAACACCTGGGAATTCCCTTTCAAGTATTGGACCTAAGTAAAGAATACAAGGAACGCATCGTAGACTACATGTTTGCAGAATACGAAGCCGGAAGAACCCCTAACCCGGATGTACTCTGCAATCGGGAAATCAAATTTGACGTGTTTTTAAAAGCCGCCATGGAACTGGGAGCTGATTTTGTTGCCACAGGACATTATTGCCGGAAAAGCACGACAGAAGACGGGATTCATCACTTATTAGCAGGACTGGACCCCAACAAGGACCAATCTTATTTCTTGTGTCAATTATCCCAGGAACAACTTTCCAAAGCACTCTTCCCCATTGGAAACCTCCAAAAATCGGAAGTTAGAGCCATTGCAAAAGAGATCGGCCTGGTTACAGCAGAGAAGAAAGACTCACAAGGATTGTGTTTTGTAGGAAAAATTTCATTACCCGAATTTCTTCAACAAAAACTTAAGGTTAACCACGGTAAAATAATAGAAATAAACGAGTTGGAAAATCAATTCGTAGATTATTCCAATATTCCGGTCGACCTAAACCACGTAGTGGATCTAAGCAAGGAATTCATCTACTCCCCAACCATGGGAGCTGAAGTTGAAAAACACATTGGAGCACATTATTACACCATCGGACAACGAAAAGGACTTCACATCGGCGGAAGACCCAACCCTTCCTTTGTAATCGGCATAGACACCGAAACAAATACGGTTTACTCCGGTCAGAAGGACGATCATCCCGGACTAAACAAATGGGCTTTAAAAATCGAAACAGACGAGATGCATTGGATCAACCCTTTGTTCCAGATGAAAATTGGGGACTTGAAAGAGTTTGATATACGTATCAGATACCGTCAACCACTTCAAAAAGGCACATTAACACGCCTGGAAGACGGCTTTTACATCCTATTCAATAAAAAGCAACGCGGAATTGCTCCAGGTCAATTTGCAGCACTTTATCTGGTAGATGAATTGATAGGCTCAGGAATCATTTCTCATTAGGAAGAAACACATCAAAGGTGAAATCGGCATAAAAGACCAAAGTCTTCACAATCTTCTTTTGTGAAGAACCACCACCCTCTTGGAATTTCGAAAGAACCGGATCATTCACCTTGACAGTCTTAACATCAGAGCTTGCCACAGGCATTTCATCCACTTCTTTCTTGGATTGTTTACCGGTAAACAACCATTCAGCGGAAACACGCGGAAATGCAATCAACAGCTTCTCCACAAAGTCGAAACTCGGCTTATTTCTCCCACTAAGCACATGACTCACATTCGATCTTTGCACACCAATCCTATCCGCAAAGGATCCCGCATTCAATTTATGCGAATCCATAATCATACGTAAACGGTCTTTTACCTCCATGATACAAATGTATCATTTAATATTTACAATTCTATCCTAATTCATTTTCACATTTGTAACATTTAAGCACAAAAAAAAGTCCTCTCCGCTGTAGCGAAAAGGACTTCCAATACTATATTAAATCAATCAGTTTGAACTATATCCAAAGAAAAGCATGCTATTCGTAACCGACGGCATATTCGGTCCAAATGTAACCAAATCCATTAATCGGGCAACCTCTACAATACTCAAGTTGCTATTCTTTCCCATTGCTTTATGGCGCTCTAATTTTGTTTTCGCCAAGCTTACTGCGTTATTAATCATTGTGCTTTCCATATTATATAAAACTTAAATGCGATTCCGTTTTGACCCATTTACGCCACGAATCCACATTTGGTTACATATCCCATCAAAAAAAATGAAAAAAAATAGAAATTGATTTAATTACCGATTCCAATAAGTCGATTTAAAAAATTAAAAATCAGACATTTAAACCAAAAAGCACATTTGTGAAACTAAATTGAAGATCAATTCGAAATAAGCTCTTCATAAGCATCCTGAATCTCCAGGAACCGCTGAGCATGAATCGCTCGCTCCTCTTCACCCAAATCAGGATTTCGATCCGGATGATACTCCTTAACGAGTCTCCGGTAACTTTTCTTGACATCTTCCTCCGAAGCATTTTGTCCCAGATCCAATATTGCAAGCGCCATCTTTCTTCTGATCCCCACATTTGCAATACTGTGAAGTCGCTCATTGTTTGCAGAAGCTCCAAAAACACGCTTACGGTGTTCTATCACTTTTTTTTCAATGTAAACAGACTGCACACCAATCAACTCGCCCAATCGAACAAGCGCAGTAAATTCGCGGTCAATTAGTTCATTATCTACAAAAACCAGATTAATGAGAAAATCGATCAGCTCTGCCCGCTCCTGAGATCCGGTCATCTTCTGAATCACCCAATTCGCAACGCTTCGAACATGAATGGATGTTTCACCCACTAATTCCAATTCATTGGCCACAATCAACGAATCAATATTAAACTTTTCATTGATATAAATAACGATAAAAGACTGTTTTTCAAATGATTTAACTGCATTTTTTCGCATCATCCACGCAGCAAGTAAAACATAGATCTGAAAGACCATTTTTTCAGTTTTCTTTCCCGAAGGAGGTTGAAAACTGCGCTTCAGGACCAATTCAGAACTGACTTTCCGTTCTTTCACATCTTTCACTTGTCTTCTGGTTAAGATTACAACCAAAAGAATTAGACAAAATCCAAAAACGATCCCAATCACCAACATGTCATGAATTTACAATAGATTCATAAGCGATTTGAATTTCCTGAAACTTTTCGCTCATCTGTTTCTGAACTTCCGGAGATTCATTCATAAAACGATCCGGATGCGTCAATTTAACCAATCTACGATAAGTAGCCTTCACCTCTTCCATGGAGGCATTCATTTCCAAACCTAAAATGGTATAAAACGACTCTTTCCTAGAAAAATGCGCCTCCGCGCGATAGGTTCTTTCATTCTTTCGTGTCAGTTTCTCCTGGTAAATCGACTCAAAATCAGTTATATCTAAATTCAACTTAGCCATTAGAGCCAGCAAATAGCGCTGCTCATCATTATTGATCCCACCGTCATATATAGCAACTCCCGCTAAAAAGTTAATCAATTTAACCTTCCATCCTTTTTGCAGGTTCCTATTAGACCAACCGGCAAGAGAATCAATTCGCACCACATGCCTCATGGAATAAGCATACGAATCTTCCGCATAATAATATTGATCTCGAAAATTCTTCTTTAAATAGCTATCAATATAAGGGAACTTCATATAGTAATTATCCAAATCCCTCACCACAATCGCACATGCTGAAGCTATAAAAATCTCATAAATATTCTCTGTAGTCGGGAGAAAGTTCCACGGGATGATTCCTTTATCCCATTCGGAATCAGTTTCATCATCAGCATCTTTGCTTATCAGGCTTTTATAAACCACATAACCGATCACACCTACAAACAATACTAAAACTATGATCCCCGTCCAGAAACGCTCCTCAGGTGGCATCGGTGAATAATTATAACGACGACTGTAACCACCAATTAAAAGAAATGAATTAAGCTGAATCATATCAATAGTTCGATTTAGGCATTAAAGGATAAATCAAATGCTCCAAGCCATTCAACTTGATTTCATAGATCAATTCCAATTGCTGCCCCAACTTACCAGCCGGAAAGCCATTCTGCTTGAACCAAACCAGGTAATTTTCAGGCAAATGGATCAAGTAGCGGTCCTTATACTTTCCAAAAGGCATTTTGGCTTTTGCCAACGATACTAATTGATGTTCATCCATTCGGTGAATTTAGCTCAAATTAGCCAAATCAAAAACAAATTTCACCCCAAATCAGTTATCAAGTAGTTTCAATAATTCCTCATAATACACTTGAAGCTCCTGAAACTTCACCTCCAATTCGTTGCGTTCTTCCACTGTGGCATTCGGATGACGGTCAGGATGATATTCTTTCACAAGCTTTCGGTATTTATCCCTCAGTAGTTGCTCATCAATCGCTTCACGCTTCATTCCGAAATAATCCAATGACCTTACAATCAAATCATCCCGATAATTTCTATTTTGAGAACTTTGCCTTTTGCGCCAACTATTTTGTCGCTCCATAAAAGCATCATTGATACCATCCATCAGATCAATCCATTCTTTCCGCGCAAGGGAAAAGGCATCTATAATCCGGAAAAGCTCTGATTTTTCCCGCGGAGCCACTATACCGTCCTGAGCAGCCATATGAATCAAAAAGCGTACAACATCCCTTCGCTCCTCCTCCACATGAAAACGATTCAACCAATTCACAATAGACTCTGAACGATATATATCATTGTAAGACATTTTCAAGGATTCGTGAAACGAATTACTTTTAGGATACAGGTAAACAATGTATTCTTTCAGATAAATGCATTTTTCCTGAAAACACTCCGGATTGGTCCTCAACACATTCATACTGAGCAGAACTAATGCATCGATATGATTGTACTGATTGAATTTTGTTTTGAAACGAAACTCTTTTTTAAGCTTGAAATAAACATATCGGATAAGAAAGTATGCCGGTACTGACATAATGATTACCGTAAGAGACAAACCAGTCAATGTCTCGATCAGCCTTTGCCTTTCAGCTTCCCGATCATTTTCTGCAATTTTCTGCAAATGACTCGCTGAAAGATCCAGCAACAAAGACCAACTCATCGTATTCCTTTTAGGTATTAGCGTGTTTCATTTAATCCGGTAAATTTAGCTCAAATTAGCCAAATCAAAAACATATTTCGTCCCAAAATCATTCGTTTCCAGCGTAAATGTGCCTTCCATTTGTTCCGACATAGCTTGAATGATCTCCGTTCCGAAAGAAGCTACAGAATCGGCAACCCACAATCCATTATCACTGTAAACCAAAACAAAGCGATTGGACTTGTCCGCTTCATTTTCACTCAGACTAATTGAAATCTTCGGATCATCCTGACTTTGAAAAGCATGTTTCAGGGAATTGAGCAAAAGCTCATTGATCAGAAGTGCAAGTGGGACAATGCTTTTGGACTTCATGTCCTCCACTTCCACATGAATTTCGAAAGTTGGTTTTTTGGAGATGGAATAATTCATCAACAAACTATCCACCAATGACTTCAGGTATTTCTCCAAATCAAACTTGGATAAAGATCCGGATTGATACATTTTCTCGTGAATGATCGCCATTGCAGTGACCCGATCGATTGCTTCCTGATAGGAACCGCCATGCTCCTCATCCATATTATTCGCCTGAAGCCGAAGCAAACTGGTAATGATCTGCAGGTTGTTCTTGACGCGGTGATGAATTTCACGAAGCATCACTTCCATTTCTGAATTCTGCTTAGAAATAAGCTTATTCTGATTCGAAAGCTTCTGATTATTCTCAATCAACTCAATCCGCGAATAATTGGTAGTCAAAACATATAGGTTCAGGATATAGGCGATTGCAAATCCAACAATGGAATATTCCAGGATAAAAGTTGTGACATCGTTCCCGGAGAAGGATTTTACCGCAACAATATTGCTCTCGTGGATATAAACGAGATAATAAAACAATACCAGGAAATGAACTATCAAAATGGGAATCCCCCACTTCTTTCCAAGTATGAAAAAAGTAAACATGATATTCACAATCATCCAAATCGGAGTCAGATAATGCGTTGCTTTCAGGAATAGGAATGCACCGGAAACAATACAGAAAGTCAAAATGGAACAAATAGCACCAACCAAACGGTAATTTTTCGTTACATGAATTACGACCAAACCAACAATGCACATTCCCACAGCAAAGAAATTGGGCATGGCACTAAAATGCTCATTGGAAAGGTTGACTAGCGTCACCAAGGCCATTAACCCTGCGAAAAAGTAAAGCAAATGCAAGACCAGACGGAATTTCATTTTTTCATGAAACTCCAACCAATTCGTGTTCAGTTTATCCATCATTTAGATTTCAAGAACAAATAAAGCATCTTTTTTTGGATATCCTTTAAATTGAAAAAAATGGAACAAAAAAATGACGCCTTTTTGGCGCCATTTCAATTATTTCACTGGAATCTGCTTTAACACCTCCAATAAGTAATTCCAGAATTTCTGGACGGAGGAAATCTGAACACATTCATCCGGAGAGTGCGCCCCACGAATATTCGGTCCAAAGGAAATCATATCCATTCCCGGGAAGTGTTTTCCAAGAATCCCACATTCCAATCCAGCGTGACATGCTTTGATATTTGGTTCTGCATTGAATTGCGTACGATACAAATCAGCCATCACTTTCAAAATTGCAGAATCTGCATTCGGTTCCCAACCCGGATATTCTCCGCCTTGAACAACCTCTATCCCAACACTTTCAAATGCTGCACGAATGGTATTTGCCACATCTGTTTTAGAAGATTCAACCGAGCTACGTTGCAAAGATTGGGTCGTAAATTGATCGTCACCAACCATCACTTTCGCCAGACTGGAGGATGCTTCCACCAAGCTTGCAATAGCCGGACTCATTCTATAAACACCATTATGAACTGAATAAATAGAATTGATAATTCGTTCAAAATCAGAATCTTTTACTACTCTATTTAAATCTCCACTTTCAAAAATGGTCCAGTTCGCATCTTTTTCAATTGATTGATATTCCGACTCGATTTGAGCGATTATCTGATCAACTGCTTGATGGAATTTTGTTTTCTCATCTTCTGAAACAGCAACAACCGCCGTACTTTCTCTTGGAATGGCATTTCTTAAACTTCCACCGTCCAAACTGCACAATTTCAAATCTACCTGAGATTTCACGTGCTTGAACAATCGGTTCATCCATTTGTTTGCGTTTCCTCTTCCCAAATGAATATCCATACCGGAATGACCACCAAGCAATCCTCTCAATTTGATCTCAAAACAAACATAGTTACTCGGAAGATCTTCATAAGTGATCTCCGTTTTCGTATTCGTATCGATACCACCGGCACAACCAATTGACAATTCATCATCGTCTTCCGTATCCAGGTTCAACAAGATCGTTCCCGAAATATTGGAAGCATCAACCTGCAAAGCTCCCGTCATTCCCGTCTCTTCATCGATCGTGAAAAGAGCTTCTATAGCAGGATGTGCGATATCTGTTGATTTCAAAATCGCCATGATCGTGGCAACTCCAATCCCATTATCCGCACCAAGAGTCGTTCCGTTTGCTTTTACCCAGTCGCCATCCACCAACATTTCGATTCCTTGCGTATCAAAATCAAAGATCGTATCCGAATTCTTTTGGTGAACCATATCCAAATGCGATTGCATCACAATCGTTTGCCTGTTCTCCATTCCTGAGGTTGCCGGTTTTTTGATAATTACATTACCAATATGATCCTGAATCGTCTCCAGGTCAAGCGACTTTCCAAAGTTCATCATGAACGCAATCACACGCTCTTCCTTTTTTGAGGGACGAGGAACTTCATTCAAATCAGCAAAATGATTCCACAATGCTTTCGGTTCTAAATCTCTTACTTCCATGCTTTTCTAATTACGAATTACGAATGCCTAATTACGAATTAGACAGTCAAATTATTTTAACAATCAGAATTCCCATTCGTAACTCGGAATTAGGAATTCGGAATTATTCAACTATTTCGGATGTTTATAATTCTGTTTATGTACAATTCTTCCACTTTCGTACGTGCCCAAGGGGTTTTACGCAAAAAAGTCAAGCTTGATTTGATACTTGGATTACTGATAAAGCAATTAATCGGAATGAGTTTCCCCAATCGCTCGAAACCAAACTCTTCTACCAGTTCGGTGACTATCTTTTCCAGTGTTACTCCGTGAAGTGGATCCATTTTTCTTCAAATTATGAATTCAAAATGCAAAATTCAAAAAAATACCAGACTCCTATTTTTGCATTTTGCATTCTACATTTTGAATTAAACCAGTTTTCTATATTTAATTCTCTTCGGCGCTGCATCTCCCAAACGTTTGCGCTTATTCTCTTCGTATTCCGAATAAGAACCTTCAAACCAAACAACTTGGGAATCACCTTCAAAAGCCAGGATATGTGTACAGATACGATCCAGGAACCAGCGGTCGTGGGAAATAACCACTGCACATCCCGCAAAACTTTCAATTCCTTCTTCGAGTGCACGTAAAGTATTTACATCGATATCATTCGTAGGCTCATCCAGCAAGAGCACATTCGCTTCCGTCATCAAGGTCATAGCCAAATGCAAACGGTTTCGCTCTCCACCGGAAAGTACTCCTACCTTTTTACTTTGATCTGATCCTGCAAAGTTGAATTTCGACAGGTAAGCGCGTGCATTGAATTTTTGATTTCCAATTTCAATGAATTCATTTCCACCACCAATCACTTCAAAAACGGTTTTTTCGGGTGAAATATCTTTGTGGGTCTGATCTACATAACCGATTTTCACTGTCTCACCAATAGCGAAAGTTCCTTTATCCGGAGCCAATTCATCCATGATCATTTTGAAAATGGTTGTCTTACCTGCACCATTCGGACCAATGATTCCAACAATTCCAGCCGGAGGTAATTGGAAATTCAAATCATCGTATAACAATTTGTCCCCGAAAGCCTTCATCACATGCTCTGCATTGATCACATTATTTCCTAAACGAGGACCATTCGGAATCGGAATCTCCAGATTCACTTCTTTGTCCTTCATTTCTTCGGACATCATCTTATCGTAATTCTGGATACGCGCTTTGTTTTTCGCATGACGACCTTTCGGATTCATACGCACCCATTCCAGCTCTCGAGCCAACATCTTTTGGCGCTTCGATTCCGTTTTCTCTTCGTCTTTCAATCGGGCACCTTTTTGCTCCAACCAGGAAGAATAATTCCCTTTCCAAGGAATCCCTTCTCCACGATCCAGTTCCAAGATCCAGCCGGCCACATTATCCAGGAAGTAACGGTCGTGAGTTACAGCAATCACAGTTCCCTGATATTGTTGCAAATGTTGCTCCAACCAGTCAATCGATTCTGCATCCAAGTGATTGGTAGGCTCATCCAACAACAAGATATCCGGGTTTTGCAACAAGAGACGACATAAAGCTACACGGCGTTTCTCACCTCCGGAAAGGGTTTCAATCAACTGATCATCCGGCGGACAGCGCAATGCATCCATTGCACGCTCCAATTTGTTATCCAGTTCCCATGCATCAACTGCATCGATCTTATCCTGTACAACTCCCTGACGTGCAATCAGCTTGTCCATTTTATCCGGATCATTCAACACATCTTCATCCATGAAGGAAGCATTGATCTCTTCGTATTCCTTTAAAATATCCACGATTTCCTGCGCACCTTCCATCACGACCTCCTTCACGGTCTTTTTCAAATCCAATTCAGGCTCTTGCGGCAAATATCCAACGGTGTAACCCGGTGAAAAAACCACATCACCCTGATATGATTTATCCAAACCTGCAATAATCTTCATAACAGTGGATTTTCCGGAACCATTCAAACCGATGATCCCAATCTTCGCACCGTAAAAAAACGAGAGGTAAATATTTTTAATGATTTGCTTTCCTTGAGGAGTCACTTTGGAAACTCCAACCATGGAAAATATGATTTTCTTATCGTCAGACATATTGAATTTTTAAGGAAAACAAAGATAACATTCTAGGTGAAAAATGGCTAAAAATAAGCGCCGTTAAATGAAAAAAGGGAACTTAAAACAAGTTCCCTTCATCTCTTTTATTTAAAAATCAGAATAATCTTCCAACTCCTGTCAATCCTGCAGCCAGGAAAAACAAAATGTAAACTCCGATCAACACAATCGTATATATTCCCATGAACTTGAACAGGGATTTCAAATTCTCAATCCCGTAATCAAATTCGCTTTGTTTATTTGAATTCAATCCTTTTTCAGTTGCTCCTGCAAAACGAATCAGGTAGAGCCCGGGAAAGAGCATCACAACTGTTAACACAAGGTAAACAAATCCCATCAGGATAAGCGGACCAAATCCGGTTGTCATTGCTGTAACCAAAATGATTAGAGATGCTATCCCCAAAAATCCGGTGAAAATGAAGCCTACAATCGCTAAGAACCTAGCCCATTTTGCTGTGGTAAGTAAATTTTGTTTGATTGAATTCGTGATCTTTAGCTTTTCGCTATCCAATTCAATATTTTGATCTAGTGTATCCATAATTGTTTTTTTGTTTGTTGTTTAGTTAATCCAATAAATCGGTGTTACTTGAAATCCGAACTCCATCCGACTTCGGTAGTCTTTTCAACATTGTTTTATATTGAGCCATTTTAACCCAAAAAATGATCCCGATAACCAGGAAGCCCAATATTGCCAAAATATTCAAAACCGGAATGATAAAGCAGCAAATTAAAATCGGAAGGACAATTCCAAGTGATTTTCCATAATCTCCCGGTTGCGGACTGTTGCGGTCATCAAACTCTTTTTTCAAGCTTTCGGCTATTCTGGGATATAACATAAATGGATAAATCACCGCTCCGTAAAAAGGAATAAACAACATCCAGACAAACCCCGGATGAACCAATCGGTTTTTAGGATCAACCTGCTTCAATAGATCCATCAGGTTTTTAACATAAAACACACTCGCCGTGATAACCCCTCCAATAAAGAGCAGGTACAAAAGGAAAAGGAGGGCAAACACACCAGCCATAAGTAAAATAGGTTTAAATTATTAAGGTCGCTAAAATAGAAATTAAAAATCAGTTGAAATCGGTTTCCGTGACAATTTATTCATTTCAGTAGCGTAAAGGATCACGAAAGCGATGGAGAAGCAATTCCATAATAATCCAAAGAAAACACCCGATCCCAAACTTTTAGTTAATCCAATGGTTGTGTAGATGGAAAAAACGACCGGTGGAATCTGACCCAAACAATAAATCCAGAATCCCCAGCGCTTTAATTGGAACATGAAAACCGCGCCAAGCGCGCAAAGTATCGGAAAGCCGAACCACTCTAAAAAATACCAAACCCCGGAATACCTGCTTACATCAACAAAAGCTTTGGACAGATCCGAATTGAAAAGAGAAAGCGCTGCCAACACCAATGGAAAACCACACCCTATCCAAGTAAGAATACAGACAACCGTGAGTAAAATGGATCTTTTACTTTTCAACTGTACTCCTAAACTATCTACTGATTCTTCTGTTTGCCAGTTCTCCATTGCTGATTCGGTTTTGACTAAAATAAAAAATCCCCGGCAAAAACTACCGGGGATTCAAACATATTGTTTAAATATGAATTACATATTACGCAATTCTTTTTGGAATTCGCTAACACCTTTGTTACGTGCGTCGATAGCTTCACCGATGCTCATAACAGCCATTGCTGACCATACAGTAGCAACAAGACCAATCACCAAACCAGCGATAGCCAATCCGCGCTTACCTCCAGTTTTTTTCAATTTACCCATTGCCATTGCACAAAGGATTACTGAAGCCAAACATAGTACAAGACCGATGTAAGCCATAACAGCAGACCCCATAAGCACTGCAATTACATTAAATGGAACAACGATTCCAACTAATGATAAAATAAATCCACCTACTGCAGCACCTTTACCTTCCGGCTTCATTGTTGTTGCGTCTAAATTTTCTGACATAATTATAAATTTTTGAGTTACACGGCGAAAATAATATCTTTATTTGTAGATTCAGCATGATTGTTAAAAAAAGTGAATATTTTTTTATCAAAAGATTTAAGTTAACAACCCTCAAAAGCTCCTTATTAATCAGGGTTACAAGACATAACCCGGAGTAAAAAAGTAGTTGATTTCTGAAGGAATAAAAAGGTTGTTAACAATCCAACTTGTTGAAACTCCGTTTAGATATTAATGTTTTATTTGTATTTCTGTTAAAAAAATTAATTATGAAGAAAATTTTCCTGTTTTTTGGAACCATCCTTCTCATTGTCAGCTTCGCTTGTAAAAAGAAAGATTTAAAATACACCATTAAGGGAACTATTCATGATTCGTCATTCAATGCTCCACTTTCCGGAGCAAAGGTTTCCATAGCCATTTCAACAACATCCAATCCAACGGCAGTTGAAAAAGTGGCTTTGACAACGGATGCAAGCGGGAACTATTCGTATGAGCTGGACAGGGAAAAGATCCAAAACGTTACAATCACCGTAAGCAAGGACAATTACTTCAGTGAGAGTACCACCACTACATTGGACAATTTGTCTTTGGAAGATGACAACACCTTCAATTATAACGTTTATGCAAAATCCTGGGCTAGACTTCATTTTGTAAGTGATGGCACCAAAATCATCAAATACTATAAAACGGCAGGAAAAAACGGATGCACCGAATGCTGCGCAACGGGTGAAATCCAATTGGATAACATTACAGAATCCAGTTTTTATTGTATTAACAATGGAAACACCACGTATCAGATATTCTATGATGTACAAGGAACAACCAATAACGGGACTTTGAGCGTGACTACAGTTCCTTTTGATACAACGGAGATCCTGATCAGCTATTAAAAAGTAAGGGCGGTCCCGTACGTACGGGATTCCGCCCTTACTTTTTAATTACTCTCTGCTTCCGCCTCGATCTCGTCAAATTTCATGCGGATTTCCTGGCGTAACTGACGATTATAGGTTTCCATCAGGTACTTGAAATAATTCGGAGTACTCTTGGCAATACACTTGGTGTACAACTTCAATCGGTGTTCTATATGATCCTGAAGTGAGTCAACGATCATGATCGCGTCATCCAGGTCTTTTGTTTTTCGTACGATTCCCTCACAGTGATTACTCAAGGATAAATCAACTGCCAGTTTCCCTTTCTCTCCTTTATCGATGCATTCGTAATACACATCACGAATGCTGAATTCTTCCAAAAAGTTGGTATCAACAAGCTGCTCCATGTGGCGAGGAAATTCGAATTCAACTTCAAATTCCAAGTCATCATCTTCACTCAAACGCGATTCCAGGAACCTGTCCGGAAATCTGAATGCATCCTGCCAATTGATATAATCTTGCCATAAACCGAAGCGACGAACATTGTTACCTAAGTCAATCAGCTTAAAATTTGACTTATTCGGCAAACGACGTGATCCACGACCAATCATCTGATGATACAAAGTCAATGAACGTGTCGCACGATTTAAGATAATCGTTTCAACCGTCGGTTCATCAAAACCGGTAGTTAAAATCCCTACAGATGTCAAGATGGCATCTTTGGTAGTTTTGAACCAATGCAAGACATCTTTCCGGTCCTTATCTGAAAAAGTGGAATCCAAATGACGGATCTTATACCCTCTTTTCTTGAACGTTTCCTCCACACGCAGGGAGGTTTCGATTCCGGAATTGAATATCAAAGTCTTATCGCCAACAGCAACTTCTTCGTATGCAAACAGGAGTTTCTCCTGCATGAAGTAGTTTCCGTAAACAGTTTCGGAGGAACTTACGGTAAAGTCACCATTCGTACCAATTTTCAAACCGTGAAGGTTCACATCATACGTGAATGTTTCTGCATCCGACAAATACCCGCCCTGAATCAAGGACGCGATACTTTCACCAACCAATAACTTATTGTAATGATCATTCAAAGGCAAAGCCTTATTCGAGCTCAAAGGTGTTGCGGTAACCCCTAAGATATTTGCTCCTGAATAGTATTGGAAAATCTTTCTGAAACTGTTGTAATGCGCCTCATCGACAATTACCAGTCCTACTCCATCCACAAAGTTCTCATCTTCCTGCAAACGATTGTTCAAGGTCTCCACCATTGCAATGTAGCATGGATGATGTTCTTCATCAATCAAATTCTTTACATCACTGGAAATAACTTTATTGGAAATACCGATTGCATTCAGTTGTTTGGATGTCTGAACGGATAATTCGATGCGGTGAGTCAGGATCAATACCTTTTTTTGGTAGCGTTCAATATAACTCTTTGCCACTTCAGAAAAGATAACGGTTTTCCCACCTCCGGTAGGAAGTTGGAATAGTAGATTGTAATCGGAACCATTCTTATCCAGTTCATCTATGATTGCATTTACAGTCTTCTCCTGAAATGGATATAATTTCTTTGCTTGAAACAGCTCTTCGTCGATCATTTGTTAAAAAAAGGGGTTACAAAAGTACGGTTCTTTTAAGGATATTCCCAACAAGCAAACTAAATATTCTCATAATTTTATTTAAATGGTTCATTTTTCGCCTTCTATGGAAAATCCAATAGGTATTCTAACCCGTTTTTTAATCAATTATTATCTCATACACTAAAATCAGTGATTCAAACGTTTTAGTAAATGAGCGATTACATTGGCATATTAATTGTTTAAGTTTATCAAAATGAGTATCATGAAAACAAAAATGATAAAAGCAAAAAAACAGAGTAGCACAAAGAGTTTTGACAAAGCTTTGATCCACTTGGGAATCCACTATCCGGTACTACCGATCGTGATTAAAAAAGCTTAAAAATCAAATCCTCCGCCTCCGCCGTTTTCGTTGGAGCGTTTCTCCTCTTTTAAGTCAGTTTTCCCGAAGCGATAGCGGATGCTGACAATAATTCTTCTTGTTTCCCATTTGAACTGAGAAGATTGAGATACTGTTGGCTGATCCACCACAAAGTTAAACCCTTGCGTATTGAAGATATCCGTCACCCGCAATCCTATTCCCCATTTACCATCCCACAATGATTTGTCTGCAGAAAAGTCGATAGAACCTCTCGGATTCATCTTTCCTTGAGCAGTGATAGACGGCGCACTGTATCTTCCGTTGATCTGAAGTGTCAGCGTTTTCTTCATCAGGTCCAAAGTGGAACTGAATTTCATACCAAACACAAAACCTTCTCTATTCCAATTAGCGCTTGGATTATCATCTTTGTAAGTGATGTAGTTTCCATTGAATGAAAGCATGTTTCTCCAAATCGGAAAAGGTTTGATTTGCACCACCACTTCACCACCGGAGCTCACTGAATTGTCGATATTCGCAAATGTCCCGTTCGAGGTGCCATTTTCATAAAAGACTTTCACCCGCTGGATCACATGACTCGTATAGCGCTGATATAAAGCAAAAGCCAAAATGAATTTCTTTGAATTGTAATCCACTCCCAAATCGATTGAATGGATGTATTCGGGTCTCAATGCCGGATTTCCACTGCGCAAATTGTACGGATCAGCGTAGGACGTGAACGGGTTCAGATTTCCTGAATTCGGACGGTTGATCCTTCTGCTGTATCCCAAGGATAATTCCGTTCCTTTTTTCACTTCATACCGAATCGTTGCGGAAGGGAATAAATTGAGGTATTCGTTTTTAAAACTCTGACTCTTTGAAATCAGGTTCGGATTTTGAATACTGTACTCCAAACGAACTCCAGCCTGGTACCTGAACTTCTTTAACTGACCACCAACGATCCCATAAGCGGAATAGATGCTCTCCAAATACTTGTAATTGTAGTTTGAAATCGTATCCGGAACATAATTTCCGGAAGCATCCATCGATTCCGAGGAAGAACGCAAACTCATATTCCTTTGAATCATTTTCAGTCCGCTTTCCGTTCTGATTTGATGTTTCAGCAAGCGGATAAAATCCAACGAGAGCGTCGTAAAATCATTCGCTTCCCGACTGTAAAGATGCTGATCTGTTGAAGGTATACCGGCAGGAAAATCGTACGATTGCAAGTAAAACCCTTCATCTGAGCCTTGAGAAAGCGATTGATAAGCATTTGCATCCAAAGAACCTTTATCGTCCTTGAAATCCCATTTGTATCCCAGGGAAAAATCAATGTTTTGAGAGGTATTCGGGTCGCTAGAATTCCGTGTCCAAACTCCCGTAGTATCACCGAAATTAGTATAACGCGTATTGATCTGATTTCCGACCCGCTTGCGATTTCCTGCATTTCCTGCAATGCTCCAGGAGAGTGTATTCCGGTCCTTCAAATAGACATCCATTCCAATCTTGGCTGTATGTGTCACATTCAGGTCTCCACCATATCTCATCTGATTCAGACTGACAGTTGTATCGCCATTGATCTGATTCAGGTCTGAAAAATTGTTCCGGTAACCGTCCCGATAAGAATAAGCATAGTTTCCGTAGAGATTGAATCGGGTATTTCTCAAATTGAGTCCCAAAGATCCCGTATATAAATTTCCTGTTCCTGCAGTAGCTGCGATATTCCCGTTGATTCCGCGTTTTACATTTTTCTTCAACACGATATTGATGATTCCGGAGGTTCCGTCCGGATCATATTTTGCGGAAGGATTTGTAACAATCTCAATTCGCTCAATACTGCTTGCAGGGATTCCTTCGAGAACACTTTTTCCGTTTCCTCCCGACATATTGCTTGGTTTCCCATCAATTAGAACTGTTACATTTCCATCGCCTCGTAAAGAAATTGCACCGTCCTGATCAATTTCAACCGAAGGAATATTGTTCAAAACGTCTGTCACACTCCCACCGGAAGTCGCGATATCGTCTCCAACGTTATAGATTTTCTTATCAAGTCCTAATTGCAGCGGATTTTTCTCTTGTTGGATAACTACTTCATCCAATTGCGTATTGATACTGACCAGGGCGATATTCCCCAATTTACGCAAGGATTTGTTTGCTGACAAGGAAATATTCGGAATGGTTTTCGTCTTATAATCCGGATTGGAAATAGAGATATAATACTTGCCGTATTTAACTTCCTCTAAAACAAAAGATCCGTTTTCGTCCGTATAAATTCCACTGACAAGTGTTGAATCAGTTGAATTATAAACCCGAACCATGGTATACTCCAATGGAGTTTTCGAAACGGAATCCAGGACCCGTCCATCTATCGACCCTGTTCCATTGACTGTTTGGGAAAATGTAAAAAAGCTAGCTAAAAGAAAGAATGTAAAAAGCGTAAAGCGCATAAAATGGGTGCAAATGAAGGACAAAAATACGGTAATTCTATTGGCTATCTTCCCAAAAACATATTAAGATACCAGCTATTTTTTTTACCGCAAAGAATAAAAGAGCGCAAAGATATATACGCTACTTTGCGTACACTGCGCCTTTGCGGTTAAAATTACGTGAGAATCAACCGCGAAGTTTATCAAGTAAATTACTCAAAACCTCTGCTTCTTCTTCCGTAAGATTACCTGTGAAATCAAGATCAGATTGTTGATCATCATCGATTTGCTTCAGAATATTCAATCCGGCTTCTGTAATTGAAACATAGACAACCCGGCGATCGGATTCGCAACGAACACGCTCCATCAATCCTTTGTCAATGAGTTTGTCCATCAATCGCGTGGTATTTGGTGACTTCTCCACCATTCGCTCTTTCACCGAATTGACACTGATTGCATCTTTGGCTCCACGGAGAATTCTCAGAATATTGAATTGAGGCAAGGACAAATCGAATTTTGCCATGTAATTGTTTTGAATATTACCCAGATAATTCGAGGTATAACGAAGATTTACCACAGCTTTATGCTTAGAATTTTTGAATTTCGATTGGATGACTTGACCTATTTCCATGCTACAAAATTAATTACCGTGGTATTATTTACAAAATTTATCTCGTTAAATTTTCACATTAGTTTGAATCAATGATAAAACCAATAACAATTCTCCTTGGTTACATTTCCCTCAAACTCAAATTCTATGCGGTATTTTCCTGGTAGAAAATGTACAAAATTTTGTTCCATCAGTACTTTTCCCTCTTTGGAAGCAAACCAGAAATCCTGCAAAATTGTTTCGTTTTCAATCCTTAAGACTCCTTTTCCTGTCAAAATATCCAACGATTCGATCACAACCCTGGGCTCCACCCCACTAGTTGGTTTGCCGGGAAACTGTTCATGAATAAACAATCGTTCACACGATTTCCCTGTTTCATCCTTCCAATTAAATTGAATTGCAAAATCACTTTTCTTATATGCCTTCAACTCTTGCGGAAAAAGCTCCACACTATGCGGATAAGCGATTGCTTGTTTGCACATTAAGGTATCCAGTACTTTTCCCTGAAAATCATAAATCCTTGCTTCAATTTCACATAAAAATCCGGTTGGAATATCAGAAATCAGCACATACTTCTCTTTTCCCAGTGTATCAATACGGGCTGCAATGGTCACATCCTTGAAATCATTCTTCACTTCGTACTGCAGGGCTTTCCACCGACCGTAATAATCGACACTGCTCCATGTTGGGGCTGGCCAGCAATCATTGAATTGCCAATAAAGTGTTCCAGCACATCTCGGAAAGGTTGTCCTGTGTGCCACAACTGCAATTCCCACTGCTTTTGCCTGTGTCAGTTGGGAAAAGTAAACGAATCTTTGAAAATCGGCTGTTTTACCATAAAGCAGATTGGAGTGTTTCGCAATCATATTATTCCCGACATAACTTTTCTGACGCATTTTCATCAAGGGACTATCCAATTTCCAGTCTGCCGGTTTGCTGAAGGAAGATAAGGTTGCCAATTCCGGAAAAGATTGAAAACCGTATTCAGCATTGAATCGTCCTGATTTCCGTCCAAAATCCTCAATCGGGTCTGTTCCATGCCAGACTCCCCAATAATGCTGGGTTCCATCATTGTAGAACGCGTCATTTCCCCAATTACTCAAAGGAGAAGTGTGTTCGTAAGGTATTTTGGTGAATGCCCTTATCGTTTGAGGAATCAATTCTTTGAAGAGTTTCTGATAATAGGAATTGATTAAAACCTCATCTTTCTTCGATAGATTGTAATCTTTTTGAAAACCCCAGTTTTTCCAGGCTACATCCACTTCATTATTTCCATTGAACAAGGTTAACGAAGCATGCGAAGCCAATCGCGGAATCTGTTGTTCCAATTCCGTTCTCACATTTGCCAAAAATTCGTCTGTTCCGGGATACATTGCACAGGCAAACATAAAATCCTCCCAAACCATCAATCCACCTTCATCACAAGCTTCTAAAAACGATTCTCGCGGATAAAAGCCACCTCCCCAAATGCGCACCATGTTGAAATTACAATCTAACATGGTCTTAACGGAGTTCTTTAATTTTTCATCCGTTATTCGGGCCGGGAAAATATCATCCGGAATATAATCCGCCCCTTTGCAGAAAATGGGTCTGTTATTCACTTTGAGCTGAAACGAAATTCCCCATTGGTCTTTTTCCTGAACCAATTCGACTTTTTTCACTCCGAACCGGACATCTTTTTCAAAAATGACATCCCCGTTTTCATTTTGTAAAACCCAGTGATCTTCATATAAATGGGCTTCTCCCTGCCCTCTGGGCCACCACAATTTCGGATTTAAAAGCGTTTCGGTACGTTTCAATTGCTTGTTTACACTTTTCAATGCCTGTTCTCCAAACAATTTACTCTTCCAGGTAAAGGATCCTTCGCTTTCTTTTGCCAAAACCAAGGTAAATTCAGAAATCGCCTGTTCGTTAGTTAATTCCAGTGTATTGGAATAATTAGCGAGAACTTTATTATCGGAGAAAACATCCACCTTAGCAGATTCCCAAAATCCCATGGTAAGAATTCTTAAAGACCAATCCCAACCAAACTGGTACTGGGGCTTTCTGCAATGTGGCGCAACCTTGGTAGTTCCCACGTCATTTGGAGCAGGAAGCGTAACTCCTACTTTCGCCATACGTGGTTTTTGATACATGATTGGAGGAGTGAAAACCACTTTTAGCTTATTTTTCCCAAGAACAATCTTGTCTTTTACATCAAAGCGATAGCGAACAAAGGCATTATTGGTTTCACCGACAAACTTCCCATTCAAAAAAACGGAAGCATAGGTATCTACACTGGGAAAATCCAGTTCTACGAATTGATTGATTTCCGATTCAGTCAGAATAAATTCGGATTCAAGTGTCCATTGGTAATTTTCAATCCAGGCGAATTTATTTTCGTTCATCCCAACGAATGGATCCGGAAGTTGATTTGCAGCAATCAATGCTTCCTGAACAGATCCTTTTTCACCAAATGGAAACCAAGCTTTGGATACCGGATGTTGGACTTTCCAGGATAAATTGATTTGCCCCATTACATTAGTCACCAAAAAAATGAGCACGACGAAAAATCCAATTCTTACCATTTTCTATCAAAAGGAGTATCAATCAGTTCGTCTTGAGTTGTTGTTTTCAATGCATAATTAAATCCGTTGTAAACAGAAAAACCTCCTACTTCCCCTTTGGTATTAATGGCAATAAATGCGCATTGTAAACCGGTCATATCCTTGTGTTTACGTATCAATCTTTCAACTGTTTCTTTACATGCCTGTTCAGGGCTTTTACCTTGTCTCATGAGTTCAACAACCGTGTGTGAACCTGCAATCCGAATGATGGATTCTCCTAAACCGGTAGCAACTGCTCCTCCTACTTCTTGATCCACAAATAAACCGGAACCAATGATAGGAGAATCTCCTAAGCGACCCGGTAGTTTGTAAGCCCAACCGGAAGTGGTACAAGCTCCACTGATTCTTCCTGCCTCATCTATTGCAAGCAATCCAATGGTATCGTGATTTTCGTGATTAATCGCCGGTTTCTTGGCAATAGCCGCTTGTTCTTTCTTCCATTTCTCCCATTCCTTTTTCACTTCAGGAAGCGGAGTCTTGATTGTTTCAAACCCATGTTTCAATGCATATTGCTTTGCACCGGCACCTACAATCATCACATGCGGTGTATTTTGCATGATGTGTTTAGCAACTGAGATCGGGTGCGCAATTCCTTCCAGGTAGCCGACAGAACCACAATTCGATTCCCAATCCATGATACATGCATCCAAAGTCACATGCCCTTCACGATCCGGCATTCCACCAATTCCAACACTTCTGTTCTTTACGTCACTTTCGGTTTGTCTGGCACCTGCTTCCACTGCATCCAGAGATGTTCCTCCGGATTTGAGTTTTTCCCAGCCTGCACGGTTTGCTTCCAATCCGTGACTCCAGGTTGAAATCATTTTAGCCCCTCCTTTGTAATCGGAGAGAACGGGATTTGCTACTGAATCTTCACTTGCAAAACCCGGCTTCACAATTGATGCCGCCAATCCAATAGCACCTAATTTCACAAAAGACCTACGTTCCATAACTAGTTATTAGCGATTTCTGAAGCCAACCAATTTTGAAATTCAGTTGCAAATTTTGCATGATCAGCATAATCTTTCGCAAAATTGTGCAATCCATCGTAATTCGGCTGGGCACACATGTATAAATAATCGTTGTTGTCCGGATTCAAGACTGCTTCCACCACTCCTGTAGGAGGCATGGAAATTGGTCCCGGAGGCAATCCGTTATGTAAATACGTATTGTAAGGACAGTCCTTATTTCGATGTTCGTAAGTCAGGCGCTGCACTCCTTCCAATTGATCTCCCCAACAGAATTTGAAGGTAGGATCGGATTGCAACCTCATACCGGTATTCAGACGATTCAAGTAAAGGCGTGCAATGATTGGCCATTCAGAAGCGTTCTTGGATTGCTCCCCATAAACGATGGAAGCTAAAGTTACGGCTTGAGAAGGAGACGTTAGTCCAACTTCTTTCAACTGAGCCATACGTGCCGGAGTCCAGAAGTTTTTGAATTCTTTCGCCATACGAGCCAAGAAATCCTCCTTACTGGTATCGTAATACATTCTATAGGAATTCGGCATGAATAAGGCTGGAATCTGCTCAATCGTAAACCCGTATTTATTCAACGTTTCAGAGTCTGTGATGTAATCCTCCAATTCAGTGCTATCAACCGCTATACAAGCAGATACTTTTGTACACAAATCATGAATGGTTTTGCAGTTATTAAACGTTACTACAACTTCCACTTCAAAGCTTCCGCTCTTTAGTGAATTCAGTAAATCCCTGTAAGAAGTACCAGCCGGAAATGCATACATTCCAGGCTCAATGTTTTCCACGGTGAGTTTCTTGTAGTTTGCCATGGACAAAAAAGCATCAGCATCTTTAATGACACCTGCCTTCTCTAAATCAGCAGCAATTTGTTCCAATGATTGACGATTATCAATAATTACACGAGCTTCTTTGTCATTTGACGTTTTCTTCATGTAAATCATCAAGGGCGTCCACCCAAAGACCAGCGCAACACCGATCAACATGACAGCTACTGCTGCAAAAACTACTTTTTTGTTTCTTTTCTTTCCAGACATTTCTGATATAATATTTCATCCAACCAAACACCTCTTTCAAGGTACCATTCCTTTCGCACTCCCACTCGCTCAAATCCGGCTTTTTCAAATAGTCCGACACTTGCCAGATTGTCACTATGAATCGAACAATGCAGGTTGTGTAAGGCTAAAATCTGAGAGGCATATTTTTCCAGAAGCACCAATGCTTCAAAAGCAAATCCGTGATTCTTATTGTCTTCATCCGCAATTAAAATACCCACCGCAGCACGAAGATGTTTAAAATCCACCTGATACAGGTCAATTGCTCCAACGGGTTCTCTAGTACCTACCAGGCAAATCATCATTCTCAGCTGTCCATGAGTCCGAATATGCTGAGCCTGATCAATATATTCCAGAATGGAAGAAAATGAAAATGGCACTTCTGTCCCCGTAATCTTCCAATGTTTCGGATTATTTTCCCAAAGCATCAACTTGGTAGCGTCCTCCTTTTCAACAGCACGCAAGAAAACAGACTTACCAGTTAAACTCATGACTTATTCCTTTTAATTGCTTTAAAAGCGTTCAAATGTAACCGAAAAACTGATTGTTTGAAGCGAAGGAAATTGAATTCTTTCAACAAGTTACTAAGAGTAATTGCGAATTGCGAATGCTGAATTACGAATTCAAGGGAGATAAAGTTCCATTCAGAACTTATCCAGGAACAAAATATCTCAGAGGATATTCGGATCATTTCCCCGTTCTTGTTAAAGCAGTACTTAATTAGCCATTTCTTTGGCAAGGCAATAGAGTAATTCCCTATATTCAATAGGATTGATCTAGTGAACATTCTTATTGTGAGCTTGCTTTCTTGTCAATATGGAACCTTGATACGGAACAACAACCAAGGGGTATTTTTCAATTAGCAAATGACTTTTGTCAAGTCCAAAATTCACTTCTTCTTTCACACTCAAACGCTTGAGATTGTAATAACTTTTCATGATGAAGTTTTTCCAGAACGGCATTTTGTTGTCAAATGACAAAAAGCTATCGAGTATTACAAATTTAAAATCACCAATAAGCGATTGATTGTATTGGAATTCGCTGCCTTCAGCACTTGTTACCTCGTTATTTTGAATCAGTTCCGTCGCAACTTGCCTGAAATAATAATCGACTCGAGGTTCCTCACGAAACCCTAAGTTGAACTCGATGAAATACACATCATCTTTTACGAGCGTATCGACCTGATAATTCAAACCATATGGTTCATTGAGGACATTTACGTGAACGAACCAGTAAACATCAGCTCGCTTAGGTGTTCCTGAATGTAGAATCGAATCGATAATATTTTGCTCTACTTTTCGCAAAGTTGGCGAAGAAGTAAGAAACACCAAATTATTTGCAAATTTTGGAATGGTTTCGTCCGTGCTCAGACGCTTTAGAATCGGAACATGCTTTTCAAGAGAAACCAAAGGAGTAATAGCAGCTTTCGTCTTTTTCCCTTTCCACCAGATATACATTACCATAAATAGTGAAAAACCAATAAGAAGGGTAATCCAACCACCATCTGCAATTTTTTGAATGTTGGCAATGAGGAAGCTAAACTCAATACAAAGAAAGAGGCTAGTAATTAAAATTACCCAAATCAAAGGTACACGTTTCGCCCGTAAATAAAAGTTGATTAGCAGGGTGCTCATAATCATTGTCAAAGTTACGCTGAGACCGAAAGCCGCCTCCATTTTAGTGCTTTCTTTGAAATACAAAACCATACCGATACATCCAGCCAATAAAAACCAGTTAATGAATGGAATGTATAATTGTCCCCGGACATTACTTGGAAATTGAACAACATGTCTTGGCCAGATGTCCAGTCGAATGGCTTCGTTGATGAGTGTAAAACAACCGCTAATAAGTGCCTGTGAAGCAATGATTGTTGCTGCTGTTGCTATAATGAGTGCAAGCCAAAAAATTTCAGGAGGAACGATATGATAGAATGGACTGACAGTTCCAATGGTTTCTCCTGTATGATTCATTAGCCAAGCAGTTTGGCCTGCATAGCAAAGTACCAATGAGATTTTAATAAATATCCAACTAATCCGAATATTATTTCTCCCACAATGTCCCATGTCACTGTAAAGAGCTTCGGCTCCCGTTGTACATAAGAAAATACTTCCAAGCAACCAGAATCCGGAAGATTCATTGACAAGCATATTGTATGCATAATAAGGGTTTAGAGCTTTTAATACCGAAGGGTTTTCACTAAGCGCAATAACGCCAATAACAGCAATGAAACCAAACCAGATGACCATTGCCGGTCCGAAAATTTTCCCAATTTTATCTGTTCCGAATTGCTGAAAAACAAATAATCCAATCAAAATTGCAATAATGATTGGAACAGTATTGAAGCCTGGAACAACATTTTTAACCCCCTCAATCGCTGATGCAACTGAGATTGGTGGAGTAATGATTCCATCCGCAATAAGGAAAGCACCGCCAGCCATTGCAGGAAAAATCAACCATTTTCCCCAATATCTTTTAATCAGTGCAAAAAGGGATAAGATCCCTCCTTCTCCGTTATTATCTGCTTGTAAAGTAATTATTACATATTTAAGAGTTGTCTGAAAGAACAAAGTCCAAAAAATACAACTCAAACTTCCCAAAGCAATATCCGCCGAAATTGTCCGATGATGGAAGACGGCATTTAAAGTATATAAAGGAGACGTACCTATATCCCCAAATACAATACCTATAGCAATTAACGAACCAGCCAATGTGATTCGTTTATGAAATGAAGAAGCTGATCCTTGCATATATATTCGTTTTCAATTGAAATAATTTCCGACAAACCAAATGTATTAATCTTTTCAGGAAGAAAACTGAATTTGCTTTCAATCAAAGATGAGAAGCCTATTTGGTATGGAATTTTGGGAGGAGTAATCCTGATTGGACACCTTATAATTGCTACTTTTTAGACTGCACATTTTGCCCGGACTTACGCCACTTACGGAGGTGTTTTTATCGTGATGTCATGTCTGAAAAATTCTCGCAAATGTGAAGTATCTTTAAGAAAAATCATTCGCAATTCGTAATTATTTAACCTCCATTCAAAGATTTAATTCGCTCCAATATCTCTTCCATCGAATAATCAGGAATCCCTGTATAGTTTTCCGGTAAATTCAATCCATTCACTTGAAGAATGAGATTCTCAGATTCCAGGTAAGAAAGCAAATTTGCCAACTGACTCACTTTTCCTTCCAATCCCATTACTTCTCTTATTGGCTGTAAACACGTAATTCCATTTACTGCCCGATCATATTTCGCGAAAGTGCTTGCTGTATCGGTTTGAATCACTTCCATCGGAATTTCCACCAAAACCAAAGGAATAGCAGATCTTTTCGCCTTTTTAAGCATGGAAGCTGTTAATAAGTGTTCTGATTTACGATACGTCAGACTGTAATAATCTTTCCCGATTGAAATCCCGATATGCGGAGGAATCTTATCTGCATTCCAAATCCAGATAACCGTTTTTTGAAGCAATTGTTCAGGAAGTTCTCGGTGAATCGATTCAAAGTCAAATTTAGACATTCACTTCTCCTTTAAAAACCGCCACAGCCGGACCAATCAACCAGATATTGGTGAATTTTGATTCGGCTCTTGTAAACTTCACCGAAAGCTCTCCACCCTGTGATTTAACCTGGTATTCAAAATTACCTGTCACCTTGTTTTTTTCTCCTAAAGCAAGAGCTGCGGCTGTAACCCCGGTTCCACAACTCAAGGTCTCGTCTTCCACACCACGTTCATAAGTCTTGATCTCAAACGCATGTTCCTCTAGCTGATGGATCGCATTGACATTGATCCCTTCCTCCTTGTATTTATCGGAATAACGAATCTGTTTTCCATAGGCAACAATATCAAAATCAGCCACATTTTCTGTGAAATGGACGAAATGCGGAGAACCTGTATTCAAGACAAACTCCTTCTGAGTAGTATCAATTCCGGACACATCATTCATTTTCAGGAAAACCAACCCGTCTTTTTTGACAGCTTCGTGCATTCCATCAATTGCCATGAATGAAACAGCATTCGCTGTAATTCCCAAGTCGTGTGCAAAAGCAACAGAACAACGCGCCCCGTTTCCACAAAAACTTTTGGATCCATCCGAATTATAGTAATCCACTTCAAAATCAGTTCCCGGAAGTGAATTGATCTTAATCAGACCATCAGCTCCTACTCCAAACCTTCGGTCACATAATTTCTGAATCGTTGAAATGGACAAACTGTCCCACTCTCCCGAACGATTGTCAATCAGAATGAAATCGTTACCCGTCCCTTGATATTTTACAAAATGTAAATTCATATATCCTTTGCTATGATTGAGTTACAAGCATATTTAGCTTAACAATCTTTAACAGCACAAAAGTAACAATCATCAAACGAATACTGTTATAATTGCGTAGAAATTTAGCGTAAACTAATTTAATATCATGAACAACTCATTGAAATACCTAGGACTAGGAATTGCCGGTGGAATGATTCCGTTCGCATTCGGTTTCCTATTATCCCACAATTACGAAGCTCCTTTATCTGAGCAGGTAATTGATGGGAATCGAATTGCAAAAACCGTTTCGTACAATGGAATGCCTCCTGAAGCCGTTTCTTTTGTTGAAGCTTCTGAAAACACGATCAACTCGGTCGTTCACGTAACTACGAAGGTGGTGCGGACACAAGTCCAACGAGACCCCTTCTATGAATTCTTTTACGGACCTGGAACGGGTGGTCGTGAATTCAAACAATACGGAAGCGGATCAGGTTCCGGTGTGATTGTTTCAAGCGAAGGATATATCGTTACCAATAACCATGTGATTCAGGACGCATCGGAAATCGAAGTCATCCTGAATGACAACTCCAAGTATACCGCTACGGTAATTGGAACCGATCCATCAACAGATATTGCGGTATTGAAAATCGATGCTCCCGGATTGAAGCCAATCGGAATCGGTAATAGTGACGATTTGCGTGTCGGAGAATGGGTGTTGGCAGTTGGTAATCCATTCAACTTAACATCGACCGTTACTGCCGGAATTGTAAGTGCGAAAGCTAGAAACATCAACTTATTATCCGACCGAACAAGTAATACAAATGTGCCGATCGAATCATTCATCCAAACGGATGCTGCTGTCAATCCCGGAAATTCCGGAGGAGCTTTGGTAAATACAAAAGGAGAACTGGTAGGTATCAATACAGCAATTGCATCCCAGACGGGTTCTTATTCGGGTTACAGTTTTGCAGTACCGGTAAACCTGGTAAATAAAGTAATGCGTGACATCATCGACTTCGGAATTGTTCAAAGAGCCTATTTAGGAGTTCAGATCGCAGATATCAACCAGGAAATCAAAGTGAAAAACAACCTTCCTTCAACGAGAGGAGTTTTTGTTTCTTCTGTTACAGAGGATGGCGGAGCAGACAAAGCCGGAGTGAAGAAAAACTGGGTGATCCTGAAAGTAGGTTCAAGAGAAGTGAATTCTGTTGCTTCATTACAGGAGGAAATCGGAAAACGCAGACCTGGCGACAAAGTGAACCTGACTTTACGTACGGAAGATGGAACAGAAGTAATCAAAGAAATCCTATTGCGTTCAGCTGATGGTGAAACTGCCTTGAAATCGAAAGAAGAGATGAGCAAAACCACAGCTTTAGGTGGAACATTTGCCGAGTTGACCGCAAAAGAAAAGAAAGAGTTGAATATCAGCTTTGGAGTGAAAGTAAAAACACTGGAGCCCGGAAAGTTGAAATCAAGCGGACTGACTGAAGGAGATATCGTTACCAAGATCAATCAGACTCAAATTGAGTCGGTGGAGCAACTCACCCGATTATTGAACTCTACCAAAGGAGGAATCCTTTTGGAGATTGTTTCAGAAAGCGGAAAGAAAGAATACGTAGGTTTCGGTCTGTAACCGAAACAGTTCAAAAAGTGACAAGGTTTAAAAGGTTCAAAAAGTCGTGATGCAAATCCATTTTAACTTTTTTAACTCTTTGAAACTATTTAACTTTCGGCACGAAAGTCTCTGAATTCGGGAGGGAATATGAAAAAATTGTTAAGGCATGGTTTTTGAGAGGTGAAAATCTCCCAAAAATCTGCCTTTTTTATTTGGAAATCACTTGTATTTCGTCGTAACTTTGCAGCCAGATTTTCATTAATCGTTATAAACAACGGAGTTCATTACATGAGACAACTTAAGATTACAAAATCGATTACCAATCGTGAGAGCCAGTCATTAGACAAGTATCTTCAAGACATTGGTAAAGAAGAGCTAATCACCGCCGAAGAAGAAGTAGAATTGGCGCGTAAAATCAAACAAGGCGATCAAAGAGCATTAGAGAAGTTAACTCGTGCAAATTTACGTTTCGTCGTGTCTGTAGCAAAACAGTATCAAAATCAAGGATTGACATTACCCGATCTAATCAATGAAGGGAATTTAGGTTTGATCAAAGCTGCACAGAAATTTGATGAGACACGTGGATTTAAATTCATTTCTTATGCTGTATGGTGGATTCGTCAATCTATCCTGCAAGCATTGGCTGAACAAGCACGTATTGTTCGTCTACCATTAAACCAGGTTGGTTCATTAAACAAGATCAACAAGGCATTTTCAAGATTGGAACAAGAATTCGAAAGACCTCCTTCAGCAGAAGAATTAGCAGAGGCTTTGGAAGTTCCAGAGGATAAAATCAAAGAAAGCTTAAATGTTTCCGGACGTCACGTATCTATGGATGCTCCTCTTTCTTCTTCTGAAGACGGTGGTACATTGATGGATGTTATGGCCAACATGGATTCACCGAAAGCTGACCATGCATTGATGGCCGAGTCTCTTCAAAGAGAGATTGAGCGCTCATTAAGCACTTTAACAGACAAAGAACGTGAGATCATCCGTTTATTCTTCGGAATCGGAATGAATCATGGTTTAACTTTGGAAGAGATCGGTGCCAAATTCAATCTGACACGCGAGCGTGTTCGACAGATCAAGGAGAAGGCAATAAGACGTCTTCGACACACCTCTCGAAATAAGTTATTGAAAGCATATTTAGGATAACAAAAAAAGACTGTCTGCTAACGCGGGCGGTCTTTTTTGCTTTATACAAATGCTATCTCGTTGAAAATAATAAACATAAATAAATACACCCGTTAGATGGAAGCTGCATTAGGCTATGAAAAAGAATTAAACAAGCACGTTCAGAAAGAACGCGCTGCAGTCAAATTGTCAAGTCACGTTGGTGAGTTACTTTACGACAAGGGAATTGAATTGGTTTTGTTCCGTAATCACCTTACAGACATTACTATTTCTGAAATTCTAAACTTGCATGAATATGCAAAAAATGTAGTAAAGAAACCTATCGATATTGAAACAACAGCTGCTTTGGCTGAAGAGTTGTTGAAAATGGATCTGGCTCCTGCTAAGATTGATATCGGTAAGTTGTCCAGTGAGTGGATTGCTGAAGGAACTTCATTTGATTCAAAAGCATCGTTCCTTTCTGCTAAATTGGGTAACTTCTCAAGCACTTCAGGTTCTGTTGAGCCTAGAGACGTTGTTCTTTACGGTTTTGGTCGTATTGGTCGTTTGGCTGCACGTGAGTTGATTAAACAAGCTGGTAAAGGTCAACAATTGCGTTTACGTGCAATCGTTACGCGTGGTGCAACGGATAAAGACATCGTTAAACGTGCCGCGTTATTGCGCTCTGATTCTGTTCACGGTGCTTTCAGAGGAAGTGTTGTGGAAGATTTGGAAAACAAAACTTTAATCATCAACGGACAAATTGTTCATATGATCGATGCTTCTGCTCCGGAAGAAGTGGATTATACAAAATATGGAATCACCAACGCATTGGTTATTGACAACACGGGTGTTTATACCAACCGTGAAGCTTTATCCAAGCACATGGTATCAAAAGGGGTTTCCAAAGTGCTTTTGACTGCTCCTGGAAAAGAAATTCCAAATGTTGTTTACGGTATCAACCAGGGAACATTGGATGTAGAGAACGAAACGATTTACTCCGCTGCTTCTTGTACAACAAATGCAATCTCCCCTATCTTAAAAGTGGTGAACGATGCGTTTGGAATTGTAAAAGGACATATCGAAACAGTTCATGCGTATACGAATGACCAAAACTTGTTGGATAACATGCACAAATCATCCCGTAGAGGTCGTTCTGCTGCTATTAACATGGTAATCACATCAACTGGTGCTGGTGCAGCTGTAACGAAAGTGATTCCTGACCTGAAAGATAAACTGACTGCAAATGCGGTTCGTGTACCTACTCCAAACGGTTCATTGGCAATCCTTTCTTTGGAATTGAAAAAAGGAACTACAATCGAGGATGTAAATAACGTAGTTAGAAGCGCTTCTTTGGAAGGAGACTTGGTAAACCAGATTTTCTACTCTTATGATCCTGAATTGGTATCAAGTGACATCATCGGAAATACGTGTTGTTCGGTATATGATTCTCATGCAACCATCGTTTCTTTGGATGGGAAGAATGTAGTTTTATACACTTGGTATGACAATGAGTTCGGATATACGAAACAAGTGATCCGCTTGGCGAAACACATTACAAAAGTTCAACGTTTGATTTATTATTAATCAAATTAAAATCCTTAAAATGAAAGGCTTTCTCAAAAAGAGAAGGCCTTTTTTAATATTAACCGCGAAGAAGCAAAGAACGCAAAGTTTAAATGGTGATTAATTCTTTGCGCCCTTCCATTCTTTGCGGTTAAATAAAATGTGGATTTACTGAATCACCGTATGGAAATTCAATTCGATATCCGTTTCTCCCGGATCGCACTGACCATTTTTCACTCCGGGTTGATGTCTCAAGCGAATAGTTGAAGTTCCGGTGGAAGCATTCCCAAGTACCCACTGACTTGTGATTCCAATAGGTAAGTTATTCGCATCCAGATCTGTTCGCGTAATCACCGCATTCAAACCGCTTGTCAAATCAAAGCAAAATAAATGATCCACTCCTTCTTCTTCAACTTCCACTGTAATATCCTCGGCAGGACTTACACTTTCATTTAGCAAAGTAATTGATGCATTGTAAGTTGCATTTGCAACCAAACGAATCGTATCAAACGCACTAGGGTTATTTCCCCCTGGTCCATCCGTATCTACAAATTGCGCTTCAACATTCGGCAGTACTCCATTCACATCTGTAAATACGATCTTAAACGTTGTAATTAACTCTTCTTCATTCGGATTTGTTGGGTTTGAAACTGTATTCTTCTTTTCTTTTTTACAAGCTACCAGTGCTAAACTTAGTATGCTCAAAATCATCATTGTTTTTTTCATATCATCTTTTTTTTATTTGTACAACATTTGTTCCCTCAACTTTCTGTCTTGTTAAACGGATACTCCTCTTTTTATTAGTTATAATTTTTGTTCTTTTTTTGTAATTGAAAATGGAACCAGGACTTTAATGGTCCAATTTCGTCCTAATTCATCTGTAAAATATCGGAATCGATTCATGTAATCCCGATAACTTAAATTGGTCAAATTGGAGCACGCAAGAACCACTTGCAAACTCTCTCCGCTATTCATTTTCTTGCTGATTCCGGCTTGTGCACTCAATAGATCGTAACCTTTTGGCGGACTCACATAATCTGAATTTGGCACATACCTTTTTTGCTTGAAGACATCCAACAATTCCAATTCAACAAAGCAATTCAGCCTGGTACCGCTTCTTGCGGTTGAAAACCTTACACGTTGGCTGATCCGGTTGGATGGCATACCATACAAGTACTGATTACTTCTCAAATCCGTTCCGAAAAGGAAATTCCCTTGAAATTGGTATGAGACATACTTTCCTATCGGAATCTCCACTCTTCCATTCAATCCGGTAATCTGAACATTGGATTGCACATAACGGAACACCGGAAATGCTCCGATAATTGTTAACATGGGCGGAAGTGATGGCTGCAAATTGATATAACCATCAAAATAATTGTAGAAAACAGATAAATCCACTTTTGCGATATGGGATTTATACTGAACGCCCAATTGTGAATTATAGACAATTTCCTTCTTCAACTGTGCATCCCCAATTTCTATGGAAGCTGCACCATGATGTAATCCATTGCTATACAACTCATTAATGGAAGCTGGTCGCCAAGCAGTTCCGAGGTTCAGGCGCACGATCCAATGATGTCCCAAAAGTCGTGACACACCTGCAGAAGCACTTGGATTTTGAAATTGTCTGATTGGTTTTGTCAGGATATTATCATCATATATAAACACTTGCAATTTCGAATAATCGTAGCGAACACCAAAATCGAACAACCACTTTTCATTTTCGTAAGTTCCTAGATAATAGCCTCCAAACTGCAGTTTCTTAAAGTTTGGAATGAAGAACCTTCCGGAATAGGCATTGCTTTGCTCCAAACCGGAAACACCAAAAATACTTTTGAAACGATTGGAATGTTTAATCTCCGTTTTCAGCTCCAGTGAATTGGTCCAGAGATTCAACTCGAATGCAGGCAGATTCAATGCTGCAATACTGTCATTGTATGCTTTATGTAAATCGTATTCTTGTCTCAGATTGAATTGATAGCCGTAAACCAAACTCGTTTTGATTTTCTTGTTCCAGTTATATGCCAAATGGATCTTACTCAGATCATGCTGCACCAATTGTTTCGGATTCTCCAATTGATAGGTAAATGAACCGGTATCTTTTGGGGTTGAAGCAGCAAAAGCAGCATTCAGGTCGGATAAGTTTCCAATATGTGAGCCGGTGAAAATTCCAAGGTTGGTTGAATACTTCGTATAAAACACATCCATTTCAAACTTTTCTCCTTTATAACCGAGAGCAGCACTGTAGCTATATTCATTGGAAGCCGTATTCTTTATCCAATAATCCGGTGCTTTTTGAGTTCCATTGATTCTTCCTGTTCCATGTACACGATACGCCCACTTTTTAGATTTGGTGAATGATCCGGCAATCAGACCGGAAACTCCTCCTCCACGTCCATTGCTATTCCCATTCAGCTTGATCCAACCTGCAGTATTCTTTTGATAACGCAATTCATCCGGGGAAACCAAAATGACTCCACCGATTGCATCTGTTCCATATTGCAAACCTGAGGCACCTTGAATCACAGTCAGATTACCCGCTAAATTGGGATCTATCTCCGGAGCATGTTCACTTCCCCACTGTTGTCCTTCTTGTCGAATCCCATTATTAACAACCACCAAACGGTTACTGTGCATCCCGTTGATGACCGGCTTTACAATTGAAGATCCCGTATTCAAGCTGGTCACTCCCGGAAAGCGAATCAATTGTTCTCCCAAGGTATTTCCTTTTATCTGGCTGATATCATTCGTTTTCAATGTCATTTTCTCTTGCGACTCTCTTGGAAAATGATATGCTTCAATGAGTAGTTCATCTAACTCAACCTGATGGGTTTCCACTTTAAAAGTGATCAGATCATTATACGGAACCTGTATTTCAAGATCCATTGGTTCACAGCCAAAATGAGGAACACAGTGCAAGGTTAGATTTCCCGGACATAAATCCTCAAAGTGAAAGAAGCCAAGTGAATCAGTCTGTATGACCTTCGTCTGAATAGAAACGCGCGCATCGGCAATAATCTGGTTCGTGTGCATATCCCTCACCTGACCAATGATTTTATAAGGGCAATTCTGTGAATATGCCAGTATGGAGCAGCAAATAAATGCTCCCAATAAATAAACTTTCATGAAAAATGAATGATGTTAACTAAACTCGAAAGTGTTCAGCATCAACGTGCCGATTTAGAACAAATCAACATTCAAAGGAGGACCGCGAAGCGATAAATGCGTTTCTTTTACCGGTAATTCGAAACAGATATGATCTATGAATAGAAAATCAAATGAGGCATTACAACTGAATTCCGCACTGGTTTCTTCATGAAAAAGAAGCGGAAGTTGAAGATCACAAAAAGCACATTTCTCTACCCCTTGTTTAAAGGTCAAGCCGTCTGTACGACTACCTGAATGGCTTGTTTTGTGTTTATGAGCATAGGCATGCCAGTTGTTTATTGGAACTAAAAATCCCAAAAAACCAACCAACAAAAGGGAAGAAAGAATCCGCACCATTGATTTACTCATGGAGCAAATGTAATCTAAATGCAATTAGATTGCAATAAGAAGCCTAAAAATATTTGACAAAACACGTAGGGGCGAAAAATTTTTCGCCCCTACGTGTTTTTGTATCATTACAGGTTATTTCTTCAATCCGTTTTGTTTCAGGCATTTCATTACCTTCTTATCGTGCCTTGCACGCTCCTCCGGAGTGGTATTGGGAGTTGTCAACATTTCCTTGCATTTATTGTCTACATATTCCCAGCGAGCCATTAATTTTTCTTCTTGTTTCGGAGTCATTCCTCCTTTCTCGAAAGCATCATTAATTGAATCATTCGCAACTACACAGGTACAAAAATCCCATTGCTCCCCGTACTTCTTTACAATTTTCTCGTGATTTTCCTTCAATTCCACTGAAATGGCTTTCTTTTCAGTTGCCGTATCTTTCAAAACAGTTGATAAATCATCTGCCTTTGCAACAGTATCTACATTTGTTTCTATCTGACAATCGGTGCATTCCTCATTGGAACCGCAAGAAATGACAAACAAACTAAGGAATAAAAATTGAAAATATACTCTTTTTTTCATACGGTTGAGTTACAGGCAAATATAGAAATAATGTCCTGAAAGGCAAGGTTAAACCAGTAACTCAAATTGACACATCAAGCACTCAGAGCTAATATTCAGGAAAAGGAATCAAAACAATTGTATACTTGGAGGAGTTGTTTTTGGGCTTCAGAATGATTTTCTTTCTTGACAGTTTGACTATCTCAAAAACCACATCTCTTTTACCTCCAGAAAAACCCAATTCTTTTTTTGAGGCATCCAGCCAGAATGTTTTTTTGACTCCATGCTTTGTCCCCAAGGTTTTCAGTCGATGGAAATAAGCATTCCGTGATTCGTGAAAAACAATGATTTCCTTGTATTCGATTCGAAGTGGTGTAAAATCCTTATCTCCGTCCAATTGCTTATCAACCAACCAGACTTTTGAAGAATTGTCATGAAGTAAAATATAATGGTCGATCGGCTCAATACTCGTATTACCGCAAGCACTTAGAATTAAAAGCAGAAGTAGAAATATACTGAGTCTCATTAATTGAAAATTGAAAAAGTTGACTTCGATTCCCTGCCTGTTCGGCAGACAGGCGCTCAGTCACCTTTTGAATTTTGCATTCTGCATTAAAAAATCATATCATTCTGATCAAGGATCTTCTTGATCTCCACTCCCATGGAATCAATGAATTCAGCTCTTATCTTTCTAGGAACATCCTCATCGATCACCTCACAATTCACATAATTATACTTTCCATCTTTCCATCTGAACAAGCAATTGTAATACGTGATATTTCCATTGATATTATCCGGAAAGCGAATCAACAGATCATTGTAACCGGTTGAAGATTTTCTTTCTTCAATTAAATTTCCATTAAAGCCATTCAATTTCACCAGCACATCATTCTCTCTTTCAAAGATCAACAACCTTCTCAATGGAAAGCCATTCACCCCCGATTTAATCAATAATTTAAATCCATCTTTCAACGGAGTCTGATCATTCAGCTTAAAAAACCGAAAGAAATTGGGACTGCAAGTCGGATGTTCGGGATCATCATCAGAAGTTGCCTTCGGATCACAAATATGCAATTCCTTCAATAATTCCCCTTCCACTTTGGACTTGAATACATTCTCATTGAAGTTGGTACTGATTGTCTGATCGACAACTTTCTCCTTACCGGATGAATGTCTTGGCTCAATAGTGATATCGTCTGCCTCATCATCGCAAGATGCCAGGAAAAGGAAGATAATAGGAAGAACAATTAAGAATTTTGATTTCATGAGAACTTTACTAATTAATGAAAGATTGTGGATGAAGTTACAAATGCCTCGGAAAAACGAGTCATGTTCACTCCTGTATCGACTCCCTTTTCCTTGAACCAGTCAAGCATTTGTTCTGTCGGCATATTTCCGGTCAATTCATCTTTTGCCATCGGACAACCTCCATAACCTTTGATAGCTCCTTCAAAATAACGACACCCTCCATCATAAGCAGCTTCTGTCAATTTCATAGCATTTTCAGGTATGGTATGCAAGTGTGCGCTGATTTGAGTATTTTCAAATTCTGAGGAGATCGTTGTAAACACACTCTTCACCAATTCCGGTGTCGCAATTCCAATCGTGTCTGCTAAAGACAGACGAGAAACCTCAAACAACTGTGTTAATCGATCTGCCCAGGTTCCAATCAGATCCGGAGACCACGCATCTCCATAAGGGTTTCCAAACCCCATGGATAAGTAAAGCATCAATTCCTTATTTTCTTTGTGACAGATATTAGCAATTGCTTCTACCCTTCTCAAAGATTCTTCAATCGTAGCATTGGTATTTCTCAACTGAAATGTTTCCGAAATACTAAAGGGATAGGCTAAAAAGTGAATCCGTTCAAACTTAGCCGCATCTTCTGCTCCTCTTTCGTTTGGAATAACTGCCAACAATTTGGTTTCACTGTCATCCAACCCTTCCAGAACAGTAGCAGTATCCCGCATTTGAGGAGTTGCTTTCGGCGAAACAAAACTTCCAAAATCCAAAGTGTCAAAGCCACATTTCAATAAATGATTCAAATAATTGATCTTATCCGAAGTTTCAATCCATTCCTTGATTCCCTGCATGGCATCTCTTGGACACTCAGTAATAAAAACGCGATTATCCATGTGCAATTTTCTTTCTTTCTTTTAGAACCGCTTTATTGATTCGCTTTACTAAAGCGGGTCCTTCGTAAATAAATCCCGAATAAATCTGAACCAAACTAGCCCCTGCTGTTAATTTCTCAATTGCATCGGCTGCTGAATAAATTCCGCCGACACCTATGATTGGAAATGCACCATTCGATTTTTGGAATAAGTAGCTTATTACTTCTGTAGATCGTAGTGTTAATGGCTTTCCTGAAACCCCTCCTGCACCGATTGATTCAATTTTCGCACTTGAAGTTACTAAATTTCCTCGTTCAATTGTTGTATTTGTAGCAATAACTCCTGCAATTTTTGTTTCATTTACAATATCTACAATGTCATCCAATTGAGAGTCAGTCAGATCGGGAGCTATCTTTAAAAAAATAGGTTTTGCGGAACTTATCTTTTTTCGTTCATCCATCAAAGTCTGAAGCAGGTTCGTCAGTGGTTCCTTATCCTGGAGCTCGCGTAAATTCGGAGTATTGGGTGAAGATACGTTCACCACGAAATAATCAACGTATGGTTCCAATGCATGATAACACTTCATATAATCGGAAGTAGCGTCCTCATTCGGTGTCACTTTGTTCTTTCCAATGTTCCCTCCAATGATACAATCGGGATTCAGTTTCTTTAACCGTTCAACGATCACCTCTGCTCCATCATTATTGAATCCCATACGATTGATAATCGCTTGATCTTCCAACAAGCGGAATAAGCGTGGTTTTGGATTCCCCTCCTGACCAACAGGTGTTACCGTTCCAATTTCAACAAAGCCGAAACCACATGCAGCAAGCTCGTTAATACGAAGAGCATTCTTATCAAATCCTGCAGCCAATCCAACCGGATTGGGGAATTTGATTCCCGCAACAGTTGTTTCTAACAGAGGATTATGGATACAGTAGATGGATTTCCAAATGGGCTTTACAAAAGGTACTTTAAGCCAAAAGCCAAGTAGTCTAAAGGTAAAATAATGAACTTTTTCGGGGTCAAACTTAAAGAGAAACCATCTCAGTAAAGGGTACATTCTATCAATTTGTACCAAAGGTAGAAACACAAAACGAGGTTGTCAATAGACAACCTCGTTTTGTTAAAAAGAATTTTAAATCTCTTATTAGAACTTCGCTTTGTAATGACGTTTTCCAAACTTCATTGGTCCACTTCTGGTTCCAGCTTTGTACGTAATATTTCTTGTCACCATGATATTGACATAAAGGAATGCATCCTTTTGTTTGTCACCTCGTTGGCTACCTGGATTAAATGCTGATGGTGTATTTGAAGGATTTGACAATGCGGCTGCCTGAGCTCCATACGATGCCCCGATAATTGCAGGATCGTAATAAACTCCGTGAACATCATCAATATAATCTGAGAATGTTTTCACATAAGTCGCTTCCATACCAATTCTCCACATGCGGTTGATTCCCATTCTGAATCCAACTCCCAATGGAACTGTTGCAGTAATGCGCTTGTAATTTTCCGGACCTCCCGGAAGACCTTGTCCTTCTGTATGCAAATCACGTAAACCTACCCAGCTACCTTGGTAAGAAGCCTTTGGGTTATAATACATTGCACCAATACCGGCAATCAGATACAATTGCTCATTGTGATCTGTAAATCCTTTCAGCCCAGGAATATTGTATCTGCGTCCGATTTTCTCATTTGCCAAAACAATAATTTCAAATCGTTGGCTAAGCATGACAAAGAATGAACGGAAATTCAAATTTCGCATATTCCGGAATTGCTCTGATGTCAATGCATCATTACCACGCAGAAAACCAAGATTAACCATGGTTGAAGTCGCGTAATAAGGATGAAAGCGATATCTGAAAGAGGCAGAACCTCCGATATGGGTTGAATTAAAATCGATGTCTTTCAAACTATAATCGGTACCAATTTGGTTCGCGCCTCCCAAGTCTCCTAAAAAACTGGTAGCTCCTAGACCGATTGAAATTTCTTTCTTGTTCATCGCCCAATTTCGCTGTGTATTGAAATTTGAACTTTGCGCAAGAGAAATCGTTGAAACTATAGATAAAATAGTTAGAGTTGTATACTTCATTCTAAAAATTTATGTTGTAGTAGATTCCACGACGCTAAATTAAGGTTTTTAAATAATAGCTACCTAAAAATTTTGGTGCTTTTTTTTAAATGGGTATTGTTAATGAACAAGTAACCAGTTTTATTGAATGAATTTTTCACAAAAAGAACAATTAAATAGAAAAATGTGCTTCAAAATGTGAAAGAACTTTCTATTTCAGGCACTATATCTTCCTAAGAAATACACCCTTAGCTTCTCCGACCTTCATCTGTTGACCTTGGAAAGAGATTTACAGGTAATGTTTCGCTTCAGCACCCGATTCAAATAAAAGAAAACATCCGTTTGTTTACCTCCTCTCTTACTCCCGGAATTAGATGTCTCTGGCGAATCTGAAGGGTTTGAAAGATAAGTGTTAAAAGGAATGGGGATTCGTAGAGTCAAAAAAAGGGTCTTCCAACAAGTGAAAGACCCTTCTATTTTTTAAGCGGCATACCTTCCTAAGAAATATTCTCTTAGTTTCTCCAATGCTCTAAACGTTTTCACTTTCGCATTGTTTTCAGTAATACCAATTGATTCTCCGATTTCCTTAAAACTTAATTGTTCGAAAAATCGCATTTCAATTAACTTCAATTGCTCTTCTTTCAGCTTTTGCATTGCTGCCAAAAGTAAAGACTGATTGTGCTCCAATTCTTGATTATCAAAGAATAAGGTATCAAAAGTTGGAATCTGAACATTCTCCATTGAAACGGTTCTCTTTGATTGCATCTCCCGATAACTCTGGTACAATTC
The DNA here is from genome assembly GCF_943372375.1 of Fluviicola taffensis DSM 16823. GTDB lineage: Bacteria > Bacteroidota > Bacteroidia > Flavobacteriales_D > Crocinitomicaceae > Fluviicola > Fluviicola taffensis_A. The sequence goes on along the minus strand of NZ_CALRYJ010000002.1, from coordinate 256,996 downwards.
ACTTTTAGCTATTCGATATAGCCAAGAGCCGAATGGTACTCCGCGGTCTTCATACTTCGATAAGTTCTTAATCGCCTTGATAAAAACCTGAGAAGCAACATCATGCGCTTGCTCTGGGTCTTCCATCCGTTGTTTCAGATAACGAAGTATTGCATCATAATACTTGCGGTACAAAGGTTCAAATCTTGCCGGATCTGCCTTTGCTTGCATCACCCATACTTGCTCCTCCTGGAGTAGTTCCGGTGACTGGTGGAAATAGACATTAATTGCCATGGTATATTTGGATTTTGGGTTTGCATAATTTTTTGCATTGGGTATAACTAATATAACGGGATATTTTTCAATTTATTATCAAATATTGAATTATCAACCGGTTTTTTAACAGTTTTTCGACGAACAAGCCAATTAATCCTATCAATTAAGTAGAATTTAAAATTAGTTCACGGTGGATGTATCAACAAGGGTCTTTAAAAAGAGCTCCAACTGATTGATTTCTAAGTTATTTAACTTAAAAGGCTTGATAATGGAAGATTTATTGGGAAATCGGGAGCCACCTTTTGAATAGTGTGAAATGACCTCCCGCAGGGTCTGAATACTTCCGTCATGCATATATGGAGCGGTTAATGAGACATTCCGCAAACTCGGAACCTTGAATGCACCTTTCTCTTTCTCCAATCCATTTATTCGGTATCTCCCCTGATCTATTCCATAATCGGAATAAAGTCCGTTACTCACCACTTGATAATTCGTGAAATTTGCGCCTGAGTGACACTTGGTACAATACAGCTTTTCCGAAAAAAGTTTCCATCCGGCAATCTCGTCAGCATTCAGAATGCTCTTTGCCCCTGCCCTATATTGATCAAATCTGCTATTCTGACTTATCAATGAGCGTTCATAGGTACTGAGTGCACGTGTGACTACATAGGCATCCAATTCCCTTTGGAAAATCTGCTTTGCCAAACGCTTGTAATTCGAATCTTTTGAAAGTTTTTGAAGGACCTCTTTCATGGAACTTCCCATTTCCCGGTGATCCTGAATGGGAACAAGTACTTGCTGCTCCAGGGTCTTCACTTCCCCGTCATACATGTAACTACTGAAATAAGCACTATTCAGCAGACTTGGTGCATTTCGCATGGCAATACTTCCGCGAACTCCCCGACTCTTGGGTAATCCATCTGTGAAGGCTTTTGAAGGTTGATGACAGCTTGCACAGGACACTTCATTATTCTTTGAAAGTCGTTTATCGAAGAAAAGCAGTTTGCCAAATGCCCTTTTTTCAGGAGAATCCGGATTGTCCTTGGGAAAAGGAATCTTGCCTAAAACCAAGGTATACTGCTCCTTAACGGTACACATCGTTCCTATCAAAATGAATAGAAACAGAAATAAAACATTCCCTTTATTGAAAATCATAACTCATTGAAATCTAATTTAATTGATTTCAATCAATTCCACTATTTTTTATGCACGATGTAAAGGATTTCGTGTTTGGAAAGTCTGAAACGTTCGATTTCCTCATCTGATATCGGATTCTTTGCAAATGCAATCTCCACTTCAAACCCTGCTTTTCTCAACCAATCCGGATAATCCATTCCGAATAGACGCACATGATCCTTTTGCCAAAAGTGCTTTTCCCGGTCTTCAGGAGAGGTAATGCTCCAATCTTCATAGGTCACTTCCCGATTCGTATCCTGAGGCACTTGCATGATTCCCCAAGCTCCGGGAGCCATTACACGGTATAATTCCTTCATGCATTTCAGCGCGTCATCGACATGTTCCATTACGTGATTACAGAAAACCACATCAAAACGATTGTCTTCCAAAGGAATCTGGTGCAAATCAAAATGCATATCTGCAATGGGGGAAACCAAATCACCTGTCAGGTAAGTCAAGTTTTTTTGATTCTTGAATTTTTTATGGAAACATTGTTCCGGAGCAATATGAAGCACTTTCAAATTATCTGCAGAAAAGAAATTGCTTTCTCTTTTCAGATAAAGCCACATCAGGCGATGTCTTTCCAAAGTAAGATCATACGGACAAAGAACATTCTCACGATGAGAGACCTCGGATCCGTAAGATAAAAACTTTCTAAATTTCCGTTCACATACCGGACACTCCACTTTATTTCCCTTATAGATCAAAGGTGCAAAAAGCTTAAATACGTAGCTTAAACGTATTAAAAGAGGTCTTGGTAATTTATTCAGAAGAAACTTATATGCTTTTTTCATGAAAACAAAGTTAATAACTAACTTGAGTTCGGGATAATAATGCCGTCAGAATTCTCAAAAAGACACGGTTACAAGGCGAATTTTTCTTAAGATAGCAGGCTATCTTAAGAAAATTCAACGCAGTAAACGAGTTTTTTTCAGAATAGTATTCTAAAAATTTCGCTTTTAAACAGTAATCTACTTCCTCTTGAATTCTTGTAATAGACCCGCTATTACTTCAAATTCAAGACTCGTATCTAACTATTCAAATAGCGATCTGACAAAATTATTATCCCGAACTCAAGTTATTCTCCCGAAACCGACCCACAATCTTAAAAGACTTCTTTTAAATTTGTAGTATGAAGAATTTTCTCAGATTATTTTCATTGTTCTCATTTACTCCATTTATCGTGAATTCACAAAACGCATCAACTATTCCAGTAGCCAAAGAAATCCCAAAAGAATTGATTAAACACAATCACGTTCGAATCGATCCCTACTTCTGGATGAATGAGCGCGATTCAAAACCGGTTTTGGATTACATTGCGGAAGAAAACAACTACTCGAAGCGGTTCTTTGATCAAAAAGAAGGATTGATAAATACCTTCCTGAAAGAATTTGATGGTCGTATTAATCCGGAAGAAACGAGTGCACCATTTGAAATCCAGGGAAAAACCTATCAATGGCGTCAGATAAAGGACAAAGATTACCGGGAACTCATCCTGATCGAAAATCAAAAGGAAACCGTATTCTTTGATGAGAATGCGCTTGCCTTAGGTCATGAATATTATTCATTGGGTGATTTTTCCATTTCCCCGAACAATGAACTCGTGGCTTTTTCACAAGACAAGATCGGTCGACGCAATTATGCTATTTCATTTCGCGAAAACAAATCAGGAAAAGTCCTGAAAGAACAGATTCCCAATACCGATGGAAGCATCCTTTGGGCCAATGACAATCAGACGGTTTTTTATGTCAAGAAAGATCCGACCACTTTGCGCGAGTTTCAGATCTACCGACATGTTTTGGGAACCAGTAACACCAAGGACGAACTGATTTTCGAAGAGAAAGATGAACGGTTTGCGGTTTACATCACCAAAACACTCGACAAGCAATTTATCCTGATTCATTCCGTGAGCAGCACCAGCTCGGAAACATGGTTAATCGGAGCTGACAAACCGGCGGAAAAAGCAGTTTGTTTCTTGAAAAGAGAAAAGGATCATTTATACGAAATCACGCATCACGAAACGGGATTTTACATCCTCACCAATAAAAACAGCCCGAACAGGAAGTTGGTGTTTTCCAAATCCATCCCCAACTCTGTAGAAAGTTGTGAAGTACTAATTGCTCACAACAACGACGTTTATTTGGACGAAATGGAAGTTTTCAAAAGTTTTCTGGTCGTTCAATCGCGAAAAATGGGAAGAACGGAGATTTCCGTCGGAAGTTTACAAGCTACCAATTTCTCCAGTATCTCCATGCCCGAAGAGGTTTACGAACTAGGCTTAAGTTTTAACGAGAACTACGAATCAAAAGTGGTCAATTACCATTACACTTCCTTAACGAGTCCCAGTTCGATCTACAAATACAACATCGAAAGTAAAACGACCCAATTATTTTTTCAGAAAACCTTGATTGATCCAAATTTCCGTTCTGAAAATTATGTTTCAACACGGATTTGGGCTACCGCGAATGACGGTCAGAAAATTCCGATCTCCATTGTCTATAAAAAAGGAATTGACCTGAAGAAAGCTCCATTGCTACTTTATGGTTATGGAAGTTACGGTGTTACGATTCCTGCTACTTTTTCTGCAACACGTCTGAGTTTATTGGATAGAGGCTTCGTGTTTGCAATCGCGCACATCCGCGGAGGAAAATTCCTGGGAGAGAAGTGGTATCAAGACGGAAAATTGAATCACAAACGAAATACCTTTACCGACTTTATCAATGCTGCCGAATGGATGGCAATGAAAGGTTATTGCGATCCGAATTCCATTTATGCCCAAGGCGGAAGTGCCGGTGGTTTATTGATGGGTTCTGTAACCAATCTGGCTCCTTACCTGTTTAAAGGTGTGATTGCACAAGTTCCATTCGTAGACGTTGTTTCCACCATGTTGGATGAAAGTATTCCTCTTACAGTTGGGGAATATGAGGAATGGGGAAATCCGAATGAAGAAGATGCTTATTGGTATATGCTCAGTTATTCTCCTTACGATCACGTGAAGCAGATGGATTACCCAGCCATGTTGATTACGACAGGATACCATGATTCACAGGTACAGTATTGGGAACCGCTAAAATGGGTGGCGAAATTGCGAAAAAACAATACCGGTAACGCTCCGATCTTATTTGATTGTACGATGAGCGCCGGACATGGAGGCGGATCGGGAAGATCTACCGAAAGACTTGAAGTTGCAAAAGAATTTGCATTTTTGTGTGAGATACAAGGGATTAATGAGTAGAATAGCTATTCTCATATTTTTTTTAAGTGTTTTTACATCTTCGACTTATGGTCAGAATTTGGATGTGGACTCACTACCCTATCAGAAATACCGGACAAGACTGGTATTGTATTCGGATTTTGGATGGAGCACTGCCCCAATGTCCATTTCCTATCCATTCAGTCAAGAAATAAAAAATGTCAAATTCCGGAATAATTTCAATCCTGTTCTAGGTTTCGGATTCTCTTACAAATGGCTTTCCTTGCGTTTCGGGGTCACACTACCCAACTCTGTTCGCTCCAAAAATAAGTTCGGGAAAACAAAGTACTACGATTTGGGATTCGACTTCAGCTTCAAAAACATGTATTTCGATGTGGATTGGCACCTCTATCAAGGATATGCGATGAAAAATGCGCATGAATGGAATGATACAATCAGCGCGGATGAACCGAATCTGATTCGGGAAGATATCATTGCTGCCAGTTTTTCAATCAATGCCTGGCAATTTTTCAAGAATGACTTCAAAATGTCTGCCTTCAAAGGAAAAACAGCTTCTTATAAAAGAGACGTCAGAACATTTTATCTGAAATACACAACCAACTACTACGGAATTTCTTCCGCACAACCCATTCTTCCTATCGAATTGCAGGACACCGCTGAAAGTAAGACTTCATCGAGCGTGATCGCTTCTTTTGATGTCGGGGCAGTTCCCGGATATGCCTATGTCAGAAGATGGCGGATGTTCCAGATTGGGATCATGGGCGGCTTGGGATTGGTTCTTCAATCCAAATTGTACACTTTTGAAGGCACCACCCGAAGCTTTTTGGGGCTTGCGCCACGTGTAGACATCAAAATAATCGGTGGAATCAATAAACCACGGTATTTCATCATGTTCGTCACGGACTTTGACAACAAATCCATCGCATTCAATGATTTCAGCTACAAACAAACCTATTACAACCTCAGATTGGTTGGCGGAATCCGATTGAATGTCACCAAGAAAAAAGAGCAGCGAGAAGCTGAAGAGAAAAAGAAGGCATCAATTTAATGGATTTATGTACTTTAATGAGGTAGTGCTAAAAAGTACCTTTAAAATATATAACGTACCAAATTTCAAGCTATAACTTCCCGAAAGTTTTAATATTCAATCTTTTGCGACTAGAATAAGGCTGGATTTATAAACCGCAGAGAAGCAGAGAACGCAAAGATTTAGACTCACCTGACTTAGTAAACAATTCCCTCAATTTAACACCACCTGTCCATCCAACTCAGCGAGAAATCCTTCTAATTTTTCAATGCTCACGTGTTCCATCACCACAATCTTGAACCACAACGGATCCTTGTAATCATTTGGAACCAATCCGAACTGAAGTGCTAAAGCCGGAGTGATCTGATGGGCGTCCATCGTGATGATATTCGATAAGGGTGAACGGAAATAACGGATTCCACGTTTGTCGAGTTCTTTTGCCAACCACGTTGTTCGACGTTCCAAAGTGGAACACTTTTCAAACCATTCATGCTTCCCATAAGCGGCGAAAATCAACCAGATCGCAATCGCATTAGCCCCAGACCGACTTCCGGAAATCGTGCAATCTGCTCCGGTAACATAAGATGCGGCATCTGTTTGTGCATACTTCATCCAATCCTTGCGGATCAGAAAAACTCCGGTTCCATAAGGAGCTTGTAACATTTTATGTGCATCCATTGTGAACGAATTGATTTTCGGATGCTGGAAATTAATCGGATTGGATTCGTTTATTATCGGAGCATAAAACCCGCCATAAGCTGCATCTACATGGATCCGGAACTCGAATCCCTCTTTGTTCATCAACTCTGCGTACAAATCCACATCATCGATCGAACCGAACATGGTTGTCATCATATTGCTCACAACCACTATATACTTCACTCCGTTTTCTTTCAGAGCAGCTAGAATTTGCTCTGCTGCAAACTGATTGATTTTGCGGGTTTCCTTTTCAACGGGCAACAAAATACAGTTGATCTGGAAGATATTTCCGGCTTTTTGCATGCTGTAATGACTGTCTTCACTGCAAACAATTACAATTTCCGGCAAAGATGCCTGATACTCCTGAATGAAATAGTTCCGATAGATCCAAATGGCCTGCAGGTTGGCTTCTGTTCCACCCGTTGCAACATAACCATCAATCGAATCGGGAGCTGCGCATAATATGTTTTCAGAACAAATGCGAATCACTTCACGTTCCAGATCGTGTGTTCCTTCAAAGTAGGACTCCGAATCTCCCAAAGTATGACAACCGATGTGATTTGGATTTTGAACCAGTGTGGAAAGGTAAGGTGCTTCCCGGACAAAACTGATCTCTTCCGAGAATACTTTCGAATCCAAGTGAGTTCCGGGAATCCCCAGGATTGATTCGTTGCGGTAGTTGACATTCGTCTTTAACGCATCAAACACACGTTGTTTAATCTCAGATTCCGATTTTCGCTTCCATTCCATACAGCAATTTTCTGTAAAGTTTGGACAAAAAACAGGTTTGAAAAATGATTAAAATCAGCTTGTTTGGTTCTTAACCTTATTGGTGAATTATGAAATTTTTCAGCGGTGATTTCCAGCTGTTTTTAAACTCACTTACCGAACTGATGGTGTTATTGAAAACAATTGTTTCATCCGGAAGGCTTGCCAAATCGGCATAATTCACATAAACAAATTTCCCGTCAGAAAGGGTTAGCATTTTTAAACGATTGAAAAAAGAAACGTTTAATTCTTTCTCCAATGACTTGATAAAACGAACAGAAGTATCGATTGAACAACCGGATGCATTGTGTGCACTTTCATCAACTGCAAGAATCAAATGCGCATTGTTCATCACTTCTCCATAAGCTTTCAACTTGGTTCCATGAGCTGCCCATTCTTCCAAAAACGGATTCAATTGTTCAGTGATCCATTGCACTTCGGTTTCTGTCAACAAGCGATCTGCCTGATAAGACCAAACCTTTGCCTGGTCATCCAATGTGTCAAAAGGAATCATAATTCAGCTGCGTTTGCAATCAATTCAGCAACATCCAATACCTGGATCTCATTTTCCTTGTTGAAGTTCTTCACCCCATCCGTCATCATCGTATTACAGAAAGGACAACCGGTAGCAATAATGGTAGCCTGAGTTTCCAATGCATCCTCCGTGCGCTCCACATTGACTTCCTTATTTCCTTTTTCAGCTTCCTTGAACATTTGAGCACCACCGGCACCACAACATAATCCGTTTGTTTTGCAACGTTTCATTTCCACCAATTCCGCGTCCAATTTTTCAATCAGCATGCGTGGAGCTTCATACACATCATTTGCCCTGCCAAGGTAACACGGGTCGTGGAAAGTGATTTTCTTTCCTTTGAAGACACCACCTTCTTTCAACTTCAATTTTCCGGAGTTGATTAGCTCCTGGATCAATTGTGTATGGTGAATGACTTCATATTTTCCACCCAATTCCGGGTATTCATTCTTCAATGTATTGAAACAATGCGGGCAAGCGGTAACAATTTTCTTCACTTCATATCCATCCAAAACCTGGATATTCATCATGGCCTGCATCTGGAAAGTGAATTCATTTCCCGCGCGTTTTGCCGGATCACCGGTACATGATTCTTCTGCGCCCAATACGGCGAAGTTCACCTTGCATTCATTCAAAATGCGAACCAATGCCTTGGTAATTTTTTTAGCTCTATCATCAAAACTACCCGAACAACCAACCCAAAACAGGATATCCGGGGTTTGTCCCTGTGCCATCATTTCGGCCATTGTTGGTACATGTATCGTGCTCATAATTTATTTTTCAAAAACTTGAATATTCGCCTGAACTTCAATCAAATTAGTAAACTTTCCTTCAAACCTGGTTGCTCGAACAATATGGTTATCAATCCAATGATAGTTCCCTCCTCTCGGTTTTCCCATCATCATTCCATGATATTTAAAACCCTGTTTTTCCAACCATTTTTCAGTCACTTGTCGATGTTCTTCCAATCTGGAAGTGAAAAAAGTAATGATATGACCTTCGTCAAACCAGTGATTTACCGTTTCCAGTGCATCCGGATAAACTGCGGCAAACTCCATTCTTTCCGGTTCTTCATTTGGAATGTCATCACAAATGGTTCCATCGATATCAATCAAATAATTCTTGATATGTTCAGGTAAAACAGGAGAAATATGAGCTCCGTTTTCTATCTTCTCAATTAACTGCCCTTCTTTTTTCATCATTTATCGAATTACGAATTTATTCCTCATGAATCCAATTTCCTCTATCAGCCGGAGAAAATTGCCATGGGGCTCCGTTATTTTCGATATTTGTTAGCATTCCTGTCAATTCGGTTGGCATTTTGGATTCCTCCATCACCAAATACCTTCTCAGGTCAACAATGATAGCCAATGGATCAATGTTTACAGGACATTCCTGAACGCAGGCATTACAAGAGGTACATGCCCAAACTTCTTCTTCCGTGATGTAATCTCCTAATAATGATTTTCCATCTTCGTAGTCTTTTCCGTTCTTGCGTTTGCCATCTGCCAGTTCCACCATGCGATCACGTGTATCCATCATGATCTTTCTAGGAGAAAGTTTTTTACCGGTGATATTTGCCGGACAAGATGATGTACAACGACCACACTCGGTACATGTGTAAGCATCCATCAGATTCTTCCAAGTCAGATCGGTAATATCCTTCGCTCCAAAACGCTGAGGAGTTCCTTCAGCAGCAACCGGTGCAGCATAAGGATCAGCAGTTGGATCCAACATCAATTTCACCTCGTTGGTGACAGCTTCCATATTGGTGAACTTCCCTTTTTTCTCCAGATTGGAATAATAGGTATTCGGAAACGCCAATAAAATGTGGAAATGTTTTGAATAAGGTAAGTAGTTCAGGAAAGCAAGTACCATGAACCAGTGTCCCCACCATCCTACTCGCTCCAGAATGTGCAATGTTTCTACACTGAATCCACCAAAAATGTGTGGACCAACCCAGGAAGAAATGGCAAAACCGAATGAACCAGCCTCGTGAGAAGCATGAGATGCTCCTTTCAAATACAAAGCCTCATCCGCTCCGTTCATTGTGAAAATGCAGAATACCAGGATAAGCTCCATGAAAAGGATCATGTTAGCATCAAATGTGGGAAAACCTTTCATTTCAGGTTTTCTGAAACGAGCCAGTTTCAAGATATTTCTTCTGGAAAGGAAGGCTATTGTTGCAATCAATGCCGCAACGGAAAGAATTTCAATGATGGAAACCGCCAATGTATACAACCCTCCTAAAGAAGACATGAAAGCACGGTGCGAACCTGTAATCCCATCATAAATGATCTCGATCAACTCGACCTGTGTAATGACAAAAGCAACATAGATTCCCAAATGCAGCAAAGCCGGAATTGGTCTGGCGAACATTTTTTTCTGACCAAGTGCAACCAAGGCCATTGTTTTCCAACGTTCACCCGGTTTGTCTTTTCGATTCACCTCTCTCCCAAGAAGAATATTTGAACGAATTTTCAGGATGTTCCATCCGAACCATCCAAATCCACCAATCAGAAGTACACTAAAAATAATTGCAGCGATCATAAACTGTTTTTATTAATCCGGGATTGAATCTAACAAGTTACGTAATTTTTTCTCTTCACCTGTAGTAATCGGAACTCCTTTTGTTTTAGCACCGAATACGGAGAAATGGATATATCTTTCCGGATGTTTCTCCAGATCCTGAACCAGGTTTTGCAGGCTCTTATTGGTCTCAACCAATTCGTTATATAATTTCTCGTCTTTCAACAATTTACCCAATGTTCCATTCCCAGCTTCAATGGAAGTAAAGGTTGCGTTCAACTTCTCAATCGTCGCATTTGCATTGTTGATCACTTTTTTGAAATCAGCTGAAACCAAATCTTCGGAAACCTTATCGAAGTTACCAACGATCTTGGAAATTTTATCATTGGAAGCTTTCAAGTTTCCGGTAATCGATTCCACATTACTCATGATACGGCTCAGTTTCACTTTTTCAGTAGCAACCAATCCTTCCACATCATCTGCAATATTTCCAAACTTTTTAAATGTCAGTTTCAATGAAACCAAAGATTCCCTGATTTCAGAAGTCGCAGTGGTATCCCAGAAACCTTTCAAAGATGTAATGGTCTTATCCACATTTACAACAAGCGCAGAAACTTTCTGCAACACCGGATTTGCATAAGACTTCAGTTGTCCGAACATATCCAATTGCACACGACCGTGAATAGCGTCCTTTTCTGTGTAATAACCTTGTGAAAGATCATCCCCCATGAACAATAGCAAACCTTTATTCAATAAATCCACAGAACCTGTTTCCAATATGGAAGATTTCGGAATCTTCAGATCATTATCGTTGATCGTAAATTTCATGCGCACCTTCGAAGTGGAATCCCCGCCAGGATTATAGTCCACGGAAATAACCTTCCCTACGATCACCCCATTTACGAATACAGAAGTTGATGCACTAACTCCACCGGCATTGGGGAAATAAGCCGTGTATTGAGCGTCTCCTCCAAAAAATGAATAGCCTTTCAAAAAATTAATACCCGTTACAAGCAAACCAATAGCTGCAATGGCAATCAGACCTGCTTTAATTTCTTTTTTGATTTTCAAAACTTTTATTTTTCTGCTAATTTAATAGCTTTTTCCAAACTAATACGCTCTCCATTTTGAAAAGCAACAACAAAAGCATTGGGAAATTCTTTTTGCCTTAGTTCGTTTTTATAGGTATTCGCGGCATTAAAGTCATCCACGAATTCGCCAACCGTATACTTATACAACCTATCTTGTTGGTATTCAAATACTTCATGTTTTTTAAAGCGACTTGAATTTGCAGCAATTTTTGATTCGGATGTCTCAATCTGCACTCTGAAAACTACCTTATCTTTCAACTCCTTTTTTTCAACAGGTGGGTTATCCGCTACTTCCTGGTTACCTCTGGTTTTGTAATCCACTCCTTCCAGCTCTGCCTTGTATTTTTCAAAGGCGATAAACATAGCCCCAGCCATTTTTTTCTGTCCGGATGAATCTGCCAAAAACTTCTCTTCGTCTCGATTCGTCAAAAATCCCGTTTCTATCAATACACTCGGCATCGTAGTTTTGTACAGTACCAGAAATCCTGCTTGTTTCACGCCACGGTCAAAACGACCAATTGATTTGAATTCATTCTGCAGTTTGTCCGCAAAAAGGATCGATTGATCCAGGAACACCGATAATTGCAATTGTCGGGCAATGATCGCGTCCGGAGACATATCGAAATCCTTGTATTTTTCTCCTTTATCCGCCTCCAGGTAGATGGTGCTATTTTCCCGATCTGCAATTTTTGCCTGTGCGTCTGTCTTGTGAAGTCCGAGAACATACGTTTCCGTTCCATAAGCAGTTGCAGAAGCCGAATTCGCATGGATACATATGAAAAGGTCTGCATTTGCCTTGTTTGCAATCTTAGCACGGTCGTCCAATTCCACAAAAACATCCTTATCCCGAGTAAAAACCACTTTTATTTCCGGATAACCTTCCTTAATCTTCCTTCCCAACTCCAAAGCCATTGCCAAACAGACATTCTTCTCATGAGCAGATGAACCGTGGCAGCCCGGGTCTTTTCCCCCATGACCTGCATCGATCACAATTGTCCTGATCGTTCCGGATTGTTTACTTGCAGTAGGTTGTTTTTTTAATTGAAACCCAAAAAGCATCACAAACGGAATAGCCATTGCTACCCATCTCACCCATTTTAAACTGTTTTCTAATCGGTTCATGTTGTATATATCGATTCCTGAATAAAAGTAACTCCCTTTATCAAGCAATCATCAGACCATTTTAGAAACTTATCTATAGTAGAATGTTGAAAAAGCAATTAAAATCCGAAAAGCGCCATTTCTAGCACGACTTTTGTATAATCGCGTTCTTCCTGATGAAAATTCAGGTATTTCCGCAGATAACGCGGATAGCGCAGATTTCAGTCACTGGTGATCTAAGCAGGCTTCCAATGGGAAGCCTAAATAATCAGCGCAATCTGCGAAATTAGTGGGAGAAAAAATACATATTTTCACGCTTAGTGTCATTTGTATTTTCATGTATGAGAATTTAAACTAAATAGTATGTTGCGCATTATCGTGTTTTAAGATTCATCAAAACCATGGTAATTTCGTAGCTTTGTGCCTTCGCTAAAGCTAAAGCACAGGCGTTGCAACCGTTTTAATACAAGTATTGGAAACAAAAAAAGGCTTCTTCCTTATTCTTTCTGCGGCAATTAGAACCTGTTTCTACTTGCTCATTTGTGTTTCCACCTCCTTCGCCTTTGGTCAAAAAGGAAAAGAAGACAGCACCAATTCCGATGGCTATCGGAAACGCAAAGTCTACATCAACGATACCGATTTCAAGTCCATTATTACCTATTCAGCGCGGGATTCCATTTATTCTGACCTGAAAAAGAAACAGGTTCATCTCTATGGTGAAGCCAAACTGAATTACGAAGGTGTGGATATGTCTGCCGAATATTTACTTATTGATCTCAATAAAAATGAAGTGCTCGCCACTTTCGTATTGGATTCACTTGGGAGAAAAGTCGGGAAACCGCTCTTTGTTGACAACGGCGATACCCTGAAGGCCGCATCGATCCGATACAACTTCGAGACAAAGAAGGGATATATCCAGGAAGCTGCAATCAAACAGGACGATTATTACCTGACAATGGAGAAAGCGAAAAGGCAACCGAATGAGGATGTCCATTTCATCCATGGAAAATTCACGACCTGTAATCTGGAAGAACCGCATTACCATTTCGGACTTTCAAAGGCGGTAATGATTCCGGATAAACGAATTGTTTCGGGTCCGATCAATTTATGGGTAATGGGAGTTCCAACCCCACTCGGACTTCCATTCGCCATGATTCCTTTAAAAAAGAAGAAAGATCGTCAAAGTGGATTTATCATGCCGCAATATTCCATTATTTCAGCTTATGGAATGGGATTGCAGGATTTGGGATACTACATTCCTATCTCGGAACGTTTCCAAACGATTGCCTATGTCACCGGATTCACACGCGGAAGTTTCGGTTTCCGGAATTATTCTGAATACGCAACCAAATACAAGTACAACGGAAACTTCGATTTGGGATATACGCGTTTCCGATACGGTTACCCGGATTCCACTGTTTTCAGTACAACAACCATCCGTTGGACACACAATCAGGACCCGAAATTGAACCCGAATTGGTCATTTACGGCAAATGTGAATTACAATTCCAACTCGACCAATAAACAAACCCTGAACCAACAAAATAATCCGCAGTATTTCAACAACACTTTGAACTCTGACATCAAACTAGGAAAGCGTTTCGGGTCATTGCCTATTTCAGCAGATTTGAAATTAAGTTTGAGACAAAACTCTGCTACCAAGATCATCGATCTGACATCCCCTATTTTCAACTTCCAGACAACCAACCGGATTTTCCCGTTCAAGCGGGTCAATAAAGTAGTCGGTTTCAGTTATGCCAATGAAATCCAGAACCGTTCTTCCTTCAAGGACCGCTATTTGAAAAACGGGAACTTCGATAGTATCGGACAGAATTTCAGAAATGGAATCACCCAAAATTTCAATGTCCAGGCTACTTTCAGCATCCTTAAAAATACCGTTCGGATTACCCCTTCTGCAACATACAAACAGATTTACAACTTCCAATCCATTGTAAAAACAGCGGTCGACACTAGTGACTTGGCAGATGTCGTGCATATCGACACAATCGGAACCGGCGGATTCAGTCACTCATTCAGTTCGAGTGTTTCTTTAACGAGTAACTTGTATTCGTATTACCGTTTCGTTGGTAAACGGAAAACATTGCTTCGTCATGTGATGACACCGACCGTTTCCTTCAATTATGCTCCGACTATTCAACAGGGAATCCAAAGTTATACGGATACAATCAACAATGTGGCTACCGAGGTTCGCTACAGCAAGTTTGAGCGAAGTCTCTATTCCGAATTCCAGACACAATCTTCCGGAAGGATCGTATTCGGTTTGAACAATACCTTTGAGATCAAGCAAAAAAGCGAAAAAGACACCATTACCGGATTCAAGAAAACGCGCTTGATCGACAATTTCTTTTTGAGTACGGATTACGACATCTTCAAGGATTCCATGAATTGGGGAGACCTGAACATGCGCATGGTCATCAATCCCAATGAGTTTATCAACCTGACGATCACTGCTAATCACAGCTGGTATGGATGGGACAGCCTTGGAAGGATTAAAAGGGAATACGCTTTGAAAACCAATCAGGGAATCGGTCGGATCAAATCGGCTTCATTTGCAACTTCTTTAGTTCTTACTACCAAAAAGAGTCGTGACCGCCTGCAAAAGATCTCAAATACGATGTCGAATGTCTGGAACCCGGAGTATCAGCAATGGATTCTCAACCCGAACCAGATGGTTTATTTTGAAATTCCGTGGAAACTAACCGTCGATCACATCTTTTCACTCAATTTGAATGGAGATACAGCTACTTACAGAAACAAACGTTACTTGCCTACCAATACCGTTACCTTGAGCGGAGATGTGAACCTGACTCCGAATTGGAAAGTCGGCGCCCGCATGATGTATGATATTGAGCAAAAAGCAATTAGCAACTTCAACATCAACTTGTATCGGAATATTCACTGCTGGAATGTGGTTTTCAACTGGACTCCAATCGGAACAAACAAAAGCTTCACCGTTGGTATCAAAGGAAATGCATCCATTTTGCAAAATGCAAACATCAATATCCGTAAACCACCTATTGTTCTTAACTAACCATTAAAAATCGGTTCGAATTTCGTTTTTCAACTAAAAAATTGTTTGTACTTTACGTTCAAACAAAACAAACTAATTTGATTCCTTTACAAATTAACAAGCAACCAAGTCCGACAAAAGGTGATTTACTTCTTTCAGAACCTTTTCTGATGGATAGCAATTTTTCCCGTGTGGTCATTCTTCTATGTGAACACAATGAAGATGGAAGCTTCGGATTAATTCTCAATAACACGCTCGAAATCGAAATCAATTCTGTTGTAACCGATTTTCCGGAAGCAAAAATCCCCGTCGGATTCGGAGGTCCTGTAGAGCGCAACCAGCTCTTCTACATGCATCAGAACAAAGAGATAAGCGGATGTACTCAAATTGGTGAGAACCTCTATCTGGGTGGAGATTATCCGGAAATCAAGAAACGCATCTCCAACGACGAGATGACTCCTGCCAACCTCCGTTTTTTCATTGGATATACGGGTTGGAGCAAAGGGCAATTGCAAAAGGAAATCGATGAATTGAGCTGGATTGTTATGAAAGCACCCAAGAACATCAACGTTTTCAATGCATTTGACGACGATTTATGGCGCGAACTGATTTCACAATTGGGAGGAAAATACAAACTGATGGCTGATTATCCGGTAAATCCTGCAGACAACTAAGGGATAAAAATCTTATTTTTGAGGAAAGTTTAAAAAGATGCCTTCGACTCCGCTCAGTCACCTTTTTCCTACTAAATAAAATGAGGATTCAAAGAAAGACACCGAGCGAAGTCGAAGTGTGAACTCTTGGAACTATTAAACACTGAAAATAAGATGAGTGCTCCGCTAGCAGAACGTATGCGTCCAAATGAATTGTCAGAATACATCGGACAAAGGCATTTGCTGGAGGAAAACGGAGCTTTGAAGAAAGCGATCCAATCCAAAATCCTTCCTTCCATTATCTTTTGGGGACCTCCGGGAGTTGGAAAAACCACCTTGGCAAATTTACTTGCAAAACAGCTGAACCGCCCTTTTTATACTCTTTCAGCTATTTCTTCAGGTGTCAAGGACGTTCGGGAAATCATTCAGAAAGCGGAAAGTCAGGGAATGTTCCAATCCAATGGAGCAGTTTTGTTCATCGATGAGATTCACCGGTTTTCAAAATCACAACAGGATTCATTGCTTGGTGCCGTAGAAAAAGGAACAATCACCCTGATCGGTGCCACAACTGAAAATCCTTCATTCGAGGTTATTTCAGCATTGCTTTCTCGTTGCCAGGTTTATACGCTTGAAGGTCACACTCTGGAAGATCTGCTGGAACTGATCAACCGTGCAATCAAGCAAGATGTCCTTCTTTCCAAACGAAAAATAGAATTAAAAGAATACAAATCATTGATTGCGGTTGCCGGAGGTGATGCACGCAAAATGCTGAATTTGTTGGAAATGACCGTGAATACCTTCTCACCAAGTGAAACAGCAGTCATCACGGATGAATTGGTCAATCAGCTTGCGCAACAGCGCGTACGCTACGATAAGGACGGGGAACAGCATTACGATATCATTTCTGCCTTTATCAAATCCATTCGTGGAAGTGACCCGGATGCAGCCGTTTACTGGTTGGCGCGTATGATCGAAGGTGGTGAAGATCCAAAGTTCATTGCCCGAAGACTATTGATTTCTGCAGCTGAAGACATCGGTCTGGCAAATCCAACCGCATTGATCATGGCAAACAATACCTTCCAGGCAATTCAAGTCATCGGCTGGCCGGAAGCTCGTATTATCCTGTCGCAATGTGCCATTTACCTGGCTACTTCCCCCAAAGGAAATGCAGCTTATTTGGCTATTGACGAAGCGATTGCAACGGTCAAGCAAGATCCGAACACTCCTGTTCCGCTTCATTTGAGAAATGCCCCGACCAAATTGATGAAAGATTTGGGTTATGGCGCAGAATACCAATATGCACATGATTTCCCTGGAAACTTTGTTTCACAGCAATACCTTCCGGATTCTTTGAAAGACCGCACCTTTTTCCATGCAGGAAGCAGTGCACGTGAACAGGAAATCAATAAACAGTTACAAACGCTTTGGCCAAATAAATTCAAGAAATGAGTCGAGTTGCTTATTATTTGTTTGTACTCCCGCTTTCCAAGCTTCCTCTTTGGATAACCTATCGTTTTTCCGATCTGTTTTTCCTTCTATTGATCACTGTTTTCCCTTATCGAAGAAAAGTGATTGAAGGGAACATTGCTCGTTCATTTCCGCATTTAAGCAAACGGGAACAACGAAAGATCAAGCGCTCGTTTTACCGCCATTTTGCCGATATGCTGCTGGAAGGTGTCAAAAACCTGGGCATTTCAGAGAAAGAGCTTCAAAAACGATTCGTCATCAAGAATCCGGAACTCATGGAGGAATTGTATGAACTTCAGAAAAGTGTTCTGCTGGTTTCCGCACATTATATGAACTGGGAATGGATGATTACAGGTCAGGATCTTTATTTTCCACATAAGGCGATCGGAATCGGAATGCCGCTGACCAGTGGATATTGGGATGATAAAATCAATACACTCCGTTCGCGTTTTGGAATGAAGGTCATTCACGCAAAAATTGTAAAGGAAACCTTCAATTCCTATGTGGAAAGAGGAATTCCAACTGCTACACTGGTATTAAGCGATCAAAGTCCGGCAGACTCACTAAAAAGCTACTGGATGACCTTTTTGAATCAGACCACCGGAATTATTTTCGGCGCTGAACAATTGGCCAACACCTACGACCAGGCAGTTGTTTTCTACCTGCCGAAGAAAATAAAACGTGGTTATTACGAAGTGGAACTGCAGCTCCTGACAGCTGAACCAAGAACATTGCCCTGGGGTGAAATCACTGAAACACATGCACATCTGCTTGAAAAGCGTATCTTAGAAGAACCAGGACCTTGGTTATGGTCTCACAAACGTTGGAAAAGGACAGTTCCAGACAATATCCCGAAACTAAAAGATGAACAGCGTGAAAAATTTAATATGCTCTTTAGGTCTCATACTCCTAAGTAATATTGGGATTTCACAAAAAGTGACCTCCATTGATACCATCCGTTTTTCGGCAGATAGTTCTTATTCCCGCATCGTGGTCCGCTACAAAAAAGACTTCCTTTTATTCGGGACTTCAAAAACCGGAGTCATTGCGGTGAATGAAACCGAAAAAAGCAGCAAAGTGATCATCCCTCCCACCAAAGGCGGAGAGTTCCGGGATATTTCAATTGATCAAGACACTCTTTACGCTATCGTTTCCGGAGACATCGGCATGGTTTACAAAGGAACTATGGAATCCATCCATCCAATTTTTACTGAAAACGGAATTTTTCTGGACGATATTTCGATTTTCAAAAGTCATCTCATCATTCTGGGCGATCCAGTGAATGGCAAGTTCTTTTTACAAAACAAACAACCCGAATCAATCACTTTCACTGAACTGGATCAAAAAGTTGAAAATGAAGCAAATGAAGGTTGTTATGCTGCAAGTGGAACCTGTGCCCAATATTTGAATCCGGATACCTATTTCTTTGTTTCAGGAGGTGATACTTCCGCTCGTTTTCATTACCTGGACCTGTGGTCGAAAAGTACCTTGACAAACAAACTTCCCATGAAAAAAGGCGAAGGTTGTGGTCCATTCTCCCTCTTCTTTTGGAACCCGATGAATGGCGCTATTGTTGGCGGAGATTATCGAAAAAGTAGTGAATCAATCCAAAATGCCTGTTTTACAACGGATGGAGGTAGAAACTGGACTGTTTCCGAAACCCTTCCAAGTGGCTATCGCTCCTGCGTTACAGGAAACAAGAAGATCCTCTTCTCTTGCGGAACAACCGGAATTGATTATTCAGTGGATGGTGGAAAAAACTGGAAATTTCTGATGAAGGGGAATTTTTGTGCTTTGCTGCTGGAGAAAAAGACCTTGTATGCAACAACAAACAAGGGGTATTGTTTGAAGATGAAAATAAAATGACGGGGACGCGATGCGTCGCGTCCCCACAGATTTTTATTTTCTATTTCATTGACGCCACGGCAGCCAACAATTTCTCTTTGCTTTGTTTACCTACCAGCTTCCGAACCAACTTTCCTTCACTGTTGACAAAAAGTAATGTCGGGTAAGCAGAAACGGTATATGCTTTTGAGATCATCGGTCCATCCGCATCTTCTTCCGCATCGATTTTCAGGTTAATGAATTTTTGATTGAAGACCTTCCCTACTTCCGTATCCGTAAAGGTGGTCTTTGCCATTTCCTTGCACGGTCCGCACCAGCTCGTGTGCACATCGATAAAAATCAACTTCCCTGAAGCTTTTGCCTGACGGATGGCATCCTGAAAAGTCATTTTAGAGAACTTGATTCCCGACTTCCTGTCCATAATCGATTCTTTCACTTCCGAATGGTTTTCCAACAAACTGAAAGAAGAAACAACCAACGAAAGTCCTATTAAAAGCAATGCACCAAATTTCATACTTGTGTTTTTACGAGTCATAATCTTTGCTTAAATTTAGCAAATAAAATTGCGAATGCCGAATAGCAAATTGCGAATTAGCATAAACGCTCAATTTTTGTTCCAACTTTTCAGACTTCGACTACGCTCAGTCTGCTAAATTGATCTACAAAAGGTGACTGAATGCTTGCGCTAAAGCTTCAGCATAAGCGTAGCGGAGTCGAAGGCACACTTTTGCTCCCGATAGCTATCGGGATTGCATTTTTAATTTTGAATTCAAAAAATGGCTTTTGAAGTAACTTATACCGATTGTTCGGCAGAAACACAACAGGAAATTCAGGCAATCATTGAATTATGGAACCAACGATCTCCGGTTTACCTTGTAAATACAAGTGGTTCAACCGGAAGTCCGAAATCGATCACACTTACTAGAGAGCAATTGGAAGCTTCTGCAAAACGCAGTAACTCTTTTTTTAACCTGGATGAAAATTCGCGGGTTCTACTGCCATTATCACCCCATACCATTGGCGGAAAGATGATGATCATTCGCGCACTGGTTGGCAATTATTCCATTGAAATTAGAGAGCCAAGCTCAAATCCGATCATGAAATTGGCTTCCGGATCGCATTATTCCTTCATTTCATTGGTTCCTTATCAGATAAAACGCATTCTGGAAGAAACACCGGAGAATTTGAACCGATTCGATTATATCTTACTCGGAGGAATGGGACTTTCCTCACAACTGGAACAACTACTCAGTTCTGTTAAGCCAGCAGTTTTCATTGGCTTTGGAATGACGGAAACTGTTTCACACATTGCGTTGCGTGAAATGGGAAATCCGGTTTATGAAGCACTGGAAGGCGTGGAATTGGAAGTTTTCCAAGACGGTTTGGTCATTTCGGATTCCAAACTGGGAATTGAGCGCATGCAGACAAGCGATCTGGTCAACCTCATCGATTCAAAACAGTTCAATTGGATCGGAAGAGCTGATTTTGTGATTAACAGCGGTGGAATCAAAATCCATCCGGAGAAATTGGAGCAGACACTTGATGAATGGATGGAAACACCTTTCATTATTGGCGGAATTCCACACGAAACTTTGGGAGAAGCCTGTGTCCTGGTTGTTGAAAAAGCACTTCCGGAAGAGAAATTCAAGCAAATTCAAGCGCTTATCCGGGAAAAGTTCGGTAAATATGCAGCACCCAAACAACAAGTGATTGCTTCCATCCTGAAAACCGGAAATGGAAAGATTCGCAGAAAAGAAACTTTAAAAGCGCTTTTGCAATGACCCGAGCCGAATGCTTTCGTTTATTAGGACTTCCTTCCGACTCAAGCGAAGCGGATATCCGAAAGCAGTACAAGAAAATGGCCCTGCGCCTTCATCCGGATGTAAATCCCGATCCCTTGGCTCATGAAGCCTTTATCCGATTGACAAAAGCCGTTGAGATCATCTTAAATCCGGATTATAAAGAGGAAACCAATTCAAGAACTTCCAGAAAATCCAGGAAAGAATCTGAAGAAGAGCACCTGGAACGTATGCGTGTGGCGAAAATGCGCTTCGAACAGCAAAAAAAGCGGCAGGAGAAAGATAACAACCAGTACTTCCTTTCCCTGACAACCGGGATGCGCTGGAGTATCTACAAGACCATCATGCGCTTTTCACTGATGCTGGCTTTGGCTATGTCGATCGAATATTTCCTGCCTGTTCACTATGAAAAGGATGTGCTGATCGGTTCTTCCAAGTCGCTCAACAACGGAATTATCAAGAGCAATATCACACGGATTGAACTGGAAAACAATGGAAAGTATTTTGTTCAGAACAATGCTTATGCCTGGAAAAGCGCTTATCCGGAGGTTATTTTGGAAACAACCTGGTTCCTGCACACTCCTGTGAAAATGATCACTTCCGATGACTATGTGCGCTATCGGACCGTCTTCGATTTTCATGTGGGGAGCATTCGCATTTTGCTGATCCTGCTTTTCCTGATTCCGCTTTACCCCTATTTGCGACGACGAAAAACACTCTATTTCGTGTTTCTATACCACCTTTCTTTTTGGGGAGTCGGAATCGTTACTTCGTACATCCTGTTCACGCATGAACGGATCATTCATTTATTAACTCTCGGATTTTTGTAGGCTTATCGCTTCATCGCGCGCGCCATATCACGCTTGTCGTCCTTCTCTTTCAGGTCGTGACGCTTATCGTGCAGCTTTTTACCGACACCGGTAGCCAATTCGAGCTTCAACCAGCCTTTTTCGGATAAGAACAATTTTAAGGGCACAATGGTATTTCCTTTCGTCTTCACCCATTTTTCCAGCTTCTTGATCTCCTTCTTGTTAAGCAGCAATTTTCGGTCGGAACGTGCAGTATGATTGTAGAACGATCCATTCTCATAAGGCGAAACATGCATGTTGCGGATAAAGACCTGGCCATTATCTACAATACAATACGCTTCCAGGATACTCGCTTTCCCGTTACGGATACTTTTGATCTCTGTACCGGACAATACCATTCCTGCGGTAAAAACTTCATCTAATTGAAATTCAAACCGGGCACGTTTATTCTTAATATTTACTTCGTTCTTAGACATGTTCCACTTGCGGGGCATTTTGTTTTCCCCACTCTTTTAACCCACGATAAAAATAATAAATCGTAACAATCATTAAAATATGACTGAGGTCGTCTTTATTCAACCATTGGTGAATGTTTATTTTGAAACCAAAGATAAAGGCAGATGGAGTCAAAATCAACACGGCAATGATCATATTCTTTAAAAATGCCACTTTTTCAGAGCGTTTCATCAGGATATATGCGTAAACCCCTGTGTAGCCAATGTACGTCACAATTGCATCCAATGCAACGAAAATAAACTTATTGGTAAGAATCGAAGCACAGCAAAGTACTACACACTTGATCCAAATTACCTGGAAGGCGATCTTTTTTGGTCTCGAAACACCTGTCAGATGCAACATTCCCATTGCTGCAAAAGCATTCGCAATACAGCCCATGATCCAACACGGATATTTCCCGGGAAAACCTGCGTATTGAAAGAACAAATGTCCCAAACCACCGAAGACGGTCGAGATTCCAAAAGTCAGATAAAACAATCGCCAGTAGAAATTGGCTTCATTCTTAAATTTCCCTAATCGATTAAACGCATAAAAACAAAAACTTGCAATGATCCAATTGAAAAGGAGTGCCATCGGCTCTTGAAGGTGTAAACCTAAAAAATCAAATTCTATTAATTCCACACTGCGAAAGTACTGCTTCAAGCTAGAAAAGACAAGAACTCTGATTAATGAAATCCTAAAAATTGCGGGAAATTGTCTTAAACACCCAGAAACGACCTGAAATTCGTACTTTTGAGGCGATGAATATCCCATCAAAATATGTGGAAGAAGCAGTGGAGCAATTCAGTTCCTTGCCTGGCATTGGCAAAAGAACCGCTCTGCGCCTGGTGTTGAATCTACTGAAGCGGAATCCGGAAGAATTGGAACGTTTCGGAGATGTGCTTCAGCAATTGAAAACACACGTTCAAAGCTGTTCTTCCTGCGGAAACATTTCAGACACTCCCATTTGCTCCATTTGCTCCAATGAAAAACGCAATCACCGACTGGTTTGTGTAGTGGAAGATATCCGCGATGTCATGGCTATCGAAAGTACCGGAACCTATCAGGGAATTTACCATGTTCTGGGAGGAATCATTTCGCCCATGGATGGAATCGGTCCAAATGATTTGTTCATTCAGCCTTTGGTCGATAAATGCACTTCCGGATCCGTTGACGAGATCATCCTGGCTTTAAGTCCTACGATGGAGGGAGATACCACGAACTTTTTCCTTTACAAGAAAGTACACGCCTCCAATGTTCAGATAACTACGCTTTCACGAGGAATTGCAGTAGGTTCGGAAATCCAGTATGCAGACGAAATCACGCTTTCACGGTCTATTCAACAACGCATTCCTTTTCAATCATAAGGCACCTTTGCTTCTTAATTATAAACCGCAAAGAAGCAGAGAGCGCAAAGAAAGATAAGTTCATCTTGGCGTTCTTAGCGCCCTTTGCGGTTAAACATAAATAGAGATTCAAAAGCATTCCGATTATTCTTGTACAGAATAAGATAAATACTATATTTGAAATCACTTCAAACTAAGAACTATGTTAAAGGAATTCAAGGCATTCATCATGCGCGGAAACGTGGTAGATTTAGCCGTCGCAATCATTTTAGGAGCAGCATTCAGTACCATTGTCACATCTTTGGTAAACGATATCATCACTCCACTGATTCTAAACCCTGCTTTAAGAGCTGTCGGTGTTGGTGGAGTTGAACTATGGACTCCAGGTGGAATTGCATTAGGGAAATTTATTGCTGCCATTATCAACTTCGTTGTAGTTGCATTCTGCATTTTCATTATAGTTAAAGGAATGAACAAAGCAATGACCTTACGCAAAAAAAAGGAAGATGAAGCCCCTGCTCCACCGGCTGAACCATCCAATGAGGAGAAGCTTTTGATGGAGATCCGAGACCTTTTGAAAAACAAGTAATTGTTTCCTAAAACTTCATTCAGTAAAACCTTGGGAGCTACCAATAACTAATTGGTTTGATAGAAATCTCTTTCAAAGTTTTGTGGATTTGAAAATTTATATATCTTCGTTCGAAACAAATGTCCCACAAGGGACAACAAAAGAGAATATTTAAATACCGATGACAAGTATTTTTGTGGCAAAACTCGATTTCAACACAACAGAAGAACAGTTGAAATCCCTTTTTGAAGAGCACGGTCGTGTAAACCGTGTCACCATTGCAAAAGACCGCGAGACGGGCAAACCACGAGGTTTTGCTTTTGTCGAAATGGCTGATGAATCAGAAGCTGATAATGCGATTGAAGCCTTAGATGATTTTGCAATCAATGGGCGAAATATCGCCGTTAAGAAAGCAGATGATCGCGCTTCAGGAGGAAAACCATCGGGCGATGCCAATCGTTCTGGTGATAGACCTGCTTTCAGACCGAGAGAAGACAGAGGCTCCGTAAGTGATTCAAAACCGGATTATAAAAAACCGGATGACAGTCGTATCAGTAAACCTGCTTTCGATCCGGATGAGATCATTCCTGCAAAAGTTGAACGTAAAAAAGAAAAAGATCCGCGTTCAGTTAGCGTAAGTAAAGATGCTCCGAAGAAACCCAAAATGGAAGCTTACCGCAAGAGTGGTAAAGACAACCAATTTTTGAACGACGATGATTTATCCGATGAAGAATTGGACTTGTTCGGAAGAAACGGAGAAGACGAGGACGAAGAGGAAGATTACCGCAAATACCTGGTAAACAGTGATGAGGACGAGGAGGATGAAGATTATGAGGACGAGGACGAATGGGAAGATGATGAAGAAGACGAAGATGACGAAAAATAGAAAATAAACTAGAGGGATATCACATAGATATCCCTTTTTTACGTCTCTGTTTTTAAGTAGTACTCAAAGTGATACCTATGGTCAAATTAATTTTCTTAAGCACCCTATCATCCCTCATTCTATGTTTCGGATGCTCTTATCATAAAAGTGTTCGTCAACATGAAATAAAAGCAACGAAAGCTATGATTTCGCCACCACAAACCGGGCAGCGCGATAATTACTATATTGTACGGACAACATCCATCCCATCCAACGCAACCGTTTCCGTTACTACAGATGCTGAAATAACCATGGATGCAGGTATGCAGCTTGTTTTGAAACAATTGGATTTGCCCTATAGGGAAATGTCCGGTTGGCCTGGTAAGATTGCGATGGAAGAAGGAGGCATTCTACATCCGGATTCTCATATAAAAAATCAATTTTACGAGGCTTTTGTCGGTAATCAGACAATATCGGTAAACTTATCAATTGTTTCAATACACTTTGCACTGGAGGAAGTTGACGGTTCTCAGCGTAACCAACCGCTAGTAGTGCGTGTGAAAAACGCCGAAAAACCGATGTATCTGAAGATGAATAATGATTTACATCAACCCGGAGACAAATACTCACAAACCGTTCATATCGGAGTAAAAATCTCCGGAAAATTGGAAAACGGTAAAACTGCAAATCAAGTGGTTTATATTTTTGGAGTAGTTGAATTTACCCCGGAAGAGTTTAAACGATTCAACTACTTGTTTTAAGGGAAGAACAGCCATTTAGAGAAAAATCAAACAAAAAAACTTAAAATCCACTCTTGGTGGATAGTTTATGTGACAAAGGTTCGTTTTTTTAGTACCTTTGTAAAGTTACAACTGGGGTCGACATTGGATTTGACAGCGATCGAGATTTCGGTGGGAAGCATGCAGAGCGTTGCAGTGAAGCTCTTAAATATCTTGCTGTGAACCATAATTGACAATACGTCATACGCACTTGCTGCTTAATTTACTAGGTAAATAAGGCTTAATCCAGTGGAAGTTTAGTACACGGACAAGTTTCTCCTCTGCACGATTCTGATTTTCGATCAGCAGGCCAAGGGGAATCATTTTAGAAAATCTGGCACTGAGCGAGCTTCGCGCAAGGTGTGAGATCTCAGAAGCTAAGGTTGGATCTTGGGTGTTTTTGTCCGAATTCGACTCGAAAACCAATCAAAAAATAAGCATGTAGAAGACATTCGGAACCATTGTTTGGACGAGGGTTCGAACCCCTCCGACTCCACAAAAAGAAAAAAGCGAATTACGGTAGTAGTTCGCTTTTTTCTTTTTGTCACTCTGTACTCACTCTTTCCGGGCTTTTTCCTTTTTGCAGAGTGAGAGAAGAGTGTTGGATCGTGGTTCGAAGAATGATCAAAACTTCCTCCTTTGAAGAGCCTGTCCCGACCTTTTCGGGAAGGACCGAGGAGGATGGCGAAACCCAAATCTTCCGCAAGGACCAATTTCACTCAGTTTCATCCAATTCATAGCGGTTCGATTCCGGTTTGCTCGAAAGGTGTTGTATTTCAGTTTTTTGGTAGTATTGGAATAATTATACATTATTCACTATGATCATTGGGGCTTTCATCCGACATTATAAAATGTTATAGAATGAACTACGTTCCCGAATAGAATTAATCAAGAATTTCTATCTTTGCAGTCTGTTTTACTAAAATAACATATTATCTGTGTCCTTCTCAAAAGGATAAACTCGACAAAACGAGTAATTAACGCATAGAAATCATCCGATTTTTTAATGCACAGATAATCATATCCAGTTATTTCATCAAATTTTAAACAATAGCAATTGATTGTAAATTGATTGTAAATTGATTGCTTTATCACGGTGAAAAGTGCTCTGCATTTCAGATCGTGATGATAATTCAGTGATTAAAAATGAATAGTAAACAGTTAATAAGCAGAAACATCGAAGTGTTTTACAATAAAGCGTCAGAAGAAACCAGACTTGATAAAGGAATGGGAGTATTTGAATTTGAAAGAATTAAATCGCTCATAGAAAAATATATTCCTTCTTCATCTTCAACAATAATTGATATTGGTGGTGGAACGGGAAAATATTCTGAATGGCTTGCCAAAAAAGGGCATCAGGTTCATTTGATAGAACCAGTTGTCAAACATATTAAATTGGCTCAAAACAGGACTAATAAATTGAAAAATAAGTTTTCTGTTCACTTGGGCGAATCACGAAAATTGGAATTCCCTAATAATTTTGCAGACCTTATAATTTTACACGGACCTCTTTACCATCTTCAAAAAAAAGAAGACAGAGATTTAACCATTTGCGAAGCAAAAAGAGTCCTAAAAAATAACGGAATTATTTTGGGTTTTGCAATTAACTATACTGCATCAACTTTGGTAGGTCTTCTAAATGGTCTAATTCACAAAAGACCATTTTTTGAAATGTGCAAGGAGGAATTAACAACGGGAATTCATAATCCACCAGATGATTTTCCTTGGCTTTTAGCTGAGGCGTATTATCATAAACCTGAACAGCTGAAAGAAGAGTTTTTAAATCAAGAGTTAACCCATCTTAATACTTACGCAGTTGAAGGTATGGCTTGGTTGGACAAAGATTACTTTGCCAATATGCTGAATGACAAAAAACAGAAAGCATTATTAGAACTTATACAAGTCACAGAAAACGACAGTTATCTTTTACCATTTAGTCCACATATGATGATAGCTGTAAAAAAACAATTGAGTTATGGAAAATAAAGATAGGTATTACAACGCTTTAATTGAAAATGATGGTCAGCTAAATGAAATTGACCTTGGAGAAAAATTTGGTCTTAACGAAAATGAAACAAGAGAAATTATTGTTCAATTACTTTCCGAGCATAGAATTGAATCTAAAGAAAATAGAGCTTGCAATTATAGCCTGATGAAAACCCAGAAAAAAAATAAAAGCAGGTAACATTGTATAAGCGTAATGCGGGTTGATTCACTAAATTGAGTATTCTGGCTTTCAATTAAGTTTGGTGCGAGCGGAAAGTGAATCGCATCGAAATCCCGCACTACGCTTATACTTGACCGTTAATGATAGATCTTTAATTATAATAATCAATTATTTATAGAAATATCAAATCGTTTTCTGGTTCGATTTCTGTTTAGTTACCTCCACAAAAAGAAAAAGCATTACGAGAGTGATGCTTTTTCTTTTTGTCCCTCTCCCCTCACTTCCGATAGCTATCGGAACCACACTCACACTGGGTTGTAGCTATCCGATAGCTATCGGGAGTCCCGGTTCGAAGCACGATTTAAGTCTCCTCTCCGCCGCGGCGGAAGGGAGGATCGAGGAGGATGGCAATCTCAAATCTTCCGCAAGGACCAATTTCATTCAGTTTCCCCCAAATTCATAGCTGTTCAATTCCATTTTGTTTTGGAGGAATGTTCTTCAGGTTTTTATAGATACCTATCGTTTGCTTTGAAAACAATCTATTAAACAGCAGGTTTCTTTTTTGATTCTCTTCTTTATCCAACAATATCCACTTTTCTTGCTGACAAATTGGGTTGGAATTTTTAGCGCAAAATAAAACAACAAAGTTTTATTCCTAAATTCGCGGGCATTGCTTAATCAATGAACGCTGCTTTTAATTAGCTATAAATTTGTAAAATTCGACCCTGTCTATATTCATTCAAAACCTAATTTTCTTTGTGATGATAAAATCTGTACTGATCCTGTTAATAACCTCAATAACTCTCAATTCATTTAGTCAAAGTACTCATGACCTGGCAGTTGGGTTGTTAAACGGTTCATTAAAAAAAATCAAAAAAAACGATTTGAAAGGAACTCTTTCTGAGATCACTAAAAGTATTGAACTTGATTCAACTTATTATGCTGCTTATTACAATAAAGCGTTGATTGAATCCAAACAGGAAAAATACGATGAAGCTCTTGAATTAGGAAGTGAAAATGTAGCGGATCTTATCGCTCATAACTGCAAATGAACAAAGAGAACTAACAGACATCATGGAAAATCAATTCTACAAGGTCATGAATGCTTATTCGGATGAAGCGCTATTGGCCGTTTATAAAGACCGTTCCAAATACACTCCGGAAGCAATCGAAGCAATGGTGTTGGTTCTTACGGAACGAAAACTAATGGTGGACGCAGCCGAAATAGCAGCCGAACAAAGAGTGGAAGAAGCCTTGTCCAGAGAAGAACAGATGGCTAAATTCCAGCTCTCCGAATTTGGCAGAGTCATTTCTGATGCGGCGTTTGCACAAGAATCTTTAAAAGGGTCCGTTTATCTCCAACGTTTTATCTCTCCTTTGCACAATTACAATTGGCTGAATCATATTTTCATCGGTCTTGGTCTTACCGGACTTACTCTGGCACTGATAATTATTGGAATCGGTGAATATCCTAAGCCAGCTCCAACCATACTTGTTATTTGTATTGCGGCTGCACTACTATTGCCATTGGGAATATGGAAGCTCTCCAAAAACAAAGCGCAATTAACCCTTCAAAAGAAAATGAACCGGATTGTCGTTTCAATAGAAGGAGCAAAAGACCGACACGAAATATCCCTGCCTTTGAGATACGAATGTTACTGGCAATGGCATGATACCCGAAAAGGTCAGATAAAACTAAAACAAGTGATGTTGCACTTTTTTCTTTATGATGATAAGAACGACTCCTGTTTCGAATTAAGAGAATTGATGCCGATTCAAAAATCACCCCCGCCCAATTGGGAACCATTTCCGAAGAAATTTACTACCAAAAAAACCAATCATTTCGCCTATTGGGGTCATGGTTTCCAAAAACCATTCTTGTATGAATTCCAAAAAATCCTGGATGGTTTGCAGGAAATAAGTAATTAGAAATTCGACAGAAAGCAGATTACGGTAGTAGTTCACTTTTTTCTTTTTGTCTCTCAATACTCGCTCTCACACTTTCCGGACTTTTTCTTTTTTGTAGCGCGAGAGCGTAAAGTGAGGGAAGAGTGCGGAATCCCGGTTCGAAGCTTCAATTCTGTCTCCTCTCCGCCGCGGCGGAAGGGAGGATTAAGGTGGGTAGCAATCTCAGATCTTCCGCAAGTTCGGATTTCATTCAGTTTCCTGAAGCCTAAAGCGGTTCGATTCCGGTTTGCTCGAACGTGTCGATATCCAAACATTTTTCAACTGAAGGTTCCAATGGGAAAAGTCCCGGTTCAAATACCGTGAAAACACCCTTTATTTCTGAAAGTTTCGTTTGTAAATTTGTTTCAGAAGATTTACTTAATTGAAAATCAATGTTTTTTATTGTCATTGAAATGCTAACGTGATGAGAGACTATTCGCTGAAACTCTATTCTTTATAAGTTAAATTTTAGTGTGAAAACCGATTGTAATTATTGGTTGCAAGGAGTTAATAGTTATCAACTGAATAGTCATTTTTTGGCGATCATGCGAATACATAAAAGAGTAAACAAACAAACACAACATAATTATGGCAAGAATCATTTTTCCCCACGACAATGTAGGTGAAGCAAGAGCTTACATCAAAGCATTAACAGGGCTTAACAACATTATTATACCTAACGCCCCAAACCCAAGTGAAATAGGACAAGTCTTAAAAGTTGAAACGAAATTTGTTTCAGTTGAATCATCTGTTGACATTGGATTTGGTTATGGCACGACAAGCGGCAGTACAGATGTAAAAGTTCTTCTTCAGGACTATTGGTTTTTGAAAGAAATAGATGGAACAATTCCTGAAATAAATTCATGGACTTTTGCCGTTGGTTTTAGGGTTGGTATAAAAATTACAGGTTTTAAAGCAGATCTAAATGTGGGTTTAGGTACACTCGCTGCAAAAGCACAAACGGATGGATTAAACATCCAAATACAAATCCTAAGAGTTGGAATGCCTCTTGGTCCAAATGTCCCTGTAAGTTTGGCTGTTCCAGTAACACTTGATGTAGAAAAATTTGGTGAACTCAAAGTATGGGAAGGTGCTATACTAAGCTATGTAGAAACAAAAAGAGCCGAATTATCACCCGTATTAGTTAGTGCTTCCGTTAATATAAATGGAGAAAAGTTGCTAAATGAAACCCCAGGTATAAGATATGCTCTTTGGAGAATCGCAAAAGGAATGAAATTAATTGAAGCGATTTCATTGCTAAACGCAGGTAGAGCACCCGAAGTTGATCAAAGTTCTGTTAGAGCAGTTTATTCGGCTGTTTTTAATGACCCTGCCATGGTTATACCGGGACATGCTGCTGAGCAACGAACACCAGGAAAGAACGAAAAAGATAAGGCAGATGAATGGCTTATTGGTTACAAAAATCTTTAAAATCTGACAAAATGGAAACAAGTAATACGTCTGAAAACAAAAGCACAATTAGAAATAATCAAGCATTCAAATTTGTAGTTGTTTTGCTTATTATTGGGTTAACTTCTGTCCTTGTTTACTCATTAAGGCAGTTTTGGACCTTTGATAATTATTACAAGGATAACGTTTTGCAGTATTCAAATAATATTTCCTTTAAAAAGGGAAATTTGAATTATGTCATCGCCAGTTTTAGTACTGGAATTTTAATTGCTGGCTCTGCTTTGACATTTGGGGGGTTGATTGGTTTTGTTTTTGGTATTCCAAAAAGGGTAATTAATAACCAAGAATTATCAAGTGCTCCCAATAAATACATTGGAAATGACAATTTAGTTGAAGTTAGCGATTGGCTTACTAAAATAATTGTAGGTGTAGGTCTTACACAACTTACATCCATTCCCAGATATTTACGAGAATTTGGAGAGTATGCGGGAGAACCACTAAACGGTATAACTAAGTCTTCAGGAGAAGTAGCTGCAGAGTCTATACTGACATTCTTTGTAATTTGTGGGTTTCTGTTTGCGTACTTATGGACAAGATTATACTTTGCTAAATTACTTGAAGAAGCAGAAAAAGAGTCTAACAACAAAAACGTTTAAGCTGAAAAACTGATCAAAATGAAAGAAATAACACAATTCAAAATATCCTTCAATCAAGGATTTGGAAGTTTACCAACTTTCACTCAATATAGTGATAATGATTTACTTTCTATAGAACAAGCAGAAAATGCATTTAATTATGTCAAAAATGATCTTGGTATAGAATGGCGGTATTCGTATGCAGGGTGCGAAAAAAGGGTACATGCCGTTTCTCTTCTTTTAAAAGGTAAAAACGTTAAGCATTACAAAATTTGGAATTTTGATCCTTCAATGATTTCGCTATTCAACAAACATCAAAAGCCAACTGTAAATAGTAACGCAGGTTTAAGCCCGACTGTTAGTTGGCGTTATCATGTTGCCATTTTAGTTTTTGTAGAGGAAAATGGACAAGCAATACCAATGGTAATAGACCCCTCATTAAATGATCTATTGCTTACGCAACAACAATGGCTTGAACTCCAGAAAACCCCAACATCTTATTACATTCATTTAGATCCACAGTGGTATAATTATGCTACTACAGATAAATTTAAGTATTTCTGTCAAGGTGTACCCTATCCATTTCCACCATGTATGGACGGAATTTTAACAGGTGATTTCTTTCTAAATAATGATGTTAGTTTGACAGGGATGTGGGTTGAGGAGGCTTTAGCAGTTAATCAACTTGCAATGGAAATAATTACTGAAATAATCAATAATGAGCCGGTATTTTCAGAAAAAAGAAATGCGTTCACAAAATTAGTTGAAGATTTTGATGACCTAACAAATGCTTTAAAGGGAAATCCAACGGACGGAATTAGGTCTTATGTAAATTTACTACAATCATATCAAAATCAATTTATCACAATAAGGGATAGTTGGAAGACAAAGTTAGACGCACTTAGATAAAAAAGCGAACAACCAATTAGGGGTTGGCGATCAGGACTTTAATGTTTGTGTTAAAAATCCCCATATAGCAAATCCTTTAACTGTTAGTGGTTCCATTTCCGTTCGCTCTTCTCCAAAAGAAGCAAAAGCATTCAGCGCAAGTTGGATGCTTTTTTCTTTTCCCCCTCTCCCCTCAAACTCACACCAAGTTGCAGCCTTCCCCATTCAATATTTGACCTAAATCAGTTTTTTATTTGACAACTATCATTTTTTTCTCCGGGAGAAGATACTACTCTTGATGCATTCAATTTGAATCGGTAAAGTCGACCTGGCTGAACCGGTTCCAATACTATGCACTATGGAAAAACACGAAGCGGCATTTAACGCATTGATAGAACGAGACCTGAAAATAGAACCGCACGATTGGATGCCTGATGAATACCGAAAACATCTGATACGTCAGGTTTCACAGCATGCCCACTCCGAAGTGATTGGTATGCAACCCGAAGGGAACTGGCTGTTAAGAGCACCTTCCCTGCGTTCCAAACAAGTCTTGCTTGCGAAAATTCAGGATGAAGGTGGACATGGTTTGTACCTCTACAGTGTTGCCGAAACGCTCAATGTATCACGTGAAGAATTGATTACACAACTTCACGAAGGAAAGGCACGCTATTCCAGTGTATTTAATTACCCTACGCTTAATTGGGCCGACATTGGTGCTATTGGCTGGCTGGTCGACGGAGCTGCAATCGTAAATCAGGTATCCTTGCAGAGAACTTCTTACGGACCTTATTCACGCGGAATGGTGCGAATTTGTATGGAAGAAAGTTTCCATCAACGGCAAGGATACGAAATCATGATACACATGGCGCGTGGAACAAAAGAACAACGTGAAATGGCGCAGGATGCCGTGAATCGTTTTTGGTTCCCTGCCCTCATGATGTTTGGACCGCATGACACGGATTCCGCTCATACCGGAAATGCGATGAAATGGAAGATCAAACGAGAATCCAACGACTACTTGCGCCAGAAATTCATTGATAAAACAGTACCACAGGTTGAATTTCTGGGACTCACTGTTCCCGATCCAAATTGCCGCCTGAACGAAACAACGGGTAGTTACGAACACAGTCCGCTGGATTGGAATGAATTCCACGATGTGATCAACGGTTATGGTCCGTGTAATACCGACCGACTTGATCATCACCGACTTGTCCATCAGGAAAATAAATGGGTCCGAGAAGCAGCTGTAGCTTATGCCCAAAAAACAGAAACTGTAAATAGTTCAATTTAACTCAATTCAAATTATGGAAACTGGAGATAACATCTGGGAAGTATTTATCCAGAAAAAACCGGGAGTTGCATTTAAGCATGCCGGAAGCGTACACGGATATGATAAAAAAATGGCCGTACAGAATGCACGCGATGCCTACTGCCGACGAGGGGAAGGTCGTGAATTGTGGGTAGTTCCGTCGTCAAGTATTGTGTCTGTGCCAATGGAAGATGCTGACGCTTATTTCGATCCGCAAGAAGACAAAATATACCGGCATCCGACATTCTATCAGATTCCACCGGAAGTAAAAAACATCTAATCAGAAAAAAATGATGGTCATTTCAATCAATACAGATTTTGCCCGGCTACTTGTTCGCTTGGCAGATTCGGAATTAGTCCTTGCACAACGTCTCTGTGAAATGTGCAGTCGTGGACCTTTTCTGGAAGAAGACATTGCCCTGTCGAATTCAGCTTTGGATCTACTCGGTCGTGCAGAAGAACTCTACAAACTCCTGGCGGAAACAGAAGGAAAAGAACTAACCGCCGATGATTACGCTTACCGCAGAAATGAAAGGGAATTTTTCTGTTACAAGCTGGTGGAACAGCCGAATACCGATTTTGCCTGGGTTATTGCACGACAATACCTGCATGACGTATATGTGAAAAGCGTATTTACCCGCTTATTTCAAAGTGAAAACAGCAAACTTGCCGGACTTTCTGAAAAAGTTTTGAAGGAAATTCGCTACAGCCTTGAACGATCGAAAGACTGGATGCTTCGCTTGGGGATTGGCACTGAAGAAAGCAATCATCGTTTGCAGTTTGCCATTGACAGGTTGTTTCGTTTTGTTCCCGAATTGTTTGCTTTCGATGCGGTCGATTTGAAATACATTCCGGATACCGAAGGACTGATCCTGGAGTGGAAAACGGAGGTCAGCGAGACATTGCGCACTGCAGGCATTCAAGAACCTGAGTTGAAGTCGACGCATTTACTTGACAGCCGGGAAGGATTCCACACAGAATATTTAGGTCACTTACTCAGCGAAATGCAATTTTTGCCACGCGCTTATCCGGATGCCACATGGTAAGTTCTTCGACAACAGAGCACATTTTGGAATTGTTGCGGCAGGTTCCTGATCCCGAAATTCCTACAATCAATCTCGTGGAACTGGGTGTTGTGCGCAGGGTTGAAGAAGTGAATGGGCAGTTGAAAGTCATTATTACACCAACTTATACCGGTTGTCCGGCTAAACAGTTGTTCGTGGATTTGATTCGCGAACAACTGACTGCAAGTGGTTATCCTGATGTGGCGATTGAAATGCAACTTTATCCCGTATGGTCCACCGATTGGCTCTCGGAAGAAACCAAAACCAAATTACTGAAAACAGGGATTTCCCCACCGGTTGCGCAAAATGCACCAGTTGTTTGTCCTCATTGCGGTAGTAAAGAGACCAAAGTCGTAAGTCAGTTCGGAGCAACACCCTGTCAGGCATTGTACACCTGTAGCAGCTGTCGGGAACCTTTCAGTTACTTCAAATGTCATTGATGTATTGATCCTTGAATACGGGGTTCTGGCGTTGATTATAACTGATTCTCCAATGTTTGATTATATTTGAAGGAAATAAGGAATTAAGCATACCATTATTTTGGGGGATTAGCTCATCTGGCTAGAGCGCAACGCTGGCAGTGTTGAGGTGATCGGTTCGAGTCCGATATTCTCCACAAAAAGAAAAAGTCGGGGTGAAAAATTTTTCACCCCGACTTTTTGTTTTTTAGACAGAGCCTCAGTCTTCATCAGCCATGGCTGACTCTTCTTTTTGAGTATTGAGCGTGAGAATTGTCTCGATAGCTATCGGGAGTGGAATCCCGGTTCGAAGATCGAATTAAGCTTCCTCCTTTGGAGGAGGAGGATAAATCCAAATCTCTCGCAAGCACCAATTTCATTCAGTTTCCGGAAATTTAGAGCGGTTCGATTCCGCCCTTCCCCCCAAAGAAAAAAGCATTCAGCGCAAGTTGGATGCTTTTTTGCTTTTTACCCCTCCATTCTCACACTAGCACTTGGCAATCATTTCCATCCGAATAAGCCGCCGAACCTTTTGTGGGTCGGGTAAACAAAATCTTTTATTTTTTGTAGCCAACCTTTTTACAAATAGATCGTCAACAGGATGAAAAAACAGTTAATAAGAACTATTTTCCGAAACACACTATGAAAAATAAAATTACCAAGTCACTTTTTCACTTCTTGACTATCTTACCATTTGCAGGATCTGCATTCGCACAAGCAGACTGTGATTCCTCCATTACTGCCGGAGTTGATCAAACCATTTGTGCAGGAACTGCCATTCAATTGCAAGGTGCCGCTCCAGGAGTCGATTCCATTGTTTTAAACTATTGGACGGGAGGAAACGGTACCTATGTACCCAATAGCATTGTTCCCAATCCGCTTTATTATCCCACAGCAGCTGAAATAGCAGCCGGTGAAGTCAATTTGCAGTTTCACCTCACCTATCATTCTAATCCCATCTCTCTAGATGCTTCTTTGCTGGCCTACGATCACGGCAACGAAGATTCCATTTTCTACATCAGTCCGATCAACGGTGCCATTCAGGGCATTCAAAGTAATTCAGGAAACGACTTGACAGCAATTGGCTATCAATCCAGCACCAATTTATTATTCGGAATCTCGAATATTGTAGAGCCCGCCAACCTCTATCAAATCGATGTTATGACAAATGCCGTAACGTTATTGATCAGTAATTTAGGCTATTATTATTGGGCAGGCGATTTCGACAATACCCATCAATTGTTTTACATCATCGGCACTTCTTATGGCACTTCCCAGCAACAAGGCCTGTTTGTTTTCGATTTCAGCTCGGGCGCACCGATGGGAACCTACATTGGCCCTTTGAACCTGCTAGGCGATAACAGTATACTTTTTTATATCGCAGGCAACGGCATAAACGGGCTGGCTTACGATCCAAACACGTCTAAATTGTACGGAGTTTCGTTTAACGGACAATTATACGACATCAATACCACAACCGGAAACGCCACTTTGATTGGAAATTGTACGAGTGGATTGCGTGGATTGGCATACGATTATACGACCAATAAATTATGGGGATGTGATGCTTCCGCGAATCTTTACGAGCTGGATCCAAATACCGGTGCATTACTGTCTACCGTGAATAGTCAGGGTAGTCTTGGAGTGGTCACTTCCCTGACTTACGCTCCCGGACTTCTGTCTAGTCAGGAAATAACGTGTGTGGATAGTTTACACATAGAAATCATCGACTGCAGTACGAACTGCACGAGCGAGATCAGTGCTTCAGGCGATTCGTGCGTTCAGACAGACATTTCTTTTACTGTTGTATCTGATTCGACCATCGCCACTGTTCAATGGAATTTCGGAGATCCGGGTAGCGGCGCTGATAACACTTCAAATGCCATCAATTCCAATCATACTTTTTCAGCGGCAGGTAGTTACCTCGTTACAGCTATTGTGAATCTTACCTGCGGAACTGACACCTTGTTTGACACCATAACGGTAGTCAATTGTGAAAATCCGGACCCCCTTGCGTGTGAATTAGAAATCCCCAACATATTTACACCCAACGCGGATGGTATAAACGATCATTTTTCTCTGAAAGCCAATTGTATGTTTGACCAATTCAACTATTTCATTTGTAATCGATGGGGCGGTCTGGTCTACACAGCCTCCGGTCAAAATGACAAATGGGATGGCAAATACAACGGCACTGACTGTTCTGAAGGCGTTTATTTTTATTTGATAACGTATCAATTTCACTCACAACCACCTCAAACGGTTCATGGCATGGTGACTCTTAGCAGAGAATAAACAACCAAAAGCAATTGTGCTATTGATTCGATCTTCTATTCCCAAATGTCTTTTAACTTTGCAGGGTGGCGAAACAGAAAAACACGGAGAACAAAAAGCTCCATTCCAAATTAATGGGACAAAAGAAAAGCAAGAAACAAGAATCGAAGGAGTTGAACAAACAGCGTCTTCGGGAATTGAATCGGTTGGCAGGTTTAGTGCGAATGGGGAACAAAAACGAGTCTTAATTCGGAATTGTTTCCCCTTTTTATTCCCGTAACAACAGCGCTTTTATCACTATCAATAAACTGTTTAGTCATTGATTAATTGGGAAATGATTGAAAAATGGTGTTCAAATGCTTCTTTATTTTTTTGCTCAAACACATCTTTTGCATTTCCTTTGAACTTTTGAAATCCATAATTATCATCCATCTGAATTTCTGTTCGGTTCTCTTTTAAAAATACGATTATTCGAATTGGAAATTTAGTTGCTTCAAGATTAAAAATCCCACCCAGTAATGCTTTACTATTCGCATTAACATATGAAATGATTTCCTTATTTGTTCCTTCCAGTGTTTTTGCACTGATGGAATTTAAGTAAATTAAAACGTTCTGTTTTTTCTCTTTCGTGAGAGGAAAATTCAGAGAAAATACTTTTTGCACCTTACCTTGTTTTAATCTCGACACATCATTGATTATCAATTCTTTTAACCGCTTTGATTTCATGTAAAGCGTTAAAAATACTATCAGTAATATGATTGCGATCGGAGCGCCTATTAAATACCCGATTGTTATCATTCTTTTTAGCTTTTAGAGATTATCTGAATGTCCTTAAAACTTAAAGAAAAAATACGCTACTGCAGCCCATTCTTTTTTAATCCCTCTGGCATATCCCATGGTGCTGTGGCTCGAATTTTCAACGGTGCCGTTGTCTTTGATATACCCCAAAGTCGAATGACTGCTGTTCTCAACAGTTCCGTCTTTTTTCACATAACCCACGGTAGAATGACTTCTATTTTCGATCGTGCCATCACTTTTAATGTATCCGATCGTACTGTGGCTTTTATTCTCTATTGTACCATCACTTTTGATGTAACCCATCGTAGAATGGCTACTATTTTCAATAGTTCCGTCACTTTTAATATACCCAACGGTGCTATGGCTTCCCGATTCGATGGTTTGTGCTTTGGCGCATACTACACTTCCAAATACCATTATCACTGCAATTACTTTTTTCATATCACTTGTTATTAATGATTTAAATTATTCACGCTTCCTTTTCGTACAAAAATAAAGGATTAATGAAGTCTGGATTGAGAAAAAACACTGGAATATATATTAGAACCTTTTTGTTTTATATCTGCAGAAGGTGGGAATATATTTGTTTTTGACACAATGCAGTTATTGCAGCAATTTTATTCATGATTTAGAAGACCGCTTTGATTTCATTCGATTTCGCAAACCGATTCCATTTCTGTCCGCTTTTTTGTTTCTGCCTTCAATACTCGTTCTAAGGTCTGATTCCATGCAATGATTATTCCAGCCCGATGGTTCGTCTGTCGGAAATTGGACGTTTTAATGGATTTCATTTTTATTGCTGCTCTTGCAAGAGAAGAAAAGCTGATATTTGTATCAACTAAGAAACAAACGGAAATGAAAAAGAGCGCGATACTCCTGATCTTCGCTTTTTCCACTGTCATAACGCTTGCACAGAAGGATCAAGTCAAGGAAACAACCACAAAACCCTTTGTATTGGGTGTAATTGAAGAAATTCAATCAAAGGAACTTGCTGAAAAAAGAATCGTGAACATTTATCTGCCGGAAGGTTATAATCCAACTGATTCCATAAAGTATCCGGTCATTTACCTGCTCGATGGTTCGGCAGACGAAGACTTTATTCACATCGTGGGGCTTGTCCAGTTCTTCAGTTTCGAATGGATCAATCAGCTGCCGAAGTCCATTGTGGTGGGTATTGCAAATGTCGACAGGAGAAGGGATTTCACATTCCCGAGTGACGTCAAAGCAACCATACCAACTCCAACTGCCGGGCATTCCGATAAATTCATCTCCTTCATTGAGAAAGAATTACAACCATTCATTGAAAAGAAGTACCATACCAATACCAATAAAACCATTATCGGACAATCGTTGGGCGGATTGCTTGCAACGGAAATACTGATGAAGAAACCTGAACTTTTCAACAAATACATCATTATCAGTCCGAGTTTGTGGTGGGACAATGGCTCCTTGCTCGACCTAAACGCAACAGTCCTTGCAGAAAGTTTTACGCAGCAAACAGCTATTTATATCGCTGTTGGAAAAGAAGGATTGACACCAACCAAAATTCCAAGGGTAATGGAAGTGGATGCGAATTTATTGGCAGATAAACTGAAGCAAACAAAGAGCAAACAGGTGAAGGTATTTTTCGATTATTTACCGCTAGAAAATCACGCCACCATGATGCATCAAGCGGTTATGAACTCGTTTGAATTTTTGTACCCGTCAGAACAACATTAATCCACTTTATGACAGACATATCTTCCGCTGAAAAGCAAATCCACCAGGTTACGAATTTTCAGGATCTGGTTTCCACTCCATTTCAAGGAATGATGAATGCTATTTGCTGGAATCGTACACTGACAGGAGATTTTTCTGAGATTGTCGAAAAGATAGAACCGGATGGAAATATAACGGTTATTGAACCCGAAGACCTTCTGAATCTTCAGCTTACTGAACAAGGGCAACTTGCACGTGAAATCCTGTTGAATGACCTGAAGTTACTGGAAGCGCATGGCGCATCACCGATCCTGAACGTGATCAAGTCCTATGACAGAGATGATTCGTTTTTCCCAACCGATGTCTATTCCTTTCATGTGGACCGCTCCCCCATTCCAACCGATACCTATTTATGCACTTACTCTGGCGAACCGAGTGAAATAGTGCCTAATTCACAAGCTACACAGAAAGTCTTGATTCCTGAAATCCGGGATGAACTCAAAAAATTATATGCTGGACCGGATGACGGTTTTGAATCATTCTTAACTGAATACTTCTTTGATCTGCACTATCAAGCCGAACCGGATGCACGTCTGATAAACCTGGGGCTTGGCAACTTATGGCGTTTGGCAGTTGACCATCCTGAAAGTCAGGTCCCTCCTTGTGTTCACCGCGCACCAACCGAAAAACCCGGAGAAAAAAGATTGCTGCTGATCTGTTGAATAGCTGAGAATAAATCGTTGGTTTTAAAAAGGGACTGAGTTTTTTTGAAACCCTACCGCAATAAATTCACATGTCCAACCAGGACTTTGATAGTATTGTCCGATCCGACATATCGGATGGTCCAGTTGTAGATACCTTCCGCACAAGCTTTTGACTGATGGGTTCCATCCCACCCCTGCTCTACTGTATTAGTTCTGAATACTTCTTCTCCCCAACGGTCATAAATGAATAGTTCAAATTCATCCACGTTGCTGCAAACTGCCTTGAATTGGTCGTTCAGATTGTTTCCATCCGGAATGAAAGCATTCGGCACGTAAACTTGGGGATCATAAAAAATGGTCATCTTATCTGTCGCTTTACACCCATTGGAATCGATAAATGTCACTTCATAACTCATATTCCTATCCGGATGTGCAATCGGATCCTGACACACGTTACAATTGAGATATTCTGCAGGATACCAGGTAAAAATCCCGGTGGAATTTCCGGCATGGGCATTCAGCTGCACATCTTCCCCTAAAACTGCATGTTCATCTGTTACCTGAACGAATGGCTGAGGATAAACCTGTACATCAGTCCATGCTGTATCCGTACAACCGTTGGAATCGGTTCCCACTGCAAAGTACAGCGTATTTTGATCAGGATACACTATGACCTGATTTCCTGAAAGAGTTGCTACGGAAGGAAACCATTCATAGGAAACACCTCCGAAAGCATGCAGTATTACCATCTCTTTCGGACAGACAACCGTATCGGATCCCGCTTGAATATCAGCTATATTCACTTCCAGATAGACGCTGTCCCGCACCGTCCCGCATACATTTGAAAAATCACAGTAATAAGTCAGGTCGTTCAAAGGATTGAGTGTCACAGTTGCTCCGTTGAGAGGTGAAATTCCTGCTGCAGGTGACCAGACATAGGAATCTGCTCCGGAAACAGACAGACCAATGGATGAACCTCTGCATGTGCTCACTGAATCCGGCATGAAAGGAATTGGAAGATCGGTGACTACCTGAACCAGGACACTGTCCCGGATGACACATCCCTTAGAAGTAGTCGCTTCCATTTGATACCAGGTTGTTCCTCCGGGTGAAGCCAATGGATGACTAATTTGTGAATCATCAAGCGAGGCCGCCGGACTCCAGGTATACGTTTCAGCTCCGATGCCTGAAAGCGGAACCGTATTCCCTATACAAATCAAGGTGTCTCCCAAAGCATAAACCGTTTCATGACCAAGGACCGTAATGGTAA
This sequence comes from Fluviicola taffensis DSM 16823, assembly GCF_943372375.1. Classification (GTDB taxonomy): domain Bacteria; phylum Bacteroidota; class Bacteroidia; order Flavobacteriales_D; family Crocinitomicaceae; genus Fluviicola; species Fluviicola taffensis_A. The sequence continues at coordinate 214,322 of NZ_CALRYJ010000002.1, read as the reverse complement.
TGTGTTCGATAGCCGCTCCACAGATCTCTAAACCATCGTCACTGATGGTGGTGATATAAACCGTCAATTCGGTCGTTTCCGTGACGCTGGCAATTGGATTCCCGCTGGTAGGATCATCAAATAGATTTGCAGGAGACCATTGATAGGTATCTCCTCCCCAAATGTGCAATTGAACAGAGTCGCCTGCACAAATGGTATCCTCTTCCGCATAAACCTGAAGAGCCGGACCGATATACATTCGTACCAGTGAGTCACAACCGTAAATACTTTGGAAAGTAAAATCATACACACCAACTATTGGTGGATAAACCTGCCCGTTGTAGGTAACCGGTTCGTCTGAACAAGGACTTACAAAAAACGAATCCCGGTAAATCGGATGTGCTTCCAATTCCAATACAATGGTTGAATCACAACCTCCTGTTGTCGTATACTCGAATTGATACGTCCCACTTTGAGTATATGGAGTGCCATTGAAATAATAGGGTTCATTTCCACAAATCGATGCGGAGATAGTTGTAAAGGAGGATCCACCTGAAATAGTTGCTGTTGCACTTCCTGTGCATCCATGTGCATCTGTCACGATCAAATCGTATGTACCTGCAGCCACATTCGTGTGTGTAGGAGAATTACCCAAACTTGGTTGCCAGTTATAACTATAAGAAGGAGCACCACCGGAGACATGTGCTGTCAGTGAACCACCCATTGTACAACTTGCATCCGTCACATCAATTGAAACTGTAGGTTGAGCAAGTGTTACCGTTACAGCATCCAGGAAATTCCCAATAGCGGGATCACCTCCGGCAGCAGAAACAGAATTAAAACGCAGCGAATAGTTGGTATTCGCATTATTTGGGAAGGTATAGCTGACCGAATGATAAACCCAAGCTGTATTTCCTGCAGAAAATGTACCTACTAATGTATAAGGTCCTCCTACCGGTCCGATGGAAAGACTCATCACATCTGTACCTGCCCTGCCGCGGTGCGCGAAGGAAATAGTAGCCGTACTTCCCGGAGCAGCAATAAAATCCTGGTAAAGGGTTGATAGCATTGTCCCGTTCAACTCTACAAATTGGTTTCCGGAATAAGAATTAACGCCATTGAACCCGGTCCCCCAAATTTCAATAATTGAATCAGTAGCCGTTGTTTTCCAGCAAGGAACATTGTTCTGAGTGAACAAACCCATCGTATTGGGAGTCAATAATTGGATCCCATCAAAACCAGAATTGCAAATGGCAGAACAAACTTGTGCAGAAACCGTAGAAACCGCACAGGAAAATAAGATTCCTAAAAGAAATCCCAATCCAGGCAGCGAGGTTTTTGTCGTTTTCATACTAACAGTTGTTCTACCAATAAAGATAGGACGTACTATTCGATTCTACGATCGGGCAGAATACCCGGTTTAAACCCTTGAATAGATAAAAGTTACCGTTAAAAAATTCAGCGGTTATTTTAAGAGATAAGTTCAGGAATTAATATCGACAAACAACTCCATCCATCTTGTGTTCACCGGGCACCAACCGAAAAACCCGGAGAGAAAAGATTGCTGCTGATCTGTTGAATAGCTGAGAATAAATCGGTGGTTTCAGCAAGCACTCTCACTCTCACTCTCATTCTCATTCTCATTCCACTAACGTTTTTGGTTATTTTATGCTAACATTCCGTTAATAACTCATCGCTAATTTCGCGTGGTGAAACACCTCTTTTTAGTAATTATTAGCTGGTTTCCTGTGCTGCAAGTTCAGGCAATAAGCAACTCTGATGCCGATTCGCTGCTAGCAAAAGCCGAAGCACTACAATATGCTCATCCCGGCAAATCACTTAGTTTGACCAAAATGGCCATCCATCATTATTCCGTAAGTGGAAATATAGAAGGAATGGCAAATAGTCATTTTTTACTCGGTCGATTGTTTTACATCAGCGGAGCGTTTTCTCAAAGCATTCGATATCAGCAGGAAGCACTAAAATGGTATAGTCGTTTGGGAAATAAAAAAGCAATAGCAGAAGTTCATTCTTCTTTGGGAACAACCTATTATTTTGCCCGTCAGCCTGGAAAAGCCATGCAGGAACAGCAAATAGCAATGGCTATTTACCAGAAATTGAACGATTCAAAAGGAATTGCGATTACACTCACACGCATTGGACATCTGCGCGAAAAAGAGAAAAAACCCGAACTAGCTCTTCAATTACACAATCGCGCACTAGTCTATTGCCGAAAAAGCAACGACTCACTCATTTTAGCTGAGATTTACGAGAATATCGGAAGTGTTTATGAAGATAAGGAAGTATATCCGAAAGCTTTGGAGTACTATCGCCTGGCTAATGCGCTAAATCACTCCCAAAAGGGAAACAAAGCACAGATTACCATCATCAATAATATTGGGGATTGTTACCGCAAAATGGGCGATTTCAAGCAAGCGATCCAATTTACACATCAAGCTTTGAACGAAGCGCGTAAATCCGACAACCAGTATGAAGAACGAAGTGCTTTGCGCGACTTGTCGAAATTGTATGATCAAGAAAAGGAGTTTCGCAAAGCAAAAATATACCTCGATTCAGCCTACCAAATCACAGAAATGCTTTATACCGACGAAGGTGCTCAACAAGTCGCTTTGTTAAGTACGTTTTATGAATTGGAACAAAAAGACCGCAAAATAGAACTACTCGACAAAAACAAACGCAACGCGAAACTTACTGCATGGATTTACCTCCAAACAGCATTGATCATCTGCATTTTACTATTCGTCATCATTTGGAGACAGCGTGTACGCCTGAAAAACGAACGCAAGAACCAAAAGGCACAGGAAGTAGTTCTGGAAACCAAACAGAAATTGATGCAGGTAGAATTGGACAATGCCTGGCTTCGTGAAAGCAAACTTTCGAGCGACTTACAAAATCAATACCTGCTCGAACGCGAACTACAACAGGAACTGCAACTGCGCAGTCAATCACTTTCCAGTCATACGCTTCAATTGATTGAAAAAAACGGATTGCTTGAAGCATTGCAACAAGCACTCCTCAAGGCTATCAAAGCAGAAGGTGCAGAGAAAAACAAGCAACTCCGTGAAGTATCCCGACAAATTGATTTCAGCTTTCACCGCGATCGTGACTGGTCGAATTTTGAACACTTTTTCGCTCAAGTTCATTCCAGTTTTTATGACAAACTGAAAATGCACCTTCCGGATATCTCTCGAACAGAACAACGCCTTTGTGCACTCATTAAACTCAAACTGGAATCAAAAGAAATCGCCATCATTTTAGGCATTACAGTAGATAGTTTACGCATTGCCCGTTATCGCCTGAAAAAACGCCTGAAGTTAGATGAAGCAGATAGCTTGGGTTCCTTCATTGAATTGCTCTAACAGTGCGACAACAGATTGATAACCTGCACTTAAGAAAATGATAATAGCCAAAAATTAAAAACTAAAACACTCATTTTCAAAAAGTTACAACACTATTTTGATTCATGTTTACGCCTTGTTTACGGTAGTAAAAACCATGTTGCTCTTTTGTAACTGTCCAATCAATCAGTAAGCCAATTGGATAAGCCAACCTTTGCAGAAAAAAAAACAACTTATGAAACACACACAATTTTATGCTGTTTTGATGATGTTGCTCTTTCCGGTTATCGGATTTTCCCAGCGGGTGCTAATCGTTGGAAAAGTAACCGATCAGGAAACAAGGCAACCATTATCCGGGACATTGATCTCTGTTTTGGAAACAGGCAACGGAGTCGCTGCCGAACTAGATGGGAGGTATCAGGTGACTGTATCACCGGGAACCTATCATCTGATTTTTTCATACACCGGCTTTCAAGCTGATACTATTTTACTGCAAAACTTGCAGGATGGCGCAACCATTGAGCAAAATATCCGCCTCAAAGTAATCAATGAACTCAATGAAGTGATTGTAGGTGGGAAAAGTACGGCGCTTAACCAACAAAAATCAGCAGATAATATCAAGAATGTAGTATCTGCTGAGCAAATTGGTCGTTTTCCGGATCCGAACGTGGCAGAAGCCCTGCAACGCGTGCCTGGAGTAAATATCGAACGTGACCAGGGAGAAGGACGTTATGTATTGGTACGTGGATTGGCACCGAAATTCACCAATGTGAGTATCAACGGGGAGCAAATTTCATCTCCGGAAGCCGGTGTGCGTTATGTTGCATTGGATGCAATCCCTGCAGATCAGCTAGCCTCTATGGAAATCAGCAAAAGTTTATTGCCCGATATGGACGGTGATGCCATTGGTGGATCGGTTAATTTGATTACCCGAAAAGCACTCGATAGTTTGTGGCGAATCAGTGCCTCCGTTGCGGGTGGTTACAATGCTTTGATGAACAAACCGAATATTCAGGGAAGTTTGCAACTGGGAAAACGCTTCGGAAAACGCGAACAATTCGGATTGATGCTCAACCTAACACATTACCACAACGACCTTGGGTCGGACAATTGGGAACGCGATTTGAACGGAACAAAGGAACCGGAAGATGATGTGCTGGAATTACGCGATTACCAACTTACACGTACGCGTTCATCAGCCAGTGCAACTCTCGATTACCGCTTCAATAGAAACAACGAAATCTATTTCAGAGGAATGTATAATCGTTTTACGGATCGCGAATGGCGCAGATTGTATGCTTTTGCCCCGGAAGACGGTGAGGTGGAACGCGAATTGAAAGATCGTTTTGAAGAACAAGTCATTTCTTCGTTCAATCTGGGAGGAAAACACCTATTCCCCAAAATGCGGGTCGATTACGAAGCTGCCTACTCCTATTCCTTTCAAAACACTCCTTATGATTATGCGGTGAATTTTGCTGCTGCTGTTCCTTCATCTGTGGACTTCAGAGGTACAGACTTTCCGGCTCTGAGTTCTACTACCTATCTCGATAATAGTTTGTATCAATTCGATCAGTTTGAAGCAGGAAACACTTTTGCCAAAGACCAAAACATCACCGGAAAAATCAATATCACGGTACCTTATTTCATTGGAACCAGTAAAGGAGAATTGAAATTCGGAGGAAAAGTGCGACTGAAGCAAAAATCGTTCGACATTGAACAAAATATCTACGAAGGAATGGGCAATGTTCCTACCTTGAATGCATTTGAAGGTGGTTTACTGGATGACAATTACTTTGGAGGTCGTTTTGAATTGGCAAGAGCTGTAAACATGCCCACTTTCGTTGATTATTTCAACAATAATCCAGCACAATTCGAATTACAAATCGAAGACAAAGCGATTGATGAAGCACTGGAATCTTACGAAGCAAAAGAAAATGTATATGCCGGTTACCTAATGACCCGTCAAACGATCAAGCGTCTCACTTTGATTGGTGGTGTGCGTTACGAATACTCCGCTGTTTCTTACAATTCATCGGATGTAGTGATTGCTCCGAATGGCGATTTACGCGCAATTCTTCCGGTAAAAGGCAGTACAAACTATGGTTATGTACTTCCACAATTGCAGGCACGTTACGCGGTGAATCGCACCACGAACTTGCGCGGAGCACTTACCTGGTCGTATGCTCGTCCGAACTTTGATGAAATTATTCCTTCACAAGAAGCGAATCTGGAAGACGGAGAAGTTTCTATCGGAAATGCAAACTTGTTGCCCGTTTCAGCAATCAACGCTGATCTGATGTACGAAAAATACTTCGGTGATGTCGGAATTGTTTCAGCAGGTGTTTTCTTCAAGCAATTGGACGGATTTATCTACAATCGTACCGATTTTAATCAGCCCTATCTAAATGATCCTTCTGTTTTGGTAGATATCACACAAGCGCAAAATGGAAATACAGCAAACCTGTTCGGGGTGGAACTTGCTTTCCAAAAATCACTCGATTTCTTACCTAAAAAACTGAAAGGTTTCAGCGTTTATGGGAATTACACCTTTACAACGTCTCAGGCTTCGATTCAAAACAGAAGTGAGGATGCAGCAGCTGGAAGTTTTGAAAACATCAACCTTCCGGGTCAAACAACTCATTTGGGAAATGCAGCTTTGATGTACGAACGAAAAGGATTCTTTGTCCGCGCGGCATTAAACTTCAACGGTTCATACCTGAGCGAAGTCGGTTCTACGGCAGATTACGATTTGTATGTACAAAAACGCATGCAGTTTGATTGCTCTCTTGGCTACACCATCAAAAAGAAATACCGTGTATTCGCAGAGTTCATGAACCTTACCAACCAACCGTTTGAATCCTACATGGGTACTAAAGAAACAATCGTTCAGCGCGAATTTTACGGATTCTGGATGCGTGCCGGACTCAAATTTGACCTTCGATAAGAGGATCAGCCCCGACTGATCGATAACTAATCCGCCAGAACGGGTTGGAAATAAATCAAATACAAAGAACTATGAAACAAAAATTGATAATTCCATTTAAAATCTCTTTCATAGCATTAGCTGTAGCATTGATTGCAGCTTGCTCCAAACAGAAATTTGAACACACAGCAGTGAGAGATGCCGCTGATTTCCCAAAACAATTAGTCGTAGATGAAGAAGATGCGGGTGATCTCGAAGATACCGATAAAGCATCCTTCGAAATTAAATTGACAGACGGCATTGACCCGGAAGGCATCGAACTTTCCGGAAAGCCTCAAGTATTGGGAAGTGCAGTAACAGTTCAATTCGAACTCAAAGATGCCGAAGGATTTGCCAATTGGAGTGATTACATTCTGGGTGGAACAGCCTTCTACGAAGTTGATGATTGCACCACTTCAGAAGATCTGGGCGTTGATCTACAGTTTACTTTTGACCCAACTACAGGGAAAGGCTCTGTGCTTTTTCCAGCTGAAGTAAATAGCATTGAACTAGAATTGGAACTCGATCCAACGATGATGGACGATGCGATTGAAAATACCAATGATCGCGGATTTACCTTTGCGCTTATAGGCATTGGCACCACAACAGAGAACCTGGTGATCAATACAGATCTTGAAACCACTTTTCGTTTGTACGACGATGAAAAAGTATTCGGTGGCTGGGAAGCTGATCACACGAATGCTTCCGAATTGAGTAACATCCTCGACTTGTTCACGATGGCCAACAGCGATTTAAACGGTTTAACGACCGCTGAAATTGACAAAATTGAGGTCGAATTTGCCTTCGATGAATTCAAGTTACTGATTACCTTGGTAGAAACAGAAACCATTGACGACTGTGGAACTCCCGAAGTGGTCCAATTGGAAATTGAACTGGAAGGTGAATGGGAAGAATTAACCGACGACGCAATGAGCGGAACGGCGCACTTTATTGTGGAGCGTGAAGAAGACAACGGTTTTATCACCGAAGTGGAATACGAAGGTTCATTTGAACGAATCGGAAACACGCTTACATTGACACTTACAGGAAGCGATGGCAACTCAGAAACAAATGAATTAACGTTAACACTTACAAGATGATCTTTAACAGAACAAAGAAACACCTCCTTTTTACAACTACTTCACTACTAACTTCCCTATTGGCGGCTTGTTCATCATCTGGCGAGGATAAAAAAACAGAGACGGCTAAAATGGTCTTTCCGGTTCATGATACCATTCCATTGAAACCGCTTGTTGTAACCGATACAAGCATTCACGACACAGATGATCCTGCCATTTGGGTCAATCCAAACGATCCTTCCAAATCATTGATTCTGGGAACAGACAAAAATGAAGACGGAGCCGTTTATGTCTATGATTTGAATGGGAAAATTGATCAAAAACGCACCGTTCGCGGCTTAAAACGTCCCAACAACATCGACGTGGAATACGGCTTGAAATTGGGCGGGAAGAAAATCGATATCGCGGTCGTTTCCGAGCGATTGACTCACAACGTGCGTGTATTCTCATTACCCGACATGCAGCCCATCGACAATGGCGGTTTTCCGGCATTTGAAGGTGAAACCGGAGAAGAATTCCGCGATTTGATGGGAATTTCGTGCTACAAAAACAAAAAAGGACAAATTTACGTGATCGTGGGGCGCAAAAACGGACCAACGACCGGCTCCTACCTTTGGCAATACTTACTGGAAGAGAAAAATGGGAAATTGAGTTTTACCTTGGTTCGCAAATTCGGAAAGTATTCGGGTAAAAATGAAATCGAATCCATTGCCGTTGACGATCAATTAGGCTATGTCTATTATTCCGATGAAACGGTAGGTGTTCGCAAATACTACGCCGATCCTTCAAAAGGAAACAAGGAACTGGCTTTGTTTGCAACAACCGGTTTCAAGGAAGATCACGAGGGCATTTCGATCTACAACCTGAACGATAAAGAAGGCTACATTTTGGTTTCAGATCAGCAAAACAACACCTTTCATATCTTCCCGCGTGAAGGCGCATCAGGTAAACCACACTATCACCCGCTTTTGAAAACCGTTCGCGTTTCTACCAATGAAAGTGACGGATCCGAAGTGTGTGCACTTCCCTTTGGAAAACAGTTTCCAAAAGGATTATTTGTGGCCATGTCTGATAACAAAACCTTTCAGTTTTATTCCTGGGAAGCCATTGCAGGCAAAGAACTTCGAATGATCCCCTAAGTAAGTTATTGGTTTTCTTGCTTTTTCTTCATGAGACCATGACCATTGCGGTTGTGGTCTTGTTGGTTTAGGAAAACCCTCTGAAGATTATTGCATTTCAGCTTTTTTGTGTGGTATTGAAGAGGTAACGTAACAAAAACTATTCATTGAACCTCAATTCCTTTACCTTATAGGACTGCTCTCATTCTCCCTTTTAATCCTGGAGGACAGCGGATTCATTCACAAAAAAGCCCCCAATCTTTCGACCAGAGGCTTTTCGTATTAGAAATTATTCCTTATTCCTTCACAAATTTCACAGTTGCTCCGGATGCGGATTGGATAAAGTAAACTCCTCGGCTCAATGAAGTCAAGTGAATCAGGTTATTTCCCGATTTCAAACTTTCAACTTGCATGGTTTTTCCGGTGATATCTTTAATCACTATTTCCGTCGCTTCATTCGATTCTACAAACAAGTGATCGCTTGCCGGATTTGGATAGATATTCCAACCGTTTTGAACCAATGCTTCCATACCAACAGTTGTTATTGCAACACAGCTCGAAGTATCAGAACACCCGTTTTGTGTAACGATGACTGCGTAAGAACCGTTTGCGGTTGGAGTAAATGACGCATTCGTTGCTCCGTTTATTGGCTGATTATTCGCGCAATTAATCCATTGATACGTTGCCCCGGTTGCAGATGCCGTGATCATAATTCCCTGAATGGTTGTTGCAGTATTCACCGAATTGACAACAACCGTCATCGTTACCGTTTCAACACATTGCCCGGAACTTGGTGTAAATGTATACGTTGTTGTTGCGGTGTTATTAACAGCCGGGCTCCAAGTTCCGCTGATTCCATTATTCGACATTGTTGGAAGTGTTAATGACTCTCCTGAACAAATTGCCACAATTGGAGTAAAGCTTGGTGTTATGCTGTTATTCACCGTTACTGTCATCGTTGTCGTGGAAGCACATTGCCCTGCATTTGGGGTAAAAGTGTAAGTCGTCGTTGCAGTAGTGTTAATGGCAGGACTCCACAAACCGTTGAACCCATTATTCGACGTTGTTGGCAGTGTAAATGAGTCTCCCGAACAAATGGCCGAAACTGGGGTAAATGTCGGAGTTACCGAAGTGCTATTCACAGTAACAGTCATCGTTGTGGTAGTGGCACACTGCCCGGCATTTGGTGTAAAAGTGTAAGTCGTCGTAGTAGTATTGTTAAGCGCAGGGCTCCAAGAACCTACAATTCCATTGTTGGAAGTCGTTGGGAGAGTGAATGATTCTCCTGAACAAATTGTTGGGACTTGAGTAAATGTTGGATTGGTGGAAGTGCTGTTTACCGTTACCATCATCGTGGTTGTAGAAGCACATTGTCCTGCATTCGGAGTAAAAGTATAAGTAGTTGTTTGTGTATTGTCAATTGCCGGACTCCACGAACCATTGATTCCATTGTTAGAAGTTGCTGGCAAAGTGAAAGATCCTCCCGAACAAATGGCTGCAATCTGCGTGAATGAAGGTGTTGCCGGATTATTCACAGAAACAGTCATCGTAGCATTTGAGACACATTGTCCACCAGTTGGCATAAACGTATAGGTGGTAGTGGCAGTATTGTTGATTGCCGGACTCCAAGTTCCACTAAAACCATTGTTAGATACCGCTGGAAGTGTAAAAGACTCTCCGGAACAAATGGCAGAAACAGGTGTAAATGTAGGAGTTACAGAAGCTGTTACATTCATTGTAATCGAATTACTTGTGGCGCTTGTTGGCGAAGCACAAGATGCATTACTGACCATTACACAAGAAACAACGCTTCCGTTTGTCAAGGTCGTAGTTGTGTAAGATGAACTGTTTGTTCCGACATTACTCCCATTCACTTTCCACTGAAAAGAAGGTGAAGTGCCTCCATGAGTTGGTGTTGCATTGAATACCACACTTTCTCCTTGACAAATCGTGGTCGTTGAAGTATTAATAGCAATCGCTGGAGTACAAGATGCTGGAGGTGGTCCTGTTAAACAAATTCCGAAATTACTCGTGTTCAGACCTGAAGCCGTATTGACCACCCGAATAAAATAAGTATTCCCAACTGTCAATGTGGTGAAACTTGCTGATTCCCCTATACTGGAAGTAAAGTTATTCATACAAGTGACTTCCGTTCCGTTGCAACTTCCTTCAAACACCTGAAAACCATGATTCAACCCGCTAACAGAACTTAATTGAATTCCCATATTACTAGAAGTAGCTGTGAATTTATACCAAACATCCTGAGAAGCATTCGGAGCACAAGATAGCGTTCCTCCATTCATCATAGCTCCGCTGAATGTGCCTGTTGTATAACTGCAAGAACTTGCTGGCGTTAATTCAATCGCATCCGCGCAAACATTATTTACGGGAACGGGATATGTTTGAACACAAATTCCGAAACTAAGCGTACTCAGTGCTCCTGATGCATTGAAAACACGTACGTAATAAACTTGTCCCGGAATGAAATCGTTGTTGAAATAAGATTCACTGATACCAGTGGCATTGGAATTAACGCACTGCAACACCGTTCCATTGCAGCTTCCCTGAATGATCTGGAAACCGTGATTTAAACCAGATTCTGAGGAAAGAAAAATCCGCATCGTGGAATCCGTTGCTGTGAAACGATACCACAAATCTTGTTGAGAACTCGCCCCGCAAGCCGGAGCTCCCCCATTCATCATTGCTCCGCTAAATGTGCCCGCTGTATAATTGCAGGTGCTACTTGGTGTTAGGATAACTGCATTCGAACACACATCGTTTGCTGGAACGGGATACGTTTGAACACAAATTCCGAAGGTTAAAGTACTCAGTGCTCCTGAAGCATTGAAAACACGGACGTAATAGACTTGTCCCGGAATGAAATCGTTGTTAAAATAAGATTCACTGATACCAGTGGCATTGGAATTAACGCACTGCAACACCGTTCCGTTACAGCTTCCCTGAATAATCTGGAAACCGTGATTTAAGCCAGATTCTGAGGAAAGAAAAATCCGCATCGTGGAATCCGTTGCTGTGAAACGATACCACAAATCTTGCTGAGAACTCGCCCCGCAAGCCGGAGCTCCCCCATTCATCATGGCTCCGCTAAATGTGCCCGCTGTATAATTGCAGGTGCTACTTGGTGTTAGGATAACTGCATTCGAACACACATCGTTTGCTGGAACGGGATATGTTTGAACACAAATTCCGAAGGTTAAAGTACTCAGTGCTCCTGAAGCATTGAAAACACGGACGTAATAGACTTGTCCCGGAATGAAATCGTTGTTAAAATAAGATTCACTGATACCTGTCGTATTGGCATTAACGCACTGCAACACCGTTCCATTGCAGCTTCCCTGAATAATCTGAAAACCGTGATTTAAGCCAGATTGGGAAGAAAGTGAAATCCTCATCGTGGAATCCGTTGCGGTAAATGTGTACCAAACATCCTGAATAGAAGATGCGCCGCAAGAAGGGGCTGTACTGCTAATGGTCATACCACTAAAAGATCCGGTAGTATAGTTGCATGCAGCACTGGGTGTTAAAGTAACAGCATTTACGCACTCATCATTCGCATAAGAAACAAGGTGCCAAAAAGAAACAAAAAAGAATAACAGGTACTTTGCCATAACGTTTTTATTGATTTTAATAATTGATTATTTCTGCAAATTTAATTGCTCACTCCCCAATGAACATGTAGTCATGTTGCCAGATTGTGTACTATTGTTGCATCGACGTATAAATCAGTGTTTTTTAATGAACTGGCTTGGCGTTTTCCCAAAATATTCAGTAAAGGATTTGGTGAAATAAGACTGACTATTGAAACCACATTTGTAGGCAATTTCTGTAATATTCCCTTCGTTATTTAATAGTAAATCCTTTGCTTTTTCAAGTCGAATCATACTGATAAAGTTACTTGTAGAAAATCCTGTTAACGCAACTAATTTCCGATGCAATTGACTTCTACTCACAGCCATGTCATTCGAAAGTTCATTAACGGAATAATCGGGATGATCGATATGATTAATGATGTGGTCAATTACTTTGTTGACATACGCATGTGGGCTTTTGATCCGTTCTTCAACTGTTTTTTCTGAATGAATGGAATCTTTGTAAGCATCTTTATTTCGTTGAACAGTGGTAAACAAATTCTGAATCGTCAATTTCAATTCCTCAGGCGAAAATGGTTTGGAAATATAGGCATCCGCTCCGTGCAGCAATCCTTCCAGACGACTCTCCAGAGATGCTTTCGCAGAAAATAATACAACAGGCAGGTGGTTCGTTAATTCGTTCGATCTGATTTCCTGCAGCAATTCAATCCCATCTTTCTCGGGCATCATAATGTCGGAAAGAACCATATCAGGTAAATTCTCTTGTATAAAATCAATCGCTTTCTGACCATTTTGAACGTGAATGACTTGAAAGTGTTCCTTGAGAATAGAAATAGTGAAAGCTGCAGTATCCGGATCATCTTCAGCCAATAAAAGGATCGGACTGCCCTCGTTCTGAGGGATTAAATCGGTTACCTCATTTACTTCTTGAATCGGAAGAGATACCGAGAATGTGGTTCCTGTGGAATTACTTTGAAGATCAATCGTTCCACCAGCTAGGTCTACTAATTCTTTCACAAGGGACAAGCCAATTCCAGTACCACTTGCATCTGCATGTTTTCCTCTAAAAAAACGGCGAAACACTTTTTTCTGCTCCTTTTTGGGAATTCCGGAACCATTATCTTGTACCCGAATCACCAAAGTAGTTGAGATTATTTGAGACGAGACCTGAATTTCAGATTTCGGAGGACAATATTTCAATCCATTTCCAATCAGATTGGAGAGCACTTTTTCCAAGGCATTGGAAGGAAAGGAATAATATTTTTCAGAACCGTTTTTCGAGTGAATGATCCGAATATTTTTACTTTCAGACTCACCCAAAAAACCTAGAATGCAATTAGCGATAAAATCATCAATCCTTCCATTGGAATAATGAAGTTGGTAGCTTCCCTTCCCTAGTTTTGAAGCGTCCAACAATTCATTGACCAAATGAATCAACTTCTTTGAATTCCGCTCCATCAATGCCAATTGTTCCTGCTGTGAGCCATCCGAACCTTGTTTCAGGATCTGGATAGGCCCATCAATCAGTGTAAGTGGAGTTCTTATTTCATGGAAAATGTTTTCAAACAGTCTGAGTTTTTCCTGTTCAAATTGACGTTCGATTCGTTTTCTCTGAAAGATTAGGTAGGTAACAAACCCAGCAACAAGGAACAAGGAAACAGCAAGGAAAATAACGCTATTCTGCTGATTGTTTTTTCGCTCTATTTCCTGCTTATTTTGCTGGATTTCCTTCTCTTTCTTCTCACTTTGGTATTTAATTTCCAGTTCTTCGATCTGTTTTTGCTTCTCCACTGAAAAAACACGCTGATGGGCTTCAGTCTCCAATTTCTTATAGCTGTAAGCATGCTTTAAATCTCCAATCGAATCATACAAAGCGCTAATTCGTTGGTACAATGCGGGTTTATAGGAATCTTCCGGACGTTTTTCATTCGTTGCGATTGCCTGCTTCATGCAATCAATTGCTTTGGAATATTCCTTTCGCCCGAAATAGTAATCCCCCAAATTCTGGTAGGCATTCATTTTCGTCAGCAGGTCTTTATGTTTGGTCGAATAGTTCAGGCTAAGTTCATAATAGTAAACACAGGAATCTGGCTGAACACTTTGATATGCGGCTCCCAGGGAATTGTAGACCGCTGCAAGGTATTGGTCTTGTTTCTTCTTCAAAAGCGTTTTCTCTGCTTCCTTGAGCGTAAGCACCGATTTATCAAACGACTGGTTCATGATCTGTAATCCTGCCAGATTCATGGCAATCAGCGCATAATACTGATAATCGTTTGCCTCTTTCTTGGCCTTAGCCGCACGTTTCATGTATCGTTCCGCCTTCTTCACATCATTCAGGTAGAAATAACAAATGCCTATTCCGTTGTAAATCGTTCCAGCAAGCGATTTCTCTTTGTATTTCTCAGCTAGTTCCAGTCCTTTCAGATAAGAAGCTATTGCTTCTTTCAGCTTGTTTTGTTTTTGATATGCTTCTCCGGTGACCGAATACGAACGAATAATCAATACCGGATTATTTATTTCCCTCCCTATTTCGCGTGCTTTACTTCCATAATAAATACTCGAATCCGGGTTTTCTGCTAAAAGCAGGTTAGCAAGTTCCAGGTTCAGTTCTCCTTTTCGCTTCCCGTTTACAGTCTCAATCAGCGAACGCAATGAATCTGCTGGCTCTTGCTTTGCCAAAATACCCAGCGGAGACAAAAGCACTGAAAGAAACAAGAAAGAAAAAACAAAACTCCTCATGTAAGTGATCCGATAAATGTTTGACTTACTAGCAAAAATAAGAAAAAGTGTAAGCTTTTGATATTTAGCAAACATTAGTGCTGCCATTATTTATTAGAAGTTTGACTTACCTTTTTAGTCCTATATTCTTCTCTGTCCAAACCCACAAATTCTGGTATAACTCCCCTTCAAAACTCCCAACACTAACCTCCTCCGAAATTTAGAAGCCCATTCTGTTATCCAACCAAAAGAAAAACTAACTTCGGCTTTGATAAAGCTAATTTTTACTTGAACAATTCCCATGAGAATACTACTGCTAATTCTAACTTCTCTCCTTTTCACTTCTTCCATCTGGTCACAGAAAATCCTTTACAAAAACGGGAAATACGGACTCAGTGATGATTCCGGCAATGTGCTCGTAAAGCCCAAATATGATTATATGGCTGAATTTGTCAATGGCTATGCGATGATAGAACTAAAGGAAAAGTACGGATTCATTGATCCGACTGGTAAAGAAATTGTTCCGCCAACATACGACCATGTTCGAAATTTTTCACAAGGTACTGCCGGTATTGAACTGGAAGAAAAATGGGGATTGGTTGATCAGTCGGGAAATGTGGTGGTGGTCCCTAAATACAAATACCACATTGAGTTTGATATTTTCACCCGATTGGCAGAAATAGCTAGTTATGATCCAGCCGATAAAGTTTGGGGAAACAGTCTTTATGGAATCATGGACAGTACGTTCAAAGAGCTTGTTCCACCAAAATATTCATCCTTAAAATGGATCCGCTTCGATTACATTCAGACAAGTATGGGAACAAAATTCGGTTTGTTGAATCCGACTCTTAAAGAAATCCTTCCACCCAAATACGAGAATGTAGCTGTTCTTTCAGAGGAATTGATTGGCTTCTCAGAGAACGAAATTTGGCACTTCGTAAATAGCTCCGGCAAATCGGTCAACGAGTTTGGATATACTCAGGTTAGTTATCTGAGTGATGACTTGGGGAAGGTGGTCCGAGATGGAAAATTCGGATTTATTGATGTGAACGGGAAGGAATTCATCCCGTGTAAATTTGATACCGCAGAAAGTTTTTCTGATGGCAAGGCAAAAGTGAAATTAAATGGCCAGGAATTCTATATCGATACCAAAGGGAATCAAATCAAATAATCTGTTTGATTATAAATTAATCCTTTAATTATTAAAAAGTAATCATTATCTTTGTCAGACGTATTTAGAAGCGTCTTTCATGTCTGATAATTCATCCTATAAAAACGGTCGCGGAGCCCAAATCAATCCGCATAATCGCTTCTTTTTGCAGGAAAAAGGAGATGATTTTGACGATATCGACCCTTCGGAAGAACCCGAATTGAAAACCAAATTCATCGATGTCCATCCCAAAACGATCGTAAACAAGTTAACCAGCTCGGATGTCGGAATGTACTATTCCCTGAATCCATACCAGGGATGTGAACATGGCTGTACCTATTGTTATGCCCGACCGACACATGAATATTGGGGCTACAGTGCGGGAACGGATTTTGAACGGGTCATCCTGGTCAAGAAGAATGCCCCTGAATTACTGGAAGAAGCACTGAACAAAAAGTCCTGGAAGGTCCAGACCATTTCCATTTCAGGAAATACAGATTGTTATCAACCCTGTGAAAAGGAATATCAAATCACCCGCCGATTGCTGGAAATCATGCTGAAGTACCGGCATCCGGTTGGGATCATCACTAAAAACGCACTGATTACGCGGGATATCGATATTCTGGAAGAACTGGCAAAATTGGATCTGGTAGCCGTGAATATCAGTTTAACAAGTCTAAAAGAAGAATTGCGCCGAAAACTGGAACCGCGAACTGTGACCAGCCACAAGAAATTGGCCGCCATTGAACTGCTTTCCCAACATGGAATCCCGGTAAATGTGCTGATGGCTCCCATTATCCCGGCTTTGAATGACGATGAGATCTTTTCCATCGCTGAAGCGGTCTCAAAACGGGGCGCTTTGAGCATGTACCATCAAATTGTGCGACTCAACGGACCGAACGGAGAAATTTTTACGGATTGGGTAACGAAGAATTATCCCGATCGTGCCGAAAAGGTATTGAACCAAATCCGGGATTTGCACGGAGGAAAACTAAATGACAGTCGTCCCGGAACACGTATGAAAGGAGAAGGTATTTATGCCTTGAATATCCAACGGCAAGTGCAGCTGGCAAGAAAACGTTTTCTTCCTGCAGCTCCATTTCCACGACTTCGAACCGATTTGTTCGCCATCCCGGATACCAGCGGGCAGATGAAGCTATTTTAGGGTCTTTCCGAAAATAAAAAAGGATCCGCTAGTGCGAATCCTTCCCTATTCATTAGGATCATCAGATCTTAAGCATCCAACAAATCTGCTGTAGCTAATTCATCTTTTTTAGTTGGGATTGCTCCTGTACCGTATTCCTTGCGGATGAAGTTTGCAACAGCATCACGTACTTTCACCTGTTTTGGCTTCATGGAAGTCATGAAAACAATCAATGGAATCATCACTCCTAAAAGGATTAATGACAAAGCAAATAACATTTGTCCACCCATGGTCGGGAATGATTCCTGAATGCGGGCAAATTTCGGTTTTTCACCAAAAATAATCGCTCCTCCAATCTTTCCTTGAGAGATAACCAACATCTTCGGTCCACGGAATTTAACCTGGTACTCAGGAAATTCAGCTTCCAATTGCGGTTTTAATTCGGCTAAAGTATATGGTCTTTCAACATTTACTTTCATAGTTAATCAGTTTAAGTTTGAGGCACTAAAATAACACCTTTTTTTAAATCGGTACATGCTTTCTTTTCAATAACAATTCTGGATAGGTGTTATCTTCCTCTGCATTAAAGATCGAGAATGAAAACTTTAATGTGGAATTTGTATCCCGATATCATCGGAACGAAACCCGTAATTCCTTATTTTTATTTCCCACAAACGTAAAATTTTGTATTTCATAAAACCCTCGGTTTCACTTACATGCGGAATAGTGTACGGATACTGTATGGATAGAGCATGGATAGAGCATGGATAGAGCATGGATAGAGTACGAAAAGGTTAAGGATTTAACACTCGTTTTAAGGAAGAAATGCTCCGATTTTAATGTTTTTTTTGGAATGAGTGATCCAACTTCAGTGTTCAATGGGAAACAATCAATTCGTATTTGCCGAATCCTCATTCTCACAAGTGTAAAATTTAAATCTGATAGCTAGTGGGATACAATTGCGTAAATTCGTAATTTCCTATCTTTATATTCTATTTCGATAACTATGAATCATTCTACTGCAAGATTTTCCTTCCGTTTATTGATCCTTATAGCAGGTTTATTCAACACCGCAATCGCGCAAACTTCTTTTCCATACGATACCCGAAGCGACAGTATTTCCATTGAACATTACAATGTGCACCTGGATTTACGCGATTTCAGCACCTTTATTTTGAAAGGACACACGGAGATTTCCATAGAACCTCTGGTGAATAATATCTCTGAAATCAAACTGGATTTGATGGGACCTACAGTTGACAGCGTTCACGATATGAATGGAAATTTACTTTCATTCACTGCCGCACCACTTGGTTTCAAAGTCAATCTGGGCGGAACTTTCAATATCGGCGATTCCACATCGATTGAAGTGTTCTATCATGGAACAACGGTTCAGGACCCGACTTTCGGCGGATTTTACTTCAATTCAGCTTATGCTTACAACGTAGGCGTTTCACTGGACGACATTCCGCACAATTATGGAAAAACCTGGTTTCCGTGCTTTGATAATTTCATTACAAGATCCACTTACGATCTGTTCGTGACAACACTTCCGGCTCATGATGCTGCTTGCGGTGGAGTTTTTCAATCGACCGTCATTAATCCTGATTTATCGGAAACACATCATTGGAAGGTATACCAGACCATTCCCTCCTACCTGATTTCAGTAGCAGTTTCAAATTATGTTTTTGTCAGTGATACGTTCACTAATTATCAAAACAATCCTGTTCCGGTTAAATTGGCTGCACATGCGTCGGATACAACACCAATGAAAAACTCCTTTGCGAACCTGGAAAATGCATTTGATATTTTCGAAGATAAATTCGGACCTTACCACTGGGATCGCGTGGGCTATGTCCTGGTTCCGATGACAGCCGGTGCGATGGAACATGCCATGAACATTGCATATCCTCAAGTGATTGCTGATGGAAGCCTGTCTTACCAATCCATCATGGCGCACGAATTATCCCATCATTGGTGGGGAAACCTGGTAACCTGCAGAACCGCAGAAGACATGTGGATCAATGAAGGAAGCGCCGCATATTGCGAATATGTCTTTAAGGAGAATCTAAGCAATAGAGCTGCTTATGAATCCGCAGTAAGAAATGAACATAAGGGCTTATTGCAGACTTGTCACATGGATGACGGTGGCTATTGGCCGCTTTCAGGAGTTCCACAAGAACATACTTATGGTAATACGACGTATCTGAAAGGTGCCGATGTCATTCACACACTCAGAGGTTATTTGGGAGATTCCCTTTTCTTTCATGGCTTGTCTGAATTATTGGAGCAGAACAAGTTTTCGGATATCGATGCGATTGAATACCGGGACGATTTGAGTGCTATTACCGGATTCAACCTGAACAATTTCTTTGCGGATTGGATTTTCCAGGGAGGTTGGCCACATGTTTCCATCGATTCTTTGTCAGTCGTTCAAAACGGAATACTGTATGACGTAACCGTTCACTTGAAGCAAAAATTGGTAGGAAGAACCAATTACAGCAATCAGATTCCGGTAACCTTGACTCTACGTGACGATAGCTGGAACACCTTTGAAACAACCATCCATTCTTCCGGAATGAATAATACAGTAACCGTAACGGTCCCTTTTCCTCCTTCATTAGGTTATCTGAACAAGGACGAATTGATCTCACATGCAGTCACTGCGACCTATTCCACATTTACCACAACAGGAACGAAAAGCCTGCTGCATTCCAATATGACCTTGCAAATCCAAAGCATCACCGATTCCGCTTTTGTTCTTGTTGAACACAATTGGGCGGCTCCGGATCCGATCATCCATTGGGAATTGGCGAATGTGATCTCTCCACAGCGCTACTGGCGCATTGACGGGATCTGGAATTCCGGATTCAACACCAATGCAACGTTTCGTTACAGCGGTCAGCTTACAGGTGGAAACGCTTACCTCGATCATTTGTTAATCACAGGAACCGAAGACAGCCTCATCTTGCTTTACCGTCCGAACCGTTCGGTAGATTGGACCGAATACCCTACTTACACGAAGAACCTTGGAAATGTGACGGATAAAACCGGAACCCTGAATGCTACCAATGTTCAAAAAGGAGAATACGCGATTGGTTTGAAAGGACAGAATTTGGCATTGAACGAATTGGATAAAAATGCAGATGTGATGCTTTATCCGAATCCGGCGACTCATTTTGTAAGCGTTGAAACAGCTATCACTTCAGATCGAATCGTAGTGAGTGACGTCATGGGAAAATTCGTAGATCAGCATCTGAATCCCGGAGCAAAAACAGACTTCAATACTTCATCCTGGAAGAAAGGGACGTATTGGATTACCGGGTACAAGCAGGACAAACAAGTCTTTCATAAATTATTGGTGGTACAGTAAGTTCATCTTCTATTTCGAATTTTATGATTTCTTATCGCTTTGCACTTAGCTCAAGTTTGGGCTTTTACTAACTTTGAATCCGACTGATAAAAAGCTGAACATGAAACACATTAATCTTCTTATATTCTTTCTAATATTTCTTTCTGGCAATCTATTCGCACAGAATAAGGACAATATTATCCGGGACATACAGGTTCAAACTGACTTTGTTGAAAACGGAGTAAAAGGTCTTCGCATTTCGGTAACCTGTGATTATGGTGTACTCCGAAAAAAATACGACAGCGATAGTTTGCTTGAAAAAGCATTAGGCACGGCTCGATTCTCTTACACATTAGCCATTTTACAGGATAGTGTTCAGGTGAAACAAGCTTTCGGTTACCAGGCTGCATTTGGAAAGAGTGATTTCGTGGAATTGAAAATGAGATGTAATCCACAATCCGGATCTGAAGTCACTCCCTTATTCATCCCTTATGCAGCATTGAAATTAAAGGAAGGAAAACAAAGCCTGACAATTTCTGCTGATTTAACCGGAAAAGATGGATTCAATGCCACTTACAAACAAAATACCCGTTCTGCAGTTTTTACCTTCGAGAAACCAATCACCAAAATTTTCGAGTGTTCGTTGGATTCGTTGATCGTAAAACCATTCGACAACAACGGCCAGGCCTGGGACCATGAATTATTCGGAACCGATGCTCCCGATTTGGATTTCTCCATTAAAATGGGAGATCTGGAAGTGGGAAACATTCACAAAGGAAATAATTACAGCATTTCTTTTCCGGAAAAACCGCGTATCTTCCGATTCCTGGTATCCGAAAATGACGAAGTGACCATCTTCTTAACGGATACCGATGATGCATTTCACGATCCGATTGCCAGCTGGCGTTTTAACACCACCAACATGAAAGAAGGAAGTGTTTATGAGCAAAAAGAGGCGAAACAAAACATGAAAGCCTTCAGTTTCAAATGTAAAGTTGGGAAGATCAAAGATCAGAAAGAAGTCAATCCTGGAAATAAATAAGGTCTGATCGGCATGGGACTACCACAGCGAATCAATTGGATCAATAAGCTACTAAAAAAATCGAATATCGTTTTATTAGGTCTTATACTCGTAACCACAAACGTAAATTCGCAAGATAATTCCCCCGCCAAATTCTATTTGCGAGGTAAAGCCATGACCATGGTAGTCATTGAAGATAATTGGTATAGCGGTATTTCTCTTGGAGCAGAATACAGATTCCACAAATGCTTTTCAGTTGTTTTAGATGCTGTTCATTACAGCAACAAATCTGAACGAGAGGTTTCTAAAAATGGTGATGTAAGTGATTATGACGAGTATGCCCAACGAGATCGAAGAAATTACCTTGCCATTGAATTCAAATACCACTTCATTCAATTCAAAAAATGGAATAACAGCAGTTTATACTTCAATGTTTATTCAAAAATTGGAGCACATTCCATTCGCACAGAAGATAAGTACCCACTTAAAGAAAACGAACGTTATCATTTAAACGGTAATTTTGAAGATGTTGGGATTTCATTGGGAATAAATATAAATTTCACCCATAATTTCGGAATGGATATCAATCTGGGAGCCTGTCGCCGCTTCGAGAAACAATCCTACTGGAAAACAGATGATAATCTGAATCTTGTCTATTCTCCACAAAAGACCCTCAATGAATTTCGTCCAAATATCCGCTTAAATTT
Source organism: Fluviicola taffensis DSM 16823 (assembly GCF_943372375.1). GTDB lineage: Bacteria > Bacteroidota > Bacteroidia > Flavobacteriales_D > Crocinitomicaceae > Fluviicola > Fluviicola taffensis_A. Next base: position 192,122 of record NZ_CALRYJ010000002.1, on the reverse strand, counting down.
CTATTGGACTTTTACCCGCCTATTCGCAATGAGCGAATAATTTAGCCCTGATTTTTTTCTTTTAAGAATATTTCATTAATTAAGTCAAGAAAGAATATCCAATTATTCACAAATCGCCAATTCGGCATTCGGCATTCGGCATTCGGCATTCGGCATTCGGCATTCGTAATTATAATCTATCTTAGCCACTCTTAATAAAATCGCTAACATGTCTTCAATTTTGAAACTGCTGCTTACTCTCCTACTCGTTTTTCAATCCATTCATTCCTTTTCCCAAAATAAAGTTGCCATAATCGGTGGTGGAATGGCTGGTGTTTCCGGAGCGCAATTCATTTCGGAATTTGATCCCAAAGCACAGATCATCCTATTTGAAAAAGAAGCCGGTTTGGGTGGAAATGCGCAGACCGTTGTGGTGAAAAACAAAGAGGGGAAATTGGTGAAGGTTGACATCGGACCACAATATTTCATAGAAGGACCTTGGAATGATTACATTGCTTTTTGGGAAAAGACACTTGGTCCGAATCCGTATGAAAGTGAAACTGTGGATGCAAGTCTGTTGATCCAGCGGAAAAAAGAACCAAAACCCGTTCTGGTTTCGCCCCTGGGAATGAAACTGCGTGGAGAAAAATTGGGAAAACTCCTGAAATTGAAACGATTCAACAAGGAAGCTTACGAAATGTATAAACATCCCGAAAAGTGGCGGGGAATTACCGTTGAAACCTGGGTAAACCAATTAAAATTTGAAGAGTCCTATAAAAAGGAGATCATCTACCCTTTCCTGGCAGCATCGCTTGGAACAACGGTTTCCGAAATCAAGAAAACTTCTGCGGTGGATATCGTAAAGCTCTTCGCTTTCAGAAAACCCAAAGCTTCCAATCAGTTCAAGGTAATGACCGACGGAATGGCAACATTGATTCAACGCATTGGTGAAAAGATGGATCCGACTCAAATCACGATTAAATGCAGTGCTCCTGTAATTCGAGTTGTTCAGTCAAAAGAAAAGTGGTTGGTGACCTATTCAAGTAATGGTGTCGAACAAACCGAATTGGTGGACTTTGTCATCTTCGCGACCCATGCAGACCAGACAGCGAAAATCATCAAATCGGAACCAAATTTGGCAGAAGTGAGTAAAAGCCTGAAGCATATCACTTATTTCGAAGTGAAAATCGCCTTACATAGCGATTCCAGCTTTGTAAACACTGAAAAGCCTTCTTTCCTGAACATCATCACAACCGATTCCAATGAATTGGTGTCAAGTACAATGAATCTCTCTATGATTTCAGATCGTCTGAATGGAATTTATAAAAGCTGGGCAAGCACTGATGCAATCGAACAATTGAAAAGATCAGGAAAACTCCTCCACGTAACCAGTTTCTGGCATCCATTGATTACAACGGACTTCGTCACACAATTGGGAATTCTTCACCGGGAGGTAGATCAATTCCCATCGCTTTATTTATCCGGAGGCTGGTCGGAAGGATTGGAAACTCAGAATAGCGCTATCATTTCCGGGAAACATGCAGCAGAGAAATACAAGGCTTTTCTATCCAAAGTAAAAAAATAACTCGAATCATTTTTTACCGAACGTAATTCCACATCCCGATAGCTATGGGGTATATGTATTATTCGCACCCAAACCATTTTTTAAAATACAATCGTATAATATTTTACCACAAATGCAAATATTTGAGTCGCCTCTTAGCCAGTAACAACTGCGAATAATGCTTTTACAATACTCCAAAGCGAGTGCGGTAGCCGAGCTGAAATTTGTGCATTCGTGGCAGAAGAAAATGCACTGCATTTGATAATGGGTGTGATCCCGATAGCTATAGGGATACATCCAACAAAAAACCGCCTGCTTCATATTTGAAAACAGGCGGCTTCAGACTAAACTATTTTTGAATTTTGAATTTTGAATTTATTGCAATTTATTCACGTGTCCGATGTATTTCTCACTCTTGTTTTTCAACCCGTCTTTCACATCGATTGTCCAAGTATATGTTCCATCCTTCACGAATTCACCATGGTATGTTCCATCCCATCCGAATTCCGGATCATGGGATTCGAAGATCACCTCTCCCCAACGATTGTAGATCATCAGGTTGTAATTTTCAATCAGGCGATCTTTTGAGAAGACCGGTTTGAATTCATTATTGAACTCATCACCATCAGGTGTAAAGGTATTCGGAACCCAAACCAGGAAGTCTCCATAGAATTTGATCGGTCTGCAAATCGTATCCGAACATCCGAATTCGGAAGTGACGATCAAACAGACATTCACTGTTTCATCCGCACGAACTCCATGGAAGGTGTGTGATGGATCCTCACTTGTAGAAGTTCCATAAGTTGTCCCGAAAGTCCAATCAAAAGTACTTCCACCATAAGACAGGTTTGTAAATTGAACCGTATTGTCCAACTCGCTCGGCAATTGAGGAGAGTAAGTATAGTTTGCGACCGGATTATCGTAAACACATACAGCCGAAGAGAAGTTTCCTGTTACCGGACAACCATCTGTCGTATTTGCTGTAAATGCCACGTCATAACAACCGGGTGTTGTAAATGTCACATTCAAACTTCCACAACCATTGAATGTCTGACCATCAGAGAAAGTCCAGGTACAATTCTGAAGATTTGTGATTGCCAGGTCATTGGAGAAGTTAATATTCAAAGGACTACATCCACTTTGGGCATCAGTAACAAACTGAGCTGTTGGAACAAAGTAGAAATCAACCAAAACATTCGTATCAACCGTAACACAAATATCGGAAACACTGACATTGTAAAGCGTTGGAGCTGTTGGTGTCACACTCACCTGATTCAAGGTATCGTTTGGAGAAGTACTCCACTGATAAGAATAAGTTGGCGCTCCACTCGTTACATTCACTTGCAGCACGATATTGTTTCCACTACAGATCGATGAATCACCAGTCAGATTGAATGCCAGAATTGGCAACATGGTCAGGTTAACCGCATTTGGTGCTGCCGTTGTACAACCGTTTTGATCTGCAACAGAAACCGTATATGTTCCGGGTGTCAATTGAATCACATCCTGAATTTGTCCGACAAATCCATTGCTCCAGGTGTACGTGTACGGTGCTGTTCCTCCGAATGCAACTGCATAAAGCGGAATCGTATCTCCGGTACACATCAAGCTATCCACAGTAGAGAATAACTGAACCGGAAGCGGTTGATCGATCTGAACAGAACTAACTGCTACACAACCTGCAGCATTTGTTGCTTGTATTAGATAAGCTTGTGCACACAAAGCTCCCTGTGTATTCGAAGGACCGAATGTAGCCCCATTGTCAAAACTGTAAGAAACAGCTCCCGGTGCATAAATTGTCGCATCACCATCACAGAATGTATTACAGGACACATTCGTATGACCAACCGAATCAATCACAAACTCTGCCGGATCAGTAATCACATAAGTTGTATCGAAAGAACAGTTATTCGCATCCGTAATTTCTAATGTATAAGTCCCATCACATAGATTGGAGTTTGTAGCAGAAGCTCCTGCAACACCATTCCAATGGTAGGTGTAATTGAGTGTTCCACCGGTAGCATTTGCAACGACAGAACCGTTACAGGATGAAAAACAAGTTGGATTCGTCAAATTCAAAGTTGCTGTTAACAATCCCGGTTGAGTCAATGCCTGAGTACCGGTAGCAATACAGTTATTCGTATCACGGACAACTAAATTGTAATTCCCTGCCGTTAACACTTGAGCAGTATTTGCAGATCCGAACGTACCTCCATTATCGTAGGAATATTGGTACGGAGCTGTACCTCCAAGAACCGTAACATCTATGGAACCTGAGCTATTTTGGAAACAAGTCAGATTCGTTCCGATTGAAGTGAAAGTTAATGTATCTGGTTGATCTATAGTAAAACTTAGTGTATCTGTACATGAATTCACATCCGAAATAATTGCATTATATGTTCCCGCACAAAGTCCGTTAAAGATACTGTCCGATTGAGTCACCCCATTGATTTCAAAAGTCAAAGCTCCTGTTCCACCTGTTCCGGTAACATGCGCACTTGCGTCACAAATGCTATGACAGGACGGCTCTGTAATGTACACTCCCGAGATTACCGGTGAAGCCATGTCCAGAATAGTCACAATGGAATCAACACTACATCCGTTTGCATCTTCCGCTTCCAATGGATAATCATCAGCAAGTAATCCTGTAAACACATTAGTCAGTGTGAAAGTCGTTCCGTTATCGATACTGTAACTGTAAGGCATCGTTCCTCCGGCCAAACTCATATCAATCTGTCCATTTGCATTTCCACAAGTGGATGGAGTAAGCGTAACTGTTAAGGCAACTCCGGCAGGTGAACCGATGATTGAATTGGTAGTATCCGAGCAGTTATTAAAATCTGTTACAATCAGGTCATACGTTCCGGCACACAAACCGGTTAACATTCCATTCACGTTGAAGGTAATACCACCGTCAACACTGAACATATAATTTGGTGTTCCACCGTTTCCATTCGCTGCAATCGTACCATCACAAGCATTGTTACAAAGTACATCCGTTGCAACTCCTCCTGCAACCAATTGTGCAGGCTCTATCAATGTGATAGTTGTATCCTGAAGACAGCCTTCCTGATCCATTACTACTACATTGTAAGTCTGAGCTGTCAAACTAACGAATGAGCTGGAAGCTACAAAAGTTGCTCCGTTGTCGATAGAATACTGGAATCCTCCGTTTCCTCCTGTTGCACCTAACTGAATAAATCCGGTACTATTTTGGAAACAAGTCAAGTCTATTTTATTATTGGAAATCTCAATTGGAAGTGTTTGAATAATTTCAGCAGTACCAACCTCCATACAACCATGGTCATCCACGACCATCAAATCATAGATTCCAACCGGTAAATTGGTAAACGTAGTTCCAGGTACGAAATTATTCCCGGCATCAATACTGAACATATACGGAACAGTACCACCGGCAGTGTTTGTAAATTCAATCTCTCCGGTTGAACCTCCATTACAGGCAACATTGGTTACAATCGGGTCAAATGTAATAGGATCCGGTTGATTCAGGTTTAATGGGATTGTGAAGACACAGAAACCACCATCGTATATCGTCACAATGTGACTTCCCTCATTCAATCCGGAGAAAAACCCACTTGATTGAGTCATACCTGAGTTATCCAATTCAAAGGTAATCGGCAATGCTCCATTCACATTTGTCACTTCAACTGTCCCATCAGACGAACCGAAACACAATGGGTCTGATTGTGTAATCAAAATACCATCCATCTCCACATCATTCACACCAAAAAAGACATGTTCCTGACATCCGATATCATCTACGGCAACCACATCGTAAGCACCCGCAAATAAATTCGGGAAATTGCCATTTGGTTGCAATGGACCTCCGTTTAATGAATAGTTAAAACCAGGGTTCGGACCTGTTGCAGTCACAACCAACTCCCCATTGTTGAATCCACAATTGGATTCCGTCATTGAAATCGTATCGATTTGAATTGCAGGTGGATCCACTAATGACGGATTGATCTCAAATTCACAGCCGTTAGCATCTGCAATTTCCACATCTTGAATTCCTGCACAAACATTCAAAATCACATTCGATGTTTGCGTGGCACCGCCATTGAGGCTATAAGAATAAGAAGGAGTACCACCTGAAGGCGTCACTGTGATCGTACCATCACATGAACCGTTACAAATCGGATTCACAGCAACAAATGTAGCTGATAGTGGTGTCGGTTGCGTAATTGCAACCGTTGAATTCGTCAAACATCCTTTGAAGTCCTTTACTACCACGTCAACGTTACCGGCACATAGATTTGTGATTGGATTCGCCAATGTGAACGTCAGTCCATTATCATGGGAAAAACTATACGGTGCAGTTCCTCCTGCAGGAGTTATTTGAATTTGACCGTCGCAAACACCGTTACAAGATGCATTCGTAATTACAGTTGTGTAAGTAAGCTGAGTAGGTTGGACAATTATAACCGGTACCGTTGCAATACAACCATTTGCATCCGTTACTGTTGCAGTATAGGATCCTGCAGACAAATTACTGAACAAATTGGATGCTTGGTTAGTTGGTCCGGGTGATAATGAATACGTATAAGGAGAAGTACCTCCCGTAATTCCAATAATCGCAGACCCATTAAATCCGCCAAAACAACTGACCGGTTGCTGACTTAAAATAGAAGCTGTCGGACTAACTGTTGAATTGATAGTAACAGATAGATTGTTTGTACAACCGTTCGCATCGGTTACGATCACATTGTAAACTCCCGGAGCCAAACCTGTAAATGTACCGGATGCATTACTCACTGCCCCTACCGTGTAAGTATAAGCAGTTGTACCTCCTGAAGCACTTACCGTTAATGTTCCGTTGTTCGTACCACATGTTGCAGGAACAGTGGAAACCAATGATAAGTTAAGTGGTGTCGGTTCAGTAATGGTCGTATTTACGGTAATCGTACAGCTATTAGCATCTGTCACTAAAACCGAATAAGCACCATCACACAAAGCTGTGTAATTATTGGAAGGCTGATTCGCCGCTCCGTTTAAACTATACTGATAAATTGGCGTACCACCTGAAGCATTGACTGTTATTGTACCGTTACAAACGTTGTTACATGTAGCATTTGCTTTCACGATCACAGCTGCCAAAGGAGTTGGAGCGGTGAGTGTCGTATTTGCTGTTGCAATACATGTGTTAGCATCCGTTACAGTTACAGAGTAATTTCCAGCACACAATCCGGAAAGGTTTGGTGTGGTTGCTCCGTTACTCCATGCATAAGAATAAGGCGCTGTAGTATTCGTGGTGAAATTCAATGTAACCGTTCCGTTACAAGGAGCTGCACAGGATAAATTGGTTCCTGCCAAAGTGATTACCGGATTTGGATTAACCACCGCGGCAATTAAAACAGTATCCTTACATCCTCCCGGAGTTGTATAGATCACCTGATAAGTTCCTGTATGAGCTACAACTGCACCCGCAATTGTAGGATTCGCAGCAGTTGAAGTAAACCCATTCGGACCAGTCCAGGCATAAGTTCCTCCCGGTGTTGAAACAACAGTCGTGAAATTTAATGCCGAACCTACACAAACAGGAGTATTTACGTTTGCTGTAATGTCTGTTAACGTGTAGTTTATAAATGTATTTGGTATTGTCCCTGTCTGACCGGTCCCACCATTTGTAGCACCATTTTCAACAAATTCAGTCAATGAAGTGGATAGTGTTGTACCACTTACTCCACCAGCAATATTTTGAGTCGGTGCTCCGGAAGTAATGGCAATATAACCGCCGCCGCCGCCGCCGCCAGGACCTTCACTTTCAGATCCAAGAGGACCTTGATCCCCTCCTTTTCCACCAACAGCATTCAACAACAGAGAATTAGCAACCGCACCTTTAATAATGACAGTTCCACCACCACCACCACCGGCAGGAGCATCGTTTGCAGAACCATTACTATTTGCTATTTGATTGACAGCAGCTCCACCTTCAGCACGAATGCTTCCTGACCCTGTCACATTCGGAGCAATGATATAAACAATTCCACCACCGCTTCCTCCCGGAGCATTCGAACCGTTGTTAGAGTCACCGGCTCCACCACCCCCACCAAAGAAAATTCGAGTTTGCGGTGCTATTGTCAAAGGTCTTCCACCATATCCGCCGTTAGGATCACGTTGATCACCTCCCCAGCTTGCGTCACTAGGTGCAACGACCAATGCATTTTGATTGCTTGAGCCATAAGAATATCCACCTCGTCCGCCACCGGATGAAGTTGTCAATACATTTCCGTTTGCGATTACATATGGATCCAACAACCATGCACTTGTACCCGGACAAGCCGTACACATGATACCCTGACCATTCCATGCAGTTCCATTCGATCCATTTGCACCACCACCACCACCGGCATTGTGGCCATTTCCACCACCACCGCCATTAGCTGGTGCCCCGCGATTATATGCTCCTGTAGGATATTCAGCTCCGAAACCTGCAATACTCTCGCCTTTTTCAGCTCCATCATTCGAGTTGGCAGAGACATAAGCAGTCATAATACCACCTCCGGCAGCACTCGTATTCTGTTCTGTAGCACCCGGTCTGAATCCGGCAGAAGTTGCCTGAATCATTCCATTTACTGTAACAGTACCAACACTATGAATGGCTACAATTCCGCCTTTTCTGAAGCCTCCTGCATCTTGCCAAATAAGAGGAACAATGGAAGCACCGGCATTCACTGTTAAAGTCGTATACGAAGGCACTTTCACCAATTGTACTCTTCCTGCTGTCGCATAGCTATTTACTAAAGGATTTTGAAGATTTACCGTATTACCTGCAGCAGACGTTACATAGTTGAATTCGTAAAAACCTGAGCTGTTATAAGCAGTAATAGCTCCATAAGTATCTGCATTTCCAGTATTAATAGTCGCACCTTGAGCTTGGTAAATCATGACCATATCACCACATTCCCAGTTACAGTTATTTCCTCCGGAATTATCTATAATAACAGAATTGGATCCCGCAGTTACGTTATTGGTAACAGGGCTGTAACAATTTACGACAGTATTGAGAGCAGTAATTGTTGCTGCTCCAGTCTTTCCAGGTTGTCCAAATGCAAAACATGCAGACAAAAAGAGAACGATAGAGAGTGCATACCGGATACATCCCATATCCGGGTTTGCTGGCAGAATTTTCGTTTTCATCACAGTGTGTATTAGTTACTTTATTGACGCTACAATGATTTAGTAAGAATTATGCCATGAACATTTACCGGCTTTCATCTTTCATTTTATCACTGCAGTCGAATATTAACAATTAAGATTCCAATTATTTTTTGCAAAATTGGGTATAATTATTCAATCTATAAAGTAGTTGACAAAGGTTAATAAATTATAAATCATTAATTATCAATTACTTAATCTAAATTGTGTGATATATCAATTAATAAAATTATACTTACATGTTAATTTTAACATTTCAATATTTTATTTCACACTTATATTCACATGTAATATTGCTAAAAGTTAATTAATTAACAATTGGGAATTCAACATTAATTTTGAGAGGTCGATATTTTAAATATTTAATGAATTTGTTAATAATCCATGGGACTCAAAAACCGAAAATGAAATGAAATACAATTAAAATATGGAATTTCATTTAATACTTCCCTTATTCATTTTGTACTTTAATAAGTGTTTCATTAGCGCAACCAATTCCATCATACCACACTAAAATAAGGTAAATACAAGCATTAGGATTCCAACAATTTAATATCCAGTCGATTAATCCCTTTTTATCTAAGAGAAAAGATTGATTTTAATTCTATAAATACTTCCTGCAACTCTTTGTAAATAAAAGTAATAGTTGTATCTTTGCACCCGTTTTCGTTGGAAAACACTGTGAAGTTTCGTTTGCAGTTTATTATTCATTTCTTTCAGGAAATACGAAACAGCCTGAAATACAAGTAGAAAAAGCCAGATGGCAAAACAAATTAACGCGCAGGGATCTGCGGATTTTGATTGGGACGCATTAGCGTTAGACGGGTACACTTTAGCACAACGTTCAGAACTATCTGACGTTTATGAGAAAACCCTAACTTCAATTAACGAGAAAGAAGTTATTGAAGGAACTGTTATCGCAGTCTCTAAAAAAGAAGTAATCATTAATGTTGGTTACAAATCTGAAGGGGTTGTTCCTGCTTCAGAATTTCGTTACAATGCTGAATTAAAAGCGGGTGATGTAGTAGATGTATTCGTTGAGTGTCAGGAAGACAAAAGTGGCCAATTGGTTATTTCTCACCGTACAGCTCGTATGCACAAAGCTTGGATTCGTGTAAATGATGTATTACGTACAGGTGAAGTTATCACTGGTTTCGTAAAATGTCGTACGAAAGGTGGTTTGATCGTAGACGTATTTGGAATTGAAGCATTCTTGCCAGGTTCTCAAATCGATGTTAAGCCTATCCGTGATTACGATGTATACGTTGGTAAAAACATGGAATTCAAAGTTGTTAAGATTAACCAGGAGTTCAGAAACGTAGTTGTTTCTCACAAAGCGTTGATCGAAGCGGAATTGGAAGAACAAAAGAAACAAATCATCTCTGGCTTGGAGAAAGGACAAGTATTGGAAGGTACTGTGAAAAACATTACTTCTTATGGTGTGTTCATCGACTTAGGTGGAGTAGACGGATTAATTCACATTACAGATCTATCTTGGGGACGTGTTAACCACCCGGAGGAAATCGTTGAATTAGACCAAAAACTGAACGTAGTAATCTTAGACTTTGATGACGATAAAAAACGTATCGCTTTAGGTTTAAAACAATTGCAACCACATCCATGGGATGCTTTAGATGCTAACTTAGCAGTTGGTGATAAAGTTTCCGGTAAAGTTGTTGTTTTAGCTGATTACGGTGCATTCGTTGAAATCGCTGCAGGAGTTGAAGGATTGATCCACGTTTCTGAAATGAGCTGGTCTCAACATTTACGTTCTGCTCAAGACTTCATGCAAGTTGGTGATACAGTTGAGGCTGTTATCTTGACTTTGGATCGTGAGGAGCGTAAAATGTCTCTAGGTATTAAACAATTGATGCCGGATCCATGGTCTGCAATCGAAGCTAAATATGCTGTTGGAACTAAGCACCATGCAAAAGTTCGCAACTTCACTAACTTCGGTGTATTCGTAGAATTGGAAGAAGGTGTTGACGGATTGATCCACATTTCTGATCTTTCTTGGCAAAAGAAAATCAAGCACCCATCTGAATTCTGTAAGGTAGGTGACGAAATGGAAGTAGTTGTATTGGAAATCGATCGTGAAAACCGTCGTATTTCTTTAGGACACAAACAATTGGAAGAAAATCCATGGGATGTGTTTGAAACTATCTTCGGAGAAGGTTCAGTTCACCAAGGTACGATTATCGAAACAAAAGATAAAGCTGGTATCGTAGCACTTCCTTACGGTGTTGAAGGAATTTGTCCTTCTAAACACTTACGTAAAGAAGACGGAACAAATGCAAAAGTTGAAGAGACACTTGATTTCAAAGTGATCGAATTCAACAAAGAGTCTAAGAAAATTGTTGTTTCTCACACTCGTACATTTGAAGACGGAACAGATGAGAAAACTACTGCAAAACCTGCAGCTGGTAAAAAAGGTGCAACAAGCGGAGCTGGTTCTTCTACATCTCAAGCTGTTAAAGCAAACAACTCAAGTAATGAGAAATCAACTTTGGGTGACTTGGATGCTTTGGCTGCATTGAAAGAAAAAATGGAAGGCGGAGAGTAATCCCCATCTTTTAAAATAACGGATCCCGTCTTGGTTTAACTGAGACGGGATTTTTTTTTACATTTATCCCTATGAGAATTATTTATTCGATCATCATTCTGCTTGCCTTTTGTTCTTGTCAGGAGAATGATGATTTAGTGATTAGTGTAAAGAACGTATCATTCAAAGCTGCAAGTACCGAAAATGAATATGCAGTACCAATGGTATCAACAGACAGTATTTCTTCCAGTCATTTTTTATTCGAAGTAAATTGGGACATCCAAAGAACGGATGTCGGCTACGATCCTGTTGAAACAACTGTTATAAATTCGAACCCGGTAGATTCAATTAAAATTTGGTCGGACCAAATAGTTGCAGGAAGAAACCCCGGAAACTCATTAAACACCCTATTCTACCAACAAATCTATTCCCTTAGTGTTTCTGAACCTGATTTACTTGAAGAAAATGGTAGTTTGATTTACAACTCCAGTTTCGACACTTTTGAAGAACCATTGCGTAAAGTTTCTTACTTAATTCCAAATTTTCAAATCAACCCGGGAACATACAACTTTTACTTTAGATGTATATTAAGAAACGGAACAATTCTTTCAAGTTCGCTCCCTAACGTAATCATTAAACAATAACACTATTCCAATGAAAGGATATAGGTTGCAAACTCTTCCGAAACATCCTTTGGCAGTATTCCGAATAGCGGAGGTTCAGCACTGGTAAAGAACAAATCGATCTTATGAAGCAAACAATATGACCCTGAAACAATTCTCAATTCTTTCCTCACTTCATTATTCATGGAATCACCAGTTAGAAAATAACTATCCACTAATCTTTCCTGCTCTTTAGTCATACGCAAATACTCAGAATTCCAGGTATCACATCTTTCTTTATCCCAACTTATTGTACAACGTGGCATAAGATCAGTTATAGAATCGTCATAAACCCGGATACGATCTTCCAATGAATCGGATATATGTTTTAGCGATCTGTATGATTTCAATTGACAAACAACATCCTCTAAACGGACAGATACCGCATTTTGTGCATTCACCTCAAACGCAAAAATCCACCCAAAACAAAACAGGTATTTAATCATCCAGGCAATATTAGTTCATTTTAAAGCAAGCAACTGTTAAAGAAATAAAAAAAGAATAATTTATTTTATTTTACAAAACACTCATAATCAATAATTTAATTCAAGAAATTGAAATTATTTTCAATTTAAATAGTACTTTGTATTGCATAGTACTAAATTATACATATATTTGTGTCATAAATAGTACTTGTTATGAATGTAGAAAATACTCAGGCCCAAATGCGAAAAGGAATCCTTGAGTTCTGTATTCTCAGCATCCTGAATAGCAGGGAAGCTTATCCTTCCGAAATTCTGGACCAACTGAAACAAGCAAAACTAATCGTGGTTGAAGGAACCCTTTACCCACTTTTAACCCGCTTGAAGAATATCGAACTCCTCACCTATCGCTGGGAAGAATCCACTTCTGGTCCGCCCAGAAAATATTACTCCATTACGGAAGGAGGAAAAAACACATTAGAAGCTTTGCAAATCACATGGAACGAGCTTCAACACGCCGTAGAAACATTAACTGCTAAAAAGAACTGATCATGAAAAAAACACTTTCAATACATTTAGGTCGTCAACTGTTTGTCATCGAGGAAGATGCTTACGACCGCTTACAAGCTTATCTGAAGAAATTAGAAACTTCATTGGCAAACGAATCGGGAATTACTGAAATTGTAGAAGATATCGAGATGCGCTTTGCAGAGTTATTGACTCAATATCTAGGAGAAACACGTCAGGTTGTTACCATTGCAGACGTTCAAAAAGCAATTTCTTCTTTGGGTGAACCGGAAGAAATCACGGAAGAAGCGGAACAACCGAAACAAACCCAAACAAATACCCAGGATTCAAACGGTCAGAAACGTATGTACCGTGACATGGATAACGCCATGCTAGGTGGTCTTGCTTCCGGATTGGCATCTTACCTGAGCATTGACCCGGTAATCATCCGTATCATTTTTGTGATCTTTGGGTTCATGGGATTCGGAGTTCCGGTATATATCATCCTTTGGATCATCGTTCCCAGTGCCAAAACTCCTTCCGAGCGCTTACAAATGAAAGGAAAACCTGTCAATATCGACACGCTAAAGGAAGAATTTGAAAAAACAGCAAACCGTCTAAAAGACGACACTATCAATGCTGCAAACAAATTCAAAACCAACAATCAGCATCTGACCAATCAGGCAACAAATGTTCTCCGGTTCATCGGAAAGATCATTGGAGTCGGTTTCATAGCCGGAGCATTGATTTGGCTGATCATATTCTCATTGATCGTAAGCGGAATAATTGATGTGGTACCAATGACGGGGGATCAGGAATTCGCCTCATTGTATGAATTTCTTCAACTCGTTTCCCCGGTGAATAAATCATTTTCATTGATTTGGATGGGAATTCTCTTAGTAGGATTTGCAGGACCTTTACTTTCAATCGCCATTGGCGCACGATTACTTTTGGGTAAAGTGAACAAGTATTTCAAATGGAATTTTATCTTGCTTCCATCAATCATTTTCATTGGAATTGTATTGGGAATCATCGGATCGATCAATTCCGCCAGAGATTATGAAGTATATGCCAGATCTCCTATACAAAGTATCGCCGTTGAAGCGGAAGAACTAAAACTGGAAGAGCTTCCCTTGATCATTAACAACGCTAAAATAGAAAGCAGCGGAGGGATTGATTTCATCTCCATCCGAAACGGGCAAATCATGGAGCATGGAGTAAACATTCAGTACAAGGAATCCAGAGATACTTTATTCCACATCTCTCAAAAATTCAGAGCTCACGGTATCGACTTGCCAAGCGCACAAAAAAGAGCGGTACATGTCAGACATCAGCTTAAAGTGGAAAACAATAAAATACTCATCAGTCCTTACTACAGTTTCCCTGCAAAAGATGGTTTGCGCAACCAGGAAGTTGAAGTGGTCATTGAGGTTCCAAGAGGAAAAAAACTCTTCATCAATAATCAGGAAGTCTTAGTAGACGGACAAGAATATGAAGGGGTGATGTACACCAATGAACCTTTTCGGGCTTACGAGAAAGAATAGCTCAAGAAATTGAATCAATACCAACCCAACATAAGTAAAGTAAGTGGTATTCAGGTAAAACTGGATACCGCTTTTGCTTTTCGATTGGTTATCAGTTAGAGTAAAGTAGCTCTATCGAAAATTTCAAATTAAAAAACACTAAAAAACTGAAAACAAGCATATTAAACACAAATCTGTTCGTAATTTAGCGAATTCTCGAATTCGTAAATTCTCGCGTTTTTTGGTCTCGCGAATGAGTTTCTATTGTGATTTCTTTCTTCTGAGGTTTAATGAATTCCTTCCCAATGATTCATATCAACCGGATCAAATTCTGATCTATTTGCAAGAGCTTACAAAACATCCATGTGAATTAAATCTCATTTCCAAGTATCTTGATATCACATCTGAAGCAATTTTGAAAAATCGAACCACAAATGAGCCAAAGTTGTAAATTTTGAACCTGATTCTTCCTTTGCGTACTTTAACTATGCCGTAAAACAAAAGCTTGTTTTCCTCTTCAAACCCTTCTATACTTGGCGAAGATTGATTATATTTGTGCAACTTTAAAGGAAAGCTATGGCATCACAAACACCCCAAGAAGAATTGATCGCGGTTGACTTTAATACATTCAAATCGGAGGTATTGAAAGACTTTCGTTTGGCTAGTATTTCAAGAGAAACCTCACTTTTAGGACGAAAAGAAGTTCTTACTGGAAAAGCTAAGTTTGGTATTTTCGGAGACGGAAAAGAATTGGCACAAATTGCATTGGCAAAACAATTCAGAGACGGTGATTTCAGATCGGGATATTACCGCGACCAAACCCTAATGATGGCCATAGACCAATTAAACGTTCGCGAATATTTCTCCGGTTTATTTGGTCATACAGATGAAGTAATCGAACCACAATCTGCCGGTCGCCAAATGGGTGGACATTTCTCTACACGAAATTTGGACGAGAATGGAAACTGGAAAAACCTGACACAACAAAAAAACTCATCAGCTGACATCTCTCCTACTGCCGGGCAAATGCCTCGTTTGTTAGGATTGGCACAAGCTTCAAAAGTATATCGTGAGCATCCGACATTGAAAGATCTGGAAGCATTCAAAAAATTCTCAAACGGAGGAAATGAAGTAGCATTCGGAACAATCGGTGATGCATCCACTTCCGAAGGACCTTTTTGGGAAACCATCAATGCTGCAGGAGTTTTACAAGTTCCTATGGTGATGTCTGTTTGGGATGACGGATATGGAATTTCCGTTCCGCGTGAACACCAGACAACTAAAGGAAGTATTTCTCAAGCTTTAAGCGGAATGCAGCGCACTGCTGATTCTCCGGGTTATGAGATTTTCGAAACAAAGGGTTGGGATTATGCTCACTTATGCGAAACCTACGAAAAAGCAGTTGAATTAGCTCGAACAAAGCATATTCCGGTATTGGTTCACGTAAAAGAAGTGAATCAACCGCAAGGACATTCCACTTCAGGATCGCATGAGCGTTACAAAGATGCTGCACGTTTGCAATGGGAACATGACTTTGATTGTATCAACAAATTCAAGGAATGGATCCTGAACTTTGATGCAGACGGTCAAAAGTTGGCTACAGAAGAAGAATTGGCTCAAATCACAAAAGAATCAAAAGACTTTGTAAACGAGCAAAAGAAAGAGGCTTGGAGCCTGTTCACCCAAGATTTGAAACAAGATTTGGATCGTGCAGTAGCCGTTTTGGAAAATCTGGCAAATGAAAGTACGAATGGTATCTTCATCAAACGGGAAATCGAAGCACTTCAAAAAACAATGAACCCGATCCGCAAGGACGTATTCAACACCGTTCGAAAAGTGTTGCGTTTGGTTCGTGACGAAAATACAGCTTCCAGAACAGCTCTGATTGCCTGGTTGAAACAGGAAACAGAAAATAATGCGGACCGTTACAGCAGTTATTTGCATTCAGAATCCGAAAATAGTGCATTGAAGGTGACAGCCGTTGCTCCAACTTATGATGGAAGCGGACACATGGAAGATGGCAGAATCATCTTGCGAGACAATTTCAAAGCAATCTTTGAAAACTATCCGGAAGCATTGATCTTTGGTGAAGATGCCGGAAAAATCGGAGGAGTGAACCAATCCCTGGAAGGACTTCAGGAACAATTCGGAACCCTGCGTGTTTCAGATGTCGGAATTCGTGAATGCACCATCATTGGACAAGGAATTGGAATGGCGATGCGTGGTTTGCGTCCGATTGCAGAAATTCAATACCTGGATTATTTGCTTTATGGAATCCAGATCATGTCGGATGACTTGGCAACTGTGCAATACAGAACAAAAGGCGGACAAAAAGCACCGTTGATCGTTTCCACTCGAGGACATCGTTTGGAAGGGATTTGGCACAGTGGATCACCCATGGGAATGATTATCAATTCCATCCGTGGAGTTCACGTCTGCGTTCCGAGAAATATGACAAAGGCTGCCGGTTTCTATAATACCTTGATGCAAGCTGATGAGCCGGCTTTGGTGATCGAACCATTAAACGGATACCGTATCAAAGAAGCTTTGCCGACAAATATCGGAAGCTTCACTACTCCATTGGGAATTCCTGAGATCGTAGCTGAAGGAACGGACCTGACACTTGTTTCTTACGGATCCACTTTCAATTTGTGTGAAGTGGCTGCGAAATCTTTGGCGGAAATGGGAATCTCAGTTGAATTGATTGATGCACAAACATTGCTTCCATTCGATATTAACGGAATGGTGGCTGAATCATTGAAAAAAACAAACCGTTTGATGATAGTGGATGAAGACGTAAGTTCAGGCGCTACCGCATTCTTATTGGATCAGATCTTGGTGAAACAAGGCGGATATGTTCATTTGGATTCTGCTCCTGTCACATTGAGTGCAAAAGATCACAGACCTGCTTATGGAACAGATGGGGATTATTTCTCCAAACCAAGTATTGATGATATTGTTGAGTCAGCTTATGCGATCATGAACGAAGCAGACCCGACAGCATTCCCTTCCATTTACTAATAAACATTTGAAACGGACTGCGAGCATATTGAGTATTGTTTTCGTAATAGCTTTGCTTTGGAAAGATATTGCGGCATTCTCATGGAACGTTTGGTTTTACAGGAATCAGGTCGAACTCGCAGCAAAATATTGTGTCAATAAGAAAAAACCGATGCTTCATTGTGACGGTAAATGTTATTTGGCCAAACAGTTGAAAAAATTGGAGCAGGAAGAGAAGAAAAATCAACCTGTTCCAAAAATGCCTTTGAAGTTGAAGGAAAATGTCTGGAATTCGGATTCTCAGGTAATTACTGCTTTCGAAAAGCATTCAGTTAGTTCTGTTGAAAAATCAGAACTTTTCTTTTATCAAAACAGAGAACTTGCTTCATTTTCGAGTTCCACTTTCCACCCACCCGCTGTCGGATAATCTCTTTATTGAATCTCATTCTGATTCAGAAAGCACTTTTTAATATTTCACGCAGATAGCGCAGATCACGCAGATTTTTTGAATATTATTCATGAATCGCTTAATTGTTCCATTCTATCTCAAGAAGTGTAAAACAGTCATTCTTCGAGAATGGTTTCAATAATCCATAGTACCCATAGAAATGACATGTATTGTAATTCACCATGCTCTGCGTAAATCTGCAGATCTGCGTGCTAAAAAATAGTGGATTTCATTTTGGTACGTAACACATTTAGAAATTATTAATACAGAATCATGAAAAAAGAAATCCTCTTTTTCGTGTGTCTGGTGCTATCCCATACCGCGCTATCCTGCGATGTATGCGGGTGTGGAGCTTTTAATTCCACACATGGCCTGGGAACATTGGCACAAGGCAACCGAACAAGTATTGGGCTGAATTATCAATACCGACTGTATAAAAGTGAGCACCCGAAAGTATTTGGGAATGGCATCGAACACAGTACCGATTATTTTCAACGATTGGATGTGTTGGGGCAATTGCGTCTTTCGAAAAGATGGCAATTACAGCTTTCCCTTCCAATCGGTTTCAACAAGCACGTTGCAGACGATACTACGTCACAAAAAAATGGATTGGGCGACCCGACTTTGATGGTTAACTTTTTCCTGTTTAACAAACAAGACAGTCTGCAAACACGTCTGTTTCGTTGGATTGTAGGTGCCGGAGTAAAAAGTCCCGTTGGAAAGTTCACTCACCCGAACGATGTCGACTTGTATCTCTATCCCGGAACCGGAACGTTTGATGCCGTGTTTCAGAATTCGTTCTTTTTCCAAAAGAAGAGATGGAGTCTTTTACAGACATCTCAATACATTCTTCGCGGGGAAAACAAGTACAAATACATTCCAGGATCCCTATTCAGTGCGAGTCTTTTCGGACAGTACAAATTCAGGACTTGGGGAATCTATGCCGGAACGCAGTATTCCTGGAGTGGTGTCGATTATCTGAACCGAAAGGCGATTTCCAGTTCTCCAACTCAAGGTCGCGTCCTGACAGGGATTATCGGAGCATCGGTTCAATTCAATTCGTGGGTGATCCAGGGGAATTATCACATTCCAATTGCCCAAAATTTAGGAGATGGAAACTCCCACCAAAAAACCGCATTCAGTATTTCACTTAATTATTTTTTCAATTAGATATGAAACCATTTTTTATAATAGCAATCCTCGTAAGCAGTATCAGTTTAACTGCATGTAAAAAAGATAAATCTACGGATGATTCAACAGAAACAGAAGATCATCCAACTGCAGTGATTACCATCACCTCTCCTCAGGAGAACGATACCATTCAAGGGAATTTTGCAGTGACAGGAACCATTGTTGGTACAGGAGAGCTACACGGATATCAGGTTACCCTTACCAAAGCTTCAAACGATTCCATCATCTACCAGAATGATATCGATGACCATGTAGCCGATTTCACGATCAATCAGGCTGTGACCAATTCATTCACCAATTACACACCATTAAAACTAGAAGTTGTGGCTGCCTTGGATCATGAGGGGCATACAACAACAAAAACGGTGCATTTTGTAGTGCATTGATCATTTGAAATAAAACTGTAGGGATGTGATGCGTCGCGTCCCTACAGTTATCCCATTTCCCAATCAAAATTGCTTATTTTTGTTTACCATGACAAAAAAAGAAAAAGCCCGGTACGTTATAGACGAATTGGAAAAATTGTATCCTGAAACTCCGGTTCCATTGGATCATTGGGATGCATACACCTTGCTTATTTCCGTATTGCTCTCAGCACAATGCACGGATGAGCGCGTGAACAAAATCACTCCTATCCTATTTAGACGTGCTTCGCGACCTCAGGATATGATCAAACTGTCAGTGGAAGAAATTCGCGACATCATCAAACCTTGCGGACTTTCTCCAAGGAAATCACAAGCGATCTACGATTTGTCGCACATGATTATTGATTTACATGGTGGTGAAGTTCCCGCTTCTTTTGAAGACCTGGAAAAAATGCCCGGAGTGGGTCATAAAACGGCTTCCGTTGTCATGTCGCAAGCATTTGGTGTTCCTGCTTTCCCGGTCGACACACACATTCATCGTTTGATGACTCGTTGGGGCTTAACCAGCGGTAAAAATGTAGAAGAAACCGAAGCGGATGCAAAAAAACTGTTTCCTAGGGATTTATGGAACAAACTGCACCTGCAAATCATTTTCTACGGTAGAAGCCACTCTCCTGCCCGCTCTCCAAAACGCGATATCGATTATATCACTGCAACAATCGGGACGAAAAAGGCTTTGGAGGAGTTGAAATAGGTTTGGAAGATTGGTTTCCGAAGGAAAACCCAAATACTTCTCGAAAAAACAACTAATTTTGTCCAAAATTTAAATACAATGAGATTCTTTACCACCTGTATACTCATTTCTGCTTTATTCTGCTCAATTGGTTGTAAGAAGACACAAAAGGATGATTGCTCAGAAGCACCAAGTCCTGTCGGCTTATCATCTAATGGTCCTGTGATCAAGGGATGGCCGCTTGTTTTGACTACAGCTAATTACGGCAATGGTTATACCTACAGATGGAAAGGTCCCAATGGTTGGTCGATGGAAACAACCGATAGCTGGGACAATTACGAACCGAATAAAGTAACGATAGATTCTGCATCTATAAATGACTCAGGAAAATATTTGGTGGAAATCGTTCACGAAGGATGTATCGTCGAAAGGGGAAGTGTAGATGTTGAGGTTACTGAACCACCACTTCCACCTTGCCCAACTGCAAATAATTCAAGCACATCGACTATTGGTGGTATTGGCGGAACAACATACTCTAATATTTCACACTCAGATGGTATTTATTACAGTGTTTATGCAAGTGGTGCCATCAACCAGACCATCAATTTTGTATTTAAAGGAAAACCAAAACCGGGAATGTATCTAGCTTATCAAGGGTATCATCCTTCAGAAGTAAATCAGGCTACTGTTTATATTCAGGCTGGATTTGATGACTTCTTCATGGAATCCTATTATACAATCTATGTGAATGAAGTGAATGGAAAACTGCAATTTGCATTTTGTAATGCTAATTTCACGAATCCTGTCAGTAGTTCTCCATTAATCATTTCTGCAAAAGTCACTCTTCCATAGAAAGAACTATTGGTACAAGTCGTTTAAAACGAGATAATAGCCATCTTTTCCAGGTTTTTCTTCGGATTTTTAAAACGGGCAATGTGTAACTTCCTCATATCATCATAGAAAATAAATGGTTCGGGTTCACACCACCACGTATTCTCCGGATAAATCTGAACCAATGATTTCACCTCGCCATTCTCCAAATCAATCTTTCTGAGATAAAGATTGATATTGGTTCCATCCGTCATGGAAGAAAAGGGATAAAAGGAATAGATTCCTGCCCTACAGTTCTCGTTGTATTCCCTGCTGTAAAAATACAAATTGGGACCATCGATATGATGAGAGAAAAAATTGTACAGGCGATGTTCATCGTATACCATCAGTTTCTTCCACAAGATCTTGCCTTCGGTTGAAACCATGAAGAGTAACTTGCTGTTCAAGAGTTCAGGAGAATCATCTTCCACCTGATCCGAAATAAAGAAGATATCTCCATTTGGCATGGTCTGATAGCAATCGTTGTGAGACAAAACTTCAAATGGGTGGTCCTCCCCTTCATTCAATTTTAACTTTTCCAAAAATTCCCTATTATCATGGGAAACAAAATCAGCATATTCGAACCATTCCAATTTTGAATCAAGCACTCTTCCGGTTGAACTCCATTTGAGAAAGTAAAATCCGGATTTTTTCTTTTGAGGCAGTTCCTCTCCAAATCGTTTGGTCACAATGACATGACAAGTGATCTCTTTCCCGGAACTCCATGTAAAATACGTTGAACCTATTTCAAAATCCCATTCGGGAACATCCAATTCAATTGTTGAAACACTTCCTGTTCTTTTTTCAATTTGAAGGAGATCGATTCTTGAAAACAAGTAACGGTTATCGAGCTTTCCTTCTTCTTTCACAAACAAAGGCAGAAACAGGTTTCCATCCTCATTCATATTCCATTCATTCATGAATTTATTTGATCGGTAATCGTATTCGGAAAAATCAAAAGACCACTTCATATCCAAATCAAAATCAAAGCGATAAATAACTCTTGGTATGACTTTTCTCAGGGATAATTTGGGTTGATAGATTCTTTCGGGATTCACCGTGGGATCCGTATCACCTAAGCAGAATGAAAAACCGGTATCATCGGATTTACAAAATTTCAAGTTCAAATAAGCCTTTGGAAGTTCCTTTTGACTTACAATTTTCAGTGTTTCAATATCCCTTTTCACCAAAATGCTTCTTCGTCCTTCTTCCAGTGACACCTGCTTTTCGCTGGAAACATAGTGAATCTCATACAGGAACTGCCCCTGAACAAAAGCTTTCAGCAACCAGCCTTCCGATTTGTGCGGTAATTCCGGACTTAAAAGAACCTGATTTCGAATCGAAGGTTGAGCAGCGGTATCCACTACGAAAATTCCGGACAGCCCGATTGAAGATACGATTTTGGTTTTCCAGATCCCTAGAATGAACTTACCCGATTCAGGAAAATCTTCTGTAATACGGATAGTCTGTCCGAAGGAATTTCCAACCAGGAAAATGGAAAACAAAAGGCAGCTTAGATACTTTTTCACAGATTGATTTTGATGTTCAAAATTAAATAGAATTCTTCGGTATCAAATCATACCAATTCTACTTTTTCAGATTTACACCATGATTAATAGTTGATCACTAACAAACGATCCAGGTGCTTTTGGGGAAATGAATACCTCACAATCATTTTTTTGTCTTTGTTATAAATGACACCTTCCGGATGAAATTTCCCGGATGGATTTGCGATCAGTGGTTGATTGGATATCTCTTGGCCATTTTCCAGTTCAATAACACGTTCTGCCAATAAAACCGTCTCCCCATTGACCATTGATCTCAAGTTCTTCAAAACGTACTTCCCATTTTCATACGAAGCCGAAAACTCCCGGATCAGGAAATGCAATTGGTTATCTTTCAGGAAAAAATCCCCACTCCAATAGAGTTCGTTATCATTCAACGGGATCAGTTTCGTCCATAAAAGATCTCCTTCCGGAGAAACCAAGTAGATCAATTTACTGCCTTCCAAAGCGGGTAAAAGCCCCATGAATGTATGGGAAACATGCAACACATTTCCATTCTCAAGAAACTTCACGTGACTCGTTGAAACGTTATAATTGACTCTGGTGAGATCCTCCTTTTCAGGCTTGAAATGATAGAATTCCGCATACTTTTTCAAATCCTCATCCATAAACTCACTAAAAGAAAAGACGTGTTTTTTTAAGGTGATCAGTTCTCCGGCATCATTCCATTTAAAATAAGCATATCCAATTCCAAGATGTATTTTTTTGGGCGGCGGTGCTTTTATTAATTCGGAAGTTAAGCACATCCCTGTCAATTCACCCTCCTCATTGTTGTAGTTAAACTTCACATATTTGATGAAAATACTATCCGGCACGTTTGGTTTAATCACTTTTTGAACCCCCAGTTTATCCGTCACAATTAAAAACAAGTCCGATTTTGAAACGGTCATTGAATCAGGGAAATGAAAGGTCATCTTTTTTTTAACGGATAAGGACATGATGACGTTCGATTGATCATCCATTGCCACTTTGTCCAATCGAATATTTTTATCTGCGAATAATTTGAATCCATTCTTCCAGACAACTTCCAAATTCAAATTGATCCGATAGAGATTGATAGATGATAGCAAATAGAATCCTTTCGAATCACTTCCATCAAAATTAACCTCCCATTCATCCAATTCCAGTGTGTTTCCCACTTGTTTTAAACTCGGCAATTCCCGTTTGATAATTCCGGTACCACTAACCAGATTTTTGTCTTTTATCAAATGTATTTCATAGATAAAATCACCTTGCAAAAACAGTCGGTCGAATGAAGTAATTATTCCCTTCTTGAATTCAGGCTGAGATAGCAGTAATTCTTTCTTCTCCGGATTTTTAGGATTCACAATCACATATTTCAAGGTCCTTATATCCGAACCGGCTTGGTGATCTTTTTGGGAATAGATAATCCTTTCTTCACTTGAACTGATACATTTCTCGAGTGTTTCAGGAAGGGCTTCCGTGAATTCCAATTCTTGTGAAAAACCGATCCGGACAGGAATAAAAAGAAAGAATAGGACCGTTATGGAGTAGGTAAGTTTCATCGGTTGGCTTTTGATAAAAGTAATTGAAAATTGGAATAATCCATTCCAAAGGCTCGCCTTTTATTTGACAAAAAAAATTCCAACCCCCTGAGAGAGATTGGAATCCATTAGTTTATGAACTGGTTGAAATACTAGTAATTGATTGATAAAAATTGTTCCCGATTCTTAGCTGTAAAGGAATATCTGACAATTACCTTGTTGTTTTTATTGTAAATTACAGCTGTCGGCATAAATTTATCTGTCGGGTTTGCAAACGATTTATCGGACAGCTCATTTCCTGTTTCCAAATCCAATACACGCTCAGACAAACAGATTGTTTTACCGTTTGCGGGAGAGTTAATGATATTGTAAACATATTTTCCCGTCTCAAAAGACTTTGTAAAATCCTGGATCAACAGATGGACTTTATTGTCTGCAATATAAAAATCTGTATTGCGATAAATTCCATTGGAAGAATAAGGCAACATCTTTTGCCAAATCATTTTCCCTTCTGGTGAAAGCACAAACATCATTTTACTGTTTTCCAACTCCCCATTGTATTTCCCCATGGAAGTTGCGATAAAGAATACATTCCCGTTCTTTAAAAAACGAATATTACTAAAGCCTTGATAAGCCAACCATCTGTCCAGGTCGCATTTCTCAGACTTCAATCCAATGGTCTGCAAACACTTCTGCATATCCTCATCCAGAAAATCAGTAAATGAAAAATTGTGCTTTTCATGGGAAACAACAGACCCTTCATCATCCCACTTAATAAAAGTATATCCGATTCCCTTGCTCAAGTAAGATTCCGGATTCGAGTTTGGTTCTGTTGCCGTTATAAACAATCCTTTTAGTTGTTTGGATTTCTCATCGTAATTGAATCTGGCCGCCTGAACAGTGATGCTTTCCGGAATTTCAGGACTAATCACTTTCGGATCACCTCCTAGTAGATCCGTAATGATAAACAGTAGCGAAGATTTACGTGGAGGTGTTGAACCGAAAAATTTTGTCTTTACTTTCGCATCAACTGAAACTGTCATTAAGACATTTTGATTGTCATCAACTTCAATAGCACTCAATCGAACGCTATAGTCTTCAAACATCTCATATTTTTTTGTCCAAATCACATTTAAATCCAAATCGATTCGATACAAACTCGTTTTGGAAAAGAAGTAAAATCCTTCTCCGTCACTTTTAGCAAAAGTTGCATCGTAATCATTCAGTTCAAGAACCTCACCCACTTGCTTTAAAGTAGCTAGCTCACGTTTAACGATTCCTACTCCAATCACACTATTGTAATCATATATCTCGTGAATCTCGTAAACAAAATCACCCTGAACAAACATGCGATCAAACACAACTCTGGTGGTCTTGCTGAATTCAGGTTTCGATTTGACGGTCATTTTTTTCTCTTCCGGATTAGCCGTATTTACAACAATGTATTCTACAATTTTAGAATTCGTTATCAGATTGACATCCTCCTTGTAGTAAATCATTTTATCGTTACTTGCTCCAACGAAGATTTCGCGAACTTCAGGTAATTCTGCCGAAAAAATTGGTTCTTGCGCTTGACTTAAATTACTGACACCCGAAAACAGGAATGCCAATAGAATAAAATAGGTGATTTTCATTTTAATAATTTTCGACAAAAGTAACCCAAAAATCAGATTACATTGCTCAAATTCTTTTTTTCAGAACTTAATAAACAACTAAAACCTTTATTCACTGCTTTGTTAGAATGAATCACTCTAAGTCCATTTAAAAATGGAATTTTAGAGAAAATCAGCCATTAAATCTCCCTTTTTCATGAGTTAACTATGCTTTGAAATCAAACAGACAGGGAAGCGTTATTTTTGTTATTTTTATTCAAATCATAATTACTCAAAAATCACAAGTTGAAAAATATCCTAGTAGCTTCATTGGTCAGTTTGTTTTGCTGTCTTTTTATTTTTCGTGTTCATACTTTAAAAAAATCCAATAGTATGATCAACTGGAAAACGGAAACAATAAATAAGGCTCATAAGCTTATTTCAAACGAATACCTAACAGAGAACGTTGCTTTTCACAAAATCGAACCTGCATTTGCAAAAAGACCTCTGACCACTTTATTTATCGAAGCACTTGCTTACAATACTCCTTTAAATATAGGAGAAGCCTTTGTTGCTGTCAATTTTGGATTGCTCTTTTTTTGCGGGATCGCCTTGTTTTACCTTGCAAGATTAATACTGGGAAATACACGTCTTTCCAATTTCAGCATGCTCTTCTTCTTCTTAAGTTTCACCGTACTTTTTTCCTTTTTCCCGACGAATTATTCATACGATGAACCCCTTCAATACCTGTTGATCTTTTTAAGCTTAGCTGCATTAATCCGGAAGAAATGGGCATTATTTATTCTCGGTTTTAGTTTAAGTCTGATAGCACGGGAAAGTACCATTTTGATCTTACCCGCCATTGTATTGTATTTTATGGAGTTTGAACGGAAGACCCTTTTCCATTCTGAAAGTATCAGGAAAATACTGGCCGTAATACTTCCTGTAGTTATCTATGCAATTTTTCTATACCTGTTTATTAGCCTTTCAGGAATTGGAGAAAAATCAAAGAATGATCTGGGAGGAAGGTTTTCTCATTTTTTAATCAACTTCCAAAATCAGGAATATGCTGTGGAGTCACTCTTATCATTTGCACTTGCAATTGGTGTACAAGCTTACTTTTTGTTCAGTTATTTATCAAACAATCCACTTACAATAACGGAGAAAAAACTAATCAAAGCCTTTCTCCTAACCCTGATATTTAATACGATAATTGTTCTGAGCACTACCCTTGCAAGAGAAATACGTTTGTTTGCTTTACCGCTGGTGTTTATCTGGCCAATTTTCGGAAAAGTCTTGCTACAAGAGCTCAAAATTTTAGGTTCGGCGAAGAATTATCTGAAGTTGGTGAACAACCTATTATCTGTTGGCACTTTGATTTTACTTTGGGCCTTTTGCTTTTTAATCTACCGCTTTATTTATACTCAAACCAACGGAATCAGGAAAAATCACTTAGATGAATACCTTTTGGTAGTATCTGCTTTGATTTCATTGCACTTTGTAATGAAAATGCGATTGAAGTACGATAAAAACAACCAATTATCAGGAGTTTAAACAAAGTGCTTAATTCAGGATGCATATTGGTTTATTTAAAACTGTTTTCTCTACCTTTATTCTGAATTCAAATCAATCAGTATGTCGTTTCAAGTATATCTGGACAATATCAAAGCCAAAACGGGAAAACTTCCGGAAGAATTCCAAAAATTAGCACAAGAAAAAGGCTTCATAAAAGATGGGGAACTATTGGCAGATATAAAAGCCGGTCAGATCGTAGCCTGGCTGAAAGAGGAATTTGAGTTGGGTCATGGTCACGCAATGGCTATTTACGCATATTTCAAAGGAAAACGGTCATGAGCGAATCCAAAGTTAAAATCACCAATAAGCAATCCGTTGAAACCATCGCTATTGGTGCTTCCGCTTACAATATTTTGTTGAACAGTCAGCAATCGGAAGGACAATTAGCCATTATTGAAATGTTGGTTCCTCCCAACGGCGGCCCCATTCCACACGAGCATAAAGGATTCCAGGAATGTTTCTATGTCTTGGAAGGTGAAGTGGAAATGCAGACCAAAGGAAATAAGATTCTTGCAAAACAAGGAGATCTGGTTCATATTCCATTGGACGGACCGGTTCATTGCTTCAAAAATAGCACTTCTTCCAATGCACGGCTTTTGTGCATTGTTGCTCCATCCGGATTGGATTCCTTTTTTGAAGAAGCCGGACGAAAAATTCCCGCTGGAACATTACCTGATCCAGTTCCACCAACTCCGGAACAAATAGCTCATGCGCATCAAATAGCAGAAAAATATGGGCAGAAATTGTATCCGAAAGATTACTTGGATTAAATCATGAAATTTATTCGATCGATTATTCTTAGTTCAAGGATAGTGACTAAAAGACTCCTATGCTTTTTTGTTTTCTTCCTCGCATTTTCAAAAATGGCGCAGGCAGATTCTATTCCCAAAAAGAATAGGCTTTCAATACAAATTGACCCGCTCAGCTTGATTGATTTCTACAACGGGTCCAATTATAAGTTGGGAACAGAAATCAAATTGTTCCGAAACATCTATCTGAGTGCGGATTTCGGCGGATATTTTCGAAATTTCAATGTCTTAAAAAACAATAAAGGGTTCAATGCCGATTTTCGGATCAAGTATCAATTTCCACATTCAAATTCCAGCATTTCCTTGGGCTATTTCTATAAGAAACAATCCTTTGAATACCACGACTATTACATCGACAAACCGGAGGAACCGATTGTAGTTTACACCAGAAAAACCGTAAATTGTATCAACTTGAATTTTGAACAGAAGTTTCCTTTTCTTAAAAATCAGAAAGCCTATGTTTCACTATTCGCGGGTCTTGGAATCAGATTCAGGAATGTGCACTCTACCTTTGAAATGAAACACGATTTCGACAGACTCAAAGATGGTGGCGATTCCCAAACACTTTATTTCGTACTGATTCCGGGTAAAGATCCCTGGCTGAATCTAAACGCTGGTATACGCTTAGGATTTTATCTCTTCTAAGCAAAAGGTAGCCTTCGACTCCGCTCAGTCACCTTTTAACTTTTAACTTCTCACTTTTAACTTTTAACTTTTAACTTAATATGATCTCAGTAATAGTAACTTACCAGGTAAAGCCGGATTTTGTAGCTCAAAACAAGGCAAACATTCAAACTTTTCTAGCTGACTTTGAAAAGCTGGATGCTTCGAAATTCAACTACACGGTCTTACTTAAGGAAGACGGAGTTTCATTTGTGCACTATTCCCGTTATTCGGATGAAGAAATGCAAGCTGAATTGTTGAATGTTCCCTCCTTCAAAGCTTTTCAGCAAATGCGTGATGCAAGCGGATTGAATGATTCGCATCAAGTGGAAATTCTTCAATTCCTGGGTTCAGAAGGAAAACTAGTGTGATAAATCAAAATAACTTCGTGCTATTCATGGTAAATAAAACCACCAAGAGCACAAAGCACACGAGGAATAGTTGACCATTCGCTATAGTTAAGAATAATGCGCAATTCGTCGTAATTATTTCAACGCCGTTTTCAATGCCTCCGGATCCAATTGCTTTTCCCATCTGGCAACAACAATCGTCGCAACCGCATTTCCAATCAGGTTTGTCAAAGCCCTGCATTCCGACATGAATTTGTCTACACCAAGAATTAAAGTCATCCCGGCAATTGGTACATCGGGAACAACTGTCAATGTAGCCGCCAAAGTCACAAAACCGGCACCGGAAACTCCGGCTGCACCTTTAGAGCTCAACATGGCTACCAAAAGCAAAGTCGCTTGCTGACTGAACGTTAAATCCACATTACATGCTTGAGCAATAAACAATGCTGCCAAAGTCATGTAGATATTTGTTCCATCCAGGTTGAATGAATATCCGGTCGGCACTACCAAACCAACCACTTGATTCGAACATCCGGCCTTCTCCAATTTCGTCATCAAAGATGGTAAAGCAGACTCGGAAGAACTTGTTCCAAGTACGAGTAATAATTCGTCTTTCAGGTAACGAAGCAATTTCAAAATATTGAACCCATTGTATCTGGCAACCAATCCTAAAACTACCACCACAAAAAATCCGGCGGTTAAATAAAATGTTCCAACTAAAAAGAATAAATTTTGTAAGGTTTCAACACCGTACTTTCCAATGGTAAAAGCCATCGCACCAAATGCCCCAATTGGAGCTAACTTCATCAGGATGTCTACGATTTTGAAGATCGGATGAGTCAATGCCTGGAAGAAATCCAAAACCGGTTTGCTTTTATCTGCTGTCAATGACAAAGCGACTCCAAACATGATAGCAGCAAACAATACTTGCAAAATATTCTCCCCCGTAAGCGAACTCATGAAAGTCTTAGGGATAATGTTCAATATGAAATTCGAAAATGTGTTTCCATGAGAAGCTGCAACATATTCAGAAACGTCTTTCGGGTTCAATGTACTTGGATCTATATTCAGGCCTTTTCCGGGTTGTATTACATTACTAACTATCATTCCAATAATCAGTGCCAAAGTGGAAAACGTAAGGAAATAAATAAATGCTTTACCTGTAATTCTCCCAACCTTTTTCAAGTCGTTCATGGAAGCGATCCCAACTGTAATGGTAATAAAAATGACCGGAGCGATAATCATTTTGATCAGGTTGATAAATCCATCTCCCAATGGTTTCATCTTTTCTCCGGTTTCCGGATAAAAGTAACCAAGCGTAACACCAATTATGATTGCAACCAATACTTGAAAATACAAGGCTCTATACCATGGTTTCGGTTTTACAGGTTTCGCGTTCAGATCTATTTCCATCAGGAATTTGTTTTTTAGAATATAATTCGTTGAATATATTAATTATTGGTCAATTAAGCCTTCATCATGACGTGAATCCACTTCAATGAAGTCCAAATCCCGACCATGTGTTTCTGCAATACTCCAGGTACTGTAAATCCCGATTGCAAAAGCAATAAAACCGACAATTCCTGCAGAAACCAAAACCGTCAATCCTGAACCCATCAAGGATTCAAACCCGATTGTCATTAGGATTACCGTTCCCCGAACCATATTCGGAATGGTTGTAGCTGCTGTAGAACGGATATTGGTTCCAAATTGCTCCGCTCCTATCGTAACAAACATCGCCCAATAACCTGTCCCGAAACCAAACCAGCAACACATCAGATAATACATCGAAGCCGTGTGAATGGTTCCGGAAAGAATCCATACCACACTGATCAAGGTGAATGCCATCATCCATAAAATGGATTTTCTGCGTGATTTCAACCAATGACTTAAGAATCCACTGAAAATATCCCCTACTGAAATCCCGATATATCCCCACATGATTGCATCTCCGGGACTGATTCCGCCTTTGATTCCCAATGCTTCACCAAAAACGTTTCCGAACATGGCCAAAATTCCGATACAGAACCAGGTCGGAAGCCCGATACCGATACAGCGCAAATACCTCCAAAAACGATCCCAATTCGTAAAAAACATCAGGAAGTTTCCGCGACTGACCTCCGTTTTCTTCGTTTCATTAAAAATTCCGGATTCCAACACTCCAATTCGAAGTAAAAGCAAACCGATCCCCATTCCTCCTCCAATGAAATAAGCGATATTCCAATCTGGCGTCAATTTCACCGTTATATTGGCAACTACCGCTCCTGACAATCCGATTCCAGCTACCAATGAAGTTCCCAAGGCACGCAATTCTTTGGGTAGTACCTCAGAAACCAAGGTGATTCCTGCGCCTAATTCTCCCGCTAATCCAATTCCGGCGATGAAACGCAAAGCGATATAGGTGTAAGTCAGATTTTCTTTGTCATTGGGGAAATACGGTAAGAATCCACACATGATATTCGCCAGGGAATAAAGCACTATCGACCCGAAAAGAACGGACAAACGACCTTTTTTATCTCCAAGAATCCCCCACAGGATTCCTCCAAGTAATAAACCACCCATTTGCCAGTTGACAATCATGGTTCCCACGTGAGTCACTTCTATCTCGCTGAATCCAAGTCCTTGCAAACTGGGAACCCGGACGATCCCAAAAAGAAGTAAATCGTAAATATCTACGAAATAACCCAATGCTGCCACAATCACGGGTAAAGACCATAAAGGCTTGTAATATGCTATCTTTTCCAAAGTAGTCTGTTTGAGCGTGAATATAATAATAATTGAAAATGTAACTTCGACTGCGCTCAGTTACCTTAAAAAAACAACACGAATAACGAGGTGACTGAGCGTAGTCGAAGTCCTCGTTATAAATTCGTAATTTTGAATAATGACTTCGGATGAGAAATACATGCTTCGTGCTTTGCAATTGGCAAAATTGGGTGGTGTTTCCGTTGCTCCAAACCCGCTTGTTGGTGCAGTAATTGTGCTCAAAGACGAGATTATAGGTGAAGGATATCATCAAAAATACGGGGAGGCTCACGCGGAAGTCAATGCAGTGAATTCTGTCAAGGACAAAACACTGCTTAGCGAAGCAACAATCTATGTTACGCTGGAGCCCTGTTCTCACTTCGGAAAAACCCCTCCTTGTGCAGATCTATTGATCCGTTCACAATTCAAACGGGTGGTTATTGCTCAGGTCGATCCATTTTCTGAAGTTGCAGGAAGAGGAATTGAAAAATTGAAAGCTGCAGGAATTCAAGTCGAATGCGGTGTTTTAGAACAAGAAGCTAAAGAACTGAATAAACGCTTTATCACTTTTCACACAAAAAAACGTCCTTTTATCACTCTGAAATGGGCACAAACAAAAGATGGATTTATCGATTCGGACCGTTCCCAGCAGCAGGAACCCGGAATCCATTGGATCTCCCAACCTGAAACTCAAGTAATCACTCACAGCATACGAAGTAAGGAACAAGCCATTCTTGTTGGTTGGCGAACCATCCGGAATGATAATCCTTCCTTGACCACGCGCGCTTTCAAAGGTCCGGATCCAGTACGGATTGTTATTGATTCGCAATTACAGGCTCCAAAAAATGCCACCGTATTCACAGACGGTATGAAAACAGTGGTTTTAAATCAATTGGAGGACAAGACAGTCAATGAAACAAGGTATATCCGCTTAACGGATCTGAACATCGAAACAATCCTTGAAACCTTGTTCCAATATGGGATCAGTTCGGTTTTAGTTGAAGGTGGAGCCGGTACTTTGAATCGGTTCATTGAATCTGATCTATGGGATGAAGCATTGATCATCACCGGAGAAAACGAATTCAAATCGGGTCTGAAAGCTCCTGTTATCTCAAAGAATTCCATTAAAACCCACCCATTCGGAAAAGACAGATTGAATTATTTTCAAAATTACTCCTTCTAAAATCAAGGAATCCATTGCCAAAACCCTCGAATTTTCTATTTTTAGTTCGCTTTAACGGATGTGAAAACAAATCCAAAGGCATTCAAATAGAAAAGAGATGAAAATTTACCCAATTGAAACCGGTACATTCAAATTAGACGGAGGAGCCATGTTTGGAGTCGTTCCGAAAACCCTTTGGTCGAAAACAAATCCGGCAGATGAAAACAACCTGTGTATCTGGTCCATGCGTTGTTTACTCATTGAAGATGGAAACCGTTTGATCCTAATCGATACCGGAATTGGTGATAAACAAAGTGAGAAATTCTTTTCGCATTATTATTTGGCAGACACTAAGACATTGGAACAAAGTCTGAACAAATTGGGTTTTGGATTAGACCAGATCACCGATGTTTTTCTTTCTCACCTTCACTTTGATCATTGTGGAGGAGCAGTCAAATGGAATTCGGACAGAACAAAACTGGAAACGGTTTTTAAAAACGCTACTTACTGGAGCACTGAGAATCACTGGAAATGGGCTACAGAGCCAAACATGCGTGAAAAAGCATCTTTTTTGAGCGAAAACATCCTTCCACTGCAAGAAAGTGGTCAATTGAAAATGGTCGAGCGAACCGGAAATTATACCCAATCAGTTTTCAACAACTTCGATGTACTGTTTGTTGACGGTCATACGGAAAGTATGATGATCCCGCATATTCATTATCAAGGCAAAACACTCGTCTTTATGGCTGATTTATTGCCAAGCACAGGACACATTCCTTTACCTTATGTGATGGGATACGACACACGCCCCTTGATTACGCTGGGCGAAAAAGGACTGTTTCTGGATAGCGCCGCAAATCAGGAATTGGTCCTCTTTTTAGAACACGACAGTGTCAATGAATGCTGTATTGTGGAACAGACTGAAAAAGGCGTTCGCTTAAAAGATAGCATGACTTTTTCATCCATATTTGGATAAAATTGTAAATTAGAACAAAACTTCGCATCATGAACAATTACTTACTACAACTATTAAAAGAGGTAAAAACACTGATTATACCTGGATTGGGAGCTTTAACAGTCACCAATGAAAGTACGGGTGAAATCCTTTTTATGCCTTATTTAAAGTTCGATGATGGCACACTTGCAAAGCATATTGCGAGTAAGGAAAACATGGCGTTGAATGATGCTTCCAACTTGATTTCCAAGTTTGTTCGTGAAGTAACCATTGAATTGGACAAAGGAAACTCTTACGACATGTACCAATTTGGTCGTTTCGTGAAAGTGGACGGTGAAATTGCCTTCGAAGCATGGGCAACTAATTCAGGAGGGCAAGAGAATTCGTCTGCTGAGGGATCGAAGACTGAAACGACTTCATCTCATCAAGAAGAAGAGTTGAAGGAAACTGCTGTTGTCCAAGAGCCTGTGGCTGAAAAGCCAAAAGAGGAAGAGCCCGAAGTAGTTGAAACTCCTAAAAAGGAAGAGGAACCGAAAATTCCGGAAACGCCTAAGGTAGAAAAAGTAATTCCTCCGGTAGTTGAGGCAGCCAAACCGGTTATTGAAACTCTGGAACCTAAAAAGGAGGAGCCGAAGATTGAAAAAATCGTTCCGCCTGTTGTAGAAGAACCTAAAGTTGTAGAGAAGAAAATCGAACCGACAGCTCCGGTTGAAAAACAGGTTTCGCCAAAAGTTACCGCTCCCAAAAAAGAGACGCCGATCAAGGAACCAAAAACCCCTAAAGAAAAAAAGAAAACTTCCGTATTTGCTTATATTTTATGGGGATTCCTGGTATTGATACTCGGTTCTGGAACCTTCATTGCCATTAAATTTGATAGTCTCAAAAAGGATTTCCCTATCCTGGCTGATCTGGCAGGAGAAAATGATGATGTTGCAAAAGGCAGTGAAGATGTGAAGCAATTGGAGGATGAACCGGACGTGAATATCGATTCTGAAACAAAATCAGAACCCATCCCGGAAGATCAGGTTCAAATAATCGAAGATCAACTTCCGGAGGAAAAAGTAGTTGAGGAACCAAAAAAGGAAACTCCTACTCCGAAGAAAGAGACTCCAGCTCCAAAACCTACACCGAAACCCAAACCAGCGGTGAAGGTTAACAAAAAGCCCGTGACAAAAACTCCGAAAGCAACTTCATCAGCAACTTTTGACGGCTCAAAACCCTTTCATATTATTGCAGGTTCTTTCGGATCGGAAACAAATGCAAACAGATTAGCTTCAAAACTTCAATCCAAAGGATTTGGAGAAGCTTCAGTAACGATGAACGGCGGAATGTACCGTGTAAGTGTCAAAGGATTTTCAACTTTGAATGAGGCAACTGCTGAAGCAGCAAGTATGCAAAGTTCCATTCCCGGAGCATGGGTAATGAAAATGTAAGAGAATCTAAAAATAGTTGTGAAAAACAGTCATTAAAACTAGTCGGGGCGAATAATTATTCGCACCCAAACCATTTTTAAAGTACAACCATGTTATATTTTACCGCAAATGCAAATGTTTGAGGCGCTTACCAGTCGCCTCTTTGCCCAGTTATCAGTATAAAAATGTTGTCTGTAACACTCAAAAGCGAGTGCGGTAGCCGAGCCAAAATTTGTGCATTTGTGGTAGAAAATTAAGCCTGGGTGTCATCCCGATAGCTATCGGGAGTGATTAATTCCCAATTAATCGCGTCCTTTTTTTACAGATTACCTTTAATTTTTAAAATATCCACTGGATCCCAACCGAAAAAAGAAGGTTAAAACCGTCTAAATCGATTTCTTTTCGCGTAACAATTAGATAAACTATTCAGTATTCAGATCAGGCAACTTTTTATCAAATGTAAATACTCCTTCCTTAAGAATACCTTTTACAATGATCATCTCCGTTGAACGTTTTTTAAAGACCAGTTTTTCTCCTCTGTCTTTGATAGCCCCCTTTTCTAACGTGTATGTAATTGTCAGGGTATCTCCTATCCATTCTGTTTTGGAATCCAAACTTTTATAATCCACTTCTCCACCGATCCAATAATCATGAACAAACTCAAATGGATCCTTTTCACTTAGATCGTGAAGCACAATCCAATTCGATGAACACATGCTGCTTCCGGTTCCACAAATCTTGTAAACGACAAATCTGTTCCATTTGATAAACCCGGCAAAATTGTTCTCCCAGCAGCAAGCATAATTTCCCTGAGAAAAAAAATGGTGATTTTTCAAAATGATCCGGCCATTTTTCCTTTCCAGCTCCAATATGCAGTGTGTCTCCCAATTATCATTATAACCATACAAATTGAGACACAAGAAATAACGGTTTTTTTCCGGTAGATAAATAAACTTACCCAATGTATCTGTTTCTTGAAAATCGAATGTTGAATCTTCTCGTTCCTGTAATTCTTCGCATTCGATATTCTTGGCAAGAAATCCCAATATACGGTAAGCTTCACTCCGTTGAAAATAACCTGAGTCGCCTTTCAATTCAACCGGATAGAACAATTCTGTCATATCCAGATCTTGTCCGGATGAAAAAAAAGCAGTTCCAAAAAAGATGAAAATCAGGATAAATTTAATCATCCCAATTTCACTACCAAATCAATCAAGCGATTAGAGAAACCTGCCTCGTTGTCGTACCAACCAACAACCTTGACCATATTTCCAATCACAGAAGTGAGTTCGCTATCAAAAATACATGAATTGGGATCCCCGATAATATCAACAGAAACGATCGGGTCTTCCGTATAGCGAACGATTCCTTTTAGATCAGTCTCAGAAGCTTTTTTAAATGCCGTGTTGATTTGCTCAACAGTTGGCGGATTTTCCTTTACGA
Source organism: Fluviicola taffensis DSM 16823 (assembly GCF_943372375.1). GTDB lineage: Bacteria > Bacteroidota > Bacteroidia > Flavobacteriales_D > Crocinitomicaceae > Fluviicola > Fluviicola taffensis_A. Next base: position 155,361 of record NZ_CALRYJ010000002.1, on the reverse strand, counting down.
TCACCGTCAAATCTGTCAATGAACCGTCCGGAACAGGAACGCGCATTCCACAACCACCCATCTTTCCTTCCAATTCCGGGAAAATTCGGGTGATTGCCTTTGCCGCACCGGTTGACGTCGGTACAATACTGACTGCAGCTGCTCTGGCTCTTCTCAAATCCTTATGCGGACTGTCGTGCAAACGTTGATCGGATGTATAACTATGAATGGTTGTAATGTAAGCTTCTTCAATATCACAAAACTCTTTCAGAACCGCTACCAATGGAGCAGCTGAATTGGTCGTACAGGAAGCATTACTGATGATTTTATGTTCGTCGGTGATCAGGTGGTCATTTACACCGATTACCACGTTAAAAATATCGTCACCAACTGAGGGTGCGCTCAGAATCACTCTTTTTGCACCGGCTTTCAAATGAGCTCCTGCAGTTTCCGACGTTAAGAACAGACCTGTCGATTCGATTACAATATCAATTCCCAAAGCTTCCCATGGAAGTTCTGCCGGGTTCTTGTGCTGTAAAAATTCAATTTTCTGAGTCTGATTAAAGATCAATTGATTTCCCTTTATTTCAAATTCATCATGCATTCTTCCATGAATGGAATCGTACTTTAACAAATGAACCAAAGTTTCAATCGGCGCCAAATCATTGATTGCTACCAATTCAATTCGGGGGTTAGTCAAGGCTAATCTGCTAAAATAACGTCCGATTCTTCCAAATCCGTTAACTGCGACTCTTATACGTTGTTCCATCTGTTTTTATTGTAAAAATTGAATACTCTTGTTTGTTTGAAATCTTAGGTTGAAATTACAAAAATAAAAAAGCCCCGACATTTATCGTCGGGGCTTTTAACATCATTTGTTTTTATTAGTGGAAGACTTGAACAAATCCTTGTTGTTGTATTTCTTCTCCTGTTTGCAGTTTAGCTGTAAAGTTATAGAAGTAAGTTCCCTCAGAGACAACTTCTCCATTTAGGTTTCTTCCATCCCAAGCTGCTCCCGGATCATCGTATTCAGTGATCAGGTTACCCCATCTGTTTACAATTGAAATATGGAACTCTTCTACTCCATCATATGAAAGGAAGAATTTATTATTTCCGGATGTGGATGAAAGAACGATAATGTTCGGTGCAGTAATGTAACATACTTTACCACCAATTGTCATGGTCGATGAATGTGAATTACACTCATTAGATGCTGTAACGGTATAGACACCTGGTTCTACTGAGACATTATTTCCAACCTGACCGTTACTCCATACATAGGAATCATTTTGGGGATAGACGCCACAAGAAGTTACAATAGTTGCTCCCAAACAGATTACAGTATCAACTGTTGTTACAAAAGCGTAATTGATAAATTCGATTTCAGAAGTGATGGAAGTATTACACTGATTATCCGTAAACGTTACCTGGAATGTTCCCGGAATACTTGAAGTAATTGTCGGGTTCAGCACATTCGCATTAGGAATGAAGTGAATATTTGTATCTGCAGTAGACCAAACTCCACCATTTGCAGCGATTGTTCCAGTAGCATTGAAGACAAAATTACAAGCAGCTGTATCAGGGAAAATCTGCGGTAACAAGAACAATGTTACTTGAGATGACGTAGAGTTGTTACAAACATTATCTGTAAATGTAACGGTATACTGTCCACTGGTAGTTGCCGTAATCGTTGGGTTCGTTGTTGTATTATTCGGTAAGAAAATGACTTCCGGTGACGCCGCAGACCATGTTCCACCTGTCGGATAAACCAATGTACCGGTTACCTGGAAATCATCTCCACAGAGTAAGGTATCATTGAATATCTGAGGATAAGGCGGGAATATGATCGTCGAGGTTATGGTATCGCTACATGCATTGTCTATGTAGGAGACCGTATATGTTCCGGCGGTGTTGGTGGTAATCAACGGATTATTATTCGTTGTTGAACTGAAATTCAATCCATTTGGAGTAGCGCTCCAAACACCACCTGCAAACGCCTGCGTACCTGCAACTTGGAAAGTCATATCACAAGCCAATGTATCAGGGAAGATAATTGGTAAAGGCAAACTGAACACATCAAAAGTCGTGTCATAAGAACAACCGAAATCATCCACCACATTATAAGTATAGTAACTGTGTCCCGGTGCAGTTGTTTGTACAACAACTAAAGTATCATTCTGTCCGGAAATAATGTTTGGTGATGCACTCCAAAAACCATCCACATAGTAATTCTGGTATGTTTCAAAGTTTGGATACAAAGACGCATCGAATGTGATTCCCCATTGGAAAATATATCCGTCATCAATTCCTTGATTATCCTGTACAGAAATAGTCCAATCCCCATCTAAAGGACAACCGATGAAATCAGAGAAATTTCCATCAGGAGTATAAGTTCCTGGAAGCATGGATGTATTTCCATATGGGTTTTGATAAGTATTTCCCAGGTTGGCACAAATTGTTCCATAATCAGGATTCACAAAACTGAAACAATATGTCTCAACCGGAGAACCCGGAGCACCACCATCAGTATCCGTGTCGCTACCGAGTGAGATTCCTCCGCCGCCACATCCACCAGCAACTAAATCACCACCACCACTATAGGTGTTCATCAAAGAAACCATAGTTCCATTTGGACATGTTAAAGCAATCTCTAAATCTCCAATAAATGAATGTTCGATATCCAAACAAATAGAAGAAATATCGGATGCTTGTGTTACCGTACCGGATCCTAAACCTGAAATATTGATGGTCGTTTCATAAAGTTGCCCATTTCCATCAGGAAGGAAGGTAAGACCGGCGAAACTTCCACCAATCGAAAATTCTCCTCCCGGAACATCAACCCCGGCAGTATCTTGTGCAGTAACTCCACCAATCAGGATATCTGGCGTACCAATACAGATCGTATCTTCAACTGGTCCGGCCGTAGCAAATGAAGGAAGAATTGAAACACGAACTTTAGCTGTAATCCCCATCAATTGAGGAAATTGATCCGTCATTTTTAAATCGATAAAATATCCCTGACGAGCTGTTGGAACAAACCAAATTGAGTCATTGTTAATACCAAGAGGTCCAACATTTGATATCGTCCAGCTGTAATTGACATTAGTCAAAGTCTGAGAATATCCAAATCCTGTAGATTCCAAAGAATAAGGAAACAACGGTTTAGCAACAAACAGGATACTATCACCCAAACACACATTCACATATCCTGTGTCAATAGGATTGAGTTGGTTGATCGGACTTCCATTAACGAATGCTTCTAAATGAGGATAATACGGCTGAGCCAAGTTACCACAAGCAACTTTAGCGATCCAACCGGTTCCATCACTTGCACCGTCTGTTTTAAACCTTACAGTCAAACATCCGCTTGGGTTGTTCAAAAAGCTCGCCTGCCAGTTGGCTCCTGTTGGATTCACTGCAGAATTCGTAGCTGCCAATAATGGAGCAGCTGTTGTAGGACCATCATAAATATATAAGGTATCCGTTGGATGAATATCGAATTCGTACCCGATATTCGTAGCAAAAGCAATAGAAACTTTTGTTCCCTGAGTTAAATCAGGACAAAATGTAATCGTATCATCAAAATTGGGGGTATAATTACCACCCATATCGATAAAGTTGACACCTCCTGCTCCCAATGCACTACAATCCAATTCGTTTGTGTCAACGTAATCCGCATCTGTCATCTGCATTTGCGAATAAGAAACAGACCCCAGGAATAGGGATCCAATCGCTATCAATAATTTCTTTCTCATTTCTTAGCAGTTTTCATTTCATTATCAAGTACCCAAGTCGATTTAACCACCAACAAATCAGTTGTTCCGGTAATGGAAAAATATTGAGTTTGATCGATGATTTTAATCCCCATTGCCGAAGGATCAACTAATTTTGCTTTTTCAAGAGTGATTTCACCAGTTGGTGTTAAATCCTTTCCATTCGGACGAGCAATAATGTAAGTTCCTTTCTTAGCGGCATATGCCTGCATCTCTTTGGAAACAACAGGTCCTTGCGCTGTAGCTGGCTTGTTTGAATCCTTACTCAAATTTTGCCCGTAGGATAAACTTGCTCCAAGAAAAACAAACAGGGAGAATATTGTTTTTTTCATGTTAATAGTTTGCGATTTGTAATTTAGACTCATTTATTAAAAAAGAGTTGCATGAACGTTTAAAAGTAGTTAAAAAAAAAAGAAGTGGAAGCAAATATAAACCTTAGATTTGCAATGCCAAATAGGAATAACAATGGAAATTCAACAATTACAAGCAATTGCAACACAGGTACGCAGAGACATCGTTCGTATGGTTTCAGGAGCAAATTCAGGTCATCCGGGTGGATCATTAGGATGCGCCGATTTCTTGACTGTACTTTATTTTGAAATGATGAAGCACAATCCGGATCATTTTTCAATGGACGGAAAGGACGAGGATTTATTCTTCCTTTCAAACGGTCATATTTCCCCTGTTTGGTATTCTGTTTTGGCAAGATCCGGTTATTTCCCTATCGAAGAATTGGTAACGTTCCGCAAACTGAACGCAAGACTTCAGGGGCATCCAAGTACGGATAAGAAAATCCCGGGTGTTCGAATGGCTTCCGGTTCGCTTGGTCAAGGATTGTCCAACGCAATTGGAGCAGCACTTACAAAGAAATTGAATCACGATAACCGATTGGTTTACTCATTACATGGTGATGGTGAATTACAGGAAGGTCAGATTTGGGAAGCAGCATTATATGCAGCAGCAAATAAAGTGGATAACCTGATTGCTACGATTGATTATAACGGCCGTCAGATCGATGGAGATGTGGAAGATGTACTTTCCTTAGGTGACCTGAAAGGAAAATGGCAGGCTTTTGGATGGGAGGTTCTTGAAATGGATGGACACAACTATCCGGATCTGATTGAAACATTGAATAAAGCCAAAAGCATGACTGGAAATAAAAAACCGATCATCATTATCATGAAAACTGAAATGGGTCAAGGAGTTGACTATATGGTAGGTTCCCATAAATGGCATGGAGTTGCTCCAAACGCAGAGCAATTGCAGCAGGCTTTGATCCAACTGGAAGAAACATTAGGAGATTATTGATGAAAGGTATCGCTGTCATTTGTTGTTTTATCTTTTTGAGCTTCTCGAAAGCTCAAGGACAAGAACTGACGCGTATTTTGTTTATCCTGGATGCATCCAACTCCATGAATGCGAATTGGGGCGGACAAACCAGGATCGAAGCAGCAAAAGAATTACTCGTAAAAACGGTAGATAGTTTGAATGGATCTGCAAACCTTCAAATTGCTTTGAGGGTTTATGGTCATCAATCTCCCATAACAGCAACCTACCAGGATTGTAACGATACCAAACTGGAAGTCCCTTTCGGTCCCGATAATTTCATGAAGGTTCGCAACAAGATCCGGACAATCATGGCAAAAGGAACCACTCCGATTGCCCGATCTTTGGAAGCAGCAGCAGGTGATTTCCCGGATACCAATGCACGAAATATTATTATCCTGATCACTGATGGACTGGAAGCATGTGATAACGACCCATGTGTGATTGCGAAAAAATTACACGACAAAGGAGTAAAAGTAACTCCTTTCGTAATCGGATTGGGACTGGACCTCTCTTATTTGGATCAGTTCAAATGCATCGGTAGTTATTCGGAAGCAGAAACAAAAGAAGCTTTTAACAATGTATTGAAAACAGTTATCTCTAAAGCACTGATCAATACAACGGTTCAAATCAATCTGAACAATATCAATAAAGTTCCGAATGAGACGGATGTAACCATGTTACTTTATAAAGCCGGAACAAAAGAATTGATGTACACCTTTGTCCACACCCTCAATCGTCAGGGAAATCCGGATACTTTAACAATGGATCCGAGTATGAAGTACGATCTGGTAGTGAATACCATTCCTAAAGTATACAAGAATAACATCTCCATTGTAAAGAACATACACAATGTCATTCCGGTTGATTGTCCGCAAGGATTTATCAAACTGAGATTCACCAATGCTTCAAGTCCCTATCAGGTTCTTTCACGAGTTTATCAGAAAACGGACCAGAAAACGATCAATACCCAATTGGTTGGGGCGACAGACAAATACATCGTCGGGAAATATGAAGTGGAAATATTGAGTCTTCCACGTATTTATCATACTGTCGAAGTGACGCAAAGTGCCACCGAAACAATCGACCTGCCCGCTCCCGGACAATTTAGTTACAATGCTACAAAAATGGTGGCAGCCCAAATTTTTGTTATTCGGGAGGACGGTACAGTTGAATGGGTATGTAACCTGGATCAGATCAATCTGAAAGGACTGATTTATCTCCAACCGGGAAATTACCGTGTAGTATATAGACAGAAGCAGCTGAAATCCACTACTTACACAACCGAAAAGAATTTTAAAATACAATCCAATAAAACAACTTCAATTAATTTATAACAATGAAGCAATTTGAAATTTTAGGAAAAAAGGATACCCGATCCGGTTTTGGAGAAGGGTTATTAGAAATCGGTCGCAAAAATCCGGATGTCGTTGCATTATGTGCAGATCTCACCGGATCTCTTAAAATGGATGCCTTTTTAAAAGAATTTCCGGATCGTTTTTTCCAAGCTGGAATTGCAGAAGCGAATATGATTGGAATGGCTGCCGGTATGACAATCGGAGGGAAAATTCCATATACCGGAACTTTCGCTAATTTCTCAACTGGTCGTGTATATGATCAGATTCGTCAATCAGTTGCCTATTCCCAAAAGAACGTAAAAATTTGTGCTTCCCATGCTGGTTTAACATTAGGCGAAGACGGAGCAACTCACCAAATATTGGAAGATATCGGAATGATGCGCATGTTGCCGCACATGACTGTTATTGTTCCTGCTGATTTCAACCAAACGAAACAGGCTACCATGGCAATTGCTGATCATGTTGGTCCGGTTTATTTGCGTTTCGGAAGACCCGTTGTTCCAATCTTTGTGCAACCGGATGCAAAATTCACCATTGGTAAAGCAGATTTATTGATCGAAGGAACAGATGTGACGATTATCGCTTGTGGTCATTTGGTATGGAAATCCATTGAAGCTGCTCAGCAATTAGCAGAACAAGGAATCAGCGCAGAAGTAATTAATATGCATACCATTAAACCTTTGGACGAAAAGGCAATCTTAGACTCAATTAACAAGACAAGATGTGTCGTTACTGCAGAAGAACACATGTTGAATGGAGGTTTAGGTGATGCAGTTGCGCAAGTACTAGCGCGGCATTTGCCATCCCCACAAGAATATGTTGGAGTAAATGACACCTTTGGGGAATCAGGAACACCTGATGAATTGATGGTGAAATATGGCTTGGACACTCCGAATATTGTTGAGGCCGCAAAAAAAGTTTTAAAACGCAAATAAAAATATGAATCAAATTCCCGATGAAAATACTATCATTTCTTATTTTCATCGGGATGATGAGCTAGCCTACAAAGCATTCACCTGGATTGTAGACATCCACAGTAAACGACTTTACACTACTATCCGTCGTTGGATCAATAACCATGAAATCACCAACGACATTATCCAAGAGGTTTTCATCAAGGTTTGGAATAACCGGAAGCAATTTCAAGGCAACAGTGCCCTATTCTCCTGGATCTACCGAATCGCTTACAATGAAACGGTTCATTTTCTCAAAAAAGAAAACAAGCATCGAAGTATAGATATTGATGAACCTGTGGTTTCATTCTCGCACCAATCAGAACATTACGGTAAATTGAGTTCAGAGGAAATTTCAAAATTGCTTTTTGAAGCGATTGAAACTTTACCCGAAAAACAACGCATGGTTTTTGAATACCGATATTTTGAAAATTTGAAATACGAGGAGATCTCCAAATTAACCGGTGGGTCCGTTGGCGGATTGAAGGCAAATTATTTCCATGCGGTAGGAAAAATAGAAGAATTTTTAAAAGGAAAATTAAACCATTGAAAGAACTAATAGTCTTAGAGTTATGAATCAGGAAAACAAACATATTATTGACGATTTAGAGCTTACTCCAATTCAATTGCCTTCGGATTCCTATTTTGAAGAGTTGAAAAAAAGTATCCTGAAAGAAATCGGAAATGATGGCTTGAAGAAGAAAGAAGAACCAAGAATTATTTCCATGTACAAGCGCTGGTACGTTTGGGGATCCGCTGCAGCAATTCTTGCGTTTGCCATTCTCTTATCCTGGAACAACACCCATACTCCAACTGAATCCGAATCGATCAATTTGTCTTCTGTCAGCAATGAAGAAATCTATGATTATCTCAACGAGAACATTGAAGACCTGGATTCGGAAACCATCGCGGTCCATTTAAGTGACGAAGCGGTTGCACAAAATGAGGATCAGACATCCGAAAAGGAACCTGTGCAGGCTACCGAAGATTTTTCTTCGAAATCCACCTTATTGGATCATGTGGAAGATCAGGAAATTTTAGATTATCTGAAAGATGAGTCGGGAGAATTGGATGAATATTTACTAATCGAAAGTTAAAAACCCCTGGCATGAATGTCAGGATTTAAAAAGAAAAACATGAAAATCATACAGAAACTAGCATGGATTTTACTTCCACTCCTATTTGCTCCCCATTCATTTGCTCAAGGTGATGATGACAACAAGGAGAAGGATGATAAAATTGAAGCACTAAAGGTTGGTTTTATTACGAAAGAATTGAATCTAACCGCAACCGAAGCTGAAAAGTTCTGGCCCGTTTACAATGAAATGGAAGGAAAACTGAAAGAAATCCGTCAAAGCAACCGGAAAATAAATCAGGATCTGAGAGAATCGGAAGAGAAAATCTCCAATGAGGATGCAAAGAAAAAATTAGCAACACTTTTCGAGAATGACCAGAAAGAATTGGATCTAAAAAAAGAGTACAGTGATAAATTTATTAAGGTTATTGGTGAAAAAAGAACCTTAAAACTCTTAAGTTTGGAGCATGAATTCCGACGTGTTCTCCTGGAGCGATTGAAAGATCGCAGAGATGGAGGACCCGGGCCCGGACCTGGACCAAATGATAAAAGACCTCATGGAAAACCGTAAAGAAGATTTTTTAAAACATTTAGGACAAACAAATCCCTTCCCCTATTTAATTGATGTTGAATCGGCGGAGGGGATTTTCATTTACGATAAATCGGGTAAACGATATACTGATATGATTTCAGGTGTTTCGGTAACCAATATCGGAAATCGTCACCCACAAGTGATCAAACGCATCCGGGAACAACTGGACAAGTACCTGCACGTCATGGTTTATGGCGAGTTCATTCAGGATGCTTCACTGGAAATGGTGCGCTCACTTCGTAAATTTCTTCCAAAGGAGTTGGATTGTGTTTATCCAGTGAATTCAGGAACGGAAGCCAATGAAGCAGCATTAAAACTCGTGAAGCGTGTTACCGGACGCACACAATTGGTCGCATTCAAAGGTTCTTACCATGGAAATACACATGGTTCTTTGAGCGTTTCTGCAAACGAAATAAAAAAAACACCATTCCGGCCGCTTCTCCCAGATGTTGATTTCATTCGACTCAATGTACTGGAAGATTTGCAACGAATTACAACCCGAACTGCAGGAGTAATCCTTGAAACAGTGCAAGGCGATGCAGGAGTGCGAAAAGCTTCCGACGAATTTTTGAAAGCATTACGCAAACGTTGTAACGAAGTCGGAGCATTGTTGATCTTTGACGAAATCCAATGTGGAATGGGACGAACCGGAAAGATGTTCGCATTCGAGCACAGCGGAGTCATTCCCGATGTTTTAACCCTCGGAAAAGCATTAGGAGGTGGATTGCCAATTGGCGCTTTCATTTCGAAGTACGAATATATGAATCAGCTCAGTCATTCTCCCATGCTGGGACACATCACCACTTTCGGAGGAAATCCCGTCATCAATGCAGCAGCTTGGGGAACCCTTGAAGTGTTCGAATCGGAAATTGACTTCAATGAAGTAGAACGATTAGGAGCGCTGCTCGAAGATTATCTGAGTGACATCGATGAAATCCATGAGATCAGACGAGAAGGAATGATGTTTGCCTGCGATATGGAAAGTGATGAACGCGTAGCAAAAGTGGTTGAACGTCTGCTGGAATATGGCGTGATCAGTTTTTGGTTCCTTTCCCACCCTTACAGTTTTAGACTTTCTCCACCATTGAACATCACCGAAGAACAGGTTCACGAGGTTGGGAAATTGATCCAAAAAGCAGTTGAAGAAACAAAATAAGTTCAGAAAGTTCTAAATAAAGGACAGTGAATGCTTGCAATAGCATAGACACAGAGATGTCGAAGCGCACTTTATTTAATATTTTTATTGGCAAATCTATGATTTACACACAAATGTAACCTTTAATAACACCCTAAAACAGCCGCATTCACTAGTTACCAAAGTCAAGCATGGATACTTCATGGGTAGAGCATGGATAGAGCATAGATAGAGTACGAAAAGGTTAAGGATTTAACACCTGATTACAGTGCATTTCAGGTAAATAGTTACTGTTTTCCAACCTGTTTCAAAGTCTTAATATCCTGACATCCTAAAATCCGGATGTCCAAAAACTTCTCACAAGTGTATTCTTTTTACATTTTGAATTTTGAATTTTGAATTATCTGGAATTATTTCACCCTGCGCAAACGATTTCCCTCTATTCTGCGTTACATCAACAAACGTTTTACCATGAAAGGGATTTTCGTCCTGTTTTTATTGATCAGTCTTAGTCTGAATGCCCAAACCTGGACCTCCGTCAGCTCCGTTCCGACAGCAGGCAGAGACGATGGTGTTTGTTTTGCCTTGAATGGCTTCGGCTATATAGTCACAGGGTATCTCGGTACTTTTAATGAAAGTAACAAGTTGTTTCAATACGATCCAACTACCAATTCCTGGAATGAAAAAGCGGCTTTTCCCGGAACTGCCAGGCAATATTCAAGTAGTTTCACTCTGAACAACAAAGCATATCTCATCGGTGGTTACTCCGAATCCGGTCAGGCACTGAAAGACGTGTGGGAATACGATGGTTTTACAAATGCCTGGACTCAGCTCCATGATTTCCCGGGATTGGCTCGTTGGCATGCAACGGCATTGCACATTCAAAACAATGGATATTTCGGAATGGGGACAACAGCCGATTCGACCTTGGCGGATTTTTGGAAATACAATGTGGACCTCGATTCATGGACACAGCTTTCGGATTATCCCGGAGGTCCGAATCGAAGTGTATTGGGTTTCCCAATCTTGAATGAAGGAATTTTCGGTGAAGGATTCGATATCAATCCCATTTCGTATTCCCCATCCTGGTTTTCCTTTAATCCAACTACCGAAACCTGGAGTACAGTCCCTCCTATTCCTGCCGGATTACGTTCCTATGGAACAGCAATTAGTTCGGACTTCAATGCACTGGTTTGCGGAGGAATGGATGAAAACAATGTGTTCCATAACGATTGCTATCTGCTCGATTACACGAAAAACTGGAAAGCTGCCAGTCCGTTGCCGATAAGCGGTTTGAAAGGTGCCAAAGGCTTTGCATTGAAGGGTCAGTTCTATTTGGGAACCGGCTTGAATGATAATATGACCCGGATCTCTGATTTCTATAAAATGGACTTGCCAACTACAACCCTTCAGGGAACACTCCTGTTTCCAAACCCAAGCAAAGATTATTTCAACCTGATTTCAGAACCGAACGCCAAAGTTTCTGTATTTTCTGTTGGAGGACAACTTATTCAAACCTTAAAGACAACTGATGCGGGCTTCCTGGAAATCAGACAACTTCCGATCGGCTTATACATTTGCCTGATAGAAGGAAAAAACACTTCTGAAATAAAGAAGATCGCTAAGCTATAGCTCGTTAAAATAGTTCCAAATGTTCAAAGAGTTCAAATAAGAGATTGGTTTTCAATTGTTAGTTATCAAATTGATTTGAATTATTGTGAACTTTTGAATTATTGAACCTTTTAAACCTTTGAACTTTTCCTATCTTTGTTAAGAAATTCACTTCCTATGCGGTTTCAACCGATCAAGCAGTTTAACACCATTCTTCAACAGGAATACCTGGAACCAACGATCAGTTGGTCTATTCGAGTGGTTTTGGCCTTAAATGTTCCCTTGATCGTCTTCCCGCTTTTCTTCGGTTTTTCCTATCACATCATCTGGGCAGCTTTCGGAGCTTACATGCTCACTTTGATCGATTACAGAGGTTCCCATTATAAGAAAATGCTCATCCAGTTCGTTGAGGCGATCCTGATCCTGATTGCGGCAATCATCGGAATGAATATCGGGAATTCGATGGTGCTTTCTGTCATAGGAATGCTGGTTATCGGTGTCTTTGCCGCATTGATCCGAAATTGGAGTGATTACGGTTCCACCATCGGTGTCGGAGTTGGGTTCTTCTATCTTTTCGGCATTTCCAATCCTACTGATTTTAGTGAATCCCTGGTATATGGCTGGTACATTCTAATGGGTTCCATTTGGGCAATTGCCATTATTTTCATCTCGTTTCCGTTTTCAGCTTCCAATCCCCTGAGACGTTCATTGGCGACAATCTGGAAGAAAAACACGGAATACCTCGATGCTTTGCTCGTAAGCTTTTTGGATCCGGAAATTGATAACGAAGACATTCGGAACATTACAGCCAAGGAAATCGAGATTCGCGCTGCTATTGACAAATCCATTGAATTATTCAATCGAAGAAAGGAAAACTCCCGTTTGAAAGCCGATCATTACGATCAAATGATGGAAATCCGCAAATCTGCGGCCTATTTCGGTGCCAATGCCCGTGTCATTCACGAAGAACTCGAATCCTTAAGAGGAAATTCCTTTCTACAGACAAACCAATCCATTTTATACAAAACCATTTCTGCCCTTTCACAAGCTTCGGCGCGACTTTCCATCGTTATTTTCACCTTCCGGGGAGAAGATCTGACCATGGCTAAGATCCGCATCAAACGCTTTGAAATCGCCGTTGGAATCCTTAAAAACACCTTGAAAAGTCAGGAGTTCGAAGAAGACGATCGGATCATTTTGAAACAATTGCTCGTGAACCTCGAACAATGCCACGAATTGATGAAGGGAACCATTGATCTGGTGAATGAAAAACTGGATTTCAAACGCAGTAACTATTTCGAGAATTACAAACTTTCATTCAATCACTTCATAGCCGGTTTACAGCCCCGCGTGATGGTTCAGATCGTACGGGAAGTATTCAATATCGATTCGCAGCAATTCCGATATTCCCTGCGTGTCGGGCTGGGACTAGCACTTTCCGTTTTCATTTTCAAATTTTTCCAAATTGATCACGGACATTGGATTGCGCTGACATTGCTGATTGTCATTCAACCTTATTACGGAGCAACCCGAAAGAAAGGAATCGAGCGGATTGTCGGAACGGTTGCGGGAATCCTGGTCGGTGGAGCGATTATGCTTCTTCCGATCAAACACGAAGCTTTCGTCGTCATCCTAATTTTCATTTCGTTTTTCGTAGCCTATTATCTCCGGAACAACTACAAGGTCGGAGTTTTCTTTGTGACGATTATGATGGTAGTGATGATGCAGCTTTCCAAACAGGGTTCGTGGGATCTGATTTGGTGGCGGGTTTTGTCAACCCTGATCGGATCCATCCTTGCAATCAGCATCAGCTTCGCCTTTTGGCCGATTTGGGAAAAACAGCGTTTCCCGGCTCTGCTCAACAAATCGTTAAACATGAACTTGTTCTATTTGAGTCAAGTATCACTAAGCTATCAAAATAAACTTCCAGCCGGAATAACCTGGCACCGGAGCAGACGTTTGTCAGAAGCAGCAAATAACAACCTTTTTGCCTGCGTGCAGCGCATGTATGAAGAACCACAATCCCATCAGCGTGAGATTGATGTGCATTTTGCAAAAGTAGGTTCGAACATTCGGATTTCAAGAGAGATCACCAGTCTGGCCTTCAGTTTGGAAAACACTCCCTATTCGGAAGAGCTCGCAAATTTGCTTAATCACTATATGGCTGAGGCTGAAACCATTTTCTACAAGAACATTCACCGTGAAAAGGATATTGATTTAGAACCGATCAAACGGATTGTTCAGGATCCCATTTTCTCATCTTCCCAACAGATCCAGTTCATCCAGGTTGATCTGGAGAAGATTGTGTTCGAATTGGAAGCCTTGAAGGCGTTCAGAGGTTAATTCATATCCTTTATTACTAAATTAGCCGTTGATGAGTTCCAACGAAAACAGAAATACAGAACCTGCATTATGGGTAGATCGCTTTGCGGATTACCTCTATTCAGTAGCATGTATTCAGGTTAACGATAAAGAACAAGCCAAGGATTTAGTTAGTGAAACTTTTCTATCAGCACTTCAAAATTTGGAAAATTTTCGAGGAGAAAGTTCTGAAAAAACATGGCTGACCCGCATTTTAAATAATAAAATAATTGATCATTACCGAAAATCCAGCACCCATTCAAAAAACCTGAAACATTATCTGGAATCATCAGATGAACCATTCTACCAGGCATTTTTCGAACCTTCTTACCTTTCTGAATACCATTGGAAAGAAAATACTTCGCCTAGTAAAAACGAGCAATTTGCAGATTACATCATTACCAATAGTGAATTTCAATTGGCATTGGAACATTGTTTGAACCAATTATCTCCGAAATTAAAGCCCATTTTTGTAGCAAAGTTTATTCATGAGGATGATTCTGAAAATATTTGTAAGGAATTTGAAATTAGTTCGTCTAATTATTGGATTATGATCCATCGAGCCAAATTAGTGATGCGCGCTTGTCTCGAACATAAATGGTTAAATGAAAAAAAAAAAACATAGAATTACAACAAAGTCAAACTGGAACCTCAATTGCAAAGAGGCTACTTTTCTAACTGAATTAAGTAAGGAAGGCAAACTTTCTATGTCCTTACGAATTCGTTTGTGGTATCACTTAACCGTTTGTCCACCTTGTAAACGATTCAAAAAACAAACGCTTCTTTTAGCTGAGAAATTAAAAAACCTCGGAAATAGTTCAAATCATTCTTTGGAAAATTCAGAAAAAAGGCAGCTTCAAGAACAAATTGAACAAGCTTTAGCCAAAAAAAATAAAGGTTAAATCCTTTTAAAATCAAAGCATCCTATTTTTTTCCGGAAAAAAATCAATTCTTCTTGTAAGGAATAAGAAACGTTCCCGTCTGTTTCTTTAGACTTAAAATGAATTGACATGAAAAAAATGCATCACGCTTTAATCCTTGCTTTCGGATTACTTTATTCTTCCATTAGTTTCGGACAACTTCAAAACGGAAGTATTGCTCCCAATTTCACCTTGACGGACATCAACGGAAATAGTCATACACTTTATGATTACCTGGATGCAGGGAAAACGGTTTACATTGACTTCTTTGCTTGTCATTGTCCGTTTTGCTGGAATTACCACAATTCCAATGCACTATCAAATTTGTATGATCAATACGGCCCCAATACTCCTACCGATGACGTCTTTGTTTTTGCAATCGAATTCGATCCCAATAACGGAAACAATGAATTTTATGGAATTAGCGGAAATACACAGGGTAATTGGGTAGCTGGAACAAATTATCCGCAAATAAATCCGGAAGGAGCGGCAAGAACATCAATCATTTCGAACTATGCCGTAAATTATTATCCTTTGATTTATGCAATTTGTCCGGATCGCACCATTACAGAAATAGGTAAAAAAACAACTTCTCAATTATACGCACATATCCAAACATGTGAAAACTCTTTGGGTATTCAAGAGTCAGATAAAACCTTCACTGTATATCAAAATGACGCACAAATAACCGTTCATTCTTCTGTTGATTTTAGTGATTCCAATGCAACCATAGTACTCTCAGATATTCAGGGAAAACAAATCCTTCAAAAACCTTTTACCGGAAAAACAGAGACTTTTGATTCCGGATCTCTCAATCATGGAATTTACTTTCTTCAAATCCATCAACAAGCAGCTATTCTTTACTCTCAAAAAATTCAATTCTAACAGTATGAAAGCAGTTCTTTTGGTAGCACTTTTCCTGTTAGGGAATCACTCAATTGCACAATCTTCCTCCCGTAAAACCCAGTTCAATCTCGAAAATGGATTGGCCATTCAGGGTTATGATCCTGTAAGTTATTTTGCTGGGAAGCCAACTATTGGGAAAAAGGATTACAGTTACACTTTCAAAGAAGTTACCTATCGATTTGCAACGGTAGAAAACAAACGTGCATTTGAAAAGAATCCTGAAAAATATGAACCTCAATATGGTGGTTGGTGCGCATACGCCATGGGAAATGATGGAACCAAAGTTGAAGTCAACCCGAAAACTTACAAAATTGTAAACAACAAGCTGTATTTGTTTTATGATTTCTATTTCACGAATACCTTGAAAGATTGGAATTCGAAAGAGAAAACACTAAAGACCAGGGCTGATATGAACTGGCTCCATTTTTATTCTGAAAAATAATGAAAAAGTATCTTCCCTTCATTGCGGCTCTCATTGCTGCAGCTATTATGATGCAAACGCTTTATTTTAAGTTTACAGCTCAAAGTGAATCTGTTATCCTATTCACAAAATTGAATATGGAACCTGATGGACGAATACTTATTGGCATTTTAGAATTAATTGCTTCTCTATTGATCTTGATTCCAAAAACCCGATTTGTAGGTGCATTTCTGGGTCTTGGCTTGATGAGTGGTGCCATTTTCTTTCACCTCACGATCATTGGAATTGAAAGTAATCAGGATGGTGGAATGCTTTTTCTACTAGCAATCACAGCATGGCTTTGTTGCTTTTACTTAAGCTTCAAACCGGTAGTGAAAATAGCCAAATCAATTCTAAAAAAGCGTTCAAACACCGCTATTCTAATTGGTATGGGATTGATCTCCATTACTTCTTCCAAAAGCCTTGCTCAGGGATGCAGCGACGCTGGTTTTTGTTCCGTTGGTGAACTGAAAAGTGAATTGTCCGACTCTACCGAATACAAAAATAAAATAGGTTTGACACCTGTCATTGGGATTGGGGAAGACAAGACATTTATTTTCACTCCAACCCTGCAATACGATAGACAATTGAATAAAAAATGGAGTATTCAAACCAAATTTACGGTCAATTATGCGAATGGAAATTTAGGAAGCACTTTTGGTTTAGGAGATGTCATTCAAAGTTGTTCTTACAATATCCAATCAAACCGAAAAATCAAAGTCAGTTTTACTGCCGGAGTTAAAGTCCCGCTTAGTAATAGTAATCAAAAAGCTGCGGGAAGATCACTTCCTATGACGTATCAAAGTAGTTTGGGAACATTGGATGCAATAGCTGGAATTGGACTAAAGTTCCATCAATTCAAAGCTGCTTTCGGCTTACAAGCACCTCTGACCAATCTTTATTCAAAAAATGGAACAAGAAGTGCAAACGGTTTTCTGAGGAGTGAATGGGATTCAATTCAGGCAAATCCTTATCCTTCTACCAATGGATTTGTGAGAGCTGCCGATGTCCTATTCAAAATCGAATACAATTGGAAATTAAGTCAAAAATTCGCACTCACTCCGGGATTATTGAGTATTTACCACTTAATAAAAGATAAATACCAAGAAACAAAAGGTGACGAAACTTTTCGTTCCATCCAGGACTCTGAAGGACTAACGATCAATTTCACCTTAGTTGCAGCTTATCAAATCACCAAGCGTCTAAAGACTTCGCTCACTTTCGGAGTTCCTCTGGTAGTAAGAACCGTTCGTCCGGATGGCCTGACTCGTCGTTTCGTATTGGGTCCTGAAATCAGTTATCAATTTTAAGTTTATGACAACAATTATTTCCAAATTATCCTTTCAATTGCATTCCATTGCTACTCTTTTGAAAGGAATCGATGCGATCGATTACACCCTTCCAATTCAGGAGATGGGAAATGCAACTATTGGGCAACATGTTCGGCATACCATTGAAATTGCTCAAAGCTTAGTAAACGGATATATTTCCAATGAAATCAATTACGAGAAACGCAAACGCGATTTAGAAATTGAAACCTCCTTAAAATACGCAAGTAATTTGTGTGCTGAATTGACTTTACTCATTAATCGTTCCGATAAAAAATTGATTTTAGTAGCAGAAAATGAGATGGGTGAACAAATTAGAATTAAGAGCTATTATAGCCGGGAACTTCATTTTATTCTCGAACATACCATCCATCACATGGCTCTAATCAAAACAGGTCTTCAAATTCTTAAAAAGGATATCACGGATGATTATTTCGGAGTTGCCTATTCAACTATTCAATACCGATCAAAATCATGTGCACAGTAATTTATATTCCAACTGAAAAAGGAGCATATCTGTGTTCGGTTCGGGATGAAAATCCATTTCGGGAAAGAGCCCTTTTTCCTGAAGAAATGAGTGGAGAAAAATATCGGTTTTGGGCTCCTATTGATCCAAAAGCTGGTGGTACATGGTGGACAATCAACCAACTTGGAAACATGCTGATTTTATTAAATGGAGCTTTTAACAATCACCTTCCAAATACACGATTGTATCGGAAAAGTAGAGGGTTGATTATCAAAGAACTGAGTCAGGAAACAAATTTACATGAAGCTTGGACTCAAATTAATTTAAAGGATATTGAACCATTTACACTCATTCTTAAATCTCAAAATGAATTGGTTGAGTGCAGATGGAATGGACAATCAAAATTTTGGAAAAAAATAGATCAGGAACAAGCTCATATTTGGTCTTCAGCAACATTGTACCCACTTGAGGTAAGAAGAAAAAGAGAACTTCTTTTTTACGATTTCATTTCAAAACCTGTTTCAAAAACACAGGACATTGAAGATTTTCTTTTCCAACATAGCGAACCAAGCAATGGGTTTATCATGCATCGGTTTGAGGAAATGAGATCTTTATCCATTTCAACAATTGCTTTTGATGAAATAGCGTCAAACGTAGAAATCTCTTACCATGATTTACTTGATGGGAAAAAGAATATTCAAACTATTCAACTAACTACGATATGAAAGATTACTGGAATCAAAAAAGGATTCGAATTGGTCATTGGGAATATTGGAATTCAAGTATTATTTACTTTCCTATCTTCCCTTACCTTCTATTCTTAATGTTAAAAACCAGGGATTTATTCTTTTTTATTTCAGCAAATCCCGGAATTGAAAATGGCGGATTTACATTGGAGTCAAAATGGAAAATTCAGGATCAAATGAGTCATAAGTATTTTCCTAAGACCATTCTTATTTCGAGATCGAATGATTTAGAACAAGTAAAGAACCAAATCCATTCTTTTCAGTTTCCGCTCTATTTGAAACCAGATATTGGAGGAAAAGGACGCGGTGTCGTTCAAATTCATTCTTTGGAAGAACTTAGTTGGTATCACGAGAATTGCCCATTGGATTATTTAGTTCAGGAAAAAATCAATTATCCGAAAGAAATCGGAGTGTTTTACATCAAAAAACCACAGGAAAAATCAGGTTATATTTCCGGTATTGTTGCTAAGGAATATATTCAGCTAATTGGAGATGGAATTAAAACTATGGAGGAATTGCTGCGCGAAAATCCACGTTACTTCTTACAGCTGGCACGATTGAAAAAAGAAAACGCCGGAAAACTTCAAACAATTCTAAAAAAAGGACAAGTTGAAATCATTAGTGAAATTGGCAATCATGCGCAAGGTTCTGCGTTCACGGACTGCTCAGAACGAATCAATCTGAAATTAACCCACTTAATAAACGAATTGGCTAACGAATTAGAAGGGTTCTATTTTGGTCGATTTGATATCCGTTTTAATTCCTGGGAAGAATTGGAACGTGGTGAAAACTTTGCAATCATTGAAGTGAATGGATCCGGAAGTGAACCCACACATATCTACGACGCTACTCATTCACTATTCTTTGCATGGTCTGAGATCATGCGCCATTGGAAGGCAATGAGTGTGATTAGTCATTCGGTAAATAAAGAACAAAGAAGTAAGATTTCTTTTGTTGAAGGAATCAAATTACTTCGAAATCACACCAAAGTGATGAAAAAACTAAACCATTTTTCGGATGCCATTCAATTAGGAAACGTATGAAGTTCTTAGAAAGATACAAGCGTGCCGGTTTGTATGGTGGATTCATTAGTTTGATCGGAACTTTGCCATTTGGTGTATTAAACATCCTGGCATTTACAATAGGAGCAAGGGAATCCATTCAAGACGCCCTACTTTTTTCTCTTGGAGTTGTCTTATCAGAAATGATGATCGTGGCATGTTGTTTAAAATGGTTCAAATTACCATTCAAAAAGACAAGTAGCGTTGAACTCCTTCAATATTTAATGGTCGGATTTATCTTTTTCCTCGCTTTCCAGCAAATCCAACAAATAGGTACCCCATCCGAAGAAAAAACGGATATGCTAGCTTCCAATTGGCCACGTTTTCTTCTTGGTGCAGGATTAAGTGCTATTAATCCAAGTCAATTCCCTTTTTGGATTACATGGAATGGAATTCTTAAAAACAAAGGACTCCTTCAAACAACACGAAATCGAAATGGATACCTTATTGGAATTGGGATTGGAACTTTTTGTGGATTATGCTGCTTTATTCTTGCTTCTCAATTGATTCATGATTCCACTGAACTAGTACAATCAAAAAACTATTACCTTTCTGTTTCGGGAATTTTTGCACTGACAGGAATTATATTGTTAGTCCGATTATTGTACGCTCGCTTTAAAACCTCTCCAATCAGATCAAAAATGCATTGAGTTTTTTGCCCTCAAAACCGGAGTTTGTTCAAATCACTTTGAAACGAAGTGGATTGGAGTTGCACCTGATTTAATTTCTAAAGACTATCTAAGAATTGGAGCAAAACCACATGCAATCGATCCAGCTCTTCTTCTGAAATACAATACGGCGGATTCAAATACAAGACATTTCCCAACGGACGGATCAAACAGCCTTTTTCCAGGAAAAAATCATAGGCTGTATCCCGAATGGAAGAAAAATAGTTATTCCCCTCTCCTGTTTCAACCTCAAAGCGCAAGATTGTACCGCACAAACCGATTTCCTTTACTTTCGGATGCGTTTTCAAAGCGTCGATAAAATAGCGGTGACGCTCCTCGATCCATTCAATGGAATCCCATGTTTCCGGTTGTTCAAACAGATCCAAACTGGCATTCGCAACAGCACACGCCAATGCACTTCCCGTAAAGGAATGTCCGTGAAGCAAGGCTTTAGCTGTTTCAGGATGCAGGAATGCATTGTAAATTTCGTCTGTTGCAACTGTCAGTCCCAATGGAAGAATCCCACCCGTCAATCCTTTCGACAAGCAAATAATATCCGGTTCCTGCTGGCAAAAATTATGTGCAAACAACTTTCCGGTTCTTCCCCATCCGGTCATCACTTCATCAAAGATCACCAAGGCATTGTATTTTCGGGCCAACGAAACAAAAGCATCCAGCCAGGTTGCATCGTACATGCGCATCCCCGCAGAACCTTGAACCAAAGGTTCCACAATGATTGCAGCCACCTCTCCTGATTTCAGGATTTGTTCCGCCTGAATCAAGGAATGACTTCGCGCTTCATCTTTTGGGAAATCAATGAAATCCACATCAAAGAACAAATGCTCGAAAGGTTTGTTGAAAGTGCCTCGCTGACCGATCGACATCGCTCCGAACGTATCTCCGTGATAAGCTCCATCCAATGCAATCACACGTCTTTTCGATTCATTTTTATTAAACCAATATTGAAAAGCCATTTTCAAGGCTACTTCCACAGCAGTCGATCCATCATCCGAGAAAAATACCTTTTCCAGTTTTTCAGGAAGTAAAGAAGTGATGCGGTCTGCCAACCGGATTGCCTGAGGATGTGTTGCCCCGGCAAAAATAACATGGTCCAATTGTGAAAATTGTTCCGTCAAGGCTTGTCCCAAATGTGGATGACCATGCCCGTGGACATTTACCCACCAGGATGAATTCGCATCGATATATGTTTTTCCGTTGGAATCAATTAATGTCGTCGCTTCTGCTTTCACAATATGCAGCGGTTCTTTCGCTGTCTGCATTTGGGTGAATGGATGCCAAACGTGCTTTTTGTCTTTTTCTAGGCTTGTTGCTCTATCCATAATTGGGCAGCTTGTTGTATACTTTCTTTCGAAAATTCGGTTAATTCGGGAATCGTGGTGATTTGCAGATCTGAAAAATGAGCACGATAGATCCGTTCTGAAGCTTCGTTCCGTTCTCCGTTAACGATCAGTCCGGCAATCTCAATTTCGCGCGACATCAATGCATTCAATGTCAACAAGGTATGATTGATGCTTCCCAGGTAATGCTTCGTAACGACATAAACGGGAAGTTCCCAAAATTGAAACAGATCTATGTAGCACAAGCCTTCATCATTCAGTGGCACCATCACTCCACCGGCTCCTTCAATGATTGTTTGTTTCGAGAAATCCGGAAGATCGAAATCTGCTTCCGTCAATTCGATTCCATCCAAACGTGCTGCTTCATGCGGTGACATCGCATGGTTCAACAAGATATTCGCGGGTAAAATGTTGGTTTCAGAAGTATGTGATTTCACAAATTCACTGTCCAAAGCATGTAAATCTCCGGCCTGAACAGGTTTCCAGTAATCGGCTTTCAAAGCTTCACAAAGAACAGCACTCACGACTGTTTTCCCTACTTCGGTTCCGATTCCTGTAACTACGATTGCACTCATGGTTCTTCTCCTTCCTGTTAAAAGAATGATTCTATCAAGTTAAGAAATGATTCGGATTTTATCTCAATTCAGCTCCCAATTGTTTTTCCAATTCAGCACGAATCGAATTCATAATTCCATCTACCTGCGTATCTTTCAATGTTTGCTCCGCATCCTGGAACGTGAATGAAACGGCATAGGATTTCTTTCCTTCCGCCAGGTTCTTTCCTTCGTAAACGTCGAACAAACCGACTTTTTGAAGAATTTTCTTGTCCACTTTCTTAGCGATCTGCTCAATTTCCGCAAAACGGACTTTCGAATCCAGAAGCAAGGAGAAATCGCGTCGAACCTCGAATGTCTTAGGTAATTCCTTGTATTGAACTTTCACCAGTTTCAAGGAATCCAAAATAGCATCCCAATCCAAATCGGCAACGAAAACGTCTTGTTTTACTCCAAAGTGCTTTTTCACTTTCGGATTTGCCCAACCCAAGGTTCCAACTACGTTTTTCAGGATACGGATTTGATAACCATCTGCCAATACTTCCTGATCAGGCAGGCTTTCTTCCTGAATGAAAGATGCCAAGCCCAAACGTTCGAATAGGTTTGAAACAACCCCTTTCAAAGTAAATAAAGTCGATTTTTCTAATTTTTGCGCCCAGGATTCTTCCTGTTTATTCCCGGTCATTAAGATCAACAAGCGCTTATTCTCTAAATAAATATCGTTTTCAAAAGAATAGGTTTTACCAAACTCAAACAAGCGCAAATCCGGATTCTGACGGTTCTGATTGTGTGCAACCGTTTCCATTCCCTGGAACAGCAAACTTTGACGCATTACCGCCAAATCCTGACTCAAAGGATTCAACATCGTTACCGCTTTCGCTACTTGAAATTGAGTTCCACCCAATTTTTCAGCATATTGCGGACTCGTCAAGGAGTTGTTCAACATTTCATTGAAGCCCATCCCTGCCAATACTTCTGCCAGGTTCACTCCCAAACGTTCTAAATCCGGCTTTTCACTAACCACCAAAGAAGTATTCAATTTTTCAGGAAGTGGAATCAGGTTGAAACCATAAATACGCAAGACTTCTTCAATCACATCAATTTCACGATCCACATCCACACGATAATTCGGAACGGAAAGTTCTAAGGATTCTAGTGACTGATAATAGGATTTTAATTCATCTAAACGATTATTAGATTCTAATAAGTCTTTTATTTGATTTCCAGAAATTTGATTACTATCTGAAAATTGTTCATTGGATATATTTAGTATTTCAAAATCCAATGACTTTAAGATATTTACAATTTTAACAGGATCAATATCATGTCCCAAAAGCTGGTTAATTCGATTGAATCGAAGTGTTACCGGAAGTTTCTGAATGGGATTCGGATACAAATCAACCGCATCCATTCCCACTTTTCCACCTGCAACTTCCTGAATCAGTTGAACAGCTCTTTCCAAAGCGTATGGGACCAAATCCACATCGACACCTCGTTCAAAACGGAAACTTGCATCGGTTGACAAACCATGTCTTTTTGCTGTTTTACGAACCGAAACCGGTTGGAAATAAGCCGCTTCCAGGAACATTTCTGTAGTAGAATCTGAGATTCCGGAATGATTTCCACCAAAAACACCCGCAATACACATCGCTTCCTTTTCATTGGCAATAACCAGATCTTCTTCATTCAAAGTGCGCTCCACTCCATCCAAAGTAATCATCTTCTCACCAGCTTTTGCCGTGCGGACAATCACTTTTCCGTTAACAATTTTAGCATCAAAAGCATGCAAAGGTGTCCCCAATTCACGCATCACGTAATTCGTTACGTCCACCACGTTATTGATTGGAGATAGCCCCACTGCTCTTAATTTATTCTGTAACCAAGCCGGTGAAGCCTTTACTTCAATTCCACTTAGCGTAATTCCCATATATCGGGGGCAAAGCTCCGCATTTTCAACAGTGACGGAAACGGATAGATCTGCCTCTTTAACCGGTTTCTTTGTTTCTTTCAATTGCAATTTCGCAGTACTTCCTTCATGACAAGCCATGTATGCCAGCACATCCCGTGCAACACCCACATGCCCCATTGCATCCGCCCTGTTCGGTGTCAATCCGATTTCAATCTGAACATCGCTTTCCAACTCCAGATACTCGGCAGCCGGCATCCCTACTTTCGCATTCGGATCCAATACCAGAATTCCATCGTGACTGGTTCCCAAACCCAATTCATCTTCCGCACAAAGCATTCCATGTGATTCCACATCGCGGATCTTGGAAACTTTCATTTTCAAAGGTTCATCCGGTTTGGGGTATAGAACCGCTCCAACCTGAGCCAAAATCACTTTCTGACCAACAGCCACATTCGGCGCACCACAAACAACCTGAAGGATTTCTTTTCCATTGTTCACTTTGGTCACTTTCAGTCGATCTGCATTCGGATGTTGCTCACATTCAATCACTTCAGCAACTACAACTCCTTGCAAGCCACCTTTCACACTCTCAATGGTTTCAAACCCTTCAACTTCCAAACCTGTGTCTGTTAAAAGCTGATCTAATTCTTCAGGAGATTTGTGAACCGGTAAAAACTCGTGTAACCAAGCGGATGAAATTTTCATTGTTGTATTTTTTGGAAGCTCAAATTTAAGAAAAAGCACAGAAATCGAGGTTTAATTTGACATAAAAGCGCTAAATTCGTTCACACTAATTTTTGAATGAAATCGCTTACGATACAAATCTTATTTCTATTCGCTATTTCTGTCGCTTGGGGACAGGAAAATGCCACTATTAGCGGGTACATGAATGAAGAAAGTTCCGGAGAACCGATCATCGGCGGACAAGTATTTGTTCCCAGCCTTCAGAAAGGAGCATCAACCAATGAATTCGGGTTTTACTCCCTGACACTTCCAAAGGGAAATTATCAACTGATCTATCGCGGAGGCGGCTTTCCAAATGACACCTTGAATATTGTCCTAAGCAAAGATACCATTATCAAAGCGGAATTAGGAGAATCCACCGAGATCGAAGAAGTGGAGATCAACGCCAAGAAAACGGACAACGTCAATTCAACCAAAATCGGACAAATCGAACTGGATATCAATCAGATCAAAAAACTTCCGGCTTTTTTAGGAGAGGTAGACGTATTGAAAACCATCCAATTGCTGCCCGGAGTTTCTTCAGTCAGTGAAGGCGGTCAAGGATTTTATGTACGTGGCGGTGGTCCGGACCAGAACCTGGTCTTATTGGACAATGCACAAGTTTACAATGCTTCACATTTATTCGGATTCTTCTCGGTCTTCAACTCAGACGCAGTGAAAAGTGTCAATCTGATCAAAGGAAGCATGCCGGCAAGTTATGGAGGAAGACTTTCATCCGTTCTGGAAGTGAACATGAACGAAGGAAATAATAAGAAATTCAAGGTTACCGGCGGATTGGGACTCATTTCTTCCCGCCTGACCCTGGAAGGTCCGATTGTAAAAAACAAAGGCTCCTTTATTGTTTCAGCGCGAAGAACATATATCGATCTGTTCATGAAAGCATTTATCAAGAAATCGAGTTCGTTCTATGGCTCCAGTTACTTTTTCTATGATCTGAATGCGAAATTGAATTACCGTTTGGGACCAAAGGACAAGATTTACCTCAGTGGTTATTACGGAAAAGACCTGTTCAATTTCGGCAATAAAAAAGAAGATTTCAGTGTGAAAATGCCCTGGGGGAATGGAATTGCCGCCTTAAGATGGAATCATCAATTCAGCAGTAAGTTGTTCATGAATACCACCGCAACATTGACAGATTACCTTTTCAGCTTTGGATCCGAGCAAGATCAGTTCAAGTTTGAATTGAAATCCGGAATTCGGGATTACGGCGGAAAGGTTGAATTATCTTACTTCCCGAATATACGCCATTCGATCAAGATGGGGGCTGATTATCTCTTCCACACCTTCACTCCTACCAGTGTTTCCGCTTCCCAGGATGATGTGGTATTTGACACGGGTCTGGCTCAGAAATTATTCAGTCATGAATCCGGAGTCTATTTTCAGGATGAAGTCGACATTACTTCCTGGCTTCGTGTCAATGCAGGAATTCGCGTGAGCATGTATCAGTTCACCGGTCCGTTTACGCGTTATTACAAAGGAATTACCGGACATACCGATTCCACCAAGACATATAAAAAGGGAGAAATCATCAAATCCTATTTCGGGTTCGAACCACGTATCTCAGCCAGATTCCTGTTAAAAGATAAAAGCTCCATCAAGGCAGGCTTCACTTACAATAATCAATACATTCATTTGGCAAGTCTGAGTGCCGTTTCCCTTCCTACAGACATTTGGTATCCGAGTACGGATAAAGCGCGTCCACAGAAAGGGTGGCAGGCAAGTTTAGGTTATTTCCGGAATTTCAATAACAACAAATGGGAAACTTCCGTTGAAGTGTACTACAAGAAAATGGAGAATATCATTGAATTCAAACAGGGAGCCTTGCCTTCTGACAATGTGAATGACAATACAGATAACTTGCTCGTATACGGAACAGGTTGGAGTTATGGTGCCGAATTCTTTATCAAAAGAACTTTTGGAAAACTGACAGGTTGGATCGGATATACACTTGCAAAATCGGATCGTTACTTCCCGGATATCCAGGACACGAAATACCCTGCAAAATACGACCGAAGACATGATCTGACATTGGTGGGAACCTATGAATTGAACAAACGCTGGACGTTCGGGTTCTCCTTCATCTATGCATCCGGAAATACCCTGACACTGCCAAATAGCTGGTATTTCAATAATCAGGATCTGCTGTTCAATTACGGACCAAGGAATTCCACGAGAATGGCTCCTTATCATCGTTTGGACCTATCTGCAACCTGGTATGACAAACCGACAAAGACTAGAATCGACAAAAAGACAGGAGAAAAGACGGAGGTAACTAAAAAGTTCCGACAGAATGTTGCTTTCTCGATCTACAATGTTTACAACCGCGCTAATCCTTATTTTTTGTATATTGATAACGACGGAAGTATCACTTCAAACGATTTCAAGATTTCTGTGAAACAAGTGTCTTTATTTCCAATTTTACCTAGTATAACATGGAACTTCGAATTTTAATCCTTTTCTTTAGCTTCACGCTGTTTCTTGCTGGTTGTACCAAGGAGGTGAAGATTGATATTCCCGGCTACGAGGAAAAAGTGGTCATTGATGGCCGCATTGAAACCGGAATGCCTCCGATCGTATTGATTTCGAAAACTCAGGATATTTATTCCCCAACTACATTGGATGCTTTTCTGAACAGCTTTCAATCCGGTGCGATTGTAACTGTTTCAGATGGAACAACTACGGTTGTTCTGGATGAGATTTGCTCTGATAATCTTCCTCCGGGAACAGAAGCAATGGCAGCCGCATTATTCGGAATCCCGGAAGCGGAATTGGCAAATTATCACTTGTGCGCCTATTCCACTTTCAATCCGGCAATTTGGGGTCAAGTCGGAAAAACCTATAGTTTGAAAGTGGAATTGAATGGTGAGACCTTCACTTCTTCCACTCAAATTGTAGCTCCCACTCCACTTGATTCGGTTTTTTGGGTTCAGGATCCCGGTGCAAATCCAGGCTATGGTTATTCCTGGGCAACATTATCTGATCCTGCCGGGTTCGATGCATACATGTGGGAAGTGAAACGAATCAATATGGTAAATGGAGCAACCAAAGATCCGGCTTTCAAAGCAACCTTCAGCCCGGTAATTGATGATGAATTCTTTAATGGACAAACTTTCAACTTCTATTACGAAAACCCATTCACCTGGGAAGATGAAACGGTTGCAGATGCAGACAAAGGATTTTATAAACAAGGGGATTCGGTGGTCATCAAGTTCTCTAAAATCGATGCAGCAGTCTATGAGTTCTTGGAAAAGAAATACATGCAATTAGGAACAGCAGGAAATCCATTCGCTTCACCGACAACGATCCCTTCCAATATTCAAGGAGGAGCAATCGGGCTTTGGGCAGGATATTCCCCTTCGTTTGATACGTTGTATTGTCAACCATAAAAGTCGCCTTCGACTGCGCTCAGTCACCTTTTAAGAGGGCATGGCTAAAGATGGGCACTAAGCGTAAATAGAAGTGTAATCATAAAGAAAACGAGTTATAAACGACCCTTTGTTATTTCATTTTGCCAATTTTATACATGAACTGTCAGATACATATTACTTTTGTTCCATGAAACAGCAAGAAGATTTCATTAACGTACGGAGATTGATTCAGAGCAAAAATCCGCGTTTGATAAAATGGATCCCTGGTTTTATCATTCGTTACCTGGAACGCATTCTGCATCAGAAGGAAATCAATGATTTCTTGAATACACACGACTCAAGAAACCAGGATTTTTGTAAGGAGGTATTGGAAGAAATTGGTGTTACCTATTCCATCAAAGGAGTTGAAAACATTCCTAAGACCGGAAAATGTGTGATCGTAATGAACCATCCGCTTGGTGGAATGGATGCAATGGCATTGGTTGATGGACTAAGGGATCATCGTACAGATATCAAATTCATTGTGAACGACTTATTATTGAACCTCGAACCTCTCAAAGACATTTTTGTCGGGATCAATAAACACGGTAAGACAAAAAGCAGTTCCCTACTTCAGGTAAACAGTCTTTTTTCCTCGGATCAATTGGTTTGCGTATTTCCGGCAGGTTTGGTCAGTAGAAAAAAGAATGGTGTAGTAAAGGACCTGGATTGGAAGAAAGCATTTGTAAAACAAGCCCGATTGAATGATCAATTGATCGTTCCGGTACATATTGACGGAGAATTGTCGAACTTCTTTTATCGTTTGGCGAATTTTCGTACATTACTTGGAATAAAAGCAAACATTGAAATGTTGTATCTGGCGGATGAAATGTTCCGTCAAAAAGGAAAGCACATTCAATTCACAGTTGGAGAACCGATTGAAGCTAGTACATTAGACACTAAAACATCAGATGTAGCATGGGCCGAATGGTTCAGAAACTACGTTTATACCTTGAAACAAAAAGTATGAAACCCATAATACCCGCTGTAGACATAGAAATCATCAAAAAAGAACTTGCCGAGGTTGGATTGATTCGAACCACACGCAAAGGTGATAATGAGATCTATTTTGTAAATATCCATACTGCTCCCAACATTGTTCGGGAAATTGGTCGATTACGTGAAGTGACCTTCCGTTTTGCAGGTGGTGGAACCGGTGAAGCATTGGATCTCGACGAATTCGACACACAGGAAATCTGTTACAATCAGTTGATTGTTTGGGACCCGGAAGATGAAGTCATTATTGGCGGATACCGTTTCATTTTATGTAAAGATGCAATTGATCAAAACGGAGAAATTCATCTGTCAACAACACATTACTTCGACTTTTCCGATCGTTTCATAACAGATTACATGCCCACAACCTGCGAGTTAGGAAGAAGCTGGGTTCAACCGGATTATCAGCCGGCACAAAATCCGCGTAAAGGATTGTTTGCATTGGACAACATTTGGGACGGACTGGGAGCTTTGACTATCACCTATCCGACTATCAAATACTTCTTTGGTAAAGTAACCATGTATCCGAATTACAACAAGGAAGCACGGGATTTCCTGCTGCATTTCATGCATCATTATTTCCCTGATACAGAAAACCTGATGGTTCCTTTTCATCCGCTGAAAACGGAATACGATACTACCTTTGTTGAAGGGCAGTTGAAAGGCTTGGATTTCAAAGATGGATTTAAAGTATTGAATTCGTTTGTAAGACAACATGGAGAAAATGTTCCGCCATTGGTGAATATCTATATGCACTTATCTCCAACCATGAAAACCTTTGGAACAGCTGTAAATCCGGATTTTGGAAATGTGGAGGAAACCGGAATTTTAGTGACAATTTCAGATGTTTATCAAGACAAAAAAGAACGTCATTTAACTTACTAATATGAATCACGAATTTGCACGTTGTTTTACAAAAGATCTGGATTCCTTAGCGAAAGAAGTAGCGCTTTGTGATGAAGACACACTTTTGTGGCAAGTTCCACCGGGAATTGCGAATTCAATTGGGAATCTGACACAACATCTGATTGGAAACCTGAATCATTTTATCGGTGCAACACTGGGTGAAACCGGTTACGTCAGAAATCGGGATGCCGAATTTTCAGAGCGTTATTTCACCAAAGCGGAAATGATTGACGAACTGGCAAAGACTTCCAAAATGCTGGAAAAAGTATTGGGTTCACTGAGTCTTGAACAACTCGATAAAACTTATCCGCACGAACCCTTCGGTTATTCCATGACAACGAATCACATGATTGCTAAATTGGTCGGTCATTTGGGATATCACTTGGGGCAAATCAATTATTTGAGACGGATTACACAAGGTTCAAAAAGTTAAAAACAAGTTCAAAGGGTTCAAATAGTTTAGAATGTTAAATTTGAACTTTTGAATTTTGAATTTTGAATTAAATAAGATACGTTTCCCCGTCTTCCACCACACGTACATTTTCAAAAACTACAGAAGCTTCTTCAAAATGTTTCAATCCGGTATCGTAGCGCGCACTTAAATGTCCCAGCAACAATTTCCCTACTTCCGCCTGTTTTGCAATGGTAGCTGCTTGCTCAGCAGTCGAATGAAAGGTCTGTTTTGCACGGTCCAGTTTGTCATTCAGGAATGTCGCCTCGTGATACAACACATCCACATTTCTGATGTATTCCACAATACGTTCGTCAAAAATGGTATCGGAACAATACCCATAAGATTTGCTTGGTTTCGCGGAGTAAGTATATTCATCCGCATGGATTGTCTCACCGGATTCCAGTTCAACATCCAATCCTTGCTTCAACTTCGGGATCAGAGTCAATGAAAGTCCGGCTTCTTCAAATCGGTCCGCATTCAGTTTACGCTCTTTCTGCTTTTCCTTTATCAGGAATCCATTTGTAGGAACCCGATGACTCAATGGGAAAGTCCAGATTTCAATGAGTTTATCTTCAAAAAGCAAGCGGTGTTCCTTTCCATTCAAAGGAATAAAATTGAGTTCAAACCCTAATCTGGCTCCGCCAACTTCGAGCTGAAAACGAATGATTTGTTCCAATTCTTCCGGACCGTATATGGTCAATCCCTTATCTCTTCCAAGTAAATGTAAAGTGCTTAACAAACCGACCAATCCGAAGAAATGATCTCCGTGAAGATGGGAAATAAGGATGTGATTGATTTTCTGAATGTGAACCTGATTCCTGCGCAATTGAACTTGAGTTCCTTCTCCGCAATCGATCAGAATATGACGATCATTGCATTGCAAATATTGAGAAGTCGGATTTCTATTTGAAGTTGGCAATGCGGCGCCTGAACCTAATATGGTTACTTCAAAACTCATTCCCTATATCAAGACGGATTTTGCCTCTGCCAGTGTTTCTGAAATGTTTAGAACCTTATCCAATTGAGCAATCCGAATCATCTTTGCAACATTTTCTTGCAAACCGCATAGAATAAACTGCCCGTTGGTGTCTTTACATAAGCGATTTGCCGTCAAGATTGCAGATAATCCTGAAGAGTCACAATATCTCGTTTTAGAAAGATCCAAAACGATTGAATTCACTCCATTTTTACTTAAAGTGAGTAATTCGCTTTTAAGATCGGGAGCATTCGAAGCATCTAGTTTTTCAACAGAAGACTGAATGACCGTAAAGTTGGTATCTTGCGCAATAATAAAGTTCATGTTGCCACTGTGTTTATCAAATGTAACAAAATATTCTTTCTTCGAGTCTCAAAATGAAAAGACTTTAGCGTCCGATCTTGGCAGCAAGCAGATAAATCACTGCCATTCTGATTGCAACTCCATTCTCAACTTGCTGAAGGATAATCGATTGCTTGGAATCAGCAACATCTGAGGTGATTTCGACTCCTCTATTAATCGGTCCCGGATGCATGACAATAATTTCCTTGTCCAGACTATCCAGTATCTCTTTGTTCAAACCGTATTGCATGGAATATTCTCTCAAGCTTGGAAAGTACTGAATATCCTGTCTTTCCAACTGAATTCGAAGCATATTCGCCACATCACACCATTCCAGTGCTCTTCTCAGATTGTGCTCCACTTTAATTCCCAGTATGTCGATGTATTTCGGGATCAAGGTTGTCGGTCCGCAAACCATTACTTCAGCACCCAATTTTTGAAGGGTATAAATATTTGAAAGCGCTACACGTGAATGCAGGATATCTCCCACAATCACCACTTTCTTTCCTTCAACCGAGCCCAGTCTTTCACGAATTGAGAATGCATCCAGCAATCCTTGTGTCGGATGTTCGTGGGTTCCATCTCCGGCGTTGATTACACACGTATCTGTTCTTTCCGAAAGGAATTTTGCGGCTCCGGGATTAGGGTGGCGCATAACCACCATATCCACTTTCATGGAGAGGATGTTGTTTACCGTATCAATCAGTGTTTCGCCTTTCTTTACGGATGACGAGCTTGCAGAAAAGTTCACTACATCTGCTGAAAGTCTTTTTTCAGCCAATTCAAAGGAAAGTCTTGTTCGGGTGGAATTCTCAAAAAAGAGATTGGCAATCGTAATGTCTCGAAGCGAAGGAACTTTTTTAATTGGTCGATTAATAACTTCCTTAAAACTATCCGCAGTTTTAAAGATCAATTCGATATCCTGACGAGTCAAGTCTCGAATTCCAACTAAATGATCAACACTTAAATGCTCCATTATTCGGGTGTATACAATACAATTTTATCTTTTCCTTCACTATCTTTCCACTCCACAGTCACACGCTCTGAATCCAGCGTATCAACAGCTTTCCCAACATAATCCGCCTGAATGGGCAAATCGCGTTGAAATCTTCTATCAATAAGCACCATCAATTCCACACGCAACGGTCTACCGAATGCCATCAATGCATCCAGTCCGGAACGGATCGTTCTTCCGGTATAAAGTACATCGTCAATTAAAACAACGTTCTTCCCTTCAATCGTAAAGTCAATATTGGTAACGTTCGGGATAAGCGGTTTTTCTCTTCTTCTGAAATCATCCCGATAGAAAGTGATGTCCAATTGTCCACAAGTGACCTTCTCTTGTCTTACCTGCTCCAGAATTTGCTTCAATCGTTCAAGCACAAAAATCCCTCTCGGTTGTAACCCGATTAAAACTGTGTTTGAGAAATCATCGTGATTTTCGATTAATTGATAAGCAAGACGGTTCATGGTTAATTGAACCTGCTGTTCATCTAAAATGACTTGCTTTTCCATCAAGGCAAATTTAATAAAAGGATTCGATTTGTCAATCTTTTTCTGAATTTAAACGTACAAACTAAATCGTTTTAACTCTCTTTTAATTTAATTGAATCGTTTAAAAATCAATTTTTTACCGTTCAATCAATAAAGTAAATATTTTACTCATTTTTTTATTGAATTCAGAAAACTTAATGTACTTTTGAAGCAAGGTCGAAAAAATTCACATTTTCTATTTTGGAAATTTTAATTTGGGATTTTAGATGTCGGAAGATATTTACTTTTTCATAGGGTTGGTTATTGGTTATAAATTTTGAAACGTAAAGCCGGCATCTAGATTCCATTTTATCCACCTTTCTGCTTTGTCTTATACCCTTCTTTGGTCAATAATTCAATGACTTTATCTCTGAAAGATCCCTGAATGATAATTTCTCCGTCTTTTGCAGTTCCACCTACTCCACACTTCGATTTCAACAATTTACCCAATTCCTTCAGATCCTCATCCGATCCGACAAATCCTTCAACCAAGGTCACTTCCTTTCCTGCACGCTGCTTTTTATCCAATGAAACATAAAGTAATTGCTTGGATGCCTCCAATGTTTCCGGTTCTTCATTCGCTTCAAAATCATAGGAGAAATCCGGATTTGTGGAATAAACAATATTCACTCTTTCTTTATTCTTTTTACTCATTTGTACTTCTCAATTAAGGTTGCTTTAATGTCATCTGTCAATAAATAAGTCGGAGTCTTTTCAAAAGCCGACCTGATTCCATCCGGAGATCGAACATCGTATATTATTACTTCTTTTCCAAGAGATTTAACAGAATTGACATCTGAAATTGAAATCTCTGAATTTCGAAAAACTGCTCCATCTGAAATGGATGAATTGGAATAGCTCAAAAACTGACTCGCATTAACAGCGTTATAATAAATCTTGAAACCGAGTGTCTTGATTGTCGGTAAAAACCTACCCGTATTGGTTACCATTCCCAAATCTCCGTTGTAAAAATACTGTTTTGCCAGATTCATTGCATCAATAAGTGCCGTAGAATCTATTAATCCGGATTCGCTTCCATCCGATTCTTTTAAATCGATCAATAGACGAATCCCCTTCAAATCAGCTGGTAAATCGAGCAACCGGATCAATCGCTCCTTTTCCAGGGAATTGTATTTCAAACCTGACAGATAGGCATCATTTTTTTGAGGAATTGTTCCTTCACCGGTTGATTCGACGTTTAGTTCCGGATCGTGGAAAAGCCACAATGTTCCATCCTTTGAGAGCTGTGCATCAACCTCCACTATTAAAACGGTTTCAAAACTCCGGGCGTATTTATATGCTTCTAAACTATTGTCGTGATAATTGCTGCTTGAAATATGTAAACCTGCACACGCATGTCCGCCAATGATCGTGTCCGGATACAAATCCGTGTGTTTTTTACAGGAAAACGCACTTAGAATTATTATCATTATCAGGTATCTAGAACTCATAATAATAGCTTATTTCCGCAAAATAATTCCACATGAAAAAACGATTCTTTCTCCCAAGATACGCATCGTATTTCCATTCAATTGCCGGTCCGATTCCTCCTGTGACGGCAAATCTGTTTCGATTGCCAACCATCATCCTGAATGCTGCAAAACTTTCCGTGGTATGAATCAAGCGATGTTTCTCAGGAACCTTGGTATTTAAAAGTGAATAGGACAATCGAATTATGGGAGAGATAGAAAACCAATCATTCAATTTGAATCGATAAGACAGATCGTAACCGATATTCGGATTACCTTGCTTTTGAAAGATTGTTTTAGTTATCCCGAAACCAATAAAAACCTCATGGGACAGATTTTTTTTCATCAATTGTCCGCGTACACGAAAAAAGAAATCCTGGGGATGGTAATTTAAATCGGCTCCAAATGAATAGATTGCAGAATCTTGGGATTTTCCCAATAAGGGAAGAAATAACAACACCAAAAAAGCAAGCTTTCGAAACATGCTTCAAAAATAAGGAATGCTTTAGGGAAACCTAAAGTTTCGGACACTTTTTACAGTGATATCCTTTTCTTTTATACTTTTTGCAACATTCTTTCTTTTTGTCGCAAGAGCAATTATTACAAGTGATTAGAGGTAAAATCGTTTGCTCTGAGTAAACTTCTTTTTTAACCATCTTTATTTAGACTAATTCTATACAAAGATAAACTTTGAAAATAAATTACCAAGGAATGTCATAATTATTTTGTTTAGATCCTTCAAAAATGTTCAATGGTTCAAATCCCAATAGAAATCGGGATCAAGAGTTTAAATCTATTTAACAAGCGGTACAAAATTGAACTTTTCAACTTTTTTAACCTCTATTATTTTCCAAATAATTGATGACTCAATCGGAAAACATGCATGTGGGCATTGACAATATCCCGTACATCCTTGCTGTATCCTCCCCCCATACTGCAAACAATTGGGACATTCAGTTCTTTTGCGCAATTCAGGACAAATTCATCCCTCAAACGGATGCCATTTTGTGTGACCTTCAATTTTCCCAATTTATCCGATTCCAGAATATCCACTCCACATTGATAGAAGATAAAATCAGGATGAAGTGTTTCCAAAATGGAGGTCAATTCCGTTTTCAGAATACTTAAATAACGTTTATCATCCAAAGATGTCTCCAGGTGAATGTCCTTATCCGACTCTTCCTTATGCATGGGATAATTAGCTCCTCCATGCATACTAAACGTAAACACTTCCTTGACATGCTTAAAGATTTCAGCAGTTCCGTTTCCTTGATGTACATCCAGATCCACGATCAGGATCCGCTTGAAGAGTTTTTGGTCCAAAAGCCATTTGGCTGCTATTGCCTGATCGTTCAACAAACAAAATCCTTCTCCTCTATCCGTGAATGCATGATGGGTTCC
Source organism: Fluviicola taffensis DSM 16823 (assembly GCF_943372375.1). Taxonomy (GTDB): domain Bacteria; phylum Bacteroidota; class Bacteroidia; order Flavobacteriales_D; family Crocinitomicaceae; genus Fluviicola; species Fluviicola taffensis_A. The sequence goes on along the minus strand of NZ_CALRYJ010000002.1, from coordinate 118,594 downwards.
ACCGGCAATATTCAATGCCACTCCACCATCTTTAACCATTTCCGCACACAATCGGGTTCCTTCCATGATCCGAAGTTCGCGCCTGATCAGTTCTTCATTATGTACAAAACCGCTAACACGCTGCTCCCGCGGAGAACAAGTCAGATTCAATAATTTATTCAGGTATTCTTCCGAATGAACTTGTTGTACAATCTTCAAATCGATCAAAGCAGGTTTGAGAAAATCCGCTTCCTCCAAAATCCCTTCATACTGCAATTGCTGATACAACAAGCCATACTTTTCCATTGGAAAACGATGGGTACTTGGAACAGAATGAATATAAGAAGGATGATAAGCTACAAAATAGGACATTTTATTGCAATCGGTCTACATCGGTCGAGATGGTAAATAACATCAACTCATCATTGATCGGAACAAACTGGTAGTTCAACAAACTTTTCGATTTCATTCTCATGGTAATGAAACCAAGTCCTGCTCCGCCTTTATCTGAGATCAATCCGTTGTTCAATGTTTCCAGATAGAATGATTTCACCTCTTCTTCATCCATCGCATTTAGCCTATCCAGATAGGAAGCTAATTTTTCCTTTTCAGAAATATCCGTGAGATTCCCCAGGGCAATTCGATAAGCTTTATCGTTGAATGCGACAATAATCAAGGCTTGCTGTTCATGGTCCCATTTCTTGCCGTGAAGGAGAATGTTCTGCAATCCTTCAATCAATATGGAAAAAACACGTTTGACCAAGGTCTTCTTGTCACCGGCTGAAATCATGAAATCTTCCGTGCTCAGCGTAAAGCTATTCACCAAATCCTGATTCAAAGGACCGAAGTGAGCTACCTGAACCGAGTTGAAATGACTATCCTTAACGTCTTGAATCCAAGAGGCCAATATCATTTTGGGTTCTATGTGAAGCGTTCCAGGTTGCATCAACTGTTAACAATCAGTAAATATAGCAAAGCAAAAAAGAACAAATCTTAATCAATGAGCAAATGAACATTTCCTTGCCACATTTTACCATCTGCAGTTATTAATTGGTAGAAATAAACTCCGTCAACCAGCTTTTCACCGGTAATGTCAATTCCTCCCCAATCATTCTTGTAGTTATCCGATTCGAACACCACATTTCCCCAACGATTCTGAATAATCAGTTTCGAATTCGGTTTCAAATTCGTGATATAAAACTCGTCGTTCGTATGATCCCCATTCGCAGTCACAATATTTGGAATAACGATTTCTCCTATGATTTGGAAATCTTTCGTGATCGAGTCAATACATCCGTCAAATGTTTCTATAACCAAAGTCATACTGTAAGTCGTTTCAATCATCGAACTGTAACTTACAGAAGATCCTGTCCCCATAATCCCTACTCCGGCAATCGTCCAGCTATAACTTTGGAATGGACCACCGGAACTTGCATCCGTGAAATTGATAACTTCTCCCGGTGATGCAACTGTATTGGAAATAGTGAAGTTTGCATTTGGAGAAGGCATGGAACCAACTGTTATCGGTGAACCGGTTGTGATACATCCGTTACCATCTGTAATTGTCAAGGTATAAAGACCTGAATTGAGATTGGTGATATTCAACGTAGTTAAAGGACTTCCTGCCCAAGTATAAGTGAATGGTCCGTTTCCTGAAACCTGAACACCGCTGATTGCACCATTATTCCCGATACAACTTTCATCGGTAACCACTGCATTCGTCTGATCAATCGTTGATGGCGGAACAACACCTACAAATAAAGTCGTTGTTGCAGTACACCCTCCGTTATCTGTAACAGTCAATGTATAATTACCGGTCGTTAAACCTGAAGCATCGATGGTGTTTTGTGCAGGTGTACTATTCCAGGAATAAGAATAAGGTACCGTTCCACCGGAAGCGGTAATTCCTGTTATAGAACCCGATCCGACAGCACAATTATCATTCGAAATAACCGCATTATTGGTATTGATAGCCAGACCGGATGTACTCGGCACATTAAATGTTGCCTGAACGGAACAGTTTTGGTCGTCTGTCACCGTAATCGTATAATTTCCTGCTGCTAAATTTGTAATACTCAATGTCGTTTGACCATTCGGTGACCAGGAAATAACTGGATTTATTCCGCCGAGAACCTGTAAACCAGTAATCATTCCGGTATTACCAACACATCCTGTCGGTGTAATAATTACCGAACCTTGATTGAGACTTAAAGGAACCACCGCATTTACCGTAAAAGGTCCTCCATTTGCCGTACAACCAAAATTGTCAGTTACTACCACATTGTAGTTCCCCGGAGATAAATTGGTCTGATTTAATGTTGGACTGACAACACCGTTCCAGGTATAAGTCAATCCGGTTCCTGTTGCAGTCAATCCTGAAATTGTTCCGTCATTCAAGGCACACGTTTCATTAGTTACCTGAGCAGAAGCCGTGTTCAACGTTGGACCTGCAATTGAATTTACTGTAAATGGACCGGCAGTTGCAACACAACCTAAGTTATCTGTAACCTGCAGACTGTAATTTCCAGCAGGAATATTCGTGAGATTCAACGTATTGTATGCTCCTGAATTCCAGGAATAAGTATAAGCAGTTTGACCTCCAGAAACGGAAAGTCCGGAAATAGCTCCGTTTGACTGACCACAATGAGCATCCGTAATAACGATTGAAGCCGAATTAATCACCGGTGCTGTTGAAGCTCCAATCGCAACCGGACCATAACTTGAAGTACAGCTGCTTGCATCTGTTACAACCAAGGTATAATTTCCTGAAGCCAAATTGGCTTGATCCAATGAAGTGGAAGTCACTCCATTCCATTGATAAGTTAATCCGGTTCCTGTAGCTGTAATTCCTGTAATACTTCCGTTATTTAAACCACAAGTAGTTCCCGTGATCACAACATTCGTTGAATTAATTGCCGGACCGGGAGATAGACCTACATTGAAAGGTCCTGCGACTGAAGTACAACCAAATGCATCAGAGACTGCCAATCCGTATGTTCCTCCCGGAATATTCGTATGATCCAAAGAAGGACTAGCAACCAAATTCCAGTTATAAGTCAAGGTTCCTGTTCCACTTGCCGTAATTCCTGTAATGGATCCGTCGTTTCCGGCACAGGTTTCATTCGTGATTACAATGTTTGTTGTATTAATAACCGGAGCTGCAATATCATTCACTGTAAATGGACCGGCGTTTACCGTACATCCAAGATTATCTGTAACCGTCAATGTATAATTCCCGGCAGGAATTGCACTTAAATTCAAGGTAGAATATGCTCCTGCATTCCAGGAATAAGTATATGCTGTTTGTCCGCCTGAAACCGTAAGTCCTGAAATTGCCCCATTTGATTGACCACAATGTGCATGAGTGATCGCTACTAAAGTCGAATTGATTACCGGTGCACTTGAAGCACCGATCGCAATCGGTCCATAAGTTGCAGTACAACCAACACCATTCGTAACTATCAAGGTGTAATTTCCGGATGCCAAACCTGTTCTATCCAAAGAGGCCGAAGAAACCCCATTCCAAGTATAAGTTAGTCCTGTACCTGTAGCAGTAATCCCGGTAATGCTTCCATTATTTCCCCCACAAGTCGTTCCTGTCACCACCATATTCGTTGTGTTGATCGTAGGACCGGGATTTTGTGCAACGTTAATCGGACCTAAAGAAGCGGTACATCCATTATTATCCGTAACAACCAAATTGTAATTACCTGTATTTAGTCCTGTTATATCCAATGTTGAATAAGCACCTGTGTTCCAATTGTACGTCAAACCTGTCCCTGTTGCTGTAATTCCGGTAATGGAACCGCCACCGCCTAAACAAGAAGCATTGGTGACAACCATACCTGTTGAATTAATTGTTGGTCCGCCTGAAGTTCCAATAACATAAGGACCTGAAGTAGCCGTACATCCGATTCCATCAGTAACCGTAACGGTATATGATCCTGCAGATGCACCAGCTAAATTCATGGAAGGTGTAGTTACCCCATTCCAGGTAATTACGGTCGTTGGCGCACCACCTGAAGTTGTCAATCCGGTTATTGAACCTCCCCCAGAACAAGTCGCATTAGTGACCACAGCCGTTCCGGAAATCGTTGGTCCACCAACTGTAACTGTCACGGGAACACGGAATGTTCCATTCGGACAAAACCCGACATAATAAGTTGTTGTAGCAGTTACAACCGGAGTTGTAAAGGTCAAACCTGTTCCAACGGAAGTATTTCCGGTATAGGTTGTATACCAAGTAATATTTGCATTGGTAATTGGACTAGGCAAAGTACCTTGAACCGTAACAGATAAATTCGCAGTGCTTCCTGCACAAACTGAGGCATTATTAGGAATTAGATTATAATATGTTTGTGGCAATGAGCTTGTACCAACAGCTCCAACTGTCGCTCCGTTTGGAGGGAAATTGGCAACGATATTTGTTGTTCCGACTGCCGTAACAGTCCCATTTGCTCCACCAGTAACTGTTTGAACAGGAGTTCCCGAAGTGAATGCGACCATACCGCCACCGCCACCGCCGCCAGGACCATCTGCTTCAACACCTGAAGCAAAAGCACCAAATGACAGCGCATTATTCCCACCTGTTCCACCATTTGCATTCAAGGTAATTGTATTCGGAATTGCGGTTCCATTTGATATGATTACAGCTCCACCACCACCTGCACCTCCAGCTCCGTCAACACCTAGTTTTGCACTGGAAAATGATCCTGGATTCGCAGCATTCGTTGGATTCGAATTTTGACCATTGGCTCCATTCGCTTCTATAATTCCAGTACCTGTTATAGTTCCATAAGATTGAAGAAAGACAATTCCTCCTCCGGCACCGCCACTTCCACCTTGACTTTGGTCCATTTCACCGGCACCACCGCCACCTCCCATAAAAACACGGGTGGCATCATAAGTCAATGGGTGACCACCAAGTCCACCTTCTTTTCTTCTAAAATCCCCTGACCAAGCTGAATTATTAGGTCCTACGGTTGCTTCGTCCTGATTACTCTGAGCTCCGGAATATCCACCGCGTCCTCCACCCGAACTTGGAGTAGTAGCCATTCCAGCCAATTCCAAATTCCAAAATGCTGCGTATCCAGCTGTGGCAACTCCCTTACCATTATACATTCCTGTTCCTACATTGGAACCTCCACCTCCACCGGAGTTTTTGTAGTTTCCACCACCACCACCGTTTGCAGGAGCACCACATCCATATCGTGAATATAGTGCCGTATATTCTGAAGTAAAACCTCCAATTCCTTCTCCTTTTTCAGAACCTTCCGATGCGGCGCTGTATGCTGGTTTTCCAATATCTCCAAAAGCTCCAGGACCACCTGATGTATTATCTGTCACACCTCCTCTAAAACCATATCCCGAGGCGATAATTTTGGAATTCGTCCCAAAAGTTAAAGTCCCGTTCACCTCTAAGGCTACAATACCTCCTATCGTTCCATCCCAGGGAAGGGGAACAATGGTAGTACTTGCATTCAAAGTTAAATTTCCAATCCTGGGAACACGCACAACTTGCACATGTCCCGAAGAAGTATAAGAATTTTTTAAAGCACATCTCACATTAATTGCTCCAGCAGAAACGGAAAGAACTTCAGCGTATTCGTACTTACCTGAGTTGTTATAACTTGTAACACCTCCCCAGTCTGACCTGTAATTGTTTACATTCCCCATATCAGCCCAGGCGCTATTGGAGACGGTGAAATTACCACCCCATCCTCCCGAAGCAACAGGAACTGCCGGATTAGTAACAATATCCATTGTCGCTCCTTGCATCTGAACAATCAATATTAAATCGCCTGCTCCTAAGGCAGTTGAAAAATATGAATTTGTAAGCGTATTGCTAGCAACAGAAATTGAAGTTGCATTTGCAGCAACATTTGCAGTAACATTGGTATAAGCATTCAAAACTGTAGCTGCAGCAACTACTGTATAATTGCCATTCTTGGCTTGCTGACTAAAAGTAAGATGGCAAACAAATAGTAGTAAAATGGAGAGAAGAGTAGACCTCATGCTATAAATTGGATAAAACTAGTTCTATAAAGAGACGCCAAATTATACAAAAGGTTGTAATTTTTGTTATATTTTTTTAGATATTTCTTGCATGATGTAACTCACAGCCGGACAGACTTCCATGTTCTTTCTTGTAAGATCCAAAATCTGGTACATATTCTTTCTGTTCGTGTGCGGATATTCCCTGCATGCCAAGGGTCTGTCTTCATAAACCGAACAATAATTATCGGAGCCCAGAAACGGGCATGGCGCTGACTTCAGTACATAATCCTGCTCTTCATCCATGATCAGATAGGTATCTATCAGTTTACTTTCCGTCATTCTCAATCGCTTGGATAATCTTTTGATATCCACATCCCGGAAAATAGGACTGGTCGTCTTGCAGCAATTCGCGCAGGCCAGGCAATCAATTTTACGAAATGCTTCGTCGTGCAACTGGTGGAATTGCTCATCCAAACTTCGATTATTGGCCTTTTTGGCTTTTTTAATCCATTTGGTATAGAATTCCTTTTCCGCTTTTCCGTAATCGATCAGTTCTTTCAAATTCATCCGACAAAATTAATAGAAACAGATGCTGAATTTTAAAGTATTGTTTAATTTAGTCCAAGAGACTTATGGAAAAATTTGATTTAGTTATTATCGGTGGTGGACCAGCAGGCTATGCAGCGGCTATGCGCGGGATCGATTTCGGTAAGCGTGTCTGCCTGATTGAGAAAGACCGGGTTGGTGGCGCAGGGGTCTATAATGGTGCACTTTCATCCAAAACATTATGGGAAATCTCTCAGAAAATTGCTTCGGTAAATGATACTATCAGCGGAAAAGGAAGGGAGAAATTTTACCTTTCCTGGGATGACGTAATGGCCACAGTTGATGAAGCCGTTTTTGAACGCAAATTTCAATATTCCTGCCATTTAAAACTTCTGCAAACCGAAACGATGAATAAATTGCTGAACTACGAGCGTGGTAATGCAAGCTTCATTAACGATCATGAAATTGAGATTGTTCAGAATGATGGTGACCGCACAGTAGTTTATGGCGAAAACATTATCATTTCGAGCGGAAGCCGACCACGAAAAATGAAAGATGTCAATGTAGATGAGCAAACCGTTTTAACAAGTGATGGTATTGAAAATCTGACTGATTATCCTAAAAGTCTTGTAATTGTCGGAGCTGGAGTTATTGGTTGTGAGTATGCAACTATCTTCTCGAATTTTGGAAAAACAAAAGTATACCTGATTGACCGTGCAGATCGGATTCTGCCATTTGAAGATACGGATATCACCAATATTGTCAGTGAAAATCTGGAAGAAAAAGGAGTCACCATTCATCACAACGCTCAACTGGAACGACTGGAAAACTTAGGTAATGAAGTCGAATATGAATTGAGCTACCCGGATGGATCCCGTGAAGTGATTCGTGTTGAAAAGGCACTTCTTTCCATAGGTCGTGTACCGAATATCGAATCATTGAATCTGCAAAATGCGGGCGTACAGATGTCTAAGCGCGGACAACATATCGGAGATGATGATACCGTAACGAATGTGCCTCATATTTATGCGGTTGGTGATGTCTCGGGCAGAATCGCTTTGGTGAACATGGGGGAAATTGAAGCGCGTCATGCAGTGGAAAGAGCATTCGGAACGATTCGTGAGCGTTTGAGTTATGATAACGTTTGTACAATCATGTTCCTTCAACCGGAAGTTGCAGCGGTCGGAATCAATGAGATGCAATGTCTTGAAAAGAACATTCCCGTGAAGGTTGTAAAAATCGATTATTCGGTAATCGCAAGGGCAATTGCCATGCGGAAGACAGAAGGTTTTTTTAAGATTATTGTCACGAATGATAGCGATATGAAAGTGCTTGGAATGCGCGCTGTAGGTGAACATGCTTCAACCGCAATCCAAACGATTGGATTAATCATGAAATTGGGATTACCGATTCACGTTATTGCTGAATTGGTTCACCCTCACCCATCCATCGCAGAAGGAATTCAGGAATGTGTACGAATGTTACTCAATCGTTCGCTATTTAAATCTTCCGTTTTTAAAGACAAACTTGCTTGTTATTCGCTAGTGGATGGAGTAAAAACACCGCTTGAACGATTGTAATTCAAAATTATGAAGGCAAAATTCAAAACCTTTTGAATTCTGAATTTTGCATTTTGAATTCATTTACTTTCCCTTCAACTCCATTGCCTTCAATGTATTGATCATCAAAGATGCAATGGTCATTGGTCCTACTCCACCGGGAACTGGAGTTATTGCAGATGTTTTGGGTGCAACTTCTTTGAAATCCACATCACCGGCCAATCTCCAACCTCTTTCTCTTGTAGGATCTTCAATACGTGTGGTACCAACATCAATAACTACAGCGCCTTCTTTTACCATATCTGCTTTGATAAATCCGGGAATTCCAACTGCTGCAACCAAAATATCGGCATTCAGACAAATTTCCTTAATGTTTTCGGATTTTGAGTGTGCAAGCGTCACTGTACAATTTCCCGGATCTGTATTCTTCCCTAAAAGCAAGCTCAAAGGAGTTCCTACAATATTACTTCTTCCAACTACCACACAATTCTTTCCGGAAGTCTCAATCTTATAACGACGCATCAATTCTACAATTCCGGCAGGTGTTGCAGGAACGAAGCCTGGAAGGTTCAGCATCATATTTCCGACATTGATCGGATGAAAACCATCCACATCTTTTTTGGGATCTATGGATAAAGTGACTTTCATTTCATCGATATGAGCAGGAAGCGGAAGCTGAACAATATATCCGTCAATACTTTTATCTTCATTCAAAGATTGGATCTTCTTTAAAAGAGTTTCTTCTGTAATAGAATCGTCATATCGGATCAGGGTACTTTCAAACCCGATCTCTTCACACGCTTTCAACTTATTATTGACATAAGTAACTGAACCACCATCTTTTCCGACAAGAATTGCCGCCAAATGAGGAATTTTCTGTCCCGCAGCTTTACGCTCAGCAACCTGAATAGCCAGTTCTTTTTTGATGATTTCGGAAGCATCCTTACCACTTAATATCTGCATGTCGTGATTTTTTGTGCAAATATAAGGCTTACATCGATTTAGTAGCACTTTAAATTGCCTGTGCTTAGAAAGATTTGTTAAATTTTATAATCATTCATTGATTTATCAATAAAATAATCACACGAAAACCCATTTCAATCAATGAGAACATAGGTTTAATCAAATGTCAATTTTTAATCCAACCATTCAAATCAGATAAGCGTCTTAGAGTAGAACGACAAAACAAAATGTCATGGAAAACAGACTCACTAAGAATCGCTTTATTCAGACCTCTGCAATTCAGCAAATTAATGAAGCTACAATTGTTTTGAGGCATTTTATTGAATTAAGCGCAAAATTATTGCCCTTTTTCAATGAATTATCTAAAAAAGACATCCTGCTACCGCAAGAAAAGAATGATCGTGATAAGATTATTGAAGTTTATAGGAACTACGGTTTCGACACCAGTACTTCTGAAATCCTGATGGAATCGGATATTTTAGAAACCATTCAACAAACCTTTAAATCTATTGAAAAACGTGCTTATGGAAAGGAATCTGATTCAGACAAGTTGATGACAATCTTTCAAAATAAACACCGTCAATTGGTGCTCAACTGGAAACAAACTGATATTAATTAAAGGAAAATAAATAGGGACGAGAATTGAAAATAAGTAGGCACAAGAATTAAAAACAAGTAGGCACGAGAATTAAAAAACAAGTAGGTACGTCCCGCACGTGCGGGATCGCGTGCCTACTTGTTCAAAGAAAGCCGAATCGTTATCAGGATAATCTATTCTGAAAATGGTTCGGTTTTTTTATGGGGAAATAGGTGGAGACGCAATGCATTGCATCTCACCTATTTTATCAATTCTTTTTAATCCAACCATAAATCCAGATACCGGAAAAATTGGATGGATTGATCACCCGGTTTGCTTCTGCGACAGGTGTACCGTGCATAATAACAAAACGCCATTTTCCTTTTTCAGCTAAAACGGAATAAGCAGTGGAATCCGGATAATTTGCTATGATGTTTGTTTCAGATCTTTTGGGCCATGCTGCCTGATTGATCTCCTCCGGTGACCAATGAAGTGCTGTCTTGGATTTTGTGGCAAAAAATGTTCCTGAGAAGGTTGATTTTTCAGGAAAGAATTTACCAAGCATACCCGTATCTCTTCCTAAAAAATAACGTTTTACAAATGTTATCTTATTGTTTACCAAGCGCAAACGATTCAGGTTATGAGAAGCATTCTCGCAACAAGGGTATTGGTGATGATAAAGCAAAACCTCCTTTGTATTCGGGTGGATTTTATATGCTAATAAATGACCGATTTCATTGTATACAGAAACCAACTCCCCTTTTATCGTTGTAAAGATCTGCAACTGCTCTTTTTCCTTTTCTTCTCCGGGATATCCGTTAAAAATAAGCTCAGGAATGCGATCATTATTCAGATCTATTAATTGATAGAGTGAACCAAATTGCTGGTAATAGTTCACAAATAATGCAGAAGGATCGTATGCCTTTGTTCCGATGTGATCGATCAGATCATTATCGAATAAAAATGCAACCATCTTGGCTTTCAGCGTTTCATTTTTCACCTGAATCTTAAGAAAATCCGTTTCCGGACTCGCAATGAAAATCTTCGGGTCCACACGTGTCATTTCTACATATCCAAATGCGCGCATTGAAACGCCCAAAAACAATAACCCAATTAATTTCAGCTTCATAATCCAAACATAAAAAATGCAACCTTGAATAACAACCAAAGGGGCGCCCCGCCTGTGCGGGGCGCCCCTTTGGTTATAAACAATTATCTATTTACTTTTTTGTAGCCTTTGTTTTTCCTTTTTCAATGTTGATCTTCAAGCCAGTATTTGCGTCATCGATATCCAAAACAATGGTATCTCCTTCTTGCAAATTAGCCTTGATGATTTCCTCTGCCAATGGATCTTCAATGTACTTTTGAATCGCTCTTTTCAACGGTCGAGCTCCAAATTTCTCATCGTATCCTTTATCTACAATGAAATCTTTTGCTTTTTCAGTAATAGAAGCATGGTATCCCAATACTGCAATACGATCAAACAATTTCATCAATTCCAAATCAATGATCTTATGGATATTTTCTCTTGTCAATGAATGGAAGATAATCATGTCATCCATACGATTCAGGAACTCAGGTGAAAATGCTTTTCTCAACGCATTCTGGATCACTGTCTTCGCATTGTCATCACGTTGCTCGGTTTGTGATTTTGTTCCGAAACCAACTCCTGTTCCAAAATCTGCCAACTGACGTGCTCCAATATTTGAAGTCATAATCAAAATGGTGTTTTTAAAGTCAATCTTACGACCTAATCCATCTGTCATATGTCCATCATCCAATACCTGAAGTAACAAGTTGAATACATCCGGATGCGCTTTTTCAATCTCATCCAATAAGATGATTGAATATGGTTTACGTCTCACTTTTTCAGTCAGCTGACCACCTTCTTCATAACCGACATATCCCGGAGGCGCTCCAACCAAACGAGAGATTGAGAATTTCTCCATGTATTCAGACATGTCGATGCGAATCAAAGAATCTTCCGAATCAAATAAATATTTCGCCAATACTTTAGCCAATTGTGTTTTTCCGACACCTGTTGGTCCGAGGAAGAAGAATGAACCGATTGGTTTATTCGGATCTTTCAATCCTGCTCTGTTCCGTTGAATTGCTTTCACCACTTTTTCAACCGCTTCCTGCTGACCAATCACTTTCCCTTGAAGTTCATCGGCCATTGTAGCCAATTTCCCCATTTCGGTCTGAGCAACACGTGTAACAGGAATTCCACACATCATGGAAACAACTTCCGCAACATCTTCTTCCGTTACAATTACACGTTTCGCTTTGGAATCTTCTTCCCAACGTTTTTTAGCTTCTTCCAATCGATCCTGAAGTTTGCGCTCAGAGTCCCGAAGTTCGGCAGCTTTCTCGTATTGTTGAGATTTGATCACCTCATTCTTCTGATCTTTCAATTCTTCAATTTCCTGTTCGATATCAATGATATCTTGCGGAACATTGATATTGGTGATGTGAACACGGGAACCTACTTCATCCAATGCATCAATTGCCTTATCCGGTAAATGTCTGTCAGTGATATAACGTTCAGTCAATTTCACACAAGCAGCAAGTGCTTCGTCCGTATAAGTAACCATGTGATGATCCTCATAACGCTCCTTGATATTATTCAGGATCTGAATGGTTTCTTCAATGCTTGTCGGTTCAATCAATACTTTTTGGAAACGACGCTCCAATGCGCCATCCTTTTCAATGTATTGTCTGTACTCATCCAAAGTTGTAGCACCGATTGCCTGCATCTCTCCCCGTGCCAAAGCAGGTTTGAACATATTGGAAGCATCCAAAGAACCACTTGCTCCACCCGCACCGATAATGGTGTGAATCTCATCAATAAACAAAATGATATCCGGATTTTTCTCGATCTCAGCCATCACAGCTTTCATACGCTCTTCAAACTGACCACGGTATTTTGTACCAGCCACCATGGAAGCCAAATCCAATGAAATGATTCGTTTATTAAAAAGTACACGGGAAACTTTTCGTTGAACAATTCTCAAAGCCAATCCTTCAGCAATTGCACTTTTTCCTACTCCCGGTTCTCCAATCAAAATTGGATTATTCTTTTTTCTGCGTGATAGGATTTGAGAAACTCGCTCAATTTCCTTTTCACGTCCTACAATCGGATCCAGCTTTCCGGCTTCTGCCATTTTTGTCAAGTCACGACCGAAATTATCTAAAACAGGTGTTTTAGATTTAGGGTCAGTGGATTTGCGTTGGCTTGCTCCAAATGTTTGATCTTCATCATCCGAAGAAGATGACATTTCTGCTCTTGGTAGTTTATTTTCGTCGACCATGTTTTCTAATTCCTCGTGAACTGTATTATAATTTACTCCGTAGCGATTTAGGACTCTACACACTACGGAATCTTCATCCTTTAACATCGAAAGTAACAAATGTTCCGTTCCTATCATAGGACTCTTGAACAATTTAGCTTCCAAATAAGTTATTTTTAACAAACGTTCCGCTTGTTTTACCAAAGGTATATTCGCCCCTACAGGCGAATTCGATTTAGATGCCTCCAGTAATGGTTTTTCTAATTCTGCTTTTAATTTTTGTAAATCCAGATTGAATCCGGTTAGAATACGCACCGCGTTCCCTTCCCCTTCACGCAAGATTCCAAGCAAGAAATGTTCAACCCCAATAAAATCATTCCCCAAACGCAAAGCTTCTTCTCGACTGAAGCTAAGTACGTCTTTTACCCGAGGTGAAAATTTCGCTTCCATAACTATCTTAATTTAAGATTCAGGTACAACATGTGCACCATACAAATATACAAACTCATTAAATGTTAATAAGTACCTCGAAACAGCATTTTTTCACCGCTTTTTGTTAGTAAAAATCCATTTACCCCTCTTTTTCGTAGCCATAAAAAAACTAATTTCGAAACTTGCATTTAGCACGCAAATTTCGTGCATAATTTAAAACTATGACAAGATGGCAGATGGAGAAAAGATAATCCAGATTAACATCGAAGATGAAATGAAATCGGCGTACATCGATTATTCGATGTCAGTGATTGTATCTCGCGCACTTCCTGATGTGCGTGACGGATTTAAACCAGTACACCGCCGTGTATTATATGGTATGCAAGATTTGGGAGTTTATTCCAATCGACCACACAAAAAGTCAGCTCGTATTGTTGGTGAAGTACTTGGTAAATATCACCCGCATGGTGACAGTTCCGTTTACGACACGATGGTTCGTATGGCACAATCCTGGTCCTTGCGCTACCCTTTAGTTGATGGACAAGGAAACTTTGGTTCTGTCGATGGGGACAGCCCGGCGGCAATGCGTTATACGGAAGCACGTTTGCGCAAGATCGCAGAAGAGATGTTGGATGATTTGGACAAGGAAACAGTTGATTTTGCTCCGAACTTTGATGACTCTTTGGAAGAACCAACGGTATTACCATCCAAAATCCCTAACTTATTGGTGAATGGTGCAAGTGGTATTGCTGTAGGTATGGCTACCAACATGGCACCTCACAATTTAGGTGAAGTTGTTGATGCTATTATTGCTTATGTCGATAACAATGACCTGGAAGATGATGAGCTGTTAAACTATGTAAAAGCTCCTGATTTCCCAACCGGAGGTATTATCTACGGTGTGGATGGTGCCCGTGAAGCATTATTGACCGGTCGTGGACGTGTAGTCATTCGCGGTAAAGCTGAAATCGAAGAGTCAGGAGGACGTGAACAGATTATTGTTACCGAGATTCCTTACCAGGTCAACAAAGCAGAAATGATCAAGAAAACTGCTGAATTGGTAAATGACAAAAAGATTGAGGGTATTTCTGACATTCGTGACGAATCTGACAGAAATGGTATGCGTATCGTTTTTGAATTGAAGCGTGATGCGATTCCAAATGTCGTTTTAAATAAATTATATAAGTACACTGCTCTTCAAGGTTCGTTCTCAATCAACAATATTTGTTTGGTTGACGGAAGACCTCGTCTATTGAACCTGAGAGAAATGATTGCTGAGTTTGTAAAATTCAGACATGAGGTAGTCATCCGCAGAACGAAATATGAATTGCGTAAAGCCGAAGAGCGTGCACATATCCTGGAAGGATTAATCATTGCTTCAGACAATATCGATGAAGTAATTGCGATCATCCGTTCATCAAAAAGTCCGGAAGAAGCGCGTGAGAATTTGATAGCGCGTTTTGCCTTATCAGACATTCAATCGCGTGCAATCGTAGAGATGCGTTTGCGTCAATTGACTGGACTGGAGCAAGACAAACTACGTACAGAATATGCAGATTTGATGGCTTTCATCACAGATTTGAAAGATATTTTAGCTCGTGAAGAACGCAGAATGCAAATCATTAAGGACGAATTGATTGATGTTCGTGCGAAATACGGTGATGCACGTCGTTCCAGAATTGAATACTCCGCTTCAGAAATGAAGATCGAGGATTTGATTCCGGATGAAGAAGTGGTTATTACGATTTCTCATGCAGGTTATATCAAACGTACCAACCTGGATGAATTTAAGGTTCAAAGTCGTGGTGGAATGGGATCGAAAGGTTCTACTACACGTGACAAAGATTTCCTGGAGCATTTGTTTGTTGCAACGAATCACAACTATTTATTGATCTTCACAGAGAAAGGTCGTTGTTTCTGGATGCGCGTATTTGAAGTTCCGGAAGGAAACAAAACTGCAAAAGGAAGAGCAATCCAAAACTTGTTGAACATCGAACAGGATGATAAGATCAAGGCGTATGTGAAAGTCAAAGATTTGACAGATAAGGAATACGTTGAAAATAACTTCATCGTGATGTGCACGAAACAAGGTATCATCAAGAAAACTTCATTGGAAGCTTATTCCCGTCCAAGAGCAAACGGTATCAATGCCATTACGATCCGTGAAAACGACGAATTATTGGAAGCAAGATTGACTGATGGGACAAATGAAATGGTTCTTGCTACTAAAGCAGGTCGTGCAATTCGTTTCAACGAGGCAAAAGTTCGTCCGATGGGTAGAAATGCTTCCGGTGTGCGTGCTGTAACACTTCAAAATGATACAGACGAGGTAGTCGGAATGATTTGCGTGAAAGATAACGCTGAAACGATCATGGTTGTTTCTGAGAAAGGTTATGGAAAACGTTCATTCCTGAATGATCCTGAAGATGGTGAACCGGTATACCGTATCACTAACCGCGGAGGAAAAGGTGTTAAGACCATTAACATTACAGATAAAACCGGACCTCTTTTGGCAATCAAAACGGTTGCTGATGAAGACGATTTGATGATTATCACGAAAGCTGGTGTCACAATCCGTATGCACATCGATGGTATCCGTGTGATGGGAAGAGCTGCTCAGGGAGTTCGTTTGATCAATCTGAAAGGATCTGCGGCAATTGCAGCTGTAGCTAGAGTTCCACGTTCGGATGAAGACGAAGCGGAATTTGATGAAGACGGAACAATCATTGAAAAGCCGGTAGATGACTCAACGGAAGAATCTACAGATGAATCAAACGAAACAAATTCGGAGGAATAAATATGGAAAACGCATTTTGTTTGCATCTTAAAGTCGAGATTGGCATAAAAGTTGGAAACAAAATCACAGCAAATAAATAATTATGAACTATTTGAACATTACTAAAGGAGCATTACTAGCAGGAATCATCATGATTTCGTCACTTTCTTTTGCTCAAAAAAAGATAGAAACCGATGCAGCTTTAGCATTCCAGAACTTTGAGAAGGCTCAGATGACCGGAGACATGGTGGAAATGAAAAAGCAATTGTTAAAAGCAAAAGAATCCATTGATTTGGCTGCTGCTAATGTTGAAACAGAAAAAAGTCCGAAAACTTTGTTCCTGAAAGGTGAGATCTATACTTCTATGCTTTTATTGAAGATGCTTGGTGATGCTGAATTCAATAAAAACGTTCCGGAAAATGCAAAGGAAATTTCTGTCAAAGCATATAAAGATGCGTATGACATTTCCAACAAGTACGACTCGGATATCGAAAACAGTGTGAACACGATCAAGCAAATGCTTTATACAACAGGATCGGCAGCATTTGATGCAAAAAAATACAAGGAGGCTATGATGTCATTTGCAACCGTAAATGATTACACCAATGTATTGAATCAAATGGATACAACGGCTATTTATTATGCTGCTATTGCTGCTGAAAATGATACCAATTGGGTTCAGGCAGCAGAGTACTACAAAAAAGCAGCTGATGCAGGTTACAAACCGGATATCATCTACCGTTCAACTGCAATGGCATACATCAAAGCAGGTCAAAATGATAAAGCTATTGCCTTTTTGAAACAAGCAATTGCAAAATCTCCAAAAGACAAGCATTTATATTTTGCTTTGGGTACAATTGCAATGGAAATGAACGATGACCCAACAGTCTTGGAAAACTTGAACAAGGCGGTAGAAATTGATCCGAAATATGGCGATGCCTTTTATAACTTAGGTAGTTACTTCTCCGGAAAAGGATTGGAACTGCGTCAAAAAGCGAGTAATTTACCTCCAAATGCGAAAAAAGAATCAGATGAATTACTTGCGAAAAGCTTGGAGTTTTATGGTTTAGCAATGGATCCTTTGGAAAAATATGTTGCGATCAATCCAAAAGATGTAGATGTTTTGAACAGCTTGACAAAAATTGCCAGAGCACTTAAAAACACAGAAAAAGAAGCGAAATACAAGCAGATGCTTGATGCTGCGAAGCAATAAAGGAATTGTATCAACTGAATTAAAAAAGGCCTTCATCTTTGGATGAAGGCCTTTTTTAATTTCAGGTATCAGATACTCTTCCCATTTCGCCAATTTGCCATTTTGCGTGTTTGCCAAATAGCGAACCATTACCATGGTATCTATTCTGAGTTTTAGTATCTATCCAATTGGTAACCTAAATTTAAAATCCCATTTAGTATATAATCCTTATCTTAGCCTCCCCAAAGAAATTTGTATGAAAAAGATAGTAATCATCATTTGTTTATTTATTGGTTTAAACTCCTTCGCACAACTTAGTGCAGTGAGAGGAAAAACATCCTACAATTTTTGGCTGAATCTTCCCGATTCGAGTGTTTTGGCTAACAACCCTCCTATTCTTATTTTCTTACATGGAAAAAGTTTGAGTGGCACCGATTTGAATCGCGTGAAAAAATATGGCGTAATCCATGAAATTGAAAAAGGACGAAAGATCCCGGCAATTGTCATAGCGCCACAAGTAGCTTCCGGATCTTGGAATCCGGA
Source organism: Fluviicola taffensis DSM 16823 (assembly GCF_943372375.1). GTDB lineage: Bacteria > Bacteroidota > Bacteroidia > Flavobacteriales_D > Crocinitomicaceae > Fluviicola > Fluviicola taffensis_A. The sequence continues at coordinate 100,740 of NZ_CALRYJ010000002.1, read as the reverse complement.
CAAAGTTTTGGAAGTTTTGGAATACATCCAAAAACTATATAAAACCGATACAAACCGCGTTTATGTTTGTGGAATGAGTTTAGGTGGCTATGGAACAATGCATTTCGTAGGAAAACATGCGGATAAAATTACAGCAGGGGTTGCACTTTGCGGAGGTGGAAATCCTAAAGATGCTTGTAATCTGGCAAGTATTCCCATGTGGATCCAACATGGAAGCAGAGATGAAGCAGTTCCGGTAGGGCAATCAAGAACAATGGTGACTGCCATTAAAAGTTGTAATGATGGGAAAAATCTCATCTACACAGAAATAATAGGTGCGAATCATGGAGCTTTGGAACGAATCTTTCGTGGAGATGAAATGTACAACTGGTTATTCGCTCAGGTTCGCACAGCAGCAGGTGAAGTGGTAATGACTCCTCTTCCAAAAACGGCAGAACCTCCTATGGAAACCAAGGACCAAGAGGCAACTACCGGAAATAAAACTGCAATCGGAGCCGGAGGCAATTGAAAAGTTCAAAATTTCGGAACTTCGACAACGATCAATCACCGAATTAACAAAAAAGGGCGTTGAGCAAAGTCGAAGTGCTACTTGAAGTGAATTGTCGAATATTTAAAACTGATGATCATTTCATTGAACTGCTTGATAAAATCCTGCCCCAGGTTTCCGTCAAAATCTGAATCGACTTCCCCAACATGATCTTTTCTCAATTGAACATCCTGCAAAGTTACGGTTGACAATCCAACGGAAAGTGTCACTTTAGGCAGCAAGTAACCTTGGTATTCCACCATTCCTCCTGCTCCACCCGATTTCAAGGTTTGTTTTTTTCCCTTCTTCTCCACCCGCTTCTTATACTTATAATAATAAGAGCTATTCAAAGATGTTTCTGCAGCTCCCGTATCAAATGAAAATTGCAGCGTGTCTTGATCCTGAATAACCTGAACAACCGGAACAAAACCAACTAAGATCATATTGCTTTTCGTATAAACTTCCGGAGTTTTGGGAATCACCAATTGATCCTCTTTTGTAATATGGATCTCTTCCAGGTTGCGAATTACCGGGAAACCGATAATTCCTTGAATCGAGTAATTCACTTCTGAAAAAGTCAAATCGGTATCATCAAAAACAAGAAAAACCACGTTTTCACATTTTACAACTTGTCCGGACCCTCCGGGATCTCCAATCAGCAATTCCTTTATCACTGCCAGATCACTTTTCACTTTAGCACCGGTAATTGCAGACACATCAAATTGAATCGGAATGATTTCACACCCCATTTCCAATGCTACCGATCTTTGAATTACGGAAAAATTGGCACCGGTATCGAACACAAAGTTTTTTGTTATTCCTGAAACAGTAACCGGAACATTTGCCAATTTGGCATTATCACGTGACAATTGGACTTTTACATCAACCGAACGATTGATCAGTTGTTTGTTCGAGTTTTCAAGCGCTTTCCAAATCCTTCCCGTGTTGGATAAATCATCCAGCTCTTCCGCCGTGCAAACATGCTTGAAGTTCTCAATGATGTATTGATTTGTCTGATAGGCATTCTTATACTCGAATAGATTCACCAGATTCAATTGCTTTACCATCAAGATTTCTTTGAAAAGCGAATCGTTATTCATTGATCCGGCACCTTCCAAAAAATCTTCTATTGCTTCATTTGATTCCTTGAAGTTGGAAAATGCATTTTCAACCAAACTCCAGTAATAAAAATAAACCTCCTTATCCATTCTGGATTTATTGGCAATCAATAGCTCCTTCACTTCAAAAAAATCTTTCTTTTGAGAAAGGGAGCTCAGTTCCGAATAGAATTTATCTTCATCAAAAGGTCGGGTTTTCTGTGCATTAGAAAAGACACTTATCAAACAAAACAGAATAGCAAACAGGTTTTTCATAGTCATAAAATGTAGCATGAAGATAACCAAATCAGAGATATGTATTATCATCCGCACTCGGTTCGTGTTCAAGATTAACATGTTTTCTGATTTCCCACTGATGCGTTGATTATTGCCCGGCTAATGCTTACCGCATGTTGCAAAAGCTTTAGCATAGGCGCACCGCACTCGATTTCTGAGTAACAATCAACAATTCATAAACAAGAAGCAACTGGTAAGCGCCTCTAGATATCTGTGGTAAAACACCTGAATGAATTAGAATTAATTGCCGGGAATTCACTTACTTTATTTCAGACCACTTCTTTTGGACAATCTTCTTGAATTCTTCTTTTTTGAATGCACGTTCGTTGATTCCATCGTATTCTTTCACACTGTTTCCATTCCATAGGTAAAAGACTCCGGGAGTATCTTTTGTTCCTCCTAGTGCAGTCCAGAATGAACCTACATCCAGAATTTTGAATTGGTATTTTCTTCCTGCAAAAGCAAAGAAATCCGGAATCAATTCCGTTTCTTCATCCATAAAGACAATCTTGAGTTCCGGAAAGTTGGCATCTTTTGAAGCTAAATCTGTCAACGCTTTTGCCGTTTCTTTACAATGGTCGCAGCCAGGAGCGAAAAAACAGATGATTTTTCTTCCTTTATCGATATCTCCGAACTGCGATGCAAATCCTGATTTTTTCTGTTTCGGCTCACCAATTAATTGTTCTTCCTCTGCTTGCTGCACGTTGTGATCTTGTTCCAGATCTTTCAGATTAATAGCAGTTACCGTTTTTTTGTCTGCTATCCCCTTTTTTTGATCTTGGGAGGTATGAATCCCCTCTTTCTTTAATGCCGCGTCCAATTCTGGTTCCATTTTTTTAGAATCACTGTCAGACCACTCCATTTCTTTCATCATTTCTTCTACCAATTGATCACTGGACTTACGTTGCATAGGTCCAACCAAAAACACGGCAAGAATCGAAGCGAATGTTATCGCAGCAACGAATGAAAAATTCAATCGGTCGTTTTCTTTGGAAGTTTTGCTGTAAAGCAGCACTAACAAGCCCATTCCAATAATATTTTTGATCAATGCCTGAACAGGAGTCATTGGTAACAAAGATCCAAAACAACCACAATTCCCGCTATTTCCGGAAGATGCAATCTCATAACTCAAATGAATACTGAAAATCAACAACATCAGGAACGACATCGGAATCACCAATCGCTTGAAGTAATTTTTTTGAAGTAACAAAACACCCAAAGCCAGCTCACAACCAATCAGGATGCGCGAGAAATAAGCCGCACTCATTTCACTGAAACCCATGGGAATCAACTGTTTCACTTCAAATGTGGGAAGTGCCATATTCGGAGAAGGATACAATTTTGCCACAGCGGAAAGCAGGAACATAAATGCCATGATTCCTTTTATAATCAGTGGAAGTTGTTTGTTCATAAACAAACTTCCATTTCCCAAGTTAGTAGATGTCATAACGCAATTTTATGCATCTAAAATAATAGAAAGATGCGGGCTACGTTTCCTTTTTAGGAAAAGGTTAACAAATTAAAATCTTAAACGCGATTGATAATGTAATCTCCAAACCAGGATTTGTGATCCGTAAAACGCTGTTGGACTGACAATGGTGATTGATCAATGATCTTGTCCAGGATCATATCGTTGTATTTCCTTGAAATTTCTGTGTGGATTCGCTCATTTTCTTCAAATGAGAATTGTTTGTTGATCGACTCAATGGTGACAACCTGCTTCTTCGTACTTTTTAGAAAACTTTTCGCTATTCCTTCCGATTCATGGTATTCCGGATCATGTACAAAAGAATTCAAGTCAAAATTCGCATGCAATTCCCGATTCATCCGTTCCAATAGATTCAGGTTGAAATCTCGTGTAATTCCAGCAGCATCGTTATAGGCAGGGAGCACAACTTCTTTTTCCTTGATCAGATCCACTCCTAAGACAATTTTGTCTCCTTTATTCAAGTTTGCACTTAACGAAGCGACAAACAACTTCGCTTGTTCATCTGTCATATTTCCAATGTTGGAACCTAGAAACAAAATGATCTTTCTATTGGGAGATTTCTTCAAGTCACTCAGCATTTGAAAATAATCTCCATGTAAGCTATTGATCGCCAATTCAGGAATCTCCTCTTTCATCCGATGTTCCAAACCAATCAACGCATTGGAAGAAATATCAATTGGAATGTATTTGAATGTTACCCGTGAGCGGATTAGTTCAAATAGCAGGTGAATGGTCTTTGTACCATCTCCGGCACCTAATTCCACCACTTCTATTTCTTCTCTCTTTTGAATGTCAAAACTTGCAATAATATCTCTGGATTGTTGTTGGAATATTTCCATCTCTGCACGAGTCAGATAATATTCAGGCATATTCATGATTTTTACGAATAGTTCGTCACCCCGCTTATCGTAAAAATACTTCGAAGGAATTTGTTTGGGAGTTTGAGAAAGTCCAAACAACACATCTTGCTTAAATTGTTCTAATATCATCTTACTTTGCTAATCTAATTCCTGAATACTGCCATTGAAAATGCGGGTGGAAAAAGTTTCGGTAGGTTTTTCTGCTGTGATTTGGGGACGTTGCAACGGAAGCTCCGCGCAATACCATTTGATTGATCATGAATTTCCCATTGTATTCACCAACGGCTCCTTCAGCTGTTTTAAATCCGGGATAAGGTAAATAAGCGCTATTCGTCCATTCCCACCTTTTTCCCCAATCCAAAACATCGGAAGCTGCTTCCCATTCAAATTCAGTTGGTAAGCGAAGTCCTTTCCAGGTGGCATAAGCTTGCGCTTCGTAATAAGATACATGTCCCAAAATTGCATTTGGATCCACTTCTTTCAAACCCGCAAGTGTAAAATAATGCCACTTCCCTTTTATTTTATGCCAATAAAGCGGATTGGTAATCTTGTTCTCGTTCAACCAGGACCAACCTTCATCGAGCCAACAATCAAAACGCGAATAACCGCCAGCTTCCATGAACTCTAAATATTCTCCGTTGGTCACCAAAGATTTGGAAATATCAAATGCGTTCAAATAGACTTTATGCTTATTCAATTCATTGTCAAAACAAAAGGCACCACCGTCGTGACCGATTTCATAAATTCCTTCTTCCATTGGAACCCACCCGGTATGGGTATTCGTATCTGCAAGCAAATTTTGAGTTTCATCATATACCGGAAAAATCGGGTTATGTCCAAGGGTATATTTTAAATCCGTGATCAATAACTCTTGATGTTGCTGCTCGTGATTCAATCCGAGCTCAATGAGTTCTCTCAATTCCGGCGATATCTCTCTGCCAAACAATTCCATCATTCCTTGATTCACATGAGTGCGATAAGCATATACCTCCGAAACTCCCGGTCGGGTAATGTTTCCACGATCTGCCCGGAAAGTCCGCTCTCCAATGGTATTGTAATAGGAATTGAACAAAAAACCAAAATCCGCATGAAACTCTTTATATCCCGGAAGATTTTTCTTGAGAATCATCTCCTCAAAAAACCAGGTGGAATGAGCCAAATGCCATTTCGGTGGACTTGCAAACGGAACAGGTTGCGGAACATAATCTTCCACTTGAAGCGGTTTGCAAATAGTTTCTGTTCGACTTCTTACTTCCTGGTACTTTTCTTTTAAATGCATGTTATCCGATCAATCAACAACAACTTGAACACCTTTCCAAAAAGCCACTTTCCCTTCTATGCTTTTAGCCAATTCAGAGGCTTTTGGATAATACCAAGCAGCATCCTTGTTTGTCTGTCCACCCACTTCCAAAGAATAATAGGAAGCCACCCCTTTCCATGGACAAGTTGTGTGGGTATCGGAATCCTTGAAATATTCTTGTTTGATTGCTTCTATCGGGAAGTAATGATTTCCTTCAATCATCACCGTTTTCTCACTTTCCGCAATGATTGTATCGTTCCAAATTGCTCGTTTCATAATTCAGTATTTAGTCATTTAAATTGAACATCCTTTGTAAACTCACAAAAGTTCAATCTCTTCAAGGTACGAAAAGAAAGTGAATCCGGATTTTGGACAACGAAAATTAATTCTTAATTAATCCCAATTTTATCTCAGAAGGAAAAACAGATATAGAAACGGAATTACTAAATTCGGACAGCGATCATTGTTACATCATCGATCTGTTCATTGTCCCCCTTCCAATCATTGAATCTTTTGAGAATAATTCCCTTCTGTTCTTCTAATGGAAGTATCGCTTGTTGAAGAATCAATTCCTTCATTTGTTTCTTCATGAATTTCTTTCCTTTTGGTCCTCCAAACTGATCTGCAAAACCATCTGTAAAGCAATAAACCAAGTCATTCTTTAGCAATGGAACGGTGGTTTGAGTAAAGGAAACCGTATCGTGAACGTGTTTTCCTAAAGGCATTTTATCTCCTATGAATTCCAACAATTCATACCCCTTTGTTTCTTCCGAATAACGTGCAATCCAAATCGAATTATTCGCGGAAGTATAAGTCAAACTTGTTTTCTCCTGATTGAATGAGATCAGACTTCCATCCATTCCGTCTTTACCTCCTTCCAAGCTCCCGTCATTCTTCAATCGTTCAATAATGGTCATTCTTGCCTCGTTGAAAATTTGAGCAGGTTCTGATTGATGTTCAATGGCTTTTTCCAAGCTAGTGATATTGAGTAAACTCATAATTGCTCCGGGAACACCATGTCCCGTGCTATCACCTGTTAACAAGAGAAAATTTCCATTTGCGAGTCTATTTGCCCAATAAAAATCTCCGCTCACAACATCTCGTGGCTGAAAAATGACAAAATATTCTTTCAGATTATCCGAAAGAGTGGCTTCTGTTGCTAAAAAACTTCGCTGAATGCGTTCTGCATAATTGATACTATCCTTAATTTCTTTATGTTTCTCGGTTATTTCCAAATGCGTCTGATGCAATTCATCCAATGTGGACTTCAATTCATTTTCAGCGGATTTGCGCAACTCTACTTCTCTCCTGAAACTTCTATTCCAGCCATTCATTGCGATCAAGAATGTAACTATCCCAAGTCCAATAAGTGGAAGAGCAAATGGCCATTTTTGAATGGTAAACAAAGCGCCCATGACCAAACAAAGCAACCCTATTAAATCCATAACGCTCAAGTAAATAACCTTTACTTTGGATGGAATTAATTCGATCAATCGTTCATAGCGGCTTTTTATTATAAAAGGAAAATAGGAAAAACTCAATAAAAAGAAAAAGAGTACAATTTCAATAGCTGCACCAGACCAGAACATGAATTTGGATAAAACACCGAAACAACCCAAGAAAATTAAAAATCCTAAAATGATTCGTGAAACCCGTTTTCTTTTTGTTACGGAACTATGGAGATAAATAAAGGTGATTCCCAAGAAAATAAAAAGAATCATCGACAAGAGAAATACTATTGCGGCCCCTTTTCCCATAGGAATAGAATGCCCACTGATATCCGTAATCAAAAAAGTGAGGAATGTTAAGAGTCCTATTCCAAGAAGCAATTTCCCTATCTTATTGATCATTTTTGAAGAGTTGTTTCATCGTAATTTCTGCTAAATTAATTTTGTTCCTGATTATCCATTAACAGTTCTTCTTCCAAATGCTTGAATACTATTAAGCGATGTGTGAATCGTCAGTATCAGTAAATAGAAATTAGATCAATTAAATCAGCAAAAGTCCGCTTATTTGATAAAAATCAATCGATAAGTTCTTAAATTTAGGATTCCATTTCATAAAACAACGCTTTTCATGTCAAACATTCAACTCATCATTGAGGAACGCGCTGCAGATATCGGTAATTTTCTAGTAGGAAGATTGCTCCCTTTTCGTCAAAAACGAGCAGTTGGACCATTTGTATTTATCGATCACATGGGACCGGCAAAATTGAGTGATCATCAAAATTTGGATGTCGGACCTCACCCTCATATCGGATTATCGACGCTCACTTATCTATTTGAAGGTTCAATTATGCACCGGGACAGTGTTGGTTCTGTCATGGAAATCCAACCTGGCGCAGTGAATTGGATGACTTCAGGAAAAGGAGTTGTTCATTCTGAAAGAACGCCTGAGTATTTACGTCATTCAGAAAAGCACCTCCATGGATTGCAAATTTGGGTGGCACTTCCTAAAGAATTGGAAGAAATGGATCCGTCATTTACACACATTGAAGGAGATGAAATTCCATCATGGACTGATAACAATGTTCATTTCAAACTAATTGCCGGCGAAGCATTCGGAAAAAAATCGCCCGTTCCTGTTTACAGTCCGCTCTATTTTCTTGAAATCAAGAGTCACGAGGCAACAAGCATTAGTATTGGTGAAGAATTATTTGGTGAGAGTGCTCTGTATATCCTGGAAGGAAGTATAAAAGACGGCGAAGAGGAATTCGGTTCGAAACAAATCCTGATAGCAAAGAATACAGAACTATGTACCTTTGATATGGCGGCAAACACCACCGTTTATATTTTTGGTGGAGAAGCATTCCCGGAAGAACGTTTTATCTTTTGGAACTTTGTATCATCGAGAAAAGAGCGGATTGAAGAAGCAAAACAAGCGTGGATTGATCAGACTTTTCCCAAAATTGAAGGAGAAACAGGTTTTGTTCCCCTACCGGAACCCAAATTTTAATTCAAAAGTTTTGAATTTTTAATTTTGCATTTTTAATTCATCAGATTATGATAGAAGTAAAGCAATTTGATCGAGAAACCAAAGGATTCTTCAAAGCAACAGAAGATGAACAGGAAGCAGGAAGAATGACTTATGCCTGGGTGAATGATGACCGGATCATTATTGACCACACGGAGGTGAATCCGGCATTCAGAGGCCGAAGTGTCGGAAACCTAATGGTACAGGCAGCTGTTGAATTTGCCCGAAAAGCGAACATCAAGATCGTTCCCTTATGTCCGTTCGCAAAAAGTGTATTTGATAAGACACCAGAGTACAAGGATGTACTCTGAATTCAAAATGCAAAATTCAAAAGTTTTGCATTTTGAATTTTGAATTACTTTTTCACGAATTGCGTCAGGATATAAATGGATTGCCCATCGATTTTTCCTTCGATCAAGGTTGGATCGTCGTGAACAAGACGAATATTACGCACGGCTGTTCCGCGCTTTGCAGTTATGGTAGAACCTTTTACATCCAGTTCTTTGATCAGAACAACGGTATCCCCTGCTTTCAAAACGACTCCATTCGAATCAATATGCTTAATGGCATCTTCATCCTCCATTCCGGATTTAGCCCAAGCAAGCTCCTTATCGTCCAAATAAATCATTTCAAGTAAATCATTTGGCCACCCTTCTTGTTTCAAAGTGTTTAACATGCGGTAAGAAATCACTTTCACAGCTGAAACTTCACTCCACATCGCATCATTTAAACATCTCCAATCATTGGGAACAACCTCTTTTGTACCTTCTAATTGATCCTTCAAATTTTGGCTGATCAACATAAAATCATCTACGGAATTACCCTCTGACGGTTGTACCTGATACACTTGCAAATTGTCTGTGGAGCCACTTACCTCACATACTTCACCACTTCGGGTATTCAATTGTTTTTCAAAATTCATGCTGCAAAGTTAATTTAATCTTGCAAAGTAATAAATGATAAATCTCATAAAAACACCTCAATCAAAAAGTCCCGATTCACTTTCGTGAACCGGGACTTTTATACTTAGCTAATCCGCCACCGCGGGCTATGCTTTGTCTTCTTATTGAATAACTACACGGAATACTTTTTCAGCATTGTCACTTGAAAGTTTCAGGAAGTAAGTACCTCTTTCAACTTCTTTCAAGTTTACAGTGTTCGTTCCGGCAGAGATCGTATTTTGACCAGTTTGCACTGTGCGACCGTTAACATCTGTAATTAACAGGTTGAAATTACCTGTAAATCCTGATTCAATGAAGATAACACCTGTAGAAGGATTCGGATAAACCGTTACTTCTTCCAATGCATTCTCATCCACTGATAACCAATCACAGCTTCCTACTATCGTAACAACAACACTGGAAGTATCATCCGGACAAACTCCGTTTCCAGTAATGTATTTATAGTTAAACTGTCCCGGGAAAGTTCCTGTCATCACTTGTGAGTTCGGCATCAAGGTATTTGTTGGGCTATACCAATCACCACCCATGTCAACAGTTCCATTCAAACCGGACAATAAGTCGATCGGTTCATTTTTACAAGCTGTAACCATTCCGTCCAAACCTGCGCTGGATGGAGGATAAACCGACACCATCACTGATGCAGTATCCACTAAACAACCGTATGTGATATAATCCACACTTACTGTTCCAGCCGGTACGTATTGCGGATTAAACATGGAATCATTTACAATCGTAGAAGGGTTTGGAGCGAATGTCCATGAACCTAACGGATCATTAATTGTAGCGATCTGATTCAAATCAACCAAGCCGTTCAATTGACAAGCATTGATTGATCCGTTTGTTCCTGCAGTAGCTGCACGTTCAATTAAACTGAAATCATCAAATGCTAAAAAGTACGGGCTGGATGTAGCACTTACTTTAACTCCGAAAGTGTAAACCCCTGATGTTGCCGGAGTGAAACAGAAGAATTCTTTTTGATATTCATCATTAGCGTTGTCCGCAGGAGCCAAGAATGGCGTTCCAAGTGGAGTTGCACCTGTTGCTGATTGCGAGTTATTTACAATAACAGAACCAGACCAACCGGTATATCCATCACCAGCCCACATGAAGCTGAATTCATATTTATGACCTGCGATCAACTGAAACTCAGGAGTCCATAATTGGTCATTTGAGCCCCAAAAAATTCCAACAAAATTCGATCCTGAATTAGCAATTCCAGGGCTGTTGTTACTATTATCAGAAAGCCAGTCTCCATTTTCATTTGACCAGCAAAGAGGAAATAAATCATAATCAAAATCCGTCATTGCTTCAAAATCTTCTGTCCATGGCAATGTAGTAATTGGCGCACAAAGTGTTGTACCACTTACCAAAGTCCAATAAGAAGAATCTGATGAGCTGCAACTTGCTTGTACATAGATATCATAAACCGTTGAAGGGTCTAGTCCACCAATGGAAAATGATGCAGTTGAAGATTGTTGAGCGGAATCCAAACCGGTACCTGTTCCGGGCACAAATCCAGGAGTTCCCCATTCAATATTCCAAGCAGTTTCAGTATCACCAGGTGTCCAGGTAATGTCAATAGAGTTAGGAGTTTCATTTTCAGTATCCAAATCGGTCACTGGTAAACAAGAAGGAATCGGAACCACTACAAATGTATAGTCTTCCGCCTCACCTTCTCCTGAATTCAATGTACATGGGTCCGTAGGAGAAGAATTCCAATAATCCGCCATAATACGCATTCTGTAATTACCAACTGCTACTCCAACAGGAACTCCGAAAGATCCTGAAAAGTCCTCTTGATATCCGGTATTAGACTGGAACATTTGTTCACTTGATTCGAAAATCATGTTGTCATTCCAATCCACCCAGATTCCGAATCCATAGGTATAAGTTGGTAAACCGAAATTCACATTGAAATTCACGTTTGGTCCTCCTTCAAATTGAGAAACCGTCATAGCAGTGGCATCTTCATAACCATTTGCAGCAAATCCGGAGTTCAAATTTGAAATATTGGAAGTTGCTCCACCGGTTGTAGAGAAATTATTGATAAAGTAATCAGAATCCAATCCTTCGAATTCACAATAACCTGTATAAACAGAAATCGGTCCTATCCACGGACTTTCATCCCCTGCACCACAATCTGCCTGTACATAGAAATCGTAGTTCGTATTCGGAGTCAAAGGCGTTGAAGTCGTAAAGGATTCAGTTGCTGATGTACCTGGTGTTCCAGCCCCCGGAGTGAATCCACTTGTACCGTATTCAATGTTCCAGCTAGTCTCTGTACCTTGTGCAGTCCAGGAAATACCTGCTGTTGTAGGTGTAACCGCATCAACAAGTACATTTGTTACAGGTGCACAAGTAATTACCTCCACTTGAACGTTATCTACAACCCAATAATAGCTATAGTCACCGTACCAGACAAAACGAACCTGCGCATCCGAAGCTCCGTTTGCATCAGCAGTGATATCTAATACAACATGCCCTGAGACATCTCCGGAACCTCCAAGAACAGAATTCCAAGTCGATCCATCCCAAACTTCAACCGAATAGCTCCCGTCCCCACTGAAATCGTCATTAAAAAAAGTGTGATCGAAGGACAAATAGATGTAATCCGTAATTACGCTTGCATCAAAAGTAGGCGATTCCAAAGCCGACTCCGGATAATCACCGGACCAACCAAGGTAATCATTATTGAAAACTGCTGCAGGAGGAGTCATTGGAGCAGTAATTGGCGCGCCTCCAAGATTATCAAAAGCCCATAAATAAGGCGTTGAGGCTGAAGTCATGTCATTGTTACTCCAACCTGCCGGTGGCGTAGTCCCGGTCCCGGAACTGAAATTCTCGCTAAAGAGAACTTGAGCGGAGAGTTTATTAGACAATTGCGACAAAAGCAAGCAGCCCAACAAAGTGTAAATTTTTCTCATAATATCTAGTGTGAATTTAATAGATTATAGAGTAATATTAGAAAATAAAACCCTTTATTGCAAAGACTCACATTTGATTCATTTTGTTGCTTTCAGGTAATGAAAAAACACTGATCTTAGTTTCAACTAATCTTATTGCATCAATAATTGACAAAACAATTTACAGCTACTGTATTGATACATCAGGGAATATCAGTTATTGTATGATTACAACTTAAAGGAGGAAAAAATCGCTAGTTCTTAACTAATTTATTTTTCCACAATGTTCTATTTTTAACAACTCTATTTAAAATAATTATAAAGAAGGCTGTCTTTTTCTAAAAACATTCGGGAGAATTTGTCACTACTTGGTAAAATCAGTATGCTGCCATTGGATCCAGTATTCTTGTAAACCTTCTTTTGTCCGGAACAATTTACTGATCCATAACCTGCGATTCTTTACAATCTTATTCGAACTGAAAAGCAAATCGTGCTTCCGTCGTTTCAATTCCGGCTTATGTCCCCACCCACCACTGTGATCAAAAGCAGTCATTGCCTGATTCTTGGGAACACGTTTGAAAGGAATGTAAATTTTGTATTCCACATAGTTGGAATCTCCATTCATACCTTTGGTAGAGATTCTGATCTTATTGAAATCCACCTTACTATACAAACTGTCCCTATAGAGTTGTTTCAATTTATTTCCAACATATTCGCACATCTTGTTCGAATATTGGTGTGCCACGTCGGTGCCGTTCAATTCCAATTGATCGATGTAACGTTCCGACACAAATTCCACTCCACGGTAAATTCCACTGCAGGCAGAATCCGTGCAAAATGGAGTATCAATTATACAAGTAAATGGTAGGTTATGAGACGAATCCAAAATCAACTGCTCCTCATTTCCATCTGTGAATATTCTCCTATTCCCACTGCTTTCACATGAAAAAGCAAGTGACAACAAACTAACATAAACGATAAGTGGAACTATGCGATTCATAAAGTATCAATTCTGCTTCGAAAATAGGAAATTACCGGCTAACCCGTTTAAAAATGATTTCAATTGTACGCTTTAGCCAATTCAAAAGACAGAAGAGAAATTTTCAAGAAAGTACTCCAAATCGGAAAAACCCATTTGCTTCCCAAGTGCACAACCCTTCCAAAATCAGACAGTCTTTTGCTGTACAACCCTATCAAACAAGCAGTTAATTTTTAATTACTGAGAGCTATTTTTTTTTTCATTTATGAAAAAAAAAAACTAATTTGCAAGTGCAACCAGTGGATATAATTACTGTTCATTCCTCCGAAATCCTGAAGAGATTTGTTCCTACTTATTCCACCTTGCTGAGGGGAACTGAAAACCGAATTACAGAGTAAGACTACTTATAAACTATTCACACATGAAAAAAAATCTTCTAGCAGGACTATGTATTCTTTTCTGCGCATTTCATTCATTCAATCAAACAACTGTTTGGTATTTCGGAAACAATGCAGGTCTCCGTTTTACAGGGGCAGGAAGCACCTCGCCTGAAACAGGATCAGCAATGGTCACCAACGAAGGTGCTACTGCTGCAACAGACAACAGTGGAAACCTTTTATTTTATGCAGACGGGCAACGCATTTGGCATGGAGCTACTCATTCCATTATCACTTCTTCCATGCTCGGAAGTCCTTCATCAACCCAATCGGCAATTGTAGTTCCCTTACCTGGGAATTTTTGCACGAAATTTTTGGTGATTACTTCAGAAGGAGTAGAAACAACTCCGGGAACACCTAATGGAATCGGTGTTTCTCTGGTAACAGTTACCGGAATTTATCCTTCGCATTCGGTGGCATATGACCCAGCTGTTTCGATTGTCGGATCAGGAACTCGTTTCTCAGAAAAATTAGCTGTAAGTTCTGACGGAAACGGCGGATGGTGGCTTGTAGCTCACGATTTCAGTCCAAATGCTTCCGGAGGTACACAATTCTATAAATTTCACATTACCAATACTGCTGCTTTTACGGGAATTACTTCCAGTGCAGGCGCTCAAACCGCATTAATGGCAAATCTTACTACCCAAGTAATCGGAACTGCGCACAATTCAACCAATTACAATGCGCAAGGACAAATGAAATTTAATCTTTCAGGAACCAAGATCGGATTAGCATTGTGTGGTTCAAAGTATGCCGAAACCTTTAATTTCAATCCCTCAACAGGAGCAATGACACTGGATAAATCCATCAATGTTGCAGGAAGTGGAAATACTTACGGGTTCGAATTTTCTCCGAATGGGAATCTGATATATGTAGCACAAGGATTTGCGGGAGTCGGTTCTACCTGTTATTTGTATCAATACGATATTACAGTAGCAACTCCAACTTCTACCGCTATTGCAAGTGCCGTCACGTCTTCTGGAAATCAATATCCGTTTAATGGATTGCAGTTGGGACCTGATAATAAAATTTATGTCAGCGGACCGTTTGTAGGGGCTTCCTCTCTTTCTGTTTTAAATACACCGGATGTTTCCGGATCCGGATGTGGATGGAGTTCTAACTCAGTTCCTATTTCCGGAACACGAACACTGGGATTACCAACAGTCATTTCCGGTCAGGTATCTTGTGATGTGCCTTCAACATCAGGATGTAATTGCAATGGTGTGAATGCGAAATTAAACACATTAAATCTGACTAGTTCCAATGGAAATGCAACTGCATCATTCGATTTGAATTCAGGAGGAAACCTGATTAAAAAAGTACGCATTACCCTACTGAATTATCTGATTACACCAAGCAGCGATTTATGTCGTAACTATTGCTCTATGAACAATGTTGATTTCGGACATTTTGTATCTCCTGCGGCAGCGCTCACCGGATACACTGCAACTTTTTCACCTTATGCAGGATCAACATCTGCAACTTTCGGGAACGATCTTGAATTAGTAACTTCAACACCCAGAGTTATAACGAATGAAGTACTTAGTCTCAATCTGAAATTCCCTCCTATTCTTGCCTTATCGTGTTGTTCACAAACGGTTAAAGCTTGTTTTCGAGTTGAATTCATTGATGCAAACTGCCGTATCTGTGATGTGGTTATTTGTAACACACAAGCTGGAACAACTCAAGTTCCAACAGATCCAAAATCCATCAGATCGGCTAATGAAACAGGAAGTGATAGAGGTTCTGTAATCGATCCGCAATTATCTGTTTATCCCAATCCGAACAATGGGAATTTCATTATCAATACAGCAAAAATCGGAACAGACTGTCATTATCAATTGACTTCACTTGAAGGTCGTGAGATAGAAAGCGGGACAATTCGTGGAGAAAGCCACGAAATTCGCAAAGAAAATCTTCCTCCCGGAACCTATTCTGTTTTTGTATTTAAAGAAAACCAAGTTTTCACAGAAAAAATTGTCGTCGTAAGAGAATAGAACATCTTGCATAAAATTAGAATCCCTGAATGGCTAAACCATTCAGGGATTCTTTATTGAAAATCCGGTCGCGGATTAAAACCATCCGACATTCACATCAAACAAATAACCAATCCCATTTCCTTCACCGGAGCAAAAAAAGCAACGATTAAGGGAAGAATTCCACCAGCAACAAATGAAAGGCCTGATGATCTTGCTGCCTGAAAAGGTTTTGGCTGCGTCTTTTCATTAATTCCAAGCTCATAGCGGGCGTGAGCATCCAAAGTATTCTTTTCAGAAAACTCTTTCGCCACCTGAAGCGCCAGTTCTTTGCTCAATCCTCTCCCCTCATAAATCTCTGCCAATTCTATCAACTCTTCTTCCGGATTGTCTTCGAGCGCTTTCTTCTCACGTTTCAAATCAGCGCATTCAATATCTGATTGAGAACTGACGGAAACATATTCTCCTGCGGCCATTGATAGCGCACCGGCAACTAAGCCTGCCAAAGCTGATAAAACAATTGGCATTCTTGTGTCGCTTGCCGCCGCAATACCAATCACCAAACTAGTTGTAGAAAGGATTCCGTCATTGGCACCTAATACAGCTGCCCGAAGCCAACCTATCCGATGGATGTAATAATTTTCGTTATGCATGGAATGAAAACAGCAGTAAAAGAAGTTAGTCTCTCAATATTTTTACGGGCTGTTTATTTTCATCAATTGCCACAAAGGTAAACTCTCCGGTAACGGCTTTTTCGCGCACATCCGAGTACATCTGTTCAATAAAAATTTCCACGCGTATTTTCAAACTCGTACTTCCCAGGTAAGTCACTTTACCGATCAGCTCAATGATCGTTCCTGCCGGAATGGGTTTTTTGAAATCTATTTTATCACTGCTCACCGTTACCATCCGCTGTCTGCTAAAACGGGTTGCTGCAATGAAAGCTACCTCATCCATCAATTGCATGGCTGTTCCTCCGAACAAGGTGTCATAATGATTGGTTGTATTGGGAAATACGGCCTTAAAAATGCGTGTTTCAGCTTGCTGGATACGTTCTTCTACGTTCATATAATTTAATTAAAGGGGACTTCGACTACGCTCGGTAACCCTCTAGTAATAAGGACACTGAGCGTAGTCGAAGTGTTACTGTTATTTCTTGAAAAGGGTTGAGATTTGATTGAACCTTTGTTCCAATAAT
This sequence comes from Fluviicola taffensis DSM 16823, assembly GCF_943372375.1. Classification (GTDB taxonomy): domain Bacteria; phylum Bacteroidota; class Bacteroidia; order Flavobacteriales_D; family Crocinitomicaceae; genus Fluviicola; species Fluviicola taffensis_A. The sequence continues at coordinate 83,743 of NZ_CALRYJ010000002.1, read as the reverse complement.
TTGGTATTGTATTCTTTCTTCATTTCTCGCATACAAGCACCGCACAAACACTCTTCGTAATGATCGCAGATGTATTGGCTTTCATCCACAGTTAATGGTATGGCGGTACATTGGCACAGGGAAATCGAGCCAACTTTACACTCAAAATGCGAATTACAGCGCGGGCATACTACTTGTTCATGATCACTCATTGTACTATTTTAATATGATGCTCTTGGTGCTTTTAGCAGAAGTGATGACAAGTGCACACAATCCTTTTGAATAAAAGAGAATAATACAACCTTGACATGAGCTTCAATCCGCGAAAGCATGGTCAATTCTGCCCACCGAAGTGAACAGATCAAAAACAGGCAGGTATCTGGCTTTTCCGACACTTTTATGGGTTGGAATTACAGTTGCGCGACAGCTCGTGATTCTAACACGATTCCCTCTTATTTCCGCCTTAGCGAAAACCTTTTTTGGATATTGAACAAATAAAGAACGTTTTGTAAATGTAAGGATAATTGCGAATTATTTAGGGTTGAATAGTATACTTAAAATCTATTCAAAAAAAATCAGGTTCCACCGAAGTAAAACCTGATTTAACAATTCAAAATGGTACCGGAAAGACTATTTCATTGTATTGGCACAGTTCATTTCGTCCTGCAACCCCCAATAATTGAAGAATTCTCCTCCATATTGGCCTCCACCTTCATAGGTTTTTCTTATTTGTCCGTAAGCCAACCAACATTTCCCGTCAACCGTAACGGCGATATCTACCGGCAAGTATTTGTACAATGGCAATCCCCATTCGTTTTTCTTCACTAACCAAACATCAGAAGTAATCACAGCACGTGTTGCTTTTCCTTTTTCAACACCTGCCAATGCCATTCCTTCGTATTTCACATTTGACATTTTCTTTGGAGCTAAACGAACAGCATCAACCATCGCCTGATGGAATTTTGCCCGATGTGCATCACATTTTCCGCTATTAACATATTCATCCAAAAATGCTTTTTCTTTTTCCAATTTTGCTTGAACAGCATTGATCTCTGTTTTATTCTCCAAAAGGAATTGCTTGTTATAGGCAATTTCAGCAATCGGCTCTTCAAAATCTTTCAAATATCCTTTCGCATTCAGCAAGTAATCTTCGTCTCCACTTGAATTTTTAGCATGAGCACGACTAATAATACCATCTACTTGCGCATTCAATGCCGGAATCACTTTATATACTTCTACATTGAAGTAATTGTCAATATCCATAAATCGCTTTTGAACATATCCATCTTTTACATACTCCGGTCTTTTGGTTTCAAATTCCTTTTTGAAGTTATGGTATCCGGTGTAGGAAGCTTCCAAACTTTTGTCACTGATTTCCCAACCGTTCATTGCAAACCGGTGAAACTCATCCAATTTCTTACTATAGTCCTGATTCATGGTATATGCATCAAACTTTTCCTTTCTTGTAGCTTCCACTTCATCCCAACTTGCCGCCAAATCTTTCACATACGGTTTTTTAGATTCAATGGGATCGTTTTGCAATTTCACTAAATTTTCTTTGGCTTTTGCTAAATAGCGGGTTGCTTCGTCGTTTCGTCCTTCGACATTTTTATTCCATTCATCATCCTTCAGGATATGTTTCGTGGAACTGATCTCATCACGCACAATACTGAATGCACGATAAGTCGGACTCTCCGGATCATAAGCAGGTTCTCCGTTTAAACTTCCACCGGATTTCGAACCGGAAGAGGTAGAACTTGCCGGAACTTGATCCACTTTTTCACTTGCTTTGTCTTTTACGTTTTTTAAAGCTCCTTTAAATTGAGCATGGCTCAGGGAGATAGTAGTCAATAAAATGACAGATAATGTCAAAATTTTGTTCATAGATGATTGTGTTTTTATAGAATATAACGGTCACAAATATAGTGATTTAAGAATTATACAGATGCTTCTTATACGCTCAAAACAAGGTTACTTTTCGCTTTCTATCAATTGATGAATCCAAAAATAAATTGGAATCAACTAACAGTATGAGCAAAACAGGAGTCCTTTTTTTGTGCACAACCTGAAAAAACATCTTTTCGTCCCTTATTTTTTAACTATTCATTCGTGCTATTTATACTAATCTTACTTTTCACTATCTTTGCAAAGTGAAGAAAGTGCTTATATACATACTCTTACCGATTTTTATGCTTAACAGTTCAATGGGAGAATTGTTTAAGCTACCGCAATTCTTGAGTCACTTCACGGAACATCGAACTGTCGATAAAAACATCAGTGTTTTTGATTTCATTTTTATGCATTATGTAGGAAATGACCTGAATGATAACGATCAGGACAAAGACATGCAATTACCCTTTAAGAAAGTGTCTCCCCCCTTCTCCTTTCAGATTGGAATCATTCCTGATATATTGGTTCTAACCAAAGAAAAGAAAACTGTTCTGGATAATTATCTGAAAGTCATTTTCAAAAATAATTATCCAAAGAATCTCGCATTGAATGTGTTATTCAAACCTCCTCGTTACTGATTGCAATTTGAATCCGTTTTCATCCAAATTTTCAATACAAACCATTGTCTTCATTAATTGCTGCATCACATCAATTAGTGAAGTGATTTAATTATATATCTCATGAAAAATATCATTCTGATTTTTATCACATATTTCTTTATATCCGATGCTTCCTCCCAAAATTGGACAGGCGCGATCAATTCAGATTGGAATAATCCTTCCAATTGGTCAACGACTCCATCAAATGGGGATAATATCGAAATTGACCCTGCAAACTATAGCGGAGCCATGGCGCAACCCATTGTAAATGCAAACTCCAATTTTACACCTGCTGAAATGCTGGTGCAGAATGGAGCACAATTAACTATTTCAGCTGTTCTAAACACCACTGACCGCGTCGAGATAATTGGAACCGGAACAATTGTGACCATTACCAATAACGGAGCTTTCTCTTTAATTGGCGCGGGAAATAATGCGCGTTTAATTTTTGTTGACAATGCACACCTTGAAATGAATGGTGGAAGTCTATCCAGTGCGCAGCGGTTACTTTTTGAATTGGGTGCTACAGGAACAATCAACAATGGAACAGTGACCGTTGGCGAAACAATCGCATTGGTAGACGGAAGTCCATCAGGATCCAGTAAACTCATACAAAATGGAGGAACAATAACCACCAATCTGGAATTTGGTTTTGAAAATGAAGCGGGAGTTTATTATCCGACTTTTGAGCAAAACGGTGGAACAATTCATATCAACGGGGCACTTCTTTGGTTGGGTGCCGCTCCTGGAGCAGGAAAAGGCTATTTCCGTTCAACCGGAGGTTCTGTTTTTGTAACAGGGACAATCGGAAACGATCCTACCAGTACGATGGGAATGCAACTGGAATTAACCGGAAGCTCTGCGGTATTGGAGAACTCGGGTACCAGTGTCCAATTATTGGCTGGAGATTCAATTGTTCTGAACAACCACTCAACCTGGAAAGATTTGAATTCCACCCTGTGGCAGAATGACGGAACCATTTATGCAACGGATACGTCCCTATTCCAGACCGGAAACACGATCTTTAACGGAACCGGAACTTATCAGCTCAATTTCATGAACGTGCCGACAGGAAAAAGTTTGACTCATAGTTCTCCCTTAGTAATGAGTATCAGCGGTGATATTTCCATTGCAGGTTCATTCAGTCACAACGCCAATACATTGGTATTAAACGGCTCCAAAAACCAAGTGTTCACTGTCAATTCAAACAACTTATCATTGAGTGGATTACGGGTTGAAAACAAGGCAAATGGTCCTGCTGACGGTGGTTACGGAATTTCGTTAAACACTTCACTGAACATTTCTACCCTTCTGGAATTGAATGATGGGATCGTTGTTTCAGCACCAGCTGCGCTAATTAAACTTGCCGATAATCTCAATTTATCCGGACAATCTGATTCCACTTTTATTACTGGCTACGTGGAAAAAACAGGAAATGATGTCTTTGTTTTCCCGCTGGGAACTATTCCTGACAGGTATCGTCCGTTAAGCATTACAGCTCCAACTTCTGTTAGCACACAAATCAAAGTAGGTTATTTGAATAGCTCCTATCCCAACTTAACTCCGGTTGAGGCTCCTATGCAAAGCGTCAGTACACTCGAATATTGGGATTTTACAAACTCTAATTCAAGTGACTTAGTTAGCGTAACTATAGGCTGGAACAATGCGTTACAAAGTGGCTTAAGTAATTGTGCTGATATCTCATTAACAGTTTGGAACGGAACTCAATGGGTTTTTGTTCCATCGGGCACAAGCGGGTTGTGCAACGGAACAAACGAAGGAACACTTTACAGCTCCGGCAATTTACCTGCAAACGGACCCATTACGATCGGTTTTACCAGTGACGTGACACAACAGCACATTACTTTGTGTTCCGGAGACTCCATCACTGTGGGTTCAAATACCTATACTCAATCAGGAACTTATTTTGATGTATTACAAGATGTCAATGGTGATGACAGCACTGTTGTGACAGTTGTAACCATTTCAAATCCAATCATCAATTCAATCACTGATAACATTACTTCCATCACTGTAAATGCTCCAACTGCCACCAGTTTGATGTGGATTAACTGCTTGGATGGAACGACTGCAATCGGAACCGGGAATTTGGGGTTTACATTTACACCATCAGAAAACGGAAATTATGCTGTTATTGCGGAGTATAATGGTTGTATCGACACAAGTGATTGTATTATTATCGATCAGTTGGGTATTTCGGAATTCGGTAAAAACACGCTTCTGATTTATCCAAACCCTGTCACTAATGGCGAACATCTAATGATTACTTCCAACTCTACCAATTTTGTGATTCAGAGTATCGACGGCAAAATCATTCAACCAGTTTCTGTAGTCATCCTCAATGAAAAATGTGAAATTGAATTACCAAACTTAACTAGTGGAATTTATCTGATAACCCAAACCGGTTCAGGAAACAAGAATCCCCAAACGAGTCGTTTCAAAGTCAATTAAAAATAAGAAAGCCACTCGCGGCAGACGAGTGGCTTTCAACTATGAACCTATTGGTATTTGGATGGAATTACTGTTTAATCATTCGCAAACTTCCGGTAAATGCAGATGATTTGATCAAATAGGACCCGGACATCAGATCACTTACACTTAAAATCGCCTTGGTTGAAATTTCCATTTGCTTGAATTCTTTTACCAATGTTCCGGCAAGATTGTATACTTGGAATGTGGCATTCGTATTTAATGATTCATTGAATTCAATAATCAACTCATCCGATGCCGGATTGGGATAAACCGTCAATCCAACTAAAGCGTTTTCTGACTTATCATTTACACCCAATGTCTGCACCATGATTGCAGAAGGAACCGTTACATTCAATGTAGAAGTCACAAATTTACGTTGTTGCGGAGTGGTAACATCCTTATTTGCCACTCCATCATTGTAAATCACATTCGATCCCAAATCTGAAATCAAATCCACCTGAAAAGTTCCCGAAACGGATGCTGGAACACTTCCTATTCCTTCCGGTTTTAAATCTGTTAAATCAACTGCCAAAGCAACCGGTGCCGAAGAAGCCAACCCATTCCAGGAATACAATCCGAATGTTCCATCGGCAGCATAGCTTCCTGCAACAATCAAATACTGATTTGCTGCATTTTTACCCAAACTGCGAATTCCGTGATTGTTCAAATTCAACTCGATTGGAGCTCCAAAACTCGGATTTCCGGAAGGAGCACCATTGTTGAACCACGATTCGAAGTTCAAAAGCGGACAGATCAATGCTTTGTTCGTTCCGGAACCGACATAAGGAGCACGGAAACCAATGTACAGGGTTGTTCCATCAGGTCCCATTTCCAATCCTTCAATATTGAATCCATCGATGCGCTTCGGTTCGATTCCTGTTGCCGCCTTTGCAGTGAAGTTATATCCATTGTTATCTCCCCAGGTGATGAGCTTACTTCTCAGGTTGCTGTAGTAACCAACAAACGTCAATGTTGCATTTGCCCCCGTTCCAACGATATCCGTAGCAAAGATGCGGTTTCTGTCCGGGCGAGCATCACCCGATTTGGAGTTGCTCAATGAACCGATCCAGTAAATGCGATTCGGGTTGGTCGGACTTCTGAAAGAAGCTTCCATATCCACTTCTGTTCCACTCAGATTCAAGTAAGGATTGACATCAAACTGGTAAACGGACAAACCTGAATTGTTGCGGTTGTATAATTTGATCACGTTTGTTTCATCATCCGCAATAAACATATAGTCCGCATCCACCGGAATTCCTGTAGAACCGTCCGCAACACCTGCGTGATAGACATCTTTGATTAATCCGGTTGCCAATGATGCAGAAACGGCAATATTCATCGTGATGCTTTTATTCAATCCTTGCGCATCAGTCACTTTAAAGGTAATTGTTGCATAACCTACCCCTGTTGGATTCACGATCAATTTACGTGCTGTACCTGTTCCAACTACTGAAAATGCATTGTTTGCAATCACGCTGGTTTTATTACTGGTCATTGTGAATGTCACAGTCGACAAATTCTCATCTCCGACATTGAAATCCAATCCGGTTACACTCACCGGGTCGGTTGTATTTCCTTTTACACAGCCTACTTTTCCGGAAGCTAAATCTACATATTTGGAAGCGGTGGAATTCCAGCTCAATGTGGGCGCTACATTGGTTGCTCCATTTACTGTGACCGTTTTCACGGAAGAAGTAGTTACTGTGTTCAAATTATCCGTTGCTTTTGCAGTTACGGAATAAGTTCCTGCCCCAACTCCTGTCCATGAATAGCTATAAGGGGCAGTTGTAATAGATGCCAAAAGCGTTGAACCATTGAAGAATTCCACTTTGGTAATTGTTCCATCCGAATCGGAAGCTGTTGCAGATAAACCTACTGTTGCAGGAGCTGTTCCGGAAACCGTTGGTGTTGCCAATGTGATAGCTGGTGCTGCATTTGTAACACCAGTCACCGTTACCACTTTTACAGATGAAGTAGTTACTGCATTCGAATTATCCGTTGCTTTTGCAGTTACGGAATAGGTTCCTGCTCCAACTCCCGTCCATGAATAGGTATAAGGAGCGGTTGTAATAGATGCCAAAAGTGTTGAACCATTGAAGAATTCCACTTTAGTGATAGTTCCATCTGAATCGGAAGCCGTTGCAGATAAACCTACTGTTGCGGGAGCTGTTCCTGAAACGGTCGGAGTTGCCAATGTGATAGACGGAGCGACATTTGCAGGGCTTCCACCAGCTAGTGAAATGGATGTGGTATTGTAACTTGCTGTTGTTGTAACACTAAATGTACGTGCTGTAGTAAACGTGTTTGTTGTCGGATTGAAAACACCGGCAGTCGCTTTTACCAATTCATCGGCCCCCGGATCCGGAGCAAGGTAACTACTTGTACTTAGTTTTCCTCCTGAATATTTATCATTCAAAGGCATCTGGTAACCGGAAGAACTCGATTTGTAAGCACTTCCTACTGCATTTCCAAAGAAAATGGCATCCACCGGAACAGTTGAAGAAGTGATTGATGATGCGGAACAGTTAAACACTGCTACTCCGTCACAATTACTTCCTCCATTTCCAAGAACACCGGAAGAATTACTTGAACCGAAATTATCTCCACTGTTGCTGCTTGTATTTCGTGTGCGCAAAGCTACTCCACCATTACTCAAAGGCAACATGGATGAACCTCCAACATAAACGACTTGTCCTGCAACAACAGAACCCGTATTGATCTGGAACGCATAACTTAAGCTACTTCCTGCTTTCCATCCATTCGAAGTTGCTGTTCCGTTATCGGTAAATACAACGGTATAGGGAGTTGATGAAAAATTTATGGCTGTTGTTGCAACTAATTCCACATATTCATAAGGAGAATCGCTGCCATTTGGGTTGGTTAGTAGTTCAGAGATAATCAGTCCTTTGGTTTGTGCGAAAGCTCCCGTGCTTAAAGCAAGCATTCCAAAAAGGACCAGTAGTCGTTTTTTCATACCTATACTATTTCGTTTTAGTACCTCAAAAGTACTTTCACGAAATGGGGTAAATGTGAGCGTTGAATTATGATTGGATTAATGATCCGGATTTCAATTTTAAGATATGATTTAGGAATAATGAATGGATTGTTAAATTCAACTTTGGGGCTTCGACTAAGTTCAGCCACCAAAGCGAATTATTTTTTTCAATCAAAAACTCTGAATGCTTGCGCTAGAGCTCTTGCCTTCGCTTATCCGCTTCGGCAAAGCAAGGACAGCATAGGCGCAGCGCAGTCGAAGTGTCAATTCTGATTTTTCTTTTCTATCTGGATGAATTTCCCGGCACTCATCATAAATGTCATTCCATTCAATTTGAAAGTCTTTCCATTTCCCATTTGTGCGATATTGGTCAAATCCTCTTCCATCGTGTGTACACTTCCTCCAGTAGCATAAGCCAAATCCAGGTACAAGGTGTTCATCCGGTCCTTGACACCACAAACCACAATTTTTAATGGCACTTTTTGCTGTTTCAAAAACTCGATCAATTTCATGTCACAGGGATTTTCCCAGTTGTCGGCAATCAAAACCACATTGTTCTTATTCTCAGGGTATTTTCGGATTGCATAGCAAACGGCTTCCAAATCGTTTTCGATGTGGTTTCCTTTCTCCATCGCTTTGAAGGCAAGGTCGATCACTTTATCTGCATTGGAGGATTCAATGGTCCATATTCCGGTAGAATCGTATGAATTCGTCTGGGTATTGCTGTTCTCCTCATCGTCATTAAAGAACACGATCTGTTTGAAGGTTTTCAGTTTTTGATTTGCCTTGATCCAAAGTAAAATCTGTGCTGTATATGGAGCCATACTTCCGGTAACATCTGTTACCACCAACATGTTTTTCCAGGTTGGTTGCCGTTCAAACACTTTTAAAATGCTTGAATCCTGAGGAGATACTTTCCGGTCTACGACATCCAAAATAGCCTTGTGTTCTTCCTGGAAAGTGGGCATCTTACGATAATAGACAACAAATCCATGAAAGTAGTTCTGCATTTCATTCGTTGATTCGACTCCTGTTTGCTTGACGATATTCCAATCAATAATGCTGCTATTAAAAGCTTCGGGAAGTAAAATGTACAATTCCAAAATGCGCTTGCGGTTCAATTCTGAAAAATCCGATCCAACGGGATAATCCGAATAAACCAAATCTACCTGGATGATCGTCTGGTTCTTCAGTAAGGCCACATCCTTTGGATTCAGGATGGTGTGTTCACCGGGAGTCATGCGGATTTTCGTGACGCTAAATCCGTTTTCAATCGTTTTGTACTTTTCAACTTTTACGGTATCGTTGAAGCGGATATTCTCTCTCATGGAGACTTGGGCGGTGGTCATCTTTCCAATCCATAGAAAGATCAACAAAAGTGGAAGAATAGTTTTCATGCTCCTATAACACAAGGAGTTGAAAAAAGTAACAGATCAATTCAATCCCGATAGCCATCGGGATATGAATTCAAAATTATAAAATCAGTTAGCGCGAGGTTCTAGCTCGTGCTAACTGATAATTCGTAATCAATTCGTCTCCGTATATTTTTTGAAATTGTCCAGAATCGCCTGCCAACCTCCTTGCTGCATTTCAATCGGATTGGTATCTTCCGCTTCAAAGGTTTCAATCACTTTTGTTTCATTTCCTTCACTAACGAACGTGATATCCGTTTTTCTTCCGTCATCCATCGTATAGCTGATTTTCTCATGTGGAACAACCTCATCGTATGTTCCCCCGAAATCAAATCCAAAACTTCCATCCTTTGCTTCCATTCGAGCTGTAAATCTTCCTCCAACCCGCAAATCGTTTTCCGATTTCGGCGTATGCCAATCCGGTGAAGCACTGTTCCATTTCGTGATATGCTCCGGGGCATTCCAATAATCCCACACTTTTGCCAGCGGTGCATTCACGCTGCTTTTTACGGTAATTTTTGTCTTTTCCATGTGTTTTCTTTTTGATAAAGAAAAGTTCAATAGTTGAAAAGGTTCAAAGTGTTCAAGCAACAATCGTGTGATTTGAACTTTTGAAATTTTGAACTTTTTGAGCTGGTTTGAACCTTCTTAGTTATTTAAATAAAGAGGCATATTTTGCCCTATTCTCAATCATGATCCACGCCAAAACGGCAAGCAAAATGAGTGCAATCGGCAACCCGGATGGTGCATTGAAAATGTGTGTGAGCAAGATTCCGATCATGATCGGGAAAATTAGGATTGCACCGAGCGCCCTGTATTTAGGAATGATTACCAAAACACCACCGATTATTTCAACCACCGCGATCAAAGGCATTAACCAGATGATTGCTCCGAAAGCTTCCACCACCTTCATCATATTCTCCGGCATGTCTTTCGGCATCGGCATGTACTGGAAGATCTTGTTCAGACCTGAGTTGATAAACATCAATCCGAACAACAGACTGAACACAAACAAAATTTTATTCTTCATACTACTTGTTTTTAAAAGTTGGTAACAATTCATCCAGGTTTTCCATAGCCATAGACAATCCTTCCTTGAAGCCCATTGCAATGGTTGCTTCCAATTGAGCCAAATCATCATAACTGATATGGATTTTCACTTCCGTGTGCTCATATTTATCTTCAAAGGAAACTTCCCATTTGGACCGGGGCATTTCTTTTTTGATGTTTCCATCTTTATCCGTAAATGCATCCAAACCTGCAAATAATTCGGGAACTTGGATTTTGGTGTAATCTACAATTGCCCAATGTTCTTCGCCTTCCGGACTAACCATGGCATAAAGCCACATTCCTCCTTCTTTAAAATCCATCGATTTTGTTTTTGCTTTCCACGGTTTGGGTGCCCACCATTGATCCAGAATTTCCGGTTTCGTATACGCATCCCAAACTAACGATCGCTCAGCTGCAAACTCTCTCTTCACTTCGATTGTTTTGTTTTCCTTATCCACGGAAAAATCAACTGCTAAATTGTGTTTCATCCTTTTTGTTTTTATTAAACAGTTTCAAAAAGTTGAAAAGTTTCAAAAGTTTAATTCAGTTACAATTTAATACTTTCATTTAAATAGCCCGAATATTCAACCAGCTTTTCACTTATTTAATCGCTATTGACTATTTAATCGTTAGTGTAATTAATCATCCAGTTGATTCCGTACTTATCTTTGAATTCGCCGAAATAAGCTCCGAAAAACATATCCTCCAGCGGCATCGTTACTGTTCCTCCTTTGGAAAGTTCATCAAAAATGCGTTTTGCTTCTTCTCTTGTTTCCGGTTCAAGAGCAATGTGCATGTTGTTTCCCGATGTCAGGTTGAATCCCATCTCTTTCGGGGCATCTGTTCCCATCAGAACGTGATTCCCTGTGATCGGCAGTTCGATGTGCAGGATCATCTTTTTAATACCTTCTGCAACTGGTGGATGATTCCCATCCGCCGGGATATCTCCGAACCGCTGAATCCCTTTTCCTGAGAACTCAGTTTTGAAAACCGATTGGTAGAATTTAAAGGCTTCTTCTGTATTTCCGGGGAAATTCAAGTAGGTACAAACGCGCGGTGACCGATCCTTTTTCAATTCATTTCGCAAGTTGAATTTCGCTTCAATGTACTGATCCAAATTCTCCATTGCCATCGTGAATCCTTCTTTAAATCCAAATCCGATAATCTTTTCAAGATCTTCCAACGATTCGTACTTGATGGTGATGTTCACGGAAGTATTTTCACCTTTCGCAGTGAACTCATTGTTCCATAAAGAGCGTGGAAATTCCATGTTGAGTACTCCATCTTCATCACAAAAACCATCCAATCCGGAATAGAACTTCTGAGGTTCAATTTTTCGGTAGTCCACTCTGCACCAATGCACTTCATTCTCCGGGGAAACCATTCCGAAAAGCCAAGCTCCTCCTTCCGTGAAATCCATGGATTTCGTTTCTGTTTTGTAAGGTTTCGGTGCCCACCAAAGGTCCAATATTTCGGGCTTTGTCCACGCGTCCCAAACCAATGACAGGTTTGCTGCAAAATCGCGTGTGACGTGAATCGAATTTTCTTCCTTGTTTACGGAAAAATCAAACAGCAGATTTGAATTCATATATTACTTTTTTTAAGGGTTATTAATACATTTTCCGGTTGGTTAAAGCGGCTTTCCAAATCTTTTGAAGTTCAAATACGAAACCAATCGGTTTCGCAAATATATACGCAACTAATTGGTTTCGCAAATTATTTCCATTTTTTTTTGTAAATTAATTGAACGAAACAATCTCAATGCAGTATTTGCGTTCGATTTAAAGCGATTCAGATGAAACTCACTTCTCTCATACTCCTCTCACAAGCAGTAGCTCCCGAAACAGAAACTTCCATTTTATGGTATATTTTGCCAACTAGTGGTTTTGCTTTGTTACTTTCGTTTTATTTTATTATCAAACGAAAAAAAAAGAATTGAAGCAGAAATAGTAAACACATCAACTTTAATGAAATCCCTCTACATCCTTGTATTTCTCCAAATTCTTTCAGTTAGATCCATTGCCGAAGAACATTCATTTCTAAATCCGAACACAGTTATTCTATCTGAAAAAGGGGGATTAGCAAATGGGATTGAAAGCTCAATCCGGGTATATCGCAGTTTTTCGCCAAGATCGTATTCCCCATTTATTTATCAGGATAAAAGTATACGAACCCAACTTCTAATTATAAAAATTGCTTCTGTAGCAATGGTGATTATTTTGATTTTGTACCTCCTTTTCCGAAAAAGATTAAAAAACTAATTCGGCATTCGCAACTAGGAATTTATTATCCCTTCTCCTCAACCACACATTCGAAATCTGATACGGATCCAGCTTTTGTTTCTTGATGTACTCACTCCCCAATTTTCCGGATTATTTTTCATTCATTGCTCTAACAGCACTCAAAAAGGTTAAGAACTTCAAGCGCATGGAGCATTTCGGACAGAATTTATCTTTTGTTACCTGTGGATCCACTAATTCCTTTACAAAAGCAAAATTTTGAAAACCGATTCGTTTTCCATTTGAAAACCCAAAAAACTCGGGTCTGTAAGATCCAAAGTCCACATCACAAAAATTACAGAGTGTTAGCTGAAGTCCATTATATACCTCATAAGTAGTGTAAGTATGGATTCCCTGATTCAAATGATTAATCTCTTTTGCATCCCATCCACAATCATCGCAAGGTGCGCAATCCCGCACTTCCAGTTCATGATAGCAAATCGGACATTGTTCCATCGATCCTTTAATTTAAACCAATTTACAAAAGATATTTGAATTTTATTTTATGATTAATCCGCCTTTTTCAACCTGAATTTCCTTCTGAATATAAAATAAACGGATAGCACACTCACCAACGGAACTCCACACATGATCAGTTCTATTCCCCTTCTGTTTGCATCATAAGGAATTCCACTTGTCGATATAATAGCAATTAAAGTGGAAACAATCAGAATAATTCCCAAAAGCGTCTTACCCGCCGATTTCCATTTGATCAGAGCTATAAAAACAGTTAATGCAACAAAAGTCAGCAGGTCGTAAAAGAATGACACCAATACCTCCACTCCATGCGCAAAAGCGGAGATTGGTAACAAGATCAATAAAATAAGGATTTGCAATTTCGTCATTTATTCAAACTTAGTAATCAGCTTATTTTCAGACCATTTAATTAAACCAATTCCACCAGTTGATTCTTAATGGCATATATTACCAAGCCTGTTACGTTTCGGGATCCTGTTTTTTGCAAGAGGTTATTTCGATGTCCATTTACTGTTTTCACACTGATGAACAATTTATTTGCTATTTCCTCTGCTGTATATTGCTGACAGGTCAATTGCAGGATTTCCACTTCTCTTTTGGTCAGGTCGGTAACCGGTTGCAACGGTTTTGATTTCTTTCCCAAATTCCGTTGAATGGCTTTTAAAGTCAGTTCATTGATATAAGATCCTTTTGAATATACCGCATGAATTGCTTCATATACCTCTTGTGGGTCGCTGTCTTTCACCAAGTAACCATGTGCTCCTGTTTCAATTAGTCGAGCCATGTAATTTTCATCCCGATGAACGGAGAGAATGATGATTTTAATCTGTGGAAAGAATTTGTTCAAATCAATCGTCAGGTTTTCTCCCGAATATTCTTTCGAACCGTTCGGTGGGAGTGATAAATCAACAAGCATCACATCCGGGATTGTTGATTCCACCGCTAATTTTTCAATCACCGAATAGCCATCACCTGACTCAAACACAACTTCCAAATTCTTCCAAGAACTCAGGATAGCTTTTATTCCTGTCCGGAAAAGTAACTGATCTTCTACCAGTCCGATTTTTATAATTTGTTCCATTTCTTTATAAGCATATCAAAAAGGTACTGAAATGTGCGCATTAAATGACCCATTACTATTATTTCCTATCTCAACTGTTCCTCCAATTACACTGATCCTTCCTTCAATTCCCTTCAATCCCAAACCTTTTTCGTTCAGTTTATCAGACAAACCTTTCCCATTATCCGAAAACAAGATTTTAAGCGATTGACTTTCCAGATTCATCGTAATCTCAATCCGATCGGCTCCAGCGTGTTTTATGGTATTATTGATGAGTTCCATCAAAACCCGGTACAGGGTCAATTGAGTGGAATGATCCAGAAATGATAAATCTGAAGGTGTATGAAGTGTAATTTCAATTGTTCCTGCACCTACTAATTGTTCGATAACCGTTTCAAGTGTTTTAATCAATCCAAATTTTTCCAATTGTGCCGGCATTAATTCATGGCTGATCCGACGCATACTTTCCAAAGAACTTTCAGTCAGCGAACGGATCAGCTGTAAATCCGAAAGCAAACTTTCAGATTCAGAACCATGCTTCCTCTCAGCCTGAAGCAGATGCATCCGCGTAATGGACAGTGCAGCACCCATTTCGTCATGCATATCCTGAGCAATTCGTTTCCTCTCTTCTTCCTGTGCCTGAATACTTGACCGCAACAATTCAATCTGATGTTTTTTCTTCAGTTCCTCCTGTTCCAACTGCTTCCGGTAAAGGTTCTTGCGGAATTGCTGGGTAAGGAAAACCACTCCAATTGCAATCAGAAATAGAATCCCGACAAAAGGCAATAAGGTATTGATGAATGTTACTTGATTATTCGGTTCCATAAGCCTCTCCAAAAACAGAAATACATAATTACAGAAAAAAAAGAATGCACCACCCAGGTATATCTGCTCAATTCCAAGTTGATATTACTGGTGATGTATTCCCCGAAATAGAAAATGAGCAAGGTCGAAGCATGATAGATAAACAAACCGGAATTAATCCAGTTGAGTGATGATGCCGAATGTAGTTTCTTCTTTCCCAACTCCTTGTTGAGAAACAGAATATAGGTCGACAAGGATAAGATCAAGATCAGGACACATTCAACCGTCAGAGCACTGGAATTAAATACCCGAATGGATTGATAAAACAGCGAGTTGAGTAATGAAAATACAGCAAAAAAACAGGCAGTTATGAGTAAAATTGACTTATCCAGAAAATCTTTCAAGATACTTCGGTAATAGAGTGCTATGAAGAAAAAACCGACCGGGACGAGTAAGTGTAAGACAAACAGGTTATTTATTTTCAGGAACCAGAGAATAAAGGAAACCAATTGAAGAACTCCCGAAGAAAAAAGAAAGCCCGAAAACCATTTTAATTCTGGTTTCAGGCTTTTATAAATGAACAAGGCGTAGAGTGCTACTGCAAATACTGGAATATGCGATAAAATAATAATGATCTTGGTAGCACTCATTCTCTAATCAGACTAACGAACTAACAAAGTAAAAAGAGGACTGGTCTTATCGCAGGTACTCGGACATGGTGCATTCAAATCATATAAAAATTGCTTACCATTAGAATCTTTTAGAATTGTATCCATGTAAATAGAATTATTTGGACTATTAGGATCCGGTTTCAATACCGTAGGAGTCATGTATAACTTGAATTTATTATCTTTCGTCAAGCCAATGTAAACGCGGCAATGATCAAATGCACAATTGGGAACTGAAGTTACCCCCAAAACTCCGAAAATATCTGATTTATTGATACTGTATGAACGGATTGGAATTGTGTCATGAAAAAGACTATCACAGCCGTTTAAATAATTTCTAATGTGATTTTGCGCCGTTAGCAGTCTTACTGTATCTTTATAAATAACCCCTTTATTCGTTGGCGGATTTTCCAATGCTGCGTTATCTTTTTTCTCATTGTTTTTGCAACCTGCTAAAACGAGAAGAAGAGTTCCTGAAAACAGGAATACTTTGAGAATAGCGTTTTTTTTCATGTGTGTTAATGTATTAAATTAAATAATAGCTTCAGAACAAAACTAAACGAAAGAATCATTCGCAGTACTGCACACCTCTAAAAACAGATATTAATTGGTCAAAAACAGGTAAAAATACCTGTTTTGTCAAATCACAGAAATTTCATCTTACACAACTCTTCACCTTGTTTAACCTTTGTAAGAGCTATAGCAATGAAATCTGTGGAGCAGAACCCACTCAAAAAAACGAACTGTTTTGTGCAGTCAATCACAAAGGCGAAACCGAAAAGCCTTATGAGTAGGGAAATAAAAAGAATACCATGAACACTTTCACTTTTACGGTTTATTTGACGCCATATTGGCCAAATCAACCAAATACGATCTTAATTATTTCGTATTTCACAACATCAGGTTATTCTTATTCGGCATCCATTGCAGGACCCGGATTGGCAAAACCGGTGGTTTTCCCGGACAATAATTCCGGATGTTTAACTAACGTGATTCCTGAATCCGTTTATAAAACAGGTGCTTCCATGCCGTATGAGATTACCATCACAACGAATTCTCCGACATTATCAGGAAGAACCATTAACAGCACTGAAATGGGAGCCAAAACTAATGGCGAAGCTATTTCTTATCAAGGATTCCTCTTCACAAACGACGCTGGAAGTGATAATGACTGGAACGATTGTGTGATCAACCTGGGATTATATAATGATTCTACGGACTAATCACCGATTAACTTAAATTCAATAAAACCTTTTGACATGAGTCAAAAGGTTTTATCATTTCTAATAGCTCTTACTATCCAAGGATGATTCTAAGATAATCGTAAACGAATAGGATCCGAACTAAAACTGTTTCGGTTTTAACTTCTGAGCTGCCGATTCGGCAATTTCAGCAATCCGTTTCTCACGCGTTTCCGGTCTTTTTGCCGAAACCAGCCAATACAACATCATTTTTTTGATGCTTTTGCTCAATCCCAAAAAAAACTCTTTGGCTCCCGGATAGCGATCCAATTCGGTTTCCAGATCAGATGGCATGATGAGTTCTTCCACTTCGTCCAGAATGGTCCATGAACCATTTTGCTTCGCCAGTTCAATGCTTTCATACCCTGCCTTAGCCATCAATCCGGCTTCAATCAATCGAACAATTTTTTCCTTGTTAATCCTAGACCAGGTGCTCTTTGCTTTGCGTTTACTGAAAAACTGGTGCGATTTCTCGCTGTCAATACCAATTTTCTTACTATCTATCCAACCAAAACACAAGGCTTCATCAACAGCATCACTCCAACTAATTGAAGGATTTTCGGATGATTTTCTGTAAAACACCACCCAAACCGCTTGCTTCGAATCGTGATTTTCTTCCAGCCATTTTCTCCACTTTTGGATATCTTCCGGATAAAAAATTTCTATTTCGTTCATTTAACAATTCTTTGAGGTTAACAAAACTTTGCGTTCTCTAACTCATTGCTACCAAAATAGTACAAACAATCAGAATACCGACCAAGTGAAAAAATCCGCTAATCATTCCGTACGGAATCGGTTTCGGCATGTTGGGGTTGATTGCAATGTTCACGGTGTTGGAAAACAAATACCCGACACCAACAATCAGTGCAAATTCGATTCCTTTGGCATAAGAATCAATTCCTAATGCCTGCATGAGTAAAGCGCTTGCAATGATAATAAACAAGGAACAAATCATAGGACCAATAAAGAAAATCGGTGCCGAATTTTGGAGTTTCTCATTTTCCTTCCCCAAGGATTTCGCATACTGTTTTTTAAAAAATAGCAAGAACCAAAGCATCCCTAGAATGGAATAAGCTATCAATGCAACAAGTACACCTAGCCAATTGATGGCTGAAATAAACTGAATCATAAATTTGAATTTTAAATGTTTCAGCAAAAATAAAGGTAGGTAGTGACAACCCTATGTCAGGGGTAAAAGAGGATTTTAGGATATTAAGACTTTAAGATATTAGGACTAAATTACTTTCCACTTATGGGAAATCCAGTCCTGAAATCCTAATATCCTGACATCTAATTAACAATAAGCTTATACCCTATTCCCCGGATATTGATAATCTTCACACGGGAATCCGCTTCCAGTTTTTTTCTTAATTTGGAGATAAACACATCCAAAGTCCTTCCGATGTAATCACCTTCGTCTCCCCAAACTATTTTCAGGATATACTCACGCTCAAGTGTCTTATTTTCGTTGGAATGAAGCAAGAAAAGCAAATCCGATTCCTTACTGGACAACTCGATTGTTTCTTTCCCAAATGAAAGCGTCATGTTTTTCCGGTCGAATCGGGAATTCCCTATAGTGAAGGTATCCGGGTCATTGCCATTTGGACGATGGGGATTTCTCTTCCTGAAATAAACGAACAAGCCTACAAACGCAAAAATGGAACCGATTGGCAATGCAATCATGGAATAACTCATCGGCTTCTTTGGAGAAGAATCAGCTTCCTTACTTTCCACCCTTGCAGATTCCGTTGTTGTCGTCAAAGGAAGTGCTTCCTTATTCTTTGATAGATCGGATTTTTCAGCGACCGGATGATAGATCGCCGTCAAAGGATTGTATTTGCTTAAAAGCGTGATAAAAAGCACATAACAGGCTTTCGGTTGAGATCGCGAAGCACATGGCATCAGATCAGGAGTCATCGAATCTCCTATTTCATAACTGTAAACAACTTGTTCCGTGTTACACCTTTCCACTTCAACGATATAGCTGTTTGCAATTTTAGTCTCCTTTACCAACCGGTCAATCATGGAAGATAGTTCCTGCGGATCGAATTCAAAGGCGGATTCAAACTGGATACGGTAACGATCATTTACCTTTTCAATAGGTAAAATACGCGAACTGCTATCTCCCGAATAAAGCAGGATCTGATGTCCGATCATACGCATGGAAACCAAAATGTGTTGTTCTTCCCTATCCGACTGGGCATGCGTTATGGACACTCCCAAAACAGCGTGCACGAGTAATGCCAAAACTAGTCTCAAAGTTCCTGATGCCATACTACAAATCTACTCCAATGTGTTTTTAATCGGAGGGTTTCCTTCTCTAATTTACATTAATTTACACTTCAATTCGCAAAAAAACGGATCAGATTCCTTCAAAACGCCTTTCTATTTTCTCCAGCCATTTTTTCCGTTTTGCATCCGATACCATTTTGACCTTATTGAAACTGATCCATTTACGGTTCTTGTATCCCGTTTTCCAAAAAGTTCCCGTAATGATTGCTTTTCGGATAGCATTTCCAAAGATCAACCGATACAAAACAAGCGGTGTATTCATCGTTGTGATAACCGTCACACTCTTTATATTCTTGAAGATCGGAATCATTCCATAACCGTTCGCTTTATAATCATAGGCTACACCGGGAAAAATGACCTTATCAATAAAACCTTTTGTCATTGCTGGCATGAGTTCCCACCAAATCGGAAAAATGAAAACCAGATGATCGGCTTGTTCTAACCGCTCTTTGTATTCGATCACTTTCGGATCGATTGGTTTTCGGTCTACAAAAGCTTTTAAATCTTGAGAAGTCATTACCGGATTGAAGCCCTCTTTGTCAAGGTGAATCAGATCCACTTCATGAGTTGCTTTTTGGAGTCCTTTCATAACTGAATCCAAGATGGCATTGCAATAACTCCCATCGTATGGATGATTGAAAACAATCACTACTTTCATTTTGTACGGTTTAAAATTTACAGCACAAAAATCAGTTTTAGAAAACCGAACCACGATAACAATTGTTAAGAAGGTTAATCGCCTTTTTAAAATCTTATTTAGCTAAAATTTAATATCTCAAAACCTTGAAAGTTTTCATCGAATTCTCGTGTAAAATTCTTAGGAAGTAGATTCCTGCTGCATAATTCTGAAGATCAATCTCATTTGTTTCATCGAGGGAGAGTTCAATCTCTCTTCCTTCATTATTAATCAATTTTACAACACTTGATTCGTTTACGTTCAAAATGCGGTATTTCACTCCCATTTCAACTGTAGCAAGCAGTACTCCATTCAGACTATTTTCTTCCAGTCCTAAACAAGGATCCAAATAGATACTCTGTGAAATAGTATTTCCTATTCCATATTCATTTGTAGCTATAAGTTCTACCGTGTAGATACCTGAAGAAGGATAAGAAACTACCGGATTTTCATCTGTTGATGTTGCCGGGGATCCTCCTGGAAAACTCCAGTTCCAGCTTATAGGAAAGCCTGTACTTTCATCCGAAAATTGGATATTTGCTGTTGAACAACCACTCGTATCTGCGGAAAATCCTGATACAGGAGAAACCGCATCAATATTCAGCAAGCAAGCCAATTCTCCGCAATGAATCGCCTCATTTCCAAAGGATGGATCTGCATATGTGTTAAATACAACTCCCGATGGTGTAGAAAAATTAGTTCTAAACTCTACCCCAAGATCTACTTTCTGTCCTGTCGAATCAAGAAACAGCAAATCTTTACTTCCCAAATAGCCCACAAGTATTGGTTCTTCATGGAACAAAACCAAGACATCACCATGTCCATTTTTATTGCACTTAAAAAAGAGATCACTTCCATTACCATTCAAAACAAAAGAAGTTTCACCGACATACTGATAGGAGCCTCCATAAGTCTTAGTAGCTAAAACGATCGTCCCATTTTTTATATCAAACCCTCTTATCACAGTTTCAGCAGGAGATTTGAATTGTTTGATCCATCCGGGAGTTCCATTACTATTTACTTTGCACAGAAAGATATCTTCATGCAACGGCCCTACAGTATAGGGATCAGATAACGTGGTTCCACCATAATTAAAACCTCCATGAAAGTGGCCTAAGAGATAATAATTATTGTCTTCATCCTTTTTAATATATTGCGTTGAGATACCTGTGTTTGGTTCAGTAACCTGGTAACCGGGAAATGAAATACCCGTTCCCGATCCCACATAAACAAACCCTAAGTCATCCCCATTTGCAACGTAAACACCACCGAGACCATCCGATTCACAATCAGGGTTATGTTCATACAATAAACTTTCCAGTATTGTTCCATTCGGAGCAATTTTCGCGAAAAACCTTCCACAAACCAAGATATTGCCCACCTCATCTAATTTTAAAGAAACCCGCTCTACGGTATAAAAATCAAGAAGCGTCGTATGCCATAAATACATTCCGTTTGTATTGTACTTAACTATTACAATCGAGTTCTGATTACCCGTGTGTGGCGGAACTACTGTAATATACCTTCCATCGGCTGAGTAAATCTGCACATCTCCTATGTAATCCCCGTAATAATGCGCCATGTAGAAATTTCCAGCATTGTCGGTAACTACATCACCACATTTAGAACCTCCCGACCCCAAACGCAAATTCGTAGACCACATAGCAACCCCTTTTGGGTTGTGTTTTGTGATTGTATAAGTCGATCCATGACTCGGTATAGGATATGCGTAATTTAATAGTTGATCTCCGTTTTCAGAATAAATCATTAGACTATCCGAATCTGCGTTTTGATATACCGTAATCAGATTATTATTCAAATCCCGGGTTAACGAGAGCATTCTTCCCGAGAAATTTATCATATCAGCGGCATAATGGATGGGGCTGCAAGCCTCTAATGCAAAGGTGTCTATAACGTTAATTGTTCCTGTAAAGTGTTTCAAACAACCAGTACTTGTAGTCACTGTAAGATTTACAGGTTCTAATCCTATATTGCTAAATGAAACAGAAGGAACGCCAGATAAATTGCTATATTGTGGAGAGGCATTCGGTCCAAAGTTCCATAAATAACTTCCATTTGGATTAAATGTATTATTAAATACCTCTATTGACTCACCAATCTCCGGATTGCAATTCGAAAATGAAGTATAAATTGTAGGATCTTCGACTATGACATTGAATGCCTGAAAATTTGTAATACAACCTAGAGGAGATGAAATCCCCCTAATGAAGTATTCTGTTGTGTCGATAAGTGGCGGTGTTGGAAAACTTAATGTGTTTCCGCTACCGATTGCAGGAGAACCAATAATCGTTGTTCCGTTCATCAACTGATAAGAAACAGTATTTTCTGATTGAAGTAAAAAAACCGTCGTTGAATCGTTTACACATATTGTATCCGGATCTGCATAAATGATTTTGTTGAGATCCGGATTTTGAACAACGATATTTACGTATTCAACCTCTTCAATCGAACCACAGGAATTACCTGTAGTAGCCTGAATATTTAAAGTAACTGAGGATATGATAACTCCTGTATTAAAAGTTAAGGCACCTCCAGTTCCCAATTGTTGCGAACCAATAAATGTTGTCCCGTTTCTGAGTCTGTAATTCACCCCGAATTCTGAATTGAGCACAGAGACCTGAGTGGACTGCCCCGAACAAATCTGATTCGGAATCCCCAGATTCAAGTCAATTTGCAGGGCTTCCTGAATAAATATGTTTTTTGAAATCGTATCACGTTCCAAGCCATTTACAGCAACTAAACTAACAGTTGAATTCCCGGAACCTGGAATCATTATCGAAGGGGAATAGGCTGTAGAAAAAACCGTTCCATTCAAAAGCCATTCAAAAGACCAAGATGGGTCGGACAAATTGTTGAAATGAACAATCGAATCATAACAGTTCAATGATGGAGAATAACTGAAATTAGGTTGAGGTTTATAAGTTTCACCAGAATTTGATGTGTGATAAAGCTGACCGTCATCTCCACAAGCCAAACCTTCCATAGCAGAATAGAAAGTAACCTTATTCATATCTGAAGGTTTAATTACTTTCTCCCAATACAATCCTCCTGAAGTTGTCCTATAAATAAAGTTATCTGCTGTAACATATCCAACGGTATCATTCACGAAATAAACAGAAGTCAGATCAACTAAATTACTTGGAAAAGTAAGTTGGTTCCATGCAACACCATTTACCGTTTTGTAAATGACCCCGCTCTCTCCTACCGCATAGCCAATTAAGGGACTTGGAAAGTGTATTCCTCTGAAATTTTTTCCAGGAAAAGGAGTTTGCGTCCAATTTGCTCCATTCACAGTCTTAAAGATAAATCCATCAGCAACGGCATACCCCGTAAAAACACTTATAAAATGAAGATCTTTAATCTCAAGAGTAGTTATTGCAGGTAAAACGGTCCAGCTTGTACCTCCATTATATGTTCTTAAAATCCTTCCATTTGTGCCTGCAGCAAAGCCGGTAAGAGCAGTTGGAAAATCGAGCGTGGTTTGCGATCTGGGATAGTTTCCTCCGTTATACAAATTCGCAATGGTCCAATTACTTCCTCCATTCGTTGTTTTCAAAATTGCTTCCGAATTCCCAAGTGAAATGAATCCAACCGCAATTGCCTCTGAAGGGCTGGTAAAGAATACGTCTGTAATTATACATGGCATCAAGTTACCCGCCATATCTACAACGGGTTTCACCTGCCAGTTTAATCCGGCATCAGATGATGTGATTATTGCATTTGATAAACCAGCATAAAAATTATTGGAATCATACGCTCTTACACATTGTATATCATCCATCGGTATACCTGGAAGCTGATTCCATTGAGTAAATAATGGGGAAATTGAAGTAAATGTTATTAAAAGAATTCCAAACGCTCTTTTCATAATTTAGGTTTTGAATGACAAACTTAATGAAATTCAAGAAACTAGTGGTCATGAAAATAATCACTTTCAAAGTTATCGCCGGTTTCGAATACGACTTAGCGAAACAGAAGTGATTCCAAGAAAAGAAGCGATATAATGCTGTGGAATCCGTTCCAGAATTTCCGGGTTGTTCTCCAGGAGATCCCGGTATCTCTTCTCCGGATTGTCCTTGATTCTCGAAAGAAAGAGTTTCTGATAGAAGATCAACCGCTGAAAAGTATGCTCCTCGATTTGTTGTCTGATAATCGGCGAGTTATCCAGTATCAATTGAAAGTCCTTTTTAGAAATGGACCGAAGAATGCAAGGTTCAATCGTTTCAAGAGTAAATAAACTGGGCTGATTCGTCCGGAAACTCTCAATGGAGGAAACGCCCTGACCTTCAATGAAAAACTGGAAACTAACATCCTTTCCATCATTATTGAACCAAGCTCTGACACAACCTTTCTCAATATAAAATGCTTTCATGGAAACAGATCCTTCGTTTAGAAGAACAGTTTTTGCCGGAACTTGCTCCTGTTTAAACAAATGTAAAAACGGCTCCCATTCCTTACTTTCAGTCCTGAAACTTTCCCTCATCTAATAATTGTTGAATATAATTCTGAAGCCGTTCGATGTTTTGCTTCTGCCCTTCATCCGCTTTGTGCGCAGTAACAATGATGTCAAATTGCTCCGGAGAATCAAAAAACATGTTCCATTGGATTTCAGTTCCTCCTTCCTTTGATTCAAAAAGAATGGTTGCAATGAAGTGCGGATTAAAATGTTCGAACACGATCTTCTTCAGCGGAATGATTTCCTTATAAATACTTCTGTTCGGATAATTTGTTCCGGTTGGTCCATGAAGCGTCAAATTCCATTCTCCACCTTCCCTGAAATCCATTTCGTGAATGGTTGTTGAAAAACCGGTTGGTCCCCACCAGTTCACAACCTTCTCCGGATCACTCCAGGCTTCCCAGATCAATACAAGCGGCGCATTGAAGGTAGCTGTGGTTTGAAGTTCTTTTTGTTTTGTATTTTCCATAAAGTAAAAAAATGGTTCAAATGGTTCAAAACTAAATTACGATTGATCTCTTTGAACTTTTGAACATTTACACTCTCAAAATCCCCCTAAATCCTCTCGCTGCATAATACGATTCCGCGCCGTTGCAATAAGTGAATATCGTTCCGAAACGGTTGTCGCAAAAAATAGCACCACCCAATTTCCGGATTTTCTCAGGAGTTTGTACCCAGCTGGATGTCTTCCGGTCGAATTCTCCCAATTGCTGCAATTCACGGTATTGCTCTTCGGTCAGTAATTCAATGCCCATTTCATCTGCCATGTCCAACACGCTATTTGCAGGTTTGTGCTCTTTTCTTGAATTTAAAGCTTCTCGGTCATAACACAAACTTCTGCGACCCTTCGGACTTTCCGCCGAACAATCAACGAATAGGTATTCATCTGTCTGTTTATCGTAGCCAACCACATCGGGTTCGCCTTCCGAGCTTTCCATTTCATCCAGCGACCACCATTTCTTCGGATTGGCTTCCAATTTGGCTTGCACTTTCGACCATTCGATGCTTTTGTGACGATCCCTGTTTTTTTCAAAACGCGCTTTCAACATCTTGAACAATTCTTCCTTTTCTTGTGATGACAATTCCTTACTCATCCTTTTTCTTTTTTTTGTTGATCAGATACTCATTTACATCGTTCAACCCTTTGCCATCAAGTATGTATGGGATACATTTTTCAATCCGGGATTCGCGTGTCTTAACTTGTTTCGGTTGCGAAAAATGAAGCAAATAAGCCCTTTGTCTGCCTGGAGTCAAAGCTTCAAAAGCTTTTTTCAAAGCGGGATGTTCTTTAAACTTAGCCTCCAATTCTTCCGTTATGGGGAATTCCTTCGTTTCTTTCAATGGCACTTTCTTTCCCGATTCTTCCACTTCAACCGCTTGAAAAATATATTTTTTCAAATCAGATTCCAATTTCTTGATATCTTCCAAACCAGTAAATCGAATCTGTCTTGCCGCCTGCACATTTTCCGTTTGCTGAATCAGAATCCCTTTCGGATCCTTCATCAAAGCGCCTTTAAAAAGCAGAAATGCGCAGTATTCCTTGAATACATGAATCAGGATAATGTTCTTATCTTCATAAGTATAACAAGGACAACCCCATTTCAGGTCTTCGGTCAGGTGACACTCCAGAACAATCCTTCTAAGTTCCTTCACCTCTTTCTGCCATTTTTCTTCTTTCTCGAAGAACCAATCAACTTTCGGATTCATATACTCAATTTATTACAGCAACCTTTCTGTCAGCGGGTCTCAAATACCAAGATACAACAGTTAGGACTAAAAGCAAGAGTGAAGGAAAAATCTCCCGTATGGGACTTCCGGAGGCAAGATGCGAAAAAACAGCTCCTGACATTGCGAAGAAAAAACCGGCATACGCCCATTCTTTCAGGATAGGAAATTTGGGAATCAGCACTGCCACCACTCCAAGGATTTTCCAAATTCCTAATAATGTGAGTAAATAAATCGGGTAATTCAACTCATGCATCCGGTCAACATCCTGTTCCATTTTTAGTAACTGTACGATTCCGGTTGAAAGCATCCCCAATGAAAGCCAGATTGTGGCAATCCAGTAGATTATTTTTTTTGTCCTATTCATAATATTCTATTTTTAAAGGGTTCAAAGGGCTAATTGCCACAAATAACTTTTTGAATTTTTCATTTTGCCTTTTGAATTTCTTCGATTCGATTATGTGCCATATTCAACCCCATTTCGAATGGCATTTTCAATTGCATGGCACGTGCTTCAACGGAGCGGTAAATGACCTGCATGGTCAATTTACTTCTGGATTCAGATACTTTCTCAAATTCCAGAAATTCCAGTTGCGGACCAATAGCAGCATTTTCCATTTCAAAGGTCCGGACTATTTTCCGGTTCGGAATAAACGCATGTATTGTTCCATGGAAACCGTGTTTATTTCCCATTGGGTCGGTTGTTTCGAATTGGTAACCTCCATGCTTTTTATTTTCTAGCTTCAGCACTTTCGTTCCCATCCATTGCTCCACAATCTCCGCTTCTTCGTAAGCTTTGAAAAGTAATTCCAACGGTAAATCGAATTCCCTGGTGATTGTCAATTCCTGTTTGCCGTCTTCGGCGTGAATCTGTGTTTTTTTCTCCATAATTTTTAATTTTTCCCCACGGAGGAACACAGAGGAGCACTGAAAAGGAAAATAAATTACATAATAATGCTTCCGTGTTCTTCCGTGCACGTCCGTGGGAAATTTTATACTATTTACCTTTATAGGTTTTCATGATTTCCTCCAGTTTGTTAAATCGGTCATCCCATAGTTGGCGGAAAGGTTCGATAAAGTCGGCTACTTCTTTCATGTTTTTCGCGTTAATCTGATAGTAAACTTCCCGACCGTTTTGTGTTTGCTGTAACAATTCACACTCCGTGAGAATCTGCAAATGTTTTGAAACTGTCGGTCTTGCGGTATCAAAATTGGAAGCAATTGCTCCTGCCGTCATGGATTGCGATGCTACCAACAACAAGATTGCTCTTCTGGTAGGATCTGCTATTGCTTGGAATACATCTCTTCTCAAATTCATTATGTAGCTATTTGACTACAAATATATATGTAGTTATTTGACTACGCAATAATTTCGACTATTTTTCTTTGGATTGAATGAAATCTGAAATCCCGAAACAAAAAAAATGCAATTACCCAGACTTTAAATTCTGAATAATTGCATTCAAAAATATTCGTTGCAATAAATGGGATTTGATTTTAAAGATCAAGTTATTCTGTCCAGCCGGAGGTTGGTCCAAAGGCAATATAACGGGATGTAAGTACCGCACTAGGTAAACCTACTATTCCGGTAACCAAGCAAGGTGAACCGTCCTTATTTCGGAAAATCGGTGCATTATTAAGCATCAAACACATTTGTAATCCCGGTTTGCCGGAGAAGGTACAAATCAAGGTATCACCGTATACAGGATTTAATTCTATCAAGCTGCTATTGATTCCTGCAACTAATGGCTGACCATTCACATAGATCGTATCAATCCCCCAATTGCCTTCTCCCGGATAATCCGGAGGCAGATTGATTGTCCATGAATGCGCATATTCAAATTGTGCGACCTTTCCAAAAGAAATCATGCAGGTGCTTGAATCATAGTTTATATTGCTTATTCCATTGATGACTGAAGGTTTTCCTAGTGTGTCAAGAAACAACAACGATTCATTCTTAATCAGGCACATGACCAGATTAGGTTGGTTTGAAAACTTGCAAGTTACGGTATCTCCTTTTTGTTTATTCTTCTGAAGAATGCCAGTATTCAATCCGGAAACCAGAGGAATTCCATTGATTGTTAGTTGACCGATATCCCAATTACTTCCTGAAGGATAATTAGTTGGTAAACTGACCGACCAAGCACCACCGTATTGCCAGTAGGCACTATTCGCAAAGGTCAGATTGTGCTGTAAGCTATCATAAGTCATCCCTGCGATTCCATTGACTTTGAAAGCACTCCCTGATTTATCTGAAAAAGCATAAACCGGCTGACCAGTTATTGGATTTTGGAATATCCTGAATTGAAGTCCCGGTTTCGAAGAAAAAGTACAGATAATCGTATCATCGGGTAAAGAACAAAACACACTTGATCCAGGTGTAACCCTTTTTCCATCGACATACATGGTGCCAATTGACCAAGCAGATGATGTCGGATAAATATTCCCTGTAGGAACCGTAACCATCAAACATCCTTTTCGGGGAACGATTGCCCCATTTGGTTTTGCCGTCATTGCTCCCTTCAACGGTAGAATCCTGACCTGAACTTTATCTCCGGGAAGTACGGTGAATCCTGCTTCATCTCCAAAATAATCATCGTACGGAAATCCGTAGTTTTTGGAATCAATGGAATATTGGTGGATTGTTTTTGAATACAAATCACATGTCACTCCTTGGGGATAATAGTTCCATGGATAAGGACAGTTGGATGTATTGTGTACAATGTCTCCCCACAACTTTGGCTGAGCCAAAATTCCTCGACAAACAGCTGCAGAAACAATCGCTCCCAACTGAATCTGTGCCAACGAATCAGATGAAACGGAATTAGGTGCACCTACGATGGTTCCAGCAAAGGAATTCACAGTTGTCACGTCATTCACCTGAATAAACCTTGGTTTGTTAACACTGCAAGTGGAGCAGGTATAGTAAGCAGAAATAGTTCCGATTACTTTCCCTGTAGAATCGTTGGAATAGGTACCCGACAAATTGCTAAAAACATAATTGCCATACTGAATAATTGCCGAACCATCTATGATTGGAGCTTGTGTCGAAATCTGGGAATCGAGAGCTGTGGTGGCAGATGTAATATTAGCCGGTGAAAAGAACCGATATGATTTGCTGACAGAATTCGGAAAAATGGAATCACCCTGATTATAAGGCTTTCCAAGTTGGTTCAACATGGAGTAAAGCCCGGCAGCCGTGACTCCATTCTTAAAACCAACCGTTTGACCATTTGCTAATAATTGCATTGGAATAGCAACGAAATCTACAGCGGTAATATTCCAAATTCCAGGAAATCCGATTGTTAGTCCGGCTTCAAATTTATCAAACAAGTAAGTATCCGTTTCCATATCCGGGAAAGCCATGTATGCAAGGGTATCCGGATTGTCATTGATGTATTGAAATGCATTCTGACTGTAGACCGGATCTGCAATCAAACACCGAAACCCCACTGCTTCTTTGTAAGCCGGTACTTGAATTGTAATGGACTTTCCTTTCTTCAATGAAAAAATGTAAGGAGCCAAATCCGAAGCTTTGATTGGTGCAGGAACACTCCAACGAAACGACTGACTGTTGGTATCCAGCTCCAACCACTTGGTTTGATTGGCGTTTTGATTGGCTAATGCTCCCTGAGCCAAAGCCAAAACCAAATCTTGTCCGGAATTGTTTTGATAGGTAACTGAGGTGTAATTCACTCCTCCATTTAAAGGCGATTTTTCTTTCTGTTTTTGTGCAAGACTTAACCCACAAAAAATCAGAATTATTGTCAAAGTGAATAGTATTTTTTTCATTTTATCAAACGAATTAATTGTAGTCAATCAGGAGCGAAATTGCGGAGTTTACCCCCGCAATTTGCCCCATCCTTTTTATTGAATAGCACTAACTATACTGGTTGTTTTTCCTTGAATAACAATACAAGTATTTCCTTTTAATCCGGAAGTTCCAAATGACATGACGGTTGTAGGGGCGTCCCAAGGATTAGCTAAAATATACATAATCGGAACGTACAGAATACTCTCCATCTTGACTCCGTTGTATATCACCTCCGAATCACTTACAACTGTTAGAGAATCTCCCTTGGAATTTGTCATTGGAACGCCCCCAAATACAGCCAAAGGAACTGGATTAAATAAGGTATATCCGTCCACTTTCTTATCTCCGATTGAACCGGATATGGTTACCAATGATTTTTGTTCGGAATTATATTCCCGATTGAAAACAATCTGAATCGATTGATCTGTCATTGTCAAGGTATTATTTACAAACGACATTTTTTCTGCATCGAAGTAATATCCTGTTGCCGATACTCCATCTAGTGATACACCAATCTTCACCAGATAAATATCGATAGATCCCAAAACCGGAATGTATTCTGCTTGAATCGAAATAAATGCTCCGGGAGCAATTGACGGGATTTGGTAATACCCGCTAAAATTAGCTAGTTCGTTGCTGCTTAGATTCGGAATTTCCATCGATTCCTGAGTTGGAAACGGAATAGTTTGTAAGGATCTGGATGAAATTGCTTTCGAAATAGAATCCTCCGTCATATTATTACAGGCAAAACCTCCTTCGGCAGCAGTTCCCATAATGAGGCTCGTAATACTTGTCCCAACCGTAAATGCAAAATAATACATATTCATGTTATAGGAATAAGACAAAACCGGTTGTAAATTCCCGTCATTCGCCCCGAAGTCATAGAAAATCTGAGAATTGGAATCTATTCGCATAACAGGTAAAGCAACTGTTTCCTTTTCATACTTTCCATTTCGACTGATATAAAGCGGTTCTTTTTCATAGTATTCTCCAGCAAACAATGAGGACGGAATGGGATTATTGTAAGTAAAACCTGTTACCTCTTTTGAGAGCTTTCCGGGAAGCGCAATGGCACCAGAACAAGTTGCCGTAGTTCCATCACTTCCATCCGTACGATTAAACCTTAGATCAATACTCAATCCTTCTATTGCAGCGCTTACCTGAACCAAATGCGAACCATCAAAGGTTCCGGTAAACGGAAAACGCGCTGATGTTTTTCCATCGAGAGAAATTAATAATGCTACGTCATAAATTGGTTTTGTAGCCCCATTCTGAATATACATATTCGTATCGATAGCAAAAAAAGCACCCGTAGCGCTATTCAACGTATAATATCCATTAAATGAGATTAAGGATAGTGTATCCGGTGATATTTTGACTTCATCCGGTTTAAGATCTTGATACTTTTCCTCCATTTCTTTGTGGTAAGAAGCTAATTCAAGCATGGGAGAAGATACTGCATGTTTAACAGATTCCGTGTTTTGTGATTTTTCCATTTTGATAAAGATTATATTAACATCATTTGATGTTTCAAACCTAAGTAATTGAAGAATCTTAAAAACCCGTATTTATACCTGTTTTACAATAATCCTTCGAAAAAGAATAGAACCGGAACCCAGAGCAACAAAAAAAGCGGGTAAAACCTACCCGCTTCAAAAAAGAGATTAATCTGAACTAAAACCACTATTTTAACCTCCTCTTATTCTATGAAACCATCCTATTTCTTTATCACTTTTGTAGTTTTCATGTTACCGTCTTCTTCTCCTTTAACTGAGACAAAGTAAATTCCTGAAGCAAAATTAGATACATCCGAGTTCCTTCGTGCCTTCACTGACCACATGTCACCAAGCTTTAGCGGCGGCACAAGCTTCTGAGTAAGCGTCGTGGGAGTTCCAAAAAATAGCGATACTTTTGCAACTGTATCCTTTTAAAGTCGTGTCTTGAAAAATCAGCTCTTATTAGTCACTCCGCCCTTTACGCAGCTCAATACTCCGTATCCGGCAACGGCTTACCTAAAAGGGTTCCTGAATACGAAGAACATCGCTTCGGTTCAGGCTGATTTGGGAATTGAAGTGATTTTGGAAATCTTTTCAAAAGCAGGACTCACTACCCTTTTTGCTGAAATTGAAAAGAAGAAACCGGATCTTTCAGAGAATGCAGAACGCATCATTGCTTTGAAAGCCGACTATATCCAAACAATCGATTCGGTTATTCTATTCCTTCAAGGAAAAAATCCGAGTTTGGCACATGTGATTTGTCAGGATGATTTTTTACCGGAAGCATCCCGCTTCAACCAGTTGGAAGAATTGGATTGGGCATTCGGAATCATGGGAACCCAGGATAAGGCAAAACATTTGGCTACCCTTTATCTGGAGGACATCTCGGACCTGATTGTTGAAACCGTTGATTCCCATTTTGGATTCAGCAGGTATGCGGAACGCCTGGGAAGATCTGCACTTCAGTTTGACGAATTGTACGACGCACTTCAACAGGAAATCACGTTTACCGATCGGATTTTATTGGAATTGCTCGAAAAAAGACTTCAGGAATCCGATCCGAACATGGTCGCTTTTTCCGTTCCCTTTCCCGGAAACCTTTATGCCGCTTTTCGATCCGCACAATACATCAAACAACACTACCCACAGGTAAAAACGGCTATGGGAGGTGGTTTTCCCAACACCGAATTACGATCGGTATCTGATACAAGAGTCTTTGAATTCTTTGATTTCATCACCCTGGATGATGGTGAAGTTCCCATTGAACATTTGGTTGAACATCTGCAAGGAAAACGAACCATTCAGGAACTGAAACGCACTTTCGCCCTGGTGGATAACAAAGTGGAGTATATCAATCATTCCAAAACACCCGATTACAAGCAAAAGGATGTGGGAACACCTGATTACAGCGATTTGTTGCTAGACCGCTATATTTCCGTTATTGAAGTTGTGAACCCGATGCACCGCATGTGGAGTGATGGGAGATGGAATAAATTGACCATGGCACATGGCTGTTATTGGGGAAAATGTACCTTTTGCGATATCTCATTGGATTATATCAAGATCTATGAACCTGCCACAGCGAAGATTTTAGTTGACCGAATGGAGGAACTGATTCTTCAAACGGGACAAAATGGCTTCCACTTTGTGGATGAAGCCGCTCCACCTGCATTGATGCGGGAATTGGCTCTGGAAATAATCCGCAGGAAACTGGTGGTGAGTTGGTGGACCAATATCCGATTCGAAAAGAGTTTTACGCGCGATTTATGTATTCTCTTAAAAACTTCCGGATGTATTGCCGTTTCAGGTGGATTGGAAGTTGCTTCAGACCGTTTGTTGAAACTGATTGACAAAGGGGTTACCGTTTCACAAGTAGCTCAAGTTACGCGCAATTTCACAGAAACCGGGATCATGGTTCACGCTTACCTGATGTACGGATTTCCTACACAAACCATCCAGGAAACGATTGATTCTTTGGAAATGGTGCGTCAATTGTTTGAAACAGGTGTGCTACAATCAGGTTTCTGGCATCAATTTGCCATGACAGCTCACAGTCCGATAGGTCTGAATCCTGAGCAATTCAGTGTTATCCGGGAAACAGGAGTCGGAACCTTTGCCAATAACGACTTGTATCATCAGGATAAAACAGGAATCGACCACGAACAATTCAGTTTCGGACTCAAAAAATCGCTCTACAACTTCATGCATGGAATTGGTTTCGACCTGCCCTTACAAAGCTGGTTTGATTTCAAGGTTCCCAGAACCAAAATATCCGCTGATTTCATTGAAAATGCAATCGGTGAAATGGAAACCGGTTTTATCAAGCCCAGCGCCAAAGTTGTTTGGCTAGGAACAGCTCCTTCCCTGAATTTTTTTACGAAGAACAAGAAAGGAAATCAATGGGAAATGGCCGAACTGAGCTTTCACACCAAAAAAGACCTATTCTCCATCCAGGTGAGCAAATCACAAGGAATCTGGCTGGAAAAGATGCTTCAGGATATTTCCACATCCAGCAGCAAAAGCAGCTTGTTTCAGGAAATCAAATCGGATTATGAGCAGCACGTTCCCGATGAGCATTTTGAGCCTTTCTGGTATGGAAAACAAGTGGCACAATTGAAGGATGCGGGACTACTGGTTCTGTAAATCAGAATCAAGCACTTTTAAATTTAACACCTCCCCCGGCTGCTACAGGATGGGTTGTAGGAGTACCATTTTTAGTAATTGTTACACTTACAGTAGGATCAGCGTAAAGAGCATCTGCACTTTTTACATCGACATCCGTGCCATAAGCTGGTGTCGCAGTACATTCGTATTTACAATTCATCAATGCTTTATCATCACCTCCAAAGCACTCATCAAATTTCCCTTCCGGTCCTTTATGATGTCCATTAAGTGATGGTGAACCGGGGACAATATTTTTTTCAGCCTTCCCTCCTTTTCCTCCCCAACGTTGATTCACCACATGAAGTTGGGTTGCATTATTCGTATTTGCCTGGTTCTTCAACCAACCATCCCACTTTGCAGGACTATCCGTATCGGTTCCGGTCGACAACTTTTTTTCACCTTGCGCATATTCTACGGAATTTTTGGTACACTCCTCAAAACTATTGGTAACACCTCCTGCTCTTGTCATCGTTACTGTTCTAACCGTTTCGGGTCCATAGGTAACAAATTGAATAGGTTTAGACTGTCCCCAACCTTGTAGTTGAGCTATTTTATTTGATTTCAAGCTGTTATCAGCACTGTTTTGCAACTGTTTCATCTGAATAGCTTCAGAACGCTGATCCGTAAAGGAAGAAACGGAACCTCTGGTATCTTGGTGTGAACGCTGTTTATCACTGGATTGAGCAGCATGTTCCTTATTGGGATTAACTTGAGTGTACATAAGTTCAGATTGTGAATAGTTTCTCTAAAGTAGTTCTTTTTAATCAGGAAGGTCTTTTTTCAACTAAATAGTTTATCCTAATCCTTCCAATAAAGCAAAGTAAACTTCATAGATTGCCGAACAAATTTGGTAGCTGATTTCATTTTCTGTCATACTTAAAGTTCGGATGAAGAAATCTGAAATCCAATAGATTAAGAAGTTTGATTTCCTGTTTTATTTCTTTATATTATTATAAACCCTATTTATACATCCGTGTTCCTTCGCGCCCGTCCGTGGGAAATATTAAAAACGAGTAATCACTCGAATTCCAGTTCAAAATGCACCCCTGCATTGCTTTTCTTATTTTGAACCGCACCATTGAGCTGTCCTGCAAACCCATCAATCAGGAAATGTCCGAAATGGTGTTGCTTATCGTTCTCCTTCGCTTTGACAAATCCAATTCCATCATCCTTATACGTCAGGAGGTATTTGCCCTCTTTCAGATGAAGAGAAAGATGGATTGATCCATGATCCCGACCTTTGAAACCATGTAAAATTGAATTGGTTATCCATTCGTTAATCAATAATCCAAGTGGAATCATTTTATCAACCGGAAGTTCGAGGTAATCCAAATCCAGATTTAGTTTAAAATTGGCTGATTCTCTTACCAGGGAATTCAAACAATCCTTGAACAGTTTTTTCCAGTAATCGGCCACATTGATCAGTGCCAGATCCTTGTGTTTATAGAGCGATTCATGGATACTTGCAATGGTTTCTATCCGCGATTGTGTTTTGTCAAGTACTCCATTGAAATCATTATTCCCCTCTTCCATTTGCAAACGAATGAGACTCGAAATGATCTGTAGATTATTTTTCACCCGGTGGTGCATTTCCTTGAGAATCACATCTTTCTCATTATTCAACTTCTCAAGTTCTGCTGTCCGCATTTGTACTTTGTTCTCCAGATCATCCTTCAACTGAAGCAGTTCTTCTTCTGCTTTCTTCCGATTGGTAATATTTGTAGATAAGACAAAAATCCCTTCCGGAATGGGTTCTATCCGTAGTTCAAACCAATTTTTAGTTCCATCATTATGAGTGAATTCATTTTCAAACTGGAAGGTAATGCGTTCATCCATACATTTCTTGAGCTGACTGAACAGGTAAGTATTTTCGATTCCGGGATAACATTCCATCATGGTTTTACCAATCAGAAGTTCAATTCTGCTTTGACCTTGATTGGCAACAGTCCTGTTTACATAGAGGTATTTCCAGTCATAACCGATTACTTGAAATCCTTCGAGTAAACTATCAAGAATACTTAAGTTTAATATGGATCGTTTCAATGAAGTAGTGTTTTAAGGAGGTAAAAAAAATACCAATTACACTCCAATTTAATAAAAACCAACTGAATAGCAAGAAATAAACATCTGGAAATTTTACAATCATTTATCTCCAACCAATCCTTTAACTAAGGAATTGCATCTAAAGACCAGGCGCCTTATTCCCTGTTGCACGCAGATAAACGATTATTTCTCCTCTAATGTGATTGAACAGGAAAACACGAGCCACAAATCCTCTGGGAAATACGAATTGACTGAGATTGGAAATGAACTTATTCCCGTTTGCCAGGAACTTCATAAATGGGTACCAAACACTAAAAATAATTGACTAATTTTAACCGATGACATTTTACATCATTGCCGCAATCATTTATTTGATACTAACCATTTTCACCAGTTTGAAAATTGCTAAAAGCAACGTGCTTTCCACCCAGCAAAAAACAATCAATGTGGTATTAAATGCATTGATTCCAATACTTTGGCTCTATCTTACCTATCCTATTATCTTTCCAAAAGATAAGATCATGACAAAATCCGAACGGGAAAAAATAATAGCTCAAGAAAGCGGTAGCAAACTCGGTGACGACGTTGGTTCTTCAAGAGATTCGATCTTTCTTTAGAGGAAATGAAGATCACTAGACACGACTTTCAATAAAAATACCTAATCTTAAACCACAAAACACGTATTCACATGAACAGACCAGCTATCACTGCCCTTATTACCATCCAGGAAAACAGAACCGACCTTTCCATGCGGGATGCCAACTTCAAGGAATTCGACGGGAGACACTTGTATCGCCTGATGATCGAAAAACTGCTTGCGGTCAAGGCGATCAGTCACATTGCTATCACTACCGATTCCGATAGAGTAAAACAAATATGCGGCGGCACCAGCAGGATGTCTTTTGTAGATATGCCAAATCCGGATATGATGTCGGATGATAACTCGGTGAGCGTCCTGGAGGAACTTCCCACTTCCGACCTGATTACGGCAAACTCACTCAAAAAGGTCCAGGGCGAACATTTTTTGCAGACCCAATGTGTCAATCCGCTGCTTACCATCAAAACGATCGAAGAGGTGATTGAGCGTTATTATGAATACGTTCTCAATGACGAATACAAACAATTCGATTCGGTGATGAGCCTGAGCAGAATAGATAAACGTTTATACGACAGTTCCGATTATCCGACCATCACCCTAAGGGATAATCCGCATTACGTGATTTACGAAGATACCGTGTTCAACGTTTTCAACCGCACGGCTTTTGTCCGGAACGGCAATAAAAAATTTGGAAAAAACCCGATGTTCTTTGAAGTGCCGGAAATTGAAAACCTGACAGTTGAAACCCATGCAGGTTATGAATTGGCAAAACTGGTTTACAACAATCGGGAGTCGCTTTTAAAGAGGTAGAACCAGCCGGGATAAATTTACTGAAGGTCATGCAAGGTTGTCACATTCTTCTCTTCCATTTCATTCAATAATCCCTTTGGAATCGGTCTGCAACTGCAATTTTTCAGATGTTCCAGATGCCATTTGACCCGTTGTTCAAATGTTGCGTTTTTTGGCATCTTGTTTTTTTCATGCCATTCCTTATTGGTCTTCATAAGCTTTGTATTTAAAGTCTATCCGGTCGGAAACACCTTGTTTTGACTAATGCTTTCAGGCTCTTATCAATTCAAAGGCATTCCCGAAATTGCCAATGACATCCGTAATGAGCATACTTTCCATACTTTGCTCCTGCAAGGTGATATCAGCAGCCAGTCCATGAAGGTAAACACCCAATTTTGCGGCATTGACGGGAGCATAACCTTGTGCCAGGAATGAAGTGATGACTCCTGTCAACGCATCACCCGAACCTCCTTTTGCAAGCCCGGCGTTTCCAGTGGAGTTGTAGAACACATCATCTTCTGAAATAATGGCTGTATGTTGCCCTTTTAAAACAATGATAATCTTGTATTCCCGTGCTTTACTGATGGCGGTTGCCATTCTATCGTCATTCGTTTGATGTACACCGAAAAGCCGGTCAAATTCACCTGTATGCGGTGTGATAATCGTTTTATGAGGAACGACATCAAGTAATTTTTCATTATTGGAAATGAGCGTAATGGCATCTGCATCCAACACCAACGGTCCTTTAAATTCCGTCAAGATATCAACGAACAACGCTTCCGTTCTTTTGTCCAGACCTAAGCCGGGTCC
Source organism: Fluviicola taffensis DSM 16823 (assembly GCF_943372375.1). Taxonomy (GTDB): domain Bacteria; phylum Bacteroidota; class Bacteroidia; order Flavobacteriales_D; family Crocinitomicaceae; genus Fluviicola; species Fluviicola taffensis_A. The sequence continues at coordinate 45,352 of NZ_CALRYJ010000002.1, read as the reverse complement.
TATTCCAATAGCTGAAAAACGATCGAAATTCGGTTGATTTTCTTCCCTCATCAGGAGCATTGCTTCCGGAACGGCAGTTTGCAAGATCGTTCTTTCATCAGTCGGCACATGAACCGTAAGTAAACCGACACCCGAACGCAATGCGGCTTTTGCTGCGATTACAGCGGCGCCCATCGTTCCTTTTTTTCCTGCGATAATCAACGCATGTCCATAATCGCTTTTATTGGAAGCTTCTCCCCTTTTTCTCAGGAGCGATTTCACTTCAATTGCAGTCAATTTATTCATCACACCAATTCTTGTATCCGGATCTATTCCGGAATAATGAAACCAATCACTCCGTGAAATGTTTTTTAACGAATGCCTCTTTCTGTTTATCTGTCAGTTTATCTGTCGTCTCGACATCGATCCGGACATTCTTGAAATGGGCATCCTTGGACAAGTAATTATGCAGTTCGAGTTTTGCATCTGTCGGACCGAATAGCAGCACATGACCATAATTCAAAATCTCATCTGCGATCTCCTTATAATAGCTCTGATGCATTTGCTTCTCCTTATTATGCATGTGCTTCTCGCCTTTTTTCAAAGCTTCTTCCTTATCATCGAAAGAAAATTTCGATTGGATGTATTGTTGCTTTCCTTCGATATTTAACCCGATAAGGTCAGCAGTTGAATGATCCATCCATATTCCTATTTTTTTAGTCGCGTTCATGTTGATTTTTTTAGAGAATGAATGAATTTTCACTTCCTTTTAAAGGTACCTAATCCAATAGGATAAACCACCTTTAATCCGGAATATAAATTACCTAATTCATGCATTTCAGATTACCTGACAAAGAAACACGAATACGCTTGAAAAAAGAATGACTTAGCTCATCTAAAAAGCTAATAATTAACCGAATAAAAATAAATCTAAAAGTGAGATCAGTTTTTCAGGCTTACAAGTTTGTCGTATTCAAGAACGGTGATCATGCTTCCTGCAATCTCAATGTATTTGTCCTCCTTGAAATCACTGAGGGTTCGTATAACTGTTTCTTTGGCTGTTCCAACCAAATTTGCCAGATCTTCGCGGGAAACATTCATACTGAAACGTTCATCTGTTTCCTTCTTGTAGGTATCCGATAGTTTCACAAGGGCTTCTGCCACTCTTTTCCTTACGGAATCATAAGCCAAACGAATCAGCTGCTGTTCATTTTCAATGAGACTATCCGAGAGGATTCCAATGAATTTCCGGGCAACTTCCGAATTTTTATAGATCAGTGAGAAGAAATCTTCCTTGGGAATCATATAGATTTCGGCGTCCTCCAAAATCGCCGCCGAATGGGTATACTTCTCATCCTTTAACAAGGAAAGGAATCCGAAAAAATCGCCTGCTTTGTGTAAACCACTTATCAATTCTTTTCCCTGATCATTTTTATGGAAAATCTTCACTTTCCCCTTATTGATAAAATAAACCCCTTTTGGATAGGCGCCTTCTAAAAAAACCACGTCCTTTTTTCGGTAATGTCTCACATCACGGGCTGTCGAAAGCTCTTTCAACGAGCCGAAATTCCGTGCTTCATTGATAAAATCCTGGACACCGTCAATGCTTTTCCGGAACTTGTTCTTGAACAAATCCTGTTTTTTCAGTCGTGTTTCGATTGCATTGAGCAATTCCTGATCATCGAAGGGTTTTGTCAGATAATCATCCGCTCCCATTGCCATTCCCTTTCTCACATCACTTCGCTCTGCTTTAGCAGTAAGAAAAATAAACGGGATTCCGGAGGTCTCTTCATTTTTTGAAAGCAGATGCAAGACGCCATGTCCGTCTAGTACCGGCATCATGATGTCACAAATGATCAAATCCGGGTTTTCCTTGATTGCAAGTTTCACCCCCTCTTTTCCATTTTCAGCAGTGATTACGTTATAGTCTGCCAATTCCAATATCTCCGCTGTATTTTCGCGAACATCCATATTATCTTCAATGATCAGTATCTTTTTCATGGTCTTCGGTATTAAGATCTTTTTATGAATATGAAAACTTCGGTTCCTTTATGTTGAACACTTTTGATTTCAATCGTTCCGTTCATCAACTCAACATATCTGGCGACAATATTCAAACCCAGACCGGTTCCTTGTATGTGTGTTGCATTTCCTCCTCTGAAAAAACGCTCAAAAAGCTGTTCCTGGTCTTCTTTGGAGATTCCAATCCCATGATCCTTCACAACAATCAAAATCTCATCTGCACTCGTTTTCACTGACAATTCAATGATTCCGTCTACCGGAGAGAATTTGATTGCATTGGAGAATAAGTTCAGGAGTATATTCTTCAATATTTTCGGGTCAAGCTGAACCATTTCATCTCCGGAATACACCTCATTGATCACCTGTTTTTCCAGTAGCATCGTGCGCATTTCAGAGACAATTTCAGAAATGAATGTTCGGATATTGATTTCTTCCGGATTATTGGTGATTTTGCCTTCTTCCAATTTCGAAACGGAAAGAAAGTCGTTCAAGATATCCGTCATATTGTGGATTGATGATTTTACTTTCCCTACATGTTTCTCGTGATTCGCATCATCCTTCCGTTCATGGTATTTCGCGATCAATGAAACAGAGGACATCATGGTTGTCAGAGGCGTCCGGAATTCATGCGAAGCCATTGAAACAAACCGGGATTTCATCTCATTCAACTCCTTTTCTTTAGCTAAGGAAATATCCAGATTCTTTTTCGTTTTTTCCAATTCTGCGATTGCCTCTTCCAAAACAAGTGTCCGATTCTTCACTTGCTTCTCCAAATCGGCAAAATAGGTTTTCATTCTGAGTTCCGCTTCTTTCCGAATGGTTATATCAATAATGAAGGCAATTACAAAGCCTCCTCTTTCCGTACTGTATGGGCTTAAACTTATTTCAACGGGAAATTCCGAACCGTCTTTTTTCAGTCCGAAAAGTTCCATCCCGGCACCCATGGACCTGGCATGTGGATGATGTGCATAATTTTCCCTGTTGGCTTCGTGCTTTTGGGTAAATCTTTGAGGAATCAGGTTTTCTATTTTCTTCCCTGCCAATTCTCCTTGCTCATACCCAAATAATTTTTCCGCGCTAGGATTAATCTTGATAATCTCTCCTTGTGCATTTGTAACCAAAATCCCCTCTGTTGCGTGTAGAAACAGTGCATCACTTCCTTCTTTGCTTTCCATTTTTTTTGATTCCAAGCTCATAGTAAATATACACTATTTAATCGAAGCGAAAGTATTATTCAGAGTCTTTGGAAAAGATGAATTTCGTCATCAGCAAAGATGATTTTAATCATCTTTTAGTAAACAGAAATGCCTCTTACCGCAATAAAAGGCACTTCCGTTCGGTAATTATTGATATGACCTATTAACTACCCACCTAAACCTGTAAGCCTGTAAGCTCGACGTTGAGATTGTTTTCCACCATGGTGACACCAGGTGCATTCCACGCCGCACTTTCCGCATCGCGTCTTTCCGCGTAGGAACGTACAATTCCGGTAAGTGTAACCTTACTGCCTATGTTTTCAATATGAATATTGTTCGCATCGATGGTGGCACTCCTTTCAAAAGCTGCTAAAATTTTCTTTTTCACATCCTCAGGATTCACTTTCGGACTGATCTTAACCAGATTACTGACTCCTTTTATTCCGGTAATGGTCGCCATGGCATCACGCACTGCATGTTGTTCGTAAGCCCATTCCACCATTCCTTCGGTTGTTAACCACCCATTTTCTACCCTTACTTTAATTTTATCCTCAGGAACCATTACATTCCATTTCAATGCATCCAATGCCGCCTGCGCTATTTCCGAATCGGTTTTCTTATGATTGAAGCCAATATTGATTTCAATATCTTCCGCAACCGCCTTCACTCCTTCTACCTTAAAGGCTGCTTTTTCCGCTATTTTTTTCTCCAGATAGGTATCAACCAAGCCAGTAAGTGTCACTACCCCATTTTTCACCGCAACTCCTATTTCAGTTGAGCGGATGGAAGGTTGCCACTTCAGTTCTTCCATTACATGTTTCTGAATTTCCTCATCTGTTTTCATAACTCCATTGTTTCAAAGTTCTTTTACAAAGCTGGTAACAAACCACTTATAGAACAATGATCTAAACCACCTTCAAAAATGAGATTCATCACTAATGAAATTCATTACTGACATTCTTCATCGCAAACGATGATTTAGCTCATTTTATCCTGTCGACTTTCTACTTAGGTTTGCATTTGCATCAGTAATACAAGATTCATATGGAAATACTTACACAGTATCATCAGATGGCCGCAATCGCTCTTGCGCGGATTTTCCTTGGTTTTCTTTTCCTTTTTCAAGGGTATGATGCCGTATTTCATATTGGGATCAAAAAAGTGACGGATACCTACCATGAAAGTTTCAAACTGAAAGGTATTCCGCGAATGATCACCTCATTGTCTGCCTGGTACACGTCTTATACTGAATTAATCTGTGGTTTCCTCCTTGTTTTGGGGTTATTTGAATTTGCATCGCTTTACCTGCTTGGAATAAACCTGATCCTGGCTGCAATCGGATTTGGAATGAATGCTCCTTTATGGGACACGCGTAATGTTTATCCAAGACTCCTATTGATTCTCTTTCTTTTAATGACGCCACTCCATTCACATCACTGGTCTCTGGACTATCTCATCTTCAAATCCTAAACGTTATGAAAACTCTTGCAAAAGAACCTGAAGCGACAGCTCCGTTCAAGAAGATGCTGGTACCGGTAGATTTTTCGGAAATTTCAAACAATGCATTGGAGTACGCCATACAATTGGCTAAAAAGACAAATTCTGCTCTACACCTTCTTCATGCATACGACTTACAGGTTTTCATGTACGATCCGACCCAAGTGAACCCGGCTGAATATGACCGGAAAAAAGAGATCTTGCACGAACTTGAAAAACTTAAAAAAGCGATCTTATTGAAGAATCCGGGATTAACTGTTGTTCATCATGCTACTTTGGGTGTACCGGTCGACGAGATCAATGCCTATTCCAAAAAGGAACGGATCGATCTGATTGTAATCGGGACACAGGGAGCGGGTTATATTCAGGAAAGGATATTGGGCAGTACCACTTCCCTTCTCATTCGCAGTGCCAAAACACCCGTCATTGTGATCGATAAGGAAGTAAAATTCAAGGATCCGAAACAAATTGTTCTGGCAGCCGACTTTCAGAAAACCGATCACAAAAAAGTGCTTGAACCATTGAAAGATCTCGCAGAACTCTATAATTCCCATATCTGTGTACTGAATGTTTATCCGCACGTCCAGTTACTCCCTTCTTTGGAAGAAATTCCGGAAGGATTCAGATTGGATTACTATTTAAAAGGTATCGAACACACATTCTTCTCGCTGGAGAGCAACCAGATTGTTCAGAGCATCAACCAATTCATAACCGATCATGATATCGATATGGTGGCAATGATTGCACGCAAACATTCCTTCTTCAGTCGGCTCTTCCGGGAACCGTTAACAACAAAAATGTCTTTCCACAGCCGTGTTCCACTATTGGTTTTACACGACTAAAATTTGAACCCTCGAATTATGAAAATTAGTATCAACGACAATCAGACAATTGCCCAGGTGCGCGATTCATTCAACAAATTATTTCCGTTTCTGAAACTGGAGTTCTTTTCAAAAAGGCATGCATCCGAGCAGGCTTCTCCCATGAAGTTTCTTATCAAAAAGAATGTTACTCTCAAGGAGTGCCGCATCCTTCATAATTCAGGTGAAATTACGGTCACACCAGATATGAAAGTGAACGAATTGGAACAACTCCTATGGGATGAATATGGACTGGGAGTGCAGGTTTTCCGTAAATCAGGGAACATCTGGCTGGAAACGGTATTGACGGATGTCTGGACCCTGGCTGAGCAAAATGCAGAAGGCGAATCTCTGAGTAAAGGAATCCCACCGGAAGAACCGGAATATTATCAGGACAGGAACTAGATCGCATCACGGGATATGCTGTTCTTAGCAGCTCCATTCATCATTCTTGTCTTTATTGCTGAAGTTTCCGGAACGGTTAGCGCTTTTGTTTGGATCTTACAAGAGCGATAACTACCTTTATTAACAAACTGAAAAACAGCTCCATACTGACCAATGTCATCTATTGATGAAACAACCATCATTTTCAACAGTCGGGCGATGCGTTAATTTTACTCCTTAACCATTAACTTGCTGAAAAATGAAAAAGACCAATCTCAAAAACCGAAATTTCGCTTTCCGGAAATACCCGGAAATGCGCCGCTTTTACTGATTCTCTTTGGAACGAAATCATTCTTATAAACAGCTTATGCAAAATTCGTTTACAGTCACAAAAGCATCGGGGGAACAGTCCTTATTCTCAGAGGAAAAAATAAAAGCTTCACTCCGCAAATCCGGTGCTGATTCCGATCAGATTGATTTCATCCTTCAGGAAGTAAAAAAACAGCTTTATAACGGGATGACAACCAAAAGCATTTATAAGATCGCTTTTGCCCTGTTAAAATCCGGGGCGCGTCATCAGGCAGCGCGTTATCATTTGAAATATGCGATCATGGAACTGGGTCCTTCCGGTTTTCCATTTGAAAAGTATATCGCTGAACTACTGAAATTTGAAGGTTACAAAACACAAATCGGACAGATTCTTCAGGGAAAATGTGTGACCCATGAAATTGATATCATCGCTGAAAAAGACCAGGACCAAATTCTGATTGAATGCAAGTATCACAATCAGCGAGGAATATCCTGCAATATCAAAATCCCGCTTTATATCCATGCCCGATTTAACGATATTGAGGCGCATGCACTTAAGAAGCCCAACGGCACATCCAAGCAACGAAAAGGCTGGATTGTTACAAACACGCGATTTACAGCGGATGCAATTCGATATGCCGGTTGTTCTGAAATTCCTCTTATCGGATGGGATCATCCCTTCGGAAAAGGGTTGAAAGACAAGATAGACCATTCAAAACTATACCCGATTACTTGTCTGACCTCACTTACAAGTGCCGAAAAACGACAATTACTGGATCGTGAAATTGTGTTGTGCAATGAGTTGCAGAATAATGAAAAGCTTTTGTCCTCCCTTGGAATAAAGCATGGAAGAATAACAAACGTCCTCAATGAAGTGCATCAGCTTTGCGGTCATAAAGGATGATCAGATAGTTCAATCAATTAGTAATAGAAATCTCAAATGGAAAACAATTTAAGTATTCAGTTTTTAGGTGCAGCCGGCACAGTGACCGGCTCCAAATACCTGTTAGAGCTATCCGGTCAGAAATTATTGATTGACTGCGGATTATTCCAAGGTTTGAAAGAGTTGCGGAAATTAAACTGGGAGTCTTTACCTTTCGATGTTTCCACCTTGGATGCTGTCATTTTAACGCATGGACATTTGGACCATGTGGGATATTTGCCATTACTTGTGAAACAGGGTTTCAAGGGGAAGATTCATGCAACGGAACCTACCATTGAGATAGCGAAACTCATTCTGCATGATAGTGCAAAAATCCACGAAGAGGATGCTAAACGTGCCAATCAGTTCGGATACAGCAAACACCATCCGGCTAAACCTCTCTATACCAGTGAAGAGGCTGAAGCTGTTTTCCCACTATTCCATAAGGAAGTCATCGATAAATGGATCCGGATTTCTGATGTGTTCACTTTCCGGATGCGGTACAATGGGCATATCCTTGGTGCCACTTTCATCGAATTAAAAGCAGCCGACAAGTTGATCGTATTCTCCGGAGATATCGGAAAAAAAGAAGATCCCTTGCTTTTCTCCCCCCAAAAACCCGAAAAAGCGGATGTGCTCCTGATCGAATCGACCTATGGAGGAAGAATACATCCGCTCAATCCGGAAGTTCGTCTGGCAGAAATCATTAACAAGGCTGCGGCAAAAAACGGTACGATCATCATACCTGCTTTTGCGGTCGAGCGTGCCCAACTGCTCATGTTCTATTTATGGAAACTGAAAAACGAAAACCTCATTCCGGATTTGCCTATTTATATAGACAGTCCGATGGGACAAGAAGTTTTGAAGATCTTTGGCAGACACGATTCCTGGCATAAATTATCTCACGCGGAATCCAAAGAGATCATGAAGGAAATCAAAGTTATAAGCAAACAAAATGAGACCATAAAACTCGCGGAAAGCAATGCTCCGAAAATCATTATTGCTGCTTCCGGGATGGCGACGGGCGGAAGAGTCCTGACCTATTTTGAATATTACCTGGGGCAAAAATCTGCAACCATCCTGATGGTCGGTTTTCAGGGAGAAGGTACACGCGGAAGAGCTCTTCTGGATGGAGCTGAGGAAATCAAAATGCGTGGAAAATACTGGCCGGTGCATGCAGATTGTACTCTTGTAGAAGGGCTTTCCGCACATGCCGACCAAAGTGAGTTGATCGATTGGATCAACCAGCTTACCGAAAAACCGGAAAAAATATTCATTGTACATGGTGAACCGGAAGGATCCATTGCTTTAAAAATTAAATTGATGCAGGTTTATGGTTATCCAAGTATCATCCCGGAACGGAATGAAAGGTTTACTATTCCTGTAAATCTTTGATAAAACCACAAAGAGCGGATTTTAAACCAATTAAATATAGTCCGGCGATTGTATCAGACTTCCTGTTGCAGTCGCTGGTTGGTACTAGAAATACCTAACTTCATTGAATGATTTGAGTATTCTTTTTTCTTCTCTTAATCCATTTCACGATCTCAAACCAACTAACCGAAATAAATCCGGTACCCAAACAGATCAGCAATTGGCTGCAATTCATCGGTTCAAACTCAAAGAAGTTGGTCAAGGGTCTTACAAAAAGGATTAATCCCATCAACAACAGAGTTATTCCAATGATGTAAGCGACTAACTTGTTCTTGTACTTTAAAGTGGTCCAAATTGAATAATAGAACGAGCGATTGATCAAGGTCAGGAAGATATTTGCCACAACCAAATCGGTGAAGACCATCGTTCTTGTCAATTCTTCATTAAAACCAGAATAAACAGCGTACTGATAGATCAAAAGGATTCCCACAGCAATAACCGTCCCTTGAATGATGCTGATTGTGAGTTCTGTCCAATTAAAAAATGTGGTGGAGATCGGTTTGGGGTTTTGAAACATTAAATTCTTTTCCATCGGTTCGTTTTCATAGATAATGGAACAAGTTGGTCCCATGATAATTTCAAGAAAAATGACATGAACCGGCGAAAAAATATTGGGATAAACCCATCCCAAAGCCAAGGGAACAAATACGGTTAACAGAATGGGAATATGAATGGAAATGATGTATTGAATGGCTTTCTTCAGATTCGTATAAATCTTCCTGCCCATTGCAATGGCATCAATCATTTTGGACAGATCATCTTCCAATAAAATGAGGGATGCGGCATCTTTCGCAATCTCGGTTCCTTTTTTGCCCATTGCGATTCCAATATGTGCGGCTTTGAGCGCCGGTCCGTCATTCACCCCATCACCGGTCATGGCCACAATTTGTTGCCTCTCTTTCAGGGCATTGATGATCTTTAATTTCGCATCCGGAAACATGCGGGTGAAAATAGCCGTTTCCATGACGCAATCTTTCAACTCTTCGTCGCTAAGCTTCATCAATTGATCTCCATTGACGCTTTTTTCAACTCCCGAGAACCCAATTTGCTTAGCAATTGCTGTGGTTGTTTCGGCATTATCTCCGGTAATAATTTTTACCTTGATTCCTGCATCATAAAAGGATTTCAGAACCTGATCAATATTCTTTTTAGGAGGATCATAGAATGCCACAAGACCTTTAAAGATAAATTTCAAATCTTCCTGGTTTCCCGGAAAATCCGTTCCGGAAAAATCGGAGACTCCCACTCCCAAAACCCGGTATCCATCTTTTGCAATTGCATTCACCACCTCATTGATTTCTTTTTTTTCGGAATCCGTAAGCGATGAAACCCGCATCATGGTTTCTACTGCCCCTTTGGCTGCCACAATCCGTTTTCCTTTCTCATCTTCAAAAACATGTGTCATCATCGGTGGTTTTCCGCCCAATGGATACTCGTGAACCAATTTGAAGCCAGGTCGTTCATCTTTTACCGCAAACTGTTGATATGCCTGATGTAACGAAATCTCCATCGGATCAAAAGGAATGGGTTCGCTCGCCCACATTCCCCATTCAATTAACTCTTTCTCTTCCACTGTCGAAACTTCCTTTAGGTCCGAAAGTTTTTTTGTCGACCAAACGAACAGCTTCGATAAGCTCATTTTATTCTCCGTAATGGTTCCCGTTTTGTCAGTACAAATAACAGTCGCACTCCCCAGGGTTTCTACTGTTTTCATTTGTTTCACCACGATTCCCATTTTCATCAAACGCCAGGCGCCCAGTGCCATGAATGTGGTAAATGCAACCGGGATTTCTTCCGGCAGGATGCTCATCGCTAAGGTCAATGATTGTAAAAGGCTCGTTAATAAATTATGAGAATGAAGGTAATTGATGACCCAAACGATTACAAAAACAATTCCTCCCACAATCGCCATTTTCTTCACGAAGTTGGCAATCTGAAGTTCCAGCGGTGTTTTTTCTTCCTCAATACTTTCGAGGCTTTTTCCGATTTTTCCCAATCGGGTTTCATTCCCAATTGCCGTTACTGTTACAATCGCCAATCCGGAAGAAACGGTTGTACCACTATAAATGCTAGCATCTTCCGAACTTTTGTCCTTGAATATAGGAAGGGATTCACCCGTAAGAATCGATTCGTTTACCGAGAAATCATTCGATTGAACAATTTTTCCATCTGCAATGATCAGACCTCCTTCTTCTACCATCAGGCTGTCTCCAACAACAACTTCTTCACTTTTTATTTTCTGTGTTTCTCCGTTGCGGATAACCGTGCAAGTGGGCTGTGAAAAATCTTTGAGTTTATCCAGTGCATTTTTACTTCTGGAATATTGGTAAATCGAAATAAAGGCCTGAAACAAAATGGCTGCGGAAAGAAAAATCCCATCTCCTATTTTCCCGCTAATGAAATAAATCGAAGCAGCAACTAAGAGCAAAATAATCATCGGCTCTTTTACGATCCGAAGAACAGTAGCAAGCAAATCATTTCCTTTCTGAGCCGTCAGTTGATTTGATCCGAATTGCTCCCTTGCCTGAACGACCTGTTCAGTGGTTAAGCCTTGAATATGGTTTGATTCTTTCTGCATAAATGAATTTGAATAGTAGTATCAAGATAAGAATAAAGATGGCAGGATGGTGCTTTTGTTTTCTCACTCATTTCCAATACCAAATCGATCTCCGATGTCAACAGGATTTTGCTCCGAATATCAACTCTTAACTGATTCGATTTTTAACCTTACCTCATTGCAATTCTGCTCTATCGTTTGACAAATAGCATCAATTGGAACAGAAGTGATATTCTCTGAAAAAGGTTCTGCAAATAAATTGGCTAATTTGTTGATTGTCAAAAAAACGGTACTTATAATCACCATAATCGGAATCGCTAAGAACTCAAAACCACTCTTCTCTCCTCCCAAATCAATGTCGCCGATAAAAAGCGGTATCAGAATGACGTAAAAACCGACAATCAGCTTGGTGAATGCAGTGTAAATCATCAGGAAGGGAGTATTTTTGATTCGTTCTGCTTTGCCTTGAATATCGTGAAAACGATTCAGGTGTTGCATCAAATCTCCCTTTTCAATAGTCGCATTCGCTGAAAATGCCGATTCAATATTTTGAGTGATTGCAAGTAATAATTCATTCGATAATTTGTGTTCCCTGTTCACTTGGAATCTACTGAGCAATTTATCCGCGTCTTCACTGAAAGCAGGCTTGAAATTGTTGTGCATTTCATTTTTCAACTGGCGAACATATAATGCCGTTAAAGCAATTAAATCGCTTGCCTGATTGCTTAAATCCCATTGCTTCTCACTCCTGAAATTTTGACTATTTCCGTAGTAAACATAAATTTTAGCAGCAAAGCTTCTGGTATTATTGGTCAATTCACCGAATATTTTCCTTGCCTCCCACCACCTGTCATAAGCAGAATTCATTCTGAAACCCAGAAAAAATGCAACTGCTAATCCAAATACGGAACCTATTTGTCCGGATACTTTGTAAATATGATCCCCAAAATATTCTTCCAGACCGAGTACCAATATACTGTACACAGCTGTTGCTATTACAAACGGAAAAGCAATTTTCGCTAGTTGTAAAAATCCCTGTTTTTCTGTTCGTACCATCTTTTAATCGTCTGAATCTTGAACGGGTGCACCGGATGCGGAATCATTTCTGATTTCAGTATGTCTTACTTCCCCACCGGTAGTTCCGGTTTGTTTTCCAAAAAACAATACGACCAGTGAAAAAACGATTGCAACATAAGTTATCATCTTTGAAAAGGATTTTTGTTTGAGGCTTGCCCAAAGTCCAAAGATTGAAATAGCTCCTAAAAGATAAGACAATAAAGCAAAAGTCTCGGCCATTTCTTCGTGGATGTGAATGTACTTCTCATCCATTCCCTGTAAATGCTCTACGGCCTCTTCAGCTCCTTCACCGGTAAAAAATGCCGGGATAGTGCATACAGCACCCAAAATAAAAATAAAATAAGCTGTTCGTTTCACGACTTCGGAACGAATAATCAACCCAACAATCATTACCAATAACCCAACAATCGGAATGATGATAGGTAAATGATTGAATACTAAATGTAAATGTGCATCATTCATAATTTCTATTATTTAATTAATTCTTTGTAAATGAGTATCTGATCGCAATCAAATACTCATTTGTAAAATTCCAAAAGAGTTTGAATAGGAATCGTTTATTGCGGATAACCATTATTAACCCAACATTGAATCTTGTTCAATTGGTCGCTTGTCAAGGAACTCCCTTCCGGCATATCCTGATCTGTTAGCACGTGTTGAGTGAATTGACCGTTGCTTGTGATGCTACTTAAACCGGAATAAGTGGAATAGCTCGAATGACAACCTACACAACTGCTGTTCACAATGGCCTTGACCGTATTGTTATACGTTGCATTGGTTCCATCACAAACGGGAGTGACTTTTTTCTTTTTTTTACAGCTACTTGCGCTAAAACCGACGCTTAACAAAACTGCAACCAATGTTCCTGTAAAATAGTAGTAGCTACTTTTTTTCATTGTTCTCATAACTATTGATTTATTAATTAGTAATTTTTCGATTTATCTGGTTGCTAGTCGGTTGAATTTAGTCTTTAATCAGATTAAAGGCGCCATGGATTAAAAAAGAAGTAGTTGCCTTAAAATCAGCAGCATTCAAAATCTCTACGTAATCGTTATTACTTGCTCCAACTTTGACCAATTTCCGTTCAAATAAATATCCTTTGGCAGACTTGTTTTTTAGTGTCAAAACGTAATAAGCCTCGCCCATATTCACAACTGCACTAGCAGGAAGCGAAAGGCTTTTACTTTCGGTAGTTTCAATCTCAGACTCAACGTACATTCCAGGTGTGAAAAGTTTAGCTTGAGATTCTGTTTTCAAGTCGCAGTGCACATTTATGGTTCGTTTAACAGGATCAATGGCTTTATTAATCAAATGCACCACAGCTGTATATTGCTGATCATCCTTTTGAGGTCGAAATTTCACCGTTTGACCAATTTTAATGGCCTTTAAATCTTGTTCAAATACGGTTAACTCCACATGAATAACACTTCCATCCATAATGGTAACTGCTACATCGGATGGATTCAGAAACATGCCTCTTGAAATCGGAACGGCGGTTACATACCCTGAAATCGGAGCTGATACCGTAATTGTTGAACGCAAATTGGTTTCTGAAACTTTGGAAGGATCAATACTCATCAAACTCAACTTCTTTTTCAGTGATTCAACCTGGGCGTAAGCAATTTTGTAATCGGATTCTGCCTTTGAAACCGTTTTTTGAGAACTCACATTGTCTACAGATAGTGAATTTTGTCGCTCAAAGTCTTGTTTCAGGTAACGCAAACGACTTTTTGCTTCCAAAAAATCCTGCTGCACTTGCACATAGTCCGGATTTTCCAGTACGAATAACTTTTGTCCTTTGGAAACCTTTTGTCCCGGCAACAACTGAATGTCCTTCACATACCCCCCGAAATAAATACTGACTGTTGCTTTGTTTTCAGGAGGAACATCCAGTGTCCCGTTTGCCTTGACACTTTTATGAAACATCTGGGATGACAAGGTTCCCAATTCCATTTTTCCCAGTTCAAATTGTCTATTTGTAAGCTCTACGTTTGTAACGGAAGTTTCAGGAGCTGTATTTTCCTGTTTTACTTCCTTTGCTCCACAGGAAGTAAGAATTCCCATCAATAAGAAGAAAGCGCTATTCAGAGTTCTCATGCTTTTATATTTTAAGGTCTTTTCTATCATCAGTTCAGTAAATAATTGGCTTCCGTAACAGTCATGTTATAGAAGTATAAATTGTGTAAATAAGTTGTTTGAATCTTTGTTGCATTATCTAACAGGAGCGTATAGTGTAAAAAATCAATTTCCCCGTTTTTAAAGGCTTTTTCTGCATTAAGCAGTGTTTCTTGAGATAATTTAGCTCCAAAATCCGTGTAGTATTGAATCCCTTCCAAATAAGTTGCTGCCTCTGCCAGAAGTAACTGATAATCTGCCAGTAATCCTACCCGGTAATCATCGTATTCATTTTGTCTGATTGCAATTTCAGTTTTAGCAGCAGCGATACGCGCTCTATCAGCTCCGAAGAATAATGGAACGGCCAACCCAGCTTGAATCCCCATGTAGCGAGTTGTTCCCGTACCATTGTTTGTTCCTTGGAAAACGCCCAATTTCAAATCCGGTAACATGGCCTGCTTGTTCAACTTTAAGGTCTGTTCAGCCAATAAGGAAGAGAGTTTTAAATACTTTAAAGATGGATTCGACACCGTATCCAATTCAACAATTATCAGGGGTTTCAATTCGTCTGCTGCTGCAGTATACAAACTATCCGATTGAATCCATTTATTGAGTTGAAGCACCGCTCGTTCTTCATTCAAGCGACTTTGAGCTAATTGAATACTAATTTCTTTTTGCTTGGTTTGGGCTGTTAATGCTTCCAGAGAATTGGATTCTCCAGCTTCCAATTTACGCGTTGCTGCGTTTGAAAAGCCTTTGAAGATACTATCCAGGTATTCACCGTTTTTTACCATGGAACGCCAAAAGAGAATTGCCTGATACGCATTGGTCACTTCTTTCCGTAAACGCAATTCGGTTTGCTCAGCAACCGAACGTGCCATTTGCTCTTTCGTTTGTAAAGTCTTTCTTTGTGTCCCATAAAAGCTTGGAAATCTCACCGTTTGACTGACCCCAAAAACATTCAACGCCAAATTATTCGGTGCAATGTTATTTTGATCAAAACTGTAATACACATCGGTTTTACCCAAATCAACGGCCGTTTTCCCGAGTTGTTTCGCCATAGTTACCTGATTGCCGGAAGCTTTTAACCGATTGTTGTGTTGCAAGGTTAAATCGATGGCTTGATTGAGTGAAACAGCAAAGGGCTGTGCATTTCCCATAAATGGAAGGAAAAGCAAAACCAAACCAATGGTACCTTTTATTTTCACTCCATTCTTACCTTCTTTCATTTGCTTCGTTTTCTTATCAAACAAAGCATACAAGACAGGAAGTACCACCAATGTGAGCAAGGTCGCAGTGATTAATCCACCAATCACTACTGTAGCTAACGGACGCTGTACCTCTGCTCCGGCATTGGAAGAAATTGCCATGGGTAAAAATCCAAGAGCTGCCGCTGCCGCAGTCAATAATACAGGTCTTAAACGCTGCTGTGTTCCAAGAATAATCCGTTTGTTGATATTCTTTACTCCATGTTCTTTCAACTCCTTGAATTGTTCAATCAGCACAATCCCATTGAGCACTGCAATTCCAAAAAGAGCTATAAACCCTACTCCTGCAGAAATACTAAAAGGCAAACCTCGCATGTACAGGAACAAAACGCCCCCAACTGCAGAAAGTGGTATCGCACTGTAAATCATCAAAGCTTCTTTGATGGAGTTAAAAGCAAAATACAAGAGGAAGAAAATCAAAACCAATGCAATCGGAACGGCTACTACCAAGCGATTACGCGCTGACCGCAAGTTTTCAAATTGTCCGCCGTAATCAACCGAATATCCCACAGGCAGTTTGATTTTGGAATCAATAATCTGTTGCACATCCTTCACCACAGATTCCAAGTCCCTGTTTCGAACATTAACCCCAATAACGATTCTTCGTTTGGTGTTATCTCTGGATATTTTTGCCGGTCCTTTCGTATAAGTAATCTCTGCAAATTCGCTAAAAGGTAAACTGGTTCCGTCCGGCAATAAAACAGAAGTTGTTTGCAGGTTTGCCAAATCTTTTCGATGCTCCTGATCAAAACGCACTACCAAGTCAAACTGTTTCTCACCTTCGAACACCATCCCAGCTGTAAACCCACCGAATCCAGTGGTCAGGGTTCTATTCAAATCAGCAATATTCAATCCGTATTTTGCGATTTTCGAACGATCGTATTTAACACTCATTTGAGGCAATCCAGCTACTTTTTCAACCGAAATATCTGAAGCACCTTTCACCTTACGAATCGCTTTTTCTACTTCCAATGCTTTTGTATATAATATATCCATGTCTTCGCCAAAAATTTTAATGGCCAAATCTGCCCGGACTCCCGTTACCAACTCGTTAAATCGCATTTCAATCGGCTGGGTGAATTCGTAGTCGATTCCCGGAATATCCATCAGTGCAGTTTTGAACGCATCCGTTAACTCATCTTTACCGTGAGCTGTCACCCATTCACTTTTCGGTTTGAGTTTAACAATCACGTCGCTTTCCTCCATAGACATCGGATCCGTTGGAATCTCTGCTGCCCCGATGCGTGATACCACTTGTTCCACTTCGGGAAATTGTTTGAGAATTTGTTCCATTTGTGTGGTTGTTTCAATCGTCTTAGAGAGTGAAGTTCCTGTTTTCAAAATGGGTTGAATAACCAAATCACCCTCATCCAGAGTCGGTACGAATTCACCTCCCATTCTTCCGAACAAGAAAAACACGATAATCAATAAAACAGAGGCTCCACCAAGAACTGTTTTTTTGCTTCTTAATGCCCAAATAATAAGCGGTTTGTAAATCTTGCCTAAATAATTTACCAGGCGATTGGAAATTGTTTTCTTTTCCGGATCTGAAGGTTTTAAAAACAAGGATGCCATTACCGGAACATAAGTAAAACAGAAAATCATTGCCCCAATGAGGGCGAAACAAAATACCAGTGCCATCGGTCGGAACATTTTCCCTTCTACATTCACTAAGGACAGAATCGGAATAAATACGATGATGATGATGATTTGACCAAAAACAGCCGAACGCATCATTTTAGTGGTTCCCAAAAAGGTAACCTTATCAATTAATCCCTGACGTTCTTCCTTCGGAAGGATTCCGATAGCCTGCCGTTCGGAGGTGATTTTAAAGGCGATGAATTCAACAATGATGACGGCTCCATCGATAATAATACCGAAATCTATGGCTCCGAGACTCATCAAATTGGCATCTACTCCAAAAATATACATGAGTGTTAAGGCGAAGAACAGACACAACGGGATAACCGATGCAACCACTAATCCCGAACGGAGATTTCCCAGCAATAGAATGACCACAAAAATGACAATCAAACAACCTAAAACCAAGTTTTCTCCTACCGTAAAAGTGGTTTTTGCAATGAGTTCGCTTCGTTCCAGAAAACCATTGATTCGGATTCCTTCAGGCAAAAAAGCCTGAATGTCTTCTACACGCTTTTTTACTGCATCAATGACTTTTTTAGAATCGGCTCCTTTCAACATCATCACCTGACCAAGCACTTTTTCTCCTTCCCCGTTTGCTGTAATTGCTCCAAATCGATTAGCCGATCCAAAACCAACTGTTGCCACATCCCGGATATAAACCGGAATCCCATCGCGATTAGTGACCACTACGTTTCGAAGATCTTCCAAGGAAGTAGTGAGCCCTTCTCCACGAATAAAATAACTTTCATTTCCCTTTTCAATGTAACCGCCTCCTGCAACACTGTTGTTATTTTCCAGCGCAGTGAATACTTCTGAAAGAGAAATACTCATGGAACGCAAACGTTCGGGGTTGACGGCTACTTCGTATTGTTTGAGATTTCCTCCCCAAGTATTGACTTCCACTACTCCCGGTATTCCGGAAAGTTGTCGTCTGACAATCCAATCCTGAATGGTTCTCAAATCGGTAATGGAATAGTTCTTTTTGAAAGCCGGATCAACATCAATAATGTACTGATAGATTTCTCCCAAACCGGTTGTTACGGGACCCATGAAGGGTTTTCCAAATCCGGAGGGAATTTTCTCTTCCGCGCTTTTGATTTTCTCTGCGATCAATTGTCGGGGCAAATAAGTTCCGATTTCATCATCAAAAACAATCGTTACTACAGACAATCCGAATTTTGAAATGGAACGGATTTCTTTCACATTCGGAAGATTCGCCATTTCCAATTCCACCGGGTAAGTCAGGAACTTTTCCACATCCTGAGTTGCTAGATTTTTCGATGTAGTGATTACCTGAACTTGATTATTCGTGATATCAGGAACGGCTCCGATTGGAATATTCATCAAGGAATAAATGCCTGAACCGATTATAAACGCCGTAAAGAGTAAAATAACTAATTTGTGCTGAATACTATAGCGAATGATTTTCTCTAACATGATGACCTTTTTAAATCTATCCTCAAAAGTAAAAGGTCCTTCTAAGCTTTTCCTTAGATGTTTCTTAAGATTTCCTTAAAATGAATGGTTACCAAAGTTCCTTTCCCTAATTCACTGGAAATGGAAATACTTGCACCAATTGATTCGGCGGCTTTCTGCGCAATCGATAAACCTAAACCGGTTCCTTTGATCTCTTTATGATTTAATGCATCGGAGCGGAAAAACGGATTAAATAGTTGTATCAAATCCTCCTGACGAATTCCGATTCCTCCATCGCTTATTTCACAGCAAACACCTTTTTCATCTAAAAAAATGCGGATCCCGATCTGTCCACCGGTAGAAGAATATTTAATCGCATTTCCAAGAATATTATCCAGAATCAAACGCCCGTGAAAATGGTGAATAAAAATGGATTCATTGCATTGATTATCAATCCCTATGTGTAATCCCTTTGAAAAGATATCCGGATTTCTGTGTGCCAGAATTTCAGTCAGCAGCGAGTCAATAGCAATGGAAGATCTGGAGTTGAGTTCCGGATTCGAATCAAAACGCGCAATTTCCAACAATTGATCAATGATATTTGCCATTCGGTCGATTTCCAATAAGCTATATTGAATTTTAGCTTCGTATTCTTCCTGTGCACGCGGTTTTCGAATCAGAACCTCAAGCGTTCCGCGCAATACAGACAAGGGGGTTCTCAATTCATGCGACGCATCAGAAGTGAACTGTTGCTCCCGATGCATTGCATCCTGAATACGATCCAACAAACTATTGATTGAACTCGATAAATCATACAATTCATCCCGGCTATTGGGAAGGTTTACGCGTTCATTTAAATTATTTCTGGTAATCCGGTTGGTTGTCTCACTAATTGCTACTACCGGAATAATACTTCTTCCAGCCAAAAAAGAGGTGATAAAAAACAATCCCAGCAAAACAATCGGAAACAGAACAAACAAAATTGTTCCCAGGTTTTTGAGCACCATCAATGAAGCCTCCAAAGACATGGCAGCCACAATATAACCTCTTATAACTCCTCCTCTTCTAATTGGAATCTGCACTTGCCGGATATTCCGGTTGACCAATTCAGCATTGAAATGGTCTTCATTTGTATGGTTTTTTCTAAAAATTAAATGCTGCTCTTTCAGATTCGGTGATTTGTCGTAAACATGCCCATCCGTGCCAACAATCTGGATAAATACGGGGTTCACTTGGATCTCTCGATGTTCCAGCTCTTTCATTTCATTCATATTGATAAAATGCACCGAGTCTCCGATAATATCTACTTCCGATAAATGCTTATTGGCCTCAAACGACAAGTCCCAATCCAGGTTATTGTAAACACTTTGCTGAACAATAAGGTAAACTGTTCCGAATACCAGCAAGATAATCAGCGCCGTTGCCAACATAAAATGAGTGGCTATTCTTTTTCTAAAACTGAAATTCATTGTTCTTTGGCAATGTATCCGACTCCCCGGATTGTTTGAATATACTGTTCGTCTTCCGTTAATTGGAGTTTTTTGCGCAGCGCATTGATATACACATCGATGACTCCTGTGTTGTAATCAAAATGAATGTCCCAAACACTTTCAATAATTCGGGTTCGGGTACACACGATTCCCTTGTTTCGAACGAGCATTTCCAGGAGGGCGAATTCCTTCTGCGTCAGTGAAATTTCCTGATTGTTCTTTGAAACGGTATGTGCAGACAGATTCATTTCAATCGGACCAAGTGTCAAGACGTTTGCCTCACCGGATTTCGGACGCAATTGTACACGAATGCGCTCCAATAACTCTTCAAAATGAAAGGGCTTTTTGATGTAATCATTGGCTCCGTTTTGCAAGCCGAAAATGGTTTCTTTGAGCGTATCTTTCGCTGTCAGGAAAATAATGGGAACCAATTTGAATTGCTTTCGAAACTCAGCACAAATCTCAATCCCACTTTTCCCCGGAAGCATCCAGTCCAATAGCAATAAATCGTATTCTCCTGAGAGCGCCAATCGCAACCCTTCATCACCCGAATGACAGATATCAACCGCGAAGTACTCTTCCTCCAATCCTTGTTTCAAAAAATTGGCAATACCGACCTCATCTTCAACGATTAATATCCTCATAATGCAAAGATTGAAAAAAAAGTAGTGCCATAGGTCAACCGATTCTTAAAGTTCACTTAAGAATCATCCCAAATAGCATGGAAGCGTCCACAGCGGCGGACACTTTTTTTCTCCCGCGGATTACGCGGATTACGCAGATGAATGTTTCTTGTGTTTGACGTTTATAATAGCATCTGGAGAAAATGATTGCCATTACTTTCGGGAGGAGCATAAAAAAAGGGAAACGAATGTTCCCCTTTAAACTTAAACTGAAAACTACCAACCTAGTCGCTAAATGACTATTTTTAATCTACCTCTAAGGTAAAAAGGGATGAATCAACCGGGTTACAATTTCCTCTAAAAAATTTACATCATTCCCACATGTATGTTTCCCACAACGCTTATGCTGAAGCTCTTACCTTTTCTTCACACCCTTTGCGCCTCTGCGTCCTTAGCGGTGAAAAATCCGGCTAATTGAACCGCAAACCTGCCTGTCGGCAGACAGGGAAGCGAAGAACGCGAAGGATTGAACCTGACTTTTCTGAAACAATCAACATCCATTAAATCAGGCACAGCGGGAAATTTAAAACCTAAGAACTGATCTTGATCAAATAGACCAACAATAAAATACTGATCAGGAAAATCAGGATAACGGTGATATTCAGCAGGATGGCATTGTGCCGATAGGATCCCGAATCAATTTCCTTTTTGGCACGATGATAACGCAGTAAGGCAAACAGGGAACTCATTGCGCCCACTGCTACAATCACGATTCCGATCGGACCGGAATATCCGTAATTATTTCCCTGAATCTCTACTTCAAGTGATAGATTGAGCTGTTTGGTCAAAAGGGAGAATTCGACCACCACAAATCCAAAAGCCATGACACCGACACTTGTTCGCACCCAGGCAAGCAGTGTTCGTTCATTGGACTGATGATCCGAGACTTTTTGTTTATCTACCTCTTGCTTGTTTACTTCTGAATCGCTCATGCTGATGTGAATTAGACTAAATGAACCACAATATAAAAAACGATTGATAAAAAATATTACATAAATGACAGAAGGACAGAATGAGAATGAGAGTGAGAGTGGTATTGGAAAAACTTAGGCGGACTCATCTAATTAATTTGTTATTCATAGCCCATTTGATCAATTCATCCGAATCGTTCACATTCGTCTTTTGGAAAATATTTTTTCGATGCGTTTTCACTGTATGTTCGGAAATAAAAAGTCGGGTTGCAATCTCTTTACTGGTAAATCCTTCTGCAATCAATTCAATGATTTCAATTTCCCGTTCACTTAGCCTGAATTCCTTAAACTCTTTAGGTGCATCAATAAAGTCATTCAATTGATCGAAATAGGTCTTTCCTGAAATGACACGCTCGATAGCGGTTAACAATTCCTTTCCCGAATTACTTTTTAAGATACAGCCATCTGCCCCTACTTCAAACAACTCACGAATGAATTGCTTGCGGTTGTACATGGTGATGATAATGACTTTGATTGCAGGATATTGGGCTTTGAGTTGTTTGGTACATTCAATACCATTCATCACCGGCATATTGATATCCAGCAAGACCAGATCAATGGAAGTTTCCGCCGCTCTTTCCAGTACTTTTTGTCCGTTATCCACAATTCCTATCACATTCAAATGATCGGCAGTATTTAGAATAGCTGCAATTCCGCCCGCCACAATAGAGTGGTCATCAGCAATCAGGATATTGGTTTTAGGCTTCTCCATGGAGTGGTATTTCGATAATAAATGTAGCACCTTTATTTAAGGATTCCATATGAAAGGTTCCATTGTGTTTTTGACAGCGGGTTTGGATACTTTTCAACCCCATTCCCAAAGAAAGTTGATCCGGATCAAAACCAACCCCATTGTCTTCATAAATGATGGTCAACTCTTCCTGAATTCCGGTTACTTCCAAACGGATCCTGGAAGCATGTGCATAACGCAGGGTATTCGTGATCAATTCCTGGATCATCTGATACACATCTTTCGCCAGTTCCTGTGAAAGGTTACTTTCCAGGGTGATATAGCATTCCATTTCAATCTTTTTCGAATCGTGGATCACCTGACACAAATGCTCCAATGCTTTGCTCAATCCGTAGTAATTGAGTGTGGAGTTTCCCAGGTTATGGGCAATGGCTCTCATTTCCTGAATGGACGTATTCATTTCCCGCTGCAAGATCACCAGCAATTCTTCCTGCTCGGGTGTGATCTGGCTTTTCTCCAGTAAATCCAGGTAAATCTGAACGGTGGAGAGCTGCCCTCCTAATCGATCATGCAGATCCTGAGCAATGCGTTCGCGTTCCTTGTCCTGTCCTTCCAACAAAGCATAAGCCGCATGTAGTTCCTCTGCCTTCAGGAGTTTTTCAATTTCGCGCAGTTCATTCCGCCGCCTTCTCATTTTACGCTGATAGAGAAAGGTGAACACAAACAGGCTAACGACTACCAAAACCATGGCTGTTGTCCCAATCAATACAATGGTCAAATCACTTTGCATACTTTCTTTCCACAAAAATTCCTAACACGATCAAAATGAATTTAATATAAGTAAAGCCCGAAATAATCAACCACGAATAATAAAAATTCTCCGCAGGGATAATTTCATCCGACATCCGGGCAATGAGCAGGTAACCGAAAAAGGCTCCTGATGCAAAAACCGTCAATCCGCCGCTGATATAAAAATACGGGTAGAAACCCAGGTATTCCACTTTCTCTTCCTGGTAGAGCTTCCAGATAAAATTGAACCCCAATGCAATCATAAACAACATACAAAGGGACAATCCCAGACTGTTGATCTCTTCCCTCCCATTTGTAAACAGGTAAATCGAATCTGCCAAATACGCTGTCAAGACAATTCCGAAAACCACATCCCAGCTCTTCTTTAATCCCAAACTTCGGTACAACAAAAAAGTGAAGACCAGTTCCACCAATCCGATGAGATGATAGAGGTAATAATTGGGGATTTGATAATCTGCAGTAATTGTCGTAGCGATGGTTAAAGGCGCCAGGATGAACAGGTACCCACTCAGGATCTTGAAATAGCTATTTCTTTGAATCGTAACTAACGACAGTGCAGCAACAGGAATGACCAGGTAATCTGACCAATCGGCAAGCAGTATCGTTAGTTCCCGGAGCGTCACATGGTAAATATATCATTTTCAAGCAGAAAGAAACCCACTAAAGGGTTTCTTTTATTGCTATTTCGTAATATACTTAGAACCACACAATTTAGGGCAGGGACGCGTATACGAATAGATCGGAACGTTTCTTCTAAACAATGGATCAGGGTCAAGAACAACATGAAGGTCATAACCGGATAATAAAGTTGGAACAATGACCAGATCATGCTTGTTTTTGACCGGCATGGTCATTCCTGTTGAACTGGTAAAATTACGTGTGGTTATTCCACGGTAGAATCGAATTCCTGTAATAGGATCAGTTACCCCCGGTTGTTGATTATAAAGCTGAATACTATCCATCATCGCATGCATGGTTTTCAAACCGACATGAAATGCTTTTACAGAGTCGCCCGGATAAAGCCTTCCAAATTCATTTACCGCCGCTCTCGCATCTCTAAGCGTTATGGGTCTTCCATCATTCGGGTCTAGATTTTCTACACAAAAGAAATTTGATTCTTTTTGATCCAACTGAGCCGATTTGTGTGAGGATTCTCCCCTATCATTGTGTGCCTGATAAAGCATTACGCTGAGCACAACTACCGCAACGGTTAAGACTCCGATTATTAAATTTTTTGTTTTCATGAATTGTAGTTTAAGTTTTCTATTGTTTTTGAAAATAGATATTCTAAATGATATCGGGATAAATGTTAAAAACTTATTGTGTACACAATTTCGGGCATGGACGTGTGTGCCCGTAGATTGGACCCGATGTCAGGTCCTGATCTATGCTCAACGTCGGATAAATGACCATGTCAAATTTGTTATTGATCTGAAGTCCACCGCCTAAGGTCCGTGTTGAGATCGCCCTGTAAAACCGGAAACCAATTATCGGATTTTGAGTGCCTTCCTGCGTAGTGTTATACTGTTTTGCTTTAGTAAGCATAGCATCCAATTTAATCAACCCCATGTGAAAAGCCTTTACGTTATCTGTTGCGTACAGATCTTCAAACGCCTGGATTTCCCGTGCAGCAACTTGCGATGAGATCTCTTCTCCATCGTTTGCGATCAACAGTGAAGCACAGAGTATTTTTCTTAATTTCTCGTCTAGCTGTGCGGAAGAACTTTCAGCCAATGAATCTGCCGATTTTTCATTGCTTCCAATTTGGACCAGTTCTTTCGTTTCAGTTACTTTCTCCTTTCTTTCTGAAAGTGTTCGGAACAGAATGATACTGAGTGCTATAACCGCTGCGGTCAATACACCGATGGTGATTTTTGTTTTCATACTAATTAAGTTAAATGTGAATAAGATCTTTTGAAGAGAATATTAGCCAAAGTTGATTGAAATAACGTGAGTAATAGCATACTCACGTTATTGATGCTGTAAACCTGTTGATGCCTACTTTATGCCTTTTTGTTCTTTGGAATTAGTTGGTGTTTTCCCTCCTTAGTTTCCTTGCGGTTGATTCGGGTCGCTTGACTTTCCTGTAGCTGGAGCTTTTTCTTCTTTCTCCTCCTTTGGCAATATTTTATTGATGATTGTTATCGCATCATCCTTGTACTTGTTGTAAATCTCCAGAATTTTCTCTGCTTTGATTTTTGCAGGGTTGACTTCAATAATTTTAATCCCCGCATTCAGGAACAAAGCATCTTTTGGGATGGGAATAAAAGTCGTCCGATATTTAAGTGAATCATTTTTTGATTCCGATAATGGATGTTTTCCAAACCCAATTCCAGTTAGACTTATCGGAGCCAATTCTTGAGATTTCATCTCTTTATCAACAAGGAAAGTAGGAATGATCTGAATGGTGTAATCCAAACCATTGTGTCTTTTTTTCCAACGTGCCTTTGAATATCCAAGCTCAGTAGAATCAATATAATATACGAAGCCTGTACTATCAGCAACTAATTTTGGTTTGAACGTTAATTTCAATGCCACGGTATCTTTATGTTTACCTATTGTTACCTTGCGTGTGAAAATCAGATTCGGTATTTCCCGAGATTCAGGTTCCAAATAGCTTTTCTGTACCTGGTATTCTCCTGAGAATTTTTTAACCCGTGACTCCAAAACGTTTGTAGCAATTTTGAAGCCCAAATCAATCAAAGTTGGAACAGCGGCCGCAATTGCTGCAAAAGCTTCCTCCTTACTTTTTTTGGGTATCTTAATTGTACTTTTTGAGAATTCCAGATCAACATCCTCTTTTGTATAAGATCTTTTTTTTCCAATGCTGTCATAAACTTTGGTTTGGGAAAATAGATTAAAAACCATGGTAATTGCAATAAGTGTAGAAATTGTTTTCATGATAATAAAATTTTAAATGAATAATTTAGAGCTGAGTCCATTCGTTCCAGCGCTGTAATACTGCGTCCCGAACTTTTACACAATGATTCGGGCAGCTCCCGTATCCATGGACTCCTACTACGCTAACCGTATCTCCGTTTCGAACAAAAACAGGGCTTCCACTGTTTCCACCATAGGTATCCAACATGTATGCTATTTTGTAATCATTGATATAAGAAACAGGTCCCATTGTTCCCCAGGCAGTACCTCGTAAATCTCCTCCTTTATCTGCAGGATAACCCACATTTATCAGGATTTCTCTTTCAGTAAGTTCTTTGACTCCAAGAAATCCATTCACTCGCTGATACAAGGTTTCATCCGGAAGAATAATTGCTCCATGATCAAAGTTGGAATCACGATCAACAGCCCAACCACTTACCGTTCGGAATGTGGTACTTATTTGTGAACCGAAAGGTGCAATTTCGCCATCTGCTCCGGGAATAACCTGGATACTCCGTGCCCAATCGTAATTTCTCCCTCCGTCAATCGGGTCAAAATGCACACAATGACCGCTGGTAATAATACATCGCGGTGAAATGAAAAATCCGGAACCAAAATACTGCATCCCATTTTTAGCAGTAATGATCAGGCGACAGATAAATCGATGAGGATAAATCGTCGGATCTACACGCTGGCGTTCATCTCTGCCGCAAAGACTTCTCGCCAATTCCAGGCTTTCCTCAATGTGATTTTCCGTTTGATCCATCGAAGCATTTTCTAACCACTGCTCCGAAATGGATTCTTGGGTTTCATTTGAAATTCCGCCCCAGGTTTCCGGAGGTAATGTAAAGCTGTTCTCAAATTCCCTTAACGAGTCATTTGCCATAGCTTCATTTCTTCGCTGATATTCAATTGTTTTCATGATTTCATTATTTAGTGAATTCTTAACTGATTTCTATTTTATTAAATTCTGATTCTTACTATTGACATTACCGTGCTAGCAGCCACCGGTTGTTTTACCATGTAATCTTAATTTTTGGCACAACTTTTTTAATTTCCCTGCTGACATTCTTACTTGCCTTTTCCACTTCATTGCTTACATTTCTGATTGCCTTTACAACTTCATGATTTTCTCCCGGACCGTTGACCAGATCATTAACCGTATTATTCCAGGTTTTAGTTAAATCGTTATTTGGTCCGAATTCAACATTTAAGGCATCTCCAACAGCTTTTAATCCTTTAATGATATCGTTGTTCTTTCCAAAGCAACCATTGCTTCCTCCAATTCCATAGGTAAAACACTTGTCTAGTTCTCTCGTTAGTAGTTGCCCTCCTGCACAACCGGCAAACGTATATGGTTCACCGCCGGAAGCCACTGCACATTCGATCATAATTTGTACTTCCGGATTGAGATCGAAATTTTGTACTCCGTAACACAATGCCGTACCCATAAATGTCACCTGACCTGTTTTACTTTGCTGTTCCATACAGGCTAATATTTTCGAAATCGTGGGATCATTAATTGCAGAAGACATGCACAAAGGATATCGGCTCCAATCTGTACCATATTGATTGTAGCATTCCGAAATTTTTGCTGCAATTTCTTTTTCTTTTGAGCCTCCAAGAATGCTAAACATACAGAGAACTTGTTCTTCAGGTGTTTTGGAATTTCTAATGCAATTGAAAATTTCCAGCTCTTTATTTCCCGCCATAGTTTCAACCATGCAAAGAGTGAATTTTTCTTTATCTAGCCCTGTGGTAGGTGACCATGCATTATTGTAGCACTTTTGAGCCTGTGTTTCATTTGCAATCATTAAATCACCGAAAGGGGCATCCATATTTACAATTTCATTTGGTAATGGCGCAAATACCCCACTCTTAATTTCAATTCCAACATTGGGATTATAATCAGGCACTCTAAAAATCGGTGCAGGATTCGGTGGAATGTACCCCTGATAAGTGCCTAGAATTCTTGTACCTCTATACTTGTCAATCTCTATAAATCTACCGTTCCAATCGATAAAATATGCATTGATCAAAGGATTGATTGCAGGAACGCGTAAATACATAAATCCAGATGGATCTCTTTGAACAAAACCTCTATTGCTCGGATTTTGGTCAACAACTAAAAGACCATTATCATACAATGTACAGGTTTGATTATTGACTTGATCATAGATCTTACCTATGATCTGCTGAGCGTTTACATAGATAGTGGATAATGTAAAAAACGATAAAAAGATGATGTCTTTTAATATATTAGATGTTTTCATAGCAATCTTGTTTTTAGCGTGAGTATTCTAATGAATGATTTATGAAAACAAAGGTGCCCCATCCATACTAAACCATCAATCGCTCTTAGGGGGGATTCGCCGTGTGTGAAAGGGGTATTTTAAATTAGACACGCCAAAAAGAGTACAAGGCGGATAGCTGCGGATGAGCTAAAAAAACAGGGGACTTACCTTTGCGTCTCTGCGTCCTTGGCGGTGAAAAATCCGGCTAATTGAACCGCAAAGTTGCAAAGAACGCAGAGAAAAAAGAAAAGTCCTGACAATACTATCAGGACTTCTTTCATTTATCTTACCGGTCACGGACTTAAGGGATCCGTACCCTGAGGCCTGGTGCCTCCTCCCCCATAATTAATCGTAATCCTCGCGCTTTCGAAGGATTGATAGAATGGCGGTTCCGATTCCCTGAACACCAGGATCAGACGATCTAGTTCTACGCGGAGCAGTTCGTTCAACTCCTGCTCCAGATCGGCAATGGCTTTGGTGATACTTTTCCGCTTGATGATTGCTTTGCGGGTACTGTTATTCAATTCATCGATCCCCGACAAGAGCGGAATGAGCTCATCGATGGCTTGCTGGGTGATTCCGTATGCTGCCAGCTGCGTGCCGTAAGTTGTCAAATCTCCCTTCAGTTCTGTGCAACGTGCAGCGAATTCGTTCAGCTTCATATGGATCAGATCGCTTTTACTCAAATGATTTCGTTCCTGTAGTTGCAACTCGTTGGATGCGCGACCTAGCAGGAACAAGGCATTCTGCATAACCAACATCCGCTTGCGCAGGTCTTCCGTGCGGAGGTTTTTCTCCATCGATACTCCGGTTGTAGCACCCAACTGTTCCACCAGTCGTGCACGAAGTAAATTCAGTTTGGTTTCAAAGGTGGTTACTGCGCTTGCGAATGCCGGAACGGTTTGCCAGCTGCTTTGGTGATCTGTGAGTACTGCATGTACACTCTCGTACATGTTCAGTTTGTTTGCGGTGGATCTTTTCATGATTTCCCGATTTAAAAGGTTATACTGGAGATAATGAAAAAGCGTGCCAAATTATTGTAAGTCAGTCGTTAACAGAAGTTAATTCGCCGGTTTTGTTTAGCAAAGTGTCGCTATTGATTTTCAAACTAAGGTTTTAAATGAACGAAGAGTTTCGTTCCATTTCGTTTCAAATCCCGAAAAGTCGGGACAAGTTGCGATACATTGGGTTCGAGTTGCAATACATTTGGATTGCGATTCAATTCATTGGGTTTTAGATCCAATACATTTCGTTTCAGATCCCGAAAAGTCGGGACAAGTTGGAATAGATTGGATTTAAGATTGAATACATTTTGCATCAGATTCAATTCATTGGATTTGAGATTGCATTCATTTCGTTTCAGATTCAATACATTGGGTTTGAGATGTGAAATATTCGGTTGGAGATTGGATTGTTTTATTTTCAGATGCGTTTGAATTAGTTTGAGATGGGTTCCTGATGATTGGAGATGTAATAAATTGGACAGTACGAGCAAGATGCTCGCACTAACTTGGGGAGGTTTTATTTGACTGGTCTTTCTACCCGGACATTCAATTTATTAAAATTGTTAATACCGACAACAGTAATATGATATAGATTAGTATATTCTTTATAGAAGAAATCCGGATTCAAAATCTTAACCTGAGCCTTTTTTCCGATTCCCAAAACTTTACAATTAATCTTTCCATTAACCTTAACTATTTTTGCTTTCAATTTATCACCAATTCGTGCAACTTTCAAATCATCTAGATCAATTGCATATGAGCCTTTTGTTTTTTTATATTGTTTCGATGAACAAAATAATATCTCATTTTTCTCATCAAAATAAGTTATAACTATATCACATTTTGCACCTTCCAAAAGTGGTTTTTCCACTTCTGATTTAGGTAATACTAAAGTAATTTTAAGATTATTCAACTTTATGTAATAGTGATACATCCACTCACTTTGAATGACAACCTTGAACTTTTTCCCTATAATTGCCTTAGCTTTTGATAAATCATTAATTGTTTGTAATTCATCAACTATTTTCATAAAGATACCATAGAACCCATCTTTAGTTTGAATTTGGCTAACTACATATTTTCGATTACGTAAAAAACTCAGTCTATTACTATTAGAATCTGGATAAAAGTAAATGTATAAAAGCATTGCCAAGGCTTTGTCATTAATCTTATTAGAATTTCCTATATCCTTAAGATAAGTATCTAAAATAGCTTTTCTAAGTATGGAATTACTTTTAAAAAGATCTAGCATTAAAAATCCAACACTTGGATTTATTGCTTCTTTGGAAATAATCTCGAATATTTCACGAAACTTTAAGCTAAAAGAAACTGATCTTTGAACAAATAATAAATCATTGTACTGACGTATATGTTTTACAAATTGAATTTGAAGATTTTTATCTATTTCAAATTTATAATCTGTTCCAAAAAGTTTAACGATTGAAAACAAGTGTTTATACTTAACATCATGTCTATTAGAATATTTATAGAAAATTTCAATTAATAAATTCTTTTGTTCAGATATTTCCGATAAATAATCAAACACTTGACGAAGAAAATAACCAGGATTTCTCTCAAGTAATTCATTTATAATTTCTTTCAAATTATTTTTAGAAATATCGAGAATTCTTGGAATATTACTTTTTATTAATGATATTAAATCGACTGGAGGATTCTTGATAATATCCAAAAGTTCATTTATCCTTCCTAATTCCAATAGTGTAAGATATGCCCTTTCTCCAAGTTCCCGACCATTATTCAAGTAAATAAGTGGCAAATTTCTTTTAGCTTCTTCAATTAAATCCTCTTCAATAGAATACTTGTTTTTCCAGTCTGAGGTTAAACACTTTGCTGCTAAAACGGGATCTTTCGTTTTGATTTTTTCAATGAACTCACTTTTAGATTCCTCTGAATCTATGAGACCCGAGTAGAGAATTAAAACCTCACGCCACTTTTCATCTGAACTGAAATCACCAATATTAATATCCGTTTTTTTATTTCCCACCGGACTTTATATTATGTAAAAATTCCGCGGCATAATACTCTTGATATATTTCATGAGTAAAACTTAGCTGATCCATATCTGAAACCATTATATTGAGATCCAGTGCTTTTTTAATGAATTCAATTAGATTGGTATCTAAACCAAAATTATTCTTTTGTTCTTGAAGGATTGGAATAATGTATTGATGTTTATCCAATCCGGAATTTGTTCCTGTGAGATCTCTTGTATGAAACCCCAAATAACAAAGCAATAAATGAAATTCTTCTGAATTAAATAAAGATTCTTGTTTAGTCTCCCTATCATAGAGAGACACCATAAATGACCTAAGTATTTTCCCTTTATCGTCTGGAATTCCACCCTCTTTAAGAACCACACTCACTAACATTGTAAGCATTAGTGGAGTATTTACTATTTGCTTTAAGCGGATATTCTGATTAATTTTTGTCCAGATATATTCTTTTTTTGAAGGACAATTTTTCTGCAAATATTCTTTCATTTGCGAATCTTTCATATACTGTAGAATAAAAACTGGAATCGATTTGCCAAAGGTCGATGAGTTAAATTGTCCGTTATAATCTTGTGGTCGACTTGATATTATAAACAAGTTTTTAGGATAATCAGCAATCATACTTCTGATTTGAGCAAATGCATTAGATTTAGAATTCTTTTCAATCTCATTTAACCCATCTAGATAAATATTAAATTTTCCTTTTTTTAACTCATCTACTAAAAACTCTTCAGAAACTCCAATTTTCTTAACTATTTTATCTATAATCGATTCATTATTAATTAAGTTTTTTAACTCTATATACACTGGAACTGATTTTTGGTCAGGATTAATTAAGCAATGTTCACAATCTTGAAGGTGGAGGTATAATAATGATGTAGTTTTTCCCATTCCGACTTCTCCAAGTACTATCATTTTTCTCTCAGCTATTGTCTCCTTCAAGTATTCAACAGTACCCTCTCTAGCTTCATGTTCAATTTCCAGTTCTTGGTTTTCCAAAATGGTTGTGTCAAGTATCTCTCTTGCATATAGATTTATGTTCGCTAAAGTTTCTTTTCCTTCTATATGAATAAAAATCTTTTTAATGTTCTTTACTTTATTGATTTCTGTATTTAAATAGTCATTATAAGATTCTTTCAGCAATATTCTTTTTAAAGCTTCTCTGTTTTTTGAAACAGCAAAGACACACATAATTAATACACTTCTCAACTCTCTGTACAATCTGTAATGACTATAATTCTGACAATTATGACTTTCAATATTCCTCAAATTATATGTAAGTAATAAGTGTTCTGAAAAATTTGCTGATTTATGAACCGGTACTGAATTTAAAGTGTAATTGATATTGTTTGGATTCAAATTTAAAAAAGAAATTAGCGCTGCTAATCCGTCTCTGGTGTTTTGAAATTCGCGAAATTTATTAGGATTGATAAGATATATAAGTTTCCTTAAATAAGGCTCGAATTTTGCAACCTCAGGGAAAAATGAATTTTTATTTAATCGATCTAGTGGTTTAATTAATATTTTCTCTAGAGCGTTTAACATTCTTGTTTCTATCCCCTTTATATCAGGCTCATCGACAGGAAATTTTATTAATCTAATAAATAGATCTACATCATATGATGGCTTTACAATTCTATCAAGACTCAAAACGTCTTGAATTTCATCCAAAATCTCATCCTTAAGTTGGTTATTTTCCATTACTTTTTATGTCCTTGAATTTCACAAACAAATCTTTTGCTAAATCCCTCCATATATTTTCGAAATAATTCAACTACAAAACTTTATTAGATTGATCAAATTCTTGGAAGAAAAATGCTTGCATGTTACTAATAATGAGCAATATCATGTGTACTAATTTACATGATAGAAAAAGAAATATCGATGTAATAAATATTTGATAAATCATTTGAGGAAATATCTCTACTTCTTTGATCATTACTTTTTGACATTCACAAGTCAAAGTTTGAGTTAAAAAACTTACAAATATTAGGAAAACAGCGATTACAATTGAAAAACTAATTTGTGAAATTAAACTTTTAGAAAACCTTTTATATTTATCAAGAAAGCGAATCAGAAGTTTTGAAACCACTTCCTCATTTTCAGGGTTCCTTTCAACTTCATTTATTTTGTGAACTGTTTTATCTGTAACATAGACTATTAGGGTAAAATAGAATCCGGTAAAAATTGCTAAAGAACTAATAATTACATCTAAATAATTGTTTGATACACGAAACCCAAAAAGAGACATTAAAATCGACACAATTGAGAAAGAAGTATTAATCCCAATCTTTTTCTTTCCCAAAGATTTCTCGCCATTTTGCCATATTTCAATTATATGTAATTTGTTAGAGATCATTCTTCCTCTCCTTCTAAAGTTTTAATAATATCATTATCTAAAACCTGAATAAAGTCTTCATAGAGTGCCTGGTAATTGTATTTACCATTTTCAATTTTTATTTTATTCACAGCATTTAATTCAATTTTTGGAATCATTTTTTCCAAATAACTTCCCATATCTTTAAACCTTGGGTTTCCTTGAGCGTTTTCTCCTGTTACGTGAGCCTTAATTGTTGATTTATCTGCATCAATACCAAACTCAACCAAATCAGGAAATTCACTCAGGTATTCTTCTATGTCATGTTCTTTCTTCCGCACGATACTTTTCGCAAAATCAACAATTGGAACATCAATCTCTGAAATTTCAATTTTAATTTTGTATTGCTTATCATCTGCTAAGAATAATAGTTTTTCATTTAACTTTTTATTCGCTTTATTTTGAACAATTGTAATTTTATCAACAAAGGATCCTTTCTTAAGAATTGCTTTTTGTTTATCTGACATGAAAATTTTATAAGTCAAATTAAATCCTTCCAAATGAAAAAATTGTCTAATCAGTGCTTGAAATTCAGAGTTTAGTGATTTATCGTTATACTTTTGTATCATTACTACTCCTGTATCTGAGTTAACTGGGAAATGTATCATAAAGAAAAATGGGCTATCTGTAAAATCTTCTGGGCCCAAAGGTGTTTTGACATATTTTTTACCAGCTCGTTTATTAAAGTTTCCCTCTTCACCTGTATTACCCCCAACAAAAATTCCATATACACATGAATTTTTCACGTCGACTTCTAATAGATCAAATCTATATTTTTTTGTTTTGTACAAATTTGAAACAAAATCTTCTTCTGGTGATGATTTGGCTGTATTAAATGAATTTTCAACAAAAGTCTTAAAACCGTTTAAAAGTAATTTATTGGTAATCTTTTTTTCAGTCAATCCAAATAAACGCCTTCCTACTTCATTTAACAGCAGTAGATCACGTTTACCCCTATATCTAATTGAAAACGTTTTTATTTCTAGGAAAAGTTGTCTTGACATTAAGGTTAATTTATAAGTAGAAGGCAAACATACTTATTTGTCAAGCACTTTACCAACCGTATTTACCACATATCTCTATGTGGTAAACCACAATTTTCCACCTATTTTCAAATCCAAATTTCTCCTACCTTTATCCAAACAAAACTATTTGCTTAAATTTATTCCATGAACGTTCGGTTAACCAAAGATCAGAAGATAAAAATTGCCAATTCGGATGATGTGTACAGCATCATGCAGCAGATTCTATTGCGTGAAAACAGGATTGGTAGAGATCAGGAACACTTTTGGATAGTAGGTTTAGACAAAGCAAACAAGATTTTGTTCATTGAATTGTTGGCATTGGGCAATGACAATCGGGTGCATATCAAAGCTCCGCAGGTGTTCCGAATGGCTATCTATAAAAATGCGCCGAAAGTTATTTTCATTCACAATCACCCTTCCGGCGCTATTAAGCCCAGCGAAGAAGATTTGAAAACAACCGACCGCTTGTTGAAGGCTGGTGAAATCATTGAAATCGATGTGATTGATCATTTGATTATTTCTGAGAAGGAATATTTCGGTTTCAACGAAGCAGGGATGATCGAAGAATTGAAAAACAATGGCGTTTACCGGATTGTAGAACGCGAACGAGCTGATTTGGAGAAATGGCGTTTGGAGAATGAACGAGAGAAAGCGTCCAAAGAAGCTAATAAAGAAACAGCTAAGAGATTACTTGCTCTGAATACCTTATCAACGGAAGAAATCCGAAAAGCAACAGGATTGACAGTTCGGGAGATGAATAAGGTGGTGAAGGATTTGATCTAAAGTAGATAGCTGAGATCCTCTGCGCCTCCGGGCGATAGGCCACCTCCCTTAATCCCTCCTCAAGGAGGGAGATCTAATCCTCCTCCCTTGAGAAGAGAAAGCACTGCTTTCGAAGACCGAAGGGAAAGACCGAGGAGGGTGGCTTGATATCCGCTTTAATTGACATAAAACCCCGCCAACATGAAACACCTTTTCTTTCTCTTACTCACCGCCTCTTTCGTTGCAAGCTGCTCGGATTGGGTTCCTGAACCCGATAAGGAGCTGCGGGAGGAAGCTGAAAAAATGCAGGCACTCCAAAAGACCGGATGTGTGTTTTCTTCCCCGGACCATACGCTTTCGGGAATCGAACTGCGAAATGCTGCAAGCACAGAGCAGGTATTAGGGAAAGACACCAAACTAACGGGCGATTCCACGCACCTGTTCTACTCCGGAAACCGGAAACAAATGTTAGCCTTAACGGTCTTTGCCGGTGACTACCTAAACCAGGTAAGTGTGTTCCGGGTTTATTATGCTCCCAATGGCAACCAACCCTACCCGAAAATGAAGACTTCGGACTTTGTCACTGAAAAAGGGATCCGTTTGGGAATCAGCAGGAAAGAACTTACCGGAAAGCTGGGATCGTGTTACATCGTAAAGGACAGTACTGCCAACACCGTTACGTTGAAGTACCTGATCGTGCAAGATCTGGTGTATTTTGCCACGTATCAATTCCGGAACGATCAACTGGAAGCCATGGCTTTTGGGTATGAGTATCCGTGAGTATAAACTAATCCGCAAAGTTTAAAACATCGTAACAGTCGACAACTTCACCATTGAGTATTGCCTTTATCTGAAAATCACTCGTATATTTCATATACCACGATTCCTTATTCTGTTTTTCACAAATTTCCTTTCCGATTTTCGCTAGCGCAGAAATCAAATAAATCTGTACTTTTTGTGGATAGTATGTGAAGTGGGTAAAAACATCTTCTAAATTCCACTCTGCCTGTTCTGTTTTTCCGGCATTAGGTTTGTACTTCGTATTTCGTTTGTTTCTGATTTCAGTGTCAAATTCCACTATTGCCAGGGCAGTTTTTAATTCAGATGAAAATTCCAATCTTATTTCCACAATTGTTTCGGGTTCTCGCAGAAATAGAATACCTCCATTGTAAGTGTTGTGAATTCTCCATTTTCCCTTTGATAGGAAACCACCGAAATCCTCAATCAACCAATTCTCCAATGAATCAGGAAGTTCTTCCTTGCACAAATTGAAAAGAGATGTCAATGCACTAAAAAGCACCTTCGTATCTCTCACTTTGAACTCCATATTTTCTAACAATCCCATTAGTAGCCAATTCTTGAACGAAAATAAGCACTTTTCAACGAAAATTGAATTTTTCATTCGGGAGATGAATCAGGTGGTGAAGGAGGTTGGGGAGTAAGATCTTCGAAATAAAATCTGAAGGCCATCCTCCCCCTTGCATCCCCCTCCAAAGGGGGAATTTTAATCTCTCTCTTTACCAAATCAATTTCGGAAAGAAAATCGATCCTTGGCTTAGCGGATCGACACAGCGGAAAACCATCCGCCCGATCACGGATTCTCAGTTCTCAGTTAGATGCACAATTTGCCATTTAACCAGTTAATGTTCGATCGAAGCATAAGGCTTTCCGGTTCGGCTGCCGATTCAGGAAAGTACTATTCCAAAGTCGTTGTAAACACTTTGGAATAGTATTTCGGATCCTGATCCCTCCTTTCCGTTAATCGGCCCGAACGGGAAAGCTGCTTGAAGGGTGAGCGGGCAAAGGCATTTTTGCCTACTTTTTGGGCCTCGACAAAAAGTAGGAAGATCATGCAGGAGATGAATCAGGTGGTGAAGGATTGGAAGCAGAGATAGAAGTTCTTTGATTGATATAGCTACCACCTCCTATCGATCCTCAATGCCACCCCTCTCGATCTTCCGCCGCGGCGGAGAGAGAACCTAAGATTCTCTTTCTTGTTATGTATTTCCCTTAAAACGGACCGCATTCATGACCAAAATCATACTTTTTCAGAATTTCTTTTTGCAAAATTTGCACCTTGAATGAGAATATTTGTCTCTTGGAACTTGAAAATCTCAGAACAGAACTGCAAAAACTGGATGCGGAGTTTATTCGATTGCTTTCGGAACGTCAGCGCATTGCCTGTGAAATAGGAGCTATCAAACAGCGCTCTGGCATTTCTTTCGAACAGCCGGAAATTTGGAACAAGCATTGTTTGGAGCGCCGGAAATTGGCGGTTGCCAGCTGCGTGCATCCCGATTTGGTGTCACAGGTTTTTGAATGCATTCATCGATTTTCAATAGACATACAACAACATACAACAACTGATGAGTAAAATGGAATTGATGGCCCCGGCAGGGTCATACGAATCGTTGATGGCGGCCGTAAAAGCAGGTGCCGATTCGGTTTATTTCGGAGTGGAGCAATTAAACATGCGCACCAAATCCACACATAATTTCACGCTGGAAGATTTACCTGAAATTGCCCGCATCTGTAAGGAAAACGGATTAAAGAGTTATCTGACGCTCAATACCATTGTGTACGATCATGACGTGTCATTAATGAAACGGATCGTGGATGCATCTGCCGAAGCCGGAATCACAGCGATTATTGCTTCGGACCTGGCTGTGATGAATTACGCGCGCAAAACGGGTGTGACGATTCATATTTCCACACAGACCAATATTACAAACATCGATACCGTGGAGTTCTTTGCGGACTATGCCGATGTGATAGTGATGTCTCGCGAATTGAGCTTGCTGCAAGTGGAAAGTATCAACAAAGAAATCAAACGCCGCAATATCACCGGACCTTCCGGAAACCTGATCCGCACGGAAGTATTCGGTCACGGAGCTTTGTGCATGGCAGTTTCGGGAAAATGTTACCTGAGCCTGCACACGCATTTCTCTTCTGCAAATCGGGGGGCATGTGTTCAGAATTGTCGCCACAGCTACATTGTCACCACGAAGGAAGATGGAATTGAACTGGAGATCGACAACGAATATATCATGTCGGCCAAAGATTTGTGCACCATTGATTTCCTGGACAAAGTTATTGCCGCCGGTGTTTCCGTACTGAAAATCGAAGGAAGAGGCAGAAGTGCCGACTATGTATACACGACAACCAGATGCTATCGCGAAGCCATTGATGCGTATGAAGATGGGAGTTTCTCTGCTGAAAAGGTGCAGGACTGGAAAGAACGTTTGAGTACCGTCTTTAATCGCGGTTTCTGGGACGGTTACTACCTGGGGCGCACCATGGGAGAATGGAGTGACGAAGCCGGATCGAAAGCTACCAAACGCAAAGTATACATCGGGAAAGGCATGAAGTATTACGAGACTGCCGGAATCTGTGAGTTTCTGATTGAAGCACAGGGAGTGGAATTGGGAGATGAGCTGATTATCACCGGCCCAACTACTGGCGTGATCGAAACTGTGATGACTGAAATGCGTGCAGACGACCAGCCTGTGGAATTTGTGAAGCGCGGAACAACTATCACGTTCCCCATCGCTGAAAAAATCCGTCCATCGGATAAATTATACAAACTGGTACCGGTTGTATGATTCGTATTCTGCAGCACAGACACAAATGCATTGGTTGTAATGCCTGCGTGGAAGCCGATAAATACCGGTGGAGGATTTCCAAAAAGGACGGGAAATGCACATTGGTTGGCGGTACGGAGAAAAAAGGATGGTTTTCTGTGGCAGTGGAAGACGATGAAGAGCCGGCCATCGAAAAAGCTGTAAGGAACTGTCCTGTCAACATCATCCGGTATCATTCGTTGTGAGTGTTTCCAGTTGAATGAATTGTGAATCGCTCTTCCTCTATCCTCTTTCTTGCTATCAACTAGTACTTCTATTCTTGAGTGTAGAAGTGGATTCTCGTCTCCCTCCTTGAGGAGGGACTAAGGGAGGTGGCCTGTGTAGACGCCTCTATGCGACCTTCCACCTCCTATCGATCCTCAATGCCACCCCTCTCGATCTTCCGCCGCGGCGGAGAGAGGACTTAAGATCCTCTTTTTTGCTATCAAAAAGTACTTCTATTCTTGAGTGGAGAAGTGGATTCTCGTCTCCCTCCTTGAGGAGGGACTAAGGGAGGTGGCAAAATGATCGAAAGCTATTGCAGGTCTTTCTTTTTTTGGTTAAATTAAATCATGAAAAAATTTAGCCACAATCACTACAACCCCAAACTGAAAGAGTATGCCCGTGAGTTAAGAACGGAAACGGTTTCGAAAGCGGAAAAATACATGTGGAAAGGATTGCTTTCCAGAAAACAAACCGGAGAACGATTTTTGCGCCAAAGACCCATAACCAATTTCATCGTTGATTTCTTTGCTCCTGAAATCGGGTTAATTATTGAAATCGATGGTAACTCGCACTGGAATAAAGGAGATTACGACCGTTACCGGGAAGATAAACTCGTTTCTCTTGGATATACCTTGATTCGATTTACAGAAGGAGATGTGATCCAAAATTTGGACGTAGTCTCAGAACGGGTAAGGCATGTGATTTATGCTTTGAGAAATAAGGATTCTGGTTATGATTCATAAACCGCCACCGCCACCCTCCTATCAATTCTCAATGCCACCCCTCTTGATCTCCCCTCAAGGGGAGAGGACCTAAGATCCTCTTTATTGCAGATCCTAAAAAACGAATACTTGTTATCTCCTGGCGAATTTCAATTGAATCCCCTCTAATACCAATCCAACCCGTTTTCTTAGGTTTCAGGTGCTTTGGATGGTGTACTTTTGCAGTATTATAAACAACAGAAGTTCGATTAAAAGCGCGATGAAACAAAACATCTTACTGACTAAAACAACTCATCCATGGGATTATTTCGGAGCTGATTGGCGCTCTTTTCCCCGTGAGAATTGTACTTTTGCACTTTTTTTAAATTAAAATCCTTTCTGCCTGATGAAACATTCATCCTTTATCAATTTTTTTTTGGTTTTATGCCTCGCTGTTAGTTGCACCAATGCATTTGCGGCACGGATCTACGTAAAACAAAATGCCACAGGTGCCAATAATGGTACTTCGTGGACCAATGCATACACCAGTCTGGAATGGGCGCTTGCTTTTGCGGCGAGTGGCGACGAGATCTGGGTGGCTGCCGGAACCTATTATACTTCCGATGCGAATGACCCGAACAACAGCTTTGTGTTGGGCGACAATGTGAAGCTTTACGGGAATTTTGCCGGTACGGAAACAAACCTCAGCCAGCGTGTGGGTCTTACTCCCAACGCTTCGGGGGCAAACCGAACCAATGAAACCATTCTTTCCGGAGATATCGGTGTACTTGGAAATAATTCAGACAATGCTTACCGGGTCATGTATCTTGTTGGGAACTCAACTTCCGTTTTCATCGACGGGATCAAGATCGTTGGCGGTAATTCACGTGCCGGTGTAGTGCGTGCGAAAGGTGCAGGGATCTTTATCCAGAACAGTGGAACCGTCCAGTTGAGCAATCTGATCATTTCCGACAACAAATGCCTTTCCGAAGGAGCTACAGGTGGTTCCGGTGCAGGACTGTATATTGATAACAGCGGCGCATTGACTTTAACGAATTCCGTTATTCGCAACAATAACCTGGTGGAAGCAACTGTCTACTACAATTCCTCCGCTTTCCTCGGAGGTGGTGGGGTTTATTGCAATTCGGTTTCTGTTCAGATTTCGAACAGCTTTATTACCAATAATACCGTTGCATCTGGCGGATACGGGGATGTTTACGGGGGTGGTGTTTGTTTGAAGCGCACCGGTGTTTCCAACGTAACGTTAACCAACACAGAGATCACCAACAATACGATTACTAAGAACGGATCTTTGAGTACTTATGCCCAAGGTGGCGGATTCTACTGCTACGGTACTACTGCGAATACACTTTCAGTAAGCGGATCCAAATTCAATAACAACTCCTGCCTGGCAGCTGCAGCCAACTCTACCTATGGTGAAGCTTACGCAGGTGGGGCTTATTTCTTCGGAGATACGCTGCGCATTGCAAACTGCGAGTTCCTTACAAACACGGTTACCGGAGGGATGAATACCTACGGTGGAGGAATTTACACCTCCCAAACCAAAAAAGCAATCATTTCCAATTCCCAATTCAACTACAATGCACTGAATAACGGACAAACGAATACAGGTGCAGGAGCCTATCTCGGAGGTGCTTCCGGTTCGCTGCCCTTTGAAATCAACAACTGCGAATTTTCAAACAACTCCATTCTTTCCGCTAAATACACTGTCACCGGAAGAGGAGCGGGATTACACGGAAACGTCCCCTTAACAATTACCGGTTCTGACTTCAGCAACAACCACATCACAGTTACCGCTAACAATAACACCACTACCTCAGCTGCACAGGCCGCAGGATACGGAGGAGGAATTTCCGCAGGAAGCGTACTCGATGTGGACAATTGTACGTTTAATAATAACGTACTGAATTGCACGATGAATTACGACGTGGAGAATTATTATACCTACAATGCACAGCATGCCATTGCTTATGGAGGCGGAATCTATACAACTACTTATTTTAATGTACGAAACTCTTCCTTTTACAATAACAACAACCAGGCAAATGCGAATGCACTGTATACCGGCTATTCCGTTCAGGGATTAACTAAAGGAGGCGGTTTCTGTTCCGAATTCTCATCCGCACCTTCAACCGGACCTTCAAAATTACTGAACTGTGAATTTACCGGGAACACTACCTACTCAGCGGCTTATTCGAATATCAACAACAGTGCTACCAAAGGAGGTGGTGTTTCGATTGAAAATACGTACACTGCTTATCAGGTTCATGTAGACGGATGTACCATTTCCAATAACCTGTCATACATTGCTAACCCGAATGCTCCTGCCAATTCAGGAGGAGGAATCTATTTTTCGAGCGCCGGTCATATTTTTCAGACAAAGATCCAGAATAATCAGGCACGATCACTTAAAGGAGACGTTTACGGAGGTGGAGCTTACACGGCTGCCAGTGGATTTATTTCCAACTGCCTGATTACAGGAAACGGTGTAAAAAGTCCTGGCAAAGCATACGGGGGTGGGATCTACAATACCGGAACATCAACCATGTCTAGCCTTACTGTTGCCGAGAATACATCTACCAGTACCAGCAGTGCAGACGATAAAGGTGCGGGAGTTTACAACAATTCCAACAAAAGCCTTTACAATTCGATTGTTTACTACAACGAGTCAACGGATAATTACTTCGGACAGGCTTCCTATCTGCCTTTCAATTGTATTATCCAGTACTTCCCGAACGGAGCAACGAACTACAACCTCCCTCCTTTCTTTGCGGATACAGCAGCAAATGATTTCCACGT
Source organism: Fluviicola taffensis DSM 16823 (assembly GCF_943372375.1). Classification (GTDB taxonomy): domain Bacteria; phylum Bacteroidota; class Bacteroidia; order Flavobacteriales_D; family Crocinitomicaceae; genus Fluviicola; species Fluviicola taffensis_A. Next base: position 2,307 of record NZ_CALRYJ010000002.1, on the reverse strand, counting down.
AGCAGCAAACTCCATTGCTATCAACCACGGAAACAACACGTACATTCCTGCCGGAGTAACACTTGATTTGGACGGAAATCCACGAATTTTGAATACGACTATTGATATCGGCGCTTACGAGCTAGATCCGTGCATCAACCAAACTTCTATTACAGCTTTAATTTGTCCGGGTGGTTCATACTCCTTCAACGGAATGACTTTGACCACTGCGGGTGTTTACAAAGACACTTTATTGAATGTTTCGGGTTGTGACAGTATCATTACCCTGAGCCTGACATTAAGCTCCCCAAGCAATTCCAATACGACGATTGCCGTTTGTAACAGTTACACCTGGAACGGAACTGCGTATACCACTTCCGGAACGTATACCTGGAACGGGACGAATACAGCAGGATGTGACTCTACAGCAACATTGAATTTGACAATTAAACAGCCAACAACTTCTACTGTTACAACAAGTGCCTGTACCAGCTATAACTGGCATGGAACAACATATACTTCCAGCGGAACATACATCTGGACGGGAACGAATGCGGCTGGTTGCGATTCAGTGGTAACTCTGAACTTAACCATCAAACAACCGACAACATCTACGGTTTCAGCATCAGCATGCAGTTCTTACAACTGGCATGGAACGACTTATACTACCAGCGGAGCTTATATTTGGCACGGAACAAATGCTGCGGGATGTGATTCGGCGGTAACTTTGAACTTAACAATCAACCAACCGACAACGTCAACCCTTTCTGCAACAGCTTGCGACAGTTATACCTGGCACGGAACAACTTATACTACTTCAGGGGCTTATGTTTGGCACGGAACGAACGCCGCGGGATGTGATTCGGCAGTAACTTTGAACTTAACGATCAATTACGCAACAAGCTCAAGTACTTCCATTGCAGCATGTGGTACTTACAACTGGCACGGAACTGTTTATTCAGCAAGCGGAACATACATCTGGACAGGAACAAATGCATCGGGCTGTGTTTTAACAGAAACACTGAACCTGATTATCAAACAACCGACAACGTCTACCGTTTCAGCTTCAGCATGTAGTTCTTACAACTGGCATGGAACAACTTATACTACTTCCGGTGCATACACTTGGACAGGAACGAACGCCGTTGGTTGCGATTCAATTGTTACTTTGAATTTGATTATCAAACAACCGACAACGTCTACCGTTTCAGCTTCAGCATGTAGTTCTTATAACTGGCACGGAACAACTTATACTACTTCCGGTGCTTATACTTGGACAGGAACGAACGCTCTTGGATGTGATTCAATCGTTACATTGAATTTGATTATCAAACAACCGACAACATCAACTATTTCAGCTTCGGCTTGTAGTTCTTACAACTGGCACGGAACAACTTATACTGCTTCCGGTGCTTATACTTGGACAGGAACGAACGCTGCCGGATGCGATTCAATTGTTACTTTGAATTTGATTATCAAACAACCGACAACGTCTACTGTTTCAGCATCAGCATGTAGTTCTTACAACTGGCATGGAACAACGTACACCACTTCCGGTGCTTATAACTGGACAGGAACGAATGCTGCGGGTTGTGATTCAATTGTTACTTTGAATTTGATTATCAAACAACCGACAACATCAACCGTTTCTGCTTCAGCTTGTAATTCGTACAACTGGCATGGAACAACTTATACTACTTCCGGTGCTTATAACTGGACAGGAACGAACGCTGCCGGATGCGATTCAATCGTTACTTTGAATTTGATTATCAAACAACCAACAACGTCTACCGTTTCAGCTTCAGCATGTAGTTCTTACAACTGGCACGGAACAACTTATACTACTTCAGGTGCTTATAACTGGACAGGAACAAATGCTGCCGGATGTGATTCAATCGTTACTTTGAATTTGATTATCAAACAACCGACAACGTCTACTGTTTCAGCATCAGCATGTAGTACTTACAATTGGCATGGAACAACGTACACCACTTCAGGTGCTTATAACTGGACAGGAACAAACGCTGTTGGATGTGATTCAATTGTTACTTTGAATTTGACTATCAAACAACCGACAACGTCTACTGTTTCATCATCAGCATGTAGTTCTTATAACTGGCACGGAACAACTTATACTACTTCCGGTGCTTATAACTGGACAGGAACAAACGCTGCCGGATGTGATTCAATCGTTACTTTGAACCTGACAATCACTCAACCGTCGACTTCTACCCTTTCTGAAACGGAATGTGGATCTTACACATGGCATGGAACAACTTATTCTACTTCCGGTGCATATACTTGGACAGGAACAAACGCTGCCGGATG
>NZ_CALRYJ010000001.1:0-788974 GCF_943372375.1 Fluviicola taffensis DSM 16823 | reverse complement strand
CGATCTTATCGCGCAACTGGTTGATGAAAATACAGCAACATTTTGCTTTACTGATCGAACCTGTCAACTTGCGAAGTGCTTTAGACATCAAGCGGGCTTGTAACCCCATTTGGGAATCACCCATTTCTCCTTCGATCTCCGCTTTTGGTGTCAATGCTGCCACCGAGTCAATTACCAATAAGTCAACCGCTCCGGAACGAATCAAGCTATCGGCGATTTCCAATGCCTGCTCTCCGTTATCCGGTTGGGAGATCAATAAGTTCTCCACATCAACTCCTAATTTTTGGGCGTAAAACTGATCAAATGCGTGTTCCGCATCAATAATCGCAGCAATTCCGCCTTGTTTTTGCACTTCTGCAATCGCATGAATTGCCAGTGTTGTCTTACCTGATGATTCAGGTCCGTAAATTTCAACGATTCTTCCTTTTGGGTAACCATTCACTCCAAGAGCTATGTCCAATGTAATTGAACCTGAAGGAATCACCTCAATTTCTTCAATTGCATTGTCTCCTAATTTCATTACAGATCCTTTTCCGAAAGTCTTGTCTAACTTTTCCATTGTTAGCTGAAGTGCTTTCAATTTTTCCGGGTTGATTTCTCTAACTGCCATATCGTTTAATTTTAAATCGTTTTGTTATCGTTTCTGCAAATATATACCCAGTAGGTCGTAAACTACTTACGATGTTCCGGTCATCCTAAATTTAAAATCTCCTCACCGTGAATTTTGGTGTTCGGTTTCTCAATAATGTGGGTAATTACTCCCTCTTCATTGATGATAAATGTTGTCCGATGAATCCCATCGTATTCACGTCCCATAAACTTCTTCGGACCCCAAACTTTAAACGCATCGATCATTTTCCGTTCAGTATCCGCCAGCAATGGAAAAGGTAAGCTAAACTTTTCAATAAACCGAGCGTGCGCCTTCTCTGTATCCATACTTACTCCCAAAATAGAATAGCCTGCATTTTTCAATGCCTGGTACGAATCTCTTAAACTGCATGCTTGATTCGTACAAGCCGGCGTATTGTCTTTCGGGTAGAAATAAATCACTACTTTTTTGTTTGCAAAACTTTTATTCGTAATCGTTTCTCCATTTTGATCGGTTCCCTGAAAATCAGGCATCCGGTCACCTACTTTTAATTCTGTCATCTAATTGTTGAGTATTTAAACGTTTATTTGACGAATATGTAATCAAAAATACAACTTATTTTTAAACTGACAAGTTTAACGTGTGTTTTTTGCTTATTTTTTCGTCATTTGGTTTTACTGAGCCCTTAAATTGGACCAAATTTCGTTGTTATTCAGGGAAATAGACGCTCTGACCTGTTTCCTGTTCCAATAGGAATTTACTGCGGATCACTTCCTGAACCGGTCGTTTTTCAACTTTGCATTCCAGCCACGAAATAATGTCGAGGTAAAGGAATGGGCGTTTTTCGTAAGGAAGTTTCGACAATTTCACCAATTTCCCATGCAAAATGCGGAATGCCCGCATCAACGACTGGTCATCAGCAAAAGGAAGCTGGCGCAGGAAATTCAGGATTTCATGCTGCACTCCGTGCAAATCTCCCATATTCCGAAGGAAACGGTAAACGGATTTGATCTGGTAATCCAACAAATGGTCGTCTGTTCCCAATTCGAAATGAGCAATCAGGTTCAGGATCCGCGCAAATGCCTGGATATCTTCCCGGAGCGAAACATCTTTCAATTGAATGATCCGGTTCAGATACTTGATAGCCATTTTATTGTCTCCGTTTCCGAAATACAGACACGCTACCTTATAATAAAGGATCATGATCCGGTGATTATCCAACCGATCTTCGTGATCTGAAATGAATTGCTCCACTTTCGGAACAATTTCAATCCCTTCGGAGAAAGTTCCGCACAGATAATAATAATTGATCTTTGCCGTCAGCCAATACATGCGGTGCAACAAGGAGATGTTTTCGTTTTCACGGTCCCCTAAGTCTGCACTCTCAAGTTTCTCAATGGATTCCAGTAAGCGCTTATGATTTCGTAAATTGAACAAGGCATTCTGCAAATTGTATAAGCCTTTCAGATACATTTCGCGGTAATGGTCTCTCACATGTGAATGATCTTCAAAAAGTTTCACCCACAAACTGGCATACTTGAAGCACATCAGGAATTCCTGCGTGATGTAATGATACCAAACATACGCATTGTACAAGTGCATCTTCTCTTCAAAGTTCAATTCCGCAATATTGTACTCCGGCAAACGCTTAGCGAAGAATTCCTTTACGAAACGGTAATCCTTTTCATCCCGCACAAAACCTACTTTGACATTCAGAGCATAGAGTTGCAAGGATAAATTTGAAAACTGGATACTTCCCTGGACATGTTTGCTCAGAACTCTGCTTTCAGCAGTCAATTCATCAGCCCGGGAAGATACACTGCGGGTGATGTGTTGCGATTCAATGAACTTTTCAAAATCCAGGATCTCCAGATGCAATACGGTCGATTGAATCTTGATGGCATGTTGCTTGGCTTTCTCCAATAGCTTCAATGCCTGATTGTAAAATCCTTTTTCATACAGAATCAATGCGTGATCCATGGATTCCCGAATTTCAATCGCTGGCAAATGCGGTGCATGCTGAAGTCGCAGACTTGTCAGTAATTGCTTGTATAAATGAGCTTTGATATTTGAAAGTTGGCTCTTCTTCAATCCATTGATTTTGGAAATTGCCAATTCATCGGAATAATTCTCTGTTTTATCAATAAAATCAAACAATTGCAAATACTTTATTTCCTCCTGGGAAGAAGAATTCCGATTCGCATAAAGCTTAAAACTTCGCTTCTCAGCCTTAGATAGGGAAGAAATCAAGCGAACTAAACTATCTGTTGATCCTGTGGACATTGTAATTTTTAGCTTAAAATAACGTTTGTATATTGTTGACTTACAGTGTGTTAGTTTGAATTGATTTGTGTTTGGTTATCGTAAATATCGAAAACATTGATTTCGATTTATTCCTGTCTTATTACATCTTTGTTCTGTTCGAGTGACTTTCATAGTCATTCCTCTTAAAAAGTACTCATTTGAGTAACAGGAGTAGGGGTGCTCTTGTTTTTTCGATTAATAGCAAAAAAATCCTTTGTCTTTTGGCAAAGGGTTTTTTGTTTATCCAAAAATACGTTGAATTGTTGAATTGAGATTTCCATGTTGGAAAGAAAATCCTTCCGAGTGAATTTTCTCGTTGGAAACGGTGTTCCCGTACAAAAGCATCACTGCCATTTTACCAAAAAGAAGCCGGACAATAAACTTCGGAACGGAAGGAAGCAATCTCTTTTTCAACGACTTGGCGATTAGTTTCGTCAGCTCTTTGTTCGTGGTGTTTCCTGCTGAAGCGTGGTAGGCACCCTCCAATCTGTTCGCGATCACCAGTTCAAATATGCTGTAAAGGTCTTCAGAATAGATCCATGGAATTGCTTGTTCACCGGAAGCCAAAACTGCTCCAAAACCTTTCTTTATCGGGTTTGCCAATTTCTGCAAAGCTCCTCCCGTTTCGCTTAACACCACGGCAATTCGAACTTTTGAAACCGTGCAGATTGCTGAAAACAGATCAGCGGCCTTTTCCCATTTTCGGGTGATGTCCGAAATCAGGTCATTCCCAAAAGAATCGGATTCCTTGTAAACCTTTTCAGGATGTTCAAATCCATAGGCAACCGCACCTGATGCAGATACATATTGTTTTAATTCTGTCGACTTCTTGAACGATTCGAACAGAAACTCAGTCGTGTTCACCCGCGAATCGTAGAGTTCCTGAATTCGCGATTTGGTCCATCTTTTAGCAGCCAACTCTGCTCCGCACAGATTGATCAGCGTACTGGTCCCTTCAATCGCAGACGGATCGATTGTTTTAGCTTCCGGATCCCAATTCAGGAAAAAGCGTTTCAAATCTGTTGTTTTGCGGGTCAGGACCCAAACCTCATTGCCTGCTTTTCTCAAATGATCCGCCAAACCTGTCCCAATTAATCCTGAACCGCCGGCTATTACAATCTTTTCCATGTGTCGTTTTTGTTTCGATCCCTAATTTAAGCGAAAAAAAGGAGGACATTTGTTATAAACCTGTTACTTTTACAAGTCACGTCATTTTGAAAGAAACAAACCTTATGAAAAAGTATATTTTCCCTTTATTACTTCTCGGATTGGCATCTTGTGGTTCTGATAATTCCAGTGAGAACAAAACCGAAGATAAGAAAGTCATTGTGAAGCATTTCAAAAATGAAGCTGAAATGGATGCACATGTTTTGGAATTAAAGAAAATCACTGAATCTGCTGATTTACTTGCCAATTCCCTGCATTATGAAAAAGGGGAGGAAGGCATCATGATCGAAGTAATCGGACATTTGGATTCGGCAACTGTATTGCAGATCCTGGAAGAGCAATTTTCAGATGGGAACGGAAAATCAAATGGGAAACGTTTTTACTACCTGAACAACGGCTTACCTTTCGTGACACAAGAACTAATCGATTATGTGGATGGTGCTAACGAAGCTGTTTTCATTGACCGTGTTTCCTATTATGATGAAAAAGGGAAAATTATCAAGACAAAAGAACGACGTGCTTCGTTTGAAGATGATATTAACAACATGAGTTATAAAGCTGCCCCTCTTCAACCGATCAGTATGAATCGGGCCATGGCTGCATTGAAATCAGAAAAGGAATTTGCAACAACCTTCCAGGGTTTTGTACATCAGGATATTTTCAGCTACCTCATCGTCGGACCGAATGATCCGAACGGATTCACTTCCGCATTGCGATTGGATTACAAGGATGAACTGATCAATACGCTTTCCGGTAATGAAGACATGTACATGGGTTCTACGCTCCAGGTGAAGTTTGAAATCCACACGGATCGCGGATTCAGGTTCCAGGTATATGCGGGTGGAAAACTGGTAGACTAACACTTCGACTACGCTCAGTGTCCCTTCACTATTTATTTCTGTAATGAAGTCTGTTTAAAAAGCTGACTGAGTCCTCCGCGCCGGAAAGTCAACTTCTCACTTCTATTTGATTTTCCCCAACTCGGCTTTCAGATAATCGATGATCTCAATTTCAATCGGGTCTCCGTGTTTCAAGTCTGATAAATAAAGGGAAATCCAATCGATCAGGTGGATCAGGTAGATACTCTTTTCAACCGGAGTGGATCCTTTTGCCGAAATCGTTTCAACCTTATCTGTTTTTGATTTGGTACGTTCAATGGAAATATCAAAACGTTTCTGGTTGCGCATCGACAAATCTCCTGTTTGAATAAACAAACAAGCATAGCGATTATCTCCTCCGCCCCATCCTACTAGTTCGTTGTGATTCATTTCAGGAATGACATGCTGCCAGCACAACTCTTTTGAATTCTCATTGAATTGCTGTTTCGCTCGAATGGTAATCGCTTCATATTCCGAACCTGCGTAAACGACAATCGTTCTTTTTTGAAGTTCGTGTGCCACACGCATCGCTTCAGACTTGATCTCAACCGAATGAGAATCGATCAGGTTTTTCCCGTTTGAAATTTCATCCAGGATCGTTGGGTGAGCGTATCCTAATTGAAGAAAGATATTACTTAATTGTACCAGCGAGAAAGCCAAAGCCGTTCTTGGTGGGTTTCCACCGGGAACAACTATGTATTGGTAATTATTCGATTTGCAAAACTCAGCCAACTGTCCTCCGGAACAAATTCCGATGATCGTTGCACCTTTTTTCTTTGCGTCTTCTAAAGAAAATAAGGTCTCTTCAGTATTTCCCGAATAAGAGGATCCGATCACCAAGCTATGCTTATCCACAAATGCCGGTAAAGAATAATCCTGAATGGACAATACCGGGATTAAGCAGTAATTTTGAACCCATTGAGCCACAATTCTACCGCCGATTCCGGATCCGCCCATGCCACAAATGACAATATTTCGAATGTCCTGAGTTGGTTTAGCAAATGTTGCCCCAGCAGCGATTTTTAAAGCTTCACTGATGTTAGACGAAAATTCCTGAATGAGTTTTTCCATAATTCCCTTTGAAGTTTGTAAATATAGTAAGGCTTTTTCTAACTAGCGGAATTTTTTGAATTCTGATGGCATTCTTATTCCGGGCTCACGTTAAATAAGTGTACTTTTACCAAAAAAAAGGAAAATGAAGCCTCGACATGCATCGGAAACCCTAGCCATTACTACAAAAGTTGTTCTACCGAATGACACCAATACGCTGGGAAATTTATTTGGAGGTCAGCTACTGGCCTGGATGGATGAAATAGCGAGTGTTTCTGCACACCGGCATTGTCACCGCGTAGTCGTTACGGCAAGTGTGAACAACGTGAGTTTCAATTCTCCGATCAATCATGCATCTATTGTTACTTTGGAAGCGAAAGTTTCCCGCGCATTCAATTCTTCCATGGAGATTTTTGTGGATGTATTTGTGGAAGACAACATCACGGGGAAACGAAGCAAGTCGAATGAGGCGATCTATACCTTTGTAGCGGTTGACCAACACGGTGGTCCTATCCAGGTTCCCGAGTTGATTCCTGAAACGGAAGAAGAGATCGAACGTTATGAAGGCGCTTTGAGAAGAAAGCAATTGGCTTTGATCCTGGCGAAGAAGATGAGTCCGAAAGACGCTACTGAGTTGCGGAAACTCTTTACTGATTAATCTTAGATTTCCTCCTCCTTTATCCCCCTCCAAAGGGGGAAATTACAATTGATTAAACGATTAAAAATCAGCATATTCCATTGATAAAAATGAAATCGGGTACTAAAAAGGGTATAATTGAACTCCTAACGATTCTAGAGGATTCTAAATAATCCTTTGAAATCCCTCGAATTCCCGTTTTAAAAACAAATCAAGCTTCAAATTCGAAATATAGCAATTATTGGTTTATTCTTCTTTTAATACTCCAAAACGATCACTCTACTCCAAGAATTTTCTGGAAGTTTTCTTCTAACTCCTTTTTAATTTTTGGAACAGTTTCTCGGATTGATACTGTTGCTTTTCTGACATTTTCAAATTGCATTTGAGGAGAAATATTTCCAAACGTGTAATGGAAAGTGAGATCGGAGTATCCATATCTCAGTTCTTTGATTATCTCATCAATGTATTTACAGGTTTCATCATTAAAATAAAGCTTGTTTGTCAAATAGTAATCAAACAACAGATTACCCGATTCTCCTGCTTTTTGAACAGTTTCAATTTCTTGTTTTTTTATTTCTTCAGGGGTCATCCCAGTAACTACTTTCCATGAAATTATTTCACCCATATCTCTATGAAAATTACTGAGTAATGAATAAATTTCTTCTATCCGTTCTATTCTCTTCTCATGTAATTTGCTCGCTTTTTGAGAAATTAAGGATAATTCATGCTTGTACAATTCTGCTCTATTCGTAAGTTCAAGCTCATAAGACCTTAAATTTTTATCTAGGTAATTTTGCCCTAATTGCTTAATTAGCCAAGTAATTAATGTTCCAATTATCCCGACAAATCCAATCTCTTTTAATACTGTTTCCCAATTCATTATCCCGTTTCATTGATTTATTAAACAAATTTCGTTGTAATAAACGGTCTTTCAAAAAGTGTTAGGTTTTTGCTAACAGAAATGGAGTACAATACTTTTCAAAATTAACCTCTTCCATGAAAGTCAGCAAAGCTTACCCATTCATTGCGACGATTGTAAAACGCATACGGATTCTTCGGAATGTTCTCCGGAATAAAGCCTAATCCATACAATTCCCGAAAATGATTCATTGATCGAATATGTAACGGTTTCAATAACGTCTTTGCTTCTGTATAAGTGCAATAATTTTTGCATTGATTTGCAATGCGATCTGTTCCAAGGAATTTACCCCAACCTTCAAATTCTGTTATATAAGCTTGGCTAGGATCAGAAGGAATGGTTTCAGGGCGTTGACCACTTTTTCTCCATTCGTAGTATTCATGTTGTGTCTTTATTCCCAATGAACGGATATACGTTTTAGCCTGTTCATAGGTCATTCGTTTTTTAGGTTGTTGACCTTGATTTCCAGTTCCAAGCCAATCACCCAAATCTATCCAGCCAGTGTATTTGTACTCTTTCTCAGGACTTGCAGGAATAGTTTTTGGACGTTTTTCACTTTTACTCCATTTCCAATATTCATCACGGTTCTTTAGTCCTAACTTACGCATATAGGTTCTCGCTTTTTCGAAAGGCATGAAACTGAACCCAATCCAGTCATGCCAACTTTTCCATCCGTCATTTTTATATTTTACCTCTGGATTTGCAGGAATAAATGATGGTCTTTTCCCCAATTGCTTCCATTCTGTCCATTGCTTTTTTCGCTCAAAACCAAGTTTTCTAGTATACATTCTTGCCTGAGAAAATGGTAAAAATCCAGGCATATCAGCTTCAGGGATTTTTTGCCACAACCCCGTTTTTCCTCTCAATACATCAAGAAATGAAAGACTTCTGTAACGACAGGTTTGTGAAATACTCAGCATCTCTAAATATTGCCGAATTCCATTTTCATTCATTTGACCATTCGTACCTCTGCGATGCATTGCAACTGCCTTGACGGCGACTTCTGCATTATTGTTATTCCATGGTACATTGTCATGATGTAAAAAAGTCCAGTATTCTGACCAGTTTTTCTTTAGACGCTTGATACATTTAACCGCAAGTTCACTCTCATATTGAGTTTCCAAAAATTTGTGGACAAACTGCTCTGTGTCTTTCGTATGCTTTTCAAGGTACTTTTTCTGCAATCCATAACGGTCAACCGTCTCTACGATTCGCTTTAATAAGCTACCAAATTCATTAACAAGTAATTTATATTCCTCATCAAAAGGGTTCTTGTGTAGATCGTCATTGAGATCCCGAATCAAATGAATCAAACATTTTTGTCTTTTCAGATTAAGTCCGTCATAACCAGCAAATGAATCTGTGATAATCACACCTTGATATCCTTTCAACCATTCTTTTAAAAAGTCGGCTTCCCGATTGAAAGTAAAATGATAGTAGACAGAATGTGTGGTAGCAAAAGCCCAAACATATCCTTTGTCTTTGGATAATTTGAATGAAGTTTCATCCATGTGCAAAAATGGGCTATTGAAGACGGTTTTCTTGACATAATCCACTTCTGGTTGCCATTTCAACCACCATCTACCTTTGGAGCGAATCAGGTACACGTAAAACATTTCTATACCAAATTGTTCATAAAGCATTTTGCAAATCATATCGTGGCTCACATGATAATTGACATAAAGGTTAACCGCCCATGCAAAGAGATTATCACCATAATGAAACATGCGCAGAGTGCCGTTGTTATAATTGTTGTTACATTTCTTACACTTCGCTTTCATTGACCAATACTGTACTATGTGTTGCTGAACACCCCAAGAGGTGAATTTAAGATCGGTCTGAATTTTACTTTTCCATGTTGACTTTAACTGGTAAACACGTGTATTCCCGCACTTGGGACATCTTTTCAATGGTTGTGCAAAAACTTGCTCATGTACTTTAGTCGGGTTCCATCTGGGTATTCCTCTTTGTGATTCCTTTTTTACCATCGTCCCTCCACTCAAGACAGAAGTTGAACCTTTTTTATTTCTCCAATAAATTCTGTTCCGTTGATAATCAAAATATGCTGCTTTGTTGATATAGTTGTAATCGTCATTGAATTCGTTGCTTTGAAATTTATACGGGCTTTGCCGTTTCATTTCAACCACTTGTGCTATGTTCTCCTTTTCAGCACCAGTTGCCAGCAATTGAATCCATTGGGTGACTTTTTCAAGCGCATTGCAATCATCACAATTGTATTGAATCAGTTGATCCTTCCATGTGTTTTCTTTGCTTGTTTCCCATTGTTCACGCCATGTTAGACTGTCCAATCCTGTAACTCCATCAACTTGCCATGCAAAACCAACGTGATTAGCAATTTCCTTCAATCCATTACTGTAAGTTGGTGGGTAAATGTATGTCCTGAAATAGCTCAATACGTTGACCATTCTCCTTTCAATTTTGGTAAACAACGCTGTAGGCAGTTTAGGGTATTTTTTAATTACACTCTTGAATGCCCTGATCTCATAACTCCCATAATGGAAAATCGGAACATCTGGATATTCATTAATCAATCTGAAAAATTGATCGAAAATGGTTTCTTCCCCTTCTTTGCTGTCTGCCCAAAAGGAGAATATTTTATCCTGTTGATTTTCCTGTTTAATCTTTACTCCGATAAGATAGATTGAATTGTCCTTTGTGCCTTCAAAATCAATGTAGATACAATTATTCAAGTCCAGAATTTCGGGCAGATACATTACATAAGTTTTCTTTTCCCTTATAGCAAGTGCTTTCAGTTCCCATAAATAGGCGGTCGCCATAGTTGGTTTTCTGCTTCCTCTTCGTCTCGGTCGAAAAGTATGAGATAACTGAAGTATTGAGAAAATTCCTTTTTTATTGTATTTAGAAATCGTAATTAAGGAGATGTTTCCAAGCAAACTAATACAATCACGTTCTTTAAGTTTCGAATGACAATAGGCTTTGTACTTACATTCAGGGCAATGTTTATTTTGATAAAAAGGTGGTGGTTCTTCTTTAGTAATTAGCAATTGAGCATCCGAAATTTTTCTTTGGTTATAGGTCGTTAGTTTTCGTTTAGAAGTTTCTAAAACAAGCTTTGGCTCGCTTTCTTCACGAGCCAATTGCCACGCCTTGTATGAACAATGTTGCATGGCATCCAGTACAAGTGTACTCGGTTCCATCTCCTTTGTTGTTAGCTCAAAAAGTTACAACGTTTCTTATGACTGAGCAAATATGATCTTAAGTTTAACTTAATTATTTTACATTTGGTTTGCCGATTCACTATCACAGTTCTATGAATTTATCAATAAACCGACTGCCAAATTTTCGCATTCCTTCGAATCATTTCTGCAGAAAATGTGCTAATTCGTAACTATCTTTATTTTCAATTCTGAACCGCTATGACAAGTAACCATATTGAAACCATTTTTAAAGAATATATCTCCGAACAAAAGGCACATTCCGCCCTTTTAATAAATGGTGTTTGGGGTAGTGGAAAAACATTTTTTCTGAAAACCACACTGACAGAAATTGCAAAAAGCAAGAATCAAGACCTTGTATATGTTTCATTAAATGGAATCTCAGGCATTGGTGAGATTGATCGAGCAATTTTCATTCAAATAGCACCATATCTCAAAGACAAATCTTGGATAAAAAAAATCTCACAACCATTAACCAATATAGCTGACGTCGCGTCTAAATTTCTCACTAAATCGTCACTGTCAGATTTATTTAGAGGAATGGGTGTAGAGATGTTTGATTTCTCCAATAAAATTCTCGCATTTGACGATCTTGAACGCTCTAAATTGTCTGTTCATGAAATCCTAGGTTATGTCAATAAATTTGTTGAGCATAAAGGTGTTAAGACATTAATACTGGCGGATGAATCAAAAATTGATGATAAAAAGAAATATGACGAGATTAAAGAAAAAGTTGTAGGACGTGTACTTGATTTCAAGGCTGATATTCCATTTGTCATAGACAATTTGATCATGGTATATAATGGAAACACGGACTTCACAAATTTCCTTACCCAGAAAAAAAACAAAATTTTGGATCTGGTGAGGTCCTTCAAAGAGGACAACCTCAGGATTTTATCGTTTTACATAGATGTTCTTCATAGGCTGTACCCAACATTCAAACTTAAGTCTGATCAAATGCAAGATGAAGTACTTTTGTTTTGTGCTATTTTCTCCATTACCTTTAAATCAGGTGATCCCTATAGTGTCTATTCCAACCCTGCACCACTTGTTGTTTCACGACCATTGTATTTTGCAATAAGAGTTGGAACTCGAAAAACGGAAGAATCTAAGTCTGATGCAGATCATTTTTACGACAAATTTCTTAGCAACACTTACAGAGGTTATAACTTCTTTCAAAGTATATACGATTTTATCTTTACAGGCTATCTCGATCAGGAATTGTTAAACGCAGAGTTTGAAGCCAGAAATATTGTTGAACCAACTCCGCCTGAAAAGGCAATGGCACTTCTTTTCGAAAGTCATAATTACAGAAACTTATCTGATGAGGAATTTACCGAACAAAGTAAGGTTTTGCTAGATGCAACAAAAAAAGGGATTTACTCTATTTATGATTATGTCACTTTAAGTAATTGGTTATACTTTTTCAGCGAGAAAGAGCTTATTGAAGAATCGGCATCAGAAGTAGAAACAATACTTAATACTGGATTACTGCTTGCGAAGAGCAAAAACCAAATTGATCAAGAAAGAATTTCAAATCTTCGTCACTTTGCTCAAGAAAGACAAGAATCCGCAGTAATAATGCAAAAGGTGAATGAAATACACCTAGAGTTTGAAAAGAACAAAAATCTTGACATCGGAAAGAAAATAGTTAACACATTCAAAAAAGATGATCCAAAAGAAATCAAAATAATATTTGACAGCTATGACGGAAGTGAAATTAAGTTTTTTGAATATCTTGATGTAGTTGAGTTTTCAAAGGTTTTACTGGTTCTTTCTAATAAGTCAGTAGACACATTTATTGATGAGCTAGACGACCGATATAAAGCAATAAACATCGGACAAACATTGTATGCTGAAAAACAGGTATTGGGTCAATTGGCTGACTTAACTAACGCCTTCCTAGAAGCCAATGAATTAACCAAACTTCGAAAATTTATTTTGAAAGAACTCTCGGAAAAACTTTCAGAATCTGCCGAAAAATTGGAAAACACAAGAAAACAGGGAACTATTTACTTAGATTAAAAGCATTCGAATGTCTGAACTATTAAAGCTACTTTACGAACAGCCGAAAAAACTTAGGTTACTTATTCTTAATTTTTTGAAACTCATTTTAACAATCATAATCTTAAACGGGATTCATGGGCTATTTAAGTACAATTTTCTAAAGAACATAACTGGCTTCAACGGGAGTAATCACATTGGTGAAATTTTTGTGTACCTAATTCTGTTCATTGCTTATTGGCTGGTAATCTGGTATGTCTTAGAACCCTTTTTTGTTCTTTTAATTGGATTAAAAAAAAGAAGAGCACAAGAGAATCAAGACGAAAATCAGAGGGCAGAAGACAAAAAAGGCATTGGAACGCTTCTTAAGTTTTTCGGTGGATTTACTATTGAAAACAAAAACTTTGTCGTACCAAATGACAACATACATACGTTAGCCGAGATTGCTCAATTTGTTGACGAAGACAATTCGTTTAATGCACCAAATACTTTATTTGGAGAAGCATTGTATATTCTATTCGTTGGTTGGATGTACTTAATATTCAATTCCGAATATTGTGGAATGTCATTATGTAACCATGCCTTAATAGGGTCTGCGATACTACTGCTAATTCTTTTGTATCGGTTTCTCAACAATTTATTCGTGCGTTTAAAAGACCACACGGCAGATGTTCGTATTTTTCTTGATGAACTTGAGTTTAGAAAAATGGTGATGGACATAGTATTGAAAGACTTTAGTGGATATTTAAACCTGGAGAAAGAAAGTTTTGATCTTAATTGGGGCAAAAACGGCTATCACATTCGAGACTTATACCACTATAATGAAGGTTTAGGTAATGCTTATTATCTTAAAAGATTCAGGAAAAAATCTCGACCAGATTTGTCCGACATGGTAATGATTTTGAACTTTAATCCTAATGAAGAATTAAGAACCGTTTTGAAAGAAATGAAGGTAATTGGAATTGTTATTGCAGAGGACGATTCCGAATTAATAGACAAATTAATTGTTGAGCTGAATCGTTTAAAGGGCATAAAAGAATTGAGCTAGGAATTGTTCTCACCAAGAAATGAAATAAGATTTGGACCTATAGCCGTGTTGAGAATTTGCTTCTCGTATTTCCACATTAAAACCTCTGGCATTTAGATAATTTGGATAGTCATATAGATTATTTTGTCCTCCAGAAACTCTAGGATGATAAATTCTGTTTGAATCTCTTCTGACGTTATCAAAGGAGAGAGTTCCGTCAATTAACGAATCATCTATAAAGTCAAAACTAACATTGTTTTTGCCTTCTTTAGCAGCCTGAACAATGTCATTATTAAATCTCTCGTACGAATCTTGGTACGGAAACCTGACTTCCGCAAAGGCGGTGGCATTATTTGTTTCAAGAGTGATTTTCTTTATTTCTAAAGCGTTAAATTCTTTCATATTATAGAAAAAGTATTTCTTGGAAGTAAACTATTAATCAAATTATCTTACATCATCCGTAAAAGCCAAGGCGATATCCGAATAGTCTTTAGTCGTAAGGTTTTCCGACTTCACACTTTCTATAAAATCGACAAGTTTCGTCATTTCTCTTTTCGGATTCTTCCACCAATTGGTACTCCATATTCTATGGAAAACAAAACCATGGCTCTCCAATACTTTCTGTCTATGCTTATCATACAAATACGCTTCTTGACTAGAGTGGTATTTAGCACCATCACATTCTATAGCGATTTTAGGAACCCCATTAATTTTATGATCGAAAACTAAATCAATTCTGAAACCGGCAAATTGGTGTTGTAGTATCAGTCTATCATCTCCAAATATGTTTACCAAATCCTGATAAACTTCTTCCTCGAATGGTGATTCAGTTTCTTCCCTTAATTCGTTTTTAATCAGTTGAGTTGTATTTCCACTTAACGCCGTTAAAACAGAAATTCTAAGATCATCTCTGCCTTCACTAATAGCTTTACTGTATGCCAAATAAGCATAAAAAACGGCTCGTTTATTATTTGCCCCTTCTAATTCTAAAAACTCATTGTACTTCATGAAAACTTCTTCAGGTATCGAAGAACAAACATATACTTTGAATTTTGCACGGGTAACAATAACGTTCAACAATTTATATCCTTTTGAATGATTGATCGGACCATAACGTTGAGCGAACTTCCCATCCTTCCCTTTGCCGTAAGTGGTAGATAAAATAATAACATCTCTTTCATCTCCCTGAATATTTTCCAGATTTTTAATGAACATTCCATCATCAAAAAGCTCCTGTATTTTTGTTGCGAATTCGGCATCCGCTGAAGAGTTCTGCTGTTCTAAAATTTTACTCAAAATCAGATCACGCTGAGCAATATTGAAAGTGGCGATTCCCACGCTCGGATATTTACCATCAGGTAAGCGATTGATATTGTTTTTAAGTATTGAAAGAACTGTTGCAGCTTCTGCTTCATTTTGGTGTTCAATAAATGAACCATTCACTGCAATATATTTAATTGGAGTGTATTCAAAATTGTTTGGTAACGGCTGTAATCGTTGATTATAGAAGGCGTAGTTAGAAAAATCTATGAGGAATGGATGCCTAGATCGATAATGAAAATCGAGGTGTTTCTTTTCAAAATTTAATTCAGATCCAAAATCAAGCAAAGACTCACAAGAAAGAAGAATATCCCCCTTGTTTAAAATTTGAGTTTCTTCTTCATCCAAATCCTCTTCATCTTCAACTGCGCCATCAAATATTTTACTGAAATAATTAGACGGAGGCATCTGATGCTCATCACCCGCAATGATCACTTGTTGACCTTTTAAAATTGCAGGTAAATTATCCTCTAATCTTAACTGACTGGCTTCGTCAAACATGACTATGTCAAAATAACCATTCATCCCTTTAAAAAGGTTGCTACATACATCAGGCGTAGTTAGAATGATTGGAAAAAAGGTTGTAAATAGTTCAGGATCATATTGGACTATTTGACGTAACGAAAGTCTTTTGTATCGTGTACTGCTTCGCTTATTGTATAGATTTTCAACGGAAAGATTAATATTCTTTATTTCGAATTCCCTAGTCTTATCAATTTGTTTTGAATACCAAAACTCCTTAATGTATTTTAATTGTTCCCGCTCAATTCCTTCTAACGTGGATTTCAATAATATATGTTCATTCTCGTTAGTTGGTAAATCTGTATCTGCAAAATTTAATAGAACCAAATTCAGATAATAAGCCATTAGGATTTTTTTCCAGTCGGTTTTGTCTCGCAATTCATCAACAAGCAATTTGTCTTTTACCTCTAAAGCATTATAAAATCTGAACCAATTAAATTCTGGAGTGAAAATGTCATTATCACCATCAAAATATTCTGTTTTAATCTGTATTAACTTCTCGAGCCTTTCAGTGGCATTATTAAAATGCTTTAAGTTTGTGCCTAATTGGTTTTTCAACCACCCGTCATTATTAATCGTTGTGATTAGGTTATTTAGATGCCCTTTAATTGTTTTAAGTGATTCGGTCTCCAGTTCCCCTTCGATTGACAATAAATTGATATTTGAAATTTCAACCTCTATCATTTGAGAGAATTTATCTCTAACTCGACTTACTTCATCGGAGATAGAAATAACCGATTCTATTCTAATGAATAGAATAGAATTATCGGCATCAACAGCATTTAATATGCTATCCAAAATCACTATTTTATCTATTAATTCTTTATTGAAATCATACAAATTAAGATATGTTTCTTTTAGTAAATCAACTGAAAGTTTAAAGAATTCGCTCAGCTTGCCATCAATTCTATCATGAATCACAGAACCTTTATTTTCTTTATGAAATCTTTCAATAAATGATGAAGCAGATTCTTTAAGAAAACTAGTTAAGTTTAGTTGTTCAAATTCTTTTCCAGTTGATCCCTTTAGGTTTAAAGCTTTAAAAATGTCATTCAACTTTTCAACCTGTTTTATGTTTGAGGCGAAGTCTGCATCTGAGTGAAAATCTTCATCAATGTCTTTCGATGAATTTATAGCTCTTTCAAGCTCTTCGAATAATATTTGAACTTTATTGTGTGCGGTAATTATTCCTTGTTTTTCTTTTGAAAACCAGGATAGAATTTTATACCCAGTACTTTGAAGTTTTTTTGTGTCCTGAAAATCCTTCTTCTGATTATTCTGTTGATATACCGTTAGAATCTTACTAATTATCATCATAATAGAAGACCATTGATCGCTTATTTCCTTCGTCCTAAATTCGATGTATTCAGTGCGTAATTCAATTATCAGATTTTCAAAATTCTTCTCCACTAAAGCTAAGGATGAAAACCTATTCTCTATTATTGACAGCAAGTTTTCAAGTCTTAGCTTCCTTAGTTTTCTATACTCATTAAGATACGTTTCTTTGTCATTAAGCAGAACATCATACTGCTCCTTATACTTTTTGAAGTCTTCTTTTAAATTTTGTTCAATAATAAATGGATTGTCTCCGATTAGTTTATTTGGATTGATAAACGATAATTTTTCATGAGGATTATATGCCTTAAAAAATAGTTCTCCAGATTCCAATAAATTAAGTTTGGTATTTAACTCTTGTGACGAAAAATCAAAATGATCTTTTGAAAGTTTTAACTCTTCAATTTCATTCCCTTTTAATTCAGCAAGCAATGTTCCTACGACATCCGTCCAAGTCTTGCCTCCCAAAAGTTTTTTATCGATTTTTTTATGTTTGGTATTAATGGAATTGATAAGTTGAGCTGATTTGTCTAGAATGTTGTCTAATGTTTCCTTCGATGATTTATATCGATAATGTTTGTAAGAAGACGTATCCACTCGGTCTCTTACAGAATCAACCACAACTTTTCTATCCTTAACTATATCACGAATTAATACCGTATGATATTTAAGCCCTTTATCAATTAGAGCTTTGTGTAACACCTCTAAAGCTGTTCTCTTTTCACAAACTACGATAGTTTTTTTCTTGTTTTCTAAGGCGTTTACAAGCACCGCCGTCAATGTTTGACTTTTTCCAGTTCCCGGAGGACCTTGGATCAGAATATTTCTATCTGATTTTAATGAACGTAAAACACCTTGTTGAGATGGGTCTGTTTCAACTGATGATAAAGGCTGAAAACCATGGTTTTCAAATTCACCCAACTCAATGACTGAGCCTTTTAAACTCATTAAATTATCATAGTCACTTATTATATTTTGCTTCTGAACTTCAAAAATCGAAAAAAGACCGCCATAGTGAATTGGATGAAAACTCGAATCAGTAGTTGTTTTTTCCAATGTAACTTTATCTGGTATTGATTTGATTGATTCAAGATTATCATAGATAAACTCTTTCAATCCATTAACTGGTTTTGAATAGATCTTATGTAGTAGATCATAACAGATATTTGCTAACTCAGATTTGTCGATTAGACCATCGTCCATCATATCACTTGAAATCTGATCAATTTCAACCTTCACATCATTCTGAAGATGGTTAATCAACACCTCATTCAAATAAATCGGGTCATCTTCATTTCTTATGATCTCCCAAGTATTAAAATCCTTAGTCCTTCTAATTCGTAATGACCAAATAAGAATTGGTGCTACGGTTAATTTATTGTCAACCTGATCCCGTCTAACTAAAATGGGAAATCCAAACCCGAAAGTGTTTATTCCTTTCTCGGATTCAATAGCATCAGTTTGGTTTATTAAGTTCTCGAAACTTCGGGTGATTTTTAAAAGCTGTGATTGATCTTCTTCAAAAACTTCATTCATATTCGGAACATTGTCTTTCCAACTCACCTTGAATTTCAGAGGTTGTTGTGTTAGCAAAGCTTTGATAAAAGATTTTGGCAAATTCTCATCGATATGTGAAAGTCGATTGATATCAAATTTATAACGTGAATTACCAGGAATAGCATTAAGGTGTACTCCTCTTCGGTTACCAATTTTAAGTCTTCGTTGTAATTCAGTCAGAAATTTTTCAGTGAGTTCCATTGTGATAGTTTCGGGGAATAATAAAAGTAATGTTATTGTTGATTAATTTAAGTATAAATCTTAGTGCCCTGATTCCGTCGTCCCTCGAAGATTTTTTAGTCTTTCATCAAGTATTTTGGCAACGGTATCATTAAATAAAGTAACATCACTTAATTTAAAAGATTCATCTCTAGCAATTCTGTTATAACCATTTATTACAGATTGATTAAAGTTACTAACCTCTAGAAACTTAATTTTTAGAGGTTC
Organism: Fluviicola taffensis DSM 16823; assembly: GCF_943372375.1. Taxonomy (GTDB): domain Bacteria; phylum Bacteroidota; class Bacteroidia; order Flavobacteriales_D; family Crocinitomicaceae; genus Fluviicola; species Fluviicola taffensis_A. The sequence continues at coordinate 770,021 of NZ_CALRYJ010000001.1, read as the reverse complement.
GAAATATGTGCAGAAATCACGAACGAAAAGACATAGAATTAGCGTGGAGAATTTAATCGAAAAGTTCGCGCTAAAATCAGCATGATCCTCTAAATGCAAATCTTTAAATTGAAATACTGAAACATTTGATGGATGGGTCGAATTAGACATCATTGAGTATAAATTATCAAATTTGTCATTAACTCCCGCATTCAACCACATTTGTGCCCAACTCACTCTATTAAACTTACCATTATTGAATGCTACTTGAAATTCTTTTTTCTTAATGAACCCATTCATTTTGTCTATCTCATGACTTCCTAGGTCTAATAGAAAAGGGTTTGTTAAAATAAGTTCCTTCAACTCTTCTATTGATTCCGCTTCACGACTTTTCTTTTGCAACTGTTCTTCATTCATTGCTTCAGAATTGCTTTTTTGTCGATACTGAAGACCACTTACAACCCAAAGTTCATGTAGCAGCCTTCTTTCATCATATGAGTTTGTTTTGATGTAGATATTATTGAAGTTACAAAATGCTTCAAATTGTGAACGAACAATTCCCCACATCGACATTGGATCAATTGGATGTTTTAGACCTTCATAAACATTAGTATGCAACGTTCTTAATGAAGAAGATCTTCTTAGTGTCATTTCAAACAATAGTTTTGCATCTCTGTCTAAGGTAGATTTTACTTTTAAACTATTCATTTCACTGAATAACAAATTACAAGTTTCAATAACGACGTCAAGTGCTTGTAAATGATCCTCTTTTGTTATTGGTTTTAACATTAAAAAACCTAACAAAAATTCCTGAAATTCTGGTTGAAGTTCGTTTTTCATAGGTCAAGCTTTTTTTTGACCTCATCATAATTGGTTTTGGGTATTATAATGGGAAGGAATTCATGTCCAAAATGATAAGCTACATTTAAACGGTGTTTTCCGTCAACTGCCATACATTCTCCTAAATTTTTATTAAACATTATTGTAGGAGGAATTAATGGTTGATTATTTAACCAACAATGTATTATATGGAGAATATTGTATTCATCCCAAATATCACTAAAGAGTTTATTCTTTAGATAAGCGTCTTTATTTTGAAGAGATTTTATTAGAACGTCAGTTTTCACAGATTCAATCAAAATGTAATCTGCTATTAACTCGGCATTCAATTTGTCAGGTTGAAGTGTAAAATCAATATCCTTTTTATCCAAATGCCAAACTGCTTTTACTTCCTTTATTTGATTTTGTAGGAATTTTGATTTAATATTTTCGCAATCTTCGTATTGCTTCAATCTCTTTTCATCTTCAATCCTTTTGTTCTCCCAAAATTCCATAAGTTTTTCTTCTACCATTTTTATTTTTTGAGATTAAGCCTCATCTTGATAATATATCTTGTAAAACTTCCTTCCATCATCGTCAACCCCCTGCTTTATCAATTCGCTATCGCCATGAATGTATATGTGAAAGTTTTTATCCAACTTCAAAACTTTCTTGAATACTCTTGCCTGCTTTTTTACAGCCGAAGTTGAAATTTCAAATTGATCCAATAACTCAACTTTATTCTCTTCTCTAAATTGCTGATCAAACTTTTGGAAAGACTCAATTAAACTGTCATCAGAAAATACTTCATTTTCAAATTCTGCCTTATCGAAATTGGAATGTGATTTAAAATAGTCTACTGAGCGGTTAAGTAAGTCTATTTGGTCTGACTTTGATATTTCAAAATCGGATAATTCATTTGTTATAAATTCTTTAGTAATTCCAAGAAATTCATTTGTTTGATGGTATTCATTTTTAATCGGCTGAATACACAAAAATTCATCTTTCCAATATTGAGCTTCGCTATTTCTATTATCTATAACCGACAATATAAATCCAGTTTCTTTACTGGTGTTAAAGATTAAACATCCTTTATCCAATTTACGGGTACTCAGACCTTTTACATTTTTTAAGTTTAGGCCATTTTTCACAGAGTTAACTTCCAGTACAGTCTCTTTACTTTCCGATTTAAATATGACGATGCAGTCCACTTCCTCATCTTCAAAGCGACAATCTTTAATATAAGCGACACCTAATTCACCTCCTTTTATTTGGGGATGATTACTCTTATCGTACAAATATCTAGCTGCATTTTGAGATTGTTCTATAAAAGAATCCTGATTATTGAACACTGAACTAATGAACTGATACATGGGGTTCAACTCAATGGTTGGAATGAAATAAAATTGATGAAACTCATCTGACTTAAAAGTGTTATGAATCAATGGCATAACATAGTCATCAATCTTGTCAAAATCGGTTAACGAGTTCGAAAACTTCACTCCATCCCCATTATTTTTATTGCCAACAAAATGGATAATGAGTTTATCCATTTTTCCGATCTCTATGTTTTGCATTCTTAATTATTATAAATATCAGATGGAATCAATCCGTTTCCATTATTAAATTCATCTACAGTATGGAAGTTGGATAAATTATTATCTAGCCAGTATTCTTTAGGGGCATGCTCTACCATTAAAATTTGGAAGTGATTACTCTTTTCCTTCGTTATGTAATCAATAAAAGAATTCAATAAAGTAAACGCATCAATTAATTTGGTTTTATCGTCGTTTCCTTTTTCATTGTCTCCAGTATAATAAGGAATGCTTGGTTGGTCAATAAACAAGAATTGTGGCACATGTTCTTGTTCAATATTTATCATATGCTCATGCAATCCCAAATAAACACATAAGTGCATAAACATATAGTTAGACTTACTCCCCACGTTATCCAACGGAAAAGGTAATTGCCCTTGTGGATATAATTTCAGAACCATTTCATTCTCATCAAATATGGTTTTATAATCTTTATACGCGGGTAAAGAGCTTAATTGATCGTAATTTCTTTGAATACTTTCATCTAACTGAGACTTCATTAAGTATTTGATCTGTTTATTATCTTGTGGCACTTTCTCTAATCGTTCTCTTTCTTCATTCAAACTATTCAAGTTAACAGAATCGATCGGCTTATGTTTGTTGCCCATTAATATTTGCTCGAACATTAATTCAATCTTCCCAAGTTCAAAAAATCTTTGTCCTTCTTCATGATGATTCCTTTTAATCTCATTTAATTGAGTGATTCGTTTGTCTATTTCTTGAAGCTGAAGTTTAAACTCCTTCGAGTCTCCAGCTACCTTCAAAGGCTCTTCAACCTTTTTAGAAAGATGCGTCTTGATACTCTTCAATGAGGATTCAAGGGATTCTACAAATATTTTAGTTTCGTATGAATCGACTAATTGATCTGCCAGTTTTTGATTTAGATATTCAATAGGTTGAAGACTGTCTGCTGATTTATTTAAGTTTCTTCTATAAGAATCATATTCTCGTTGGTATTGATGTATAGCATTAAGTTGAGCTTGTATCTCACTTTTACTTTTGTACAAAGAATTTATTTCATCAAATAAAGTTGAGTTCGTTGCTATCTGTTTAGTGTTTGATACAATTTCTTCTATTGTTGTTATCGCTTGATCTAAGGAATCAAATGTATCTGAATACTCTAGAAATTTAAACTGCTTACACCTTTCAATTAATCCAAATATTTGACTCTCAAATTGCTTAGTTTTATTTTCATTTCCCTTTACCTGACTCTGTATCTTCTTTAACTCTGCATCAATTTCTTGTAATCTCTCAACTGCTTTAATGTTTTCCATGTCATTGACACCAATCACTAAGTCGAAAATATGACTCAACGCTTTATCGTATTCATCCTTACCATAAAAGGTAGTATCAAAATAGGTTTCTGCCACACCAATTACGTTCTCTGTAAGAGAATTAAATAGCAAAAAATGTCTAAATGAAATGTTGAAAGAAGTTTTGCCCAATCCTTTTCCATAAGGAAACCTTAAGGCATCTGTAATTCCAAATTCTTTATCCAATATTGCTCTTATTTCAGCTATTTCCTCGTTTTCTTCTGGTTCTTCTGGGAATCCACCATAAGTAAAGTAGACTTCAGATGAAACAGCCCCATTAGCAGGAGTTTTACGAACTATAGATATTTCCTTTCCATTAATTTCAAATCGTATTCCGAACCACAGAACCTTATCATTAATTGTATTTGCAACTTTAACTTTTCCAGAAAACAGGCAGTAATCGATTATACTCCAAAAACTTGTTTTTCCCGTAGTGGCATCACCAGTTATCACATTTACTTTATCAGCTAGAAAATGATAACTTTTAGGCTCTTGATTTTCATCCTTGAACCATAATTTTATTTCGTGGAGAATAAATTTCATAATCGTACTTTTAAGGTTCTGTAAAGTTGTTCTGTTGAATAGGGAGCAATTATCGTCAAAAGCCTAGGGATTACCTCTTCAATTTTTTTGAACCGATTTCCTAATTCTTGTCCTGCAATATCAATATTCCCAAGTGTTGTAATATCATTTCCTATTCGAATCTGGTTACTTTTATTCAATAGCATTAAAGAGTTGACGGTAATAGGCAACAACGATAAATACCTTTTATTGAAGGATATAAACAATTTTGGTTGTTCACTAATTACTTGTTCCAGGTTCAAATCGGTATCAAGATTTTTCCCTAAATAATTTACGGTTCTATCATCCAATAAAAGGGGAAGAATCAAACATGATCGAGGAATATCTAACGATTCCACGTTCTTCAATACCGACAAAAAGAGGCAACTTGCAATCGCCTCATTATTATATATGTAATATACCTCGTTCATTGTCTATTATATTTATTCTGCCAATCAAAATGCCAACCGATTTCCAATTGGTTTGATAAAGCATAATAATGTCCATTGCTAAACTCGATTCCAAGTGATGTAGTCCCTGTTATTGCAAGGTCTTTTTGTCGTATGTAATCTACCAATTCAATACCTAAACTATTGATGTCATTTTCTAAATCTTCGATTGTTTCTCCTGAACCTATTCGATTCTCAATTTGCCTATACTTTGACCTGAATTCGTTAGTCCATATTGCGATGCTATTTGTTTTAAAGTCGGTAACATCTGTTGGCAGTATAAAATTCTCTTCAGACCAATAGGAGAAATGATTTAGAAATTTGAGCATTTGCATGGTGTAATCCCTGATATGATTTGAACCACTTTTAATTTCTCCAATATCTAGTAATTGTTTAATAAATGTTTGACTCTCCAAATCATCCGGAAGGAAAATAGGAAAGTCCCTTTTTGGTAATGGTTTTAATTCAAAAGCAACTTTAAAGCACTCGCCGAATTTGGAAATAAATTCCTCGAATGAAACTTCAAACTTGTTTCGATCCTCAATATCTAGGTATTTTGCTGTCTGCAGATTTGAATACAGTTTTTCATATATAGGATCAACCAAATTTTGTTGCCTAACATTTTCAAGAATTCTGTTTTTTATTTTTTCGATTATTGCATGTACCTCAGTCTCAATTATAAGTTTTGACAAAAATTGGCTCAACTTTTTTTTGCCTACAGAAGAAATATTCTTTATATATTTTTGAATCGTTTCATCTTGAGTTCTGCTTTTTAGCTCATTTAGTTTGGTGAGAACAAAATCTACATTGTTATCTTCCTTAAAAGTATTTAGCGAACTGATGAACTCATTGTTACTTTCGCTTTTGTTTGTAACCAAGTAGAATGAATGTTTATCTAAGAACGTATTGCTGTTGTCGGCTTTTATGAAATCGGTCCAATTACTAAGAGTCTTCCATAAGTCAGAATCTAACGTAGTTAAATTTTGAGGATCACCAGCTGCACTTTTTGTTATAGTGTGCTTAGCTTGAAATAAAATTGTGGTTCCATCTTCTTTGTCTATGTGAACATCATCCTTAACTTCAAAACCAATTTTCTGACCATGTCTTAGCTCTAGTAGCAAAAACATGAAATAATAAAATTGATAATCAAATCCAATTGATTGAGCTCCAGCAGTGTGTGCTTCTTGAACTGATTTTGCCATATTCATTTATTTTAGTAATATTCCTTTTAACGTGGGGCTTAATTAAATCGAACTGTCCAATGGAAATATAAATTTTATGAGGTCCAAGACAGTATTCTGCCACAGAGGAACATTGTAATTCTGAATAGAATTGCCAATTGAAAAATTTTGCGTGTCTAATAGACTGTTTGAGGATAGTAGTAGTATTGTGAACATTATTGTGGTTTGAATAGTGGGAAGAAGATTTTAACTATTGTTTCGTCGAATTCAGTAACTCCCGAATATCAACATCTAATAAAACTGATACACGATACAAATCTTCAAGACTAGGCTGTCTTCTGTTTGTACTCCAAGCGCTCACAGTATTTATGTTCTTACCAAGTTCAGAAGCTAGCCAAACTTGCGTTACCTTCTTGCTTACTAGAACTTCTTTTATTCGGTTTAAGTCTTTCATCTTTTCGAATATAACCAAAGAAAACGGCATACAAACACTTTGAAACCTTCACTAAACGCATATTAGTCTCTCAAAAAAAGATAATTATATTCATTAAAAACACATTTATATAAATATTATGTATATTTATCATCGCCAAATGAATATATTAAAAATATTGAGTCATGAGAAAAAAAAATTCAAAGTCAACTATTATCAACCTTATAAAAGACGATTTAAGACACCAACATACCGTTTTGGGTTTGAACCTATTGGGTTTCGATCACGATAATGGTATGTTAGATATTTCGAGAGGTGTTTTCTCTCTAATGGAACTCAATATCAATGACAACCGTTTGCAACATTTAACCGATGAATATTGTGATAGAGCCTACCATGTTACAGCGATTGCCTTTAATGATAACGAGTCTTTTGAGAGATTGGCAACCGAGATTTACAACTGGCTGTCTTTGGAACGCAAGAAATACATGAAACTGTTGAGTAAATCATAAACGTTCAAAATTGCAGTTTGCTTAATTTTTTTCTACTTGCACCATTTGTGCTGGGGCAACTAACTTTTTTTGACTGCCAAAACCCAGATTTTAAGTAATAAAAATCTATTTGCCCCACCTAAGACGGTGCAACTAAGTTTTTTTATCCTTCAAAATTTAAGAAACTGTCTAAAAAATACTACTTGCCCCACTTAGGGTGGTGCAACTAACTTTTTATTGTTCTTAAAAAAGATCTCACTTGAATAAAATCATAACTGCCCACCAAAAGGTGGGCAACTAATTTTTTATTATGCTTGAAGCCAAATTTTCACTGAATAAAATCATAACTGCCCACTAAAAGGTGGGCAACTAATTTTTTATTATGCTTTGAAGCCAAATTTCAACCGAATAAAATACTAACTGCCCACTAAAAGGTGGGCAACTAATTTTTTATTATCCTTTTGAGCCTAAAAAAACCTAACGACTCACTTAAAGGTGGGCATTAGGTTTTTATTCTAATTTCATCAACAGTTCTCTAAGATCAATTAGTAAAACTATATTAGTCTTAACAAAAAATAAATAAAATGATTTCCACTATCGCTGAATTATTAGAAGCATTTAAAATTGCTGAAAAAGAGGTTTTAGACAACTACGAGATGTCACACCCAGTTACAATCGGAACAATGTATGAAGGACTAACAGGAGAAATACTTAATCGGTCATTGTTTCAAGGCTTAAACTTACGAGTAGTTAAAAACAGTTTTATTAAAGGATCAGATGTGGAATTTGACATCTTACTCGTTGAAGGTGAAGGAGAATCTATACCGCATACCGATAGATTCAAATATGAAGCTAATCAAGTGATAGTTGTTATCCAAGTAAAAAAGAATCTTTATTCATCTGACGTTAAGGATAGCTATGAGAATCTACAATACATTATAAACCATTACGATATAAATACTCAACCGTATGTAAGAAGATTAGTAAACGATAGTTTTCGTGCAATTTGTAGAAAGGATATAGAAGCAATGAAATTAGGGCTAGTCACAGAAGAAGAAGAGGCTATATTCGATGTTCTTAAAGTTGAAGCGAGCCTTCCTGTAAGAATAATTTGGGGATACAATGGCTTCGCCAACGAATACAATTTCAGAGAGTCACTAATGACTTATTTGTCAAAGAATATTACTACCGACCCTAAAAATATCATTGGTGGTTTTGGTCCTCATAATTTCCCTAATTTGATAATATGTGGAAAATATTCGATTGTCAAATTTAATGGGATGCCTTATGGACGATCTTTGGACGAAAACAATCAGTGGATCTTATTGGGTTCTTCACCCCATAACCCCATGAACTTTTTTCTAGAACTTATTTGGACAAGACTAACGTATAAGTTTGACATGACCTCTGACATTTTTGGAGACGACTTAGAAATGGAACCATTTTTACCTCTCCTTTCCTGTAAAATTGGAAAATTGGGAGATCAGTTTGGATGGAATTTTAACCAGCATGTTTTTGCCAAAGAAGATATTCTTGAAGAAGTTCCGCTTAGTGAATGGGAGCCAACTGAACTCAATATGACTCAATATGTAATTTTTCAAGAAATCATTCGGAATGGGGATGTTGTTATTGATCAATCGTTAGATGACTTTGTGAATGAGAACAAAGAATTTGCAAGTAGCGAGGAATTTATTAAAAGTCTAATTAGTACAGGATTGGTTTGGCGGTCTGAAAATCGATTAAAGCCTCTAACAGATGAAGCTCAATGCGTCATTTTACCAGATGGTCGAGTTATGGCGGGAGAAAACAAAAGCGGTCGTTTAACCAATTGGGCATTAAAGCAAATGCAAAACAAGAAAAATCAAACTTCTGAATAGAATTTTCATGAGTTGAAATGTGGTTTATTAATTGTGAACTGCCCACCAAAAGGTGGGCAGTTCTTTTTATTTACTTAATGAATACTAGGAACATCATGAAAATCAGTCAATTATTTTACATTTGCTAGACTATTAATCATTATTCAACATCATGGCAGAAGAAGCTCGGATTGAAAAATCTATACCTGAAAAAATTACAGATACTATGATCGAGAAACTCGCTGAAAGCGGACAATTCTCGCAAACCCTTATTGAGGAATTAGCTATTGCTGATCTCAGCAATATTGAAGGTTTAAAGCAATTATTACTCAACCAAACTGAATCAAATGAAAATACTGAAACTGGAAATTAGTAATGTCAGGGGTATTCCGCATTTAATCATAGAGCCTAATGGAAAATCTCTAGTAGTATATGGCGCAAACGGTGTTGGTAAAAGTGCGGTAATAGATGCTATAGACTTTCTTCTAACAGGTAAGATTGCTCGTCTTTTGGGAGAAGGAACCGATGATGTTTCATTGAAAAAACACGGACCGCACATAGATAAAGTAGAAGATGCAAGTAACGTATATGTTCGTGCAAGTATTAAAGTGCACGGAGTAACTACGCCTATTGAAATTTTCCGTTGCATGACAAACCCCAATGAATTAGTTTATGATAATAAATATTCTGAAGTTCTAACTCCATTACTAGATGTTCTTAATCGAGGACAGCACGTTTTTACAAGAAGAGAAGTATTGAAGCTTATAACAGCAAAGTCATCTGATCGCTCTCTAGCTATTGGAAAAATCCTCAAACTTGAGAATCTTGAAGAAAAAAGAAAAGCACTGGTTAGTGTTAAAAACTTCTTTAGCAGTGAAGCTAAAAATGCAAAGGCGAATCTGGGGGTTGTTCAAGGTAACATTAACATAATTACGGGGCTTCAAAAATTTGATAAAACTTCTGTTTTGAAATTTATCAATGAACAACGAGTAAAATTAGGCAGTACAGTTCTGGAAGTGCTTGCATCCGAAACACTAAAAGAAAATGTAACTAGAGTAGCAATTAATGAAGCGAGCGTAGATAAGAAAAGCTTATTAGAACGTGCGACAAATTTGAACGTTGAGAGTTTATCATCAATCTTATCAGGTGTCCCCAAAGCAAATAAAACTTTAATTGAACACTTAAGAGAAATCAAATCTGATCCTGAAGCCGAATGGAATGTAAAAAGATTTGAGTTTACAAAAAATGGAAAACAGCTTATCCGTGATTCAGGTGAATGCCCGTTATGCGACCATCAGTGGTTGCCAGGCGAATTGGAATTAAAATTACAAAGTCGGATCGAGGCACAAAAAAACAGACAGAATTCAATCGAGGAAAATGCTAATTACATTAAAGAAGCCGCTAAGCAGGTTTTGATGAGAATTGATCAGCTCGCAGAAGCCTCGAAACCTATTGGAAAGAACGAAGAAGCACTTTTAAATGACACTATAAAAAGATGTGTGAGTGCTATGGGTGAATGGAGAAAAACAATCGAAAAGATCATTGACGTTATGTCAAATCCATTTGAGAAATACATTCCTGAAGATTTTGAGGATGATAAATTTGAAAGACTTTATTCTCCCTCCGAAATTCAAGCTGAACTACCTGTGTTTGTTGAACAAATGCAAACAATTTTTCCTGAAGCTACACCTGAACAAATTGCATGGGATAATCTGACCAAGCTCGAAGAGCAATTAAAAAATCTTGAGGAAACTACTTTAAAATTCAATAAAGCTTCGGTAATTAGTACCCAAGCTACAACCTTACACGATTCATTCGTTTCAGCACGTGATGGAATATTAGAAAATCTGTACTTAAAAATCAAGGATCGTTTCGTAACACTGTATAAGCAGATGCACGGTGATGATGAAGCTGAGTTTGAAGCTAATTTTGAAGCAAAAGACAAAGCACTGAATATGAATGTTGATTTTTATGGTCGAGGCTTTCATCCACCACATGCTCTACATAGTGAAGGACATCAGGATAGCATGGGAGTTTGTCTTTTTCTTGCATTATCGGAACATTTGAATACAGGTCTCATAGACTTGATAACCTTGGATGACGTTGTAACATCTGTAGATGCTGGTCATAGAAGATCTTTTTGTGATGTATTGGTGAAAAATTTTTCAAATCAACAATTTATCATTACTACTCATGAAACCGCTTGGGCAAATCAATTAAAAAGTTCGGGAGTAGTTCAAAGTAAACAAATGCTGAAATTTTACAATTGGGATGTTTCATCAGGTCCGAGGATACATTACGAAGCAGATATGTGGACAAGGATTGATGAAGATTTACAGAATGATGACGTTTCAGCTGCATCAGCAAAATTGAGACGGGGTATGGAAGAATTCTTAAGATATGTCTGTCATAGTCTGAAAGCTCCTGTACCTTATTCCCTTGAAGATTCGGGTGGTTTGGGTGATTTCATTTCACCAGCAATTGGTAGATATAATGATCTCTTGAAAAAAGCTAAGGAATCCTCAAGGTCTTGGGGTAAAGATGATATAACTGCAAGCTTAAATGAAATCGGAGAACTTAACAAAACGATTTTCGAGAATTTTAATTCTGAATCTGCTTCCGTGAATAAAGCAGTTCATTTCAATCAATGGGCAAGCTTCACGAAGCAAGATTTTCAACCTGTTGTGGAAGCTTATAAGTCTTTGTATTCAAAAGTTTTTTCGTGTGAAAACGAATCCTGTCAATCCGTACTGTATTTATCAGGAAGCCCAGTTGCTCCCGAAGCTCTGAGATGTAAATGTGGTAATACGAACTGGAACCTAACTAAAAAATAGATTTCATAGGATGAAACACTAACTCGTCTTTCAAAAAGTAAATTTAGCCTAGTCGGTTCAATGGATTCGTCAAGTCGGTTAATCGAGTTAGTCGAAACAAATTCGACTCAAAATAGACTACTTGCATAAACAGTAATCTATTCGTCGATTGAAAAGAAAAACTAACCAATCGAATAGTCGAATTGGTCAAGTTGAAAAGTAAGATTGGTCGAAATGGATTCTTGTAAGATTCGACTCAAACCGACTTAAAATTGAGTCGGGTGTAAAGTACTGCAACGATTCGTCTATCGAAAATTAAAGTTGGGCAAGTCGGATTAATGAATTTGTCATGTCGAAAAGAAGGATTCGTCGAAATGGATTCTTGTAAGATTTGACTTAAACCGACTTAAAATTGAGTTGGGTGTAAAGAATCGCAGTGATTCGTCTATCGAAAATTAAAGTTGGGCAAGTCGGATCAATGAATTTGTCATGTCGAAAAGAAAGATTCGTCGAAATAGATTCTTGTAGGATTCGACTCAAACCGACTTAAAATTGAGTCGGGTGTAAAGAACTGCAACGATTGGTCTATCGAAAATTAGAGTTCGGCAAGTCGGATCAATGAATTTGTCACGTCGGAAAGAAAGATTGGTCGAAATTGATTTTTGTAAGATTTGACTTAAACCGACTTAAAATTGAGTCGGGTGTAAAGAACCGAGTGATTCGTCTACCAAAAATTAAAGTTGGGCAAGTTGGGTCAATGAATTTGTCATGTCGAAAAGAAAGATTCGTCGAAACCGTTTCGGGTCGGAATCGACTTTAATCCGAGTCGGATAGTCGAAAAAGGAATCAGCTATAAAATGCGAATGGAGTCCAGACGGGCGTCCGAACTCCATTCACTAATCAACCTAACCTAACCACCTAAATCGGTCGCAAGATATAATTTCTTAAATATTTTTTCAAGTGTACCAGTGAAATTTGCAAGTTTTTGAAATCAAATACTAGAACAATCAGTCAAAGAATGTTGCGAAAATTTAACTGCCCACTTTTCCAACTTTCGAAACCCCCAATAAATCTGCGATTCAAAGATAGTTGCCCCACTTTCTAACCTTTTTATGGGCAGTTATCGATTGAACAAAAACGAAAGATCTGCGTTAGTAGCAGAAAGATCAAAAGGAATGAACCATCTTAACACCTTTAATCATGGAAACAGTGATTAAACTCGCTATCGAACGAATGAGCGAGGAAATCGAGCGGTTAAAACAAATCGTAGGAGAACAGCAAAAGCGCATTTCTGAATTGGAAAGAAACAGAAATCGAAACACAGTTGTTGAACCTGAAACACCTAAAATCGAAGATGAATTGCTCAACAACGAGCAAGTGAAAAGCATCTTAAAAATTGGCAAAAACTCCTTAATCAAATTGGTGCGTGAGGGTGTTCTTGTTGCCATTAGGATCAATGAACGAAGTGTTCGTTTTTCCCGTAGTGCAATCATGGAATACATACGACGAAAACAAGGAGCAAGCACGTTTTAACCCATTCAAAAAGTGACCTCAAATCGGGGTCACTTTTCTTTTTACGTTCGCTAGTGTTTACACTAAATCAAATGGGAAATAATCTCTATTTTCCATAACCTGTCGTTTCAATTCTTTCATAAAACGAGCAGCGTTATCAATCATTGAAATTTTATTGTACTTGAAAATCGTACTGGAATCTGAAACATTGAATTCGGGTGCTGAAATAGAGTTCGTATGTCCCGTAATTTTGCTTAGAACCGTGATTGGAACGAAATTAATCAGATTTGTAATGAACGATCTTCGCCCAACGTGAGAAGAAACATAATCGCACACTCGTTTTGTTTCGAACTGTTTCTTACCCTCTGAATTGGTAAAGGAAAGTGTGATTTCGTTAGTAAATCCGCATTGCTCTGCAATCACTTTTGCAAGTTCATTAAAAGTTGATTCACTCATTTTGTAAGCTACTTTCCCTTCGTTTGCATCAATTGCATCCTGTAAGGGTTTCAGAATCGGTACAACTACTTCCGTATCGGTTTTGGTGGAGAAATAACGAGCGTAGTTAAACGATAGTTCATTTTTCGAGTACTTGTTACTCGGAACGATTTTGTGAACGTCAGATCTTCTGCAACCCGTAAATAGAAGCGTGAGTAAAATCAGTTTTGCATTGCTCAATTCTTCGGTTGGGGGTTCGTATTGAATAATCCGTTGGATTTGCTCTAAATCGAAATAAATCTTATCCTCGGTTACCAATCGAACTTTGTCCGTTGGGTGCAGTTCCGTGGTCGGATTGAAAACTACTATTTTGAACTTCCGAGCAATCCGTTTCAATACTGCTCTAAAATCCTTGTAAACACTCCAAACCGTATTGATTCGATTTGACCGAACCCGAATAGTATCAATAAAGCTATTGTACAATTCTTCATCAATTTCATTGCTGTAAAGTGGTTTCCCGATTTTGGTTTCAAATTCAAGCAAACGATTTCGAAGCGTAGAATAATTATCCTTCGTTTTCTTTTTGATACTGGAATCGTTCAGTACATAATCATTGATGAACTCTACAATCCGCACCCGTGTTACAGTTGCACGATCATCTTTCTTTTTGATCTTAACATCCAGTTCTTGTTTCAAACGTTCGGGTGTTACTGTTTCCGTTGTGATCAAATAATTGAAAATATCCGTTGCTTGTTTTTCAAGCTGACCGAGCATTGCTCGCTTTGTTTTATCCTTGGGTAACTTTTGTTCTAAATCCCATTCGGATTTATTAACTTTAACTCCTGTATAATAACGCAGTGGTTTATACACGAATGTTTGTTTCAAAGCATCGAATTCTTTGTAACCGAAGTTCATAATTGCTAATACTGGAATTTCACCCTCAACCCCAGTTTTTAGTATGAAATTGATCTTTAATTTCATGGTGTTCGTTTTATGGTTGATCCAAACATATAAGCAATAACCCATAGTTAGGGTACTAAAAAGGGTTGGAATATTGAGAGCTTGACCCCAAATTCCCATAGAATCCTATATGCTCCTAACAACATAACGAAATCGCGGATTTCTTTATTGTGATTGGGTTTCGAGGAATTTAAAGGAAATTACAGAATTTAGCTATACTTCTCCAAAGGGGGAATTGAAACCTTTCAGTAAATCTGATTTTATCTTCTCAGAATCCTGCAAATGCATACACTTGAAGTGTTTTTTCGGGCATTCCTTGTAACCGATCTTCGAACACGGTCGACAGCTCAGTCCTTCCACTTCATGGATCGTATAGAGTGACTTGTTTTGAGGAGCATAGGTGTACATCCCGAAATCCGGAACCGTATTTCCCCAAACGCTCACAATCGGCGTTTCGAAACAACTGGCAATGTGCATCAAACCCGTATCGCCCGTGAGCAATTTTTCACAATGCTTGGTCATGAAAGCGGATTGTCTCAAAGTCAGTTTTCCGCACAAATCCAAAACACGTTGGTTGGGAAGCTGTTGGATCAGTTCCGCAGCGCGCTCCGAATCCATTGGTCCACCCAGTAAAACAACCGGCATCTGAACTCCTTCCAGAATTTTCGCCATCAGGGAAACAGGCATCTGCTTGGTAGCAAATTGTGCTCCCATGGCTACAGCAATAAATTTCTTCGAAACAAGCGCAATCGAATCCAGCGAAACAATATCGGAATCGACCAGGAAAAAATCACAGGGCTTTTGGTCATTTTTTACTCCCAGCTCTTTCACTGCTTCAAAATAGCGGTCCACCACATGCACTTTCGGCATGCGATTGATCTTGAAAGTCGTAAGCAGCAACTTGGAGAAATTCTTCTTCGGAAAAGCGAATGATCGCACTTTCAAAGCACGTTTCAGACGCAGGGTTCGCACGTTGTTGTGCAAATCAATCACAACATCATAGTGCTCGTTTTTCAAGAAATCCACTACCTCATCCACCGATTTCTCAATGGTGATAATCCGGTCGATGTATGGATTCTGGTCGAGAACCGATTGAAAAGCCTTCTTGGTGATAAAATGAATCTCGGAATGTGCTAATTGTTGTTTGAGGCAACGCACCACGGGAGTCGTCAGGACAACATCTCCAATGGAACTAAAGCGGACAACCAAAATTTTCATGGAGCCAAAGGTATAAAAAAGAAAATGTCCGGGGATGAGGGATGTGTTTTTACCATGAAGCGCACTAGGAATACGAGTTTATTTTGGTGATTAATGACGTGCATGATTTTATTTTCTTCGTGAGTATTATAGTTAATATAAATCCGGGGATTTCGGAAGATCACAACACACAACATCGATTTATTATAAAACAAAAAAAGTCGCCAATCCTTAGACTGGCGACTCGTTATAAATTTTGTTTTCCGGATTACTTAATCTTCTTCAACAACTCTTGTACTTCACCAAGCTTTGTTGTTTGTGTGCCGATTTCCCCTTCTTTCTTTTGGGTAGCAGCCTCATCATCCTTGATTTTTTGCTCTGCTTCGGTAATTTTTTTCTTGTAGTCTTCGATGTCTTTTTTCGAATCCTCGATATCTTTCAACAAGTCTTCCTTCTCACCGGTTAATTTCTTCAGGGTTTTTGTTTCCAATTCGATCATTCCGTTCACGCTTTCCTTTGCTGCTGACTGACCAAATTTCTTCGCGCGGCTTTCGATTTCTCTATGTTGATCTTTGTGTTCGTGGTGATTCAAATAAGCTCCACCCAAATCAACTGCAAAAGCTACTTTGATTTCAGATCCGTTCTCAATGATTTTCGCATAACCATCAAAGTACTTTTCGCCCATCGCCTTCATCTTCGCTTCTTTCGCTGTATACTCACCTTTTGAACTATTGTATTTTCCACCCCAGTCTTTCATTTCGGATTTCAATTCTTTTTCTACAACGTCTTTATTTGCGTAAGGAATCGTCACTACAATGGCATCAAAAGATCCGTGTGAAAAACTGACTTTCTCATTAGAGGTTTTTACTTCTTGCCCAACTGCCCAAGTAGTTAGTAGCATGGTAGCGATGAAAAGTGTTAATTGTTTCATGTTGTTTTAGTTATTGTGTATTTACTATCAATACACAGCTTACCCGTTGTTTTCATAAGAAGCTGTGCTTATTTATCTAAATTAATACTTTATTCCATCGAAAGCAGAACTTTCAATTACTTGATTTTTTTTGCGGTTTTCTTTCTTTCGGAAAGTTGCTGATTTTGAGTTCTTATCTCTTCTTGTTTTGCACTTAACGCTGTTTTTTTTGTTTCAATATCTTTTTCAGCCTGCTTAATTTTCTTCTGATAATTTTCGATGTCTCTATTGGAGCCTTCTATGCTTTTTTCAAGCCTCTTTTCTTCTTTCTCCAAAGATCTCAATACTTTTTTATCCGAATCAACATCTGCACCGATACTTACGGTTGCTGTTTTTGCACTGAAATTCTGCGCTCTTTCACGAATTGCCTTATATTCCACAGGATCTTCCGTACTCGTCATATATCTGCCACCAAGGTCTATCACAAATGCTACTTTAGTCTCACCTGCAGTCTCAATGATTTTTGCATATCCGTCAAAATGGTTTTCCCCGAAGATTTTCAGTTGTCCCTGAACAACTTTGTACTCATCACCTGTAATAACCAATTTCCCACCCCAACTTTTCAATTCGGATTTTAATTGCTTTTCAATGGTTTCCCTGTTTGCAAACGGAATAGTCGTAACCACAGCATCATGGAATCCTCCGGAGAACTGAATCGATTCATCACTCATCACAACTTCTTGTCCCCAAAAAGAACCCGGGAAAACGGCAACAAATCCTACTAACAAAAGAACGGATTTAAAAACATGGTTTTTTCTCATACCTAAAAGGTAGTTCGTTTGCAGTGCTTTCCAATTTTTTTTGTCCGCATTTTATCTTTAATTGTGAGTTTAAGCTTTAACTTTACAACGTGCAATTCAATTCAATTCCGGGACAAGAAGAGATAAAAGCTCATTTGATCGAAGAGGTCAATGGAGGAAAGATCAGTCATGCTCAATTGTTTGCCGGGAAATCCGGACATGCCACACTGCCCATGGCTTTGGCGTTTGTCCAA
Source organism: Fluviicola taffensis DSM 16823 (assembly GCF_943372375.1). GTDB lineage: Bacteria > Bacteroidota > Bacteroidia > Flavobacteriales_D > Crocinitomicaceae > Fluviicola > Fluviicola taffensis_A. The sequence continues at coordinate 752,463 of NZ_CALRYJ010000001.1, read as the reverse complement.
TACATTTTCTGCGAGAACAAGCAGGAAAAAGATAGCTGTGGAACCTGTCCTTCCTGCAAAAAAGTATCCGATCTGCAGCACCCGGATCTGCACTTTTCATTTCCAACGGTTCAAACCATTTCCAAAACAACCAATCCGCTTTTAGCACTTTGGAGAACACAAATTCAGGAACAACCCATTTTTGATTTGTACCATTGGACGAAACGAATGGACGACAAGGAACGGAAGCCCATTATCGGGACGGAGGAAAGTTTGGAAATCGTGAAAAAGCTTTCGTTGAAATCATACGAAGGCGGTTACAAAGTGATGCTGATCTGGATGGCAGAAGAAATGAATGCCACTTGCGCCAATAAACTCTTGAAAATACTGGAAGAACCACCGGCAAAAACCTTGTTCCTGCTGGTAACGGACAGCCCGGATAAATTACTCACCACCATTCTTTCCAGAACACAGATTTTGCGCATTCCTTCCTATCCGATGGATGTGATCCAACAGGTGGTGGAAAGAAGCGGGATCGGTCGTCAATTGGCGGAAAGCATTTCTGCCAGAAGCAATGGAAACCTGATCGATGCGCAGCAGATTATGGGAGATCAATCCGAAGCAAACCTCTTCCGGGAATTGTTCATCCAGTTGATGCGGGTCTGCTTCAAGAAAGATGTGAATGCGATGCTGGATTGGACAGAAGCCGTTTCGGCGCTTTCCCGTGAAGGACAAAAACAGTTTGTTCAATATGCCTTGCACATGGTTCGCCAAAGTTTGCTGAAGAACTACACACAAGACATGCTGACACGCGTTTCACAGGAAGAAGCAGCTTTTCTGGCGAATTTTGCCAAATTCATTTCAAATAACAATGCACTGGATTTCATGGAAATCTTCAACGATGCGCACTATCACCTGGATCGGAATGCATTTGGGAAATTGCTTTTCACCCAACTCTGCTTTCAAGTCATGCGCTTTATTCACAGAGCTTAGTTTTTCCGTTATTTAATGACGGTATAATTGTGTTTTGCTGAGAATTTCTTTTGGACTTTGTCCACTTTTCCGATCTCGATCTCATAGTTCTTATCGATGTTTTCAGCTGAAGTCTGAACCTCATCCACCATTGCTTCTTGCTCTTCAATTGATGCCTTTTCGTACTTCTCAATCAGTTTCAGCAATTTTTTGATCTCCTTCTCACCGTTGTTCTTCATGAACTGGGTATAAGCCAATGCCTGCATGGTTAGAGAGCTATCGCCTTCATACGGCTGAATTCCTTTAAAGTCCATCGCTGTTTGATCACACAAGCCAACCAATGAATCACATTTTTTCATGCAGACATCGATTCCGTTATCGGTTGCCAACGCAAGAATGTATGCCGAATCCAACGCATTGATATGGTCTACAATGAAGTCATTGTACTTGACAACATCGTCAAAAGATTTTCTGCTGTCATTGTTAAAATTACAAGCCGTCACAAGCAATAATGCAGATACAGCTGAAAAAATAAATCCGAATTTCATACGTAGATCGTTTTTTAAAATGTTCTCGAAAATAACCATTTAATTGCGAATTACGAATGTCTTCTCGATAGTTAAAGAGACACTAATCGAGTTTTGCTTCGCCTCCAAAATGAACGTAGAAACCAAACCCAGGCTTTTCTTTTACCACAAATACCTTTAGGTTTAAAAGAGTAAAATAAGTGTTTGGTATCTTAGTGAGGTAAAGTTTACTCCTTATATGGGAATCAAAGGCTCCTTGTCTAAAATTGGATTTCACTATTCACAATCCGCTGTTGCATAAGTCGGATTAAAAATGCAAAACCCAACTGTTAATTTTCGTATTTTTACATCAAATTCAAAAACTATGGGATGTTCCTCGTGTAGTAGCGGTGGTGGTACACCTCGCGGCTGTAAAAATAATGGGACCTGTAGTTCTGGTGGATGTAACAAACTAGGTGTATTCGATTGGTTGGCAAATATGCAACTTCCGGCTGGTCAGACACCTTATGATATACTTGAAATTCGCTTTAAAAATAGTCGCAAGACATTTTACAGAAATGCGAAGAACCTTTCACTCCAGGTGGGTGATGTGGTAGCAGTTGAAGCAAGTCCCGGTTATGACATCGGGGTTGTTTCTGTACTAGGTGAGTTAGCCAGAATTCAGGTCAAAAAGAAATCTCCGGGTTTAAAACCAATGGAGACCAAGAAGATTTTGCGTATCGCAAATCAGGATGATATCGATAAGTGGGTACAAGCCCGCGCACTGGAATCGGAAGTGATGTTCCAAGCCCGTACTTTAGCAGTAAATATCGGTTTGGAAATGAAAATCTCCGATGTGGAATACCAGGGAGATTTGACAAAAGCTACGTTTTATTATACCGCCGAAGGGCGTGTGGATTTCCGTCAGTTGATCAAAGATATGGCGGATCAATTCAAGATTCGTATTGAAATGCGTCAAATCGGATCAAGACAAGAAGCTCAGCGATTGGGCGGAATCGGTTCATGTGGTAGGGAATTGTGCTGTTCAACCTGGTTGACAGACTTCCGTTCTGTTTCCACCTCTGCAGCTCGTTACCAGCAATTATCCCTGAATCCGCAAAAATTAGCGGGTCAGTGCGGTAAATTGAAATGTTGTCTGAACTACGAATTGGATATGTACCTGGATGCGATCAAGTCGTTCCCAAGTACGGACGTCAAATTGCAAACCGAAAAAGGAACCGCTTTCCATATCAAGACCGACGTTTTCAAACGCCAGTTGTGGTACATGTATGAAGGTGAAGCTTCCATCGGTGTGGGATTGGTTGCACTTACTCCCGAACGTGCCGCAGACATTATCAAGATCAATAAGACAGGTAAAAAACCGGCAGATCTGAAAGATTTCGATACACATGTTCAGATTGCGCGCAAAGAACCGGATTACGACAATGTGGTTGGTCAGGATTCCTTGAACCGTTTCGACAATACGTTCAGTAAGAACAAGAAACGCAAGAAGAAAAAACCAAACGGTCCGCGTATGGAAGGAGAAGGTGCGAATACCGCTCCGAAATCTGTTCAGAGACCCGATAGACCGCAAGGAAATAAGCCGCAGCAAGATAAAGCGCAACAGAACCGACCTCAGCAAAACAGACCACAGCAGCCAAAACCTGCTGAAGGAGGGGAAGGAAATGCGCCACAAGCTCAGGCAAATCCGAATAAGAAGAAAAATAATCGTCGTAGACCACCACGTAAAAATACCGGAGGAAATGAAGGCACTGAAAAATAGTTGGATCTTGGTTTTATTGGTTTTTCTCTACTCATGTGGAGACACACCGCTTTATAACAAATCGTATTCTTTCAAGAACAACTCTTGGGAACAGGATGTAAAGCCCGTGTTTAAAGTCAGTATTCCGGATACCACTTCTTTCTATACCATTCAAATTACACTTCGCACAACGACTGATTATGCCTACAACAATCTGTGGTTTTTCATTCATTCCAAAACACCCTTAGGTCAGGTTGGAAGAGAGCCGGTTGAAATTAAAATCGCCAATCCGGATGGATCCTGGATCGGTGAAACTTCCGGAACGATTGTAGAGAACACCGTCTATTTCAAGCACCGGAAATTTCCTCAAAAAGGAGATTACCTCTTTACTTTCGAGCAAGGTATCACGGAGCAAAGTGCACGAAATGTCATGGATATCAGTTATGTAGTCACCAAAGATCCGGAACAGAAATAAGGCTATGGAAATCAAAGTCATCAATAAATCAAACAATGAGTTGCCACAGTATGCAACTGCAGATTCAGCCGGGTTGGATATCCGAGCTTTTTTGAGTGAATCAGTGACACTGAAACCCTTGGAGCGCAGATTGATCCCAACTGGTTTGTACCTGGAAATTCCAAGCGGTTTTGAAGTTCAAATCAGACCCAGAAGCGGATTCGCTTTCAAGCAAGGTGTAACCGTTTTGAATTCACCCGGAACCATTGATGCTGACTACCGTGGCGAAATTGGCGTGTTATTGATTAACCTGTCCAATGAAGACGTACTCATCGAAAGTGGTGAACGCGTAGCACAAATGGTTGTAGCACCTTTTGTACAAGCACAATTAAAACAAACAGATGAACTTTCGGAAACGAGCCGTGGAGACGGAGGTTTCGGAAGTACAGGAAAAAATTAAATCATACTATGAAAGTTATCGTTCCAATGGCGGGGCGTGGTAGCCGATTAAGACCACATACTTTAACAGTTCCCAAACCACTTGTGCCAGTTGGTGGAAAACCGATTGTCCATCGTTTGGTGGAGGACATTGCCGCCATGTGCAGCGAACCGATTGATGAGATCGGATTTGTGATTGGCGATTTCGGTCCTGAAATTGAAGCAGAATTAATCAAAGTTGCTGAAAAATTAGGGGCAAAAGGAAGTATTTTCTATCAGGATAAACCACTCGGAACTGCTCATGCGGTTTTATGTGCTGAAAAATTATTGGAAGGACCGGTTGTTGTAGCTTTCGCGGATACTTTATTCCGTGCAAACTTCAAAATTGATCCGGAAGCAGATGGAATCCTGTGGGTGAAACAAATTGAAGACCCAAGTAACTTCGGTGTGGTCAAATTGAACGACAAAGGCGAGATCATCGATTTCGTTGAAAAACCGAGAGAATTCGTTTCGGATTTGGCCATGATCGGGATTTATTATTTCAAGGATGGAATTGCTTTGAGAGATGAATTAAACTTTTTGGTGGAAAATGGCATCATAAAGAGCGGCGAATACCAACTTCCTGATGCATTGCGCAGATTGACGGAAAAAGGGAAGCGCTTTAAACCCGGAGAAGTGGAAGAATGGCTTGATTGCGGAAATAAAGAAGTGACTGTTATCACGAACCAACGCGTGTTGGAATACGATCAGGAAAAGGGTCTTGACCTGGTGGATGATTCTGCGAAAGTTCTGAATTCCATCATCATTCCTCCTTGTTACATCGGGAAAGATGTCATTCTTGAAAACTCCGTTGTTGGTCCGCATGTTTCCCTTGGAAAAGGTTCCATGGTAACCAATTCGATTATCAAGAACAGCATCCTGCAACAGTATTCGATTATCATCGATGCGAATTTGAAAGACTCTATGTTGGGTTCACATTCAAAATATAAAGGTTTGGCTCGGGATTTGAGCTTAAGCGATTACTCAATAATTAGCTGATGAGACATTTCCTTTACTTCTTTACCCTGGCATTGGTTATCACTTCTTGTGGAACTAAAAAAGTGACTGCTGATAAAACAAATTCGAAATACGATCTTGCATACATTCAGACCTTTCACCATGCCATGCGGTATAAAGTAACAGGACAAACAGCGAATGCGATACAGGCTTTCGATTCCTGTCTGATGATCCGGCCAACGGATGATGCGGCAGCTTTCGGCTTAAGCCAATGTTATCTGCAGCTGGACAATAAAACTAAGGCCGCTGAATACACGGAATTGGCAACAAAATTGGATCCCAACAATATCTGGTACACGCAGGAATTGGGGTATATGTATTACAACCAGGGAAAGTTTGTCGAATCTGAAAAGTGCTTTCAAAAAATGGTCAAGGCGCAGCCGAATAACGTGGATTGGTTATTTGCACATGCAGATCTTTTGAAACGTTTAGGTCGCCAGAATGATGCAATCAATTCCATTAATAAAATGGAAGACCAATTGGGTGTTCTACCCGACCTGTCCATCCAGAAATTTGAATTATATGTTTCATTGAAGCAGGATGAAAAAGGGATTCAGGAGATTCAAAAGGCTCGTGAGGTTTATCCGGATGATCTGGGTCTGATCGGAACCTTGGTAGATTATTATTTTTCGAAGCGGGAAATTGCGAAAGCACAATCCATGTTGGTTGAACTGGTGAAAAATGATCCGACCAATGCACGTGCAAATTTGGCATTGGGTGATTTGTATTACCGCCAAATGAACAAAGCGGAAGCTTACAGGTATTTTAAAGCTGCTTATCAAGGAACTGATATCGATATCGACACGAAGATGTCCATTTTGTTGGAGATGTACGAAAAACAGGTGCTGGTTGATAAGGAACTGATCGAACTCGCTGATTTGTTGATCCAGAATTATCCGAATGATGCAAAGGGTTACTCCGTAAAGGGTGATTTCTTACTTCGGAATAATGACAAGGAGGGTGCCTTGGAAGCCTACAAAAAAGCTTTGACCTTTGAAGAGAATAAATATCCCATTTGGAACCAGGTACTGATTTTGGAATACGAGTTAATGAAATTTGAAGACTTGTATAAGGATGCCCGTGCATGCAGTGCTTTGTTTCCAACAATCACTGAAGTCCAGTTGCTGTATACCATTGCTTGTGTTCAGCTGGATCATTTCCAGGAAGCAATTGATGCGGCAGACATGGGAAAAGAATTGGTGGTCAATGATCCATCAACGGAGTCTGAATTTTATGCCCAAAAAGGTGATGCCTTATTCGGGTTGAAGAAATACACCGAAGGTGCAGAGTCCTATGATAAGGCATTAAGCATCTACCCTTCCAATCTGTTGACCAAAAATAACTACGCGATGCGTCTGGCATTGGCAAACATGGATCTGCCCAAAGCTGAAAAGCTGATCAATGAAGTGAATGAGATCAAACCAAGTCAGGCTCCATATCTGGATACAAAAGGATTGGTTCTGTTCAGACAAGGCAAATACAAACAGGCATTGGAAGAATTTACAAAAGCGGACGAACTGGACAAGGAAAATAAAAATTATACTGAGCACTTGGGTGATGCCTTCTTTAAGTTGGGAGATACCGCCAAAGCACTCGAATTATGGAAAAAAGCGCTTACCCTTGGATCAAAGAACAAATTACTTACTAAAAAAATTCAATCAAAAACGTATGTCGATCCGGAATATTAAATGGTTTGGACTTGCTTTGTTGGTGGTTCTGGGATCTTGCGCAAGAAGACCTGTTGCTGAAAAACCAATCAAACTTGAAAAACGAAAAACAAGCGAGTTGATCTTTGTAATGGATAGCCTTTCTGCGATTCGTCCGAATTCGTTTTACACAAAAATCAAATGTCACTTTTCTGATACCAATCGAAGAATCAGTTTCAAAACATCCATTCGTTCCATCAAAGACAGTATCATTAATCCGATCATTACTTATGCCGGAATTCCGATTGTGAATTCGATCATCCGCCGGGATTCGTTGTTTATATCAAACCGGAAAGACAAGTGTGCCATCCGCACAAACATGGGTTATATCAAAGAATCATTTGGCGTGGACTTCGATTACCGGAATATTGAGGAATTATTGCTCGGTTTACCGGTTGCTTATGATACGACACAAAAATACTTCCAGATCAACGATCCGTACAATTACATCATTTCTTCTCACCGCAAACGTATCATCAAAAAGGAAAATAAAAACAAGCACGATAAGGATGGAATCAATTTGCATCCGCGCCGGAATGGAATTGACAACAACAATGAGGAGGAAGGTGAAGACAACGTGATGATTCGTTATTTCATACATCCTTCATTGAAAAGCATCAGTCGTTTGGTCATTGACAGTCCGGATGATACAACCCATATTTCTGTGGATTACATTGATAGAGATACGGTTGGCACATACCTGCTTCCAAAAGAAGTGATCATTGATATTGTAACGGCACGGAATCATATCGTTCTAACAATGGATTATGATAAGACAGAAATAAACACTCCTCAGGAAATTTACTTTGTAATACCGGAAGAATATGGTGACTGCAGTTCTGAAAAATAGTTTGTTTTTAGTGCTATTAATTAGCACTGGTTCGGTTTGGTCGCAAAAGAAAAGTGATCAGCTTCAGGCTGAACAGAACAAATTGGAGAAGAAACTTTCCACAACGAAATCCTTATTGGATAAAGTGAAAAAAGGAACTGAATCTTCTTTGAATGAATTGAAGTTAATTGAAAATCAAGTGAAAAACCGGGAATTACTTGTCCGGAATTTCGACAATCAGATCCGCAGTGCAGAATTGACCATCTCTTCGAAAGGAGTCCAAATCAAAGAACTTCAGAAGCGCTTGGTACTTTTGAAGGAACAATATCGGAAACTCCTTATTTACGCTTACAAACACCGCAATAAATCTGCGAAGATGATGTATATCTTTTCCTCTTCCAACTATTTCGAAGCGGTGAAAAGAACTTCCTATCTGAAACGGCTTTCAGAAATTCAACAAAAACAATTCAAGGTCATCCTTCAGAATGAAAAGACGATTCATAAAGAAATCAGTACGATAAAACAGGAAAAGGATCACAAGAAAGAATTGCTGGAGGAAAAGATCGTTGAGAAACAACAAATCGAAAAAGACAAAACCAACAAACAGCTGGCACTTGAAAAATTGCGCAAGGATGAGAATTCTTTGATGGCGGAATTGAAAGAACAGGAACGTCAAAAAGCGGAACTTAAACGCCGGATCAAACTCGCTATCGAGAAGGAAATTGCAGACGCGGAAGCAAAAGCAAAAAAAGAAGCAGAGAAAAAAGCATCTTTAGCATCGAAAAGCTCAACGAGCACCTCAACAAACAAAACCACCACCACAACTGCTCCTGCAAAAGAGGTTTCCTTCACGGATACCAAGGAGAATATTGCAATGGGTAAGAACTTCGAATCCAATCGCGGAAAATTGCCTTGGCCGGTTGCAAAGGGTTCCATTACCGAAAATTACGGTAAGAATGCCCATCCGACTTTGCCAAATGTCTACACCAATAACAACGGAGTTGATATCGGGGCTCCTAAAAATGCACAAGTCCGTGCTGTTTTTGACGGAGAAGTAACCAGTGTTCTGAATATTCCCGGAGCAGGAAAAGTGGTCATCATCAAACACGGGGCTTACCGGACGGTTTACAGTAACTTACAGGAAGCGTATGTTTCAGTTGGTGATAAAGTGGGTTCCAAACAATCCATCGGGTCACTGCTTGCAGATGAAGAGGGAAATCTTTCCACTTCGCATTTTGAGATTCACCAGGTAGTGGAAGGAACGGTGCAGCGCATCAATCCAACACTGTGGCTGGCGCAATAAAAAATTGATTCGTCAATTCATCCCCTATCTGATTGACTTTGTTAAGGGTCAACCCTTTAACTTTCATTCTCAATGCGCGCGCAGTAACCCGGGTATCCATTTGGTTCATTTAACGACTTTTATGACACATTTAATCAACTTTTGAAGTAATTTTACGCTTCGCGTAAGAGATCACTATTCCATTAAATTATATTGATAATAGTGTATATGTACAACTTTCTATCCTTAACTTTCCTAAGTGCTTTATTGGCATTCTCCTCGCTCGGGCAAACCGGTCCGGCAGGTGTTGGGACTTCAGCAACCAATGTGTTGTGGTTAAAAGCGGATGCAGGAACCAGTACTTCGACAAACGGCTCTCCCGTTGCTTCCTGGAATGACCAATCAGGAAATGGTGTCATACTAAATCAAGGTACAACCGCACAACAACCGCAATTCGTCAGTTCACTCATGAACGGATTTCCGGCATTGGAATTCGACAACAACAGCTCTTCCGGTCAAAATGATTATTTGATCACTCCCGATAATCCCATTTTTGATAATACCAACGGATACAGTTTCTTCACGGTAACTCGCATGAAGGGATTTGGAGATGCACAATCAATTATTAGCAAACGCAATAACGTAGGAAATGAGGAAGCTTTCATGCTTTTCTATTATACCGGAAACAAATTGTTTGTCGATATTGACAACGACAACAACCGCTTTTCAAACAGTGCAGTAAGTGCAATCAATACGAACAAGATCTATGATTTCTTTTACGACGGAACTTTACTGCCTCCACAACGTTCTACCATCTTTGATCAGGAAGTGTTGCAGACAACCAGTGTGGAAAGTAGCTCAACCATTCCGGATAAAAACTCCCCACTAATTGTAGGTGCAACACACTCCGGAGACCCAAGAGCATTCAACGGGTATATTTCGGAAATAATTATGTACCGCACCAAACTGAACGATGCACAACGAGCCATTATCAATAACCATTTGTCTGCCAAATATGACATTGCCCTGAGTTCCAATGACTGGTACGTGGGCGACAATCCATCAAATGGAAACTACGACCGCAACGTGGCAGGAATCGGAATGGACGCAGCGGGTACTTCAAACCCTCAATTCAATCCATCGACTTGTGCAGGAATCGGAATTCAAACGGTTTCCGGTTTGGATAATCTGGACTATATTCTTGTAGGACATGCATCCCCTGCTAACAGCGAAGCCACAACCGATATTGCCGGAATAACAGGAACCAATGCTTCTCGCTGGCAGCGCATTTGGTATATCGATGTTACCAATACCGGCGCTGCAAACATTGTGAATCTGACATTCGATATGAGTGATGGCGGAATGGCCGGTGTGAATTTGGGTGCTCTTTCAAATTACATCTTGGTTTATCGATCCGCACAAACAGGATCTTGGACGGAAATTGCCACAGCAAACGCCATTGTCGGAGACCAAATTTCATTTGCAAACCAAAGCTTGACTTCGGATGGTTATTACACACTTGCTAGCAAAGATTTTACGATGAGTCCACTTCCGGTAGAGTTGGTTTATTTCGACGCCACTTTAACCAATGGTCAGGTTGCTTTAGCTTGGGAAACAGCAAGTGAATTCAATAGTAGTTATTTCGATGTGTTGCGATCTGACAACGGTGAAAACTGGTCAAGCATCGGTACTGTTCCAGCTCAAGGAAACTCTCAGATCACGCTTGATTATTCATTGATAGACGAGTCTCCTTTATCCGGTGTTTCTTACTATCAGTTAAAAGAGGTCGATTTGAATGGGTCTTTTCATTTATCTGACATTGAATCCATCAACAATAGCCGCAAGGTCAATCAAGTGAAGATCTACCCCAATCCTACTGATAAAGGTTTGGTTACTGTTGTTTCCGATGAGCCAATCACCACCCTTTTTGTTTACAATGCTCTTGGAGAAACTGTTTTCGAAGTCAGAATCGACTCGGATGATACCTACTTATTAGACACGCAGTCTTTCGAATCCGGCATGTATTGGATCAATCTGAATGGTGAGAAATACAAACTGATTGTTCGATAGAAATGATCAATTATAAACGATTTAATTATCAAGGGGGCTTCGACTCCGCTCAGCCACCCTTAGTAATTTATATCGGCTCATTCATATTTTGATCCCAACGACGCAAATATCATCCACTTGTTCTTGTTTCCCTTTCCAGTTATTATAGTGAAAGAGCAGTTCAGCACGTTGTTCCCACTGCTCAAAATCACGGATGGAAGTCAACAAATTCCGGAATCGTTGACGGTTAAATTTTTTCACGTTCTCTCCTCCAAATTGGTCCGTGTATCCATCTGAAAACAGGTAAAACTGATCTCCTTCCTGCAAACCAAAGTGAATGGTTTCAAACTCCTTCGTTTCTTTTGAAGCGTGCCCGATGGAATCCTTTCCTTTTTTGAATTCGACCAATTCACCATCTCTTACCAGAATCATGGGTCTTCCGGCACCGCAAAACGATCCTTTCATCTGAGACAGGTTGAACTTACAGAAAACCAAATCCATTCCATCGCGGGTGGTTCCCTCGGTTAAATGCTCATTGAACAGACTTGTCAGTTCGATATCCAATAACTCCACAATCTTTGCGGGATCTGATAATCCTTCCAATCGAATAATTTGTCTCAACAAAGCGTTCCCTGCAATGTTCACCATGGCTCCAGGAACACCATGTCCGGTACAATCGCCCACCGCGAAATAGATATCATCATGATGTTGGAAAATCCAATAAAAATCGCCGCTAACAATGTCTTTTGGCTGAAAAATGACAAAGGCATCTGAAAACACATTTTGAAAAATTCGCTCATTCGGCAAAATACTTCTCTGCAAACTTCCGGCATAGCGCATGCTTTCATGCAAGGTGTGAGCCTGTTGTTCTAAATAAGCAATTCGATTGGCAAGTTCTTCGGAAACCAACTTAGTTTCTGATAACTGAACTTGCTCTTCCAAAACGAGCGTGTTCATGGTGTAAAAAATAAAATTGAAAAACGGATTGTTTGTTGAATGATTTTCGGAGGATCAACAACCTCCCTTACGAATTCAGAACCTACAAATAGGAATCATAAATCGCATGCGCAAAATGAAACGGCGCGTAAAAATTCGATATGTCGAAGTGAAATTCACGAAACAAAACTAATCAATTTTTCAATTAATCTAGTTTTTGAATGGATTAATTCCTTCCTTCAGGTACTTCTTTCCTTCTATAAACCCTTTATTTTATAGGCAATGAATTCTGAAAAGGTTGTTCTTCAAGCACGATTTCAAAATATCGGAGGATTTGATATAACCCTTCATAATGAATATATAACGCATCATCCGAAATTTTGTGATAATCCGAGTGCATCCCTGTAGAAAAGGTAGCACATGGAATTGTTCTATCCAGAAAATGTTTGGTGTCGAGTATTTCCACTTTCTTTCGATCTTGATAAACAGGATGAATAAAAGAGGTTTCTTCAAAAAGCGAGTCTGCTTGTTGGTTACAGGAAATATACAAGTTATGATTTTGTTCATCCAATCGACCAATCATGTCCCAATTCAAAACACCGACTAAGGTTCCGTACTTGGTATCTAAATGTTTTGAGAGGTATTCCGATCCGAAAATTCCTATTTCATGCGCCGTATACGCAACGAATAATAGATTGAACGGCAATTTCTTTTTAGCAAAATACCGTTGCAGTTCGATCAGTACCGCGACACCTGCAGCGTTGTCGTCTGCACCATTATGAACTTCTGTTTTTCCGGGAGATTTGGAAAGCGCACCTCCCAAACCAATATGATCGATATGGGCTCCAATCACTACCGTAAAAGGAGATTTATTCGAAATGAAAGATCCAACCATTTGACAATGCAGGGTAGAATCTTTGGAAACAGTAAAATCCCAGAATTGATTTTTGGACCTGCGATTTACCAAAAACTGGCTGACAACATAGCGATTAGCCATGCGTTCCTCTTCTGATCCGGATGCTCTTCCTTTCAGGCTATCTGATGCCAAAAACAATACATGAGACTTCAACCTGTTATAAACAATGGAATCCATTTGCCCGTAAGCAAACGAAATCCCTAATAAGGAGACGAGTATCAACCGGTTTTTTATCATACAAAAAGAGGGAAGCTGAATGCCTCCCTCAAAAATAGATTATTATTTCAATTTTATTTCGTTGACGGACGTTTCGTAGTCGTCAAGTGAGCAGGGATTTTTCCGAAACGGATAGTTTGTCCATCCCACCAAATTCCATCAGATGTTGTTTCCAGGTTGGAGTCTGAAACAAGCACCTGTTGGATACTGCGATCAAATCCTGAAGCACTTACGATACGGGTTGCTTCTTCCATGCGGTTGTCGATACGGTTCCCAACAGAAATCCAAGAGATATTTACAGTGCTGTTACCGTTATTCATTTCTTTAATTCTGAATCCGTTTTTATCTACAGAAGCAATGTATACACCATTACAATCTCCATTCGGAGTAACTGTAACAACCGGCTTATCTCCAAGCAAAGCCTTATAGTTTTCATCAAAAGCAATATAAGCTTCTCCGTTTACTAATTCAGCTGTACCGTTGTTATAGATTTTCGCATCTACAGATGTCACAGCATAAACGGGTGTAGAAGCCTCACCTGTTTTCACCAATTCGATGTTTTTACCGGTAGTATATGTGTTTCCGGAGTTATACGAGGCGAAAAGCTCCCCTGAGTTCAACTGACCTGCAATTTCTCCTTTGGAGATTGTACCGATCATACTTCCGAAGAATCCACCACCGATACCGATTGCTTCCGTTGAAGGCAGGTAACCTGTTCCTGAACCCATTGCATTGGATCCGTAAACTCCGTAAGTTACTGTACTAGCCGCTTTGTAACCAAGGCTACCCCAGTAGTTTCCGTAAATTTCACCACCGACCACACCACCGGTACGAGAGAAATCATTGTAGTTCCATCCACCAACACCAAAGGAATAATCATCTCCCCAGAAAGACATCCCTGTAACACCGGTGTTAGAACCGTTTTGTCCGTAAGATGCCCCTACGTTCTGGCTGTTACGGTCACGGTATCCGTAGATAGTTGACTGTCCGTCACCGGTTGCAGTAACTTGCTGACGGTATACGAAAAACTGGGAATTTGCCTGTATCGGGTAATTAAGGGATGCAGATGTTCCGTTGTCCTGAATCATCGAGTTTACAAGGGTTCCTGAAGCAGTCCATTTTGTATGGTAATTATTGTTTCCTGAACCGGTAATTCCCGGAAAGGCAACTGCTGAAATATCCCCGTTGTTATCTGTAGTAAGGTAACGGGTACCCGAACCGGCAGCTGAAGCCAAATTAAGGTTGTTAGTGACTGTTTTACCCGTAACGTTCAATGTGGATGTTGCATCGTTCCAAGTAAGATTGGCAGATGCTCCTGCTGCTCCGGCATTATTGAAAATAATTTGCGTGTCTGCTCCTGCAACTGGTCCTGCTGGTCCTGCTGGTCCTGTTAAACCAGTTGGTCCTTGAGGTCCCATTGGTCCCGTTGCTCCATCTAATCCATCAACGCCCGCAGGTCCTTGTGGTCCCATTGGTCCGGTTGCTCCATCTAGTCCATCAACGCCCGCAGGTCCTTGTGGCCCCATTGGTCCGGTTGCTCCATCTAGTCCATCATTCCCAGCAGGTCCTTGTGGTCCTGTTGCTCCAATTGGACCTTGAGGACCAGCAACTCCAGCATTCTCTGCATACAATGCATACGGTACACTTAATAACTCGGATGTTCCGGCAATTGTATAGTTTGTTCCTCCGGTAATATCTGTTTCTGTTTTTACAAAGTAAGTTCCTGTTGACCAGTCTATCGTTGAAAAAGTACCGGATACCACAGTACCTCCACCGATTTTAACTGTTGCCAAACCATTTGAATTCGTAGTCGCTGTGTGCGTTTCTACATAAACAGATGTTCCGGTTGCAGATCCCTGCAAAATGCTTACACGCATTCCGATGGGAGAACTCACAACTAAGTTATTTGAACTATTTCTTACTACCGCTTGGTAAGTCATTTTTTGAGGAGCTTGAGCAAATGTTGCACCTGCTAATAATAATGCTCCAACTAAGAAGTATAATTTTTTCATGATTACTTAAACTTTAAAGGGGTTAATTTTTAGTGATTTGGTAGGTACGGACGTTAGATTCCTTTACGCGAATCTGAAAAAGGTAATTGGCATTAGCTAATGAGCTAAGGTCAACAGTATTTTTCAATTCTGATAGAATTCCTTGTTGAATCAATTTTCCGGAAACATCCATAATGGCATAAGTAAGACCATCAATAGAGGTTTCTGATTCAACAAATAAAAGATTGGTTGTGGGATTTGGAAAAACCGAAAGGTTCCAATTCATATCCCATTCATCCACTGATAAGGCAAACAACTCATAAGGTTGTTGGACTCCACCAGTTAAATTTCCCGAAGAGGAGGATTGATTCGAGTAATCGATCAAACCGATCGAATACGATACGGTTCCTCCGGAAGATGCTGCTTCACCACCGGAACCGGTAGTTCGTTCTTGGGCAGATAGATACCCAACTGACAGCACGAAAATAGGTAACAAGTACTGTTTCATTCCGCGAATAGTTTAATTTAGAAACAAATGTGACTAAAAAAATCGTTACTATAACTAAGGGGTAACCCCTAATCTATCCGGGAATTGACATATCAAGCATCTCTGTGAAACTATAACGATTTAGCGCGGGGTTTTTATCTATTTTTTTATTCTTTATTTAACCCTGCCTTAATGGTTTCTTCAAAATTTGCGATTGGTTGAGCTCCCGAAATAGCATATTTTCGATCGAAAACAAAGAAAGGAACTCCACGAACTCCAATTTGCTGTGCTTCGGAAATATCGCTTTTAACGGAATTTGCAAACAAGTCCTCTTCTTCCAAAACAGCTTTCACATCCAGTGCATTCAAACCTGCCCCAACACACAATTCTGTTAAAGTTGATGCATCATTCAGATCCCTTCCATCCGTGAAATACGCTTTGAAGAATGTTTCTTCCATCACATCACCCAACCCTTTGGTTTTCGCCAATTGAATCAAGCGATGAGCTTGAAATGAGTTTGAAATGACTGCTTTCTCGAAATGGTAATCCAAGCCAACTTCAGCTGCCCGAGCAACCACCCCGGCATGCATTTGTTTGGATTCTTCCACCGACATGCCTTTGCGTTCAGCCAGGTATTCGTAGACATTCTTATCCGGTTGCGGAACAATGCCCGGATCCAATTGGAAACTCTTCCACTCGATTTCAAATTGTTCATCCGGAAATGCATTCAAGGCAGCTTCCAAATGTCTTTTCCCAATATAGCAAAATGGACACATGATGTCCGACCAAATTTCGATTTTCATGCGCCAAATTTACGTCAATTTACCCTGGTAAGTACAATCTTAACAATTCTTGTGCAAGCTCTTCTACAGGGATTTTATCGATAGGATGTTTCCAATCCATCATTTTATGAAAGGTCCCATTTGCAAGTAATTCCTGAACATTCGCTGTTTCATCTTCTGTTACCATTGTATCCAAAGAACCACGTAATAAATGAACAGGAATTTGAATATGGTGAAAATCGTATGGTCTTAAAGAAGGTTTTTTTCCAAGCTCCAGCATCATTTTTGCTGTCTTTTCAAGAACTGTTTTCCACTCTTTTTCTCCATGTAGTGATTTCAAATAGCTCGCATAAGCCGGCACTTTTTCTTCGATCTTTCCAGCATTCAACAATTCTGCTTCCTTCTCGGAACCTTCTTTGTTCCAGTCGAATTTCGTTCCCAAAGTCACCACTTTCTCAAAAGTCCTTGTTTCCAGACTTTCTAACCTCAATGCCACATAACCACCCATGCTATAACCGAAAACCAATGGTTTATGAATCTCATGCTGCTCCATGAATTTTTTCAGGTTCTGCGCAAAACGCTCAATTGAAAAATCACCTTCTGTATCGGATTTTGTACCATGCCCATCAAAATCAAAGGTGTGAACATTGAAATGGGGGGTCAGTTTGGAAATTAATTCCTCAAATTGAATTTTAGCTCCAAGGGCTCCGTGAAGAATGATCAAGTTTTTCATACGCGAAGATAAGAAGAAATCCGTCCTCCGATGGCTATCGGCAAGACGGATTTCAATATAAATTTCTAAAGCCTTCTATTGTTTCACTACTCGTTGAACGCTATGTCCTTGTGAGTTCTTGAAATCAACCCATCTTTAGATTTTAGTATTACAAAAAAATCCGCCTTCCAATCCATAAGGACCAGAAGACGGATTTGGGCTTTGGTTTGAGTTACAGCGCCCGTTAACGTAGAGTTGGTTATTTGGTATACGCTTAATATTTTACAGCTATTTTGGAAATGTTGTCTCCGTCCCAAGTGATTTCAACCGAACTGAATCCGAATTCCGTTGAACAAACATAGGTTCCGTCTGCTTTGATATTTGTGATTTTAAGTCCTTTCGTTGCAGGATCAGCAAACATCGCTTCTCCGTTTTCTTCCGTAGCAATGTCGTACGGATTCACTCCGCTTTTCACGTATTTCTTAGCAGCTTCCAATACACGACCACCTTCAGTGAATTCGTTCAGGAATTCTTTCATGCGAGGATTCACTTTCAACGTTGCTTCGTCTTTCAACGTTCCTGCATCCAATGTTGCAACTGCATCACCGTAAGATTTGATTTCGATTGTGTATTTTCCATTTGCATCTACCAGGTACAAATCACTTTTATCCGGACTTGTAGTAATATCCAAATCTCTAACGAAAGGTCCTGATACCAGGAAATCCACTGGCTGAATTTCTTTATCTCCTTCTTTTAAGGATGCAAAATAGTTGCTGTTTGCCGCTTTTACATCTACCAACAAGTAAATTTTCCCTTCAGGTGCAACCAATGTTTGTTGTTCTTTCTCGTTCACTAAAACGGTGCTTGCTTTAAAGTCAACCGTCATTTTTTGTTCGTCAAAAGTGAACTCAGTTGCTTTTTTGATTGTTACAGGTGGTTCAGCTGAGCAAGACCCAAGTAATAATCCTACTGCCGCGATTGATAAAATCATGATTCTCATAATTTGTTTGTCTTTGGGGCAAAAGTAAGACAAGAACAAGTAGCAACTCACCCGTATTGGTGTCCGACAGGGGCAAATTGGCAAGTGCAAGGATTTTTCAAATAAGCGCACCGGACTTTTAACTAAAAAAGCTGCTTTTAATCAAAAAGGGTATTGAAGGGAATGGAAAAAAGCACGGTGGTGCCTTCTGATGGTTTGGAACTGATTTCAAATTTAAAGGCTCCTTTTCTTCTTTTATTCAGGAGAAAAATTCGTTTTTCCGTAATTTGGATAGCAACCGATTCATGCTCCTTTTTCACACGAACAGGCTCATCAACTGAAAATCCTCTCCCGTTATCCGTGATCCTGATTTCCACTTCTTTTCCAATTTTTTTGTAGGAAATATGCAATTCTCCCGGTTTGTCCAGCTCAGAAAAACCATGTTCAATGGCATTTTCTATGAATGGTTGGATCAACATCGGGGGCAATAATAAATTATCCGGGGAGATCTGATCATCAATTTCAATCGTGTAGTCAAATCCATTGTTGAAGCGCAATTGCTGTAAGCGCATGTAATCCTTCAACCATTTCATTTCTTCCGATAAGGAAATATTGTCTGTGGAAGAATGTTGCAGGATAGATCGGACCAGGCGTGCAAATGAAGTAAGTAATTTCCCCGATTCTTCCGTATCCTTTTTGAGCATAAAAGTGTGAATCGCATGCAGCACATTGAAGATGAAATGTGGATTCATTTGACTTTGCAGCAAACGCTGTTCCATTTCCACGGCTACTTTTCCTGCCTTCAAGCGGTTGTACCGGATGGTGATGAATGCAATAATCCCCATGAGCAAAAGCAATAAGATTGACCCAAAAACCAGGTAATTGCGTTGACTGATCTGTAGATCCTTCAATTCATTATCTTTTTTCAACTGTTCATTTTCACGCTGCTTTTTTTCTGTTTCGAACTGCTCTTTCATGCGAGAGACGCCATGCTGCACACTCATTTCCTCAGTGAAATCCTGAAGGGCTTTTGCTTCTTCAAAATACTCTAAGGCAACATCCGTTTTCCCCATCGTCTTGTACACGCGATAGTATTGCCAAAGCAAATCTGCCTCCACCTTTCTATACGGTAGTTGGTTTTTAACCCAATGGTGGTTCGACTTTAAGGATCTTAATGCTTCGTTGTATTGTTTCAATTTGGTGAAAGCAATTGACTCATAGATTGCAATCGCTACCAGGTTCGTAGTGTCCTGGTACTTTTCAAAAAAAGACCTGCAGCCGTAAACTAATCTAAGCGCCTTATTTGGCCTTCCGGTTTCTGCGTACACGTGTGCCAGATTAGCTTCAGTCATGATCGTGTTCTGTTCATTTTTCAGGACCTTTTGGAGTTGAAGTGATTCTTCCAAATAAGGCTCTGCGCGGGAATACAAACCTCTTTCTGCCAGCATTCCGCCAAAATTGAGTAAGGCTGTAGATTGACCTATCAAATCTTTTAACTCTTTTCGAAGGGCAATGGATTTCTTATAATATACTTCCGCTTCCTTATATCTTTGAAGATATGTTAACAACAAAGCAACCGACCCTAACATTTTTGCCTCCGATGTCTTAGGGCCATTCTGCTCGTAATACTTGAGGATTAATAAGTCGTTTTGAAGTGCTTTGTCATATTCCCTGAAATAATTGTAGTAATTTGAGTATAGTTCCTTATTGCGAATAATTCGAGAAGTATTCCCTAGTTTTTCATAGATGCTATCCGACTTTTGCAGATTGAACTTCACCTTCTCCCAATCATTTTCAAGGGAATAGTAGAAGCCATAGGCAGCATAAACAAGCCCCAAACCATTGCTGTACTTTAATTTACGAGCCAAACGAAAAGAACTGTCAGTGTATGTCTTAAAGAGTCCTCTGTCTTTTGCAAAGTAACTTCTTCCGATATCGTAATAGAGTTTCGCTTTCAGCGTATCTTCATTTTGATAGTGAATCTTACGTAACAAACTGTCCAATGGCGGTTGTGTATAAGTAACGTGAGAGCAACACAAAAGAAGCAAGAAAAGAAGCGTTCTTTTCAATGGGGAGTAGAATAACAATGCGGAAAAATTTATTAAATCGTTTTTCAAATAAGTGCTAAGGGTTTTCACTAAAATCCGGATTTTAATCAAAAAGTGTGAGATAAGGAATCGAAAAAAGAACACTGGTTCCTTCATTTGGCTTGGAAACAATTTCGAATTTGAAGGCCCCTTTTCTTCTTTTATTTAGGAGCATTATTCGCTTTTCTGTAATTTGAATCGCTACTGACTCATGTTCCTTTTTCACTCGAACGGGCTCATCAACTGAGAATCCTTTTCCATTATCGCTGATTTTAATCTCCACTTCTTTCCCGGTCTTTTTATAAGAAATATGCAATTCTCCGGGCTTATCCAATTCGGAAAAACCATGTTCAATCGCATTCTCGATAAATGGTTGAATCAACATTGGTGGTAATAACAAATTATCGGGAGAGATCTGATCGTCAATTTCAATGGTAAAGTTGAACGAATTTCCGAACCGGAGTTGTTGTAAGCGAATATAATCTTTCAACCAATTAAGTTCTTCCGATAAAGAAATATTATTGATGGAAGAATGTTGTAGAATAGACCGAACCAAACGAGCGAAAGATGTCAATAATTTACCCGATTCTTTCGTGTCTTGTTTCAACATAGAGGTATGAATCGCATGAAGCACGTTAAAAATGAAATGCGGATTCATTTGAGTTTGCAACAAACGCTGTTCCATTTCCATCGTTGCTTTTTCTGATTTCAGACGGTTGTTTCTAACGGCAATAGCAGCAATTCCAAAAATCAGCAAGATCAATAAAATAGAGCCATAAATGAAATAATTGCGCTGACTAATCTGCAAGTCTTTCAGCTCGTTATCTCTCCTAAGTTGTCTGTTTTCCTCCTGCTTCTTTTCGGTTTCGTATTCTTCTCTCGCACGAGAAATCGCACGTTGAATCTCTGCATCTTGGTTAGCTTCAAAAAGAGCTTTAGACCCCTGCAAATATTTTACCGCCATTTCTGTGTTACCCATTTTGAGATAGACATTGTAAAATTCTTCTAGCATGTTGGATTCAAAACCCAGATGTCTTGCATTTCCCTTAATCAGCGGATGCCTTAATTTCAAACCTTCTATTGCCTTATCGTACTGTTTTAGAACGGTGTATGCTCTTGATTTATACATGGATGACATCACAAGCCTGATTGTATCCGAATATTTTTCATAAAATTCATCACACTCATTTGCCAGCTGCAAAGCTTTATGGGGTCTGTTTGTTCTACTGTAGACCGCAGCTAAGTTTAATTTAGCAGCGAATATACGCTCTTCGTCATTCAAGTTCTTTTGAAGTTCAAGTGACTCATTTAAATAAGATTCTGCCTCAGTATATCGTTTTTGTTCGGCCAGTGATGATCCCAAATTGAGTAATATCCTGGAAACTTCCATATCGTTTTTTAATTCTCGAAAAAGAGCAAGGGATTTTCTTTCATACACTTCTGCCTCCTCACTTCGTTCGAGATCTTGCAACAATATCCCGATTTCCCCTAGTAGTGCAGCTTTTTCAGGTTTTATGTTGTTTTTATCATAATACCTTAGAATTTCCAAGCTGTTATCCAATGCTTTGTCATAGTCTCCGATGAACTTATAATAATTCGTGTAATAAGCCTGATTTTTTATAATCAGGAACTTATTTCCAAGTTTTTTATAAATACTATCTGATTTTTTCAGATGATATATTGTTTTCTTCCATTCATTAGTCAAGGTATAATAGAACCCATAAGCTGTATGAGTCAATGCTATTTGCTTGCTGAACTTTAGTTTTGTAGCCAATTGGAACGAACTATCCGTATAGGCTTTATACAAACGTGTATCCATTCCGAAACTATTTCTAGCTATTTCATAATACAACTTTGCCTTCACGGTATCTTCTTTCTGGTGATATCGGAGTTTTTTCAACAGCTCCTTCGGTTGCGAATAAGCTAATCCAGCAAATAAGCAAAACAATACAACCAAAATAGAACAGCTAACTTTCTGTAGTTTCATACTATTAGGAGCTTTTAAAATAAGCCAGTACCTCCTCTTTTTTCCTGGTAGAAACAGGAATTTCAATTCCATTTGGCAGGATTAAGAACCCTCCGTTTCGTTTGTCGAACTGTGTTACATGACGCATATTCACCAAATAACTTTGATGGGTACGGATAAAATGAGTACTATTTATGATACTTTCAAAATGCGCCAATGTTTTGGAAACCAAAATTTCTTTGCGATCAACAAAGAAGAAGTGCGTATATGCACCATCTGCAAGACAATAGGTAATATCATCAATAGCTACAATGTGGAGTACATCAGCAGTATTTAATACCATTTGTTTTGGTTCTTCGGGCTTAAATTGCTGACGAAAAACATCTAATTGCTCCAGGATTTTATCATTCTGAATACGTTTCTGCGCCTTCAATATTGCGGCAGTCAGTTCAGAAGGATCAAAAGGCTTCAACAAATAATCCAAAGCGGATACCTGAAATGCTTTTAATGCAAAATCATTATACGCCGTAATGAAAATGGTTGGAATATATCTCGGAGCAATCGCTTGAAGAATATCGAATCCGGTTTTATCATGCAGCTGAATATCAAGCAACAACAAATCCGGATTAAAGTTTTCTATTTCCTGCAAAGCACTTGCAACACTATCGGCTTCACGGACAACCAAATCATTGATGCCACTGTGGGACAATACCATCCGGCAGTTCTCCCTGGCTATTTTTTCGTCGTCTATAATTAAGATCTTCATGAATGGGGGTAAAATGGAGACTGTAAAAATACGAAAACCGTTCGCTTACTAACGAACGGTTTTCCTAAACTATGTTATTAAATTCTTATTGTTTCACCACACGCTGAACACTGTGCCCTTGTGAGTTCTTGAAATCAAACAAGTAAACGCCGCGTTCGAAGTTCTGCAAGGAAACAATTCCACTGTTCTGGATTTGGTCTTTCAACACCACTTTTCCTTGGACATCGTAGACTGTCAACTCAGCATCCGAACCTGAGAAATTGATGTGGACCTGGTCGTTGGTTGGGTTGGGGTAGATTTCGAATAAATCAACCCCTTTTTTATTTATACCTAAAGTCGATATTCTGTTTCCGTCATAATTAACTCCAATTGTTACAACAAAATATTTTGACAGGGACTTATTGGGACAATATAATTCCAATTGCAAGTAATTGTTCCCTAATGGTATTTCAAGCAAAGTGGGGATAATGGTAATTCCATTCACATCCACAACGGCCCAGTTTATTAGAACCGAATTACCAGAAAACACAGAATACGAATCAATATAAACCGTATCAATTGACGGATAATCCAGATCACAATTCTCAATTACAATCGTTACAGTATCAGCAATGATATCATTTGTATCAAATGGATCTACCAGAATATAAGTAGAATCAGATGGTACAACAAATGTAGAACTCAAGGTGTCTCCGTTACCATCCGTTACCACAACAGAATAGATTCCCGGGCAAATACTATCAAAAACAGCATATCCAGAACTAATAACCGGAGAACCATTACCTATATCAAATGTGAAATCAGGAATTCCCGTTACTGAAAAATAAGCGGTTCCATTACAAGAATCCAACTCTGAAGGTACAGTAAAGACATTGACTCCTCCCTGATTCGAAGGATAACTTCCTACTCGCGCAATCCTGTTTCTACCTGAACCATTGTAATTTGTGAATCCTCCTCCCAGAATAATTTTATCATTTCCTTGTTTGGAACAAGCATAAATTACTTCATTTGCACCTGACCCAGGGAAAAAAGTCCCGTCCAATGTCCCGTCTGAGTTTAATCTGAGAATTCGGTTTATTTGAGACCCATTAAATAAAGTAAAACCACCTACAACAAAGATCTTCCCATCCGGATCAATTTCCAGATCGGTTATCATTCCATTGAATCCTGAACCGATATTGAATGCGCCGTCCAGCGATCCATCATTATTTAATCTCACAAGCCGATTTTTTGCAGTTCCGTTTACGGTAGTGAAATTCCCTCCAACCAGGATTTTTCCGTTAGGTAATACCCGAATTGCACGAACCATTCCGTTATAACCCGAACCGATTGTAAATGTCCCGTCTATTGACCCATTCGGGTTTAGTCGAATAACCGGGTTATTTATGATTGTTCCATCTACTTCATTAAAATGACCGCCAATTAATATTTTTCCATCCGATTGAATCTCGATGCTATAAATTACGTTCGCATAATTTGCTCCGAAACTCGTTGCGACTTGAGGAGCTATAAATTGTGGATCAAGTGACCCATCTGAATTCAATCTGGCAATATCTGTAGCATATCCATTAACCCCAATATTATTGCCCCCGACTAGTATTCTTCCGTCTGATTGAACATTAGCCGTTTCTACAATTGAATTATCAATTTCTGAATCGAAAGTGACATCTATACCTCCATTTGGATCCAAACGGATGAAACTTCCTCCGCCATTGTTCCCACCACCTAGCAATACTTTGTCATCACTTTGAACAAACACGCTTTTTATCCAGGAAAAAGGACTGGGCAAAATTGGGAGAAATGTAGAATCTAGGGAGCCATCCGAGTTTAAACGCGCAAACTTATTTCCACCCACTAATAATCCGTTCATGGAACTGAAATTCCCTCCAACAATTATTTTACTATCACTCTGCACGTCTAAAGTGAAAATAACATCATTGGCCCCTGTTCCCGGATTAAATGTTCCGTCAAGAGCGCCATTGCTTTCGACTATTAGGTAATTTCCATTATGACTTTCATTTACATAACCGAAAGTTCCTGCAAAGAAAAGATTTCCTGATGTAAGAATCTCAAGCGTATTAATCTCTAAGGCTGAAGATCCCTGATTTTGCCAGAAACTTATATCGGATGATCCGTCCAGATTTAACCGCATAACATATTGAATATCGGCCCCATTAACTATAATAAAAGCTCCTCCGCATATTACTTTTCCATCTGATTGGATTTTACATACATTTACCATATTGTCGGTTCCAAGAGGTGGGACAAATGATAAATCGATTGTTCCATCACTATTCAATCTAGCTATTCGATTTCTAGGGTTTGCATCGAATGCGGTAAACTCTCCTCCAATTATGATTTTTCCATCCGATTGCAAACAAGAAGTTCGAATTGATGCATTTGCTCCTGAACTGTTTTCGAAATTGGTATCCTGCGAGCCATCAGCATTTAAGCGGATTAACTTTCCTACGTTTATTCCATTGAAAGTGGAAAAATCACCTCCGACAAAAATCTTACCATCTGGTTGGATAATCAACGTTCTTACCCAAACGTCAGCTCCTGTTCCAATATCAAAGGTGCCATCCAACGTTCCATCAGAATTCAATCTTACAATTCTATTCTTCGGTTGCCCGGCGAAAATCGTGAAATTCCCTCCTAAAATTATTTTGTCATTCGAATCAATCCCTATCGCTATGATACTCCCATTTGATTGCGCAGAAGAGTCGAAAGACAAATCAACTGATCCATCTTGGTTTAAACGTACTATCCGACTTTTAGAATATCCATTTACAGATGTGAAATCCCCACCAACCAAAATCTTACCATCGGATTGTAGACAAATTGCCCGAACATTGCTATTAATACCCAAACCAACATTGAATGTATTGTCCGTCGAGCCATCTTCATTCAATCGGGTAATTCTATTTTTGATCTCGTCGTTTACCTTCGTAAATGCTCCACCAATTAGAATCTTTCCATCCGTTTGCAAGCAACTTGCAAATACCGTGTTATTTGCTTCATCACCAAAACCATTTCCGTGATCACTTATATTAAATGTAGCATCGTTAGCTCCATTTTGACCAAAGGAAATACCTGTAAGACTTAGCAATAATAATGCAACTTTAAATAATTTCATCTTCTTTGATTATCAATGTTTTATCACCCGTTGTACGCTATGTCCCTGCGAATTCTTGAAATCAAACAAGTAAACTCCCCGCTCAAAGTTCTGCAAGGAGACGATTCCGTTGTTTTTGATCTGGTCTTTCAAGACAACTTTCCCTTGGAGGTCGTAAACGATCAATTCCGCATCCGAACCGGAGAAGCTGATATGAACCTGGTCGTTGGTTGGATTGGGATAAATCTCAAACAGGTCTTTCCCAATGTCTGCCAGGCCTGCAGTAGAAACCGAACCGTTATTGAAGTAGACTGCTTCCGTTACCGTGAAGTATTCCCCTACTGATTTGTTCGGGCAGAAAACACTCAACTGCAACCAGTAAACTCCATTTCCGTTATTCAGAACGTAAGTTGTTGTATCGAAATTCGATCCGTTTGAATCTACAATATTCCAGATCACATTGACTGTATTTCCTGTTGCCCAAATCGAATCGATGTAAGCGGTATCAATTCCGGCGTAATAAATATCGCAGTTTGTCATCGTTACACCCAGGGAATCCTGAGCTAATGAATCAATGAATGGATTGTTGAAGACGTAGTTCGAATCGACCGGAATCACAACCTGAATCGAAAGTGTGTCGCCACAATTGTCTGTCACATGCAAGTCATGAACACCGGCGCATAAACCCGTCACCAAACTATATCCACTTGAAGTCAGAACTTGTGAACCATTATCGAAATCCAATTCGAAGTCTGCATTTCCGGACAGATTTATTGCAACCTCACCTTCACATGAATTTGCATCGGAAGGCATGGAAAAGGAATTGTCGATGGTTAAAGGGAGGGATGGGATGATGGTTAAATCTAAGGTGATGATTGAGTCACAGCCTAGGGCATTAATTAGTACCTGTGTATATACTCCGCTTGATGTATAGTTTTGACCATTCAAAACATAATTGTCACATGCCGATGCAGTAAATGAATTATTAGAAGGAAAACAATTTAATAAACGAACTAATCTGTTACGTGGAGTACCATTATAATCGAAAAACCTTCCAGCAACAATGATTTTATCATCTGTTTGGACAACTGTTGATAGAACTTCGTCATTAAATCCATTCCCTGAAATAAAAGTCCCATCCAAACTACCGTTACTATTCAAACGCACTATTCTATTTCTTGTAAGCCCATTGAATGTTGTGAAATTCCCTCCAACTATAATTTTTCCGTCTTCCTGGATACTAATCGTTCTGACATCCCCATCAAACCCACTTCCTGTATTAAAAGTAGCATCCAAACTGCCATTACTATTCAAACGAACTAGTCTATTTCGTGATAACCCATTAAATGTAGTGAAATTGCCTCCAACTATAATCTTTCCATCATCCTGAATAATTGTAGAATAAATACTATAATTTGGCCCATTTCCCGGATTAAATGTTGGATCCAAACTACCATCCGTATTTAACCGTATAATTTTATACACCGTGTTTCCGTTATAATAAGTCAAATTACCCCCTACTATAATCTTTCCATCACTTTGTATATTAATTGATTTTACCTCATAATTTGAACTCGAACTAAATGTTGGATCTAAGCTTCCGTCAGCATTTAAACGCACTATTTTATTCTGGGGAATTCCATTAAATGTTGTGAAATTCCCTCCAACTATGATTTTTCCATCTCCCTGAATGCAAATAGTTCGGACATAATTATCAAAACCACTTCCTGGGTCAAATGTTGAATCTAGGCTACCATTGGGATTTATTCGAGCCATTCTCTCACAAGGTGCTCCATTATATGTTGTGAAATCACCACCAACCAATATTTTTCCATCACTTTGAATACATAATGTCGACACAGAGTTGTTAAATCCGTCACCAATATTAAAAGTATTGTCCAAATTACCATTGGAATATAAACGGGTTATTCGCTTTTGTACAATACTAGAGAATTCTGTAAAATCTCCTCCTAAAAGGATTTTCCCATCCGGTTGGATGCTAGTACTAGTAACAAAGTTGTCAAATCCAGTTCCCGGATTAAATGCTTCATCTAAACTACCATCAACGTTTAATCGAAGCATATGGCCTGTTACAATCGAATTATAGGAAGCACAAGGCCCTAGTACAATTATTTTACCGTCATTTTGAATATTTAAATTGTATACCCAATCTCCAATCGCCGTTCCCGAATTGGCATTAAATACCAGATCAATTGTCCCATCTGAATTTATTCTAGTTAAATAATAACAGTTAGTCCCATTATATGAATAAAAACTCCCTCCTACGACTATTTTTCCATCAGATTGTATTTTCACTGTTTGTCCATAATTAGCATTAAAACCAATTCCTACGTTGAACGTGACATCTATACTTCCATTCGTGTTAATCCTGGATACACGGCTGCAATTTGAACTGTTGTAAGAGGAAAACACTCCAACGGCAACAATTTTACCATCAGTTTGTATATCCAAATCCCAAACTTCGCCATTAAAACCAGATCCCGGATTAAATGTTGCATCTAAACTACCATTGGCGTTCAATCTTGTAATCCCATTTCTTGTGGTTCCGTTGTAACCTGAAAAAGTACCAACAGCAATTATCTTACCGTCAGTTTGGAGTTTAACAGAAGAAACCCCACTATTACTTAATCCTGTAAAGCCCGTTCCTATAATAAATGTTGGATCCAAACTTCCATCCGGATTTATTCTAACAATACGAGAACGTGAAACTCCATTATAGGACGTAAATCGTCCTGCGGCAATTATTTTACCATCTGTTTGGACTACTGTTGTTTGAATAGTACTTGAAAAAGGAAAACCAGTACCTGAATTAAATGTTGTATCTAAGCTACCATCTGCATTTAAACGTGCTATTCCGTTTCGAGTAAATCCGTTACAAACTGTAAAATTTCCGGCAACAATAATTTTACCGTCTGTTTGAAGACTAATAGAACATATTTCAGCATTAAATCCGGAACCTATGTTAAATGAATTATCTAAGCTTCCATCAGGATTTATTCGGGATAACCCTGGTTGTATAACCCCGTTATAAGCATAACTGAAAATTAACCCTGCTCCAACAAGAATTTTACCGTCTGGTTGAATTTTTGACGAATAAAGAGCACTTGATAAACCTGTTCCATCACCAAAAGAGCCATCATCAGCTACATTAAACGATGGATCATTTGTGCCTGGTTGTGCAAATCCATTATTTGAAACAAGAATGATGAAAGAAAGTATTGATATTAATCGATTCATACGGTTAAATTGATTCTGTAAAATTACAAAAATCCGCCCACCAACTGATGAACGGATTTCCACTATAAATTATCATTAATTCTTATGCCTCCACGTGCATGTAGCTCTCTACGCTCGGACAAGAACACACCAGGTTTCTGTCTCCGTATGCGTTGTCTACTCTGCGAACCGGAACCCAGTATTTCCACTCTTTCAAGTAGGCAACCGGGTAAGCTGCTTCTTGCGGAGAATAAGGGTAATTCCATTCTTGATTGATGATACAATCTGCAGTGTGCGGAGCGTTCTTCAACAAGTTGTTTTCTTTATCGACCTTTCCGTTTTCAATATCAGCAATTTCTTGACGAATCTTGATCATCGCTTCGATGAAACGATCCAATTCTTCTTTGTCTTCCGATTCTGTGGGTTCTACCATCAAGGTACCAGCTACCGGGAAAGAAACTGTCGGTGCATGGAAATTGAAGTCGATCAAACGTTTCGCCATATCTGCTACTTCCACGTCTGCCGTTTTCTTGAATTCACGGCAATCCAAGATCATTTCGTGAGCTACCGTACCGTTTTTACCAGCGTACAATACGTCGTAATGTCCTTTCAATTTTGCTGCAATGTAATTCGCATTCAAGATTGCTGCTTCTGTAGATTCTCTCAATCCTTCAGCTCCCAACATTTTGATGTATCCGTAAGAGATCAACAAAATCAAGGCGCTTCCGTAAGGTGCTGCGGAAACTGCGTGAATCGGTGTACTTCCTCCTGCGGCAACAACCGGGTTACTTGGCAAGAAAGGAGCTAAATGTGCTGCAACTCCGATTGGTCCCATTCCCGGTCCACCACCTCCGTGAGGAATTGCAAATGTTTTGTGCAAGTTCAAGTGACAAACGTCTGCTCCGATGTTTCCCGGATTGGTCAATCCGACTTGCGCATTCATGTTCGCACCATCCATGTAGACTTGTCCGCCATTCTCGTGAATGATTGAGGTGATCTCGCGAATTCCTTCTTCATAAACTCCATGAGTGGATGGATAAGTTACCATCAAACCACATAACTCGTTTCCGATTTGGTTCGCTACAGTTCTTAATTCATCAATATTGATATTTCCGTTTTCGTCACATCCCGTAACAACCACTTCCATTCCTGCCATTACTGCAGAAGCAGGGTTTGTTCCATGCGCCGATGATGGAATAATCATTTTTTTGCGTTGCACATCTCCACGGCTTTCATGGTATGCTTTGATCACCATCAATCCGGCGTACTCACCTTGTGCTCCCGAATTCGGTTGCAAAGACATCGCTGCAAATCCTGTTGATTCACACAAGTCTTTTTCCAACTGACGGAACATGGCGTGGTACCCGGCAGCTTGCTCAACCGGAGCAAATGGATGCATATTTGCAAACTGAGGATTCGTAATCGGAATCAACTCGGAAGCTGCATTTAATTTCATGGTACAAGATCCCAAAGGAATCATGGAATGAACCAATGACAAATCTTTATTTTCCAAACGTTTCAGGTAACGCATCATCTTGGATTCAGAATGATGTTTGTTGAACGTTGCATGAGTAAATACTCCGTCTGTACGTAGAACTGAATTTACCAAAGATTTTTGGTCGTTGAGCGGAGTCGAAACGCCGAAGATCGATAAGATTGTTGCAACGTCTTCCATCGTATGTGGTTCTCCGAAACTGATTGTCAATTCAGACCCATTGATGATGCGGAAGTTCATTCCTTTCGCTTCAGCTGCCGCTTTGATTTTCGCTGTGTCCACCCCTTTTACCCAAACAGTATCGAAGAATGAATCAGAACCAACCTGAATTCCAGCTGCTTTCAATCCGTTTGCTGTTGCAGAAGCCAAGCCATTTACGTGCTCAGCGATCTCCTTCATTCCAACCGGACCATGATATACTGCATACATGGAAGCCATAACTGCCAACAATGCTTGTGCCGTACAAATGTTGGATGTTGCTTTATCTCTTTTAATGTGTTGTTCACGTGTCTGCAAAGCCATACGCAAAGCCATGTTGTCATCTGCATCTTTCGACACACCAATGATACGACCAGGAATGGTGCGTTTGTAATCTTCTTTTGTTGCGAAAAATGCTGCGTGAGGACCACCATAACCCATCGGAACACCGAAACGTTGTGAAGACCCGAAAACCACATCTGCTCCCAATGATCCCGGTGATTTCAATACGACCAATGATAAGATATCTGCAGCTACAGCTGTTTTCAATCCGTTATTGCGACCGATAAATCCGGCAACGTCTGTAATATTTCCGTAAACATCCGGATATTGAATAATCGCTCCGAAATAAGTTCCGTCATTCGTGAAAGTTGTTTCATCGCCTTCCACTAATTCAATTCCTAAGTTGATTGCTCTTCCAAGAACAACGTCCTTTGTTTGAGGAAATGCATTTTTGGAAATGAAAAATTTATTTATTCCGTCTTTTACCTCTTGGCGTGAACGTGAATTCCAGAACATGATCATTGCTTCTGAAGCCGCAGTTCCTTCATCCAATAAAGATGCGTTTGCGATTTCCATTCCTGTTAATTCCAAAACCATTGTCTGGAAATTCAACAAAGCCTCCAAACGACCTTGAGAAATCTCAGCCTGGTAAGGAGTATAAGCAGTATACCATCCCGGATTCTCCAAGACGTTACGCAAAATAACAGAAGGAACAATGGTTTCATTGTATCCTAAACCGATAAAAGACTTGTATACTTTATTTTGAGCACCTAAAGCTGTAATGTGCTGCAGGTATTCCTGCTCGCTCATAGCAGCATCAATCTTCAACTCTCCGGATAATCGGATGTGTGAAGGAATTGTCTTGTCTACTAATTCTTGAATTGATTTAACACCAATAGCAGCTAACATCTCAGATTTCTCAGCTGAATCAGGTCCAATGTGACGGGATGAAAATGCACTCATAAAATTTCACTAATTTTTGAAACTCACCTTTACTAGTAAGCGATGCAAAGATAGCGATTTTTCACCTTTTATTATTTCGATTTAGCCGGAATATTTGTTAAGTCAAACCGGAAGTTTTTCTTAGCTATTCAAGAATCGAATTCAAATCCATGATTCTATTGAATTTCAGAGTGAAATGAGAGAAGCTTCCTACTTACAACTTGCCTTTCGTTCCATCATTTCAGGACCACTCATCAATTCAAATTCCTTGCATTTAGCCTTCTTCGTTTTGATCAGTTCTTTCACTTCTTTTTGACCCTCGGCAGTTAGCTTTTTAGTTCGAAGCTGATCGTATTTGTTAGTCAGCTCATCACTTGCGCGAATGCAATCACAAATGGAATCTTCACTACAGGAAGAAAGAATAAGGGAAAAAAGTGTGAGAATTGCGAAAATTGAGCCTTTCATGATCTGTGTATTAATTGGATTCCTGTTAAATATCCACTATCGAAAGCGTCATGTAATGAAGGAATGATTTACTTTGTTATTTGCAAACAAATGTAGCCCATGCAAACAAAACTTCCAAAAGTAGGAACCACGATCTTTTCAACCATGAGTCAGATGGCAAATGAATACCAAGCCATTAATCTTTCTCAAGGGTTTCCAAATTTTCCAATTGATCCATTGATTGAGGAACTTTTGGCAAAGAATAGCAAGGACAACGTCCATCAATATGCTCCAATGAGCGGTTTGCCATCTTTGTTGGATGGAATTGCTCAAATGGTACATCGCGTCTATAAACGGGAAGTTAATCCTGCTGCTGAAATTTTAGTAACTGCCGGAGCAACGCAAGGTATTTTTGCTACGATTCAGGCTTTGGTTCACTTCGGTGATGAGGTGGTCATTTTAGATCCTGCTTATGATTGCTACAGCCCGGCGGTTCATTTGGCAGGTGGAAAAGCGATCCATATTCCCATGCGGGAAGATTTTACAATCGATTGGCGAGAGTTAAGACAAACGGTGAATCAAAAAACACGGATTCTGATCATCAATAATCCACACAATCCTTCGGGGAAAATGATGGATCAATCGGACTACGATGCTTTGGTTCAAGTGATGACCGATCATCCCAATCTGATCCTGTGCTCCGATGAGGTATATGAATTCATTACCTTTGAAAAGACCCATTTTTCCGCACATAACCATGAAATTTTGCGAAATAGAAGTGTCATTGTTTCTTCTTTCGGGAAAACGTTTCATTTGACCGGTTGGAAAGTAGGTTACATTATTGCACCTGAATACATTCTGAAGGAGATTAAAAAAGTGCATCAATTTTTGGTGTTCTCCGTAAATAGTGTGGCTCAAAAAACCCTGGCAGACTATATTTCAACCACCGATGTTACCACCTTGGGGAAATTCTATCAGGACAAGCGTGATCGCTTTAAGGAATTGATGTCCAAAAGCAAATTTGAATTTTTACCAAGTGAAGGGACTTATTTTCAAACCGTGAGGTACAGGGCAATTTCCGATCTGCCGGATGTTCAATTCTGTGAATGGATGGTGAAGGAAGTTGGTGTTGCTGCAATTCCATTATCCGTTTTCTACGAAGAGTTGACCGATTATCAGACCATTCGTTTTTGTTTTGCAAAAACAGATGAAACACTCATTCAAGCTGCAGAAAGATTATGCAAGATCTAAGAATCACATTTGTCCAGGCAAATCAAATCTGGGAAGACAAAGCTGCCAATTTGGAACATTATGAGTCCTTATTGAAATCCGTTGATGAGACCGACCTGATCCTTTTCCCCGAAATGTTCCAGACAGGGTTCTCTATGAATGCAAGTCAACTGGCAGAAAAGATGGAGGACGGTTCAAGCATTTCCTGGCTAAGACAACTGGCTAAAGAAAAAAATGCGGCATGCTACACTTCCTTGATCATAGAAGAGAATGGAAATTACTACAATCGCGGTGTATTCATAGAACCGGCCGGCACACTAACTTACTACGATAAACGAAAGTTATTCGGAATGGCTGAAGAGTCGGTTCACTTCACTGCAGGAACCAAAGAGGTCATCGTTGATTATCTTGGGTGGAAGATCAATTTACAGATTTGCTACGATTTGCGTTTCCCTGAAAATATCCGAAACGGAGAAATCGATGGCTTACCGATCTATGATCTCCTTTTGTATGTGGCAAACTGGCCCGAGAGAAGAATTCACCATTGGTCCACACTCCTTCCTGCAAGAGCTATTGAAAATCAATGTTATGTAGCAGGTCTGAACCGGGTTGGCACAGATAATTCAGGTTTGACTTACACTGGTCAGAGCAAATTAATTAACCTTCTTGGTGAGGAACTTTCCAACCTTTCGGATTCAGAAAGCGTCATTACTTATAGTGTTAGTTATGAAGAACAACGCCGATTGCGAGCGCAAATCCCTTTTTTGAGGGACAGCAATTACCGTTCATTTCATAATTAGTACCGTTTAATAAATAAACAGCCCTTTTATGGGTCAAATCATTAAATTTAGAACTTCGTAAATTAAAGAAACATGAAAAAACAAATTACTTTGTTATCGGGATTGTTGCTAGTTTCAGGTGCATTTGCTCAAAATGCGAAACTGGCTTCTTCACCTCGAATGGCACAAACAATTAGCACAGAAACACATAAAGCAACTCCAGTGACTCCTGCAAAGGCTCTTGGTACAGCTTTATGGTCAAGTGACTTCTCTAATCCTAGTGATTGGACTATTGACAATGATGGACAAACAGGAGGTAACTTTGGTTGGAACATCAACGCAACGAAAGAAGGTTGGGCAAACAGTACAACTCAAGGAATTATCAACTCTACTTCTGATGGTAATTTTGCTGAGCTTGGAAACGGTAACCCTTCATTGACTCCGGGTACGCAAGCTTTAGGCGTTGATTACTATTTAACACAAGCTGCTCCGATTACTATTTCATCTCAAAACCTTATTTTGTCATTCATGCAAAATGGTGCATTGTTCAATGACTTACAAGAGTTCCAGATTTCAGTGAATGGTGGTACTAGCTGGATCACTGTAGGAGATAACACAGACAAAGGTGTTTTATCTCAATCAGGAGGAAGTCCGTATGCTAACCCAACTCAAGAAACTATTAACTTAGCTTCTTATATTCCAGGAGGGTCAACTTCACTTATGGTTCGTTTCCATTGGACAACACGTTTCCCTGCTCAAGCAACTAACGCGAACGTATGGGTTACTTACGGATGGAATATTGATGATGTAGCAATTTCTACTCCAGCGGATTATGACTTGGCAATCACTAACGATTACTGGGGTTCTGTAGGATTGGGATATTTCAAAATTCCTACAACACAAATCGCTCCAATCGAATATTCATTGAACGTTAAAAACGAAGGTGGATCTTCTATGACAAACGTAGTATACGGTGTAGGTATTACTGGTGCCGGAACTTTTGTTGGAACAAGTACTCCCGGAACTATTGCTGCAGGAGCAAGTGACAGTTTAGATTTGACAACACAATTCACACCTGCTACAATTGGTACTTATAACGTTACAAGAACATTGTCAGCTACAAACACTGATGATGTTCCTACAAATAACGTGTTGACTAACTTCTCTTTTGATGTAACAAACTATATCTACGCAAGAGATAACAATGTTCCTAACGGATACACTACTAACTTAGCTGATCCTTTCGAAACAGGAAACTTATTTGATATCTGGACTGCTCAAACGGTTAAAGGTGTTGACGTGCGTTTTGCTACTGGAACTCCTGTGGGATCTGAGGTTTATGCTAGAATTTATAAAAATGATCCAACTGCAACAGATCCTGTTTGGGTAGGTGAGTCTCAACAAGTTGTAACATTGACAGCTGCTCAAATCAATACAAACTTGACGATTTACTTGGGTATTCCAATTGCATTGGAAGCAAATACTACCTATTTTGTAATGGTCGGATCTTACACTCCGGATGTTAAAGTTGCAAATGCTGGTTATTCTCCAGATCAGACTTCTTTCTTATTGGATGGAAATGACATTGCAAACAGCACCTTGTATTACCAAAATGAAACTCCAATGGTTCGTTTGAACTTTGATCCTACATTAGGGTTGAATGAGTTGACTTCTGCAACTGATGTAACGGTTTATCCTAACCCATTCGTTGGAACAACAGAAATTAAATTCAACTTGAAAGCTGATGCACAAGTTTCTGTAGTAATCACTGATGTTGCTGGTCGTACAGTTGCAACAGTTCCTGCTACTAACATGAATGCTGGTGAGCAATCAGTTTCTATCGACGGAACAAACTTCGTAGCTGGTATTTACAACTACACGTTAACTGTTGGTAACGAAACTATCACAAAACGTATCGTTAAGAAATAATTCTTACAATATAAATTGGAAAAATGGGGGCTTCGGTCCCCATTTTTTTTATTCGCAAAGTATGGCTTTTGAATGGGGATTGTTCGGTTTGTTCCTGGTTTGCTTCTTGGCTTCCACCATCATCCCGTTTCCTTCCGAAGCGACACTGTTATTCTTTTTGAATTCGGAAAACTATTCTCCCATCTCCATTTTACTGGTTGCAAGTTTGGGGAATTGCCTTGGAGGAGGCACGAATTATTTTATCGGGAAATTTGCCCGGGATCGCTTCCTGAAGAAAAAGACTCCAAAAGCAGAGCAGTTCGTTCTAAAATATGGGGTTTATTCTGCCTTGCTCTCCTGGTTACCAATCATTGGTGATCCCATTATGATCACGCTTGGGATCTACGGAACAAAAAAAATCCCAACGTTCATCTATATGACATTGGGAAAATTCCTTCGCTACTCAGTACTGGTGATTCTCTTTCTTTACTACTGATTTTCTTTGGTCTCAAGTATTTTGGATTCCTTCAACCATTTATCCGCCTTTTTGGTATTTCCAACTTTCTTGTACAGTTGACCCAATGTGTCCGTATTATAAAAGTGTTTTTCCAATTTTACAGATCGTTCAGCCCAGGTGATTGCCTCTTTTAATAAGGTCAAATCTGTTTCGTTTTCAAATCGTTCCCAAGCATACTCGTTCAATAAGTTAGGGTCATTCGAAGACTTCAAATATTTTGTAGCCAATTCGTTCAGTTTTTTCCTGTCCCCTATTGTTTGGTAAAAATACAATTCCGCTGATTGCTTAAATTCTTGCTTATCCGGTGAATACCTGTCAACTAGTGTCAATAGCGCTTTCAGTTTCTCCTCTGATCTTGATTCAATTGCTGCTTTCAGTTCATAATCCAAACATTGACTCTTTATAGCTTCCACCAATGTAGGTTCAAACTTTTTTGAATTCTCAAGAACATACTCCGTTGTGTTTGAGTCGAATGTTTTACTTGCACTATAAATCAAGGTATTATTTTCCGGCTTACTCCAATCCTCTTTGGAAATGGCGTTTAGATAAGCTTCCACATAAGTTGAAGCATTTGCTTCATATCCATTGGTAGCGGCTATCGCCAGTTTTTTCAGAAATTCCGGTTCGCGATTTCCCGCCTCAAATTTCTTCACCATACTTGGAAAATGGTTTTCATCATCTTTTAAGCTGCTTGCGTATTCAAGAAAGGATTCGATACTATTGGTACCAACAATGCGATAAACAACTTCTCCATTTTCATTGAGCCACAGCAAAGTCGGGTAAGCCTGAATACCGAATTTCTTTGCCAAATCCAGTCCTTCGCCTTTTTCCATGTCGAGCTTATAATTTACAAATTGACTGTTATAAACCTCTCCCAACTTTTTATCAGAAAACACATTACTTACCAACCATTTGCATGGACCACACCAGGTGGTATAACAATCCATGAAAATCAGTTTGTTTTCGCTTTTTGATCGGTTCAACACCTGTTGAAACGGAACATTGTCTTCAAACTGAATTTGCGCAGAAACAGCGGTGGAAATCACCAAAGAAAGGAAGAGTGTTTTGATTTTGAAATTTTTCATGTGTTATTTTATAAATGACAAATTATTAGCCAATTCTCGTGCCAAAAGATCTGTTCCAACATAATCTTCATAGCTCGGACTGGAAATAAATGGTGCTTGTAGCATGACGCTTTCATTGATCCGTGCAATATCCAGGAATCCGATTTTTTCTTCCAAAAATAGTTGGACTGAAATTTCATTTGCTGCATTCAATGCACAAGCGGCAGTTCCCCCTTTTTCCAATGCATCATACGCCAATTGCAAATTCCGGAAAGTCCCTGCATCCGCTTTTTCAAACGTTAACTGCGGGTAATCCAAAAAGTTGAATCTTGGAAATTCCGTTTTCAATCGATCAGGATAAGTTAAAGCAAACTGAATCGGCAACTTCATATCCGGAAGTCCCATTTGAGCTTTCATACAACCATCTTGAAACTGAACCAATGAATGTACGATCGATTGCGGATGAACAATGACATCAATTTGTTCCGCCTTTAAGCCAAAAAGCCATTTTGCTTCAATCACTTCCAAACCTTTATTCATCATGGAAGCTGAATCAATGGTGATCTTGGCGCCCATCGACCAATTCGGATGTTTCAGGGCTTGAGCAGGTGTTACTGATTTCAGCGCATCTGCTTTCCACCCACGGAATGGTCCACCGGACGCTGTTAGATAAATTTTTTCGATCGGATTGTGAAACTCACCTACCAAACATTGAAAAATAGCAGAATGTTCAGAGTCCACCGGATAAATGTTGATTCCTTTGGCACGTGCCCTTTGCGTTACCAATTCTCCTGCTACAACCAAGGTTTCCTTATTAGCCAATGCAATATCTTTTCCTGCTTCAATGGCAGCCAATGTGGGTTTCAATCCGGCATAACCGACCAAAGCCGTTAATACCACATCCACTTCATGAAATTCAACCACCTGACAAAGTGCCTGACTTCCAGCGTAAACATGGATATCTTCAGAAAAAAGTGCATCTTTCACTTCTTGGTACTTTCCTTCATCACCAATGACAACTACATTTGGCTGAAATTTCTTCGCTTGCTCAATCAATAATTTCGAATTTGACTGAGCGGTAATCACTTGCAAGTCGAATTTCTCCGGATAAGCCTGGATTACTTCCAAAGCTTGTGTCCCGATTGAACCAGTAGAACCGAGAATAGCAACACCTTTTTTCTGCATTTAACAAAAGTACGCGTTTTATGTAGATTTGTAGTGTAACCAAATGGCCATTTCCACTTATTGAACACGAACCTAAACAAATGCATATGAAACTAATTTTGCTACTCCTGTTATTCCTCCCAACTTTGTCATTTGCCTGGATCGGTCAAAATTCGGAAGCCTCTGTGTTGAGTTACCTCCGGTGGGGAGCTAAATACGAATTGGGTTATGATTACCGACAGAATCTCTATTATGGAGCAACTCCCGAAACAATGAAGCAAAATAAAGTGCGTGTTGTAAAATCATTCGCTGTAAATAAGTATGGGAAGAAAAAGGGGTGGTATGAGCGGACTTTTGACCTATCCGGAAGACTCATTCAAATGAAATCGGATGGCAATACTGTCAATTATAAATTCACTGACACACTCTTGAGCGAAATCCAGCGCATCACAAAGAAACATACTTTTAATACTAAAATCGGGTATGATTCTCAGTCCAGAATTGTAATCATCCAATCTTTTAAGGATGAGCAGTTAAATGCAGAAACCAGATATGTTTATTTCAATGGTGATTTGGCTTCTCTGGTGGAAAAGAAAATCTACGGAAAGAAAGAAAAGACTTACAGACTGGAAACCGATTATGACGACTTATTGAAAAAAGCTACAGAATCCCGCTATGTGATTAATGGAGAATTGAAAAAACGTTGGGTCTACAGTTGTGACGAAAAGGGGAAGATTCAGGAATCCAAATTGGATGAAGTTAAACAATGTCAATACTATGGTTCGAATAATGATGGATCCTATATCAGTTATACCAGAACCATTGAAGATGGGAAGGATTATTTGCAAGAGATTGCTTTTAATAAGGACTCCGTAATGACAGGTTACAAGCGTTTTCTGCATGATTCCATTTTAGTTAACCACAACACTTATTCAAAAGAAAAAGATGTATTTGAAGCCTATAAGAAAAATGGAAAAAGATCTTATAAACTAATTCAGGAAAAAGATAAAAACGGGAATATTATCCGACATATCGATTGCTATAAATCAACGGATAAGACTATCATCACAACCACTTTGCTTTATTCAAACAGTAATCTGATTCAGGAGGTTACCTATCAAAGTGGAAGGAAAGTACAGTTCGAGTATACGTATTTGTAGCTGGAACACTACTTTTGCACTATGAAATACCGGATTTTATCTAACGAAGAACTCCAACATCTGGAGGGAGATTTAAAAGCATTCCTGATTATCAATGGTGTTCATGGGGAAGAATGGGCAAAACTGAACCAGGAAGATCCCCAAAAGGCATTGGAATTAGTGGAGTTGTTCTCAGATCAGGTATTGCAAACAGTGTACGAAAAGGTCCGGTTCCTGGAACACCGCACACCTGACTCTTGCATTGTATTCCATTTTCAGGAAGACGAACAGGAATTGATCGCCATTCAGAAAAAAAGTGAGGCTTCAATTGACTTATCAACTGTTGAGGGAATCCATGAAGCACTTACCAAAACACCAACCAGTCTTTCCTTTTTCACAAGCAAAAAGAATTACAACTCCTCCCGGGAAATGGAAATTCATCTGTTGATCGAACAGGGAGCAGTTCTATCCGACCAATCTTTTTGGAATTCTTTGAAGGAAATTCTCTAGAATATGCCAAATGCTAGGAAGGCATAAGTAAATTGCACAGTCAAATTGGGCAATCACTCACTCAAAATTTGCTTGAGTACAATCTCAAAAAAAAGCGTTTGGTACTCTATGGAGAAAGATTAGTTTTACCTAAGTGCCCCGCTTTTTAATTATGAGGATCAGATTTACTTACTTACTATTCGGACTGCTTTTCTTCGTCCTTTCTGCTTGTTCAAACTCTAAAATAGACGAACGTTTGGTGAAGAAATGGACACTTGTGAAGGTCGATGGTTTTGGACCCGAAAAGGACAAGATTCTAGGAATCAACACCATCTGTTTTGATTTGAGAGACGACGAAACATTCAAGGGTCGTTGGTATGATCAAAACAACATGACTGATTTCATTGATCTGGAAGGAAAGTGGTTAAGCACTCAATACGAAGACAAAATCGACTTATTCTTATTTTACGGCCCCAACCAAAAGAAGTCTATCATTTTCAACATCACAAAAGTTGAGGGGAATGATATGACGATGCGCATTTCTGAAATTGACTATTTCTTTAACGCGAAATAAACAGTTAAACCAATAACCAAGGAGAGGGGCGTAGGCCCCTTTTTTTATTTGCCCATACTTTTGAAACTTGATCAGAAAGCAAGTGAGAACCATTATATTTGTCATCATGGAACTTAGAAAGGCATTAGAAAACCGTTTTGGAACGCATCGCGTAAAATCCATTCAGAATCCTTTGCATCCTGATCAAGAACTGATCGTCCTGTTATTAGAATTGGATGTTCCTGTAACTGTTGTCATGACCGCGTCCCTTTCGGGATACAAAATGCCTGTTTTGGACAAGTGGATCGGGAGAGAATTCAATGAGATTTATTTCTGTTTGCCAACTTACTGGGATTTTGAAGATCATACGAACCCCAACTTTTCCTGGATCTATACCTGGATCTATAAACTGGAACGCTTTGTAAAAGACAAGAATACTTGGTACGGACCGGGTCATACCATTCCAACCGGAAATCCTGAAGTTCCAATTTCAGAAACAATGCCCCAAGAATATTTCATCTTCCTGGACCCGATTTTACTTCAAAAGGAGTTGGAGCCTGCAAGAATTGAAGGGAAAACAGTTCAATTCCTAAGTATCGTACCCATTTTTGGCGACGAGTTGGATTTCAAAATGGGGAAAGGCACACAAAAATTCATCCGCCGTTTTATTCAACGAAAGGGCGACGAAAAGCTCGACAATTACAGAAGATCCATATTGGACAGCAGGTTGCGCTTCTTCTGACCTATTTCAGGTTCGCAAAAAATTCCTGCGCAGAATCCACTTCTTTTTTTGTGTTTCCAATCCAGATATGATCATCGTAAATGGTAAATGGTCGTTTCAGGAACGTGTATTCTTCCAGCATGTATTTGCGGTAATCCGCTTCCGTCAGATTCATTTCATGCAATCCTTGGGAACGAAATTTCATGGCTCTTTTCGAGAACATTCCTTCATAGGAACCTACCTTTTCCTTCAACCAATCCAACGTTTTTGCATCAATATTTGTTTGTTTGATATCGATTAACTCCACATCACTTGGGAGATTCAACGCCTTCATGATTTTTTGACAAGTATCACAAGAGCTCAAGTAGTAAAATCTTCTCATCGGTTTCGCTATTAACGGTTTTGCATGTATTCGTTGTTTCTTTTACGGTCTTCCGGCGTACCGGTATTACAGCCATTCGATTTTTTAGTAAAGTGATGGATCCAACGAA
Source organism: Fluviicola taffensis DSM 16823 (assembly GCF_943372375.1). GTDB lineage: Bacteria > Bacteroidota > Bacteroidia > Flavobacteriales_D > Crocinitomicaceae > Fluviicola > Fluviicola taffensis_A. Next base: position 709,824 of record NZ_CALRYJ010000001.1, on the reverse strand, counting down.
TTTGGAATTGGATCGGCCAGTAATTACTTGAAAACCATTGAACGGTTGGTCGTGCTTTATTCGGTTCGTAAATCCCAAAAGCCGGTACAATGAACCCCAATGTCAGGTAATCTCCTCTGCGGATCGTTCTTGTAAAACCTAAATGCAGATGAAACTGAGCCATAAAATCCTGTTGGAATTTCACCGGAGCAATCGTTGGGACATAAGGAGTTTTTGGTGCAGGAAGTGCATTAAACAGAAAATTAAAACCCAACCCTGTTTCCAAATGCCAACCATCTGCTATTTTGGTGAAACGATCAATCGTTACGCGGGCAGTAACATATCCATTGTAGAATGACCCGGTACTTTCATCAAAAGAAGAAGCTCCGGAAGATGGATCAACTAATTCGAATTTCGTACGTTCGCTTCCACCGATATAATTGAACCCCAATCCCCAATCCAATCGGTGAAAAAGATTCGCTCCGATCCATTTGACCTCTCCTTTATCTCCTCGTTTCTTATACCAGGAAGCCAAAATCTTAGAGGATTTCAAGCGGTAATGTGCTGCTCCTATCTCGATAAATCCTCCGGGTTTTCCAATGGGATCAACCGTAGTTGTAACCGGGCGACCATTGACATCAACTCCTGAATATTCCGTCACATGCGGATTGGTAAAAGTATAATTCGGTCCTAATGAAATCTGGATTCCATCCTTTGTCAACTGACGATAATCCCTTGCACCCCCGAAAAAATCCTTCCGGCTATGCCCCTTCAAGTTTCGGGATTGACCGAAAGAGAATCCGGTAATCGCAATCAACAAAATACAAACGACAAATTTCATGGTCTAATTTTAGTTAAATATCTAAAGTTTTCGGATTGGTTACGAAATAAGTTCCAACATTTTATCCATAACGAATGGTTCATCCCATTTTTCATGGATGTTTTCAATCTTCAGAATCTCCTGCATCAAGGCATCCTGTTTTCTTCCGTTCTTCAATGCATCGCTGTAACGTGTATTGCTGAAAGTGACCTGAGAATATAATGGAGTCCACTTATCCGGATGTAACCGGGAGAATTTCCCTTCGATCTTCTTTTGCAACAGGAATTCAGGATCTGCAGTTTTATCGCGCATTTCTACATAATTATCAAGCGCTAAGTCCAAAATGGCATTTGCATCCGGAACACGTTGGTCTGAAAAACGGCTCAGTAAGCCATTCCAATCTCCATTGCTTTGATCATACATTTCATTGAAAACCGTACAGTCCTCAAATCCACAGTTCATTCCTTGTCCATAAAACGGAACAATTGCATGTGCAGCATCGCCTAACAAAACAATTTTGTCCTGATAATTCCAAGGCTCACAGCGAACCATGATTAGCGAACTTGTCGGGTTTTCGAAATAATCATCCAATAAGGTCGGCATCATCTCTACTGCATCCGGAAATGTAAGATCAAAAAATGCGGCTACCTGTTCACGTGTCTGAAGCGTTGCAAACGACGTTTCTCCTTCCATCGGGAAGAATAAAGTACAAGTGAAACTTCCATCCAGATTCGCCAGTGCAATCATCATGAATTCACCTCTTGGCCAGATATGCAGACAATTTTTGTCCAGTTTATGGCTTCCGTCTTCATTTGCCGGAATCACCAATTCTTTGTACCCGTGATCCAAGTATTTTTGAGAATAATCGAAGGTCATGGATTTCTGCATGCGCATACGAACTGCAGAGAATGCACCGTCCGTAGCAAAGATCTTATCCGCAGGAAATTCTTCTACCTCATTGGTTTGTTCATTTTTGAATGAAAGTGCATTGGTTTTCAGATTGACGTCCAAGCATTTGCGATTGAAGAAATATTCGATGTTTGGATAGTTATCCGCCAAATTCATCAGCTTCTGATTCAATCCACCACGTGATACGGAATAGATTGCTTCGTTATTCACCCCATAAGGCTGATACGTCAAAGTACCATCCAACGCATGCATACAGCGGTTGTACATTGGAATGGCAATTTTGCGAATATCCTCTGCGATTCCTGCTATTTCCAAAGCTTTCCAGCCACGATCCGAAAGCGCCAGATTGATTGATTTTCCACCGATCAAGGTTGCTTTTCTCAAATCAGGTCTTCTTTCAAATACCGAAACCTGGTATCCTTTCTGTGCAAGTAAAATGGCTTGTAAACTTCCAACAAGTCCTGCTCCTACTACTGCTATTTTTTCCATATACTATCCTGTTTTAACCACAAAGGCACGAAGGCACAAAGATGGCAGTTTTCTTTTATCACAATGGGTAAGATGAATATGACTTATTCCAATTGTCCGTTCACGACTCGTTTGAATCCTGTTCTAAACAGTTCGGAATTGAAGTTGATCAACAAACCCAATTTGCAATCTGTTAATTTTAAATATGTCAATACTTGTGCTTTAAAAACTCCAGCTAGTTCGTTTACTGCTTTCACTTCTACAACAACCTTGTTATTAATAATTATGTCTAATCTATACCCTACATCCAGTTGAACTCCTTCATAAAACAAGGGTAGTGATTTCTGTCTCACAACTTCCATGTCATACTGTTCCAATTCATACATCAAGCAAGCCTCGTAAGCTGATTCCAATAATCCCGGACCCAACGTTCTATGCACTTTTAAGCCGCATTTAAATACAATTTCAGCGATTTCATTTTCAGTCATTTAATGATTATTTTTGGTTTAACTCTATTTAAGTTAGTCAAAAACATCAAAATTAATTCACTCAAAATCAATTATTTTCACTCTAAATACAAAGAACAATAACTAGCAAATTACCTTGTGTCTTCGTGCCTTTGTGGTTAACAATTATTGTTCTAAAATCGCTTCTTCCAAATACTTTCCAAGGAAATACACATCCTCAAATGAATTGTACAGCGCTACCGGCGCCACGCGAATCACATTCGGTTCTCTCCAATCAGCCACCACTCCTTTTTCTGAAATTGCATCAAAGATTTGTTTTCCTTTTCCGTGAACCAAGATCGACAGTTGAGCTCCTCTGCGTTTCGGATCTTTCGGTGTAATGATCTCAAATCGGCATTTGTCGGCATGTTTTTCTGACAATCCATCTAAAATGAATTCCAAATAGCCCGTCAACACGTCACTTTTTGCTTTTAACCGGTCCATTCCAACCTCATCAAAGATTTCCAACGAAGCCCAATGAGCAGCCATTCCAAGAATCGGTGCATTACTCAATTGCCACCCTTCAGCACCTTCCATTGGGATGAAACCAGGCTCCATCTGAAAACGGGTACTTTTATCGTATCCCCACCATCCTGCAAAACGAGGAAGTGATGCGTTTTTTGCGTGTTTTTCGTGAACAAACATCCCGGAAACTCCTCCAGGACTTGAATTCAAGTATTTGTATGAGCACCAAGCGGCAAAATCAACTCCCCAATCGTGTAATTTAACCGGAATATTTCCAGCTGCATGCGCCAAGTCAAAACCAACCATCGCACCAACTCCTTTACCTGCTTTAGTAATTGCTTCCATGTCTAACAATTGTCCTGTGTAGTAATTCACTCCACCAAACATGACCAGGGCTAAGGAATCTCCCAATTCCAAAATCTTAGCTAAAATATCCTCATCTCTTAGTGTGTGTTCTCCTTCTCTCGGACTCATTCCCACCAGATCCGTTTCCGGATCCAACCCATGAAACCGAACTTGTGATTCCAATGCATACAGATCACTTGGGAACGCCTTCGCCTCACACAAAATCTTTGTTCTTGTTCCTTTCGGCTGATAAAATGAAACCATCAACAAATGCAGATTGGTAGTCAGGGAATGTGTCACCACCACTTCCTTTGGCAATGCCCCTACAATTTTTGCAGAAGCATCCGTAAGGAATTCATGATACTTATACCAAGGATTGGTTCCCAGAAAATGTCCTTCCACTCCCCACTTCGCCCAGTCATCCAACTCCAAATTCACTTTTTCACGCACTGTTTTAGGTTGTAGCCCCAACGAGTTTCCGGTGAAATATCTCACAGGATTCTTAGTGAAAGTTGGAAAAAGAAAGCGGTCTCTGTAAGACTTTAATGGATCCGAAGCATCCATTTGAGCTGCAAACTCGGGAGTAAATTCGTATTTCATCTGATAAATCGATTGTTCCGTGAAGAACTGGTAAAAAATATGTGTCAAATATAACCAATCTTCAGCTTTTTTATCGCTGTGTTACATATTGAAATACAAACCTAATGCATTATTTATAAAGAAAAATTCATTTCACCGGAATTTGGGATTTCAATAATAAAATTGCCGATTCGTATTATTGCGAATCGAATTTAAGATAGGCAAAATCATATTTTAGTGAAATGACAAAAATCATGGTGTTTACTGTCGACTCAGCGAATCGAATTCGTAATTTTGCATTAAATTAAAATCTCCGTCTCCATGGCAGCAAAACAATTGAACAGATCAAACTCCGAAGCACTTTACGAAAAAGCGAAAAATTACTTTCCTGGTGGAGTGAACTCGCCAGTAAGAGCATTCAAATCTGTGGAAGGTTCTCCGCTTTTTATCAAAAAAGGGGATGGTGCTTTCATCTGGGACGAAGATGATAATGAATTCATTGATTTTTGTGGAAGTTGGGGACCGCTTATCTTAGGTCACAATCATCCAAAAGTTTATGCAGGAATCGTTGCTGCTTTAGGAAATGGAGCAAGTTTCGGAGCACCGACCCGTTTGGAAAATGAATTGGCAGAATTGATCCTTTCGAAGAATCCGTTTATTGATAAGATCCGTTTTACCAGTTCCGGTACGGAAGCTGTCATGTCAGCGATTCGTTTGGCCAGAGGATATACCGGAAGAAACAAGATCGTAAAATTTGAAGGCTGCTATCATGGTCACAGCGATTCACTACTGGTTAAAGCGGGTTCAGGCTTGGTTACGTTTGGAAACACTTCCAGTGCCGGAGTTCCGGAAGCATTTGCCAATGAAACACTCGTGTTACCATTAAATGACCTGGAGGCATTACACAGTTGTTTTGAGCAATTCGGAACTGAAATCGCCTGTGTGATCATTGAACCGATTCCCGCGAATAATGGGCTGCTTTTGCAAGAGTTGAGTTTCTTAAAGGAATTGCGCGAAGCATGTACCAAAAACGGATCTCTTTTGTTCTTTGACGAAGTAATTTCCGGTTTCCGCGTAGCTTTTTCAGGTGCTGCAGAATATTATGGAATCACTCCGGATTTGGTCACTTACGGAAAAATTATCGGTGGTGGTTTACCTGTTGGGGCTTATGGTGCCAAAAAGGAAATCATGGCGTGTGTTGCTCCCGATGGACCTGTTTATCAAGCGGGAACACTTTCGGGAAATCCGGTTGCAATGGCGGCAGGATTGGCGCAATTGACCGAGCTCAGCAAACCCGGTTTTTATGAAGACCAGGAACGCAGAACCAAATTGTTCACGGATCAGATCAATTCTCATGCAAGGGAAAAAGGCTATGTTTTTGAGTTGGTGACAATCGGTTCCATTTTCTGGATCTCCTTCGACAATTCAAAACATATCCACGCTGCTGAAGAAATCAATCCGGATATGACAGGCTTCAAACATTTGCACAAAGCATTGTTGGAAGAAGGATTCTACATGGGTCCAAGCGGATACGAGGTCGGTTTCATTTCTCAAGCACATACCGATGAGATTTTGGCAAAGGCTGCACAATTGTTTATCAATGCCTTGGATAAAATTATGGAGAATTGATCCGCCGCAGCGGATACATTTTCAATTAGTTGTATCTTTCAAGTATGAAATCAGAACTGGCGATATTATCATTGGGAAGTTATTTTTACTTCCGTAAAGATTCGCTTTATTACCTGTTTCAGTTATTGGAGTATAACCCAAATCAAATCCTGGTTCAGGGTTTTTGGTCAACGACCAATGTTCCATCCATGGAGAAGCTCCACCAATTTGATGTCAAAAGTGCCTGTTCAGAATTTGATGAGGAATTTGATGAATTGACAATCATCGGAAAAGAAAAAATCACAGCAGATCAGAAACAGGAAATATCCCAATTTCTCAAGATCAAAGCTGGAAAAATTGCACGCGAAGCCGGGTTTCTGACTCTAAAAAGAGAAGCTGTCGATGCGTTTGAAAAAGGAGAATATCCCGAAGCGATTCGCCTATTTTCACTTGCAGCGCCTTATTCCAAATACGATATCGAAATCTACGAAAAGCGTGGGATCGCTTATCTGAAACTAGGTCAATACATCGATGCTTTGGCAGATTTTGAGTATTACCTCATGCATCATTCAGAAAACGAAATTGTAAACGCGGCTCTTCAATCAGCAAAAAATGAAATTGCTAAGAAAAAATAATTCGTCAGCAAATTCGCAGTTCCTATTATAAATTGTAAGCAGCTTTTACTTCTTCATACTTGCTCAAATCCACGTTTGGATGTTTGATCAGACCACCGCTTTTAATGTGAACTATTTTATAACGCACTTCCTGACTTGTCGACCATGGACTTGAATATGTTCCGGCTGCATAGGTGTTGAACGAAATTGCTCCTGTACTCTCTACAAACAGCGTTAAATAATCGACACCATATACTGTTGCGGAAATTGGGGTACACAATGTTTGTCCCCCAACTGATAAATAAACGAGATAAATCAAGAGCACATCGTCCGATTCGAAATCAGTCACCCCTGAATAATATCTGTAGGTCTCACCTGCACCATAAGTAAACGTTACATTATATGTTTTCGCCTCAGGACCATTTGCACCTGTTGCTCCTGTTGCTCCCGTAGGACCTGCCGGTCCTTTTTCTACTTTTTTACACGAGTTCAATGTTAATCCAAATACCAACATTATTCCGGTGACCAGTATCGAAAATGGTTTAATCGCTTGTTTCATATTATCTGATATTTATAGAACAAAAGTGAAGTCCCCTTTGATTCATCTTTATAAATTATACGCCGCCTTTACTTCTTGGTAATTGTAGTGGTCAACATTGGGTTTTTTGATCTGTGCAGGAATTATGACAATTCTTACTATCAAGGATATACTTGAAGGGTCTGGTGTCGTCGTTAACTCATCGTTGTCTCTGTAGTAGAATTTTACAGAACCATTCAAGATTTCAAATGTGATGTCATCTGTCCCAGACATGATTCCTGAAAAGGGCAATGGAGCCCATCCAATTCCAGTTTTTATGTAAGCCATTACAAGCCCTTTATCAACCACCTCTTGGGTAATCAAAGCAGTTGGGAAAACACTTACGTATGAATCACTTGCGGCAGTACCTTGGTAAGTCCATGTTAGTACATTCAAATCCACTTCACCCGTGCTTTGAACATTTGCATTACCATCCGTTCCATTTTTTCCAGCAGGACCTGTCTCTGCTTTTTTACACGAACTGAATGTTAACCCAAATGCCATTACCAGTCCAGTAAATAGTGTCCCGATTGTTTTGCTTGCCTGTTTCATACTATCTGTTTATTTATGAAACAAAGGTGAATCGCTTTAGGGAATAAAACGTGTGCTAATCGCCAAACGACCGTTTAAATCGACGAACGGGTGGATTTGTTGAAAATCAAGGAAATGGTTGTTCCCGAAGATTGTTCTGTGCTTACTTCCACTTTACAATCAATTGCTTGTGCCAGATCGCGAATGAGATGCAGTCCTAAGCCCGTTTTAATTCCAACCACTTCCGAAGCATCATACAATGCTTTGAACTGGCTTTTTGCGGCACCTGGTCCATTGTCCTCGATTACCAAGATGGTGGAATTTATTGTTTCTGCAACCGACCATTGAATCATCGGGTCTTTCACTTTTTCAAGTGCTTTAATCGCATTCGAGGTCAGGTTGCGCAGAATAGTCAGGAGATAATTGCGATCTGCGGAAAGCAGTATATTGTTCGTTTTATCGACCACCAATTTCACTTCTGAATTTGAAACAAAATAGATTTCTAATTCGGCAAACAGATCCCGTATCTTTAACTCCTCGATTGATGGTTTAAATTGCTGCATTTGCCCTTTACTCCACAGCAACATGTCTTCCATAGACTGCAATAAATTCTCGGCACCCTCCATTGTTTTGTGCTCCAATCGTTGCTTGGTTGCCTTATCAAATAATTCCGGACTTTCCTTTTGCAACTGCAAGAAATGGATCAAATTTGCAACCGGGCTTCGTAAATCGTGGTTAATGATGCTAAAGAAACGGGTTTTGTTTGCATTCGCTTCCTGCAACTTTAGATTTAGCTCCAATAAGTGTTGATTGACACGTTTCCGCTGGCGATTTTGAATATAGAATAATGCAATAATAAGGAAAAGAAACAGTACGCCAATTCCATAAAACCAGCGCTCTTTCTCACGGGTATTTAACGCTATTTTGTTGATTTCGATTTGTTTATCCCGTAATGCTATTGTCCTCTGATCTTCCAAATTCTGAATCGATTGCTTATTCTTGAAATTGTAAATCGAATCTTTGTAAGTGGCTGAAATTTGTTGCATCTCAAAACTTTTTTCAAACTGTTTTATCAGGGAAAAGTATGTTGCCAAAAGCGCGTAATCGTTTGTCAATTCTTCGTGATTCCTTGTTTTTAAATGAATGCCGAGTGCTTCATTCAGATAATTTCGGGCAGTTTCAAAATCTTGTTTTTGATTATTTATTTTGCCTTTTTCCAAGTAGGAAACACCCAAATTCTGATAGGTCGAGGCCAGTAGTTCCTGATCTCCTGATCGTTTGGCAGTCGGTAATGCTTTCATAGAACAGGCAATGCTGAAATCGTATTTTTTCAATCCCAGGTACGCTTTTCCCTTCAAATTTTGAACGAAAGCAAGCGAAACGGAATCTCCCACTTTCCGTAATTCGTTTTCAGCGAAATGATAAGAAGAAATGGCTTTCTGGAATTTTTTTTGTTTACTGTATATCGTTCCTTTGAGTGCCACATTCATCACATAATTTTCATGCTGATCAGGAAATTGTTTAAAGAGGCTAATTGCCCTTTCATAATTTTTGAGAGCCGATTCATTCTCTTCCATGAAGTTGAAAATATTACCAATATTTTGATAGGCGTTCGCCTGGTAAATCTTGCTCTCATTATCCTTAAACTGCTCAAACAAGGTTAAGGCTTTAAAGAATGAATCCAAGGCTTCTGGAAATTTGCCCTGATTCCCATAGATCGTCCCTTGATTCAAGCAAACCAATCCCACAGATTTCTGGTCATTCAATTTTTCGAAACCAGATCTTGCAATCGAATAGTAAATCAAACTTTGATCATAATCTCCTGTCATGGAGGTGTTTTTAGCCAGGTTGAGGTATGCAAATGCCCTTCCCTTAGAAAAGTTAATCTCGTTAGCCAAATTCAATGCCTGACGAGCATATTTAATCCCTTTTTGTGAATTATAGAGGTAATAACGATTTGAGATGTTATTCAGTAACATACACCTTTCTGACTGATCCGATGTCGTTTTGAGAAGAGTATGTAAAGAATCGATTTTTTGCTGGTATGTTTGTTCAGCTAAAGCCATATTAACTGAAGGCAAAGAAATCATAAGAACTATCCGCAACAGGAATGTTTTCATAAAAGAATCGATTGAATGATCTCTTTGTAGCCTCTACCAAGCGGAACACTTTGCTCATCTTTCAAAATCACTTCATTCGATGATACCCGTTCAATGTAAATCGGATTTACGGCGTAACTTCTATGAACCCGCACGAAGGATTGAAATTCTGCTTTCTTCAGTAGATTTCCCAAAGAACTAAGTACGCAGTGCCGTTTGTCTGTTGTAAAAATGAGTGTATAATCCTTCATTGCCTGAAGGTAGCACACAGCATGTAATTTGATTTTAGTCTGAGTATGGCCTTCTTTCACAATGATCGTATCGCCGCCCAGACTCGATTCAAAAAGCGCTACTTTTTGACGAATTTCCAGGTAGTCATGTATCCGTGCGATAGTCGATTTGAAGCGATCTGCTTTCAGTGGTTTCACCAAAAAATCAAGTGCTTCTAATTCAAAACTCTCCACAGCATGTTCCGGATAGGAAGTGATGAATACACAAATAGCAGTTTGGGGAATTCGTTTCCGCAATTCTATTCCACTCATTTCGGGCATATCAATATCCAGAAACAAAATATCAACGGGATTTAGATCCAAAAATTCAAGAGCTTCCACCGGAGAGCTGAACACCTCAAGTACCCGAATCTCCGGATAATTTCTCAAACAAGAGAGTACCATCAATCTATCCAGCTCATCATCATCTACAACCACACAATTCAATTCCATCACGAAGCGGTTTTAATCAAATTTAACTGAAAATCAGCATACCAACCAGCTATTCGTCGATTAATCGTGTTGTTTATCTATTGGCTGTTGCTGTTGACTGGGTGAAGTGTGACTTTTGAATAGTAGTAATCATTAATATTTTTCAATTATGAAATTTCTTGTTTTTATAGCACTTTCGGCTTCTATGCTAATGTCTTGTAAAAAAGACGAAAAGAAACCCACAGCGACTCCAACACCGGTCACAGAAGAAGGACATGCAGATATTACGCTGACCATGCCAACCGGAGAAGTCTACCAATTAAACGGACCATGTGGATGGGCAACAGCGGCGGGAACAAACTATATTGGAGCAAACCATTCTTCAAACAACCTCAAAACATTCTCTGCGTTCTTTAATATTTCCGAATTGCCGGCTCAAACAACAAGTTATACTTTGGTCGAGGATGGATCTGACACTGACCCTACACACATAACTATGAACATTACCGAAATAAACGGTGATACGCTGACCACTTGGAATTCGAAAACAACTTCAGGTACCTTAACAATGGTGGTAAACGGAAATGAAATTACTGTAAATCTTGCCGGAATCACGCTTTACCCACAAACGAATTCTGGTTTTTTCGTAAACGGAAATGTTGGAGCATTTGCCAATAATGGAGCTTTAACGGGAACATTGACTTTTTACAAATAATTAGGAGACAAAACTAAAAGAGTCAGGACAAAGTATTCATCCTGACTCTTGTCTCTAAAAGTCTTGAATCTAATTACATCCAGCTTTTCTCTAAGCGCTTAGCCAATTTTTTACGGAATTTTCTCAGTACTTTATCACGGGATCCCGCACCACCAATTTTCAACAAATCGGCATAAACCAATTTCCCGTCACGGTAAAAGTGAAATTCAAAAGTTACTGAAACGATATCTTCCTTATAAATCGGAAACAGGTTATCTGCAGCCAAATCTTCTGCCAAGGTCATGTTTCCTGTTGAAGGTCTGAATCGATTGTCAAAACCACGTACCGAAACTAACATCAAGGTATTGATCCCTTTTGTTTTCAACAGTTGTGTCAAGGAATCCGTCATTAAAACTTGTGGATCTCCACCCGCTTTCAACACATTCAATGAAACCGTGTTTTTAACCTTGGATCTTGAAAGTACGTCAGACACCGCAATTTCCAATGAAAACTGATCTGATTCCTTATCCAAATGGCTTACAACAAGCGCATTGTTCAACTTTAAGGGGGGAAATTTTGCTTGTGCAAATCCCAACAAACAAATGCTTGAAAATAGAAAGCTTACAAGTGATTTTTTCATAGTTAGAATATTTTCTCTGCTATCGTCTTAACGCTTTCAGAGGTAGACATAGTATAATAATGGATTCCTGGCACATTTGCCTTTTTGAGTTCTTGTGATTGATGGATTCCCCATTCAACACCTACTTCAAACACATCCTTATTGGTTTTGCATTTAATCAGGTCCTTGCTCAATTCTTCCGGAAGATCGATATGGAACACTTTCGGCAAAAAGGAAATGTGGTTCAATGTGGTAATCGGTTTGATTCCGGGAATGATCGGAACGGTAATTCCAATCGCACGGCAAGCGTCCACAAATTCGAAATACTTCTGGTTGTTAAAGAACATTTGTGTCACAATGTACTCTGCTCCCGCATCCACTTTCGCTTTTAGATAATGTAGATCCGTACTTAGGTTCATTGCTTCAAAATGCTTCTCGGGATAACCTGCCGCACCGATGCAAAAATTGGTTGGAGCCAATTGGATGTCATCCACCAGATAATTCCCCTTATTCATTTCTGCGATCTGGTTGATCAACTCAACCGCATATTTGTGTCCTTCCGGATCCGGTTTGAACGTGGATTCTGTTTTAATGGAATCACCACGCAAAGCCAACACATTGTCAATCCCAAGGAATTGCAAATCGATCAATGCGTTCTCCGTTTCTTCCTGGGAGAATCCTCCACAGATAAGATGTGGAACTGCATCTACATAATACTTATTCATGATTGCCGCACAAATACCAACCGTTCCCGGTCTTTTTCGGATTGCAATCTTTTCGAGCAAGCCTTTTTCGCGCTCTTTGTAGATGAATTCTTCGCGATGGTAAGTAACGTTGATGTACTTCGGTTTGAATTCCATCAGGGGATCAATTCCATCGTAAATAGATTGAATATTCGCCCCTTTTAGCGGAGGGAGAATTTCAAATGAAAATAGCGTGTCTTTCGCTGTGTTTAAATGATCGATAACTTTCATGCCTTCAGAGAGGATATATTATAATTCGTCGCCAAAGATACATGAAATCTTATCTAAAGTGCCCATTTCAGTAAAATTCCCGATTTGCAAATAATGTTAAAAAGAACTTCGTTATGAAACAAAATCGAAATGCGTCCGTTATCTTTGTCATACGCTAACGTTGGAAACAAGTAAATACTTTGGTACGTTATTTGTTACAACTTTAGAGGTTAGTTTTCATAAGTAGTAGTAGTTTAGGTTGGAACAAGAGAGGAGCGCCTGCTTCTCTCTTGTTGTTTTTAGGAACTTCATCTCAGAAAGAGAAACAGAATGAAAATGATGCCTAATTTGGCCCCTTAAAATCTGGATAGGAGGATTATAATTTAGCAAGTAATTCTTGCAAACAAAAGACTATCAAAGTCTTAACATCCTAATGTCTTATTGTACTAACACCCTTCCTCCCTATAAGATTAGTTAAAAGACGTTAATTACACACTTCACATGTACCAAAACAAAAACACCTGCGTTAATAGAGTATAAGTAGTAGTAGTTAGGTTTAGTTTAGGTAGCGTGTGAAGAGAGACTTTATTTCCAGTCTCTCTTCTTTTTTGGCTTCGACTCTGCTCAGCCATCTTTCGACGAATACTTTACAAATCTTTAAGGAGACTGAATAATTAAGCATAGGCGCAGCGCAGTCGAAGTCTATTCCTTGATTAAAGCTCCCGACAAATCCACCAAGTACGATTCATTGTTACCCAGATTTTCCCAGACCAATTTGATCCGTTTCCCATTGATGAAATCCACACGGTAGGAAATTCCCAGGTTTTCAAAGAAATGCTGATCCAACTCCTTGAAGGGAAGATTTCCAAATTCGGGATTGGAAGGCACTTTGTTTCCAGGCAAAACAAGCAGGTATTCCCCGATGTTTATTTTCCATTCTGCCACTGATTTCGCTTCCAGGTATTTGGTGTAAACGGGTTCTTTCTTATTGTTTTTAAATACCACAAGCAGTACCATTCGATCCGTTTCGTTGTGAAGCTCCACTGCAATTTGTCCCTGTTTCTTGTCCAAATCCTTCGTCTTCACATAGGGTTTGCTGAATGGTTTTGCCTGCGTGAAAAATTTGGTGTACGGAACGGAATCATTGTTTCCCCAATTCTGATACAGTTTCCGGAACAATTCATTGCTCCAGTCGCGCTTTGTTACCAAATCAACGCCAACAAATGGAAGATTGGAATCCAATTGCGCATCATCAACCATGCGCTCCTCACTTTTGATCTCCGTAATCAGGGAATCGAGCTTCAATCGTTCTTCCTTACTGAAGTCCATATAGGCTGTCTGTTCCTGAAGTATATCGGTTTCCGGATCTGCTTCAACAAAGAACAAGGCGACAATTCCTGCACCGCACAACAACAAGACAAAGATCACCAAGCTTAAACGCAACCAGGAAACGCGTGTGGATTCCACCACAATTTTTCCCTTCTTTACATCCGCCCCAAAGTTGCCTAATTGCTTTTTGTGTTCGGCAGTAAATTGAATTTCCAATAGCTTATTGGTCAAATACATCAGGAAACGTGTAGAACTTTTCGGATGATAGGCCAAACTCATGAAAAACTCCAGCAATTGGGTTTTTACCCGGTAGTGATTGACATTCAGCAAATCCAAAGCAGCAATCATATTTGCAGTCAGGAATGAATCAATCATCCGATGCAAATCCGTGTCTTTTTTCGCTTTATTGGTTGCCAGGCTCAGTTCTTCCTTTTGTTTGAAAATCCAATCCGACAAGGAATCCTGAACCAAATTTTGCTGATAATCCGGCAACAAAACCGAATAACTCATGAAAAAATGAATGTTCTTGCCGGAGACGGAAGAAAATTGATCGGTAAATATCGGGAACAAATAAAGTTCAATGAACACCTTGTATTCCTCAAAAAGTGCGTGTTCCTGAAGTTTGGAAGAATCGACAAAAAGCGCTGTGAACTCCCCCTTTTTCAGCGTGTGGAGCAGACTTGTATTTTCCTCTGTCCACGAAGCGAAAATGATTCCTTTCGGGGTGGAGCAAACATTCAAAAACTGCACCTGATCCATTTCAGAAGCATCCAGGTTAAGCCTTTTGAACGTTTCTAAAAACTCCTCTTTTTGATCTTCGGAAAGAGGGAATTGGAGATTCGGATTTTCTTTTTTTACAGCACCTAATTGGAGATACTTCATGTCGATTAATTGATGGATTGAAAATACTACTTTTTGAACAATTAAACCTTTGTCTGTAAAACTTATCCAAATGATTGGAAATCAACAGATATTCTTCTAGATTTAGATTCAAAACTAATACTATGAAACAACTGCTTCTTCTATTCATCCTTGTTAGCCCTTCCGTTTTTGCACAAAACTGGAGTGATAATGTAGCAAGTATCGTTTACAATAAATGTTCATCTTGTCATCATCCAGGAGGAATTGCACCATTTTCATTAATGAGTTATTCGGAAGTTAGTCCGATGGCAACCGCTATTTACGACGCCATCTCCACCAACGAAATGCCTCCATGGCCTCCCAATGAAAACTATCAACAATACAGCCATTCACGTGCATTGAATTCAACAGATAAAGCAACGCTTCTGTCTTGGCTTACCAATGGAACACCTGAAGGAAATCCGGCAAATGCTCCCGCTCCACCGATTTTTAATTCCGGTAGTATTTTAGGAAACGGTGATCTGATGCTTCAAATTCCGCTATACCAAAGTAAGGCTCAAGACGGACAAGATGATTACGTCTGTTTCAGCCTTCCTACCGGGTTGACTCAAAACAGATATGTCCGTGCAATGGAAATTGTTCCTGGAAATAGACAAATTGTTCATCATGCACTTATTTATATCGACCCAACTGGAACTTATCAAGGAGATACAATTGGTGGAAATTGCGGAGGACCTCCACAAAGTTCCACACTTATCGGAGGATATACTCCGGGTTCTACACCCTTGATTTTCCCTTCGGCCACAGGATTTAAATTGGGGATGTCCATTCCTCCCAATAGCAATCTCGTCTTTGCCATGCATTATCCTCAAGGAAGTTACGGTCAGTATGACAGCACCAAAGTTATTCTTCATTTTTATCCGCCGGGAGAAACGGGAATCAGAGAGGTATATGCCGCACCTGTTCTACAAAATTGGTCGCTTTCGATTCCCCCGAATCAGCTCTCATCATTCACAGCGCAATATCCTGCATCCGGAGGAGTTCCTACGAATTACAGCATTCTGAGTGTTTTCCCCCATATGCATTTATTGGGTAAAAACATTCGAGCCTATGCTGTAACACCTGCAAACGATACCGTGAAGTTCGCCGACATTCCTACTTGGGATTTTCACTGGCAAGATTTTTACTTCTTCAAAAACCTGCAAAAGGTTCCTACCGGATCGGTTCTAAAAGGAGAGGCAACTTACGATAATACGGTAAACAATCCCAACAATCCAAGCAATCCTCCTGTTTTGGTTAACGCAGGTGAAAGTACTACCGATGAAATGTTCTTGGTCTACTTTCATTTTCTACAATACCAGCCCGGTGATGAATTGATTGATTTGGAAGGGTTGCTCAATCTGGGAATGCAAGAACTTATCTCAGACGATGATTGGAAAATATTTCCCGTTCCTTTTACTGAAAGCGTATCGATTAAACCAAATCAGCTAAAAAGCGGAGACATTGTTTCATTAGCGATCTATGATTACCAAGGACGACTGATTCGCACCATTTGTGACAAACAAACTATTTCAACCACATTCAATGGCTTCGAATGGGATGGTTTATCCGAAAATGGCGCTGAATCCAAAGCAGGAACTTATTTTATCTCCATGATTTGCAATGGAATAATCAGTTCTCACCCGATTATCAAAAACTAATATTCGTTGTTCAATCAGCGCTTCAGAAACTGGAGCGCTTTTTGAACTTCCTTGTCATGAGAAGCAACGATAAAGAAATATCCTTCTTCAATAAACAATTGACGGGCAATCTCAGCCTTCATGACCTGTTTCATCAATTCCTCGCTGCGTCCAAAATCAGAAGCATTGTAAGGTATTTTCAATTTTTCACCTTCTGAAACCAATTTCTGTAAAAGAAGTTTTGGTGTAGTAAATGCTGCATTGAATTCCGAAATGGAAGACCACGAGTTCCGTTTATTCGATACAAAATCAAAAGCAACCTGTTGGAATACTCCTGAGTAACGAAGCGTGAGATAATAAATCGTAGAATTCGACGTGTCTAATGGAACAAAGATGTCCGGCATGATTCCACCACCATCGTAAACGGTTCTTCCTTTGAAGGTCTGGAATTTGTGTGCGTTTTTGAAAACAGATGAATCAGGAGCGAAATATTCACCATTGTCCCTTCTTTTTTCTGCACTGTGATAATAATCCTCGTAGCTGTCACCAAACGGTTTTTGGATACAACGACCAGAAGGAGTATAATATCTCGCAATGGTCAATCTCAAATCACTTTTGTCGGAAAGGGAGAAATCCTGTTGAACCAATCCTTTTCCAAACGATCTTCGCCCGATGATCATTCCCCGGTCATTGTCCTGAATGGCACCTGCAACAATTTCCGAAGCGGAAGCAGAATTTTCATTGATCAAAACGACGAGTGGTGTATTTTCCAATAAACCTCCCCCATTCGCATATCTGGTGGTATTCAGGTATTTTTTTCCTTTGACGATAACAATTTTTCTTCCCTTAGGTAAAAACTCATCCGAGATCTTAACCGCTTGATCCAATACTCCGCCTCCATTATCCCGTAGATCAAAGATGAGTTTTTTCATCCCTTTTGCTTTCAACTGCGTAGCAGCATCATTAAATTCCTGCGCACATGAAACGGAAAAATTATCCAAACGGATATATCCCGTTTTTTCGTCTAGCATCTGTGCACAGACAATGGAAGGAATTGGAATGATTCCGCGGGTAATCGTTTTATCGATTTTCTTTTTGTTGCGATAAAGTTGGATTTTTACTTTCGTATTAGGTTCACCCTTCAACTTACCCAAAACGTCTTCATTCTTGATTTTCTTTTCCGTCACGTTTTTACCGTCAATCATCAGAATTTTATCACCTGCAAGAACGCCCATTCCAAAAGAAGGTGAGTTGGGAATGACGTTCGTAACGCACAAGGTATCCCGAATGATTGCAAATCGGATTCCAATTCCACCGAACTTGCCATCAATTTGCTCATTCATCGCTTTCAGATCCTTGTACGGAATGTAATTTGAATGCGGGTCCAATTCATGAAGCATGTCAGAAATCGTCTTTTCAAACAATTTCGTGCTTTCAATGGAATCAACATATTCCCGATCCAGCAAGCCGATAATCTCCTGCATTTTGGAATAATTACCCGAATTATGTTGGGGAACCGGTTGATTTAATTTGGATCCAAGTAACAAACCAATGACCAGAAAGATCATCAACAAAACCGGATAAACAAAGGCGTATTTTCTATTCATTTATGTTTGGGTCTGGGATGTGAACAACTTCAACACCTGCGCTTTTTAAGAAATCAACGCCAGCGGTATCTTTGTATTCCATCATATAAACAACTCGTTTGATTCCTGCTTGAAGAACCAGTTTACTGCAATCTTTGCAGGGTGATAAGGTAATAAAAAGCTCCGCTCCACTGCAATCATTTGTAGAACGTGCCACTTTCAGAATCGCATTTGCTTCTGCATGCAAAACATACCATTCCGTATTTCCTTGCTGATCTTCACAACAATTTGGAAAACCTGCCGGTGTTCCGTTGTATCCATCAGAAATAATTCTTCCGTCCCGCACGATGAGTGCCCCCACTTTTTTTCGTTCACAATGCGACAACTCCGCCCAGGTTTGAGCCATTCTCAAATAGGCTTTGTCGTAACGCATTCTTTTTTCTTCTGTTACTTCTCTGTCAAGTTCTACAACCATGCTGCAAAGATAGGATTAATCAAGTAAGGTGAATTTATATCCAACCCCTCGAATCGAATGAAAAAATTGGGGGTTCTTCGGATCTTCTTCAAACAATTTCCGAAAACTCAGGATGTAATTGTCAATCGTCCGTCCGGTGGGGAATTGATCGTTTGTCCACAAAGTGTTCAGTATCTCATCACGGGAAACCACCTCATCTTTCCTGGAAAAGAATAATTGGATCAGTTCCATTTCGCGTTTACTCAACTCCTGTTTCTCACCGGAAACACTGTTTTCAACTTCAAACGAAGCTGGTAATACACGATAATTTCCGATTTTTATTTCTGAAGGGATGGCAACTTGCTTTTTCGTTGGCTGAACCAAAATGGAACACCGCAGGATGAATTCTTCCAGATCGAACGGTTTCGGCAAATAATCATTTGCTCCCAATTTCAATCCTGCAATCCGATCGATGGTGTTTCCTTTTGCGGAAATGAAGATAATAGGAACTGTTGAAACCTCTCTGAATGCACGGCAAATATCCAATCCACTCACTTCCGGTAGCATCACATCCAGTATCACAAGATTGTAGTTATCCAATTGATTCTTCATTGCCAAAGCCTCTCTACCATTGTTAATTGTGGATACAGAATAGCCTTCCAACTCCAAATTGAATTGAATCATTTCGAGCAAACTTTGCTCGTCTTCGATAACTAAAACCTTATTCATATGACAAACTTCAATAAAAAAGCGTTTTCAAGTTGGTATCTTGTGTTAAAAGAGTGTAATTTTGAGAAAACTACACATAAATATAAGCACAATGCTAAAATATCTTTTAATGCTCGGCATATTCATGTCGGTTGGCACGGCATTAAATGCGCAAATAAGTGAGGGCGGACTTCCGATAGGGTTACAAAAAGTGACTACTGCCGGCGTTGCCCCATTCCAATATCCTCCGTCTGTCTATACGCTTAGCAAACCAAATATTGTCGCTGCTAAAAATGAAGATTCGGCAAATGATTCAAAAGGTGCTTATCGAGTAGGTTTGAATGTGCCTGTTTCCATTTCCATGAACAATTCCGGTAACTGGACTTTATTGCCCAATGGAACAAAGGTTTGGAGATTGGTCATTTCAGGGAACGGAGCACTTGCTCTTGGCTTGTATTTTTCAGAGGCTGTCCGAATTCCCGAAGGAGGAAAATTATTCACATATAATGAAAACGGAAAACAGATCCTGGGAGCTTATTCTGCCTCAACGGATGATTTTCAAGCCATGGAGATGGTGCAAGGTGAAAAGTTGTACCTGGAATATAGTGCACCAACCTGGGTTCAGGAAATTCCCGTTTTTAATATCAATGAGGTCGTTTATTTCTACCGAGGTGTTGAAGAACATCTGAATGCATTCATAAACGACGATATCGTTCATACAAAAGCTGGAACTTGTGAAGTAGATGTGGCTTGTTCTGAAGGGAATAACTGGGCAAATCAGATCAAGTCCGTTGTCCATTATACCTTCAATGATGGAGGCTCCACCTTTGTTTGTTCGGCTTCTACCATTAACAACACTTCAAATGATTGTACGCCTTATATTCTAACCGCCTGGCATTGTGGTGAAAGGGTTGCCGGTCAATCCATTGCAACCTGGGTTTGGTATTGGAAGTATCAAAAAACGACTTGTGCACCAGGTAATGCAAATTACAATGATCCTGCAAAAGGAACGAAGACAATGACCGGTGGAACAGTAAGGGCTTCTTCCGGTAATGGAACACTGAACAATCCGCCGGATCAATACGAAGTGGCCGGTTCTGATTTCTATCTGGTGGAACTAAGTTCCCGACCTCCGACTTCTTATGATGTATATTATGCAGGTTGGGACAGAAGTGCCAATCCTTCGGCAAGTGGTGTGGGAATTCACCATCCGGCCGGAAGCGCAAAGAAAATTTCTACTTACACTCAAGCTTTAGCAAGCGAAACGTTCAACGGCGGTGCTTCCAACGCACACTGGAAAGTGTATTGGGCAACCACTACAAATGGACATGGAGTCACAGAAGGTGGTTCTTCCGGTTCACCAATCTTCAATTCAACTGGTCGGATCGTCGGACAACTTTCCGGTGGTGCTTCCGCTTGTTTTGCCAATGGAGCCGGTACAGGTACCGGACCGGATAAGAACGATCTGTATGGAAAGTTCACGATCGACTGGGATCAGAATGGAAGTGCCGCGAATGCACAATTGAAACCGTGGTTGGATCCAACCAATACCGGAGCAACTTATCTGGTGGGATTAGCCACGCCATGTGCCGTGACACCAACTGAACCCGTAGCGGAATTTATTGCAAACCCGACTACCGTAAGTGTCGGTGGAACTTCACAATTGACAGACCAGTCTACGGGAAGTCCTACCAACTGGGCGTGGGTCATTACACCGGCAACCGGTTGGAGTTATGTCGGTGGAACCAATGCATCTTCGCAAAATCCACAACTTACTTTTTCTGTTGGTGGAACCTATACCGTTCAATTAACTGCTTCAAATTCGGCTGGCTCGGATGTGGAGTTGAAAACAGATTACATTTTCGTAACAACGGCTACTTCTCCCTGTACAGCTACTTCCACTTATTGCGATGAGTTCATTCAAAAAGTGACACTGGAGACAATTAACAATGAAACGCAGTGTACGAATTATACAAACTATAATCTGACCGCGACCCTAATCAAAGGGCAATCATACGATATCACCATTATTCCTCAGATAACGGGTGATAATCCGGGAAGCGCATACGTTGGTGATGAGATAGCTGCTTGGATTGATTTCAACAGCGATTTTGATTTCGATGATTTGGGAGAACGAATTGCTTTTGTATCCGTCACTCCTGGTGTATCGTTGGTTTTCAATTTCCAGGTTCCAACTACTGCTGTGACAGGAATTGTCAAGATGAGAGCCCGCATTACATTCAATGCAGTACAAGGAGGTGAAGGTCCGATAGATCCTTGTGGGATCACGAATTATGGTGAAGTGGAAGATTACAACATCATTCTTTCAAATTCATTGGGATTGGAGCAGAATCATTTGGATGCAATTTCAATTTATCCGAATCCTGCATCTGATGAAGTACGCATAAATCTTTCGGGTATTGAAAGCGGATCCATTTCAATTGAACTTTTGGACATGACTGGAAAAGTCATCCAAACCCAACTTAACATCACAGGCAGTGAGGGAGTCTTCGATTTGAGCAGGGTAGCAAAAGGCAGTTATCATATTCGTATCTCAGACGGAACCATCCAACGCATTGCACGCATCGTAAAACTATAGATTGAAGAAACCAAAAGTGATTGTTAGCGTTATCAACGATTTGAACACCGACCAGCGTGTTCATAAGGTTTGTTCGTTCATTCAGGATCAGGGATATGAGGTGTTGCTTGTTGGGCGCAGACTCAAATCCAGTCAGAAAATGGAAGCCCGAAGCTATCACACCAAACGGTTCCGGATGGTTTTTGAAAAAGGGGCTTTATTCTACGCCTGGTTCAACTTTCGCTTGTTTTGGTTTCTACTCTTTCATCGGTCCGACATACTCGTAGCAAATGACCTGGATACACTGCTTCCAAATTACCTGGTTTCCAGATTGAAACGGAAGAAATTGGTTTACGATTCGCATGAATATTTTACCGAAGTTCCTGAATTGATTAGCAGACCGAAAGTAAAAGCCGTCTGGGAAAGAATCGAACGGTTCATTTTTCCCAAACTTCGGTTCGTGAGTACCGTTAACCAATCCATTGCTCAGAAATATGAAGCAAAATACGGTGTTCCATTAAAAGTGATCCGCAATGTTTCGCCTCTTTGGCATCCCGCAGCTATTCAGTCAAAAAAAGAATTGGGGATTCCGGAAGGAAAGCACATATTGATCATGCAAGGCGCCGGATTGAATGTGGATAGAGGAGTTGAAGAAGCTATCCGCATGATGCCTTTTTTAGAAAATACCGTACTCATCATTGTCGGAAGTGGGGACATCATTCCCGCCATGAAAAAATTGGTTCAGAAAGAGAAGTGGGAAGACCTGGTACTTTTCTTTGGTAAACGACCGTACCGGGAATTACTTCAATTTACGCAACAGGCAGACCTCGGATTAAGCTTTGACCAGCCTACCAATCCAAATTACCTGTTTTCGCTCCCAAACAAAATCTTCGATTATATTCATACCTCCACACCCATTGTCTGTTCCGATCTGATTGAAGTTTCTAAATTGGTGAAAAGCTATGAGGTCGGTGAAATTGTAACTGATTTCGAACCACAACATCTTGCAAAACAAATCCAGGCGATTCTCAGCAATACGCAGTTGATCGAAACCTGGAAAAACAATTGTAAAATTGCAGCCAGCAACGAAAACTGGGAAGTGGAGGTTCAACAGTTAAACGAGTTCTATCCAAAAGTTCATGAATAAACAAATCCATATTGTCTCTTTCGATGTACCGTTTCCTCCGGATTATGGCGGGGTACTGGATGTTTACCTCCGGGCAAAAGGATTGAAAAATTTGGGTTATTCTGTTATTCTTCATTGCTATGAATATGGTCGGGGAAGGAATCATGACTTTTCGGAAATTGCAGACGAAATCCATTATTATGACCGGAAAACCGGGTTTAAGTCGCTCTTTTCAAAACTTCCATACATTGTAAAAAGCCGAAATTCTCACGCACTTCTGAATCGGTTGATGCAGGATCAATATCCCGTTCTATTGGAAGGTCAGCACAACACTTTTTGGGTAAATGAACTCAGCAGGAACAATCGGAAATTAGCTATTCGTATGCACAATATCGAATGGCATTATTACCGCGATCTGGCAACAAATTCCAAGACCTATTCAGAACGAATGTACTGTCGGGTGGAAGCCCGGAAATTGAAAAAACAGGAATTACAACTAAAGAAAATTCCGGTGTTCTGTATTTCCAAAAGTGATTTGGAGTATTATCAGAATTTAGGGTTTCATGGGGTTTATCTTCCTGTAACCATCAACTCAGACCTGATCCTCGAACCGGTGGAAGCGGCGGAAGGAAAATCGTTCGCCTTGTTTCACGGCAATTTGTCCGTTTCGGAAAATCAGGAAGCAATCCACAAACTTATTCAGGAAAATAAACGTGCACCCTTTGATCTTCCGGTCATTATTGCAGGTAAAAATCCAAGTCCGGTCTTGATCAAGAAGATTGAAGCACAAGGTTGGGAATGTATTGCGAACCCGAATGATTCCGAATTGAATGACCTGATGCGAAGCTGCTCATTGCACTTATTGATCGGCTTCAAGACAAGCGGAATCAAATTGAAAGTGATTCGTGCATTACTCACAGGAAAACCGTGCATTGCCACCAAAGAACTGGTCGGACTTCCGACTTTGGAAAAACACTGTGAGATTTGGGATCCGATCTTACCATTGGCCGATAAGATTCAACAGGTAACAGCTAAGAACCAAGTAGCAACAAACCGATTGGAAGAATTGGAAGCGGAGTTTGGAGTGGGGAAATTGGAAGCGGCATTGGCAGAAATTGGGTTTTAAAATTCAATCCTAATAAGGAGATGTTTTAAAACTCCCCCTTGGGAGGGGGACTAAGGGGGAGGATTTTCCAATTCATCCTTTGGAAACAAATTCCAAATTGCGTATCTTAATTAGATGTCTAACAACTATTACAATCCGAATCTGAAAGAATTCGCTCATGAACTACGCACTGAAACAGTTTCAAGAGCAGAAAAGTATTTATGGAAACATGTCCTTTCAAGAAATCAGCAGGGTGTTAAGTTCAAACGTCAGCGACCCATTTTATATTTTATAGTTGACTTTTTCGCACAAGAGATAGGTCTAATAATCGAAATTGATGGGAATTCTCATTCAAATAAAGGAGATTATGATAAAATTAGACAAAACAAATTGGAAGCATTAGGATATACTATTCTTCGTTTTTCAGAAGGAGATGTGATTAATAATTTGGGAGACGTAATCACACAGATTCAACATGTGATTTATTGTTTGAGAGAGACGAAACACATTTAAATTTTTCCTCCCCCTTTATCCCCCTCCAAAGGGGGAAGAGAAAATCCTCTTTGCGAGATCTCTGCAAATTAATCAAACAAAGGCTGGAACGGATCAAAGCGATTCATCATATCCAATGATCGCAACTCCTTGTTTTCTACTTTGTATACCTTTCCGGGGAATTTCTCAATCAAAGACATATCGTGTGTTGCCATGATAACTGCTGCCTTTTCTTCTTTGGCAACAGCCACAATCAGGTGCATAATTTCAGTGGAGGTTTCCGGATCCAGGTTCCCTGTCGGTTCATCTGCAATGATTACTTTCGGGTGATTGATCAATGCACGGGCAATTGCCACGCGTTGTTGTTCTCCTCCGGAAAGACGATGCGGTTGAATGTGTTCCTTTCCTTCCAAGCCAACCATCGATAAAACAGTACGAATCCGCTGATCCATTTCGCGTTTGTCTTTCCAGCCGGTAGCTCGCATTACAAAACGTAAATTGTCATTGATCGAGCGATCCGACAACAATTGGAAATCCTGAAAGACAACTCCCAACTTTCTGCGGAGATTCGGAATTTGCTTCTTCGTCAATTTCTTCAAATCGTAATCTACAATTGAACCGGAGCCGTCACTTAGTTCCAATTCTCCGTAAAGCACTTTCAATAAACTACTCTTCCCGGAACCTGTCTTTCCAATTAGAAAAACCAATTCATCCGATTCCACCTCGAAATTGATGTTATCAAGAACCGTTTGACCTAATTGGTCAATTCGTCCATTTTGAATTCGAATAACTTTCTCCACCTCTTTGAGTTTGTTTAAATGTTCAAAAAGTTAAAAGGTTTCATTTGAACCTATTGAACCCTGTTTGAACAAGCCAAAATTTCAGGATAATACCTAAATGTAAATTTCAGGATTCCAATTCATGAAAATCCGATGTAACAAGATTATCTCTTAACAGTTATACGTTTAAAACTTTTAAACGCGCATCCCCTTTCTCCCTCTGTACTCCTTAATTTTACTATCTTAAAATAGTTGTAATGCGTTTTATTATTTTCCTTTTTCTACTTGTTGCAAGCTCTTCGGCATGGTCCCAAGTGAGCGAGAAGTACCATTCTCCTCTCAGTGGATTCTACAAAGCAGAAGATTTGTTTGAGAAAGAGCAATACAGTGCCGCACGCAAGGAATTTCGGCTATTCATCACTGATTACAAGGGTTCCAAGAATGATTCATACTACATCAAAGCATTGTATTACGAGGGTCTTTCTGCTTTGGAACTCTTCAATAATGATGCGATCGATCTATTGGAAACCTTCAATCGGGAATATCCTGAAAGCATCTACCGAAGCAATATCTTATTCCAGATCGGGCGTTACTATTACCAGAAAAAGGACTACAAGAAATCCATTACCTACTTCAAAGAGCTGAGCCGGTCTTCGGTTGAAAAGGAAAATCAGGAAGAATATTACTTCAAATTGGGTTATGCCTACTTCGATGAGAAGAATTATACCGAGTCCAAGCTGGCTTTCTATGAGGTAAAAGATTCGACCAGTCAATACGGTGCTCCGGCTTTGTATTACTATTCACACATCTGTTATTTAGATAGTTCGTACCAAACAGCGTTGGAAGGATTTGAAAAACTGTTGACCGATAACCGATTCAATCGGGTGGTTCCTTATTACATTACGCAGATTTACTATATCCAGCACAAATACCAGGATGTGGTGGATTTCGCACCAGGCAAAGTGGATAGTTTAAAACCTGCTGAACAGGTAGAAATCAGTCATATCATCGGAGACAGCTATTTTCATCTGGAGAAATACGATGAGGCGCTTCCGTATCTGGAATTATACAATTCGAAATCGAATACCACACGCGACGATGATTATGCGCTGGCATTGGCTTATTCCCGCACTTCCAATTGTACCAAAGCCGTTAAATACTTCGACCGTGTAGCAAGAGAAAAAGATGTTCTCGGTCAAATTGCGCTGTATCATGCCGGAGAATGTTATACCAACTTGGGTGAACTGGTTTACGCGCGAACAGCTTTCGAAGCGGCAAGTCAGTTGGATTTGGACAAAATGATCCAGGAGGATGCCTTGTACAATTATGCCTTGCTTTCCTACAAACTGGACATGAATGCCTACGATGAAGCAGTCGAAGCATTCAAACTATATCTGGAAAAATACCCCGATTCAAAACGCAAACCGGTTATCTATCAATATTTGGTAAACGTTTATACTTCAACCAAAAATTACCAGAAAGCGCTTGAATCCTTGGATCAATTGACCAACAAAGACATTAAACTGAAGTCGGCCTATCAATTGATCGCTTTCAACCGGGGAGTGGAATTATTCCAAAAATCGGAGTATGAAAATGCAATCAAGGCATTCCAGTTGGTTGACAAATACCCGATCGTTCCGGAGGTTAGCGCCAAAGCCATGTATTGGACTGCGGATGCAGAATTCTATTTGAAACGGTATTCTGAAGCTGTGAAAAAGTATACCCAGTTTATGGGAATGTCAGGTTCACAATCCAGCGGCTTGAGAAACGATGCCCTGTACAACAAAGGGTATGCTTACCTGGCTTTGAAAGATTACAAAAGCACTCAGGAAACATTCCGGGATTACCTGAAGCAACCAAACTTGACCGATTTGAACAAAAAGGCTGATGCATACATGCGTCTTGGGGATGAATATTATAGAAACTCTCAAGCAGACAATGTAACCAATCAGGCGGCGATTGATAATTACAAGGCTGCTTATAACATGAAAATGGGTTACGATGATCAGGCTTTGTACTACATGGCCCGTACCTATGGTTTCATGGGGAAATCCAATGAGAAGATCCAAAGTTTGATTGATTTGACCAACAATTATCCGAAATCGCGCTACATGCAACGTGCTATCGAGGAAATTGCTTTCTCCTATTATTCGGTGGAGAATCTGGACAAAGCGGAACGTTATTACAAACAGATCATCTCGGACTATCCAACGAGTTCCCGTGTTCCGGAAGTATATCACTACTTGGGTGACATTGCTTTCAAACGCGCTAATTTCAATCAGGCAGAAAGCTATTACCTGAAAGTGCTCAACGAATTCAATCTCAACGACACCATCTGTGAACGCGAGGTAAGTTCCTTGGCTGATGTCTATCGTGCGCAGCGTTTGTTGAACAAAATTGAAGCATTGGCCGGAAAATACAGCTGTGCCGATTCCATTGCAACTCAAGTCGAAGATGAATACTATCGTCTGGGATTCGATCAGTATGAAAAATCAGAATGGAACGCTGCAATCACGGAATTTGATAAGTATCTGAATAAATATCCGAATGGTAAATTCTACCGGGATGCAATGAATCAAAAAGCGGATGCCTTGTATAAACTGAAAAAAGAAGCGGAAGCGATCGCCATTTATCAGATTACACTTGCCGGTCCGAATGATGATTACACCGAGTTGGCCTCCGTCCGAACAGCAAAATTCCTGTTCAATGGAAGTCAAAAAGAGGCAGCTCTTCCTTACTATAAACGAACGGAAGAATGCAGTTCCAATCCGGAATACCTGAACAATGCCCGAATTGGTTTGATGCGTTGCCATTTCTTATTGGAGAACTACGCAAATGCTGTGGAATACGCTCAAAAAGTATTGGGAGTTCAACAAACCACCCAGTTGAAATTGGAAGGGGAATACATCAAAGGAATCTCGCTTTCGAAAGAAAAACGTTATACAGAAGCGCAGCTTTCCTTGGACTATGTCGTCAAAAATGCCACAACTGTTTGGGCGGCTGAATCAAAGTACACCATTGCAGACAACGCATTCCAGCAAGCAGATTATACCAAAACAGAAACAATCATTCGTGAATTGCTCAAAATGAAACCGGGATATGATTTCTGGATTGCGAAGGGCTTAATTCTACAAACCAAAGTACTCCTGCAGAAGAAAGACTTGTTCCAGGCTGAAAATACGATCAAATCTGTCATTGACCATTATCCTAAAAAAGACGATGGTGTTTTGCAGGAAGCAGGTGAACTGTATGACGAGATTATGCAATTGAAAACACAACCAAAAACTTTGACCAATCCGAGTGATCCGACGGTAATCGAAGTTGACGAAAAAACGGGGAAATAATGAAGAGAGGTACACACATATTCATGCTTATAAGTGCAGTATTGATCGGATCATTTTCGAATGTGTTCGGGCAAGAAAACAATGTAACTATCCATACAACTGGCGATAGATCCGTTGAAGAGGCACACCGTCAGAATTCTCAACCAAAAATTTTGGATACGGTTTTCCCTATTCCGACAACTTCTTATCCATTGCTTTCAATCAATTACGAGCCTACATTTGAGATTCCGAAGATTGAACCTGCAAAAGTGAATTTGCAGCAAAAGTTACCCCAATTGTATAACGGATACGCACGGATCGGGATCGGTTCCTTGTTGATGCCATTGGCAGAAGTCTATTACAACAATGGCCGCAGCCGTAAAATGAACTACGGAGGAAATATTCAACATCTGAGTTCTTTCGGGAAAATGCGGAATGTTGCTCCGGCAAATTTTGACCGCACAAATGTTCGTGGATTTGTGGGTGTGAGCGAAAAGAAATACAGCTGGGATGCTGAATCCTATTACCGCAATCAGGGACTTCATTTTTATGGTTTCCCTAATGAAGATGCAAATAAGGATAGCATTGCCCAACGTTTCAATACCTTTGGGCTGAAAGGAGGTTTCTATTCTCACGCACACGACAGTTTGGGATTAAACTGGAAATTAGGGATCGAATACCGTCATTTTAGCGACAAAAAACCAAAAGAGGATTCGATCAAGGATTGGAATGCGCGGGAGAATTTCTTTGCAATCCGCACGGGAGCCGAATACAAATGGGGAAATGAAATTTTTGCCGCTGATCTCGACATTCTTCACAATTCATACAAGTATGGCGTTTTGAATGATACCATGCCGGTTACCCTGAATACCGGATTAGAGAATAAGAATACGATTATCAGCTTACGTCCAAGCATCAGTACTTATTCCAAAAACCGCAAGTTAAAAGCGAAAATCGGAGTGGACCTGACAGCTAGTCTGGGTACGAAAAACAAAGTGTATCTCTACCCGATTGCAGAAGTGAAATATTCCTTGTTCAATGATATCCTGATTCCTTATGCAGGAGTGACAGGAGGTTTGACACAACAATCATTCAAGCGGATTACGGATGAAAATGAATTCTCTTTATCGAATGTTTCTCTTCAAAATGAGCACAAAGCGGCAGACGGATTCGTTGGAATCAAGGGAACCTTATCCAAACGCATCGGATTCAATGCCTTCATCAGCTTTTCACACGTGAAAAACAAAGCACTTTTTGTAACGGATACGCTTCATTCAGGTAGGAACCGTTTCAATGTCATTTATGATACCATGAACATCACCAAGATTGAAGGTTCGATTTACTATCAGTTGAAAGAAAAAGTGAAAATTGACGCAATCGGAAGATACTATTCCTACAACGCAAGAAACAACATTTTTGCCTGGAACTTACCTCAATTTCAAGTCATTCTGAGAGCAACTTACAACTTGTACGACAAGTTCATCCTGACTGTTGATGCGAATTTCGAAGGCGGAAGAAGAGCGCAAGTATTTGCCCCGGGGAAAGATATACTGGAAGAAAACAACCAATATGCATTGAAACTTGGTTTCCTGGCTGACGCAAATATCGGGTTGGAATACCGTTATAACAAGCGTGTTTCAGGGTTCATCAATTTGAACAATGTCGCTGCTCAGCGTTATAAAAGATGGTATAATTACCCAACTCAAGGTTTCCAGGCCATGGTTGGTGTGACTATCCGTTTCTAATTGCTTGCAGTCGTACTGAATAAATGCTTCCGGTGATTTGTTCCCCAAGTTGCCAATTCGGCAATAATCGGTTCAAGTGTCAAACCGTAAGGTGTGATCTTGTATTCAACCGTAATTGGTTTGGTGTCGCAAACTGTCCGCGTGATTAATTGATTGATTTCCAATTCCTGCAATTCTTTTGAAAGCATTTTCGCTCCAATTCCGGGGATATTCCGTTTCAATTCCATAAACTTCATCGAGTTCTCGAATACCAGGGTTCCGATAATCTGGATTTTCCATTTACCGGAAAGTAATTCTACGGTATCCCGGATCGCCAACATTCTTCCTGCGCAAGCTGCCGGCTCATGAATTAGTTTCTTTTTCATTACCATAATACAAAAATACAACCTTAACCCACTGATTCTACAATGGGTTTCTTCATGGAAACTAGTTTCCAAAAGGAAATATAGGTAAAAAATAAACTGATTATCCTCTAGCTTTGCTCAAAATTCAATCCTGGTCCCGCACGTGTGGGATGAGATCTAAAAAAGAACAAATGAAAAAGAACAACATTATTTATTGGACGACAACTAGTTTATTCTCAGTCATGATGCTATTATCCGCATCTATGTATTTTACATCCCCGGAAGTCCAGGCAGGTTTTATCAAAATGGGATTTCATGACGCTTTCCGAATAGAATTAGGATTAGCGAAAATTATAGGGGCATTGGTATTGATGATTCCATTTTTTAAAGGATCTATTAAAGAGTGGGCTTATGCCGGATTTGGAATTACGCTCATTTCGGCAAGTATTCTTCACGCATCAATTGGTGACCCCGTTTCCAAGATTGCCGCTCCAATTATCTTCTTGGGAATTTTAGCTGCTTCGCACATTTTCTGGAAGAAACGTTTGCAAGCAACAGCATAATAAATGAAAAGATGGCTTCGACTCCGCTCAGCCAACTTTTCAATTCTTCTTACATACGAATAATCGCCCCGTCCTCCATCTCAATGATGCGATGGGTTCTTTCTGCGAATTCATTATCATGGGTAACGATCAACAAGGATTGATTGAACTCTTCTGCCAATTCTTTAAAAATATCGAACACAATTTCCGTGTTTTTTTTGTCCAGGTTTCCTGTTGGCTCATCTCCCATTAAGATCAACGGATTATTGATTAAAGCCCGTGCAATTGCCACCCGTTGCTTTTGTCCACCCGAAAGTTGATTCGGCATTTTGAGTGCTTCATCCTGAATTCCGAGAATTTTCAGCTTTTCATAAGCATGCTGTTCCACTTCAGCGGCACTCAATTTACCCAATTTCAATCCGGGCAACATCACGTTCTTCAATACCGAAAACTCGTTGAGCAAATAATGGAATTGGAAAACAAATCCGATCTTCTCATTTCGGACACGCGCCAAATCCGCTTCTTTTTTACCACGCATCAATTGACCATCCAGTATCAAATCCCCTTGATAGTCTGTGTCCATAGTCGAAAGGATATACAACAACGTTGATTTTCCACAACCCGACTTCCCGATAATGGAGGCGAATTCCCCTTTTTGGATTTCAAAACTGATATTCTTCAATACCTGAATGTCGTAGGGATCATGAAAATATTTCGAAATATCTTTGGCTTGCAGAACTTGTGTACCCATCTTACTTTCCTCTAATGATTACAACCGGATCCACTTTACTTGCTTTCCGTGAGGGAAAATATCCGGCAAAATAGGTCGTGATTATTGAAAAAATTCCCCCTATGAGATAATATCGTGGGTCATAATTGATCGGATAGGTTTTAATCGTTGGAAGAGCTTCTGTTTTAAACGGAATCTGATCGATTCCGGAGGATATCAAAAAACCAAAAAAGAGTCCGAATAATCCCCCGAAAACCCCAATTGTTAAGGCAATGGTTATAAAAACACGTTTGACATCCTTCCCGGAAAATCCGGTCGCTTTTAAGATTGCGATGGTATCCATTTTCTCGTAAATCATCATATTCAGAATGTTGTAAATCCCGAAACCTGCAACAATCAGCAAGGTAATCCCAACAGCATAAGAAATCAGCGTTCTGATAGCCGTTCCGGTTTCAAATTGCGAATTGGCGGTTTGAATATCAACGGCTTCAACTTCATAGATCTGTTCGTACTCCTTAGCAATTGCAGGAGCCTGATTCATGTCTTTCAATTTCACCTGGATGTCTGTGATGTAGCTATTGCTTTCACCAAGTAATTTTTGAGCGGTTGCCAGCGAAACGTAACTCTGTACCTTATCAATATCCTGCAACCCGGATTGAAAATAACCGACGACTTTCAATTGAACACGCTCTCCCTTGGAAGTTGTGATTTGGATATTGTCACCGATGTTTGCCAGAATTTTCTCCGCAGCCCCTTTTCCCAGAATGATGCTATTGGGAACGTATTTGAGATCCTGATAATCTCCCTCAACCACGTATTCGGAAAATGTAAACAACCGGTTTTCTTCTGCAACGTCGATTCCATTCAATACCCCATTCAAATCTACCGCTCCGACATTGTAAAAAACCTGAACGCTCACTTTCGGACTCACTCCCAAAACACGTGAATCATTTCTCAGTGATTTCATTATAGCAGAACTGTTCCGGAGATCCAACAGATCATTTTTCGGTTTTACGGAACTGATGAAATTATGCCCTGTTGATTCATAATCAATCGGCTGCTTTTTAGACGGAAGAACCTCCTTGTAAATATGAACATGCGGCGTCCGGTTGAGAATCAGTCCATCCAACATGATGTTCAGTCCGGTCATAAAACTCAATAGCGTAATGAACATGGTAATACTGAAAGTAACACCAATTGCAGCAATGAGTGTTTGCTTCCACCGAGCCAATAATAAGGCTTTCGAAATACTGATGATCAATCCGAATTTCATTCTGTTTCCAGCATTATTTCATCTTCCGGTTTGATGCCTGAAAGAATTTCTACCAACTCGAAATCACGCAAACCAACGGTCACCTTTACTTTCTTACCATTTTCCAAAAGCACAGAATCTCCTTTCAACAGGTAAGTTCTTGGGATTGTAAGCACTTTTTTCTTTGACTCCAAAACAATGTTAGCCTCAAAAGAAGTGTTCGGGAATACGCGTTGGGGCGCTTTTGTAAATGTCGCCTCCACAATAAATGTCTTGGAGCGTTCATTCATCAAGGGATTAATCTTGGTCACTTTCGCTTCAAAAACCTGCCCTTTGTAACTATCCATTGTAATCAAAACACGCTGGTTTAAGTTCACTTTTGCGATATCGTATTCATCCACTTGCATTTCCAGGATAAAATTGTCTGCCGAACCTAAAACAGCCAGGGGAACCTGGGGACCAACCAAATCTCCTTTTTCAATCAGGACACTGTAAACCCTTCCGTCTATGTCACTTCTGATCTCAAAGTCGGAAGCGGATTTGGAAGACAAAGCCAAATTGTTCTTAGCCTGTTTCGCACTGAAATTGATTTGACGTTTCAGATCGCTGTATCTGATAAGTGAGTTGGAAAGTGCATTTTGAGAACTTTGGTAGGCCAATTCCTTTTGCTCCAACTCCACTTTTGAAATCACATTCTGATTGAAGAGATTTAACTGCCGCACATATAACAAGGAATCTGTCTTTAGTTTTTCACGGGCCAATTGGATGGAATTCCGGGCATCTTCCAATTTATCCTGATTCGAACCCAAATCATAATACGACGCGGAAAGTGCCGCATTCTCTTCATTGATGAGTTGTGCTTTATTGTCAATCTTGAACAGAAGTTGACCTTTTTTAACCAGGTCACCATCATCCACAAAAATTTCTTGAATTATTCCTGCAACAAGCGGTACTGCCTGATATTGGCTCTTACTTTTAATCGTTCCGGATGCATAAACTGAGGATGAAATGTTTTGGGTTTTCGGACGAATGGTCTCCGTTTTTGAGCCACAGCCAACCATCAAAAAAAGCAAAATTGGAACAAGTATTTTCATTGGTGTATCAAACAATAGTTACTACACCAAGTTACGGACTTAATTCGGAATTAAAATATGATCTTAATCATTTCAGGACCCAGGGAGAAATACCCAATGCCTTCAGTTTCGGCTCCAATTGAGAAAATTGCGATGCATTACCGGCAGTAACCCGAATTTTACCGGCCTGCTCCATGATTTGACCCGTCATTCCGTTGGATTCCAATAACTTGATCAGATCTTCAGCGTTCTTTTTATCCGAATAACTTCCAACGATTATTTGTCCACCTTTTGAGGTTGACGGAGTTGGAATTACCGGATTGGCTTTTGGTTGTTCTACCACTTTCTTTGGCGTTTCCACAATCTCCGGCTGACTGGTTTCAGACACAACTTCCTGAACAATTTCCTTCTTCTTATTCAAAGAAACGGGAACATAAGTGTCCTCATCCATTTCATATGAAAAGGTCTTCACATTACTTGGCAGATTATCCAATTGCTTCTTACTTTCCCGTTTTGGAAAACTATAGCTTGTTTCTGGAGCGGCATAAGTTCCCGGCTTCGTTGAATGGAATGGGTTAAAATCAGACAATGAAACAACACCCGATTCCAACACGTCCGTTTTCACGGGAATCCAAAAAGAATAAAATGCAATGGGCAATAGGCAAGCCGCAGCCACATATCTCCAGGCAGTGGCTTTTTTCTTAAGTGGGAAAGCTGTTTGTTGAATGTGTTCTTCATGAACCACTTCCAAAACAGGAACAATTGGCTCTTCATTCAATACAAAGGATGGTTCCGAATGCGGGAGCAATTGTTTTTGTTCCATTTCAACTGCCTTCACCACATGCAATAGTGTTTCATGGGATGCTTTGGCTTCTGCGTCAGCAACTGAAACGAAATGAACAGAACTTAACCCAAATGATTCAAGCAATAGATTGTAGAAACGGTCTTGTTCAAAACAGAGGTTTCGCTCCTGATCATAAAACAGGTTTCCAACACGATCAATGGTAATTCTACCTCCCATTTGAAGTTTGGCTTCCCATTC
Organism: Fluviicola taffensis DSM 16823; assembly: GCF_943372375.1. Lineage (GTDB taxonomy): Bacteria > Bacteroidota > Bacteroidia > Flavobacteriales_D > Crocinitomicaceae > Fluviicola > Fluviicola taffensis_A. The sequence continues at coordinate 674,609 of NZ_CALRYJ010000001.1, read as the reverse complement.
ATTGATATGTGCCTGAACTTCTTCTGCAGCTGCAGTATATGGAATCGAATTCGCTTGTGAAAGAGCTGCTACCAATAGCCCATCGTTGTTAATCAATTGCTTATTGAACAGCACTGATTTCTTTGGTGGAATGATGACTCCTTTCACAGAATCAATTTTCGCAGACGTGCGTTGCGCTACGAATCCACCAAAAGACGGAACGATCACACAATTGTGCTGCAATAATAAATCCCCGATAAGCTGTTCAACTGTCAACATGTCACAAAGTTATGAAATTCACACCTTAATGTACGTAATAAATGAAAAAGAGTTGCAGGTTTACCTGTAATCATTTAGTTTTGAAGCAAAATTAAACTTATGAAACACCTTTACTCACTTGTCTTTCTGCTTTTTGCATTAACAAGTTCTAACCTAATTATGGCACAAATCATTCCGAATGTTACCTATACGAATGATAGTACTATGACTTGTTCCGGAACAGCTTCAGCAGCTCCTAGCGGTGGAGCAGGCGGTTATTCCTTTACGTGGAGTAATGGTGCCACAAGCAGTTCTATTAGTGGATTATGTGCCGGTTCATATTCTGTCTTTATTCAAGATGCAAACCAAAATAGTGTCAGCTTTAGCTTTACCATTACGAATCCGTGTTCAAATCTAACGGTTAATCTTTCTACTACAGATTGTACTCCGGGAAATTGCGACGGAACTGTTCAAATGACGGTAACGGGAGGAAGTGCTCCATATACCTACAACTGGTCAAACGGAGCTGGTGCAACGGTGCAGAACCAAACGAATATTTGTGCCGGAACTTACAGCGTTATTTGTACAGATATGAACGGCTGCACGACTACTGCCAATACGACGGTGAATGACCCTTGTGCTAATTTCTCAGGTTATATTACTTCCACTCCGGCTTCAGGTCCTGCAATTTGTGACGGATCAATTTCATTTACTCCATTTAACGGAACAGCTCCATACACTTACGTTTGGAACATCGCTACAACTGTACAAACCAATCTGAATCTTTGTGCCGGAAATTATACGGTAACATGTACGGATTCAAATGGCTGTGCAATTACTGCAACAGGAACTGTAACGGACACTTCTTCAACCCTTGCCCCACTTTCTGTTAATTTGACAACTACGGATGATTTAACAAATAATTGTAGTGGTTCAGCTTCAGTAGCTCCTACCGGTAGTTCTGGCGTTTATTTCATCGAATGGAGCACGGGTGCGACGACCAATTCCATTAGTAATCTTTGTCCCGGAATCTATTCTGTGCTCACTTGGACCACTCTTTATTTTGACAGTACGATGGTTAGTTTTGTAATTGCTGATTCTTCGTCAACTTACAACAACAATCCCTATCCGAATGGAACAATCAACGATACCTTGTATACGGATTTAGTTACGAATTGTATCATCGATTACAATACCATTGATTCCGCTTCATTGTATCAAGCGGTTTACAGCTCAAGCAATCAAAGTTTGTATGTTACCTGGGCGGTTTACTCACCAACGGATACGGTTTACATCAGCGATACACTTGCCTTGATTGGAAATCCGGGTTATTATTCCCTTACAATCTCGGTTTACTGTCCGAACAAATCCATCAATGACTTCTTCAAAATTGAAAGTGTGATTTACTTCGACGGCTCTTCTGTTTGGACTTCCACTCTTGGTTTGGATGAACAAGATCTGTTGGATCATGTCACCATCTATCCGAATCCATTTAACAACAGCATCTCTGTCGATAACACCGATGGCGTAATCCAATCTGTGAAACTGGTTGACCTGAATGGACGACTTATTTCAGAGATGAGTCACATCAATTCAGGATTGATCGAATTAAACCAATTGGAATCTGTTTCTAACGGAACCTATTTGTTGATCCTTTCAGGAGAAAATTCGTCTAAAACTTATAAGGTAATCAAGTAAGAAAACACTCATTAGTTGAAGACCCCGGTTCGAAAGAGTTGGGGTTTTTTATTTTCTGCGAAGTGAAGAAAGTTTCACTCCTTCCACAGACATCACAATGTAAATGAATCCGATGATGAGCAGGTTATTCAACACGAATTTGATCAAGGAATGATCTCCATACGGAATTTTAACCGAAACAAAGTAGATGAGAATACTCATTCCCAAGTAAAGGAAAAATTTGCGCAGGTTGTATTTGATCGGAAAGTGTTTTTGCCCCCAGATATAGGAAACCACCATTTGAAAAGCATAAACGATGAGCGTAGCCCAAGCGCTTGCACGAAAGCCATATTTGGGAATAAACAGGTAATTGATCGCAATCGTAAGAATTGCTCCCATGATGGAAATATACGCCCCGTATTTGGTTTGATTGGTCAGTTTATACCAAATACTTTGGTTAAAATAGATCCCCAAAAAGACATTAGCCAACAACAAGATTGGCACAACATCCAATCCTGCCCTAAACACTTTGCTGGTGATGAAGTATTGGAAAATATCCAAATTCAGTGAAACGAGTAGGAAAACCAAACAAACTGCAGCCACAAAATAATTCATCAATTTGACATACAGTTTATTGCGGTCCTGGTTCTTCATCTGGTTGAAGAAAAAGGGTTCGGCTGCATAGCGATATGCTTGCAATAAAATGGTAACTAACATGGCCAATTTGTAACACGCGCTATAAATACCAATCTGGGCATCTGCCATTTTAGCTGTAAAACCGTTGGCGGGATCGTAAAGCATCTGCTTTAACATAATTCTGTCAATCGTTTCATTGATGATTCCCGCAAATCCTGCAATTACAATCGGTATTGCATAAACAACCATTTTTTTAAATAACGCGGTGTCAAATTTGAAGCTTATTCTCGTAAAGTCCTTGTAAAGCATTATGGGCTTGACCAAACTTGATAGCAGATTTGCCACCAAAATGTAGATTACTCCCGAACTTGGATTTTCTTTATCAAAGAAGAAACTCAATAACACAAGATTCAATAAAATATTGACACCTATTGATGAAAACTGGATGAGTGCAAATTTCTTGGCATTCTCTTCCGCCCTTAGTTTGGCTAACGGTAAACTGGATGTAGCATCAATCACTACGATTGCACACATCATTACAATGTATTCCGGATTCTCATGAAACAACAATGCGTCTGCGATTCCGTGATCGAAAAAGCAGATTCCAACAAAAAAGAGTAGGTTTAAAAAGATGACCGTCAAAAAACTATTCCGAAAAACCTGATCCTTATTTTCACTATCCTGGATGAAACGGAAATAAGATGTTTCCATTCCAAAAGTGAGTAAAACCATTAAGAAAGCTACAAAGGCATACAATTGAGAAACAACGCCATATACATCAGGATCCTCGCGGAAAATACTGACGTAAAAAGGAACCAATAAGTAATTCAGAGTTCTGCCAAGAATACTTGACAACCCATAAACAGCTGTTTGCCCTAATAATTTTTTAAGCGGATTCAATTATCCTCGGAAGTTTGGTTTTCTTTTTTCAATAAACGCACCTGTTCCTTCTTTGAAATCAGCCGTTCCGAAACACTTGCCGAATTCTTCCACTTCGGCATCAAATCCTTTTTGTCCACCTTCTGAGTACAAAGCATTTACTGCGCGAATAGCCGATGCAATAGCCGTTCCGGAATTCTTCAAAATTTTGGTAGCTAGTTCGTTTGCCAGATCCAACAACTCTTCAGGTGAGCATACATGATTTACCAAACCCCAAGCTTTTGCTTCATCGGCAGAAATCATTCCTGCTGTGAAAATCATCTCGTTTGCCTTGCCACGACCAACCAATTGGGTCAAGCGCTGTGTTCCTCCGTAGCCCGGAATGACTCCCAATGAAACTTCAGGAAGACCCATTTTTGCATTTGACGAAGCGATGCGAATATGCGAAGCCATTGCCAATTCCAATCCACCACCTAAGGCAAATCCATTCACTGCAGCAATTACAGGAGTGGTCATATTCTCAATAAAAGAGAACAACAATTGTTGTCCCTGAGCGGCCAACTCACGACCTTTTTCAACTGAAAAATCTGCAAACTCCTTGATATCAGCTCCTGCAACAAATGCCTTTTCACCTGATCCGGTAAGAATCACAACACCAGTTCCAAGATCCTCATTTGCTGCATTCAGCGCATGGTTCAATTCGGAAATGGTTTGTTTGTTCAATGCATTTAACTGGTTGGGACGATTGATTGTAATTGTTTGGGTATGTCCGCTTTGGGACACGAGGATATTTTCGTAAGTCATTTTAAAGTCTTTTTGTAAAGTTATTCATTTTTGGCGTATTCCCGATCCCATCCTGAATGGGAAATATGCTTGAGGATAATTCAGTTTTTTCGCAACTTTTTATAGAGCCTTATCCCCAACATCAGGGCAATTCCAACTCCAAAAAATCCGATCACTCCACCAATCCATCCCAAACTGGATTTCATGATTACGAGGAAAACGATGGCAACCAGCAAAAGAGTTGCAACTTCATTCCAAAGTCGCAAATGACCCGAAGTCCATTTCGACGAACCATTTTTTAGTCGGTTCATAATCCCCTGACAAATAAAATGATACACCAAAAGAATCGCTACGAACGTGAGTTTGATATGCATCCAGGGCATTTTTAACAACCCTGTATTCGCAATGAGCATCAATGTTCCAAAAACAACTGTCAGGATCATGGCCGGAGTTGTGATAATGTACCACAATCGGTTTTGCATCACATTGAATTGTTCCTGCAGAATGCGTTTTTCATCTTCCGGTCTCGAATTGGATTCCGTGTGATAAACGAAGAGTCTCACCATATAGAACAAGCCGGCAAACCAACTCACTACAAAAATGATATGCAGCGCTTTCCAGACAGCGTAATTTTCAGCTAAAAAATTCATCGGTACAAAGTTAAAAAGAAACGGGAACACAAATTGTGTTCCCGTTTCCAAATTCTTATCTATTCTATTGCTGTTAAACTTTCATTCCTTTAACAACACGATCCTTCCGTTTTGTTTTTTGAAGTTTTTTGATGCGAACTTGCAAAAATGCACTACTTCCACCTGATGAAATCGTATAGGTTTCGTTTCCATATTCCATTGTTCCACCGTTGTTTTTCCAATCTGCAACCAAGTAGTATTTTCCGCTTGTTTGTGTTGCGCGGGTTGCAAACTTGATCACTTTACCGGAACCCACTTCAAAGCGAACAATTACTTCATTGTTTGGTCCGATTTTCTCAAAAACTCCTCTTGTATTCGTAGGAATGATTATCCGATTTTGGGTTTTCGATGAATTAACCACCAATTCTCCGGAACTTCCTGTTCCTTGATTACCTGAAGATTGATTCTTCTCCAAAATAATATTCGAAGAGGTATAAAACTGAACCTTCGTCATGTTCTCCGGTGATAAATCAAAATCCTGTTTTACTTGTTCTGTGTAAGGAATTTTTTGAGCACAACTTACAACAAGAAGAGTTAAAACTGCAAAAGCAAAAATTCGTTTCATGTTTAAATAATTTTCAATTTTGAGACACCCAAAAATAGCGCCACTTTTAATTTTTAGCAAATATAATCTTTTTAGTCCTCCGCATTTCGATGAAGTGGAAACAAAACTGGTCTGCTCGGTGTTGCATCATTTACAAAAGGCGCCGTTTGAAGATTCAACATGTATTCTCCATCCAAGACCTCATCCGGAATATACACCATTTCCGTAATTGTTCTATCGAATCTCTGATTATTGGGAACGCCCCAAAAACCATGATGAAAAGCCAATTCACCGCCATCTTTTTCCCGGTCAACCGAAGGCGTGTCAATCAATAAATGATTCACTCCCAACTTATCCAAGATAGGTAAAATATCCACATCACAATATGCCGGGTTAGTATCCGAATAATTCAAATGCATTTTGCCCTGCTCATTCGGAAGTGTCCGGATAATCAGCGATTCCGCCTTGAAACCTTCCAGTTGTCCGGAGATTGTTGCTGCGGTCACCACCCTGTCAACCGAACCGTCTGCTTGCAAACGGATTTCCGGAGCAACAGTAATCAATACAGAAGAATAAAGCAATTCATCCAATATTCCATTTACCGAATGGACTTCGGAAGTGATATGACCCAGACATTCCGTATGTGTTCCATGACCATGCGGGTTGAAATGAATCGAGCGGAAGTTAACACTTCCACCTTCAGCAACGGCACCCACCCAGCCATTTTCGCGAACAGGTTCAATAACCGGAGGTGAAACATACCAAGCACGTACGTTCTGTTCTGTTCCTTCCAGAGGAATAGAACAATCTATTCCCTCATTTGTTAAAATATAGCTTCCGTCTCCGAGAAATAATTGCATAAATCTATTTAGGTAATTTAGCCATGACCTTCTTATATTCCGAAGCAAAATCATTTACTCCCTGGCAGGCCATTTCTATTCTGTAATTTTTAAAGTTCTCTATTCGATTCTCCGGATTCGGATGCGTACTTAGGAATTCCGGTGTCCGTGATCCTCCGGCAGCATTGATCTTTTCAAAGAATCCTGCTCCGCCGTCTGCTGCATAAACCGTAGGACAAAGATAAGTTACCGAACCTTTATCAGCTTCCGATTCGTGGCTGCGCGAAAATTTCAATCCGATCAATCCGGAAGTGATTTGGGACAATTGCTGGTAATTTCCAGCTACGATGGCAAGTAGTGTTTGAACCCCGTACATCTGTGTCATTTGACGCGTGGAATGACGGAAATCCGCATGAGCAATTTCATGTCCCAATACTCCTGCCAATTGAGCTTCGTTATCCAGGTATTTCAAAATGCCGGTATATACATAGATATAGCCGCCCGGTGTACAAAATGCATTCAATGTACTGTCATCCTGAATGATGCGCAATCTCCATGCAAAATCTGCTTTGTGTTTCACCTGACCGGAATTCAAGATATTGTTTCGGACCTTGTAAAGGTATTGATAGATTTCCTTGTGGGAAGCAGAATCCAACAGTGGATATTCCTTTGGGTTTCCATCAATTTCAGCAGCTACCTGAGCACCTAATTGACGATCCTGTTCCACCGGAAAAAGATTGATTCCCGAACCTAATTCTTTGGATCCTTTACAATTCATCAAAACACTAGCACCTCCGACTAGCAGTAAAGAAAAAACAATAACTCTTCTCATTGTATTGACATTTATGCAAAAATAGATTAATTCCCAAAACTTTAGGCTTCAACCAATCATTTATACTCACAAGTATATGATTGATTTTAATAGTTCTGTTTAACTTTACATAGTGGAGGACAAAAAAATGGATATCGGATTAAAGCTGAAAACATTGCCTGAAAAACCGGGTGTTTATCAATACTTCGATAAAAATGGAACGATCCTTTATGTTGGAAAGGCCAAAAATCTCAAAAAAAGGGTTTCCTCCTATTTCAATAAAAACCATGAGCACACCAAGACTTATATTCTTGTAAAGAAGATTGTTGACATCCAATACATCGTGGTGGATTCTGAAATGGATGCGCTTTTATTGGAAAACAACCTGATCAAGAAATACCTGCCCAAGTACAATATCCAGCTCAAGGACGATAAGACCTATCCGTGGATCTGTGTGAAAAAAGAACCTTTTCCACGCGTTTTTTCCACACGGATATTGGTGAAGGATGGTTCCCGTTATTATGGTCCTTACCCAAGTGGAAGGATCATGCATGCCTTGTTGGATCTGATTCGGGATTTATTTCCCCTCCGGACTTGCGCGCTCGATCTGGCTGCAAATAAAATCGAGAAAGGTGCCTACAAAGTGTGCCTGGAATATCACATCGGAAAATGTAAGGGTCCTTGCGAAGGAAAACAGAAAGCGGAGGAATACAATGGAATGATCGAACAAATCGAAGGAATTCTAAAAGGAAATATTTACAACGTTATTCTGAATCTGAAACAATTGATGCTTCAGGCTTCCACTGATTTCCGTTTCGAAGAAGCCCATGATATCAAGACCCGCATTGAGTTGCTTGAAAAATACAAAGCCAAGTCAACGGTGGTTTCCCCAACCATTCATCAGGTCGATGTGGTGAGTATGGTGGAAGACAACGATCTCGTTTTCGTTAATTACCTGGTCATCAATCACGGTGCCATTGTTCATGGAATCACGGTTGAAGTAAAGCGGAAACTAGACGAAACACAAGCGGATATCATCACCTTTGTGCTTCCTGAATTGCGCGAACGTTTTCAAAGTGAAGCAAAAGAGATCCTGGTCGAAACCGATGTGGATTGGGAAATGGAAGGAGTCCGATTCTTCGCTCCACAACGCGGGGATAAAAAAGCACTGATCGATTTGTCGCTCCGCAATGCGAAATTCTATCGCTTGGAGAAGATCAAACAGGAAAAAATCAAGGATCCTGAAAAACATACCAATCGCATTTTGGAAACCATGAAAACCGATTTGCGCCTGAAGGAACTCCCTGTGCATATCGAATGTTTCGACAATTCCAATATCCAGGGAACAAACCCCGTTTCCGCCTGCGTTGTTTTCAAGGATGCCAAACCGAGCAAGAAAGATTACCGACATTTCAACGTTCAAACGGTAGAAGGTCCAGACGATTTTGCAACCATGCGCGAGGCTGTTTACAGACGCTATAGAAGGCTTCTGGAAGAAGAGCAGCCGTTGCCGCAACTGATCATCATTGATGGTGGAAAAGGACAATTGGGAGCAGCTTTGGAAGCTTTGGAAAAACTGAACCTGCGCGGAAAAATCGCCATCATTGGCATTGCAAAGCGCCTGGAAGAATTGTTTTATCCGGGAGACAGTTTGCCTTTGTATCTTGATAAACGCTCAGAAACCTTAAAAGTGATCCAGCATTTGCGCAATGAGGCCCACCGTTTTGGAATTACCCATCACCGGAACCGCAGAAGTAAAAGTGCTTTGAACAATGAGTTGGAAAGCATTCCCGGAATCGGCGAAAAAACCGTTCAGGATCTGATCAGGACTTTCAAATCCGTGAAGCGGGTAAAAGAACAAAACGAAGAAAGTTTGGCTTCTGTTGTGGGGAAAGCGAAGGCGAAAGTGATCCTGCAGTTTTTCAAACAAGATTGATAACTTACCCTCCCGGACCGACGGCAACCCCACCTAAAAGAAAAATTACCAACCCCAAAATTGCAATTCCGCCAAAAACAATAGCCGGTATTGCAAAACCATAACTCAATCCTTTAAAGCGATATTTTTCCCGATGTTTGCGCAAACCACGGATGACAATGATGGCAAAAATCATCGCGATAAAGAACCCTATTCCAACTCCTATCAAGAACTCCGCATAGAACGTTACGAAGAACATACAAGCAATTGCAATACTCCACATTCCCCAAATCCCCCACATCAGCGGATGCATTCTCCTTTTAGACACCTCTTCATTTTCCGGTTTCTTCTGATCCGATTTAAATGACTTTTCAATTCTTTGAATTTCGGTTGATTCGTGTATTGTCACTGTCTGAACCGTCTTTTCAGATATCTGTTGACCCTCAAGATCATCTATTGGAGACTCATTTTGGGTTTCAATCACTTCACTCAAAACCAAGGAATCTGTATTTCCTTTATTTTCAGAGACCACATCATTTTCTCCCGGTTGGAGTTTTGGTAGCTCTTTCTGCGAATCACTTCCTTTCATTTTCCGGTTCCATTCCACATGATACCCATTTCCAAAATGGCGCTTCGTAATGGTGCAGGAACAGAAGATAATACTTGCACAAAAAAGTAGTAGTAAATTCAGGTATTTCATAACTTATGCTTTCGACAAAGAAATGAAAACCGAAGGTGACAGCTGTTGCGATTTTCCGTACTTGAACTTGAGTCTGTACGATTATTACATCTTATAACTCAACTGCAGCATAAAAGTCCGCGGTGCCTGAACATCTCCCGGTCTGGTCATGTATTCCGCATTGGCAATGTTGTTGACTATAAAAGCTACCTTGTATTTTTCCTTGTAGGTATACCCGATTCTTGCATCGAAAACAATCGTCACACCCTTATGTTCCGCTCTGTAATCCTTCAATCCCGGAAGGATTTGTTGACCCAAAAATCCATTTTCAAAAATGGCATCGATATTTTTCATGTAGCTGTTCAATCGCATCGAACCACCAATACTGATTCCCTTATATTCCAACTGGATATCCGCTTTCGCCAAATGATTGAATCGGTATTTCAATATGTTGCTTGAGGTATCCGAAAAACTTGAGCGGTAAACGGAATCCTGGTTTTTTGAAATCGGATTCATGTAGGTATAACCCAATAAAGCCAAAACAGAGATTGGTCCGATTTTACCTTCCCCGGATATGGAGATTTCTGCACCTGTAATTTCTGCTGATTCTGCGTTTTGTGCTCTAAACCCAAACCAGTTTTTGTAGTAACCCGGTGCATTCGGATTCAGACTGAACGGAATGGAATCCGGTTTATAGAAGCCAAAAGTGAATTCCATCATATTGTCGTAGTGATTAATGAATCCTGCAACATCTACAAATCCTCTCCATTTTCCAATCTTCACACCTTGTTTTAATCCGATTTCCGCAGCCCATCCGGTCTCCGGCTTCAGGTTCGGATTCGCAAAAATAAGTAAGCCACCAACGGAGGTCGTGGTATATCTTTCCGCTACGCTTGGATAACGGACTCCTTGTCCGAAGGAAGCCCTTAAATGCGTGTGTTTCGCCACTGCATAATGGATCCCGGCACGGATAATCGGTCTGATTGGAATTTTAGTTGTCGAGTCTTTCCCAAAATAATAATACGAATCTCCTTGTCTTCCATCCTGCTGAAAATACTCTCCGCGAACTCCGGCAACAATGTTCACTTTTTTCCAGTTCTTTTCTCCTTGCAAATACAGCGCTCCATTTAACGAATTGTGGTCTCCGAACAAATAGGACCTCACTTCATTTGCAATCGCAGTGACCCCGGTAGTTAGCACCCAGGAATTATTGTTCCAGGAGCGTTGGAATTGATAATCTCCATACCAAACTTCTGATTTCGAGCTTTGGGATAGGTTCGTATAATTCTTGTTATCAATAAAATAAAGCCGGCCTTTCAATTGGTGTTTATTCCCAAACTTATCCATGTACTTTACGGTAGGATCTATGGACACGCGCACTCCCCGATTGTATGTCAAACTGGAACCCGCAAGACTTGTATCCGCACCACCGAAAGGTTGATAAGCAAAGGTGTCACTTTGCCAGATAATGAAATTTCCAGCCTTTTGCAATTGGGCATTCCAACCTATTGAGGCTTTGAAGTTTTTGATATTCTTTGGTCTGTAACTGATCGTTCCATTGAATCGCCCGCGGTCTTCGGTTTCTCCCTGGCGATAACCGTCATTGGTATATCCATAGGCTCCAAGGGTCACTCCAAAACGACCAAACTGTTTTGCGAAAGTCAAATCTCCCTGATAAAAAGTAGGGTTTTTACTCCACCACTTTAAGGTTGAACGTTTCGGATTATCGTAAATTCCTCCTTGTACCTGTACATTCAGACTTGCCTTTTCGGTCGGTTCGCGCTCGATCAGGGAAATCATTCCATTCAAAGCTCCGGAACCATACAGGACAGAAGATGCTCCTTTGATGACTTCGATCTGTTGCACATTTTCAATCGGAATCGAGTTCCACTTTGCGTCTCCGGCATCAGCTGAAAGAAGCGGGATCTCATTCCATAAGACCAACACCCTGCTTCCGGCTCCATAGGTAAAACCACTCCCCCCGCGAATGCTGACTTGCCCGTCCATTGCGTAAGCCCCGGGAACCTGATCAACTGCCTGCTCCAAATCCGTGATTCCTTTATTTGCAATTAATTCCGGTTTGATGATGTCTAGCGAAATGGTTAATTCCTGAACCGATTGTTTTCTGCGGGATGCTGCCACAACCACCGGACCCAAATCCTGAATCGGACCCAAGGGTCTGAGTTGAATCACCTCTATTCTATTAGAAGTAATGCTAATGGTGTCTGAATAATAATCCAATGCCGAAATAATGCAGGTCGCAGGAAATGAATCCAACTTGAGGGAAAATGTTCCGTTTTCATCGGTTAAAACCTGAGCTCCACCTACGATTTTTACTTGCGCAAAAGGGATTGATTCCCTTGTTTCAACATTCAAAACCGTTCCTACAATCTCTTGCGAAAAAAGTGTGATCGGGATCAAAAAAAGTAGGAGTAGTACTTGCTTCATAAAGCTAATTTTTCTTATATTCAATAGACCAAAGTACCAAAAAATTGAATTTTACAACTATTCATCATCAAATTGCACTTACCTTTTTAAGTGGTATCGGAAGTCGAAGAGCACGAGTAATTATCTCTCATTTCAATGATCTGGAAGCATTTTTTTCAGAGAAGCGCCTGAATCTTGCCAAAATCCCTGGTATTCCAGCCGACTTTGTTTCATTGAAGTTGCGTTTAAATGCCTTGACGGAAGCTGATAAAGTAATTCAGGAACTGGAACGAATCGGGGGGAAAACGGTTTTTTTTACGGAAAAGAATTATCCACGAAGGTTGAAACAATGCAGCGATGCACCGCTTCTGCTTTATAGCAAAGGAAATATCGAATGGAACCCTCCTAAATTGGTTTCCATCGTTGGAACGCGTCATGCAACAGATTATGGAAAAGCCCTTACTCATGAATTACTGGAAGGGTTGAACGGGCATCAGGTGACCATCGTTAGTGGAATGGCTTACGGAATTGACATCCATGCTCACCTGGAAGCACTGAAACAGAATCTTCCGACATGGGGTGTTCTGGGTCATGGATTGGCAAAAATGTATCCGAGTGAGCACCGGAAAATTGCAGAAAGAATGTTGGAAACAGGTGGAATTATCAGTGAATTTATTCCTTCCCAAAAAGCAGAACCCGCGCACTTCCCCATGCGCAATCGGATTGTTGCCGGGTTGACAGATGCAACAATTGTTATTGAAAGTGGTGAAAAAGGCGGTTCGTTGATCACCGCGAATCTGGCCGCAGACTATAACCGGGATGTTTTTGCCTATCCGGGTGATGTTACAAGACCTTTTTCCTCCGGTTGCCTGAATCTCATTCAAAAAAATCAAGCCGTACTGATCCGAAATTCCGGGGATTTGATCCGGGGAATGAATTGGGAAAAGGAAGAACCCGTTCGGGGACAACAACGGGCTTTATTTATAGACCTCAACCTCCGGGAGGAAAAAATTATTTCCGTTCTGAAAACAAAGCCGGAGTTGACACTGGATACCATCGGTTATCTGTCTTCACTTACTGTCAGTGAAGTTTCCAGCGACTTGTTGAGTTTGGAATTCAAAGGTCTGGTCCGCTCGCTTCCAGGCAGGCGGTTTCAACTTATAACCTGAGTTCGATTTTAAATTTTGTTCAGAACGCCTGTAAATACTTATACTTTAGTAAAAACAGTGAAGTAATAGCGGGCTATTTCAAGGTGTTTTTGCGACAAGGATGAGTGTTTACAGGTGTTAATCTATGATAGGCTATTCATTTTAACCATGATATCTTTCGTTGATTTCATTCATGATAGCTTGCTATCACTAATAAAATCGCCTTGTATATCATATTTAAAATTGAATTCTGAATCTAAATTTAAAGCCGAACTCAGGTTAATACATTAAAGAACAAGTCTGTTTGCGCTTAAATTTCTATTTTAGGAGCCATAAACTAGAAAAATGAAAAAACATCTTTTATTTGGAGTCTTAGCTCTAAGTACACAAATTGCCTTCGGCCAAACAGTAACAAACGCTCCTGATAGTAAATACCAATTCACCAAAGTTGTTCAGCTAGATGCAAATCCGGTTGAAAATCAAGGAATGACCGGAACTTGTTGGAGTTTTTCCTCTTTGTCTTTCTTTGAAAGTGAATTGATCCGTTTGGGACATAAAAACCCGGCTGAGTTATCAGAAATGTACATCGTTCGTAAAGCATATGAATCAAAAGCAGATCGTTTTATCCGCATGGATGGGAAGATCAATTTTTCAGAAGGTGGTGCATTTCACGATATTCCTTACGTTATCAAGCGTTATGGAATCGTTCCTAAAAGTGTTTATACCGGATTGACAAATGGAAAAACGACTTACAACCACGAAGAATTATTCGCTGTATTGAATAGTTTCATGCAAACTGTTCTTGCAGAGGTTCAAAAAGGTCATGGTATCGGAACAGAGTGGAAAAAAGCATTTTCTTCCCTTTTGGACGCGTATTTGGGTCCGGATGTAACTGAGTTCACATTTGAAGGAAAAAAATACACTCCGATGACTTATGCCAATTCATTGGGATTGAAAATGAACGATTATGTTTCCATTACCTCTTTCAGCAACGATCCTTTTTATGAGCCATGTGAAATTGCTATTCCTGACAACTGGGCTTGGGGTGACAGTTACAATGTTCCTTTGGAAGATATGGTCGCTATTGCTGAAAATGCGCTGAAAAATGGATATACTTTGGCTTGGGGTGCTGACGTTTCAGAAAAAGGATTCAATTTCCGCCAGGGAATTGCAATCATCCCTGAAGATGAATCAACCATTCAAACTCGTGGTAAAGACAGCAAATCATTTAACGATGCCGGAGCTGCAAAAACATCCAATGCGTTTTTAGAGCCTGTGAAAGAGCAGACAATTACACAAGAAAAACGCCAGGAAGGATACGACGGAAAAGTAACAACGGATGATCATGGAATGCACATTGTCGGTTTGTTCAAAGATCAAAACGGAACACGTTACTTTTTGGTTAAGAACTCTTGGGGCACTGACAACTTACCACAAGGTTATTTGTATGTTTCCGAGCACTATTTCCGCTTGAAAACAATTAACATTTTCTTAGATAAAGAAGGTCTAAGTAAAGAGGTGAAAAATAAACTAAAATTATAAGTAAGATTGTTGGTGGAGAAAACTTTTTTTGTTAGATTTGACACATTACCACAAACTAATATAACATGGAAAGACTAACACCCGCAGAAGAAAAGGTCATGCTACGCCTTTGGAAATTGGAGAAAGCAACGGTTAAGGAAATCGTTGATTTGTACCCAAGTCCGAAGCCAGCTTACAACACCGTTTCGACTATCGTTCGAATCCTGGAGCGTAAAAAATTCATCAAACACAAACCAATGGGAAGAGGTTACATCTACCTTCCGAAAATTGGACGTGAGCAGTACCGCGACTATTTGGCGGACTACATTTTGAAGTTTTACTTTGATGGAAGCCGAAACGAAATCGTTTCATTCTACAACAGTAATGTTACGCTCAACGAAATTTTATAACACAAAAAACCCCGACTTATCATCGGGGTTTTTTATTTTAATCCGGAAGGAAATGGTGGTTAGGTTAAGCTGCTAAAATTTAAGTGAGCAGGTTCGGTTGATCTTCCGGAATCAGAAACAAATCGGTGCTTTGAATCTTACTTGAATACAAAGATAGGGAGCAAGCTCGTAAGGGATTTACGACATGCTTTTAACACTGCAAAAAGTCTCCGAATAAAGCAATTTATTTACTCAATAATCAATCGCGTAAGGAACCTGGAATTGTTTTGCGTGACTTCCACCAAATAACATCCGGATCTCAGATTTGCATCCAATTGGATCTCCCTTTCAGAGGAAGTCGCCACCAATTCTTTTTGATAAACTTGTTTTCCCTGTAAATCTGTAATCGTCAAATTCGACGCCGAGACATTCAATCCCGAAATAGTAATCGTTCCTCCTTTTTTGGACGGATTTGGAAAGACATTGATTGCCGACAATTCATTATCCGAAATTCCCAAAACACCATCAATGACAAAATTGTCAATGTAGAGATTGTTCGAATAATTGGAAGCTACAAATTCAAACTTGAAACGCGTCTTGGTATCGTTTGCTGTGCTGGTAAATGGAAATGAAGCATGCTTCCATTGATTTTGTGATGGGATAAAATTGGTGTTTTGAGGAGCAAAAGCGGTAACCAATGAAGTATCCTGGAATACTTTTTTCTGAATCCACGATTCTCCACAATCCCTTGAATAATAGACCTTCAGAACTTCCGTTGCAGAATCAGGAACAGCGGCACAGCCAAAAGCATAATCAAACGAAACGGTTACGGTACTTGTTGTCAATAGATCAAAAGCTGGTGAAATTAAGTTGTCCTTGCTCCTATTGATTTGATTTTCAGATATCTCATAACATGCATCTGTTGTGTCAGGATCGTAATGATTCCCCAATAAAAAGCATCCGGTGTTTTGCATTCCGCCTGTACCGATACGCTGAAAATATCCGCTGTCATCACTGGTATTCTGGCTCTGCCAAAAATCTCCTGAGACATCAAAATTTTGAACAGTTGGTCCCGTAAATTCCGCCCAGCTTCCGCTAACATAGATCATTGCATTCCTGGTAGCCGTTGTTGAGCCGTGTGGACTTGTTGCTGTCAATGTCACATCGTAGTAGCCCGGATTTGAATAGGTCACCATCGGATTCTCCAAAGGAGAACTTGAAGGTGATCCACCCGGAAAAGACCACAAATAAGTAGTTGTTCCGGAAGGAATTAATCCATTTTCCGTTGAAAACTGAATGCTATCGCCCGTACAAATCATTCCGAATACAAATGGATGACTATAATTGTTATTACTTAGAATGGAGAACTCAGAACCTGGCGCTGCCAAAGAAACCGGTGCCTGACCGGGACCAGTTCCAGTCGCGATTAAATTGGCAGTCGTCCACAACTGATCTCTGCCGTAAAGCGGACTTTCTGCAACTGATCGAATCACTTCCACCTGACCTGGCGTGAACATTTTCATGCAGAAAGAGACCTCCATAAAGTTTTCAAAGTTATCTCGTGGATCAAATCCCCAATAGGCGAAACTTGCTGCATCATTTGTATCATCGCAAGAATTCGCCACAAGATTACAATGATCATTTCCCTTAGTAATAGGTGTGTCAAAAATCCCATCAGAAAAATCACACGATTGATTTAGATCCTGATTCCCCCAAGTATGGTACAATCCGAAGTAATGACCCATTTCATGCGTTAAAAAATGACTTGCAAAAGCAGATGCGGTTCCTATCGAACCTAAATAATCATGAAGTATCACTATTCCCTGATTACAAGGAGTAAACCCTACAAGCGGATTACTTGTAAATCCGGACAATCCGGGAAGTGTGAATCTCACCACCCAAATATTCACGTATTTTTCAAAGTCCCATGCATTGATCATGGCTGTTTCGTCACCAACAGTCGTCAGTGGACTAAAAATCCGGTCTATTCCATTCGTAGGATTGCCGTTGGGATCAATCGTTGCCAGACGGAATTCGAAGTTTACTTTTCCGATAATTGTGTCGAAGGGAGCTGTTACAAATGAAGTATCCGCATTCAATTTTTGAAAGTCCGCATTCAGGGTCTCCAATGCATCCAAAATCTGCGCCTCACTGATATTCTCAGATCCGTTTTGGTGCAGCACATGGAATACCACTGGAATGATCTTCAAATCCGCAGATTTCTGAGAATGGGCTAAAAGTGATTGGATCTGCTTGAGCGATTCGGTATTCGGATCTGCATGATTGCAGGTAAAAGATCCTTCCTGTCCGAAACAATTGAAAGACAAGATAAATAGGACACTACAACCAAAAAGGATTGATTTCATGTTCGCAGCAATTAAAGTTGCAGGGAAAGTAATCCAAATTTATTGATGGGTTCCTGTGCATTGATTAAAGCGAAGGAATTGTTGATTGAAGAATAAAACACCCGCACATAGCTTACCGGATTGCAGAATAATCGTGTTTCGTTTAAATTTGATGGGAAGATCGGGGAATGTGTTTGGGGTAGATCCGGATGTTCATACCGAGGGTTAAAGTTATTGATGTGTCAATGATTGGTGGGGGAAGTGGAATACTTAATCTCTTATAATTTATTATCAAGTAGTTCCTTAAGAGAACAGGTAAAGGGCAATGCTGAATTATAACCCTTCTTGTAGTTTTTCAGATTTTTAAAATCCCAATTCAATTCCTTCAATTCTTTATCGATTTCCGGATTTACTTTCGTAATAACATACAAATCCTGACTCGGTTCAGGATAATCAAGATCTATCAGATGCTGCTTAGTAATAACTTCAAAATTATTCTCCTTTATCTCAAAAAGAAGAGTTGAATAATTATCGTTTTTAGTATGCAGAAGTAGGTATCTCGCATTAATGGTATCATTATTCAAAATTAATGATCCTCTTTCCGAATTCATCCTGAAATTGTAATGCCCATTCTTGATGATCCACTCAAGATGTGCTTCTGATTTATAGTATCCAACCAAAACGTAGGTTTCGTCTGCGAAAAGGCTCCGGTTTCTTCCATAGGTTTCAGGCATCAAATCGCTGAAAGCGTCTTCATCTGATGGTTTTGTTTTATGAACATCAAAAGTTCTGTAGGCATATTTTTCTCTTTGCGAAGTCCTGTTTGTAAAGTGCTCTATAACTTCAGTAATAAATGACTTTAAATGTTCCATCCCATTATCCGTTTTTGACGGTCGAACAGGAAATGCACCTAAACCGGGAATGATTTCATGAAACCCCTTTTTCCTGGTTGCTTCACTTCCGGGATATAGAATGTAGGCCCCACCGGTTCTTCGGATAGCGTCTTTATACGCATGCATTTTTAAAAGATCTGCATTTTTATAAATTCCCTTACGGTTTTCCTTTTTCTCTTCATCCAGCTGTGTTTCCAGCTCATCTCCACTTTTTCTGTTATCGTTAAAAAGATTAGACACTTTATATTTCGCGTCAAAATGAATATGAACAATCAGCTCCTGCTTTTCGGCCTCCTTATCATCTATTCCCAATGGCCAGAAAGAAAGGGTGTAATCAGGACGTAATGTCGTCGTCCAGCTTCCGGATTTAGGATATACATCTACCGCTTCAAAAGAACGATTATAGTTAAATTGAATGTTTAATTTTCTCCCACCAGTATCGTAAACGCCGGAAAGAACGGCTTTCTTCCCTTGTTTTATTTCTAGTTTCAACTTTTCTTCTTTTGGAACAATAAGTTTAGAAAGGTCTTCTTCTTTTATCCTGAAATAGGATTGAAACAAATCAAGCAGTTTAAAAAACAACCAATATTCATATAATGTGGCTATGTCTTTTTTTCCGCCTTCATACACATCTTCACCGCCTTCCCAAATTAATCTAGCCGCCAGATCAAACTGTAACCAGCGGTTTAAAATTTCCCTATAACCCGCTCTTCTTTGAAGAAGAGGACTATTCAATTGCAGCGAATCCGGCTTGCCAATTTCTTTGAAGAATGGTTGATTTAAAAAGTTATCCAGCTTCTGAATCAAAATCTGTGCTTCGACCGCCTGATTAACGTACTTGAATTTTTGGAATGCCGTACGACAATCATTAGCAAATTGAAGAAACGCTTCCAAAGCATGCTTTATAAAACGGTTTTCATTGGTGTCTACTGTTTCCGTTTTATGATCCGTTTCAATTTTCTGCGGCAGACTTTTCAGGCCAAAAGAATTGAGATAATCGTTTTCTATCCCTATTCTGCCGGATCCGGATGTCATCTGGCGAACAACAGACCGGTTTACCCGTTTTATTTTCTGAACCGGAATCTGCTCAGAAATACGGGCCCATGCAACTGAAGGGTTTTTAATTACCTGTAAAACCGCATTTTCGAAATCTTCACCGTTGATGATAGAATTGACAAAGCTGAAGCGCTGATAAATTGTTTGCGGATTTTGATCAAAATCTACCGTAAAACTCTGCTGTACCGGTGAATTTATCTGCATCAGAATATCAGTACACTTTTCCGTGATCTCCTCCAGCATGATACGATAGTTATCGCGATAACGGGAATCTAACTCCGTATCGAATTTAGTTGCAAGAACCTCCAGGTAAATCGTTTCCTTAATTAATCCGGAACTAATTTCCTGAACTTCCAGTTTCAATTTTCCCACATAAATATTGGGACATATCCGGCCTCTGTACCCATGTCTTTTTGAAGGATTTACAATACTGCCATTACTGCGGCATACCAGCGTGTATTTCTTAGAGTCTTCAAATTCGAATTCATAAAAATTTCCCTCCAGAATTTGGTAAGGGCTTTCATTGAACTCCAATGCCTCGGCATCGGGAAGCTCGTAACAAAGCGAGTTTCCCTCGGGGGTTATAATCAACTTTGTTTGTAATGATCCCAGAGGAATTGACAAGTTCTCTCTTGGATCAGGCTTCAGCATAACTTGCAAATCCGTTCTCAATTGCGCCTTTATGCATCCGTCTTAACTTCTCCATTGACAAGGAATATTTTATTTCCTGCAAATAGGTTTCGTCTAATATTTTCGACTGATCAAAATTATCGGCAACACATAACCCCATTAATTCATTCAACACTTTAACGAGCTTGGAACGGGAGCCATTCAGTTTGGGTAAGAGTTTTTGCATTACTGCAATATCTATACAGTCTGTCGTTGAAATAGTTGGGTCTATTTTCCTTAATTTATCTGTAAGAATCATCATTTCCCTGGCCGAACGGTATCCAAATTCAGCACCAACTTTCGACAATTTTTCAAAGAAAAGAATCAATTCCTCTTGAACCTCATTGTTTTTTTGAATTGTTTTATCTTTTGATAGTTCAAGGAAACTTTCAGCCATTTCTGCTCCTTTGCCACTTATCTCTTCAGAAGTACCACTAGTTTGGCTGAAATATGTTTCAAGGTCTTCTTTTTTCAAACGGAACTCAATCACATTTGCCCTATCAAGAACCTTGGGACTAAACATATAAGTTGTTTCGTCGATATTTACGGTGCCAATAATGAACAGGTTTTCAGGCCAGCCAATTTCATTTGGTATGTCCAAATCGCCTGATTTTCTTTTTTCTCCTGAATACAATGAAATCTCTTTACCGCTCTCCATAATACTTAAGAAGTCGGCGAAATAACGTTCAACATGACTTAAATTCATTTCATCCAGAATCAGGAAATGGGGCAAATCCCTATTGTCTAAGGCATTGATCATTAATTTAAGAACTCCGTTATCAGGCAGTATATAATTTTCCAAATCTAATCCATTCGGATAACCCAACAGAGGTTCCCGATTCGTCCAGTCTGCCCCAACCGGAACAATACGATACTGACTTTCATCCCGGCAAATCCACTCTGCAAAGGTTTGAGCAATTTTCGTTTTCCCGGAACCGGTCAAGCCGGTTAGAATGACGAAGGGTTTGGTGAGGAGGGAAGAAGTGAAACGGGTGATGAGTTTAGTATCGAAGTTCAAACCCGATGTTTTAATCGCTTTATCGAATGCTTTCACATCAAAACCTGTTGAATTTGTGGACACACCCGAAATTCTACCTTCAAGAAAATCTAAATATGTTTTTACCGCCGCCGAGTACCAACCTTTTAAAGAAGCAGAGGGTCTTTCCTTTTCATAATACTTGCCCCCGACGGTTTTCTGTTCTTTCAGTAAATCTCCATAAAGTGCGTCTATCTTGGAAAAATCATTCGTCTCAAAGATGTTATAACCAACAATTCTGGATAAATGTTCTAAAGAAGTAACATACTGTTGTTGGGTACCACCAAGAATAGTCAACGTTCTTTTGGCCCAAGATTTATATTCCGTTTTTAGGTTCATTGTTTTCATTTTTATTTCAAAGCCGTGATCACGCAAAATTTTAAACGGTGCTTCAGTAGAATTTCCAAAACTAGCTAATGTCAATTCTTCACCCCCCTTTAATTTATTGGCTTCTGACAAA
Organism: Fluviicola taffensis DSM 16823; assembly: GCF_943372375.1. Lineage (GTDB taxonomy): Bacteria > Bacteroidota > Bacteroidia > Flavobacteriales_D > Crocinitomicaceae > Fluviicola > Fluviicola taffensis_A. The sequence continues at coordinate 652,976 of NZ_CALRYJ010000001.1, read as the reverse complement.
ACAAGAATTGGTGGATGAATGACGCCCTTTTTTTAATTCAGGCGTACTTTTAATTAAGTTTATTGCTTGTATTAAATTTCCATGGTCAAGTTGAATATTCATAGTTATTTTATTTTCACAAAATCAACTCCAACTCTAGCCGGATGACCAAAAGCATGATTTGCAATTCGTTGAGTATAATCATTCCTTAGTGTGGTAATATAGGTTAAATTAAAACAATTAAGATTTTGATTGAGTTCTTGTTCACTATATTTATTTGAAATATCCCAAACCCTTAGCTTATCATCTATAAGCTTATTATTTTCTACATTAAAAACTTGAGGCTTAACATAAAAAGGTTTATATAAAAACTGTCTATATCCTTCAATTTCATTTGTTAATTTGCGAACTCTATAAGCATCAATACTTTCATTCTCCTTTTGTTTTTCAATTTCAGCAAATTTTGCACTTTCTAAATTCCCCCAATAAACAGCAGTGTTTGTAGGTAGAAAGTTGATAAATGCTGTATCACCAAGTTTGAGAGCTAAATCTATATTTTTGAACTCTTTTCCAATAACGAAATAAAAATTTCCTTGGATTTTATTAGGATCATAACAATCGCATAAAGCAGTTACACATAAATAATAGGTTCCTTTCTCATCAATGAAGACATCACCAAAATTTAAATTTGGGATGCTCTCAGGGTGTAAACCTTTTACAGTCACAGAATTATAAAACACATTTAACTGAAATAAATCATCGTGAGTAGGTGTTTTGTTTTCTAAATCTTGACTCTTAAAATCCAAAAAATCAGGCTTTAATAATTCTAACTTTGCTGTTCTTAATTTCAGGGTTGCTTGTTCAATTAGTAATTTTTTTATTATAGTAGCAAATGTTTTGTCATCTTTTAGATGATTTCGAAATTGAAAGAGTGCTTCCGTTGAGGATTTTAATATTGTTTCATCAATAAAGCGTTCATTTGAATTGAAAACGGATTGCATTTCTAGCCCTAGCAACTGGAAGAAGCTCCCATTGTTTTTAACTATTGCATCAGATATTCTTTTTAGAAGATTGTTATAATCAGAATCAGAATCTACATCCTTCTTTAAAGCCAGAACAAACGTGTTATTAATGATAAATGAATCATTTCCTGCTGTTAAAACTTCGAATTCTCTCTCTGGATTCTCGGGAATTATATATTTATCACTAGTGAGTGATATATAGATGTAACGAAGAATTATGTATCTAGACTTATTTTTTAATTTCTCCAAAGGTAGATTTTCTAAATCGATGTCATTCTCTTGAAAAAAGACATCAATCTTTTCCTCTCCTTCATTCCAAATTTTCTGTATCTCAAAAGGTTCGATATGATTGTATGAATTTTTTATTGTGTCAAATTCATCCTTACTGATACCTGAAAAATAAGTGTCTAAAAAAAGAGGTATTTCATTGAAATTGGTTGAACTTGAATAAATACAACAAAAATTAATATGTGGAGTACTGACAGCTCTACTGAGCAATTTTAAAGAGTGTTCTTGCCCAGCAACACCGGCAAGTTCCCAATCTAACAGAATCAGGTCTCTGCCTTTGAATAAATAATCCAAAGTATTTGGGTTTGTTAAATTCGACACTTCAAATTTATGAACTGCTAAACTCTTGCCATTTTCCTTGAAAGTATTAAATAAATTGACAGACAATTTTTCTTCAAGTATGTCATAATTAACAGGTCCGGTGAAAAAATCTTTGGCTTTTTCATCAATAAAAACAACTGAATTAATAGACGAATTTAATATATCGAAGGCTTTTTGATTAAACATTTTAAGTGGATAGTTGGTTAATAACGAAGCAAGCTCCATTTAAAGAATTGTATTTTTTATCATTGGTTGCGTAAAGATCCAATCCCGCTTCATTTAAGCTTTGTTTGGACAGATATAATCCAATACCTCTTCCATTCGGCCGCTGGGAATAAAACAGTTCAAAAATTCTTTCTAGTCTATATTTGGGTAATTCTTCTCCAGAATTAGCTATTATAATCTCTTTCGTTTCTTCCCAATAATCGAGTTTGATTATTCGTTGTTCTTTATTGCGCATCCAATAAATAGCATTATTAATTATATTAATAAAAACGGTATGAATTACAGGCTCTTTAATAATAATAATATGATTCTTAAATTGATTTGACACGTCAAAGTCGATATTATATTCTGAAATTTGATTCTCGAAAAATTCCTTGAGGTACTTGTAAATTTCACCACCAGATATTTCTTTGGCAAGTGCCCCTGAAATTCTATATAATGGAGATAATAAGGCATATTTGTCCTCTAATTGCTTGAAATTCTTTTCAAGGAAGCTAAATTCTTTTATCGATTTGACAGAGGTGTTATTACTAAGCACTTCCAGTTGATTATTGATTTTTGCATATAATTGATTGAATTCATGATCAATAATTTCCACGGCAATTCCTAATTGGGCTGTATCTCTAGTTTGTTCCCATTGGTATTTCATTTGGTCGTATTGAACTTTATATGCTCCTTGAACTTGCTCTTCATCAATATCAAAGGAGAGGCGATTTATATGTTGGACTAATGGAAATAGGGTCTTTTCTGCTTCTTCCGATAATTGATTGTACCTTTTTTCGATCTCTTTATTCAATTGATTTATTTGCTCTTTTGAAACAATAGTTCCGATTAATGTATCTTTTCCTTCTTGTAACGACCCAATTAATTTTCTCGATCTCTCGTTATAATTTGCAGACAGTCTATTGAATTTATCATTAAGCTGCTCACGATGATTGTCTACTACTTGACTTAAAGCACCTATATAACCATTATATCTTTTTGTAAAGTCAATCTGTAAATCTCTTATTGCGAGCTTTTCTTGTGCTTTTTGCGTTAATTCTTCTTTTTGAGGGCCTACCTTTTCAATATAATTATTTAATCGGTCTTCAAACGTATATAAACGTTCTCTTTGAGTTTCCGTAGGCTTGTATCTTTTGGGAACCTTAGGAATGAGATCGTTAAATTCTAAATCCATTTTTTGAAGTGCGTCTAGTATTCCTTCTACTTGTGAATACCCAACATTAATTTGACTTAGTTTTTCACGCAGTTCATTAAGTAACTGTTCGTATTTGATCTGATGCTCTTCTAATTTCTTTGGGTATTGGTTTAAGGATTTCGTAAAAGCGATTTTTTCTGCCTTTTCTCTCGCTTTATCAGCCTTTAAAGCTTCATTTTGCTCATTAATTTGCTTTTTCTTATTGAGAAATAAAGATTGCTTTGCTTCGGTTGCAAAATAATCAAGTGCCAACGTAATAAAAAAGTTTGTTGTATCTGTATAAAAAGCACGGTATTGAGCATTATTAATTAATCCTTCTCTACTTGATTTATCTTTTAAATCTGGATTTCTATCCCTTGTTAAGTCAAAGTAGCCATACATTCTTCGATATGAGAAATAATATGAGCCTGCTCTTTTTGATCTTCGTTGTTCAAAATTAAGAAAGTCAAAATTTTCTCTCCCATAAGGTAGCACTCTAAAATCATCTCTGAAAATATAAAGACCACCATACTCCCTCAACTTAGTATATAAGCTATTGAATTGTGCTTCTGTAAGTAAAGAGGATTTTTCTTCTCCTTGATTATATCCTAATTCAATTGGTACAGCGCCATAAAAAGAGCGTTTGTCTTTTTTCCTAGGATTGGTATAATTGTAATCTATGGTTTCATCATAAATTCTAATTTTTCCTTTGAATCTACCATTTCCATCGAATTCACCATTAATATATACATCAGCAAGGTCAAAATCAGCTTTAGTAAAAAAGACTCCTTGTGAGGTTAATAAATTATACTTCTCATCCTTCTTATAAATATTAAAAGCTGTTGTAACGTTTATGTTCGTAAGATTTTTAAAAGGATTTGTAAATCCTGTCATACTAGATATGACAAATTTCTTATCTTCAAGACCATCAGTTTCTTTTTCGGATAATTCTAAAATTTGATTTATAGGATTGAATATTAAAAAAAAAGTCCCATGTGAATCATTTGCTTCAAAGAAGGAAAAAATGTTCTGCAAAATCGGTTCATCCAACAATGAACTTTCCGTTTCCGAAATAATCTCCGATTTAAGCTCTAATTGCTTTCCTTCCCATATAGGATTATTGTTGCCATCCGTCTCGTTATCAAAATTTGATAGAAATTCTTTTTTTAAATCAGAAAAAACAATTTTTAGTGTATTTAGATTATCAACCGATTCCAATGGAATAATAACGTCATCTAAAAACAGATTATAATTTTCTAACAGCCTCCAATCAAAATAGACAGCTTGCAATGGATACCCTATCTTCTTTGTCAGCATAAGCATAGGATTGCCTAAATATGCAACCGATAATCGGCCTATACCTTTTTCTCCTGCTTTAATCCGTGGACGCTTCCATAGAGTGTTTTCGGACTCAATATCCAATTCGGCTCTTGATTTTGAATCTGTTCCCAAAACCAACCATTTATCTAAGATATCGGAACTCGACATTCCTTTTCCGTCGTCGGAAATTGTGAAGTACGATTTAGTAAGTCCATTGTATCCCTCTTTATATAAATCTGCTTTTAAGTTATCCGCATATGCGTCATAACCATTTTTCCACAATTCAGTAATAGCAGTAGGTAAATCGGCAATTTGTCCTTTTCCTAATAAATCAACGGCTCTGGCTTTGGTTCTAAACTGCATTGTTGTGGTTTTGAATGATTGCTCTACCAACGGCAGTAGCATATTTTGGCGGCACTGCATTACCAATCATTCTGGTAATATTGCCAATACTGGTACCCTTAAATATATAAGTTTTTGGGAAAGACTGCAATACCGCACCTTCTCTGATGGACAATCCTCGATCTTCTTCCGGGTGAGCATATCTTCCATTGGAAATACTACAAAATTTGGTGGTAATCGTAGGAGAGGGTTTGTTCCACCACAACCTACCAAAAGTATCTATAAATACATTTTCTTTTCCAACAAAACATTTCAATTGTAGATCCGGGTTATTTGCAAAGCCCATTCTATTGCCTCCATTCTTTTTCACCAATTTCAAACGTTCCTTATTGATATCGGTTAAATTAGTCGTTGTATGAAGAAAACCGGTCTCATCCTTATGACCTGGTCCAATTTTCGGAAATCCGTTCTCAACCCCCAAAACATCTTCTACTACCAATTTTTTTCCGATTGTCTCTATCGGTTTTATTTCTTCTTCTGTGACACGGCTTGCAATTAAAGTAAAACGTTTCCTGTTTTGCGGAACACCAAAATTATTAACATTGTGTACTTCAAAATGAGGGTTTTCATATCCGTTTTCCTTTAACCAGTCAATGAACTGATTCAATCCGCTTTCCTCTTTTCTTCTAAGAACTCCGGGAACATTTTCTACTACGACATAACCAGGCCGAAAATACTCTACAAAACGAGCAAATTCAATCAATAAATTTTTTGATTTTTCCGACTTTGTTTTATTTGTGTTAATTCTGCTCCAAAATTGACATGGACTACATCCGATCAAAATAAGGTTATCATCATTTCTGTTCAATTTTAGCTTTTTTTCAAGCTCTTGTTCTTTTAACTCAAAAACATCGGCGTGAATGAATTCAGCTCCTTTTATGTTAGCTTCATACGTTTCTTTACAACTCTTATCAAAATCGATTCCTGCCAGAATTTGAATACCTGCATCCTGCATTCCGTAACTCATTCCTCCTCCGGAACAGAAGAAATCTACTGCTTTTAACGTATTGTTTTCTTTCTTTGATGTTGCTGATTTCATTTCAAAAACGATTCTGTTTTGTGATTTTGAATGGTTTTTAAGATTTGTACCAACGTATTGTCTCTTGTGTTCTTTTTAAGTTCACAACCGAATATTGTAAGCACATTCCATTCCTTGTTTTTCAATTGCTCGATGTTTTCGAGATCTCTTTTTTTATTCCCCTCTATCTTATCTTTCCAAAATTCGGTTCTCGTTTGAGGTAAAACTGCAAGTTTACATCCTTCGTGTCCGTGCCAAAAACAGCCATTTACGAAAATGACCGTTTTATACTTTGGTAGAATAATATCTGGCTTACCGGGTAATTTCACGTCATGCAATCTAAAGCGTAATCCATTGGAAAACAAAAACTTTCGGACCATTAGTTCGGGCTTTGTATCCTTACTTCTAACCCTACTCATATTATAGCTTCGTGTCGCTTTATCGTGAATATCCGGCATTTAACAAATCTAAAAAAGAAACCAGCTAATCAATTCATTATTGACAGGATTTAATTAACAAACCATTTTTCATTATGAACTATTGATTTAAAATGTCTAACTGTTATAAAACACAAAATCCCCCAAACCCTCTTCCTCATCATCAAATTTCATCACGATCAATGATGTCATCCGTTCCACCCATTGCTCAATTTCTTCTTTCGACTCTTTCTTGTGAAGAAACGCCAATCGTGCATCTTCCGGTTCGAAATCACTCAGGTAAAAAGTATGTCGGTTTTAAAACTACCGGAATAGGAATCTCCGATATTCTCTAGGTTGGATTTTAAGATTTCTACCTTTTCACTAAAAGAGAGCATATCCATTCAATTCAAACACAAAGTTCGCATCTGAGTTTGTAAGGTATTTACGCTCTTCAATCCAGCTTGACCATAACTTCCTGCTCTTCCACATCAATGCTTATCCAATACCGGTGATCGCTATCCGGAATGCATGCTGTCAAATCGAGGTCCCGTTCGTAATAGTCCAATGCCTTTGGCCCAAGTTGAATCGTCAGCTCGTATTTGTCTTGTCCTCCTTTTCCAATGCGGGCTTCCGTTATGATTTGCCGGTTCTGTTGAATGGCTGCTTTTGACAAACTTTTCATGTCGGGAGGAAAAGCACTGATCCCGTCACACCAAAATCCCTTTACTTCTTCTACTCCAAGGTTGTCAAAATCCAGTGACCATTCCAGGCGCGAACAAAATGCTTCGTTGAAAGGCAATTCTTTCAGATTGTAGTTAAATGCACCACATTCCGGGCATTCCGCGTTTTCTCCTTTTAGTTCATCAAAATCACATTGGTTGCAGTGACCTATTTTCGGATTCAAATGATCTGCAATGAGCTTGGAATCGCTGTGGCTTACTCCTTGTTCCAAGAGTTTCCTTACAAGGAAAAGCTTTAGCCCATGAGCCACCAAACCACGTGTCTCAAGCAGCTGTTCTTCGGAAAAATTCAATTCCGGAATCTCGTTGGTGCATTTTTTACAGATCATGCTTTTCGCTTTTAGTTGGTAAATTCTAAGCCTCCTCCCTTAATCCCTCCTCAAGGAGGGAGATTTTAAAACCACACCTTCATTCGTAATTCGGCACTCGGCATTCGTAATTAAATCACGATCTCCCCCAATCGCTCAAATGCCTGATCCATGTTCATCACGTTGCTGTAAAGTAAGCGCAGACGATCGTTCTTCTCACTCATCTTGCAGTCTTTCGGATTGCTTTGGACATACTTCAACACTTGCGTAAACATCGGTGAATCATAGTATTTGGATTGAGAATTTGCCACGAAATAACCGATCATCGATCCCTGTTTGATCACCAGTTTCTCGAAGCCGATTTCCTGTGCCAGCCAACGCAATTCGAATGAACGAAGCAATTCTTTCACTACGCGGGGAAGTGGACCGAACCGGTCGATCAGTTGTTTTTTGTATTCCTCTATTTCTTCTTTGGTATTGAGGTTGTCCAAATCCTGATAAATACTCAACCGTTCCGAAACATTGTTGATGTAATCTTCGGTGATACGCAGCTCGAAATCGGTTTCCAAAACACAATCCTTTACGAAGTGCGCACCCATCGTTTCGGTATTGCGATCGTCGTACAAGTCTTTGAACTCTTCCTCCTTCAATTCATCCATAGCTTCGTTCAGAATCTTCTGATACATCTCGAAACCGATCTCGGAAATGAATCCGCTTTGCTCTCCACCCAATAAGTTTCCTGCCCCACGAATATCCAAATCCTTCATCGCAATGTTGAATCCGGAACCCAGATCGGAGAACTGTACCAGGGCTTCCAATCGTTTGCGCGCTTCGGAAGTTAGTAAACTGATTGGTTGTGAAATCAGATAACAGAATCCCTTTTTGTTGGAGCGACCCACACGACCGCGCAACTGGTGCAAATCACTTAACCCGAACATGTGGGCATCGTTGATGATGATCGTGTTCGCATTCGAAATATCGATCCCGGATTCAATGATGGTAGTCGCTATCAAGACATCGTATTCGCCCTGAATGAAATCCATCATCACCTTTTCCAACTGCTTTCCGTCCATTTGTCCGTGACCAATTGCCACGCGAACTCCCGGACATAAACGGGAAATCATCCCGGCTATTTCTTTGATATTCGCCAATCTGTTATTTACGAAGTAAACCTGTCCGCCACGACTCACTTCATAGGAAATGGCATCGCGGATATTTTCTTCATTGAAGGTAATTACCTCCGTTAGAACCGGCTGACGGTTTGGCGGCGGCGTATTGATGATGCTCAAATCGCGTGCACCCATCAATGAAAACTGCAGGGTTCTCGGAATCGGAGTTGCCGTAAGTGTCAATGTGTCGACGGTTGTTTTCAGCGTTTTCAACTTGTCTTTTACCGCTACCCCGAACTTTTGCTCTTCGTCAATAATGATCAAGCCCAAATCTTTGAACTTTACCTTGTCGCTGACAATTTTGTGCGTCCCTACCAAAATATCGATCTCCCCGCTCTCTACTTTTTTCAAGGTCGCCGTGATGTCTTTCGCAGATTTGAAGCGGTTGATGTAATCTACATTCGCAGGAAAATTCTTGAACCGTTCCTTGAAACTCCGCGCATGCTGATGACTCAAAATGGTAGTCGGAACCAAAACCGCTACTTGTTTGCTGTCTGCAACTGCTTTAAATGCTGCACGCATGGCAATTTCCGTTTTCCCGAAACCGACATCTCCACAAACCAATCGGTCCATCGGCGTGTCTTTTTCCATGTCTTCTTTTACGGCTTGCGTCGCTTTCAATTGGTCCGGAGTATCTTCATACATAAACGATGCTTCCAACTCGTTTTGCAAGTAAGTATCCGGAGAAAACGCAAAACCGGGTTGAGATTTGCGTTTTGCATAGAGTTGGATCAAATCGAAAGCCAGTTCCTTGATGCGTTTTTTGGTCTTCTGTTTCAGGGTTGCCCAAGCCTGAGTTCCCAATTTATTCATCTTCGGAGCGGCACCATCTTTTCCTGTAAACTTCGAAATGCGGTGTAAGGAGTGAATACTCACATACAAGACATCGCCATCGCGGTAAACCAAACGAATCGCTTCCTGTGGTTTTCCATTTACATCTATGGTTTGAAGTCCGGAAAATTGCCCGACTCCGTGATCGATATGCGTTACATAATCTCCTTTTTGGAGGTTGTAAATTTCCTTTAAGGTCAAAGCTTGCTTCGCCTGGCGGAATCCTTCCTTTAATTTGAAACGATGGTAACGTTCAAAAATTTGATGGTCCGTATAACAAACCAATTTCAACCCCGGAATGATAAATCCTTCGTGCAGGGCGATATTCATCGGTTCAAATTCCACTTCTGCGCCAATGTCCTCAAAGATCTGGTACAAGCGTTCGATCTGTTTCGGTTGATTGGAAAAAATGAGGTTTTCTGATCCGGCTTTTTTACGTGCGACCAAATCGTCTTTCAGTAAGTCAAAATCCTTGTTGAATGACGGTTGGTGCAAGGTTTCGAATGTAATGGTATCACTTGCCTTAAACGCATATTCCGGTCCGATCTCCACGATCGAATGTGCTGTTATTTGCGCTTTCCAATCAGACGGGTGCATATACAATTCGCCCGGCAAGCTGTGTTTGATCGTGTTTTTTGGAAGCGCATCGTAGATCTTTACTGCCTTCTCGTAATCCTTTTCCAACGTTGCTTTTACCAAATCATTCGAAGCAAGCCAAATGGTTGTTTGCTTTCCAATGAATTCCAAAAATGTTCCGGTTCCATTCAAAACCAATTGCCGCTGCACATTTGGAACAACAGAAAAATGGGTGTGTGTTTTAATGGATAACTGGGAAACCGGGTCAAAAGTTCGGATCGAATCCACCTCATCTCCGAAGAACTCCACGCGAAACGGTTGGTCATTCGAAAAAGAGAAAATATCGACAATTCCCCCACGAATGGAAAATTGACCGGGCTCGTACACAAAATCCACCCGTTCAAATCCATATTCCAACAACAACTCGTTGAAGAAATCAATCGAATAGGTTTTGCCACGTTCCACGCGCATGGTATTTTCCGAAAGTTTTTTCTGCGTAGGCACACGTTCAAATAAGGCATGTGGATACGTAACGATCCACGTATTTTTTCCGGTATTCACTTTTTCCAGCACCTCTGCGCGTGCAACCACATTTGCATTGTCTGTTTCCTCCAATTGATAGGGCGTTCGGTAAGAAGCCGGGTAAAAGAAGATGTGTTTATTATCCGGATACAATTGTTCCAGGTCGTTCAGAAAATACGCAGCAGCTTCCTTGTCCTCCAAAACAAATAAATGATTTCCGGGAACTTGCTCGCAAACAGAAGCCACCGATATTGACTTGGAAGAACCGATCAGTCCTTTCCAATGAATGCGGATTTCTGCCTGTTGCAATAAGTCAGCTGTCTGATCGAGTCCTTTGAGCTTTTTGAAAAGTTGTAAAAAATGTGCCTGGTCCATATTTTGAATAAACAGTTTAGGGGGAACAGCGCACTGTACCCCCATGTAAATCCCGATAGTTTTCGAGACGGTGCAAAGGTAATGGATTGTTTTTGTTTTATTGATGACAGTTATTCATCTATGAAGAAAATTAATACGTGTGCAATGCTTTTTGAAATACCCAGCCGATCACCTTTTGGGGAACCCGCGAATGGTCTGAATCATCTACTTCTTCTTCATTATAAACTAACAGATCCAATTCAACTCGTATCCATTCCAAACCAAATTCGTCCTTGACATAATCCAATATTCGAATGCAGCTGACGTAATCGGTTTCTTTTCTTGTATAAAGAACCTCTGATGTATAGGCGGGGTTCGTAAAAATTTCGCATTCAGCAACCCCGTAATAATTGGTAAAGTAATCTAGCCGAACTTTCACCGTTTCAGTTAAACAGATTGTATCCATGCTGCGATTGCAATCATTTCGTATCTCAAGTTTATTGACATAAGCTGTATCGAAGCGAATGGAATCTACTTTAAATGAATAATCATCTTTCCCGGCACATGCGTTACTTTCCCAATTTGGTTTAGCTGCACTGTTGGCAGAACAAATCATCCCCTGTTTATTGTAGGTCGATTGAAATACACTGTCGCGAATCGACTTGTTTTTAAATAAGGTGCAATAACCGGAATAAAATTCAGGCAAATAACTATGAGAATAATTATGAAAGACTTTAGGCGTATCCTTTTGATTTACTTTCAAGCAGTTTAGCTCCATTTTGAGGTGTTTTTTACCAAACCATGCTTCTTTTAGTTTTATATGAATGGTCAAATTCATTCGTTGCAGATGATCATATCGTTTTTCATCTTCACTTACTGCTGTTGGACGCTGCTGTTGGATAGTATAGGTTGATGATTGAAAAGGATGCTTTCCCTTCAACACGAGATTTCCAACCGATTCGGTTGCGTACAATCCGATGTATTTGAAATTATTCCAAGTACGATCCTTCTTATTCACAAACAGGTTTATGTAGTAAATCGAATCGACAAGTTCTAATACAACTTCAATATCTTTGACTTCCGTTTTCCGCTCATTCATTTCAATTCTACCCCGATAAATTCCATTATAGGAAAAGTGGATTGCTTCCTGACCAAAATCATGAAAACAGATCAAGACAAATGCAAGAATCAATAAGATGTGTTTCATAATTGTAGCGACCATATTCAATAATAAACATATTCCTTTATTCTGTTACACTCAAACATCGAGAAATAGGACTCTGCTATTTGAAATAGAAATTTTCATTTTGAAAAAAACGAGTCGGCAGACAAATCAGTAAAATCAATGATTTGTCTTTTTTGCATAGCTTTTATAATCCTATGACAAGAAAGTGAAAATTATGAAAACGATAGTATATTTTGTGGCGTTGGTTGCAGTGGGATTGTTGGGAGTTTCTACCGGGTGCAAGAAGAAAGAAGGAGAAAGTCATATGACTGTGAAGATGGTGGATGCACCTGGTGATTTCCAACAAGTAAATGTAGAGGTTCTGCAAGTTCAGGTTCATCACAGCGGACAAGGCTGGATCAATCTTCCAACGAATTCTGGTGTTTATGATTTGTTAACCCTGCAAAATGATGTTTCCGCCACATTGGTGAATGTCGGAACTTTGCCTTCGGGACATTTAGAGCAATTTCGCCTGATTCTGGGAGATGAAAACAGCGTCATGGTTGACAGTTTGTATTATCCATTGGCAACTCCATCTGCTCAGCAATCAGGTTTAAAGATCAATCTGAATACTGATTTCGCACCGAATAGCACCTATGAGGTCTTGATTGATTTTGACGCAAATAGTAGTATCGTTACTCAAGGTAATGGTTCTTATTCCTTAAAACCCGTAATAAAAGTTTTATCGATCAATCCCATTTAGGTGTGGTGTAATAAGTAGTAGTAGTATGTCCAGAAAAGCCACTCGTGGAAACGAATGGCTTTGTTGTTTTATGGCATGTCGTTTTCTCCGCCTGAAACCCACTGTTTGCTGCGGTTTTTTTGTGTTCAGTAAACTTTTTTCAAAAAAATGTTTCTTTCAAATGAACCTTTGCCGGGTGGTTGAGTAATCCTATTAGAACCCGAAAGTCAAGCGCGCTGATTTTTCTTTAAATTAAACACATGAAATACTTACTGATCGGATTTACATTTTTGACTTGCCTGAATGCATTTTCTCAAGAACCAAAACCGGAAACTGTTTACAGTATCACAAAGGAAGAGAAGGAAATTTCCTGGTATGAAATACAGATTAAACTCTGGAAAGCCGAGATTGATAAAAACAATCAAAACGGTAATGCTTGGATTAATTATTACAGAGCTAACCGCGCTTTAAGGAATCTGGCACAAACGGAAGAAGAACGCACCAAATGGCAATCACAGTGTAAATCCATTCACGAACAGGTTTGGAAGGCGATTCCCAAAAGCTTTGAAGCTTATTTCATTCAATATTCTGAAAACGGTTTCCATGACAGTAGCGGTTCGGAAAACGAACTAAGAGCACAAGACCTGCTGAATGCACAAGCCTTGCGACCAAATGATCCATTGATTCAGGATTTGCTCATGATCCATTATGAATTGCAAAACGACCCCGAAAAACGCAATTTCTACGCTAACCGTCTGTTTGAGAACAATGAATTGTCGGTTGGAATGCTCAACTGGGCTTACAATATCCTTTCCGAACTGGATGAGAATGCGATTCTTTTCACGTATGGAGATAATGATACTTATGCACCCTGGATTGTTCAGGCCGCAAAGAATTTCAGAAAAGATGTATCAATCATAAATCTTCATTTAATCAATATGGACGATTATAGGAATCGCTTGTTGAAACAATTAGGGTACGAACCTTTAATATTGAAGGAAACCAAAACAGAGGAAGAAGCGAAAGCCGTTTCCAAACAGTTCTATGAGCATTTTCTCAAAGGCAAGCGTCCGGCTTATTTCTCTGCCAGTGCCATCAGTGGATTTGAAGATGTTTTCGGCGACAAACTTTATCTTACAGGTCTTGCTTACAAATACAGTGAATCGAGTTTTGATAATACCGTGATCATTCGCAGAAACTACGAAAAACGATACTTATTGGATTACCTGAAGGAAGTGTTTTCCTATAATATCGGGGACATGAAAGGTGAAGTGTTCAACGGAATGTATCTTCCTTCGATGATTAAATTGTATCAGCATTATGCAGAAAGTGAAGAGTTGACCAAAAAGCTCGAACTAGAACCTCTTCTTTTAAAAATTGCCGAACAAAGCGGTCAACAAAGTGATGTGTTGGAATTATTGTCCGGTAAAGACAAATCGACTTCTTTTCTTTCAACCGTATTGGATTTGAAAACAATGGAAAAGAATATGATTCCCGTGAAAGGAAACGTTTATCTGGACAAATACGAAGTATCTAATGGCGATTACAACAAATTCCTAAATAACTTGAAGGTCTCAGGTAAAACGGATTTGTTTCAGATTGCTTTGTATGATTCTACCCAATGGACAAAAGGGAAGTACGCAGTTAGTTTCAATGACCCAATGATGAATTTATATCACTGGCATCCAGCTTATGAAAACTACCCTGCTGTTTGCATTTCTTACGAAGGAGCTAAAGCTTACTGTGAATGGTTGACCAAACAATACAATTTACAGCGAAAAAGAACATACACGCAGGTTGTTTTCCGCTTGCCGACCGAATTGGAATGGCGAACTGCAGCCGGTTCCGGAGACCCGAAAGCCATTACTCCTTTCCCTAATAATGATATTAAAGCAGACGATAAACATTACCTTGGAAATATCCGTCCTTCGAAAGACCGTTTTTTTGATGACGGCGGGTTTCACCAGGTGCAAGTGAACATGTATGATCCGAATAAAATGGGATTCTACAATACCTTCGGGAATGTTTCAGAAATGACTAGTACCAAAGGAAAAGTATTGGGAGGATCTTGGTATGACTTGTTCGAAGAATGCACCTTTGATAAAACACAATCCTATTCAAACCCGGACCCAACAATCGGCTTTCGAGTTGTGATGGAAATCATAGAAAAGTGAAAAGCCTAAGTAACCTTGAAAAGTTTACATCATAAACAACAAAGCGACGAAGAGTTGATGGTTCAGGTAATGGACCATCACTCTCCTTTGTCTGCCAAACAGGCAGAAGCTGCATTGGTGGAATTGCATCACCGGTACAGTAAAAAGTTGTTGGGTTACTTTATCAAAATGCTGAACAAGGATGTGGATCTGGCACAGGACTTCGTGCAGGATATTTTCCTGAAGTTGATGGAGAAAAAACACTTGTTCGATCCCAATAAAAAATTCTACTCCTGGATTTTCACCATTGCTTCAAATATGTGTAAGACTGCTTACCGTCATCATGGAAAAACGGTTTCACTTTATCCGGAAATGAACCATCCGAGTGGATTGGCAGAAAACCTGGCGGAAAAACAACTCTTTCTAAAAGCATTGCAAGAAGGTATCGATCGTATGGAACACCACCACAAAACGGTATTTGTATTGCGCTACCTGGAACATTTTCCGCTGAACGAAATTGCAGAAATAACGGAGAGTTCATTGGGAACCGTCAAATCACGCCTGTTCTATGCCACCAAAAAAATGTCGGATCAATTGAAACACTTTGACCCGAGCTTTGAAACAACACTTTTTAAATTGAATTGATATGGAAGAGCAACACGAACGCTTATTCGACCTGATCGAATCCAAATCTTTTGAGGAACTCACTTCAGAGGAACGGGAATTTGTCCTGAACCATCTGACTGAAGCGGAATACACCCTTCAAAGAACGGTTATTTCTGCTACAGCAGCATTGGAATACGATTCCGTGGAACCGCGTGCACTTCAGATCCGGGAAAAGAAAAAGTCCATCCTGAACAGAACCATTCCGCTTTACCAGGCATTGATCGGTGCCGCTTGTTTGGTGATTCTTTTTCTTGCCGGGAACCAAAAGAATTACTCTCTGAACTGGCGGTTCTCCGGAAATCCTTTGGAGATTTCCCTGACCAATGGAACTTCCGCTTCATCTGTACAAATCATTCATGATACGATTGTCCGGGAAATTCCGATTATCACTGCCTCAAAGATTATCCGCGATACCATCACGGTAGTTCAAACGATTTTGCAACAGCCTGAAAAACGCATGCTGGAAGTTGGTAAATCGGTCAGCTATCCGGAATTAACTGAGAAATTATTGGAAGGTAAAGGTTCCTCCTATAAGGACGATCAAACTGCACAATTCCTGCCTTCCAATCCGGTTGTGAACACCATGAAATAATTAAAGCGACCCTGCAACAATAAAAAGTAACAAGATAAGCGTTCCCAGAACCAATAAACCCAATGCAATCACAGCAAAAAAAGTTCCCCAGAAATTCCCTTTGTTCCGTTTCCATTTCACAATCGCAACAATTGCAAGGGAGAGGGCAAGCAGAAAAGAAATAATGGCCAATGCAAACAAACTGGTGTAAATTGTAATGAAGCTGAGGATGACATAACCAATCGAAAAGACTAGGGAATTAATGGCAAAAAGATTGGGAGTTTTTTCAAGTGTTTCCGCTTCCTTTTTCAGGCGTTTCTTTTCCTTGACGCTTTCCACTGCGTCATTCAATCGCTCTATAAATGCCGTTTCAGCATGTTGAACTATTGGTTTTTCAATCACCGAATCATTCAAATGAATTCCTTCCATTACCTGAAGCGTATCCGTTTTTTCACAAACAAATCGTTCTTCTTTTGCTTTCGCGTCTGCATTACAAATCGTATCTATAGAACCCGTTGATTCAGCTAGCTGCTCATTTTTCGCCGTGACTTCATCCTTTGGTTGAGTTTTGTCCTTTTTTACGGACCTATTCCACGAGACATAATACCCGTTTCTGAATGTTCTTTTTTGAATCGTACAAGATGATGTAAGAATACTTGTAACTATGATCACTAAAATAAGCAGGCGCATAACCGGTCGTTTTGTTTCTGCAAACTAAGTGAAACCCGATCTTTTGATTGTTGCGAAAATCCGTACTTGAAAATGGGATTCCGTACAGAAGGATGAATTATTGGGGGCCTTTCTCCCTGGAAAGAATCTTTGAAACGAGCTCTTTCCCATAAAAAACCAATAACAAAAGAATTCCAAGAGCGAAAAAAATCAAGGCAAGAGGTCGGGTTGTATCGTTGAAGAAAAATTCACCTACCATCCAGGCAGAATTTGCTAGAATCCAAAGGATCACTGCCAGGTTGTGCATGAGTTCCGAAACAGATTTGCGCATTTTCCAGGTCAACCAGATTGCCACGGAAATGGTCGGCAGGATCATAAACGTTCCCAGCCATTTCAAATCAGCAGCCCAACAAATGTCTTTGAGAAGCCAAAGTAAGATATGCAGGTTTTCTATTTTCCGGAAATCCAGGAACATTTAAGCTTTCGCGCGTGCTTTTTCCAAACAATCGATTGCTTTTTCCATCATCTGTTTCGATCCTGTGAAGAATCCGCAGCGTTCGTGCAATTGATGTGGTTCCAAATCCAGGATGCGGTCGGTTCCATTCGTTGCCATTCCTCCGGCCTGTTCTGCAACATAAGCCAATGGATTACATTCATAGAGCAAACGCAGTTTCCCTTTCGGACTTTGGTTGGTAACCGGGTAAATATAAATTCCTCCCTTGATCAGGTTTCTATGAAAATCTGCAACCAATGACCCGATATATCTTCCGGAGTAAGGTCTTCCATCAGCTTGCACTTCCTGGCAAAATGAAACGTAGTCTTTCACTCCTTGTTCACATTCGTGGATATTTCCTTCATTCATGGCGTAAATGCGGCCCGTTTCAGGCATGCGCATATTGGGGTGCGACAAACAGAATTCACCGATTGATGGATCCAGTGTAAATCCGTTCACACCATGTCCGGTCGTATAAACCAACATCGTGGAAGAACCATACAATACATATCCGGCTGCCACCTGTTGTGTTCCTTTTTGCAGCATATCTTCCAAAGTAGCTGCTGTTCCTTTTGGAGAAATCCGTTTGTAAACAGAGAAAATAGTTCCGATGGAAACATTGCAATCAATGTTCGAAGATCCATCCAGCGGATCAAATAACACGATGTATTTTCCACTTTGAGCACGCTCAGTTGTAAAGGCTAAAAAGTCGTCATTTTCTTCAGAAGCAATTCCACAAATCTCACCACTTGATTCAAATACTTTTATGAATTGCGTATCTGCGATCACATCCAGTTTTTGTTGTTCCTCACCCTGAATATTCGTGTCTCCGTGAGAACCCAAAATGTGATCTACCAATCCGGCTCTGCGAACATCACGTGCCACAATTTTTGATGCAATGGAAATATCGTTCAAAATACGCGATAATTCTCCCGATGAACCTGGGAATTCCGCTTGACGTTCCATAATAAAATCGCTCAATGTGATGATGTGTGACATAACTTCTGTTTTTACAAAGATAGCCTTTTAATGCAGATTTTGAATTAAGAATGCAGAGATGATTTACTCCTAATTTTACTTTTTGAATTCTTAATTCGATAACAAACTTCCTTTCTTCACTTCCCCGTTTTAATTTTTCCCTTTCACCTTTCGGTTGAATGATTTCGATCGCTTTTAACAAGTTCAAAAAATAGGCTACTTTTAATCGAACTATATAATCCGGAAATGAAACAAATCCTGTTTTTCAGCTGCTTTCTGATTCTTTTGGGTGCTTGTACTTCATCAAAGACTGAAATTTATTCAAATCCTCCGGGTAAGGAATTCGTTCGCTTTTGTTCGGATGTCACAGCTAAAATAGGGAGTTCGGATACCACGCGTCTGGTGAGCAAACAGCTTTACGGTGAATTGTCTTACAAATCCATTCAATGGGTGGAAGGTCAGCCATTTTATCCGATTTTATTTGAAAACTCCCGGATCAACAGTTTCTTGAAATCAGAGGGTAAATCGCTTGAAGGGTGTGATGTCTTTGCGCGTGCAGAGACGATTTGGGGATATTTTTATTACAAGCAAAATCCAGACGGAATGTTTCCGGACGGTGTGATTGAAGAATGGAAATTTACCAATCAGGCAGATGCGAAAATTGCTTCAGAAATCTTCGATCAAATCGGTACGGAAGTCTTTTTCAATACCGAGCCCTACCATTGCGTCATTGGTAATCGCTTGTATCTATTTCACACTCGCGCCATGGCTTTCAGCTTCGACCAAAAATCCATTTTCGAAGAATTTGTCAAAAGAAACAAAGCAAGCATTTAAATAAGGGCTACTTTTACGACATGTTTCAAAAGTTCCGGTATTATATCTTAATGCACCTCATTATTTTTATGTGGGGTTTCACGGGAATTTTAGGAAAGCTCATTCATATTGAAGCACAATACCTGGTGTGGCACCGCATCCTGATCGCATTCATTTCCCTCCTAATCGGTTTGTACTTGTTGAAAATGCCCATGCGCATTCATAATCGAAAAACCATGCTGAAGGTTTTCGGAACAGGAATTATTGTGGCACTGCATTGGATTACTTTCTACAGCGCCATTAAACTTTCAACCGCTTCCTTAGGAATCTTGTGTTTATCCACAGCAACCCTTCATGTGACCTGGATTGAACCCCTCGTGTTCAAAAAGAAGTTTTCCTGGGTCGAGTTCCTGTTCGGCTCCCTGGTGATTTTTGGGATCTACTTTGTTTCCTCCGACTTTGACGAAAAACAATACCTGGCACTTGCATTGGGATTGACATCTGCACTTTGTGCCGGTTTCTTTTCCGTGTTCAATGCAAAACTCGCTGAAGAAGTTCCTTCCTCCGCCATCACACTTCACGAAATGGGGATCGGATTGGTCTTTCTTTCCGGGATGCTTTTGTACAATGGAAAGCTGGACGGGAATCTTTTCAAGATGTCGGGTAGTGATTTTGCCTGGCTTTTGTTTTTAGGAATTTGTTGTACCTCCTTCGCATTCATTGCCACCATTGAAGTGATGAAGAAACTGGGTGCTTTTACGGTTTCCTTAAGTATCAACCTGGAACCAGTGTACACGATTCTTCTGGCTATCCCGATTTTACACGAGGATGAATTGCTGAATGGAAACTTCTATGCCGGTTCTGCCATGATCATTTTGGTGGTGATTGCCAATGCGATCTACAAATCCAGACAGCGCGAGCGCGAGTTGAAAAGACTTAATTCATAATCCACAAAGGCTTCCGGATGCACTGTGTTTTTCTTTACCGCTGATGCACTGATTTTTTGCTCGGCTACCGCACTCGCTTCTTGGTTTTACCAACTACAAATTTCATAATTCACAAGAAAAAAGGCGACTGGTAAGCGCCTTAATATCTGTGCATCTGTGGGAATTTAGTTACACAGGTGTCCAAGAAGAATGGGTTTAGGGTCACCTTCCTAAGAACAAACGCCACTCTTTTGCCTGATGCTCATTCATCACACGTGGAAATTTATTCTGAGAACCCAGTTTCCCGCGCTCTTCCATGAATTTATAGAAATTTTTTACGTCCGTCTGATAAGAAATGGGCAATTTCAAGGTGTCATATTTCCGGGCAGAAGCATAATCATCATTGAGTTCACACAAAAATTCATCCACCGTTTTCATAACCAGATCCGTGTTTTCCAAAGGGGTTTCTGTCCCGAAACACCAATAATGGCGCTGTTCTCTTGCATCAGCATACAGGCAGAATTCCGGAATAGCGACGTTCAGTTTTTCCCCTGTTTTCATGATCGCCATATTGATATTGTCAAGCGACAAGTGTTCCCCGACTAAACTCAGGTATTGTTTGATTCGACCACTGATACGAATTTCACGGCGTTCCAAATCCACAAATTGTACGAGATCTCCCACCAGGTAACGCCACAAACCTGCATTCGTTGAAATCACTAAGGCGTAATCCTCTTTTTCTATTACCTCATCTACCGTTAAGGCCTTTGCTTCCGGTTTCAGATTTCCATACTCGTCAAAATTATCGCGGTTGAACGGAACAAATTCAAAGAAAATACCCGACTTAAGAAGCAGCTGCATCCCATTGCTTTCTGCTCTTTTCTGATAGGCAAAATATCCTTCGGAAGCCAAATAGGTGTTGAGAATGTGAACTTTTTTGCCACACACTTTTTCGAAGCGTTTCAGATACGGTTCCACATATACTCCACCGGATAGATACAATTCCAGATTAGGCCAAATATCATGGATCGAATCTACCTTATATCTTTCGATGATGCGTTCCATAAGCATGATACACCAGCTTGGAATCCCGGCGATCGTGCTGATATCCCATTCCGGTGCTTTTTCCACCATCCGATCCAGCTTCTTATTCCAGTCCTTGATAGCTGCAGTTTCTGCATCCGGTTTCGTCAATGGAAGCAATACAACAGATGTATGCTTTTTCAAAATTCCGGACAAATCTCCTTCGTAGTGATTTCCCTTCTTTTCCGGTTTGGAGGAGCCACCAACTGCTATCAATGATTTTTGATAAAATCCGTCTGATAAATTCAAGTCTGCCGTTGCCGTAAATTGCTTCAGTGTATTTCTTTGAAACGAACGGATAAACTGTTTTGTAACAGGAATTCGTTTACTCGGCGAGCCGGTTGTTCCGGAAGAAAGTGCAAAATATTTAATCTTTCCAGGCCAAATCACATCTGCTTCCCCATCCAGGCAGCGGTGCAACCAGGTTTGATAGAACTGATCGTAATCGCGGATCGGAATTGCTTTCTGAAATTCTTCCACCATGTTTTCCGAGTCCAGAATGGACTGAAAGTCATAGTGATAGCCAAATTTTGTTTCTTGAGCAAATTTCAAAATCTTTGAGAGAACTTTTATCTGATCTTTGAAATCAAGTCCCTTCAACGCATTTCTACGCGCCGAAAACTCGGTAGTCTTTTTAAGTAATTTCCCGATTATTGGCATTTCCTTTAATTTTTTTAGTAACCACAAAAGTAGTCGAATCCAAGCAAAAGTGAGAAAAAACAACGACTTATTGTTTTATTAACGTCTTATTTTTAATATTGATTTAAGAAATGGATTCTTGCTTCTAAAGCTTTGATTACATTTGCACTACTATATAAAACCCACAAAAGCTCCTTATGGAAAAAAAGACCATTATTGTTCCCCATGATTTTACACCAGTTGCAGAAAATGCTCTGAATCATGCTATTAATACTGCTAAAAGGACTGGTGCTGAAATTTTGCTTTTACATGTTGTGGCAAAAGAGAAGGCAGTTGGTGAAGCTGAGGAAAAACTGAATGCTGTTGTTGAACAACATAAAAATGAAATAAAAATTACTCCTTTTATCCGCGTTGGAAATATTTTTGATGATATCGGTGACTTTGCATCCGAAAATCATGCTGAATTGATTTTCATGGGTACTCACGGTCAAACCGGATGGCAATACATCACCGGAAGCAATGCCTTGAAGGTTATTACACATTCAACGGTACCTTTCATTGTCGTTCAGGAAAAGCCGATCAAAGAAACGGGTTATGATGATATTGTCGTTCCTTTGGATTTGAACAAGGAAACAAAACAAAAGTTGGTGTATGTGGCAAACATTGCTACTTACTTCAAGTCGCGTGTGCATATCATCACTCCGGATGAATCAGATGAATTCCTACGTCACCAGGTAAAGGCGAATATCCAATTTGCAGTGCGTTTTTTCCATGAAAGAGGAATTGATGTGACGACAAAGGTTGTTCCAACGGGTGGATTTGATAAAGAGGTGGTGAAACACGCTGTTTCCCTTGATGCGGATTTGATCGCTATCATGAACCTGAACCGAAACAATATGTTGGGAGTTATCACAGCAAATCACGAGCAGTACATCCTGACAAATGATGCACAAATTCCCACACTGATTGTAAACCCTGTTGCCGGAAAATACGGAAGCAGCGTTTTATTCAGCTAGACATAAGATTGATTGATTAAAAAAGCACCGACACTTCGACTCCGCTCAGTGATTGGTGCTTTTTTGTTTATTGTCTTAAAAAACGATAGACATATCCACCAACCCGGTCTTCCTGAAGCCACAGGGTATCCGCTGAACGATTTAACATAAATCCATAGGGAATCCCACTCAGGTCCATGATCCACTTATTCGTTCCCAACGTTGCAGATTCCTTAATTGCATAGAGGTAGATTCCACTGTAATACACCGTATCATTTCGTTTCCACTCGATGTTCTTATAATCTATGAGATTCAGGATCTGATTGTTTGAAGAGCTTGCCGTATCTTCATAAAAGGTGGAATCCTTCGCTGTAGAAATCCAGGTCCATGTTCCTTCAATATTATTGTGTGGTACAAAATCCTCTTCCTTTTTACACGCAATCAGCACCAATACAAGTACTCCCCAAAAACCGATTTTCATTGTCAAATTTTTTTCAAAAATAAGCTTGTTTTTTTATTCCACCTAACCGAATGGTTCGGATCAATCTTTGTATTCATTCCGAGCCAATCGCTCTTCCACTTCCTTCAGGTTTTGCATTTTCTTCGTTTGTCTGCTGGCAATTGCCGTCGGAGTGAAGTATTTATGCATATTCAGGAATGCTACCTGCATATTGTCCCATTGGCGATCACTATTTATCTTTCCATGTTCACGTAGCTCTCTTCTCAATCTATCGGCAATTTCATGGAAATCATCTCTTCCCAGGTAATCCAAATCCGCATCACAAATAATCTGCTCCAATTTGTTTTTGGGTTGATGCGGGATCTGGGTCACGAAGATCAATTCCTTAATCTGTGCAATGTGTTGATCCGAGTATCCGTACTTCGGAAGGATCTCTTCTGCCATCCGTGCTCCAACTGGTTCGTTCTTTTCATAGATCTCAACAAATCCGGCATCGTGATAAGTTGCTGCGGATTTCAATAGGAACAGACCTTCATCGGTTACACCCTCCAAAAGTGCATAACGCTCCACAGCACGCACCACATCTTTGGTATGTTCGATACTGTGATAATGCAGCATGGGGGACAATCCTTTCTCCAATACTTTGATGATATGACGTTCTGCTTTATAGTAATTGATACTACTATATAAGTGAAGGTTTACAATTTGCTGAAAACGCTCATTCGGATAAAGTCCTTCCCCATTGATCGATAATTCAGGTTTGATGCGCTCAACCGTAAACATTTCAATCAACCCTTTACTTTTCGTTTTTACCTTTCCGCGGTAGGTGCATTCAAAATAAGGTTCGATGAGCTTAAACGTCGATCCGGAAATGGTCACTCTTCCAGGTTCTCCCATCATTTCCATGCGCTGTGCCTGGTTCACGGTAGCTCCCCAGATGTCATACGCCAATCTTTCCGAACCAATCACACCGGCGGTCACTTCTCCTGTATTGATTCCCAGCCGCAGTTCCCAAAATTCTTCCCCTGTTTTTAGTCCGTTGCTCTTCAGGGTGTTCATGTATTCCTGAATCTGAAGTGCAGCTAAAACAGCATCGATCGGGTTTGTATTGTTTCTAACCGGAACCCCACCGGCACACATGTATGCATCACCAATGGTCTTGATTTTTTCCAGGTTATTCTTTACAATGATCTCATCGAATTTTCTGAAATACACATCCAGCTTATTCACCAGATCTGTTGGTTTCATGTTTTCGGCAATCTTGGTAAAACCGACAAAATCCGTAAACAAAACAGAAACCGTCTTGTAAGCACGTGCGGATGCTCTTCCTTTTGTCTTTAACTCTTCCGCTGTCGATTCCGGAATAATGTTTCGAAGGAGTGTCTCCGTTTTATCCTTTTCAATCTGAAGCAATCTCTTTTGCTCTTCAACTTTGTGTTTCTCTTGTTCAATGACTTTCTTCTGAGATTCGATCTTCATGTTTTGAGCCCGAATTTCTTTCGTCCGCTCCACAATCTTCATTTCCAAACGCACCTGGTCCCTTCGGGCCAAATCGATTCGTGAGCGAATGAACGTAATGATCAAAAGGGTCAAGACGATTAGAACAATCACCCAGAACCACCATTTCCACCAAAAAGGTGCGGCAATTTCGATGCTCATTTGGGAGCTTGCCTGAACCCAATTTCCGTCTATTCTTTTTACGTAAACCCTCAGGACATAATTACCCGGTGTCAATGAGGTAAAGTGGATTTCACTGGAAGAACCTAAAAACACGGACCCTTCATCCAACCCTTCCAATTCGTATTTGAATTGAAGCAGATCCCGATTGATCAGGTCTGTCGGTAAAAAGCGAATGGTGAAACTCCGCTCGTCGTATCCTAATTTGATGTTCGGCTGATAGGAGAAGGCATCTCTAAACGGAGCTTCCTTGTCACCCGGCTTCAGCCATTGGTCATCAAAGCGAAATTTTAAAAAGTTCACATATACTTTTTCTTTCAATTCCTGGAGATTTTCAGGATTGAAAAAATTGTATCCTTCAATTCCTCCGAAGTACATTTCTCCTGTTCCGGATAGCAGGTAAGCGCCGGTATTGAACTCATTGCTCATCAATCCGTTCACTTCCGAATAATTGGTACACCGTTCCAGCACGGTATTGAATCTGCAAAGTCCTTTGTTCGTGCTCAGCCACAAATTTCCCCGTTCATCCGGAAGGATTCCGTAGACAAAATTGTTGGGTAATCCCTGTTTACGCGTATAAGCAACTACTTTACCTGTTTTCAAATCCAGCTTGAGCAGCCCGGAACCTGAAGAGCCCAGCCACAGGGTGTTTTCATTTTGCTGGTAAATGCTTGAAATGACATCCCTGCTTGCTCTCAGGATGGATTTGTTGTTGGGATAAGGGACGATTTGCTCCTTTCCGTTTTTGTCGAATGTCAGCACGTTAATCCCACCGACACCTGTTGCAAAATAGTAATCTCCGTTCAGTCCTTTGTAGGATACGCGGCAAACACCTGCTCCGATGCTCGTCTTCGGTTTTTTCGGATTATAAACAAAGGGCTCAAATGTACCTGTTTTGATATCATACAACAGGACTCCGCCTTTCGTGGCGATAAAATACTGTGATTCTTTATACGGTGTGATCTTGTAAACCCTTTGAAAGCTTGATGGATTGGCAATTCCTTTGTAATTGATCTTTTTAAAGGCTCCTTTTCCACCCTGGATTTTCAATTCATATAATCCATCATTAGCTCCGATCAAAAAGTGTTTATCTGTTAAATGATAAATCGAAACAATGCTCTTTTCGTTGAAATCCTGCGCTTTTGAAATGTAGTAATGTTTGAATTGTCCTGTCTTTTTGTTCAGCTCGGAGATGGCAAAATCTGTTGCTATATAAATTTTGGAAAAGTCATCGGATTCGGCAAATCCCCAAACACTTTCTGAAGGAAGACCTATGCTCAGGTTGGATGATGTTCCAACACCAAAGAAGGAATAATTTTTAGGATTAAAACCGCTCAAACCGCGTAACGTTCCGATCCAGATCGTTCCATTTTCATCACAGAACAATTCATTCAATTCATTGAATAAAATGGCGTTTTTTTGGAAAATGTCTTTCTTACTGAATGTAATACGGTACCCGTCTTTGGAATTGTCCACACTTATCAAGCCATTGTTGACCGTTGCTATGTAAAATTCGTTGACCGACTTCACATACACATCCGTGAACTCTTCAATCCCGTAATCTTTTCCGATGAATTTCAGGAAGGGGAACAATTTTTGGTTTTGTGTGTCGAAAAGCCACAGTCCTTCATTGCTGGATAGAACAAAACTGTTCTCGGAAAATCTCTCTACATCCGAAACCAACCAAGTCTTTTGGATGTTTTTAGGAGCAAGGTTTTTCCATCTTTTTGTCTTCAGACTATACAGATAAACTCCCACATCCTCAAACGAAACGATCAGCTGGTCATCCGAAACAAACTTGATATAGTGAATCCGTTTGGAAGGGATCTCACCTGTTAAAAAGGAAACTTTTTTGGTTTTTCGGTCATATTTTGCCAAGCCATTGGTAGATGAACCCAACCAGATATTCCCATGGTGGTCTTCTGAAATACTTTCTATTGAAAGGTTATTGTCATCTGAAGCCAGAAGCGATCGGAAGGTTTCTTTTTTGGGATTGTAAACAGAGATTCCATCTGCCGTTCCGAACCACAATTCACCAAACCGGTCTTTCAGACCACAGTGGATATAGGAGCTTTCAAGTCCTGGAGTATCATCGGAAGTAAAGACTTCAAATTGCTGTCCGTCAAACCGGTTCAATCCATCTTGTGTTCCTAACCACAAGGTTCCTACCTCATCTTGTACAATAGTCGTCACCGAACTCTGCGAGAGTCCATCGTTAATAGAAAAATTTCTAAAACGATACGAGACTTGACTTACCGCGCTAGTAGTAGCAAACGCAACAACAGCTCCAATTCCTATTAATCGAACGAGCATAGAGTACTTTATTTCGTTTATTTCAACGAATAATTCACCGAAAAAGTTTCATTCTTAAAGCATTACGCTTTCTGATCTGCATTTCCTCCTTTCGAAGCCGCTGCCGCAGTCATTTCCATATCGCGGTCAAATAAGTAAAGACCCCCTTTATCACCGCCGATCAGACGTAATTTATCAAGAATACTGCGAGCCAATGCTTCCTCTTCCAATTGTTCGGAAACATACCATTGCATAAAATTGTGCGTCGAGTAATCTTTTTCCTGCAGACAAGCGTCTACCACATCATTGATACTCTCAGAAACACCTACTTCATGCTCCAGCAACAATTCAAAAACGCGCTCCAAAGAATCGTATTCTCTCGGCGGTTCCGGAATTGCGGGAACAACAGCTACCCCTCCACGTTCATTAACAAACTTGATCAATTTCAACATATGGAACCGCTCTTCATCTGAATGAGTGTACATAAATTTCGCTGTACCGTTCAACCCTTTTGTTTCAGCCCATGAAGCCATCGCAAGGTAGTATTGAGAGGAAGAAGATTCTTTTTGAATTTGATCATTTAATGCCACTTCAATTCGCTTATTCATTGTTGTAAATTTTGTTCTGTTTCTATCAAAGTTATCATTTTAAGCTTAAAATAATGTATTACAACCGTAATAATCGCCTATTTTTTAACTCCGGGGTGTAATCCGTTTGTTGATTTCCAGATTGGTTGGTTTTCAACTTTAATTGTAAGCGTACCCAAAAGCTTATTTTTTAGCATTTTTGGAAGGTTCTTCGATCAAAATTTATTGCCGATTCAAATCCACTCTTTTTCGATATCCATATCAGCAGGAGAATAATTGATGTATTGAACAATTCGTGGAGAATGTGCCAAATTGGGACTGCTTCCATGTGGTAAGGCATGATGCCAAATAATAAAATCCCCTGCGTTGGCAGCAATCGGTTTTGCTCCGAGCGCATAAAAATCCTGTGTCCTCGGATTTTCACCTTCCGGTAAATTCGTTAACCATTGTTCTATTTTGTTGTGAAATCCGGGTACCAATGTAAAAGCTCCTTGATCCTCGGATGTATCGGTAAGGTATAAAATTCCCTGTAAGCCAAACGGCATGGGTTGCTTCAAACTTACATCCCAATGCATTGGAAAACCTTGATAAGTATACGTTTCTGTCACTGGTGGATTAAACCCACAGCGGTCCGTATTAAGCCACAAATCGGTTCTATTCCACAACTGTTCATACACTCTGCGAATTTTATCTGATTGACGGTTTTTTTCCAATATCTCATGCTGAAATAGTTGTACCATTACGCCTTGTTTCGCCGGATGGGTTTTATACCAGGTTTCCGGATGATCCAAATCTGCATCGATAAAGTCACAAATTACTTTAACTGCTTCCTCACAATCTGCTTTCTGAATAACCTGACGAATTATCAAATATCCATTTTGATCCCAAAACCGCAAATCTTCATCGCTGAGAACTTGTTCTATTTCTCTTTTTTTGGTTTTACAGTCGTTTAGTATATACGAATTGAATTGTCGAATATTCTTTTCCGGAATAATACCACCATTCAATTCAAGAATCCAATCTTCAAATTCCTGCAAAGTTGGGTCAGACACATAAAGGTGCCTAATGGTTTGTTCCAATCCAAGATTTAATGCGGCTAATAGCGTATCATCCAATGACCATTCATCCGGAATTTCTACGTTATTCAACTGTCGGTTTTTGATTGCTTGTTGTTTTTCCCAATAACGCTTCAGGTGCATAATTCCTAAGCGACTTGTTTCATGAGAAGCAGAAAGTTGTACATTCATGTGAATATGGTTTTTTACGAATTTAGCAATTACATCTGCACAAACCCTCGATAAACAACCGAAATCGTTGAATGTCATTTCGTATTTGTATTTTTACATTACAACACGAATTATGGGCAAAAAAGGACCAAAAAAAATCAAGGATAAATCGACCAAGAAACTGAAAACCGGTCTGTATCACATTATTCGAAAATTATTTGAGCAACATCCGGAAGCTCTTTTGAACTACAAACAGGTTTGTACCTTGTTGCACGTACACGAAAGTGAATCGCGGAAATTGGTTGTTGCCCTGCTTCGTGAATTGGAAACAGAAGGATTCATCCGTAAAAGCGGTCATGAAACCTATATCTTTTCCAATGAGACAGACACGGTTGAAGGGGAACTGGAACTCACACAACGTGGCTCCGGATTTGTGAATGTTGGAAAAAATGAACCCGATATTTTTATTGCTCCTCACAACTTGGGTCATGCAATCCATGGAGATGTGGTTCGCGTTTCCCTAATGAAGAAAAGTGGAACCCGACCGGAAGGAAAAGTACTGGAAGTTGTTTCGCGTGAGCGAACGCAGTTTGTCGGAACCATCCACATGCTTGATAAGCACGCATTTTTAATTCCCGACAATAGCAAAACGGGTGTGAAGATTTACATTCCGCTTGAAAAACTGAATAAAGCAAAGAACAAGGATAAGGCTTTGGTGAAAATCACCGTTTGGCCCAAATCTGCTGAATTTCCTTTTGGGGAAGTGATCCAGACTTTGGGTGGAAATTCCATCCACGATAATGAGATGATCTCGATTCTGATCGGTCAGGGAATTCCGATTGAATTTGAAGCCGATGTGATGAATGAAGCCGAGCAAGTAACCCTTGAACTGGATCCGGTGGAAGTCGCGAAGCGACGCGATTTTCGCGATATTCTGACTTTTACCATTGACCCGGTCGATGCGAAGGATTTCGATGACGCGCTCTCGATCCGGAAAATGGAAAACGGTCATTTGGAAATTGGTGTCCACATTGCAGATGTGAGTCAGTATGTGAAACCCGATTCTGCCATGGACAAGGAAGCATACCGACGAGGAAATTCCGTTTACCTGGTGGATCGGGTGATCCCGATGTTACCGGAACAACTTTCAAACATGGTTTGTTCGCTTCGACCGAAAGAAGATAAGTTTACTTTTTCAGCGGTTTTCGAACTGGACGAAACGGGAAAGATCTACAACGAATGGTTTGGTAAAACGGTTATTCATTCCGACCACCGATTTGCATACGAAGACGCGCAGGAAATCCTGGAAGGAGCTGAAGGTCCGTACAAGGAAGAATTGCATACTTTAGATAAAATCGCAAAAATCTATCGAAAAGAGCGGTTTAAGCAGGGCGCGTTGATGATTAACTCGGAAGAGATTCGCTTCAAGCTGGATGAAAACAAGGAGCCTGTTGACGTGGTTGTGAAGGTTTCGAAAGATGCCCATCAGCTGATTGAGGAGTTCATGTTGCTGGCAAACAAGCGCGTTGCGATGTACGTTGGAATGCCGCAAAAAGGAAAGGATCCTGTTCCGTTTGTTTACCGGATTCACGATAAACCGGATCCGGAGAAAATCGCGATGTTCGGTTTGTTTTTGGATAAATTCGGATACAAACTTGAATTCACCAGTCCGGAAAAAGCAGCTCAAAGTATCAATAAATTGTTGAACGATATCCGTTTGAAAAACGAATTCAGCATCATTCAGCAAATGGCAATTCGAAGCATGGCGAAAGCAACGTACGACACCGACAACATCGGTCACTACGGGTTGGCTTTCCAGTATTATACGCATTTCACTTCACCGATCCGTCGCTATGCCGATTTGATGGTTCACCGCATTCTGTTGGAATGTCTGGAGAACAGACCGCATAAGTACAATAACGCATTGGATGATATCTGTAAACGCATTTCACGCACGGAGCGCAAGGCTACGGAAGCGGAACGCGAATCCAACAAGTACTTCCAGGTGGTGTTCGTTCACGACAAGATCGGGGAAGAATTCGATGGAATTGTTTCCGGTTTGGCAGATTTCGGGTTGTTTGTACGTATGACGGAAAACGCATGTGAAGGAATGGTTGCGATTCAGGAACTTCCGGGAGACCGTTATTCATTCGATGAAAAAACGATGACGATTGTCGGGCAGAAAACCGGGAAAACCTTCCATTTCGGGGATAATGTGCGCGTAAAGATTTCAGAGGTGAGTCCACGGAAACGTACGATTGATCTGGAGTTGGTTTCGGTAGCGGAGTGATAAACACACACATTATTTAACCACGAGGGACACGAAGAGCACGAGGTTTTTTTGTTGAAGAGCGCAGAAGTTTGGTTTGCATTGTTTTTTTGTAAGTGTTATTATTCTATTCCAATATTGTGAAATTACACTAAGTGATTAGCAAAAGTGTGGAATAAGGATTACAAAAGCGTTTTGAGAATCTTTGCAATGTTTTTTGCATCATCCACTCCTCGGTGATGTGTTCCTTCCAGTTCGATGCGGAGATGCTGCAATGCGCCATCCATTCCTTTTTCATGTCCCAATTTGTTCTTCAATGCAAAAAGTGTCTTCACATTGATATGAGATGGTCCAAGTGGATACCCGACACCCAACTCAGAGCATTGACGTTGAATGTGTTTCAAATCGTATGCACCGAAACTTGCCCACGCCCTGCTTTGTCCTTCGTATTCTTTTCTGATGATACCACACGCTTCTTTGAACGAAATTCCTTCCTGTCGGATCATTTCCGATGTAATGGTGGTTAACTCCGTGCAGAAATCACTAACCTCAGAGCGTTCAGGAATAACAAGGATTCCCCTATTGTCGGAAATTTCTCCGGTATCGACATCCAGTAAACAAATCCCGAATTCAATAATATCGTTGGTCATACCCTGAGGAGGAGCCGTATTCCAGCAGGTTGCCTCAATGTCGATTACGATAATTTTGTCTAATTTTTTTGCCATGTTGTTTTATTTTAATGATTAATTAAACACGACTTTCTGACTAGAAAATTATTTGGCAAAATGAATGATTTAGATTCAGTAGTCGCGGTTGTTCCGGTAACCCGGATGTATTATTTTGGGCAAAGCTAGTAATTAATTAGATACTTTGACTTCGTTGATGCAGATAATCCAAATCAATCCGTCCGCAATAGACTTACAGTCGCTGTGTTTTCATTTGACTTGATACATCAATATAAGGTAAAGCATTCCCGATATCTGCATTTGGTTTATTTGATCAAGATTATTATTTGCAGACATACTCGTTTCATTAAACAAAAAACCCTGACCTCCAATATGATGGAATCAGGGGTTTTTATACTTATTTTATCTTGATCGGTTCTCTTACTTTTTCACATCAAACCGATCCAAGTTCATTACTTTCGTCCATGCGGCGATGAAATCGCGAACGAATTTTTCTTTTGCGTCAGCACTTGCATATACCTCAGCTAAAGCCCGGAGTTCGGAATTTGACCCGAAAATCAAGTCGGCGCGAGTTGCTGTCCAAACCGTTTTTCCGGTTGTGCGTTCTTTCACTTCGAAAACTTCTTTCGTATCGTCAACAGCAACCCATTGATAATCCATGCTGAGCAGATTGACAAAGAAATCGTTGGTTAATTTTCCGGGCGCTTGTGTAAATACTCCGTTTTTAGAGTCGTTATAGTTTGCGTTCAATACCCGCAATCCTCCAACCAATACGGTCATTTCCGGAGCTGTAAGCTCTAATAATTGTGCTTTATCAACCAATAACTCTTCGGTTGAAACGGTGTATTGTTTTTTTGTGTAATTGCGGAATCCGTCTGCCATTGGTTCTAAAAACTGCATAGAATTGACATCTGTTTGTTCTTGATTGGCATCCATTCTACCCGGAGTGAATGGTGCTTCTACGTTAAATCCTGCGTCTTTTGCTGCTTTTTCCACAGCTGCTGTTCCTCCTAATACAATTAAATCGGCTAATGATACTTTTTTCGCTCCGCCTTTTGCATTGAAATCTGATTGGATTTTCTCATACGTTTTCAACACTCTTTCCAATTGCTTCGGATTGTTTACCTCCCAATTTTTTTGAGGTTCAAGACGAATACGTGCTCCGTTTGCTCCTCCCCGTTTATCCGATCCGCGGAAAGTAGAAGCAGAAGCCCAAGCTGTTTCGATCAATTCTTCAGATGTCAAACCGGAACTCAAAATAGTCGTTTTTAAAGCCGCAATATCTTTTGCGTCAATTAATACATGGTTCAAAGCTGGAATCGGATCTTGCCAGATAAAATCTTCTTTTGGAAACTCGGGTCCCAAATAGCGTGTTTTTGGTCCCATATCGCGATGTGTAAGCTTAAACCAAGCACGTGCAAATGCTTTGTCAAATGCTGCCGGATTCTCCAAAAATCGTCTGGAAATTTTTTCATAAACAGGATCAAAACGCAAAGAAAGATCCGTTGTAAGCATCGTAGGTTTATGCGATTTAGAAGGATCAAAGGCATCGGGAATGATGTTCTCCCCGTTTTTTGCCACCCATTGGTGAGCACCAGCCGGACTTTGTATCAATTCCCACTCGTTCTCGAACAAATTCTTAAAAAATTGATGACCCCATTCCGTTGGTGTTGAGGTCCAGGTAACTTCTATCCCGGAAGTAATGGCATCGGCTCCTTTTCCGGATTTATAATCACTTTTCCATCCCAATCCCTGTTCTTCGATACTTGCAGCTTCCGGTTCATGACTTACATGTGTTGCCGGACCAGCTCCATGCGTTTTTCCTAATGTATGCCCACCGGCAATTAAGGCAACTGTTTCTTCATCATCCATTCCCATACGAGCAAACGTTTCACGAATATCAATTGCCGCCTTCAGCGGATCCGGATTTCCATTTGGTCCTTCCGGGTTTACATAAATCAATCCCATTTGAACTGCTGCCAATGGATTCTCCAGGTTTCGTTCTCCCGAATAACGCTTATCGTCGAGCCACTTGGTCTCCTTCCCCCAATATACATTGCTCTGAGGTTCCCAAACATCTTCTCGCCCACCAGCGAAACCGATGGTTTCAAACCCCATCGATTCTAGGGCAACATTTCCTGTTAAAATCATCAAATCGGCCCAGGAAATCTTACTTCCATACTTTTGTTTTATCGGCCAAAGCAATCTTCTTGCTTTATCCAAATTTGCATTATCCGGCCAACTGTTCAAGGGAGCAAAACGCTGTTGCCCTTCTGAAGCGCCTCCACGACCATCGCCTGTCCGATAAGTTCCTGCACTATGCCAAGCCATACGAATAAACAAAGGTCCGTAATTTCCAAAATCTGCAGGCCACCACTCTTTTGAATCCGTGAGTACTTTCTGAATATCCGTCTTTAGTGCTTTATAATCTAAACTTGAAAATGCTGTGTGATAATCAAACGTTTCACCCATCGGATTAGACAAGGAAGACTGTTGTCGAAGTACGCTCAAATTCAATTGATTTGGCCACCAATCTTGATTGGTTGTTATACTTTTAGTTAAAAGTCGTTCTGAACCGGAACCGCCCAGATTCTGTTCAGGATTTTCATGGTTGAAGGGACACTTACTCATCGTTTCTAAATTATTTTGTCCATTAATAAGATGTACAGGTAACAGGCAAAAAAATAGTACAATTTCATTTGTTTTCATAATAATTTTGTTTTTGTGTTACCTGACGAAGGTACGTGAGAATAACCCTTAGAAAAAAATTATTATTTTTATAATCTCATAGATTATATTTATAGGTGTTGGGAAAAGATTCTATTATCCGAAGTTGGTTTCGGTTACGGGGTGAATTTAGAGTTTCCCACAGAACGCTTACGCCTTAGCTACAGCGTTGGCGCAGGAACAATCTATTTGTTGGGAAAAAACCGGTTTTCCAAGCAGTAGAATGAGTATAAAAACAACCTGTTTCATAGAATTTTGAAGTAGAGATGCGATTTGGTATCCGATTTCATAATTAAGCGTCCTTTTGTTCTCTGGTCTTAACGACAAATTTCATTGAATCGTCTTTTGAATCAATTAATTGTAATTCTATCCTGCTTTTTTGAAAGTCTAAAATAAGAAGTTGAATAACATCGTTCGTCAAATGCCATTTTCCTTTTGTTTTAAATTCCACAAACGGTTCTCCCGAATATGTACTCCCAAATTCCTTCAAAAGAATCGTATTCGTTCTGAGCTTCATACTACGCCCACAACCTCTCCTATCTTTCTTATATAGAACAAGGGTGTCTCCATTATGAAGTGATGACAAATCGGACGCTGGACACCAATGCCCTGATTTGATAACCCGTTTCGAAAAGGTTAAACTCCTGTTTTGTGCAAATAAGGAATTTGCCGCGACTAAACACGTTACCAACAAGAACATTCTCTTTAATTTCATTTTGAATTTCAATTAATTACCCCATTTCCGGTATTCGCATTTCGCCCTGAAACCGGTGTAACTATTGATTAAAAAAGAATCTGTTCTTAGTACATAATCCAGGACAGAGCAGGAATCTATAAAACTCGCTCCAAAAAATGTTCCTTCCAAATCTGTCATTTCCCGGACATTTCCTTGCAAATGAGTGATCTTGTCTTTTTTACATCCACAGCTGAATACCTCTTTTGTCGGGTGGGGTGAATAAGGATAAACTTCTGTTTCCCGACGATTCTCCATGCAAACTCTTCCTAAATCACTTACATCACAGTGTTTTTTTCGGCACGAATGCGAATTTTTTACATTCAGGGAATCTGCAAAAATGATTACTTTCTGATAGGTGATCGGATCCGGAAGCGAATAATGCGGATAAAACCCGAAATGTGGATTCGGTTGAATTCCATAGTATTCTCCTTTAAAGTATTTTTCGATAGTAAAAACGGAATCTGCAGGAACATCAGTTTTATAATCAAAAACGCCGAATTTGACCAGCATGTATTCCATTACCCGGTCAGATCTCCATTTACAATAATCGACCGCTTGCCGGTATGAAATACCTACCACAGGGAAATCGCGGTATACTGGGTCTCTCAAATAAAAATCCACCTGTTGACTATATTTTCCGTCCAAGTTTGTCCAAACGGTGGTGTCCGGCAAAATTTGTTGATATTCTTTTGAATCTCTTCCATAAACCCGTTTAGTCCAATACAGGTATTCCAGCCAGTGAAAGTTGGTTGCTTCCGTCTTATCGAAATACTGGTTTTCCGATAATTCGATTGTTCCCGGCGGAGCCGGAAGATTTTCAAGTTTTACGTCTTTTCTAAGTTTGTAAGTTCCGCAGGAAGCTATCACAATACTCAACAGGAAAAGCAGCAGGTTGTTTTTTCTCATTTACTTTATTTTGGTTCTAAAAGGATGATCATATATCCTTTCCCATTATTCGGATGTTTCTTTGTATATGAATCTACATCTTTGATTATTTTCGGTTTGAAACCTTTTTTCAAAAATTGAATTCCTGCACCAGGACATTTTGGTGTACAGCCAACAAATGAACTAGCATCAAAATAACCATCCGATTTAGTAATAATCGTTGACGTTTTTTTGTTTTTTACAAATAAGGTGACAGTCACATCACTAAGCGGTTCATTGGTTTCGGAAGAATAAATATATCCTGTATCTCCAACGATTCCTTCGCAACCTAAAGCAAGAAATGCAATTACAAAAACGCCTATTTGTTTTACACCATTCATTCTTTTATCTCATTAACTCCATCATGTTTTCCGGCTTCGCTAATTCTGTAAACCCAAACTTGCGATACAACTCCTGTGCATCGGAAGTTGCTAAACGCCACACTTTGACATTTTTCAACAGTTCGTTTTCCAGAATGTATTTCATGAGTATTTTCGAATAACCCAAGCCCTGGTGTTTTTCGTCAATGAATACATCGAGTAAATAAGCAAATTGTGCGTAATCCGTTACAACGCGTGCATAACCAATTTGTTTTCCATGAAGGAAAATACCGAAATTCAGGGAGTTGTCCACACAGGTTTGCATCGTTTCCAAACTGCGGTCTTTTGCCCAATAAGTCTGAGCTATAAACCGGGTAATGTATTCGATATCCAGCTGGTGCTTGTCGGAAGTAATGATCAGATTTTCCATCTTATGAATTTACCACTGACAAGTTTAGCACAATATCCATAAACCGCAAAGAAGCAGAGACCGCAGAGTTTGACTCTTATTCTTCCTTTGCGGTAAAATTTTTACTGATGCTACTAATGAATGAGTTGTAGCGGTTTTGTAACAACTGTTCCGTCCTTGTAAGTCAAGGATAAGTAGTAGATCCCAGCCTCCAAATTCAGATTGGTCAGTGCAAATCCCATATCTGTCTTCACCGCATCCAGTTGGATTTCCTGTCCTGAAATGGTTCTTAAATTCAGCTGTTTCACCGTTTCATTCGGTACATAAACCGCGAAAGAACCGGTATTCGGATTTGGAAAAATGGAAACCGCCTGCTTGTCATACGCCTCTTCAATTCCTAAGTGATCTATCAAATAATTCCCGGCAGCAAAGATATTCGGCAAGGGACCTATTTTCTCGGAAACAGGAAAAAGAGTTCCAGCCACCTGAGGTTTTCCGGTACTTACCAACAAGTCTCTTATTTCATTCTTCGATAAGGTATTTCCGGTAAAATTTTTGGAAAGTGATTGCAAAAGCGTCACTGCACCAACAACTATCGGGGATGCTCCGGAAGTTCCTCCAAAATTATTTGAATAGGATTTATTCGGTCCTTCAGCTGCATAAGCTGATCCATAACCTGTTGTAACTACTCCTTCTCCATTTCCCTGTAAATCGATCCGACTTCCGTAATTGGAAAACCACAAACGGGAACGGGACACATCGTCGATGCCAACTGCTCCGGCACCAACCATAATTGCTTCCGACCAGTTTTCTTCTAAAAAAGGATAATGTCCGCCATTGCCCACAGTGAACATCGGATCATCCAGGTTACGGTTTCCATTTCCGGCTGCCTCTACTACAATCAGTCCATTTCCGGAAATCAGTTGGATGGCATCATAAAAAGGTTCGTACCATTCAACCGGCGCATAACCTTCATCCGGTGTTCCTTCGAAAGCCATTGTCTGCTGTTCGATCAAAACCACGTCACCTCCACCCAGCTCACTTAAGGTGTTAATCAATGCTTCTTCCAGGTAGTAAGCCTGATCAATATAAGCTCCGGCAAAATACAACTGGCTTTGATAAGCAATTCCCGTTGTTCCAATACCATCATTTAAGGATGCTATTTCACCCAACACCGCCGTTCCATGATTGTTACCAAATCCCGGATCTTCCGGTTGAGGTCCTACAATAATCACAGGAGGTAAATCCATATGATTTGCATTGAATGTATATTCCACATCACACACTTTAACTCCTGCTCCATAGATTGAATACGCATTCCAAAATTCCTGCACATGAATTCCTTGTTCCTGATCAAACAAATAAAGCTGAGAAGGTTGAAGATTTGGAACTACAGGAGCACTCAACTTAGGAGGAATACTCACATATTTTATAGCTGTCAACGTTTCCAGTTTTCGTTTAACTGTTTCCAAATCCACTTCATTATTCACATGGAATTCGAAAATCGTATTCGGATCCGAAAGATTCTTTTTCAGGTTCTTTTTTGCTTTTAAGTAGTAAGTCTGCAACAACTCATTTGAAATGGAGTAGAATGGCTCCCAATGTCCGTATTGTTCCAGATTGGATACATCCGGATAAGGTGCTTCACCTGAAAACAGTTTGCCGGATTGTGCCTGAACTTTTGATCCATCCTGAAACTTCACATGCAAAATGCGGATCGACGGATTTTGAGCAGATGCGATACTGATGGAAAAAGATAAAATGGAGAGTAAAACAAATTTCATAAGCAAGTTATTTTAAATCAATGCTACAGAATATTTCAATACCATATCGATTTAAAACGCGTATACTACAATCTATTGAGGGAAAGGTATTTAAGAAGCCGTGAATTGATCACTTGCTAATTAAAGCATCTTGATTCGGTTGGTCAATTCATCCCGGTATGAGCCACCGATTGGAATTAACTTGCGATCATTCTCCAATTGTAAATTCGGGAAATCAATCGATGCGATTTTATCCAGGCGAACAATGAAAGAACGGTGAACACGGATAAACTGGTCCGTACCCAATTTCGTTTCAATATCCTTCATCGTGGAATGAATCGTATACCGCGTTTCATTGGTGTTGATAACCACATAATCCTTTAACGCTTCAATGAAATAAATATCATTCATATTTAATTTCACCAATTTGCTGTTTGACTTTACAAAAATGAACTCATTGAAGGAATCTTTTTCCTTGTTCTCAACCAGGGAATAAAGCATGTCACGTTCGCGTTCCACCTCTTGTTCCTTTTTGTGTTTGTAAAGTGCCATTTCGATTGAAGTATGCAAATCAATCTCTTTGAACGGCTTTAGAATGTATCCGTAAGGTTCGGTAACTTTCGCTTTTGACAACGTAGCTTCATCCGCATAAGCAGTCAGATAAATAACCGGAATCGAATATTGGTTCCGAACAATTTCTGCTGTTTCGATTCCATTCATTTCGCCTTTCAACATGATGTCCATCAGGACAATATCCGGTTGATTGGCTTCTAATAATTCAAGGGCTTTTTCACCCGATGGAGCTGCACCAACAACATTGTATCCAAGCTTTTTCAAACTGGATTGGATATCCTTCGAAACAATGAATTCATCTTCTACAACTAATACATTAGCCTTCGTCATTCTTTTACAGCTTTGGAGTCAAAAGTAATTAAATTTGAGATTTAATCACCATGTGTTCTAATATTTAGTAGACACTTAACTTTCGTTCGTCTATTCGAATATAAACTTTAACTATGAATTGTGCAAATTAGTCTTTAAAAGGAAGGTAATCTAATAAATAGAATAAAAAGATTTTATAAAAGACTATTTACTATATCTATTAGGGGTGTTAATTCGTGTAAAACTTTTGTGTAAAAGATTCGTTTTTTAAACTTATGAGTCATTTTACCTGATTTATTGACACTGGTTTTGTTCCTTTTGGACTTCTATTACAATAGTTTACGTAGATATGAACAAATCGGGTGAAATTGTTAATGTGGATAAAATAGTTTCTTTTCTGTCTGTTAATCTGTGTTTAACATGGTGATAAAATAACGATAACTCAGTCAAACTTTATGGTGCTCAATTCAAAAACTTGTACATATGCCTAAATAGTTGGATTATCCTAGAAATAGTTATGGATTCTTTCTAACAGATATTGACAATTTTAGATTCAATCGTGTGTAAAACTACTTTTGGTAATCCGATTAAAACCAGGCCTTTCAGGAAATGGTTTTTTTCTTATTGTTAATTGATTGTTCCATTTGTTGATAAGGTGTAACTTTGACAAAACATTCATTATTATGTCTCAAATCATTCCTATAGGAGCGGATCACGCAGGGTTTCAATTGAAATCAGAAGTTATAAAACATTTAGAATCATTGGGTTACCAAGTAAAAGATTACGGATGTTATAGTGAAGATAGTATCGATTATGCAGATTTCGGTCACCCGGTTGCTAATCATGTGGAAGCAAATGAAGGTTCAAAGGGAATCGTGATCTGCGGAAGTGGGAATGGTATCAACATGACTGTTAATAAACATCAGGGAATTCGTGGCGCACTTTGTTGGAAGAAGGAGATCGCTCAATTGGCGCGCGAACACAATGATGCAAACATCCTGACATTACCTGCCCGTTTCGTTTCAGTGGAAGAAGCACTTGAAATGGTGGATATTTTTTGGAATACTGCATTTGAAGGCGGAAGACACCAAAAGCGTGTTGAGAAAATTGCCCTTTAATAATGTAGTAGTGATCATGGACAATTGAAAAGAGGTGTGTTTATAATCTTTTCAATTGCTCATTTTATATTTTCAATCTAAAAAGTATGAAAACCATTTTCAGTATTTTAGTTTCAAGTGCCTGGTGCGTTTGTTTTTCCCAACAAGTCGATATAGCCAAAAAATACAGCGCCTATATTAATGAGGTAGATTTGAAAAAGAATCTAACTATTTTGGCTTCCGATAGCTATTTGGGAAGAGAAACAGGAAAGGAAGGTCAGAAAATGACTGCTGAATTCCTGAGTGCTTACTTTCAAAAGTTGGGTTGTTCCTTTGCTCCTGGAATGACAGGTTATGAACAGCATTTCGACGTAATTGAAAGCACTCCTGGTGGAACGATGTCTTTGAATAATTTGGCATTGGATTTCAAAAAGGATTTTATCTATTACGCTTGTAAATCAAAAACGAATTTGGAGAACATACCTGTTTATGGTGTGGACCAATTGCCTAAGGTTGGAGAAACCCCCTGTTATGTGATTTATGTAATGAAAAGCCTGGAAGTTCGTAAAGAAGTTTCGGTCTTGAAAAAGCAGTTATCTAAAAATGTAAAAGGAATTATTCTTGTATCGAAGGATTACAGCACACTCTATGAGTACATGGATCATTATGTAACAACCAAAACCATGTATTTGGCAGATGAAAAGAAGAAGGAGGAATTTCCCATTCTCTTTGTCAGGGATTCTTCCATGCTTTCGCTAAAGAATAAGTCGAACAATTACCTTTTCGGAAAAGGGAAGTTCAAAGAAACCGAGCATCCGAAGCCATTGTTTATATTGAACGGACAATTGAATACGCAGCAGGAAAAATTGACGAGCTCAAATGTTCTTGCCTATATAGAAGGAAGTGATCCGGTCGGTTCAAAAGAGGTGGTGATTATAACTGCTCATTATGATCATATCGGGGTAGATCATGGAGTTGTATACAATGGAGCAGATGATGATGGAACAGGAACGGTTGCATTGTTGGAATTGGCTGAAGCTTTTATGGAAGCAAAAAAGAATGGTCAAGGACCGAAACGCTCTGTTTTGATCATGCCTGTATCCGGAGAAGAGAAAGGATTGTTGGGTTCCGATTATTATTCTTCACATCCCATCATTCCATTGGAGAATACCGTTGCAGATCTGAACATTGACATGATCGGTCGAAATGAC
Organism: Fluviicola taffensis DSM 16823; assembly: GCF_943372375.1. Classification (GTDB taxonomy): domain Bacteria; phylum Bacteroidota; class Bacteroidia; order Flavobacteriales_D; family Crocinitomicaceae; genus Fluviicola; species Fluviicola taffensis_A. The sequence continues at coordinate 611,146 of NZ_CALRYJ010000001.1, read as the reverse complement.
ATTGGTCATGAAAAGGATACCAATTACATCTATATAATCGGTTCGAATATGTTGAGCAATGACCTGCATGATGCAAACGAACGGGTAAATACAAAATACACGCAATTGAAATTGGATTACAAGTTCAATAGTTTATCAGACCCGAATCAGTTTTATTACCGTTCGGATCATTACAACTTTGCAAAGCACGACATCCCGGTTATTTTCTACTTCAGTGGGGTTCATGAAGATTACCACCAGCCGACAGATGATGTGGAGAAGATCATTTTCTCAAAAGTGGAAAAAGTTGCCAGATTGGTTTTCTTTACTGCTTGGGAAATTTCGGATGCTTCGAAACGGATTACTTTGAACCGGTAATACCCAAAAGAGATTCTATCAAAGCATTTGTTTTATTCACATATTCCGTATAAACCTCACCGGTTCCGGGACCATTGAATCCTGTGTGAATACGTTTTACCTGACCATCTCTTCCTATATAGATAGATGTTGGGAAAGAAATAACCTCATTGAGCATTTTAAATTGTTCGGATGCAATTCCTTTAGAAGCTTTACCGCCAACCAAAAAAGTGAAATCCAAATTTTTACGCTCCTTTAATGTGAGGATTTTCTTTGCCTGATCTTCAAAAGAATCTGCAGTCTCATACCCGATTGAAATTATTTCCAATCCTTTTGAATGGTATTTATCGTAAAGCTCCTTATAGTAATTGGTTTCATCCATACAATTCGGACACCAGGTTCCCATAATTTGAATGATGACCACCTTCCCTCTTGTTTCTTGATTCGGGAACGAATAATCGATGCCAGTTACCGTTTTCAAATTGAAGCTGAATGAAGGATTGTCTTTTTTCAGTACAGTGATTGAATCCGGATCTCGCAATTCATAATCCGGATTGTAGGTTGCCACGAAATCTGTTGAGTAATGTTTTCCACTGTAAAAGTAACCTTGCACCCGGTGATCTTTTAAAGTCCCATTCAATAGAAAAGCATGCGAACCATCAAATGCTGAAAGATAGAATTTGGAACCTTCGATAGTTCCTTCCAGAAATCTGTAGTCTCCCGTTTCTGTTCTAAACGTTCCTGTAAGATGGTTTTGATTTTGGGTAATAATTCCCAAAGCATTTTCTTCATCAGTTGTTTCAGGAGAAAAGTGTGTTTCCCATTTCCCGTTCAAATCTCCAATGGGAGCCTCTTTTTTTCGCGGTTTTTGGTTGAAATTGGCGAAAAAAGGAATTTTATAGTTTGCACCTTTATTATAGTTAAACCAAAACCCTCTGATTTCTTTCTTCTTATCCGTGATAAAGCGCAACTCAGAGTCGAAGCTTGGGAAAGGCAAGATAGTGGTATCTCCTTTTCTGATCCCGTTGGTCAATTCAATTCTTTCCTCGGCATTGTGAACAACCAACAACAACCTTTTTTGTTTTTTTTCAACGCTTAAATGAACGGGTAATTGGGTTGTTTCATTTAATTGCAAGTAAGCGGAATAGGATCCGGGAAGGAGTGAAATCTTTTGGGAATGTAGAGATGTTATTGACAGGACAATCAGTAACAAAGAGCCAACGCTTGTTTTCATGGGGGTGCTAAAGTACCACTAAATTAATTTTTTATTTTGAAGATGTTTACCTCGTGCAACCTTTTTTGGTAGTTTAGAGTCTATTGATACAGCAAGTGCTATGGATGATTTAACATTGGTAAATGAATGCGCCAAAGGAAATTCAAAAGCACAGCGAGCGTTGTTTGATAAGTTTGCTCCCAAGATGATGGCTGTTTGTCAGCGTTATCTGAGAAATACACAGGAAGCTGAGGACGTACTACAAGATGGTTTTGTAAAGGTTTTTCAGAAGATTGTGGATTTCAAAATGGAAGGATCTCTGGAAGGATGGATCAGAAGAATCGTAGTGAATACGGCTTTGGACACCATCCGAAAGAATAAGAAGCTATTGGATGATGTTCAAGTTGAAGAAGTTCAATACAAGGTATCTTTTACAGACCATCAATTTGATGGAATGGATTTGGCTCAGTTGATGAAATTGATCGACGGAATGCCGGATGGATATCGGATTGTATTTAACATGTTTGCAATTGAAGGTTATTCACATAAAGAAATAGCGGATACATTGGGAGTGACGGAGAATACCTCCAAATCTCAATACTCGCGTGCACGAGCTTTTCTACGCACTCAATTAGAACTATTAGAACGTGATTGAAAAAGATAATATACAAGAACTGTTTTCGAAGGCTTTTGAAAACCAGACCTCTGCGGTAAGACCGGAGTTGTGGGCTGGTGTTCAGGCGAAGATGGCCGCTGCAGGTGTTGCTTCTACAGCAACCGTTGCAACCAAGGGGCTTTCTGCTTTGACGAAATGGATCATTGGCTCAGCTGCAGTGGGAACTGTGGGTGTGGTCACTGCTGTTGTTGCTTTGAATTCAGGTGAGGAACCAACTAAAACAAAAAACGATTCTCCTAAAGAGATTTCGCAAAATGTGAACGTGACGAGTCCTGAAGAAAAGATGACAGAACAGTCTGCTAATAAAGGTGAGAATACTTATTCCGCTCAACCGGAAGGAAGTCATTCAACGGAATCGGCTAAGGATATTCCTTTCACAAATCCATTTGTAGTTCCTCCTGTTTATGATCAGAATGAGAACACTCTAATAGATAAGAAGGAAAGCCCTAAATCCGATGATAAAGGAATTTTAACTGATAACTCAAAAGCAGGATCAGCAGATAAGAATGATACAAAAAGATCACCGGCTGATAAAAAGGATCATACGAATGAAGCAGTAACTGAAACTCCGGTTAAACATCCGGAGAATACAAAAGAACCTGTTTTTGTAGAGCTGGAATCCAAGGTTAGTAAATTTCCTAACGTATTTACACCGAATGGAGATAGAAGCAATGATATCTACTTCGTGGAAGCTGAAAACATCAATGATTTCCAATTGGTGATTATTGATCAGAATAATCGTGAAATGTTCCGCTCAGGTACTCCTGGGGAACAGGAAGGATGGAACGGAAGAGATAAATCCGGTGATGAAGCTCCAAACGGAAGCTATGCTGCAATCGTAACAGGAAAAGATCAAAACGGAAAAAGCTTTAGGGACATTCAATTGTTCGAATTAAGACGCTAATAATTACACGTATACTGAAACATAAGAGAGAGTCCTGCATATATGCGGGACTTTTTTGTTTTATGTTCCCGCAGAGGAACGCAGAAACATAATTAGAGAGATTAATTCTTTTCAGATATATCATAAATTTCATTTGAAATTTGCGAAATTCATGTGATCAGGGGGAAAATGATGGAGTATTACAACATCTTGTAGAAACATAAAATTCGCGCATGATGTGAGGCTTTCTGAGGTCTTGTCTCCTGCATGTTCGGGAAACCGGAGTGATGCTTTTGCTTAGTTTATATAAAAACAAAAAAGCTTTACGTAATGCGAATCTTTTTGAGGTCTCGTCCGGTCCACGATAGCTATCGGGACGAATCGGAGTAATTGTTTTGCAAATGATATAAAAAATAAAAAGCTTTCATCATTTGATGAAAGCTTTTTAAGAGGTCTCGTCCGGATTCGAACCGGAGTAGACGGTTTTGCAGACCGTTGCCTAACCGCTCGGCCACGAGACCGTATTGTGGAGGCAAAAATAGTAATTTTTTATTTAACGTCAAGTAAAACTACCAAGTTCCTGTCTCAATTATGATCGCTACGTTGTCTACATCACCGTTAATAGGTGGACAAATTTTAGTGACCTTCACTCTTAAACCGATTAACCCTTTGATTTCTTGTTCAATACGTGAAACAATCCGTTGTCCTACATGCTCAATCAGTTTGGAACGGATCGCCATTTCTTGTTTCACGACTGCATTGATATGAACGTAATCAATCGTCTGACTTAGCTCGTCACTCAATGCAGCTGCTTGAAAGTCGGTTTTCATGTGAACATCTACAATGTAGTTTCCACCAATCTTTCCTTCTTCCTCTAAGCAGCCATGATAAGCATAAAGCTTTATTCCGTTTACTTCAATGGTATGATTCATCCTAGTTTGGTCAATCCGTCGTTCATGCGAGTCAAGCATTCTTCTTTTCCAAGATATGCTGCAATTTCAAACATAGATGGTCCTGTTCCGGCACCAGTAAGGAGTAATCTGAATAAAGGAAGAACAGCTCCGATACCCAATGATTTCTCTTCTAGAAAGGATTTAAACGCAGCTTCTATCGTAGGTGCATCGAAAGGAGAAACAGCTTCCAATTTATTCTTCCATTCAGTCATTAATGACGCGGAATCCTCTTTCCATTTTTTGGAAACAGTTTGTTCGTCGTATCCAACCGGTTTGTTAATCAAGTAGGATCCTTCTGTCATCATGTCTTTGACAAAGGTTGCGCGCTCTTTCATCAACTTACAGAAAGCTTCTAATCTTTCTTCGGAATCCGTCAGGTTAAATTGTTCTTTTAATAGACGTGCCAGTTCCTTTTCGGAAGTGTGCTTCAAATATTGTTGTTGGAACCATTTTGTTTTTTCCGGGTCGAATTTCGCTCCTGCTTTCCCCACTCTGTCTAAAGTGAATGCCTGGATCAATTCGTCCATAGAGAAAATTTCCTGTGTAGTTCCCGGATTCCATCCTAAAAATGCCAGCATATTGATGAATGAGCCAGGGAAATATCCGTTCTCACGGTACCCGGAATACAACTCTCCTTCAGCCGTTGTCCAGTTCGCAGGAAACACAGGGAAACCTAAGCGGTCACCGTCTCTTTTTGAAAGTTTTCCGTTTCCATCAGGTCTCAGCAACAAAGGCAAATGTGCGAATTGTGGTGCTTTCCAGCCAAATGCCAAATACATCATAACGTGCATCGGTGCGGATGGTAACCACTCTTCTCCACGGATTACGTGGGATATTTTCATCAAATGATCATCAACGATATTTGCCAAATGGTAGGTTGGCATTCCATCACTTTTGAATAAAACCTTGTCATCCAGGTTGTTAGTGTTTACAACGACCCATCCTCTGATGATATCTTCGAAACGAATATCTTCATTTCTAGGCATTTTGAAACGGATCACATAAGGGTCACCGGCTTCCAATCTGCGTTTCACTTCATCTGCAGGAAGTGTCAACGAGTTTTTCAGATTTGTGCGTGTAACACTATTATATTGCCAGTTGGGCATACCCATCTGTTTCGCTTGTTCACGAACTGCTTCCAATTCTTCCGGTGTATCAAAAGCGTAATAAGCCTTATCATTTTCTACCAGCATTTCTGCATATGGACGATACATTTCCTTGCGCTCACTTTGAACATAGGGACCATATTCTCCTCCTATTCCTGGACCTTCGTCCGGGATGATTCCACACCAACTCAAGGAGTCCATAATGTAGTCCTGAGCACCAGGAACAAAACGGGTCTGATCGGTATCTTCTATTCGAATAATGAAAGTTCCATTATTGTGTTTAGCAAAAAGGTAATTATAAAGTGCTGTTCTAACACCTCCCATGTGTAAAGGTCCAGTTGGGGATGGTGCGAAGCGAACACGTACGTCTGACGAACTCATGCTTAATTTTTTCAGCAAAAGTAATCATTTATTAACCCAGATTGAGCAATTATGCTTAATCTACCCGTAAGGCTGACGAATAAATTGTCTGGGTTAATCCTGATACAAAATTGCAGAAGGCAATTTTTTCGTCAGTCAGTGAATAGATAATTTCTATTCATTGATAAAAGATTAACCTTTTTTAAGGCTTAAGTGTACAGAATACTGAATTTGAGGGAGATGTTCTGTTTGAACTTTTCTACTTTAGTGAGTTATTCGAATTAGAATTGTTTTTATGTCAGCTTTTGATCGCTTAATTGAACAGATAGATGCCTTTATACGTAAGTATTACAAGAGTGAGATCTTGAAAGGTGTTTTAATCGTAGTTGGCTTTTTATTGGCCTCTTGGTTAACCGTAAGTGTCTTGGAATACTTTGGTCGTTTCCCGAGTTCCGTACGATTTATATTATTGATTTTGTTCCTTGGGATGAATAGCTATTTATTGGTGCGTTATTTTGCGCTCCCGATCATGCGCTTGTATTCTTTTGGGAAGCGGATTAATAGAACACAAGCTGCGCGAATTATTGGTTCCTTCTTCCCGAATGTTTCAGACCGCTTATTGAACACTTTGCAATTGAATGAAATTGTGAATGAGGATGACCGGAGCTTTGAATTGATTCGTGCCAGTGTTTCACAAAAGTCAAATGACTTGTTAGCTGTTAAGTTTGAGGAAGCTGTGCGATATGAAGAATCAAAGAAGTATCTCAAGTATGTGATTCCTATCATTTTGATTTTTGGATGTATTGCTGTCTTTGCTCCAAAATGGATCACCAAGGGTTCTTCGAATGTGGTGAACTTCTCGCAAGCTCAAGAGGCGCCCTTTGATTTCAACCTGGTAAATAAAAAGGATAAACTTCGTGAAGGAAGCTCCTACAATGTGGAAGTGGATATCACAGGATTGTATGTTCCGGAACATGTCTTTTTGGTTTCCAATCGCGGACGATATAAGATGAATAAGGTTCGGAAGAATCGGTTGGCCTTCCCTATTGATAACTTGAAATCAGACTTTGTATTCCATTTTGAAAGTGAAGGATACGAATCAAAAGAGTTTCAAGTTAGGGTGCTTGGAAATTCTTCTTTGGGAAAGGTGGTGGCTACTTTGCATTATCCAAAGTATTTGAACAAGAAAGATGAACGCTTGTTAAACATAGCTGATTTGGATATTCCGGAAGGAACCAAGGTGGACTGGAATGTGGAAGCTAGAAATGTGAGTTGGTTCAAGGTCTTCAGTAAAGGTTTTTCCAGACAATTTGATGCATCTAATGGAAGTTTCCAATCCATTTATAAGGAAGACGGGTCTATCAATTTTGTGTTGAAGAATAAGGATTTGAATGTGTTGGATACTTCCAATATTCAAGTGCATGTGATTAAGGATGCCTATCCTTCTATCCTGGTTTCGGAAAGCGTTGATTCCATTAAGACTTCCGTAAGGTTGTTCGAAGGATTAATTTCCGATGATTATGGATTGACATCGCTTTACTTCATGTATACGATTCAAAAAAAGAATGGACCGGAGTTGAAGCGTAAAATGTTGGTGGATAAATATTCCACAACAAGTGATAAATTTTCATTTGCTGTTGATTTCAGTCGCGATAATATTGATGTGGAAGATAAAATCTCTTATCACTTTCAGGTGTTTGATAACGATGGTGTGAATGGGTCAAAGAGTACTTCTTCTCAGAATTTTGTTTATGAATTACCGACACTTACGAATTTGAATGAAAAGCGAGACGAGGTTCAGAAAGAACTGAAAAACGCATTGACGGATGTCTATAAGAAAACAGAACAGTTTCAAAAGGATGTGAACAAGTTGCAGAAATCGCTGATGAATAAATCAAAGAGTGATTTTAAGAATATGGAGCAGGTTCAATCCTTGAAACAACAACAGCAATCCTTGCAGGAAGAGTTGCAATCGATCAAGGATAAATTGGATGCAAGCAATGAAGAGAAGAACAAACTGAGTGAGCAAGATGAGGAACTTCTGAAACAACAGGAACTGATCGAGGAATTGTTGAAGGAAGTCATGGATGATGAGTTGAAGAAATTGCTGGATGATCTGGAGAAGTTGATGGAGAAGAACGACCAGCAACAAATGAAGAATGAAACCGAGAAACTCGATGCTTCAAGTGACGAGATGAAAAAGCAATTGGATCGAACAATGGAGATGCTGAAGCGTTTACAGGTGAATGAGAAAATTGATGATATAGAGAAGGAACTTGACGAGCTGGCCAAGGAACAGGAGAAATTGGAACAAGATATAAAGAATGAAAAAACATCTGAAAAAGATGCTTCCAAGAAACAGGAGGAATTGAACAAGAAGTTTGATGACTTGAAGAAGGACATGCAAGAGATGCAGAAGCTGAACGAGGAGTTGGAACGTCCAATGCCTATGGACTCATTTGAAAAGGAGCAACAGGAAATTACGGATGAGATGAGTGGTGCGAAAAGCAAACTGGATCAGGGCAAAAAAAGTAAAGCCGGCGAGAATCAGAAGAAAGCAGCAGAGAAAATGAAGGAGTTGTCAGACCAAATGAATAACCAACAGGAGTCTGCAAACAAAAAGCAGGATGAAGAGGATATGAGTTTGATCCGTTTGTTGTTGGAGAATCTGATGTCTTTGAGCTTTGATCAGGAGTACGTGATGAACCGGTTTGTAAAGGTGAAGGATATGGATCCTTATTATAACAAGTTGGGAAGAAAGCAGCGAAGCATCATTGATGATAATAAGTTGATCGAAGACAGCTTGATGGCTTTGGCAAAACGTCAGACAAAGATTGCTCCTTTCATTGACAAGGAATTAAAAGACATCCGTTCCAATTTCGGGTTGATCACGAATGAAATCGGTGAGCATAACAAAAGAGGAATGCAGCAACATCAACAATATGTAATGACAAGTTATAATAACCTGGCGTTGATGTTGAATGAAAGTTTGCAGTCAATGCAGCAACAGGCTCAGCAGCAAAAACCTGGTTCAGGTTCATGTGACAATCCTGGTGGAGCTGGAAAAAAACCTAGTGGTGGACAAATGTCACCTGGTGATATGAAAGAGATGTTGAAGAAACAGCTCGAGCAAATGAAGAAGGGTCCTAACCCTGGAGGAAAAGAGCCTGGTGATAAACCGGGTCAGGGAAGTCAGGGAATGCCTGGACTGGGAAACAAAGAAGTTGCAAAAATGGCAGCACAGCAAACTGCAATTCGTCAGCGATTGGAGCAAATGAGAAATGAAATGAATAAGGAGGGAACTGGAAAGGGAAATCAGTTGAATCCTTTAATAAAGGAATTGGAGGAGCAAGAAAAGCAATTGATCAACAAGCAGTTTTCTCCGGATATGATTCGTCGTCAGCAGGACATCCTGACTCGTTTGTTGGAAAGTGAGAAAGCATTGAAAGAAAGAGGCTTCGAAGAGAAAAGAGAATCTACTTCCGGAAAAAGTATCAATTATGGTAACCTTATTCGATTTGATGAGTATAAGCGTAACAAGCTTGGACAAGTTGAGTTGTTACGTGCCGTTGATCCTTTGTTGACAAAGTACTATAAGGACAAGGCAGGGAAATACTTCAATCAGTTCTAGCATTCGTAGAACATTAAATTAAAAGAATGAAAGAAGGGTTTACTTTAATTGATTCGTTAAGCATTCCTTCGGAGTTGAATAATTTACCTGTTGTTGAGTCGATGATTGACAAAGCTTGTCAGACTGTTGGAATCGATGAGGATATGTACGGTAATGTTTTGATAGCGGTAACAGAAGCTGTTAATAATGCGATTATTCATGGAAACTCGTTGCATGTTGGTAAAGAAGTGAAGTTGGAGTTTTATGAAACGAGCGATGGTTTCGGTTTCAGAATCTGTGATGAGGGAAGTGGTTTTGACCATCTTCATCTCCCCGACCCTACTGCTCCTGAGAATATTGAGAAAGAGAATGGACGCGGCATTTTTCTAATGAGAAATTTGGCAGACGAGGTGATGTTCAATGATAGTGGAAACGAGGTGAGTGTTTTTTTTAATAAGTGATGGTAGAAGTTTTTTTTGAAGATATAGAAGAAGTTCCGGGTGTAAATCCGGAATTTTTGTTTGCATGGTATTCAAATGTTTGTGAGGTCGAGGGAAAGGAACTGGGCGAGATCTCAATCATCTTTTGTTCTGATGAGCATTTGCTTCAAATGAATAAGGAGTACTTGCAGCATGATTATTACACAGACATCATTACGTTCGATTATTCGGAAGAGAGTTTGGTGTCTGGTGATTTATTTATTAGTGTGGACCGTGTTCAGGACAATGCTGATGAATTTGATGTTCTCTTTCAAGATGAGTTGCATCGGGTCTGTGTTCATGGGTTGTTACATTTGTGTGGTTACAAAGACAAGTCTGATGAGGACGAGGCAGTGATGCGCTTAAAGGAAAATGAAATGTTGGTTTTGCGGGAGTTCCACGTGAAACATATAAAAGACTGAAGCGTTCCGCACAAACAGATTCAAATGTTAATGTTACGTAAGTTTCACGTGGAACATTTGAAGGCTTAATGGGATGATAGTAATTTTGTTCCACGTGAAACATGAAATAGTATGTTGAAGAATTATGATGTCATTGTGGTGGGTGGTGGACATGCCGGTTGCGAGGCTGCGAATGCAGCTGCAAAACTGGGGAGTTCTGTGTTGTTGATTACAATGAATATGAATACGATTGCTCAAATGAGTTGCAACCCGGCAATGGGTGGTGTGGCGAAAGGGCAGATTGTCCGTGAGATTGATGCGCTTGGAGGTGGGTCCGGAATTGTTTCGGATTTGTCTGCGATTCAGTTTCGAATGCTGAACCGCTCAAAAGGTCCGGCTATGTGGTCTCCAAGAACACAGAATGATCGGATGAAATTCGCTGAGGAATGGAGACTGTTGTTGGAGCGAAATCTGAATGTTGATTTTTGGCAGGACATGTGCAACGGGTTGATCGTTGAAGGAGGAAGAATTGTTGGTGTTCGCACTTCGATGGGAATTCCGGTATATGGAAAAGCTGTTGTTCTGACGAATGGAACCTTTTTGAATGGCTTGATCCATTTGGGTGAAAAGCAATTTGGAGGTGGACGAATTGGTGAGAAGGGTTCGACTGGAATCACGGAAGATTTGGTTGCTTTGGGTTTTGAATCCGGAAGGATGAAGACCGGAACTCCACCAAGAATTGATGGACGCTCATTGGATTACTCCAAGATGGAGATTCAGGAGGGCGATGAGAATCCTAGTAAGTTTTCATATGGAAATACAGAAGCATTGAAAGTTCAACGTGCTTGTCATATCACTTATACCTCTCCCCTAACCCATGACTTATTGCGTGAAGGTTTTGACCGATCACCGATGTTCAATGGTGCTATTAAAAGTAGCGGACCAAGATATTGTCCCAGTATTGAGGACAAGATCAATCGTTTTGCAGATAGAGATAGACATCAGATTTTTGTGGAGCCTGAGGGCTGGAATACTGTTGAGATCTATGTGAATGGATTTTCAACGAGTTTGCCGGAGGATGTTCAGTTGCGTGCGTTACAATCCATACCAGGATTTGAAGCTGCAAAGATGTTTAGACCGGGTTATGCGATAGAATATGACTACTTCCCTCCTACGCAACTAAAGCATACGTTAGAGACAAAGTTGATTGAAGGTTTGTATTTTGCCGGTCAAATAAATGGTACGACTGGATATGAAGAGGCAGCTTGTCAAGGTTTGATGGCTGGAATAAATGCTGCTTTGAAAGTTCAGGAGAAAGAACCGCTTATTTTAGGAAGAAGTGATGCTTATATCGGAGTTTTGATTGATGATTTGATTACAAAAGGTACTCAGGAACCATACCGTATGTTTACTTCCCGAGCGGAATACCGTATTTTGTTGCGTCAGGACAATGCAGATGTGCGCTTAGTTCCTATGGCATTTGAATTAGGACTGCAAGACCAGGAGGCATTGGATCGAGTGAATAGAAAGGTTGCTGCAGCAAAAGAATTAATAGGTGCTTTAAGAAAAGAAGGTGTTAGTCCGGAGATTGCAAATCCTATTTTAGAAGGTGTTGGAAGTGCCCCCCTTTCTCAGCAGATTAAATTGTCTTCAGTTATAACCAGACCACATATTACAATGGAGCATGTGCTTGAGATGAGCGAAGAAGTTCGTAAATTGGCAGACAGGTTACACGTGGAACATGAAGATGCTGTTGAGCAGGCTGAAATTCTATTGAAGTATGAAGGATACATCGCCCGTGAAGAAGAAGTTGCTTTGAAATTGTCGAGATTGGAATCGGTTTCTATTCCGAATGCGATAGATTACAGTTCTATGAAGTCATTGTCTTTGGAAGCAAGAGATAAATTAAGTAAGGTTAAGCCGGTGACCATTGGTCAGGCATCAAGAGTTAGTGGGGTATCCCCTAGCGATATTTCTGTTTTATTAATTCATTTAGGAAGATAGTTTCACGTGGAACATTTAAACCAATTAACTTGCCCCTCTTGTGGAGCAGACACATTCAGTACGTATTTGACAGTAACCGATCATTTTCTCTCAAAGGAAGATTTTAAGCTGGAGCTTTGCAATTCATGTCATTTGTTGTTTACAAATCCGAGACCATCAATTGAACACATTGGTGATTATTATAAATCCGAAGATTATGTTTCACATAGTTCTACGAAGAAGGGATTGGTGAACAGGGTTTATGGATGGGTGCGTTCTTATACGCTGAAGAAGAAGATTTCCTTGTTGAAACAATTGACCGATGGCAAACGCTTATTGGATATCGGTGCAGGAACAGGGCACTTTTTGGCAAAAGCAAAAGAATCCGGATATACTGTTCTGGGATTGGAGCCTGATGAAGATGCGCGCAGAGTTGCTTTGGCTGAGAATGGAATTGAGCTAAAAGATTTGAGTTTGTTGCATGATCTGGATGAGTCGTTCGATGTGATTTCGATGTGGCACGTATTGGAACATGTTTATAATTTGCAGACAGATTTGGATAAGATAGTTTCTTTAGTAAACCGGAATGGTGTTCTGATAATTGCTGTTCCGAATTATACTTCTTTCGACGCACAATACTATAAAGAGTTTTGGGCAGCTTATGATGTTCCACGTCACTTATATCATTTCTCTCCAAAATCAATTATTCCCTTAGTTGAATCAAAAGGGATGAAATTTGAGCTTATGCTTCCAATGAAATTTGATAGTTATTATGTTTCGATGCTGAGTGAAAAATACAAAGGTGGTTCGATGCTAAAAGCGATGAAAATTGGATTTTTGTCAAATCAGAAAGCAAGGGAAGGTTTGTCTAGCTCTCAGATCTATATTTTCCGCAAGAAATAGCATTTTTAAGCCCTCTGAAGGGCTTTTTTTGTGTTTGAAAGGGAAACACCTTGGGTGTGGTGAGATTTGTCAGGAAATCAAGTGAAATTTTTAACTTTTTCGCTCGTTTTTTCGAAATCTACTGCTTCGTATCTGCTTCGTGATCATTGTCCGGACAGAAAATGTTTTTTGCTTTTTATTCCTCCTCTTTCAATGCTTCTTCCTGTTTGCGATTTATTTGTTCCAGGTATAATTTCATCAATTCTCTCAAGAGGATGTTTTCTTGTTTTAATGTATCGATGAGAACCTGAGTTTTTTTCGATTCTGATTTGAGAGAATCTAGTTGGAACTTTAAACTATCAATTCTCAACTGAATTTTTATTAGTTCAATGGAATCTAGTTCAATCTGTTTGTGATGTGAATCTATCTGACTATATCCGCTGGTAGAAGTGAGGAGGATTAGGCAGAAGATTGTTTTCATTGCTAATTAAGTTTTTATTTATTCGGCTCGATCCAATCACCATTTTCGCGAATCAGATCGATTAGCGCGTCCACGGCCTCTTCTTCCGGAACATTTTTTCGTACAACCGTTTTTTCTTTGTAGAGATTTATTTTCCCGGGGCCGGTTCCAACATATCCATAATCTGCATCTGCCATCTCTCCCGGACCATTTACAATGCATCCCATGATCCCGATTTTGATTCCTTTCAGGTGGGAAGTTCGCTCACGGATTTTTCCGGTGGTTTCCTGCAGGTCAAAAAGAGTTCTTCCGCAAGATGGACAAGAAATGTATTCTGTCTTCGATATGCGCGTTCGCGTTGCCTGAAGAATTCCAAAAGATAAGCTGTTCAAATCGACAAGAGATCTGGGGGCTGTTATCCAAAGACCGTCTCCAAACCCATCTATGAAATGAATACCGGCATCTGAACTTGCGTATAATTGAAGTGTTTCGAGTTCTTCCTGGTCGTAGTTGGCTTTCAGAATAACAGGTACAAGGTTATTTAATTCCGCCAATTCATATTGAAATTTGCGAATAATTTGTGTTTTTTGCTGTTGTTTTGTTTCTGCAACGTAAATGATGTTTTCTGTCGGGAGTTCTGAAGCAGCGTAATTGCTATCCAAATCAATATATAAGAAAGCAGTTCCTTCCGGTTTGTTTTCCCGATATTCTTCTAGTGTACAGAATGGATATGCATCGCTTCGCTGCTGTTTTTTCCACGTTTCATAATTTTGAACCAAGCGGATCGTTCCTGGAATTTCAAAATCAATGGTTTGATCTCCCAGATAAACCAGATCGGCTGCCTGGTCAAAAATATTCCATTTATCTAACTGCTCGGAATAGGAATATCCAAATCCGAAAAAATTAGTTGAAACTATGTTTGTTTTTTTGGATAAGTCCGCAAATACAATTGAAGTATTACTTCCTCCAATGTTTATTAATGATTTCGTTTTCCGTTTATTATGATTGAAATAATCAAACTGAAAATCTGACGAATAATTTAGTTTGTAATCTGTATTTTTTTGAAATTTTTGAAGCAATTTTTGAGCTACTGGAATTTCAAATTCCGGATCTTCCGTAAGTGAAACGCGAATTGTATCCCCCAACCCATCTTCAAGTAATGCACCAATTCCAACAGCAGACTTGATTCTACCGTCTTCTCCATCTCCGGCTTCGGTTACACCAAGGTGCAAGGGATAATTCATTCCCAGCTCTTTCATCGTTTTTACCAAGAGACGGTAGGCCTGTACCATCACCAAGGTGTTACTTGCTTTCATGGAAATGATCAATTCATGATAATCATTCTTTCGACAGATGTGAATAAACTCCATGGCAGATTGTACCATTCCTTCCGGTGTATCCCCATATCTACTCAGAATTCGATCTGACAAGGAGCCGTGATTGGTTCCAATCCGCATAGCTGTTCCGTGCTCTTTGCAAAGCAAAACCAAAGGCGTAAACTTCTCTTCAATCCGAAGTAATTCTGCCAGGTAACTTTCTTCGGTGTAATCTATTTCTTCAAATTTCTTTTTATCTGCATAGTTCCCCGGATTTACACGCACCTTTTCAATCAGTTTTGCTGCGATTTCAGCTGCGTTTGGTGTAAAATGAATATCAGCCACCAGCGGAGTGTCATAACCTCTTTTAACAAGCTCGTTTTTGATTGTTGTGAGGTGTTCAGCTTCTTTTTTGGAAGGCGCAGTCAAGCGAACCAATTCACACCCCGCATCAATCATCCGAATGGATTGCTCCACAGAACCGGCTGTGTCCATCGTATCGGTAGTCGTCATGGATTGAATGCGGATTGGATTTGTTCCTCCAATTGCAATGTTTCCGACTTTCACCTCTCGTGTTTCAAAACGTTCACGATTGAATAAATGGTTGCAGAAATTGATTTGATCCGACATTTTTATGAGATTGTACTATGCAAAGGTACGCAATGAAATTTTACTGGTTTATCTCTTGCACGAGCATTTCAATTAGATGGGGCGCTTCTTGTTTCAAATAATAGTTTCCTTCGAATTCTTGGTAGTCCGAATAAACTAAATTTGCATGAATCAGTTCTTTGATGTGTTTTGAAATAGTTGATTTGTTCAGAGTTGTGATACTTCTGAAAGTGTCATTTGTGGCGTGATGATTTTCAAAAAGATATTTCAGAATGGTTATTCTGGCTGGATGACCCATTGCTTTTGCAATCTGCGCTAGTTGTAAGATTTGATCTGAATAAGGATAGATTTTAGTTGTACCCATGGTTTCTACTTTCTTATTTAATTTATGAAAAAAGTAGATTTGGGACAAGACTTTTTTTGTTAAAAGATGAATAGTGAGCGTTTATAAATAGTTTTTTGTAAGCCCCTAACTCATTAAACATGCGTCTGAAACCCTTATCCATGGCTCGGTTCGCTATTTGGCAAATTAGCAAATTAGCGAAGAGTAGCGTTTCAGAGATGAATTAGCAATGGGAAAATGTTTTGTTAGTTTAACCTCAATTTGCCTCGCACTATCTGATAACTGAAACTAAAAATGGAATCAATAGCTTCCTCCTTATAAATCCCCGCTTCCCAATCAAAATTCTGCATCACCAAGTATTGTAAAATCTCCTTATTCAATTCATCGTTTCGCGATTTGACAACTTCCGCCCAACCGACTACCTTTCCCATGCAATTAATAATGACACTGACCATTCCCCGACCTTTGAAATCTGGATGATTTTTTAAGAATGTAAGGTCGTTGTTCAACATTTCGATCAATTCCTCTTTGTTAACAGAGCATTTGGGTTCTGCTTCATCGGGATTTCCATTATAAAGCTCCAAAACAAATTTTGTGGGAATACACATCCCTTCCACCTTTTTTCGAAGCAGTACTTTTTTTGTTTCGGTTTTTGGAATGGAATCTTGCCCAAAAGAACAGAAGGAAAGGATAAATGTTAGGAAAATCAATTGATTTTTCATGTTACAAAATTAATTCTTAAAATCTAAACTTTCCGAATGATGAACCTTTCTAGTAAAGAAGATACAGTTATTGGGAGTTGGTTCAGCAGATGTATAAAACAGAAAGTAGTTTTCATAAAGACCTGAGGTGAAATCACTTTCCTGAAATTCAATCGTTCTTAGTTCTAAACCGTTTCCTCGATTATTCATCATCGTTCCTTCAGCATAGTAATGATAAATGGAACAGATACACCCTTTTGGAAAGTAAGGATCTTCCGAGAGATATGAAATCATTGTTTGTTCGTCATTGAATGGAGTCAATTGATTGTGAATATTTCCGGAAAGAGTCAAGATCTTATTGGTAGGATGAGATAATGCCTGTTTTTTTATTTCAAGATACATAATAGAATCACGTGAAACATCGGATGAAGTAGCGTTGTCGTAAAAAAACAAGTGGATCCGCGGTTCATTCATACAATATTGGATAAGATTATACCAAGCGCTGCTATTCCGACCGTCTTCATTGGGTTTAGAAAAGAAACGACTTTCCATTAGGGTTTTTTCATTAGGTTTTTGAAGAAAGTCTTTCATTTCTTTTTCCGGAATTTCCAGACCAACAGAAACGCTCTCCTCGTGAACAAGGATTAAACGTGCAAGTTGTTCCGTGATTTTTGCCGGCTCTTTTGTCCCATGCATTTCCCCAACAGCAATAAAACGGTACTTTTCGAAAGGTGCATAAAGAGAAGAGTTGACAGATAAATTGGTGCCTACAGGAAGTGCATTATTGACAATATATTCTTTCCAACCTTGTGAAAAGATGTTGGGTGATAGAAACAAAAGAAAGGCGAAGGTGATTGTTTTCATAAATTCCAGTTAAAAATGAATTGAGACTGACTATCCAATCATTGGATAGAACATCTTTTTCGGGCAATTATCATCATCTGATTTTAGGTTCTGCAAAATAACAAAAACAAGAATTAAATAACGGAAACTAGGCAGATTTTTTCCCATAATGCACACTCCCACAGCAATTCTTGAACTTCTCCCCGCTATCACAAACACATGGATCATTCCTCCCGATTTGCGTTCGCTTTTTAGCAAGTTTCCGATCTGCCATTTTCTGATTGAACATCTTTTCCAATAACTCGTATAGCTCGGGATGCTTTTCTTCCAGAAGTTTAGGTCGCTCAAAAAAATACTCGCTGATCACCGATAAGAATTCCGCCCGATTCGTTGCTCCATAAGGATTGATGTCTGACTTTTCAGCGTAGATTCGTTCCGTTTCCTTGCTAATCTGTTCTAACCAGGGAAGCGCATATTGTTTGTCCATCAGTACTTTTGGAAGTCCGTCTATTTCACCATCCGACTTATCAATCAAGTGAACAAACTCATGAATGGCAGTGTTTTGTTTATCCGACTCGTTTTTGAACCCGAGATTTAAGGCCTCTTTCGATAAGATCATAATGCCTTCCATACTCTGATTACCCACCATTCCCAAGATCCTGCGATCGGAATCTCCTTCAAATTGAAAGTTCTCGTCGAACATGTCAGGATACAGCAAGACTTCATGAACAGTGGTGTATTTCCAGGAATCAAACCCGAATATGGGAATGATGGCACTTGAGGCTACGAGTAATTTGTCTCTCAAATGAACCTCTGTTTTGACTCCGGTGATCCTGCAGTTTAGCAGGAATTCCTGTACTTTGTTTTCAAAGCGTTGTTTTTCCGTTTCATCTAAAGAAGCATAGAAAAGCACTGCCTGATTCAATATAGATCTCCATTGTTCCGGAAAAGGTTCACGTGGAACCTGCCATTTCGTATGTGCAGCTTTGTTGTAGGAAAACCATCCGAAGCCGATGAGTAAGCTGATGAGGATGAAAGCGATGATGACCATATCAAAGGATATTGATGAAAATTAGACTAAAATCGAACTTAAAAGTATCAATTTTACTACCTTTCCACCATGCATTTTGACGAATTGATCCATTTTTGTTTTCAGCTTCCCGGAGCCACAGAAACATTTCCTTTTGATAAACGCACACTCGTGATCAAGGTTCAAGGTAAGATGTTTGCCTTGGTTGACGTGGAGAATCCTACTGGAATCAACCTGAAGTGTGATCCGGAAAAAGCAATCGAATTGCGTGAACGCTACGATGGAATTCAAGCGGGATATCACATGAGCAAGAAGCATTGGAACACGGTTTCATTGGAAGGATTGGTGGATGATAAATTGATTAAGGAGCTGATCGTACACTCTTACGAACTAGTGGTTTCTGCCTTACCAAAAAAATTACGCGATGAGCTTAAGAATTGATAAATATGTCTGGTTTGTTCGCTTGGCTAAAACCAGAACACTAGCTACCGAATTGGTCCAAAAAAACAAGATAAAATTGAACAATAATCCCATTAAACCTTCCAAGGAGGTGAAAATTGGAGATACTCTTTCAATCATCAAGAATAATGCTACGTTTAGCTACAAAATCAAGGATTTATTGGATCGGAGAGTAGGAGCAAAGCTGGTTTCGGATTATTTGATAGACATTACCGATCCATTGGAACTGGAGAAATTCAAAACCTATCGGGAAGCACAAAATGTGTATCGCGAATACGGAACGGGTAGGCCTTCCCGAAAGGATCGCGATAATTTGGATTCCTTTTTTGAATGGCTCGAAGACGAGGAGGAGGGAGAAGATTAAGGAAAATAACAACGAACTTACTATTCATGTCAAAACCACTATACGTTCTGGGAACAGGACTTTCGCACAATGGATCTGCAGTCTTGCTGAAAGATGGGGTTGTTTGTGTCGGAATAGAAAAGGAACGCATCACCCGCAAGAAACATGATGGAGGAAATGATACGGATGCCATTCAGTATTGTCTGGAGGCGGAAGGAATTACATTAGCAGATGTCGCCTTGGTTGTCCAAACTGCCAATTTTGAAATTCCGAACCGGGATAGGTTCCACGGGAAACGGGTGTTTGCTGAAATGGAATATCCACCGTTAGTTACTATTTCGCATCATTTGGCTCATGCTTACAGTGCTGCTGGAACTTCTGATTTTGATGCGTGTGTGGTGATGGTGATCGATGGCTGCGGAAGTCCGTATGAACAATGCATGGATTCTTCAGAAGGTGTTATTCTCCCTGAAAACCTGGCGCAACTGGCTCGAAATCAATTGTGGTGCGAAAAGGATAGTTTTTATCATTTTGATGGTCAGAAATTGACCCCGCTTTTAAAAGATTTCAGCCCCATTGAAAAACAGACAGATATTGGATTGAAACTCCCGACAACCAAACATTCCATCGGTGGATTTTATGCTGCAATCAGTCATTATGTCTTTGGAAACATGGACGATGTGGGGAAGTTGATGGGTTTGGCTCCTTATGGAAAGGAAGGGTTGATTCAACAGGAAGCTTTTGAGTTCAAGGATGGATCCTTATTGGTTCGGGATGATTGGAAGAACGAATTGACAAACCCTTCTACCGGGTATCCTTTTTTCAAAGAAAACTTTCAATATTACGCGGATGTGGCTTTTTGGGCACAGAAACAAGTGGAAAAAGCTGTTTGTTGGTGCTTTGAAGACCGTTTAAGACGATTTCCTCATGCAAATGTCTGTTATGGCGGAGGAGTGGCTTTGAATGCGGTAGCGAACGCCTTTTTGCTGAATGATGGAATCCTGGAAAACTTTTATATTGAACCTGCCGCCGGAGATAATGGCCTGGCTTTGGGCTGCGCCTATTATGGTTGGCTGGAAGTTTTGAAGAAGCCAAAAGTGAAGCATAACGAAAACACCTGTTTTGGGAAAAGTTATTCGCGAAGAGAAATCATGGATTCCCTGAAGGATAGTCCCCAAAATTGGAAAGTTGAGGAACTGAATTCGGAAGAATTAGTTGAAGGTGTTGCACAATTTTTAGCTGCCGGAAAAACCATTGGTTGGTTTCAGGATCATGCTGAATTCGGTCCGCGGGCACTGGGTCACCGAAGTATTCTGGCTCATCCCGGAATCGAAGGATTGGGAGATCATATCAACGCGAATATCAAGTTTCGGGAGGATTTCAGACCTTTTGCTCCAGCTGTTTTACCTGAATTTGCTTCCAGCTATTTTCGATCCGGAAGGAAAAGTCCGTATATGATTTTAGTCGACCGAACCAAGGAAGAACACCTGGAAAAACTCCGAAATGTAACACACGTGAACGGAACAGCTCGTGTTCAAACAGTCGATAAAACGTGGAACAATTTGTTCTTTGAACTGATTCAGGCTTTCGAACGACAAACAGGATTGGCCCTTTTGCTCAATACGAGTTTCAATAAAAAAGGAATGCCCATTGTGGAAACACCCGAGCAGGCGATTGCATTATTCGAAGAGTCGGCACTCGATATTCTGGTGCTGAATCAGGTAATGATTGAGAAGAAATAAAGGCAGAAGTTTACCAGCCGCCACCGCCACCTCCGCCGCCGCCGCCGCCGGAAAATCCACCACCACCGGAAAATGATCCTCCGGAAGAAGAACTTGGAGGAGTGGAAGAGGAGGAGATGACCGAAGAAAAAGAATTTGCGTTGAAGTGAGAGAATCCGTACATACCCATTCCCAGGTACCAATATCCGGTCATTCCATATCCTGTTTGCAATTCAACCGGATTGAATTGACCTTCCCATTCTTTAGCCAATCCCAAGACAATGGCAAAGGGCAGAAGCCGCTCGAAAGTCTCAAAATTCAGGTCCGGCGGATTGTTAAACTGAATGCGTTTTTTATCAGCGTATTCGATGAATAATTTCAAACCCAGGATGTGGTCCATGATTTTTCTTCCTTCGGGAGTGGGCTGCTCGAACAGATAACCGAAAAGTATCGTGAGTCCAAAACCCAAAGCAGCCATAACTCCAATGATGATGTATGAACCACCGAATAGGAATTTGATTCCAAACGCCGCAAGGATAAACAAAAACAAAAAGAGGTATTGTGTTCCGTTAATTCGCGAATTCAATGTGCGGTATTTTTCCTGATGACTTTGTGCGATATTGGTTTCCAAATCATCCATGCCTTTTTTTATGTTTGCATTGAACGTGTTTTCGTAGAAGGAAAAAGAATCTCTATTGGAGAAAAAAGCCTGATATACTTGGTTTTCAGCAGAAGTTAAGTCTTTCTTCGGATCCTCCGTTTTAGTGAAAGTAAATTTCGTTGCGCCCGATACACTTTCCTGCTTGATCTTCATCCAGCCTTTCGCTCCCAGAGAGGCAATCTGTCCGGTGAACGCAGTGGATGTGACTAAGCCTCTGTTCATAACCGCATACACATCTGCCGGGGAAAATCCTTCCGGAGCATCGTATTGCGGCATAATGGTTCCCGGTTTTGGATCGCGACCGTATTTTGACCACAACCAGGTATTCCGGATAAGTAAGAAGATGATCATGAAAATCAGTAGAACCCACAAGGCGTGACTTTTTAGCCAATACATGAAATTCTCAAAATCCGTAGGGTAAACCAGATGTTTTTTATCCCAGGAAACAGAAAAAGTTAATCCCTGGTTAGCGAAAAGCGCTTGGTTCGTTTTAAAAAGCAATTCATTCGGATTGACAGCTGTAACCGTGTAATTTTCGCTGGTATCGCCTTGTGAACCGGTATAAGCAATGTATTGTTTGAATTTAATTCCCGGAGGCAATAACACGCGAGCAGTTAGCGTGTCAACGGTGAATTTCCAGCCGTTTCCATTTGTATTCCAATAAAATTCATCCACCTTGTCCAAAAAACGCAAAACGTGGTTCACTTTATAGCTTAGATCATAAGTGTACTTTCCGGGCTCAAGACTTACATTTTTATTTCCAAAGTAAATGCGTATTCCATTGTCCATGGATTCGGTGTGATAATCTTCTTCCTCCCCATCGCGCTTAATGGAAACCAACGAAAAATCAACGGTGGTTTGACCTCCTTCGTAATCATAATTCAATGGAATGTCGCGGTAGATTCCATGATTGATATCATAGCCATCTGC
This sequence comes from Fluviicola taffensis DSM 16823, assembly GCF_943372375.1. GTDB lineage: Bacteria > Bacteroidota > Bacteroidia > Flavobacteriales_D > Crocinitomicaceae > Fluviicola > Fluviicola taffensis_A. Next base: position 588,848 of record NZ_CALRYJ010000001.1, on the reverse strand, counting down.
ATAAATAGTGATGCGCTCTGTAATCAGCATCGAACAATCCTTGTTGATCTGATACGTTCCGTCAAAGCGGATTATATGAGCATATTCCTGTTCTTCCTGTGAAAATGTTCCACAGGAAACAAGAATGAAAAGTGCTATTAAGAATTGTTTGATCATGATGTCGGGATGTTTTGTTGTTCGTTTGTTGCCTGAACATATTTTTTGCTGGAATGTCCGAAAGCGTTGCTGAAAAAGCTATATGGAATTTGAGAGATCATACGGTTGTAAGCTTCCACTGCCCCATTGTAAAATTGCCTGGAGTACAACAAATGGTCTTCCGTTTCGCGAATTTGGGTCATCAGTTTTTCAAAGTTCAGATCGGCTTTCAAATCCGGGTTTGCCTCCTTAATAACGTTGATTTTGTTTAAAATTTGCGGAAATTGATCGTCTGTTGACCAAATTGAACCTCGTTTCTCAGCCAGTTCTTCCAATAGCTTCGCTTCATGACTGGCATAGCCCTGTGCAATCTGAATTAGTTTTGGAATCAATTGATAGCGCTTCAAGAGTTGTGCATCGATATCTGCGAAAGAAGCTTCAACCAAGTTGCGTGCACCGATCATGCGGTTGCGAATAACGATAATTGACACGGCGAACAGGAGTATGATCCCGACACCTAATGCAAGGTAAACCATGAGTTTTTTGCTGAAAATTAGTAATAGTATTTGGATAAAAGTCTCATTCCTTCAATCCGCACTTTTCACAACCCGCTTGTTTTTTGCGTTTGGAACTCAGATAGAATCTGCGAATAAGGTAAAAACCTGCTGCCAGAATGGCTATGATCACTAAAGCAACCTGCATTACTTGAACAAAATAAATGTGATGTATGCTCCAAGATACGCCAAAACTCCCATATATCCAACTTGAATAATGGGCCATTTCCAGGATTTCGTTTCGCGTTTCACAACGGCTAGAGTAGCCATACACTGCATGGCGAAAACATAAAAGACCAGAAGCGAAAGTCCGCTTGCCAAGGTATAGGTCGGAGTTCCGTCATCGCGCTTTTGGATCTTCAGTTTATCAATCAGTTGCTTTGGATTGTCATCCACTTCATGCACGGAATAAATGGTTGCCAGAGATCCAACGAACACTTCGCGCGCAGCAAAGGAGGTCAGGAGTGAAATGCCCATTTTCCAATCGTATCCCAAGGGTTTGATGACCGGCTCAATGAACTTGCCAAGATGTCCCATGTAGGAGTGTTCCAATTTCACAGAAGCGATTTTACTTTCGTAATCTGCCGTGGATTGTTCTGTTTGAATGTTCGGAGCTTGAACCAACCTGGAATACTTTTCCATGTCATTTCCGGGACCGAAACTGGCTAAAGCCCATAGGATTATGGAGATTGCCAGGATGATCTTCCCTGCATCGAAAACAAAGATTTTCACTTTTTCAAATACTTCGATACCCACATTTCCCCATCGAGGACTTTTGTAAGCCGGCATTTCCAAAAGAAATACGCTGAGTTCCTTCTTTTTTCGAAAGAACTGTTTGATGACAAGTGCAACCAGCAAGGCAGAAATGACACCAAGCAAGTATAACGCGAAAAGAACCAAGCCCTGTAAATTCAGGAATCCGAAAATCCGTTTGGAGGGAATGACCAAGGCGATTAGCAAGGTGTAAACAGGTAAACGTGCGGAACAGCTAATGAGCGGAGCAACCAGAATGGTCGTCAAACGCTCTTGCCACGAACTGATTGTTCGCGTAGCCATAATTCCCGGAATAGCGCATGCAGCACTTGATAGAAGCGGAACGACACTCTTTCCGTTCAGTCCGAATGGACGCATTAATTTATCCGTAATGAACACCACGCGTGCCATGTAACCCGTTTCTTCCAGGATGGAAAGCATGAAAAAAAGAAGGGCAATTTGAGGAATGAAAATCAATACACCGCCAATGCCTGGAATAACTCCGTTAATAATCAAGGAAGTGAATACACCGTCAGGCATGATTGTTCCCAACCAGGACGCAAGGGATGAGGTTCCCAGATCAATCCAATCCATCGGATAAGACGCAAGGGTGAAAACTGTTTGGAAGATTACCATTAGAATGATTAGAAAAATCAGGTACCCGAAAACCGGGTGAATCAACCATTTGTCCAACTTACTGGAAAAAGGAGCATCCGTGACCTTTTTGCTCACGACCTTACTCACAATTTCTCGAATGCGCTCAAACCGTTCGTTCGTGTCTGCTATTTGACCGGGGAGGTCATTCATTGCTTTTAGTGAAGATGCATTGGTTTCACGTGAAGCAGAATCTTGCGCCATCCATTCCTTCAGTTCCGGAAGACCTGTCCCGATTCGCGCATTGGTGCGGATAATTTTCGTTCGAGGAAAAGCTTGTTCCAGAACTGGAATGTCGATTTCAAAGCCATTGCGGGCAGCTACATCGGTCATGTTCAGGACCAAAGCTGTTTCCAAACCAAGATCGTAAATCTGAGTAAATAGTAAAAGGTTACGTTCTAGGTTTGTGCTATCCAGAACGACAATTGCTTTTTCCGGAAAATTGGGGTTCTCAGGATTTGAAATGACGTTATAAACAACCTCTTCATCCTTACTTCGCGGATAGATACTGTATGTTCCCGGAAAATCGATCAGCTCGAGTTCTTTCCCATTAATATTCAAAAAGCCGGAATGTTTGTCGACGGTTACTCCCGGGAAATTTCCAACATGCTGTCTCAGACCGGTAAGTCGGTTGAACAGGGAACTTTTTCCTGTGTTGGGATTTCCGAAAAGAGCGATTTTTTTCATCTATTCGACTTCGATAAGGTTTGCTTCAGAGAGGCGCATGGAAAGTGTATATCCACAAATGTCTACTGCAATTGGATCCCCGAATGGCGCTCTGAATAAAACTTCCAGCTCTTTCCCCGGATAAATGCCCATTTCCAACAACTTTGGCTTTAATTCGCTTTCCATAATACCAAGTACTCTGGTTTTTTTATGCAAAGGAATCTGTGCAAGTGTTTTCATGTAACTAATTTCTCTGTTGATGAATTTTGAGTTGCAAAATTAGCTGAAGCAGGCGAGAGTCGGAATACCTTGTTTGTGGTATATCTTATTGGTCGGATTTTAAATCATTCAGGATTTGCTGAACATCGTTTTCAGTAGCGGTTAGCTTGTTTTTGCAAATCTGGATCAGAGCTGCTGCGCGCTTCACTTTTTCAGACAGCAGGTCTACAGAAATCTCCCCGGATTCAATGTCAGAGATGATTTGCTGCAATTCCTCGTATGCCTTTTCGTATGATACTACTTCTTCTTTCACCAGACGAATTTACGGAAAATTCTTCTTCACTAATGAATATTTGTACTCAACTACCCGAACCTTTATTTACCGCAGATTCTCTGATAAATTGCTCACCTAATTAACACAGGTAACTTGTAAATCTTTGCGCTCTCTGCTTCTCTGCGGTTTATAAATGGCATCTTAATTTTAACCGCAAAGAGTGAAAGAACGCAAAGACCTGAATTGTAATATCATCAAAAAGCGATCAACTGAAAATTCGCACACCTCATATTTTTAAAGCGACTTTTTAGTGCTACCTGTTTAAAGTAGATAAACCCCACAGGTAAGCGCCCTTATAATTTGTGCATCTGTGAGAAAGGAAAAAATCACTTCACTTTCGCCTTCAATTCCTGTGCTTCCGTAACAATTTTCAATTCATCACCGGATGCAGCTTGGTTTTTTGCGGAAAGTACCCCTTTTTCATTGGTGACGATTGCATAGCCTCGTTGCAAGATGACCGTCGGATCCATCAATTTTAAGTGTATTTCCGATTGTTCCAGCTTCGTCCATTCCATTTCGAAGGTTCTTGGCAAGATGCGAATCAATTGAGTTATCTGTGTATTGATTGTTTGTCGTGCGGAATTGGAAGCGGCTTTGGTGTGAACCTGAAGGAAGTTGACACTGTTTTCCTGCCTGTTTCTCTGTGTTTCGATGAGGTAAAAGGAAGAAGAACGTATTTTGTTACGAAGTTCTGTTAGGATCTGATTGGAATGGGTCATTTTATGCTTGACCTGAAATTCGAAATCCTTCACCATTCCATGAAAAGTATTCTTTTCCAAGAGTAAAGCAGCTTGAACTTCCTGCTGGAAAGCCCGTGTTAATTGGTCAAACTGGTTTTTTGTTCCTTGCAGTAAATGCTGGATTTGTTTGGGTAATTTCATTAAAGCTTCATCTAACGGCGCGTCCAATTCCTCGAAAATGCTCAACAGAAAATAAGCCATGTCGGAAGGAGTAATTCCATTTCGGAAGGCAATCAGTTCGCAAACGGTGAGATTGGTGGAATGCCCGATTCCTGTCAGAACAGGTAAGGGGAAAGTCGCAATGGCTTTTGCGAGTTCGTAATTGTTGTAACAATGCATCCCGATTTCACCACCACCACCACGAATGATCACTACCGCATCAAAATGCTGCTGCACTTTTTGAATACGCTTCAATTGGTCCTGGATGGATTTGATTGCCGTATCTCCCTGGAGTGTCGCTTCGAACAGGAAGGTATTGAAGTGGTAGCGTTTCGGATGACCGTTCAAAAGGGTTACAAAGTCGGAGTAACCTTTACTGTCTGCTTGTGAGATAATCGCCAGTCGTTTTGGAACCAATGCCATTTCCAGGTTCTGGTTGCTGTTCAAAATTCCTTCTTTATTCAGCCGTTCGAGAGTTTCCTGCCGTTCGCGCTGTAATGCACCCAAGGTATAATTCGGATCGATATCGATGATCTCCAAGCCGATATTGTAGAGTGGGTGATAGGTAATTTTTACATGAAACAGGAGCTCCATTCCGTCGTGAAGTGGTTCTTTGACAATCTCAAAGAATTTTTGCTGGATGCGCTCGAAGTTCTGTTTCCAGATGGTTCCACGCATTTCCACTACGATGGATGCATCTTCTTTCTGGACCAATTCCGGATAACAATGTCCTTTTCGGGTTTGATTCAGCTTATGCATTTCAGCCGTTACCCAATAGGTGCGCGAATAGCGTTCCGCAATAGTCTTGCGAATTGATTCTGCTACTTGTTTGAGTGTAAAATGCGCTGGAGTTTCCATGAATTAAAGGTAGGGAAAAGGATTGAGATGGTTGTTCCTGCATCGGGATTAGACGATCATAAGATGGATAGACATGTGTCTATTTGCTCAGTAGCATCAGCGGATTTTCTGATGCTACTGAGTTGAGATTTATCTATTGCTTAAAAGTTGTTGGAGCCTTATCCAGTTTGGTTTGAAGGAATATGAGGGCAGTTTCCTCATTTTTCATAAACGGTTTTTCCTTCCCGTCCTTTTCAAGAATCAACTCAACGGTTTCTGTCAGTATTCCTTCTTCGTAATTGTAACTCTGAGTAATCCGAAACTTGTTATAAGGCAAAAACTTGCTTGGTTTCGGAACATACATCGTCAATTCGGAAACGCGGAATTCCACATCACTGGTTCCTGTTCCATTGCCTATAGAAGACTGTATCACGGATTGAACTTTCGCATCCTGCAAACTTTTGTAAAGGACTTCAAAATACATGGTTTGATCGCGTTCCCCGGCTTTCCCATCGTAATCAGGGTGAATGCGGTGAAGTGATTTGACCGATTTCCACTGATTGTCATATCTTTTCTGAATAACGTCAAATTGGTAATCATAGGTTTCTGCCCTGACCCATTGTTCGTTTTCATAACGATATGCTTTGCTGATTCCATTCCAGATAATAGTGTAGGCGTCGTCAAATTCGAGTTTGGTACTGGGAGGGATGATGCTTTGTTGAGCTGCAGTGTAATTTGCCAATAACAGGAATAGGGCAGAGCTTGCTGAGATAATTCTTTTTTTCATGCTGAATTTTTTAGTGAAAATCTACTTGTTTCAGCAAAGATCAGGAAGTCAAGGGAGGAAGAAATTGACAAATGTTACAATCGTTATTTACCGGCAATTTTTTTTCTTAATCGGCTCAAACTTTCTCTTTCCATCCCAAGGTAGGATGCGATGTGATAAAGGGGAATTCTATCAAATATCAACGGGTGATTCTCCTGTAAATCCAAATAACGCCGTTCTCCGTCTAAGAACAAAAAGCTTTCCACGCGTTGAGTAGTGAGTTTATAGGATTGTTCGGCCATGATTCTTCCGAAACGCTCCCAATTCTGGGATTGATTGTAAGCTTTTTGAAGGGCTTCCAGATTGAAAGTAACGATTTCAACGTCTTCTAAAGCTTGAATAGCATACTTACTGGGTTTTCCCTCCAAAAAACTGTCATAATCCACCACAAAGTCATTTTCGAAGACAAAATGGGTGTTGATTTCTTTTCCATCGGATAAGTAGTACGTTCGAAAACTGCCGCGATTTATAAAACCGATTTCCTGACAGGTTTTTCCTTCATTTAGAAAATGTTCCTTAGCGGAATACTTTTTTATTTTCAGGTAAGGTTCAAACAAGGCACAATCTTCTTCCGTAAGAAAGGAGACCTGCTTTAGCCAGTCTTTGAATGGTTTAAAATCGTTCATGGTCTGGTTTTTAAATGGAGCTGTCTGAAGCTTCTTGCGCTTTACTTTCGTGAATCAATTTCAGCATATTGGAATTGAATGACGGAAGATTTGTCTCTAAAGCGGAGAAAAATTCTACGTCCGTGCGCTCAACAATGATCAATGCTTTTTGCAAAACAATTTCACCGCTAGGGGTCAGTTTGATGATTTTGGCGCGTGTATCTGTCTGATGTTCCTTACGTGTGATAAATCCCTTTTCTTCCAGAGTTCTCAATACTTTTGATACCATCATTCGGTCAGCATTACCCTGATTGGCAATATCGGTTTGTGTCACGGCATTGCTTTCCCTTGAGAGCCAACCCAGTGCGGCCAACAAGACAAATTGGGTGTGTGTCAGATCAAATGGATCTAGAACGCGCTTCAGTTTCCGTTGCCACAACATGGTCAATTGCCCCAATAAGTAACCGGGGCTATCATCCGGGTTTTTAAAATGAAATTCAATCTTTTTAGACATACTCTTGTTTCAGCATTTGTTGGGAAATCAGATCAAAATCGTGCTGATTGATTTCAAAGAAACCAAAACGAAACGGATAGCCCCAACTTTTTTTGTTCTGAATAAAATCCAGTTCATTGATCAAAGGTAAAATAGAAACAGCCTCGTTTTTAAAAAATTCGATATTTCGTCTGGACGGACAAAAATCTTCAGACATCTGAAAGGAGTAGGTTTCCTCATCAGCAACCTTTCCGATAGCTGTAAATTCCTGACATTTATCCGGTTTGTTCATTGTTTGCTTACTGGAATAATAGATGATGAAATCATCCTTTTTCATTCGTTTCAATGGTCCTGATTTTCCATGACAAGCTTGGGCAAACCCTTCAGCAAGACCTTTTTTCACATGGTCTTTGGATGCTACGATAATCCAATATTTCGTTTTTCTCTCCATAACGGTTTCCTATTTTGCCTCCAAAAAAGTCAGTTTATAGCCGTCCGGGTCTTTCACGTGAAACGCTCTTCCAAAAGGGGTTTCTATTATCGGACCGGAAGTAGTTATTCCATTTGCACTGAATTTCTCTTTCAGTTCGTCAACATTTTGATTAACGGCAAACCAAAGAGCCACACCGAGACCCAGCTCTTTTCCCTCAAGAGGTTCAAGGGGTGTGCGAATGGCAAAACTTGCTTCTCCTTGATTGTATTTGAAAACACAGGCTTGTGGGTTCGTATCGCCGATTTCAAAACCCAGTTTTTTTTCATAGAAGTCTTTTGATGCTTCCAAATTGGTCACTTGTAGTGATACAAATGTTAATAGTCTCATTTGAATAAATGTTAATTGTTGTCGCAAATATAGTATACACGACAACAATATGAAACTATTTTTGGAATTTATTTCATTCGCTGCACCAAAATAGTTTGTTTGTATCCGTCAACGGTTTGAACACGAAGGAATAGGGATCCTGTAAAATCAATGGGTGGTGTTAATTGGATTTGTTGATCGTCCAGTACTGTTTTCTCAATGAGAATCTCTTTCCCCATTAAATCGTAGCATTGAATAGTCACTTCGTTTAACTGGATGCTTCGTAGAATAAAGTTTCCTGAAAAAGGATTTGGGTAAGCTTCCAGGGAAAGTTCCTTGTTCTCATCAAGGGATAAATTGGTGTGACAAGTGATTTCAGATGTAAGCGAATCCTGGAGCATCGTAAGAGAAAGGGGCGAAAATGTGTAGTTTTCGGGGGTAAAAGAAACCGTTGTCGTAGTGTGTTGAATGATCGTATCTACGTAAGCATAATTTGCCGTTTCCGAATTGCAGGAGGTATAATTGGTGGTGTCTATACGTTCCAACACCGTTGCAAACTGGGTGCCTGTCCAAATCCCGGCTAACTTAGAAAAAAAGAGTGCTCCGGAAGAATGTTTGAATAAATCCCCCCGGTTGTAATTGAACGAATGAAAAGCATCGAAGGTTTCCGTTTTTACCAAGGCTCCGTTTTCCTCAAATACCGAAAGATAGGTGAGTGGATGGGGAACGGTACCATAACCTAAAACCAGGATTTTTCCGTTCACGGATAAGATACCGGAAGAGTTGCTTCCGTAATTGGGAGGACTGGGACCCACCAGGTTTAGTCTTTTGACCCATCCGGATGGTTGATTGTTCTCCAATTTATGCAGAATGGAATTTAAGAATATTCCTGAGATGATGTTTCCGGTGTAATAGGTGTTTCCGTTAAAGACCATAGCAGATTCCGGAAGGAATTTGGCTGGGAACTGAATGGCCTGATAGACCCCAATTTGATCCAGCGACATATCAACAGCATTGGTGTCTTTTGTAGCAATAAAGTGAATTTCGTTGTTCGCATCTTCGTAAAGTGTTGTCGATTTCTGAAGGTCGTTGGTGTGGAACCAGGTTGCTGAGTTGATATTTCCGAATGGAATTTTCCCGAAACCTGCAGAACGGCTTGAATCTGCAGCCAGGAAATCAAATGAAACAACCAACTCCTGGTTGCGAATGAGGCTTCTGATATTCCGTACCTGGGGTTCATTTGGGATATCCAGTTTGTGGGCGGAAAGTACGGTTCCGTCCTCACCGAAGTGCATCAAACGCAGGCTGCTTTTTCGCGATTGATCAATATGAGAATAGACTAAGTAAGTCTGGTTTCCTGTGCTTTTCAAACTGGCGGATAACCACACGGAATCACCTTCTCCGATAGAAAATTTGCGATCCCACTGCGTATTTCCAATTTTGTCCACGCACCAAATGCGCATGAAATGTTTGATCCCGAAAAGAGAATCTGCTTCAAAGCGATACTGCAGGATTTTCCCATTTTGTAATTCGGCAAAGTGATTCTTTTCTGTTCCGCTTCCGGCAAAATCTGTCTGCAACGAATAACGGATATCAAAAGAAAGATCGGTTTGGGCGGAAAGATAACTGGTTCCGAGTAACAACAGCAAGGCGGAAAGAAGTGTTTTCATCAGTTGATTGTTTTAAAAACAGAACGCTAAAATAATTCAATCAGTTGGTTTACTTTAATTTTTGTCAATCATTAACCCTCCAAGGCGGATTCAACCGATTCTCTCCCGCAAAAAACAAGATCAATTGATTTCCATCCGGATCTTTCAAATAAGCCTCGCGCCAAAGCCACGATTGATCTTTCGGAAGTTCATCAAAGACAATTCCCTTTTGGAGCAATGCATCAACCCTTTCATCCAGGTTATCACATTCAAAATAAACTGAAATTCCGGCGCCTGTTGGCAATTCTTCTGCCAAATGAACAGAGAAGGTCGAAGTTCCATCCGGACATTCGAACCGCGCATAGTGGTCCGATTTCACGATCAGTTTCAATCCCAAAGTTTGGTAGAAAACAATCGACTTTTCAATGTCCAGGGAAGGAACCGTTATTTGGTTTAAGTTCATTTAATGGATCTTAGGATTTCAGATTTTAAGACTTAAATTTAGTTTTAAAATCGAAAGTACTTTTCCTCAAAGTCTTTCTGAAGTACATTTACTTCTGCATCTTTATTTTTAGCAGTATTTGCGTGTTTCAGTTACTACCAAAATTTCCACCACGGTTTAATTTTTGGGTCATCTTGATTGAATTTATACGTTTGGCTGTGTTTTCTTTTCCAGCTTTCTCTTTCCATTTCAATAGTCCCTTTGTCTTCAAATGTAGTCCAACAGTCGAATGCTGTATCAGCCTGCCCTATTGATATTATCTTGTCTTTATGTGTCATAATACCTAACCCGTGTTCTTCCTCCCATTCACAACCGAATTCATAACCAACATAAGCATAGTTTTCCTTTTCTGAATTCAATACATGAATATTGGAAAGACCGATAACAGATGAGAAGTCTTCTATTCTTTCAATTGAAGGAGTTAAATCGTCATATAATGCTGTTAGTTCCGGCAATTCATTTTGAAGTGCTGAAAGCAAAGATTTTTTTATATGTTCTTGATTTTCAAATAGAAAATTTAAGGCGTTTATTTGGTCGATGCTTGATATTTTAACGTAATCAATAGCATTGCCATAAATAAAGACTTTTAATTCTCCAGTAGCGAATTGTTTGTCTTTTGCGCAATAGGGACCTTGACGACTTTGAAAACCTTTCCAAGAATCCAGGACGATACTTCCTTCATATAAATCACCAATTATTGTATTTGGTTTTAGATTGAGTATATTCTTCATCTTACAGTTTTCCACCAAGTGTTTTCCGCAAATTTTGAAGAATTTCTGCGAAAGCGATTCCCGTAAGCAATTTCAAATCCTTTAGAATTTCTAAAAAAGGGACGGTTATTTGGTTTAAGTTCATGAGAAATTTGCTTTGCTGAATTGCTTTCAAAGATAGGGAAAATGGATTTCGACTACTTTCTGAAACCCATTTTTGCTTATTTGCGACCGTTAAAATGTTCCATCGTTTTGTAAACACCCAAGACTTTTCCTACGAACCAGTCGAAAAAGCGAAATGGAAGGATTCCTTGTGCAAGTCGCACAAAATGAACAGACCAGGGCATGCTCACATAAATCTTATTGCGCTCAATTCCACGAATAACCCTGCGAGCTACTTTTTCCGGTTTCAGAATAGGAATAATGGATTTCACGCCGTCAAACATTCCGGTATTGATGTAATAAGGCGTAACGGTAGTCACACCCACGTTTAGTTTGAGTTGCTTCATCTCTAGGCGTAAACTATCCGACCAGCCAATAACCGCCCATTTACTGGCCGCGTAAACCGACATTTTAGGATTCGAAATCAGACCGGCAGAAGAAGCAATGTTGCAAATGTGTCCTGAATTTTGTCGCATCATTTCCGGCAGAAATGCTTGTGTAACGTACATTGGAGCATTGGTGTTGACATTCATTGTGCGAACAATATCCTGCTGCGTATGTTCGTGAAAGAATTTTCCTACGACAATTCCTGCATTATTGATGACCACATCCACAACTCCGACTTCGGCTAGTACCTGCGCTCCGACTCGTGCTACTTCTTCGGAATTTGAAACATCTACAATGTATGAATGAATGGTTCCCAAATCGCCTAATTCGATCATCGTTTGCTGAATTTGTTCGGAATGAATATCCCAAATAATCAATTCTGCACCTTTTTCCAATGCAAGTTTTCCCATTAATTTCCCGATACCTGAAGCAGCACCCGTTATGAGAACGCGTTTATGTAAGAAAGTTTTCATCAGCTTTACGTGTTTAAACAAATATAATGCACGCATAGCAATTTTACAAATAAAACCAAATAGACTAACAAATTGAAAACGAGGTGTTTTTCAATTGTTTTGGTGGATGGGGTTAAATCAGTTATAACTTAAACAAAATTGGTTGCGCATTGATCAACCGTTTTCAAGTGATGTCTTTCTAAAAAGGCTGAATTGAAAAGCTCGTTGTTATACGAAAGAATATGTACGTTCCCGGAATTACAGATGTAAAATGAAAACCGGTTCTTATCGTCAAAAAAGAAGATGAATTCCGGAGCACAGGTATCGATTCGCTGCATCCAAAAAACGATCGGAATGAATGTCTCCAAATCCTGAATTCCGATTTTGAATCCTTCATCATAATAATCGGTCCCAACAATTTGTTTTAAGTCCGAATAAGCCTTTTTTAAATCTGAATGGTCCGTTTCCAAATTTCCAAAAAAGTTCATTTTGAGATGACCAAGAACCATTAAATCAGTTACATCCAGATTTGCAAACAGTGCTGTTAATCTTCTGGAAAGCTCTGCCGGATAAGTTTTCAGTTCGGAGTAATCAAATGCAAGGACGGTGTGGAGAGATTCATGGTAGTCAACGGACTCCTCAAGAAGATCAAATTGGGAAAGATAATCGTTTCGTTCTGCCTCACTTTCGAATAATTCTAAATCGTCATTGTGATAAATGACCTTTTGGATTTCAGAAACTTCTGAAGCACTGGTTTTATGCTGATTGAAGATGGTTTTTCTTTCTGTTTTCTCGATCATATCAAATTGTTTGGTTTGATTCTTTTGCCATTTCCCAAACTCCTTTAACTGCCGGAAATAAAGCCCACTTGTCATTAAATTTCCCAATCCCAAACTTAAACTTCCAGGTTCCTTTCACCAAATTGTTTTTGAGTTCGCCGGAATAGTAAATGTTCCTGTGAGGTTTTTGCTCCTCAATCCGATTTCCTTTTCTATCAAGTGAAGTATGAACAGGCATTTTCTTGATAAATTCGATTTGGTTTCCCTTGAGTCTGCCTTCAATAATTCCGTTTCCACGGGTTCCGCCTGTTTTCAGGTCATCTTCAACCGTTCCGGAGAAATTACTTCCGTCAAATAGCGTGATTTCAATCCTGAAGCGGGTTTGCTGATTTCTTCGATCTTCAGGAATTCGTTTGCTTTGATGTTGATATGCTCCGTTCCAGATTCCAATCATCTCAATGGCGTTTGAAGATCCATTTCACCTTCGAAGAATCAGTTGGTTTCATATCCGTGCAACTTGCGCCTTCACAAAATCCCAAACTCCACCCGGAAGGAAGTTCAATGTAATATCCCCAGCCCGTTTCCTTTTGAAGTTTTTTTTGCAATGCTTTCGGAATTTCTGACCAGGTCATCCCCACATGGTATTTGTCATGTGTCAGAAACAAGGTGTCAGAGGTGGCCATGTAAATCGAGTCGTTCTTCTCAATGACCAGATCAAAATTGTGACCATCGAACTTAACCGATGTGCTCGGGCTGAATTTTCCGGCCGAAACCAGGGTTTGTTTGACAATCACGCCGTCTTTCGTCTTCGTAAGGTCTTCTTCAGGAATGCCTTTCACTGTTTCCGGAGTTTCCGTTGAGCAGGATCCGATCAGTAATGAGGAGATAATAAGTATAAAAAAGTGCTTCATATTCGTGTTTTTTTGGATGTCAGGACATTGGGATGTTAAGATTTTAGGACTAGAATTTGGTTTAAAATTCGACCGTTTTTCTACTCCTAAAAATATCATTTATTTTTCTCAAAAGCTTCCATCATTACTTCTACTTCCACATCTTCGTCTTTGCTGATATTTGCCGGTTTCAAATTCTTATCGAAAGAATAGTTTCCCTTAATGGAATCTTTCACTGGATGAGGTAAATTGGACCGAGACATATTCTGATCAATCGCTTTAAACGCCTTTGCAATTTCATAGGTAGTGTTAAAGGATTTTCTCGTTATTTCCATTTCTTTTTCGGAGAGATTGTATTTGGCTTTATAGCTTTGATAATCCAATTTCATATAATCGGAAAGACTCTCCGTGTTTTCTGAAATGTATGATTTGTATTTCACCAAACTATCTTGAGTTTCCAGGTAATTTTTTTCGTTTAGACTCAAAACCGATTGGTTTTCTGAACAAGCGGAAAACAGGAATAAAAGGAAAATGATAAGAATAAACTTCATGTTCGTGTTTTTTCGGATATCAGGGCAATAGGATGTTAAGATTTTGGACATCAGTACTGGAATTTAGGCTTAAAATCCTAATATCTGGAAGTCCTGAAGTCCAATTACTTTCCAAAATTAATCCGTGCTGCCAATTCTTCTGCTTCCGCTTTGGAAAAATTCCCGCTTATTTCGGTTTCTCCTCCGGAAATAGCGTCATTCACTACCGGACAGGAAAGCACGCGATTGTCTATTGTTATGGCAATAGCGAGACCAATGTTTTTGCGCGTCATTACTTCCCAATCATGAGCTCCCTGGTCATTCATGGAAATCCGGACAACAGGCATTTGATTGTAATCAGCTATTGCTGTTTCAGCATGTTGAATGTGTCTTCCATCAACAATGGCTTTTCCGCTGTCAGGCACTTTTACCGCATACAAAACAAACATCGCTTTCCCATTTGGGGTCTTTTCAGAACTAAAGGACCACATGAATTTCAGGTTTTTGGGGAAGTTATTCTTGACTCCTGGCAAAGCCAATAGGGAATCCACCCGGGTCATATCTTTTTCAGCCACGTATGCCAGCATATTTTCGGGCGATATTTGAACAAATGCAGCCAACCCATTGGGGTCTTCCTGCGGGGTCAGTGAATCTTGAGCACTCACCCAAGTGCAAGCTGCACTCCAGGAATCCAGAATCTCATTGAACGGGTAAGTCTCGAAGAACTGAACGTTTCCGGGCTTTACATTTTTCAGACGTGCATTGCCGGTTTCAGAACCGCAGGCAGTCAATACCAAGACTAATACGAAAGGAAGAATTTTCATGGTGATAGATTTTCATGATAAAAATAGGATATTAATTGTGAATGTTTGTTTATCTACCGGCATTCATTCGATCGGAAATGGTTCCGGCTGCCTCCATGGTGAAATTCACGTCAAGTTTCAGCTTTTCGGTGATCACTTCCAATACCTTTGGGTAAGCAACGACTTTTCCATCTAACACAACAACAATAAAGCGATTGAGATTTTTGCTCGTCATTTCTTTCAGTTTTCGATTACCGGTTTTGGTTAGTTCCACATGAATATTGACCATTCCGGTTTCTTCATTCTCAGCAGGTACAGATTCCTTTACGTCGTGAGAATCTACCGGTGCTTTTTTATTCTTCGGGATTTTAACGGCATAGAGACAGTATCCTTTACGGCCATCTAACACGCTGGTTTGAAGGTTCCATGACCACAGGAAATGAAGGTCTTTCGGAAATAGTCCGGCAATTTCCGAGATGGCAAGAATTGAATCGACAGCAGACACATCTTCTTTTTTAGCGAAACCAATGGTGTTGTCGTAATTGCTAAAAATAAAGGACTTCAATCCTTTAAAGCCGATATAGAAAGGAGGTTTACCTACCTGATTACGTTGATCGTTTTCAGCACTCCATTTACAGGCATCCAACCATTTGGTTTTGATCTCGTCCATGCTGTAGGTTTCGAAAAACTGAACGGTGACGGGATTTTCTTTTTTCTTGGGAATCGAAACAGGGTCGTTTCCACAGGAATACAAAATCAGGAATAACAGAAAGGGAAGGTGTTTCATAACTGCCTTGTTTGCAAATAAAAATACGATTTATCTCCTTCCACTGTTTATTCGAGCGGTTAACTCTTCCAGTTCCTTCAATGAAAAGTTTCCCTCAATTCCTGCAGTACCTGATTGAATAGAGCAATTTACCCTTGGACAGATGATTACCTTGTGATCCATTGTAATCGCAATGCAATGACCAAGGTTGTCTTCTGTCATTTTTTCCCATTCAACAGTTCCGTCGATAGTCATTGTTAAGTTGATATAACTCCTATTGTGTCTTCCTCCATGCAATTCGAGGTTTGCTGAGTTTACATACCTTCCATCGATACGGGCTATTTTTCCTTTAGGAATTTTGATGGCATACAAGTATCGTCCTTTTAATGAATCTTTATTGGTTTCGAGGCAATATGACCACATGAATTCAAGATCTTTTGGAAATCTGTTTTTGATCTCCGGAATTGCCAGGATCGAATCGACTGCCGGGAGATCTTTTTCTTTTACGAAATAGTAGGTGCTGTCAGGAGCAAATGATACCAGGTTTTCGAGTCTTCTGCTTTGGAACTGTTCTTTTGTTAGGTCCATGTATCGCGGAAGCGTATCTGTTTTTGCAGATTGAATAAAAACGGAGTTCCAAACTTCAGCTAGTTCTGTGAAGCTATAAACTTCGAAAAATTCAAGGTTTCCGGGTTTAACTTTAACTGGTTTGGGCGGAGGGATTGATTCGGAATTGCAAGCGCATGCGATGAGTAGGAAGAGGAATGGAAGGAATTTCATGCAATGGGGTTTGGCTATAAAAGTAGGTTTTTAATTACGAAAGGATCCTATTTACCCTTCTCTACAATTGATTTTAAGTCCGTTAAAATTTCAGCTATTCTTTGCGCAACTTTTTGATCTTCTATAGAGCTTAGCAACCAGGATTCTCCGATTGAAATTTCCCAATAGTACTTAAAGCCATAAGCTTTGGCTGATTCGCGGTCGACTTTTAGTTTTTCTATTTTAATCTCAGCATTTTTCAATTCAAATTCTTTTGAATAAGGTTCGTCATCAAAGAGGAATATTTTTGTAATTAAAATGGTTCCGGAAAGCGTGTTTTTGAATTCACTGATTCCTGAATTCATATCCGGAATGTGTGTGCTCATATAATCATCAAGCACCTTTAATGTAGAGTCGCGTTTGCTGATTTGAGAATAGGAAAAAGTTGTTACAAGAAGTGCGGCTGTGATTAAGATGAGTTTTTTCATGATGATAAAAATACGATTTATTGATTTCCCACGGATCCCGATGACTATCGGGACACGGAAGAGCACGGAAGTGTTTGATTAGATGATTCGCAATTGTGAGAATAAAATGAATTGATCCCGGATAAAAATTCGACCTTCTATTGCGAGTAGTCACAAGCATTTTGCAATGAAAACAGTCTGAAAACCAATAAAATCGCGTGTTAAATCCTTAACCTTTTAATACTCTATCTATGCTCTATTCATACAGTATCTATGGGTAATCTCTTTTCTGTCTTTTTAGATCAGTTTTTCTGGTTTTTGGAACACTTTTTTTCTCGGAAGTGGGATTTGAGATAAGTAGGTACAAGCAAGATTTTGAAGAGTCGGAACAGGTTGCTCAGGGTAACTTGAGAGAAGTTGTTTAAACGCAAAGAGTATTCGGGAAGCTTAAGCGGAGTGGTAAGACCTGAGAGTTACATTAAGATTTGTTTCTTAGTTCTATCAAAATAATTGTGTGGCATTTGTAATTTGCCATTCTGTTAAACTTGAATAAAGAGTTGTTTGTTCAAATAAAGATTTGTTAAAAACGATTCTAATTGCAGATCCTAGGCTATCTCCATTAATTCCGTTTTTATTTTCAACTTCTCGAAAATACTTAGCAAAAGCATTTAACAAATCGTGACCGTTTGTAAGCTGTAATAAGTCTGGGTTTGTGGACTTCAATTCAATCACCCGTCTTTTTAATTCTTCTTTATTCTTTAAAATGGTGTTAGGAGATTTTGATAAAATTCTTTCTATATACTGCTCAAAATCAATAGATTTATTTGTAAATGAAATTAAATCTTGAAACCCAGATTTAAAGCATAATTCAAGTTGCTCCTTATCATTTAATAATTTCAAAAATCCAATTAAACTAATTGTTTCTATTAGTTCGTCGCGAAAGATTAAATGTTGGCATTGACTTTTTGATGAATATTCAAAAATTATGGAGTTTAAAACTGGTTCAAAATTTAGCATTGTAATTTCAATGTCATGATAATCTGTTAAGAACATGTTGGTTTCGTTATATTCTAAACTATTTAGTTTGATGAAGTCAGAATCTCTAATCCCCAATACCAAAGGATAAATGTTTACTAATGTATCAACACACTCTTCAAGTTTTTTATTTCCCCCAGGGATGGTTTCAACCTTGCATTTCTCTAAATCAAAAAATTTTCTAAATAACCTAATATCTGTGTCTCCCTCTAGAAGAACAAAATTTATACCTCGGCTATTGGGGTGCAAAATATCAAGACGAAGCTCATTAAGTTTTTCTTGATAGGATATGTCCGCTTTCTTCATTTAGAATTATTTTTCTAAGTTGTACACTAGATCCCATCGATCATTAATAATAGATGGGGAGTGGGTAGCAATCAAAACCTGAAAGTGTTGAATATCAATTATCCTTAACAAATCATCAAGGAATTCTTTTTGCCAAGAAATATGAAGTGAAATTTCTGGCTCATCAATTAATACCATAATACCAGATTTGGTTTTAAAGATTAATTCATATAGAAGAACCACTTCATGTTGCTCTCCAGATGATAATTCATTTAGTTCTAAGGTTTTGTTATTAGAAGTTTTAAAGTAAAAGCCCCTTTCTCTATCAATTGCAATAGACTTGTATGTAAATCTTCTCTCATTTAGAATACTAGTAAAAAGTTCTAATTTTTCAAGGAGTTCATCGAAAACACTTAGTTTTTGTTCTAAATCATTTAAGTAAACTAAAAGAGCCTTTGAGTCATCTTGACTATAGGAGAGTGCTTTTTGTTTACTTTCGTACAAGCCATTTCTAGTTAGCTTTTCTTGTTTTTTAGTAAGCTCCTCAAATCTTGAATCATATTCGTCTTTTGAAACAGTACTTTTCTCAGAGATGAGTCGATTTGGATATGTACTATCTAAGTTTTGAGAAATTATGAAGGATTGTTGTGACTTTTCAATAATTAATTTTTTCAGTTCACTGGCATAAGTTTGAATGGTTTCAATCATCATACTTTGTTCGCGTTCATTTCTATAATTTCTATCTGGATTCTGAACCTTTTTCAAAAGTCTCTGTTCTCTAATTAAATGAACATTTATAGAATCCAGAATCTCATTTGTTCTTATAGATTGAATTCTTGAAGATTGACTAGCTTCACTAGGAAGTTGATCTGCATAGGTTTGCATTATCTCATCAATATCTAAAATTTGGTCAGTTCTATGATCAATCCATTGTTCTGGTGAAATTCTTCTTACTGGAAGAAAGGCATCAATCATTTTTATAATTTTATCTGAAACTTCAAATGAGTAGTTAAAGTGCTCAATTACCTTATTGTTCTCGTAAAAGGAGAAGTTGAGATCTTTTTTTTCCTTTGTTCTTTCAAATTTTTTTTCTTTTGGAAAAAATTCAAATTGTTCATCCTCAATAGTTTTATCAATTATTATTTTAATATTTCCTGATAAACAGATTGTTATTTGTTCAAAGACAAGTTTATTAAAGAATCCAAATTTTCTGTTGAATAAATTGAAAATAATATTCAAAACTTGTGTTTTTCCAAAACCATTGGGTCCTGTGATTATAAGGACATTTTCCTTAGTTGGATATTCAATTTTATAATTGAATATTTCAAAGAGACCTTTTATTTCTATGGATTTAACTAATGTTGGTGATTTAATTGAATTCATTTTATTCATTAATTTAGAGTGAATCTAGCTATCTATTATTAACTGAGCGAACCTATTACAAACATAGCAATCATAATTGTAAATTTTTCCAAAACAAACCTACCAATCCCCTTTCACTTCATCAACCGTATTTACCACATCTTTGCGTTGCGGGTTACCACAATTTTTGCAGTATCTATCAGATTATCAAGGTTGATTGAGTGGGGTCGAAGACCGCGATAATTCTGTTAGTCCTCTCCATTAACAACTTATGAAGTAGGAAACGGATTACCTTTGCGTCCTCTGCATCTTTGCGGTTCTAATCTGTTCATGATCTTCACGGAAATCCGCGCTATCTGCAGGCAAAAACGTAAAATCAAAGTTATCCTCCCCCTTTATCCCCCTCCGAAGGGGGAGAGCTAAATTTTTTCCTAATTTTGTACCATGAATAAATCGAAATTTACTGTAACAGCTGCGCTCCCATATGCGAACGGACCCCTTCATTTAGGACACGTTGCCGGTGTTTACCTGCCTGCTGATATTTTTGTGCGCTTCCTGCGTTCGAACGGACATGATGTGGCTTTCATTTGTGGTTCGGATGAACACGGTGCTGCAATTACCTTGCGCGCTAAGAAAGAGGGAATTACTCCGCGCGAAATTGTAGATAAATACAATAAAATTATCGGGGATTCATTCAAACAATTCAATATCTCATTCGATATTTTCCACCGCACTTCTGCGCAGATTCACATCGAAACAGCACAGGATTTCTTCAGGGTGTTGGAATCAAAAGGAAAGTTTATTGAGGAAACGACCGAACAATATTACGACGAGGAATACCAGCAATTTTTAGCTGACAGATACATTACAGGGGAGTGCCCGAATTGCGGAAACCCAAGTGCTTACGGAGATCAGTGTGAGAGATGTGGTTCTGATTTGAGTCCGACGGATTTGAAAAACCCGGTTTCTACTTTGAGCGGATTGAAACCTGTTTTGAGAAGCACTTCGCATTGGTTCTTGCCGATGGATCGCCACGAAGAGTGGTTGCGTCCATGGATCAAGGAAGGAATTTTGGACGGAAAACAGCAGCACAATCCGAAGGCCTGGAGAAATCAGGTGATCGGTCAGTGTATGTCCTGGATTGATGGCGGTTTGCATCCACGTGCCATGACGCGTGATTTGGATTGGGGAGTTCCCGTTCCACTTCCAGGTGCAGATGGAAAAGTGTTGTATGTCTGGTTGGATGCACCGATCGGCTACATTTCCGCAACGAAGCAATGGGCTTTGGATAACGGAAAAGATTGGAAGGATTACTGGTGCAACGAAGACCGCAAATTGGTTCATTTCATTGGAAAAGACAACATCGTATTCCACGCAATCATTTTCCCTATCTTGTTGAAAGATCACGGAGGGTTCATTTTACCTGACAACGTACCGGCTTACGAGTTTCTCAATTTGGAAGGCGATAAATTCTCCACTTCCCGCAATTGGGCTGTTTGGCTGCATGAATACCTGGAAAGATATCCGGAGAAGATCGATGAATTGAAATACACCTTGACATGCATTGCTCCTGAAACAAAGGATGCGGAATTCACCTGGAAGGAATACCAGGCGCGTGTAAACAACGAATTGGCGGATATTCTGGGGAATTTCATCAATCGTGCGCTGGTGCTGACCCAAAAGTACTATGAAGGAAGAGTTCCGGAATGTGGAGAATTGACGGATGAAGATGAACAGGTACTGACCGATATGAAAGCAATTCCTCAGCGTATTGCTGATTTGGTATACCAATACAAATTGCGTGATGCGCAGGCTGAAGCAATGATGTTGGCGCGTATCGGAAATAAATATTTGGCGGATAATGAACCGTGGAAATTGGTGAAAACCGATCCGAAAAGGGTAGAAACAATCATGAATATTGCGTTGCAGATTACTGCGAACCTTGGTTTGGTGTTGGATCCGTTCTTACCGGAAACGGCAGCAAAGATTCGTGCATTTGTAGGAACGGACTTGAAGCCTTGGGATGAAGCCGGAAATATCTTATTGCAGGCCGGAGATCAAACAAACGAACCAAGCATCTTGTTCCAAAAGATCGATGATGAGTTTGTGGCCAGAGAAGTGGAATTCCTGAACGCATGTTCATAAGTTGATTCTAATAATCCAGGACCGGTTTCATTATAAACCTCGTAGATTGCCTTACGGATTTCGTAGCTGATTTCATTTTCTGTCATATTCTAAATTAAAATGAACATTTTCGAAATGCAAGCCCTTAAAGTATTGATTATTAAGTGTTTTTTGCTTATTTTATAGTATGTGCCATATAAGTCCACGCAATGAGAATCTGCGGTATTCGCGTTATCTGCGGGAAATAGACCTTAAACCTGTTTATTTATCTGTAATCTGCTTTCTGTTGTTGCTTTCCAAGTAGGCGTTTACGATTTTCTTTTGTGTTTTTCGGTTACGTTGAATAGAACGATTGTAACTGTTTTCAGACCGGTGAACAAAAGGTTGACTTAAACTCACAAAGAACCGCTGGATCGGTGGGTAAATGCGCCAAGCCGTTTTAGGAAGCTGCATGGTTTTGCAGGAAGCTTCTCCCAGAAAAAACCAATTGTATCCCAAGTGTGTTTTGTAGACTAGTTTCCGCTGCCATTTTTTGGGTAGAAAATTGCCGTCAATAGGTTCGAGGCTAAGAGCCAACGCGAGTGAAATCGTATCATCATCGGCAGGAGCCTGTGTGATTGTCCAGGAATAGATTGCGCGGATTGCATCGGATTCTGTTTCCGGAAGATATGCTGAGGGAGTTCCGAGTAAGGATCCCACGTATTTCCAAAAATGGAATAAGCCCCGGATTTCCTGTTCTGTAGGTTTCATCCCTAATTTTCGGAGTCCGTCTAGAAATATGATCGAGAACCCTAAGTTGGTCGCCATCATGTCCCATTGATTCAACGGAGCTCCCCAATCAGCTTCGCGCCATTTTCCTTCGTCCAGAATACTTACACGGGCATACGCATGCATCAATCGAATCTTCAAGCATTCTTTCCAACCGATTTGAGGATTGGTGATGGCATTTTCTCCGATGATGCGAACCCAGAACTCAGTTGTTTCCGTTAAACGCTTGGCAGCACCTTTTTTCAAAGCTCCCGTGAAGACCAATGGTTTGTTGATGGCCGAAGATTCATAACCGCCCATCAGGCAATAATTGCGAAGGACCATTAATCCGAGTGAGCCTGCCCGCCTGCAAAGCATAGCACCCTGTTCCAGCAATTCTTCGTTCAACCAGATTGGTTTCGTCGTGATTTCTGCAACTAATTGATTCAGGGAATCCGGAATACCTGCTATTTTCTCACCATCGAGTAGTTGATTGATCCACTGGTCGGCTTGTTTGAACCCCTGTTTTTGATAGACTTCCCGAATAACCTGGTCTGCCAATTGATCGGTTTCAAAAAGACGAGGAATGAACTGCTCGATCTCTGCTTTTTCAGGAAAGCTTCCGATAAGTCTTTTTGCGAGCTTCTTTCCGTTGCCGGTTTCCCAATAAATGGAAAATCCGGGTGAAGGGTAGTGAAACCTTGTCGGAGTCATTCTTTTTCTCCTTTAGTGTGTTTCTGAAGCAGATCTTTCATGGTATCCAATTGGATTTTCTGCATTTCCAATAATTCTTGTTGCTGATGGATAATCAGGTGATCTATTTTGTCGTGCAGCAAGCGGATTTCAACTTCTGATTTCAGATTGATCATGTAATCCTTCTTTGCACGCTCTCTGTCCTTCTCTTCTTGTCTGTTCTGACTCATCATGATGACTGGCGCCTGAAGTGCCGCCAAACACGATAAAATGAGGTTTAAAAGGATAAAAGGATAAGGATCGAATCCTTTGTTGAGTAAAATGAATGCGTTGAATGCGATCCACATCAATAAGAAGGTCATGAAGGAGATGATGAAGGTCCAGCTTCCACCAAAGGTTGCAACCTTATCTGCTATTCGTTGACCATAAGTATCTTTCTCTGCTTTATCCTCCAATTGATCGGAAATCAATTTCTTTTCATTGAGGGATTCCAAAACGGTTTTATCTAAATCCGAAAGTTCTCCCAATTGATCTTGCATCATGTTTGAAAGATACTTTTCTCGATAGTCATTGAGCTCATTAATAGAAAGATAATGGTTGTCATCAAAATCGGGATGGTCTTTTTTAATGAGTTCAAGTACAGACCCTCGAATCGTTCTTGCAGAAATTCGCTCGGAAATCGGAAATTCAGTATGGGATAGATCGCTGCGAAAAGTGCTCATAATTGAAAATGAATTTGGTCTTGTGAATTTAAGCAGAAGAAATGGCTTAAACTAAAAATGCCTCAATTCATCCGGTGTTAACGGGCAAATTGAGGCATCTCATGTTATTCAATAATGATTATTCGAAATCGAATTTAATCATCACATCTTGTTTTTCTTTCTTGTAGATCTCCATTAAGAACGTATTGTCAGTTGCTTTACAAATACGAGTTACACGGAACTGGTAAGCTTTGTAACCACCCAGGTCATTCATGTCAGCTAATTTGATTCGCTCCCAATCACCTGTTTTGTCACTCACTTTGATAGCCATTAAGTAACCACCCATCCCGTTTTTGTGTGCAGCCGGGGCTTCATTTTTACCCAATGTTGCATTTTTTTCATTGTCTACAAAGACCATGTAGTGATCAGAACCACTGTTGATGTATGTATAACTCAATTGTCCTTCAGAAAACGGGTTGTAATTATCACCCAATACCAAAGCCTGGTTTTTAGGAAGTTTTGTGATCCAATCCAATTCACCTCCTTTAGAGATTTTAGCAACAACCATGCTTCCGAAATGCGCTACGTTTGTTGTAGAAGTCATGTACATTTCATTGCGTACATATTTTTGTTCTCCGGTAATAATGAAACTTCCGTCTTTTTGTGCAAAGAAGTCAATCATTTGAAGATCTTCAATTCCTTCACGTCCTTTTTTCTCACTTGCATCTTGTTTTTTCGCCTGACGCTCGGACAAATAGGATTTGATCAGGTCTTGAGGAAATTCCAAGTTGTATACATGGTTTACTGTGTATTCCGGAGAAACAGTAAATCCGTAAATCCCGTTAGCCATGAATGCAAGCGTGGAACTCATTCCCATGGAGAAACTTCCTTTGAAATCCAAACCTGATGCGTAGAAAGAAGAACAAATTACGTCTCCGTCAACGTCTTCGATCAAGCGCATTCTATTGAATAACAAAGATCCGTCTGTTCCTTCCAGCTTGTGTGTTTGGATACCTTCTTTTGAAACAGTAATTAATTCCAGTTCCTTTGTAGATGTCAGGTAAGAAATCATGTAAACAACTCCTTTAGATGTTACCGTGTAAGCGATGTTATTCATTTCCGCTTCCGTATGAGGCATTTTGTATTCACCACCCCAGATCGGGTTCATGGATTTGTCGAATACGTGGAACCCTAATTCGTCATAGCTTTTTGCATCACGCTTAGTTTCTGGTTTCAAACGGTATTGAACCATGATGTGTGAACGATCGTATGATTGATAAACTGTAAAGTTCACACCAACGAAAACCATTCCTTCCATAGCTCCTGTTTTTGCTGTTCCCCACGTTAACGGGAAATCACCTTCATCATCGCGCTCACCTTTTGTTATTTTGCGTTTCGTTTGAAGTAAAGAAACCGGTTTTTCCATTTCCAATGATTCCGGATTTATCTCCATACTGAAAAGTTCAAAAGCTTTGATGCTACTGTTGTACATTTCATACAAATAATAAATGCCTTCTTGGGTCTGAACGATTCGTTGAAGTGTATTTCCCTTTTTAAGAGCTGGAGTAGTCTTTTTCTTGATTTGGTCTCCTGTTGCACCATCGAAAGTTTGAAGGGTAATTTCAATACCGTCTGTTTTTACAGACAGAACATTTCCATTGGTAAGGGTTAAATACTGTTTACTCGCAGCATCTACTACTTCATAAGGTTTTCCAGTACTTACTTCCACTTTTGGCCCTCCTTTTTGAGCAAAGGAAAAACCGCTTAAAGTAATTAAGGATAGAAAGATTATTTTTTTCATTGATTAAATTTTTCCCAAATATAGTTATTCATTTGATTTTTCCTCAATTAGGGCTGTTGGGGAGATATCAACATCACCCCAATTCAGGTTTTGTCGGTTATAAAAGTTCGTTTGCCAGATTCGCCAATTCGGAGCGCTCTCCTTTTTCCAAACGGACATGCGCAAAGAGATTCTGACCCTTCAATCGGTCGATGAGGTATGCGAGCCCATTACTGTTTTCATCCAGGTAAGGAGTGTCAATTTGGTGAACATCGCCTGTGAAGACAATCTTGGTTCCTTCTCCGGCTCGTGTAATGATGGTTTTTACCTCGTGAGGAGTCAGGTTTTGGGCTTCATCTACAATGAACAGAATATTGGATAAACTTCTTCCGCGAATAAATGCAAGCGGAGTAATCAGAATACGGCCACTTTCTTCCATCTCCACAATGTGTTTGTGGCGTTTTTCATTTTCTCCGAATTGGGATTTGATAAACTTCAAATTATCCCACAGCGGTTCCATATAAGGACCGATCTTGTCTTTCGCATCTCCGGGAAGGAATCCGATTTCCTTATTGGAAAGGGGAACCAATGGGCGAGCTAAGATTATTTGTTGGAATAATTTATGTTGTTCCAATGCCGCAGCCAATGCAAGCAGGGTTTTTCCCGTTCCTGCTACACCTTGCAAGGCAACCAGCTTGATGTTGTTATTCATCAGGGCATTGATTGCAAAAGCTTGTTCCGCATTTTTAGGCTTGATTCCGGAAGTATATTCTTTTTCGACACGTTGAAGTGTATCCGTATGCGGGTCAAAATAAGCCAAACCGGAACTTTTACCGTTTTTAAGGATATAGTAACCGTTTGCAATTTTTTGATTTCCGAGAATACCTTCTTCGTCTATGGTTCCTTTCAGGAATAATTGTTTGATTGTTTCGGATTCGATTCCTTCAATGGTTGAGCTGGAAGTCTGCTCCAATTCATTTGAATGAACTTTTCCGGTTTCGTAATCTTCCGCAAGAATTCCCAGTGCTTTCGCCTTGATTCTTAAATTGATGTCTTTTGTAACAAGGATAACCTCCTTCTTGGTTTCTTGCTCTTTTACCGCAAGGGTTGCATTGATAATTTTGTGGTCATTTTTTCCGACCCCATAAACCGTTTCCGCATCTACACCTTTTGGTTGTGAATCCAGTAGGACCTTGAATGCCCCCAAATTGGGACCAAGGGTGATCCATTGTTGTAAACCGCCGTTTGCCGATATTCTGTCAATGAAACGAATTACTTCACGGGCTGAGAAATTTTTGGTGTCATTTCCAATTTTGAATTTGTCCAATTCTTCCAAAACTGTGATTGGAATGGCAACATCATGTCTTTCGAAGTGCATGATGGCGTCGTGGTCATGTAATAGAACAGAGGTGTCTAGTACAAATAGTTTGTTCTTTTTAGCCATGCTGAAGTATTTTTATTAAAGTACTTCTTTCTCATGCCTGATGGACAGCAAAAGATTCAAACTTATTGACAAACCTTTGTGATTAAAAAAGGGAGCTTTTAACTCCCTTTTAATATTCTGTTTATCTTTCTATCACAAAGCGCTTCAGTGTTTTAGCACCTAGTGACTGTAATTCGATACTATACATTCCCATGGCAAGTTTTCCACAGTCGATCTTGGTTTGACCGGGCGCCAGAGTCGTGGATGAAATAACCCTGCCGGTTTGATCCAGGATTCGTGCTTCAATCAGTTGGCTTGAACTGTTATCCACATTTAAAACCGTATTTGCCGGATTTGGATAGATATTCACTACTTGGTCCAATAGTTCTGAAACGGAATTCGGTTGACCAGTTGAAAGACGGTTATCGCGATTGGATCTTGTGGTGTTGAAATCCTGTGCCATTTTAGTACTTGAACACAGGCTTGGTGCAGCAACTGTCACCTCATAGAACAAACCATCTGTTGTTGAAGGCTGATCGGTATAAGTAAACAAATTGTTCGGCATCGTGGCAAGAGGTGTCCAACCAGCTGCATCCGTATGTCTTCTCAATATGAAGTTCGTATAAGCAAATCCTTCATAGCTATCCCAGAACAAGTTGATATCATTTCCTAAACCATGGCTGATCACCAAGTGGATCGTTTTGTGAATCGAACTTAATTCAGACTCATTTCCACAATCATCCACGGAAGAGATTCTATATCTCCAGGAACGGACGTTCGGTGATGCCACGATATCGTTGTAAATAGACTCATCTGAATAAAGAACGGAACCTACTAGCTGGTATAAACCTGCTTGTGATGTTTCGCGGTAGATATTGAAATGATCGATACCGGTTGTGATTGGTTTTTCCCAAACAACCAGGTTGGTGTTTGTTGTTGAATCTACAGTAACCAAACAAATATCAATCGGGTCCGGAAGTGTGGATTCAACTGTTCCACCCAAAACAGTGATACATCCGGAACCACCTGTTACAGAAACAGAATAAGTTCCAGGACTAAGGTTTGTAATGTTTTGAGTTGTTGCACCGTTTGTCCACAAATAAGCAGTCGGGTTTCCGGAGATAACAGTTAATTGAATTTGTCCATCATTGGAACAAGAGGAAGGAATGATCGTGTCAATCGCCAAAGTTGGTCCGAAGTTATTGGAAACCAATGCTGCAGAGCTGAAAGCACAACCGTTAGCATCCGTAATGGTACAAGTATATGTTCCGGCTCCAATGCTTGAAAGTGTCGCGTTATTGGTTCCTACAGGTGTTCCCTGACCATTTACCCAAGCGTAATTGAATGGGGAAGTTCCACCGTTGAAAGATGCGGTGACCTGACCATTGGTTGCAGAACAACCCGGTTGAGTGACTGTCATCGTGTTCAGCATGATTTGCTGCGGTTCCTGTACGGTATAAGTTGCAGTGGAAACACATCCCAAAGCGTCTGTAATGGTCAATTCATAAGGTCCTCCAACCAATCCTGTGATGTCTTCAGTCGTTGCACCGTTTGACCATGCATAAACCAATGGAGCAGCTCCACCTGTTACCGTTACATTGATTGCCCCGTTAGTTGTTCCGTAACACAAAGCTCCTGTAGGAACTCCTGCTTGAGAAATCCCATTGGATCCAACCATGGAAGTTGAAGTCGAAAGACAACCGTTTGCATCCGTTACAGAAACTAAATATTGTCCCGGAGCTAAATTAGAGACACTGTCTAGTGTAGAACCTGTACTCCAGTAAATGGAATAGGGAGATTGTCCGTTTGTGATTGCTACGGAAGCGGTTCCCGTATTTTGATTACAGTTTGAGGTGCTTGTCGTTACATTCAAATCCGGTGTTTGATTGATTGTCAGTGGTGCTGAAGCCGAGCTGGTACAACCGAATTGGTTGGTTTTCGTGTAGTTCATCATCACAGGTGATACCGTTGGGTAAGAAGGGTAGAAGGTGTTGTTTAAAACACCTGTTCCAGACCAAGTTCCCCCACTTGGGTTCGCCCAGTTATTTAGGTTTATAGGATTTGCGTTTTCACAAACTGCATTTGTAGGGTTGGTAAATACAATGACCGGTTTCGGGTTCACTGTAATTGGAATTAGGGCTGTTCCGCAAGAAACGCCATTGTCGAATAATTCGAATTGCAAATCAACGATTGTCGGTGAACTGACATCGTTTGTATTGTTGATGTTCAATGAGAAGGACAAGGTTCCGGCACCGGTGACAGTGATTGCCGAGTTAGGAATAATCCCGACATTTTGAGAAACACAGGTCATTGTCAATCCTTGCTGGCTGAAATTCGGATCCAGGCAGTATACGGAATTACTCGCCGAGTTATTGAAAACAGATGATTCGCACATAGCGAAAAGATCATAGTCTTCGATATTCGCCAGTTGATTGTATTCTTTCACGTAAAATTTACCGCCATCAACATAGGCAATTACATAAACACCATAATTTGAAACCTCCATTTCTAATGAAGTAGCTGTAGCAGGTGCTAATGTTGTTCCGGAAGAAATGGTACTGATTGCAGGAGATGCTACATTCGTAACCTTCTTAAAGAAACAAGAAGTAGTTTTATAAAACACATAGGCATCGGAATTGTATGTGTCAAAATCGAAATCGACAACATTCGCCCCGGTACTTATATTCGCTTGGGTTCCAAATGCGGTTCCATTGAAAGAACGAAATTTTAGAGGGAATGTGGAATATGGAACGGCCCAAACAGAGCTATAAGCAGTTGCACCATTGTTTTTCTCTATCAACATTTTGGAAGCACCATCTGAATTGTCCAATGTATTATTGGAATAGGCAGCACCATTTACGGAAACATCGAATGGAATATAATCGGACATATCCGCTTCTCCGTGGATAACGTAGGCATTATTACCGTCGATGTAAGAACTTAACTCGCCGGAAAAACTTGTTTGTTCCAGGTTTGGACTGGCTCCTCCATAAAGGGTTTGATTTGTCATATTGACAGTGATCAATGCATTTTCCGGAGAGTATCCTGTGGATTGCTCATCTACATTGTAGAATGTTAAAAACAATTGATTTGCAGTATTTCCGCGAAGTGAATAATCATAAGAATGTTCAATTTGATTATAACCTCCGGAACCAATTGCCTGGCTTATCCAGCTTGTCCCGTTGAATTTATAAATTTCCAGGAACTCATAAGTTGTTTGATAGAAGGTTTTCGCAGCTACAACCGGTGTGGTTTCACCAAGAACAACCAACTGTAAATCGAAAACATTTGCATCTCCGATGCCGGCTGTTCCAACAAGTTGCCAAGTACTGTTACTAGCAAGCCATTTGCGAACGGTTATTTTATTGGAATTTGAAGCGTCAATATATGCGGCATATAAATTTCCTCCCGGAGTAACCTCTATATCAACTTCTGTCGCATTGGCGATACCGGTTGAACTTCCAATGTAATTCCAACCTTGTGAAAAAGAAAAGGTTGAAACGAAAACAACTATTAGCGTAAGTAGTTTTTTCATAAGTAATTTTGTGTTAGCAATTAACAAGTAGCAAATGTATGCAAATATAATTTGAGGGGTTAAAAAGACTTGTATGTTGTAATTTTCTTTGAGTGTTTTTGGTCTTTCTGCAAATGGTTGGTAAAAAAAAGAGCCCACCGCAGCAGACTCTTTTTTTACTAAATCAATATAGTTTAATATTTACTGATTCTTTTTGTGATCTTCGAATTTGCAGAACTGATTTCAACCAGGTAGATTCCGGATTGAATTCCTTCTAGTTGCATCTCGATTTTTGAATCGGAACTTGAAAGGGTAGTGATAACCTGTCCGGAAAGCGAAGTGACACGATAGGTGATCTTTTCGTTGTTTGTCTGAACAAAAGTTACATTCCCCTGGGTCGGATTCGGATACATTTCGATCTCATTCAAGTAATTCTCATCGATTCCATTGGAAGAAGCTCCATCGACACCATCACCTGCCGCGAACTGCCCGCGTTCACGGTTCGAGCGGGTTGTGTTGAAATCTTGTGCTTTCTCAGCTATACATGGTGAGTTTGTAAGCATTTCGATGTAATAATCCACACCTGTCGATCCAGCCAGTGGAACATCGTTATAGAAAGAAGTTCCCAATGCAATGGTTGAACTTACCGGCATCCAATCAACTTGATCCGTTTTTCTCCAAACCACATATCCTGCAACGTTTCCTGAACCTTCGTAATCATCCCAAAGAATGTCGAACGACCCATTACCCGCATTCAAAATGGTATTTAAATGCAAGGTTTTGTGTTCTGTAGAAATAGGTCCCTCAGTTCCACATGCATTTACTGCGGATAATTTATAACGCCAGGAACGGTCCATCGGTGAAGCAACCACATCATTGAAATAAGACAGGTTTGTTGCCATTACCGTATCGATCAACTGGTAATTTCCAGCCAGATTAGATTCTCTATAGATGTTATAATGGTCAATTCCAGATGTTTCGGTTCTTTGCCAAACAACCAGATTCGTGGTTGTAGAAGTATCTACCGTAACCAAACAAATTGGCTGGGAAAGCGGTGCTCTTGTTCCGACCTGAACCGTTTTCGATGAATAACATGGTTGATTGGAAGGACCGTTAAGTACTGTGATCGTATAAGAACCTTCTGCCAGATTGAAGATGCTTTGTGTGGTTTCACCATTCGACCAGCTCCATGAACTTGCTGCACCACCACCATTTGGATCCTGAACAAAAGTGGTAGTAATTCCACCGTTGTTTTGGTTACAGTCGGTGTTCAGAACTGTTGTTGTGATATCAACCGCATTGTGATCATCCAATTGATAGTTGAATTGTTTGATACATCCGTTCCCGTCGGTGACTTTCAAGGTGTATAACCCATGTCCCACATTGGAAAGGTTCTGTGTCGTTTGCCCCGTTCCGATCCAATCATAAACCGGAGCTGAAGCAGATATGGAAGCAAAAATTCCTCCGTCTGTTGCTCCGCACGTTGGTTCAAACCCGAATAAATTTCCTGTTATAGGTGCTGGTTCCGTAATGGTATACGATCCGGAAGCCTGGCAACCAGTGTTATCCCAGACATTGATGGAATAATTCCCGGGTGCCAAATTGGAAATGGTTTGAGTTCCGTATCCATTGGACCAAACAAACTGGTATGAATTCGGATTTACGATATTGATCGTTATTGAACCATCATTTAACCCGTTACATGAAACGTTCGTAATGGTTGGCGTAAGTGTGATTCCGGTTGCATTTACCGTTGTAGCTCCGGTAATATGACAATTGTAATCATCTGTCACATTGTAAAAATACGGACCCGGTGCCAGGTTTGAAATAGTTGTCGCGTTTTCTCCGGTTGACCATTCAACCGCATAATTGGCAGATGCTCCGGCAGTAAAACTCACCGTTGCAGTTCCGCTTGTCGATCCACAGGCACTCGGAGTTGAAGAGACGGTAGCGCTTCCTAAAATAGGGAATGTCAGTGAACCGGATGTGTTAACGATACATCCGTTGATTTCATCGTCTAAGGAAATGGAACCACCTGTAAAGCCTTGAGAAACGACAGTTCCGTCAATAGTTGTACCTACAACCGGAACTCCATTGATTTTGAAAGTACCGTGGTCGTAATAATTGACATAATTACTCAGATCAATTAAGTTGTCATTGCTGCAAAGTGTCAATGGATTGGATGCGAAACTGACTACAGGGGCTGCTGTCTGTCCGACTGTAATCGTTGGTAAAGTAACATTGGTGATACTGTAACCATCAAAAAGCTGCATAACAACACTTGAATTTCCGCCGGTTCCAATAAAACCATAAATGGCATATTTTGTAACAGAAGGGGATGAAGTATTGTCAAAATAGATTAACTCAGCCGTCATACCGGTAATTGCACCACTTCCATCTGCGAGGTTCAAAATTTTAAGCGGTCCGTCCTTATTGTCATCATAAAACTCCAATGCATGATAGATCAGATTTTGATGATTCGAACAGGTTCCTGTTGTCGGAACAATTGAACTAGGATTGATTTCGGGTTTCGTATTGTAAACCTTGTAGTAGTAATATCCGTCGTTTTGGTAGTTTATTGCCAAATGCTCCCCACTTTGATCCAGGGATAGCATAAATAAGTTGTTTAGACCTGCAGTAAGCGGAATTTGAATCCCTAAAGTATCCCAGGTTCCTGCTCCCAAATCTTTTCTGAAAACATATGAATTTCCCAAGGAACCATTGCCTGCTGCAGTGAAATTCGAAAGGATGAAAGCATAACTGGCATTTTGGTTAACAGCAAAACGAACAGTATCGATATTGAAACTCAAGGAAGGATCTGTAACGCTATTTAACTGTACGTTATTGGTTCCGGAAAAGGTTTTTTCATAGGTTTTTTGATCCGTATAGTTGCGCATATATATCATAGGGGTGCTTTGTCCGTTTCCGACCAGGAAGAAATTTCCAGTCACGAAATTAGTCCCCAAGTCATTTTTTAAACGACCGTCATTAGCTCCTCCTGAGTTATAGTAAGTAAGTGCATAGGGAGCATTGATCGGTGCAACAGCCAGGCGATTGTTTCCTGCTCCTGAAATACCATAATAGATGGAAGTGGACGAAAAGGATATGATGAAGTTCCCTGCACCACTGAATCCGGGATCGAGCAGTGTATTTACACCAAATTCTGTGTCCCAGACATTGGTTGTGGTGTTAAATGTACAGATACTGGTATTGGTGTTTTCAAC
The DNA here is from genome assembly GCF_943372375.1 of Fluviicola taffensis DSM 16823. Lineage (GTDB taxonomy): Bacteria > Bacteroidota > Bacteroidia > Flavobacteriales_D > Crocinitomicaceae > Fluviicola > Fluviicola taffensis_A. The sequence goes on along the minus strand of NZ_CALRYJ010000001.1, from coordinate 555,330 downwards.
AAACATCACGATTACCTTTCCGGATACCGGGTCAGCTTTGAACTCCCAAGTTCCCAATCCTCCTGTTGCTATCAATGAGTTATAGCCGACAATCGTATTCGTATTAAAATCAAATTTATGGGCATACAGACCACCTATTCCACCGGTTACCAAATAAGCCTTATTGCCGATTACTTCACCTTCGATTCTACTCAAACCGGAAATGTAGGTGTTTTCAGAAGTCAACCATCTCCAGGTGCCTACTTCGGGATTGTACATCGTAACACGAATGTAGTTTCCGATGGAATCACTGAAGTGATACAATTTCCCTTGATACATGATTGATTTTACTTGTCCCCCGGAGACGTAAGGATCTGCCGGCATATCTGATGACCAATCATATGTTTGTCCTTGCACTTTTGCAATGCTTAGAAGAAGGACAGATAAAAACAGAAGCTTTTTCATGGTTATAGAATTAAATAGTGATGAGAAAAAAAATCATTGCACCTGAATGGGGCAATGATTTTTTACACTGCGTTTATGGGAATACGAGTCGCTTAAAGTTTAACTACCCGTTTCGTGATTTTAATGTCATTCATTTTAAGTTCCACCAAATAAACTCCGGCATTTAGTGGGCTTAAATCAAGAACAGTATTTGTTTGGCTGCTTTGAGTTGTTTGCATCAATTGACCTGACAATGAAAGGATGTTGTATGTAACCTGTTCGTTTCCTTCTTGAACAAACGTCAATTTATCTGAAGTAGGATTCGGATAAATTCCGATGTTGTTCAGGTAATTTTCGCCGATACTGTTAGATGAAGCTCCATCTACACCTTGTCCTGCGGCAAACTGACCTCTTTCACGATTTGATCTTACGGTATTGAAATCTTGTGCTTTTTCTGCTGAACACCATTCCGTCAATGCAAACTCCACCATATAATCCAATCCGGGAGTAGCATAAGCTACCCCATCTGTGAAAGACAGCGTGGAACTTGAAACTGTTCCAGCTTGTTCCCAACCGTTTGCTGTTGTGTATCTCCAAACAATATAATCTGTAAATGCCGATGTTCCTTCATAAGCATTCCAGTTAACTTTTACGGAATTATTACCTAAATCCAATAGATCCAAGTGAATCGTTCTGTGCGCGATACTCAAAGGACCTTCTTCTCCACAAACGTTTACGGCACCAAGTTTATAGCTCCAAGAACGCTCAGCTGGTGATGCGATTACATCATTGAAAAGAGAGATGTTACTGAAGTTTACGGTGTCAATCAACACATATTCACCTTGTGTTGAAGTCTCACGATAGACATTGTAGTAATCAATTCCAATTGGTTGAACTTTTTCCCAAACAAGCAAGTTTGTTGTCGTAACACTATCTACTGTAATGATACAAAGATCCTGTCTCAATGGTTTCACAACTGGGATGTTCCATCCTTTGATTGCTCTACATCCTGTATTTGCTACCGTTGCAGTACAAACATAGTTTGCAGAAGGAACGTTTAATAAGTCTTCTGTAGTTGCTCCGTTCGACCAAAAAATGGATTGAATTGGATCAACTCCGGGAACCCAGATATCCACAAGGATTTTTCCGTCGTTTCCTCCACAACCTGCTGGGATTACGTTACCTGAAATGTCAGCCGAATTGTTTTCGCTTAAGTAAACAGGCTTCACAGCCATACAGTTGTTTGCATCTGTTACGGTTGCAGAATAGATACCGAAAGCCAGATTGGAGTTAATATCTCCAGTTACCCCGTTTGACCAGGTGGTTGTGTAAGGAGGGATGCCACCATTCAGACCCCAAACTTCGATTTCTCCATCAGAAGCTCCACAAGTTGGTCCTACGTTTACACCTGCCTGAAACATGATTTTATCTGGTTGTGTAACGGTAATTGCTTTAGAAATCATACAGTTATTAGCATCTGTTGCATAAACCGTGTAAGTTCCTGCCAGTAGACCTGTAACAGCTGTACCTGTGTGACCAGAAGACCAAATGTAAGTGACAGGAGTTGTTAAACCTGTTTGAGAGATGGTAATTCCACCATTCGCCTGGCTGAAACAAACCACATCCGTAACCGTTTCATTGATGCTTACTCCTAAAGGGTCGATTGAAAATGCTGCTGTAGTGGAACACTGATTCGTATCTACAAAATAGTACATGTACTGACCTGCTGCCAAACCGGAAATACTTGGAGTTCCGGTAACACCGTTAGACCAACTTTGGCTTAGTACGGGTGCACCGCCAACTGCGGTTGCTATTGCCGTACCCGTTGACGCTCCGCAAGAAGTAGGCGTTGTAACAACAGAAACTGTTGGCGATATAAAGAGGTCTAAATATAAAAAATCATATGCCGTACAAGCACCGTTTGATAAGGTGTAGTTAATTCCGATATTATCATTGGAGATATAACCCTGATCTATCATATTGAACTCAGCATTCGGGTAAACCGAACCGTCGTAATCAAATACACCTCCTGCCGGAGTGACGAATTGGTTCAGGTCAACCGTGCCTTCACTCGAACAAATCTGAGCATTAGGTAAAATTGTAATGGTTGGTGTTTCAACAACTGTAATAGTTGGAAGAGTGATGAATACTGTTTGTGTTCCGTCAGAGACTTCCAAAGTGATGATACAGCTGCCCGCACCACTGAAACCCCAGCTGGAATAAAGATATGAACTCAAAGTTCCGGTAGAGCTTGTGCTTCCGGCATACAAAGAAGCATCCTGGATAACCGACTGATTGGAAGAAGTGATTCCGACAATCTGTATGAAGTCATTATCAATATCCGTAATTTCAAAAGGCTGGAAAATTTGTACTTCGCTGTCATCAGCAGAACAAAGAACCGGATTGATAAATGTTTGAGACAAATTTAAAGCTGGAGGTGTGTTTACAGCAAGAGAAGTGAAACACAGTAAAATCATGGTAGCGATAGATAATACTCTCATAAGTAGCGTTTTAATTTAGAAAGTCAAAATTAAGGAAACTATTGCAAAGGAGCTCATTGGAATAAATATTTTCCAAGTTAGAGTGTGTGGCTTACAAATTATGGACAGTTTTATGCAAATAGAGCCTTCAAAACTTCGTCAATTCGGGCACAAGGCACCAATTCTATTTTGAAGTTGGATTGTTCAATTCCTTTATTGTGCTTTGAAATGATGATTTTTTCAAAGCCCAGTTTTTCAGCTTCCCGAATCCGCTGATCAACGCGATTAACAGGGCGGATTTCTCCTGATAAACCAACTTCTGCCGAACAGCAAATCAACCGATTGATGGCAATGTCCGCATTGCTTGATAAGACTGCCGCTACAACCGCCAAATCAATTGCCGGATCATCCACCCGGATTCCTCCGGCGATGTTCAGAAAAACATCTTTTGCTCCCAACTTGAATCCACATCGTTTTTCCATGACTGCGAGCAACATGTTTAATCGGCGTGCATCGAAACCGGTTGAAGAACGTTGGGGTGTTCCGTAAGCAGCTGTGCTGACAAGTGCCTGAACTTCTATCAGCAAAGGTCTTAATCCTTCTAGGGTAGCGGCAATAGCAACACCGCTTAAGCCATTATCTCCGGAGGAGATCAGGATTTCGGAAGGATTTTCAACGGTTCTTAAACCGGAACTGTTCATTTCATAAATCCCCAGTTCATTGGTGCTTCCAAACCGATTTTTTATTCCACGCAATAAGCGGTAAACATGGTGTTGATCTCCTTCGAATTGCAACACTGCATCAACCATGTGTTCCAAAACCTTGGGTCCGGCAAGTGACCCTTCTTTGGTAATATGACCAATAAGGAAAACCGGAACTTCAGTCATTTTTGCATAACGCAGCAATTGTGCGGTACATTCCCGTATTTGGGAAATGCTTCCCGGAGCACTTTCAATTTGGGAACTGAAAAGGGTTTGAATGGAATCCACAATCAAGAGTTCCGGACTCGTTTCTTCTGCTTGTTTGAAAATATTTTGAATATTGGTCTCTGTCAGGATGAAACAGGATTCATTTTTCTGACCGATGCGTTCAGCACGCATTTTTATCTGTTGTTCGCTTTCTTCACCTGAAACATAAAGAACCCGCAAAGATGTCTGTACGGCCAATTGAAGTAATAGGGTGGATTTTCCAATTCCGGGTTCTCCCCCGAAAAGAATCAGGGATCCTGGAACTAATCCATCTCCGAGTACCCGGTTAATCTCGCTGTCGGGTAAAAGGATTCTGCGCTGACCGTTGGAAACAATCTCCTGCAATACTTGTGCTTTTGCAGTTCTCCCCGATGAGGTAGAGAAGGCGATGACTTGTGGCAATTGTTTTTCAACCAATTCTTCTACAAATGTGTTCCACTCGTTGCAAGATGGACATTTACCCAACCATTTTGGAGTTTCATAACCACAATTTTGACAGAAGAATGCGGATTTAATTTTAGCCATAGTACAAAAATAAAAAAAGCTGCCTACCTGAGCAGACAGCTTTCCATTATTGTGAGATCACTTATTTAATAATCAATTGTTTTGTACTGGTACCCAATGCATTTTTCATTTGAACGAAATAAACACCAGATGACAAATCAGACACATTCATTGTGGAAGAAACCCCGGTTGTACTCACTTTTCGAACGATTGAACCTTGTGCGGTTACCAAAGTGATTTCTTTCAATAAGTTGTCATTTGTCAATCCGAACTCCACAACATCGTTTGCCGGATTCGGATATAAACTCCAAGATTCCTGTAATGCCGCTAATTCACTCAATCCGGATGTTCCTACGCACACAATAGAGACATGGCTGCTTCCGAAATCTGCATCTGCAGGGAGCAATTCAGCTATTGTATCTGTACCGGTCACTAATTCATAATGTCCGTCAGGTGTTCCCGCCATCCCATCGCCGAAAGAATCCTCAATGATGAAATGATAACAACCATCTGATAAACAAAATGAAGCATTGTATGTTGCTCCTGACCCACTAGGTAAATCTGCATATGGTCCGCCAGTATAGAACGTTACGTTCTCTGCAGTATTTGTCAATGACCAGGTAATTTCACTTCCCCAACGGTCTGTTGTCAAGGACAAATCAACTATTGTTGGATTTACGATTGTAGTAAAACCGGATTCGATCGTGTCATTATTGTTGTTTTCATCTGTTCCTGTATTAGGACTGCTAACATACGCATTGAAAACATGATTCCCTCCCGAAAGTGTAGCTGATGGCAGAGCAATCACTTGATTTTGGTATTGATTCAATGAACCTGTCCATGGATAAGTTTGTCCGAAATTACCGTCATATCCGTAATGAATAGTTGCGGCAGTTAAAGTCGTACTTCCATTATTTATTAGAGTGAAAGATGGAGTAACCGTACCGGAACATATTGTTCCCGAAGCACCTGTTACTGTTCCTAATCCAGCATCTAAAGCTGTTCCCGGTCCAGCTGGGTCAACACCATCAATTGTAGTACTTCCTGTATTGGATGGATCCAACCAAAACTTCAATTGTGATGCGTTTGTTCCACCACCTAACCAGGAAGTGAATAATTTTCCGTATTCATCTGAAAGACTTGCTCCTCCACAAACGGAAGCTCCTCCATGCAATTGACCAACCGTTCTGTGATTTTGGTCAAACAAAGGAGAACCGGATGATCCACCTTCTGTTACACCATTATCCCAACTTGTTACGCCCCAGTGGCTATCAGCAGGGCTTCCACCAAAAGTGGTAGAGATTAAAGGCGTATTTTCAAAGGAGATTTTTTTGATATCTCCGGCTGGGTGGTGAACTCCAACAGCGGATGTTGCAGGAATATTCGTTGCATTGAATCCATTGTAATAAACACCCCAAGCAGGGTTTGGAGCAGAATTCAATTCTGTTAAGGTAAAATCTGAAGGGGAATAATTCGCTCTCAATGTACCACCATTTATATTCATGGTTGTCGGTCCGTCGTTCGAAGCATTATTCGTTGTAGCGCAAATTGCGGTTCCTGGTGTGCGTTCCCATTTGAAACGGAATACCCAGCTTCCCGGAGTTGTACCACAATGGTTTGCAGAAAGGAAGTAAGGAATGATTGTTCCTGAGGTGTTGTTGATCAAGGATCCTGTACAGAAACCTCCACCATTCACCATCATGGCAACCGCATTTCGTTGGTTTTCCCATCCTGCTCCGATTGGACAGTTTACATCGTATTCGCAGTTTCCGGAGCTACCAAGCGCTTTTACTTCCGATTCCAGATCAAAGTAACCGTGAATCACCGTTCCCAAATGTAATTTGGAAGTTCCTGCTTCATTTGCCGGTTCCTGCAATTCAATGATTACCACATCATCATGGATCAGTTCAGTACCAAGCATCTTGTTTTCATTATTATTCAAGCTGGTATGGGCACCGATAAATTCTTTCTTTTCACCGTCAGAAAGGAAAAGAAGCGCGTTTTCGGAAAGTTGAAACTGATCAAAAATCAAATTGATCGACAATGCACCTGCTGAATTGATCTTCAGTTGACGAACAACGGTTCCATTTGGTAAAGTCTTGATTACAGCTTGTGACATGAAATCAATGTTCACTGCTAATTCTTTTCCGAATCGCAGTTCCTTTTCCAAGGTACTTCCTCTTCTGGTCATTTCATTCGTAGCCTCGATTTCGTTATCTACCGAAACCATCTGAATAGCATCTTTAGGCATTCCAACCTTATCTTTCCATGAAAGAGGTGTTCCTAATTGTTGCACTTGGGAGATTCCGGAGAAGGAAATACACAGCAATGCAACACTGAGTAGTTTTTTGTTCATTTTATGTTTGTTTTGGAGAGTTTACTTTTTAACACGTTTAATGCTACAACCTCTTGGCGGTGTAGAATTTGTTTGAATTTCCTTACCTGAAGAGGCAGCTTCTATTGCATTTTTCAGGTAGTTTTCATCTGAAGAACGTTTTCCATCCGCTTTGTTGTCAATCGCTCCGGCATAGATGAGTTCCATGTTTTTGTTCAGAAGAAAAATATGCGGAGTTGTTCTGGCTCCGAATGCGTCTGCAAGCTCCGAGTTTTTATCAATCAGATATGGCATGGTATATCCTTTTTCTTTTGCTCTGTTTTTCATAGCTTCCGGAGAATCGTCCTGATCTCTTTTTGCTTCATTGGAATTGATCAAAATCATTTTGAACCCGTGATCGACAGCAAATTTGTTCAGGTCGTTGTATTGTTTTTCCCATCCTTCGAAACTATCACTTCCAACAACGAAAGGACAGGTATTGCAAGAGAAAACAACCAATAGACCATTATCGCCGGATGCGGATTCCAGTTGCATCATATTTCCATCCAAATTTTGCATTTGGTGTTGAATCATAGGAACGCGTTCACCTATCGGAAGTGTTTTAAATTCTTCTTTTTGGGCGAATGAAAATGCAGATACCAAAAGTGAAAATCCTACAAGAGTATTTTTAATTGTACGGGAGAATAACATAATCAATTGAAATATTTTACATTTATCTGCCAATTTACGTTTTATTCCTAATATGAAAAAATCTTTAATTTTTCTTTTTGCACTAGTTAGTATTGCTACTCATGCCCAGAATTTTGAAATTCCACCGCTGAAACAGCCTTATTATGATATACTTGAATGGAAAGGAATCGGTGCTTTGGCATTGAGCCACGACCTGACGTTAACTCAGAAACAGGTTGATTTGACAATGGTTTCAGGCGAAGGGAAGAGTTCTTGGCAGCAGGTCTATAACCCGATGGCCAAGGAAACCTATTTCATTTCGGAAGACGGGGGTAAATATGCGTACTTTCTTGAAAACCTAGAATTAAAAGATAATAAGGTTTTTATTCATCAGCTGAGTGCAGCGGGAAATATCAAAGTGATGAATCTGAACTTCCTCCCGATTTTGAAACGAATCGGAAGTTTCAGTCCATCGGATTTGTATCTGACGGATATCATCACTACTGAAAAGGCATTGTTGTGGATGTTCAAACACCGGGACAAAGAAAAGTTGACGACAATCGCTGTTTCCATGACGCATCATAATTTCAACATGTATGCTTTTATCGTATCAGAGAATGTGATCAGTTCTTCCAAGATTGAAGATCAGATTTCGTGGTATGTTGCCGGTGAAAAAGGGGAGAATATTTTATTCGCAGCTCGCTTGCATGCAGGAAAAGAGGCGGGATGGAAAGTGAAGGAATACAATCCGAAAGGAGTCATGGTTGCAGAACGGGTGCTGGAACAACGGAAAACAAATTTCATTGCCCATGCGCGGGTTGGTTTTGGAAGAAGAGGAAGTGCCTTGCTAAAACGCAGCGAACCGAATGAAAAGGGAACCCTGGTCTTTGCAAACGGAAACTATTTTGTAGGAGGTATTGAAATGAACGGAACCACGGCTAATTTGATCACTTACAAGATGGAAAACCAGGAGAATGGAAAAGAGTGGATCAAGGTTTGCGAATCAACCTGTACGAATTACAATGTTAAAAAAGACTTGGAAGTCGGTTGTTTCAGAATGGATGAAGGGATCGGTTGGTATGTGAATTCTGCCAAGTCGGAAGGACATTTTCACAGCTTCACTTCCGGTACAGGAATCGTGTCTGGGAGCATCGATCAGGCAACTTCCAATCCAAGTCGCTTGCTTACTGCGGAATTTCCAAGTAAATTTGTAGTTGAATTAGATACAAAATGGTTGGTTTTTGATACAAAGCAATTTCCGACAAAAGGCAGTTTAAACTTCGAATATAAGCAGAAATGATCATTGGAATTTGTGGAGGTAGCGGATCTGGAAAAACAACTCTTTTAAAACGCTTGGCGGCATTTTATGGTGAACTTCACCCTACGGTTTTTTCTATGGATAATTATTATTTACCCATTGAACAGCAGTTATTGGATGAGAATGGTCAAGTGAATTTTGATTTGCCGACTGCTTTGGATCGGGATCGACTGGTAAAGGATCTGCGTGATTTAAAGGAAGGGAAATCAATCGAAGTGAAGGAGTATCATTTCAATGCTCCACCGAATAAGAATGTGCTGATTACGTTGGATCCTTCTCCGATAATCATTGTGGAGGGATTGTTCCTGTTTGAATATGCGGAAGTATACGAGTTGTTGGATTTTTCCATATTTATGGATGTCGACCCCGATATACAGTTGGATAGAAGATTGTATCGGGATCAGGAAACAAGAGGTTATTCCCGTGCGGCAATCATGTATCAATGGAAGTATCATGTGATGCCGTGTTACCAAAAATACCTTTTCCCCTACATGCATTTGGCAGATTTTATCTTTGAGAATGATCAACAGGCGGATTTGGAATTTGAAAGACTCATCCAGATGCTAGCACCCAAATTGTTATGTTTAAAGGAATAATCCGATTTTTTGCAAAACGTGGATATGCACTTGTATTGGGTGCTTGTTTTTTGCTGTTAATTGGATTAATATTTAAGCTGAATAAATCTAGCTCGGAAGACATTCAACAATTCCAAACCGTTTTTTTATCACAGATTTCGCGTGCGAAAAATCAACTGGAAATCATTCCGGATGATTGGAAAAATCTGAGTAAGGGTGAGTTTTCAAAAAAGTACAACAATCTTGAAAACACCTTGTTTGTTCATGTGTACTATGCCGATTCATTGGTTTTTTGGAATACGAATAAATGCCCTGTAAATCGATTTGCAGATTTGCATTTTCCCACCAACGGAATTACCCAATTGCAGAACGGGTGGTACTACAGCCAATTGAAGAAACAGGGGGATGCTATTTTTGTAGTGACCTTTGGAATCAAGCGGGTTTTCCCTATCACCAATGAACAGCTAAAGGATTATTTTTTTCAACCTTTTCCAGCGATTCATGGGACTGTTTCCTTGGTCACGAATGCAGACAACACCATTTTTGACCGGAAGGGGGAGGCAATTTTTGGAATCGATAAGACCGACCAGATTCCGGATAATGAAAGGTTACTTACGATTATTTTTGCGGATGTCCTGATCCTGATCTTATTGATTTCGTTCAAGATCACCACACTCTTGAATACGAATGCAAAGCGATTGATCTACCTGTTTGCAATTCTTGTTCTCCGCTATCTGGCATTGCGACTGGATTGGTTTGAATGGATGGAAAGCACTTCCTTGTTCGATCCCGGATTAATGGCCTTGAATAATTGGATCCCGAATTTTGGAGAGGTTCTCATTTGGTTCGTCAGCTTCATATTGATTCTTCCATCGTTGGGGAAATTGATCTTAAACGTAAAGAGTAAACTGCTGGTTTATTTTTTATTGGCTCTGATTCCTGTTTTCATGATGATTTATCCACAGATGATCAAATTGATCATTGTCAATTCCACGATTCCGATTCACCTAAGCGACATTCTGAAGCTGAATGTTTTCTCCCTGGTGTTTATTTTCATTATTGGATTGAGCGCCTTGTTTCTAATGCAATTTTATCTGCTTGTCATAGGTAAGTGGAAATGGACGAATCCTGACAGAATTGAAATTTTTGGAGTTCTTTTCGTATTATTTGCTTCCGTGATCATTGCAAATGAATGGATTTTCCGATTGCATGGTTTTTGGATCATCTGGATGTTCGCACTTTTCATCCTTTCGTTAATCGTTGGTTTTCGGGTCAATCAGAAATGGACTTTTACCTTTTACCTATTGGCTACTTTTCTTGTTTCGTTTGGAATCACGATGAACCTGGAGATGGAATCCAAAAAGAAAGAACGGGAAGAACGTCTGCTTTTTGCAAACCAACTGTCAGATGACAGGGATATCAACGCGGAAGTGGATTTTACCACGGCAAGGGAAAAACTTATAGAGGAACCGTTCCTGAAACGACTTTTTCATCATGATACAAAACCCAGCTTTTCTGAATTGAAGGAGTCAATGGAGTATCAGGTGTTCAAAGGATATTGGGACCGCTACGATGTTGATTTTTATTATTATTTGCCGGATAGTGCGGGTCTCCGATTGAATGGGATTTACAAAAAGCAATTGGATGAATTGATTGCACGACATGGGATTCAATCAGAAATCGATTCGAGTTTGTACTACGTGAAGGATTATACGAGTCAGTTCAATTATGTTTTTTACTTTCCAATAGAAAGAAATGGGGTGACCGTAGATTTTTATGGAACTATGAAGTCCAAACGAATTCCGGAGAAGATCGGTTTTCCGCGACTTCTGATTTCGAAGCAAACTGCCGTTTTTGAATCTTTGGAACGTTATTCCATTGCCAAATACTTCAACAATCAATTGGTTCTGAATTACGGAGCGTACAGTTATCCTACGGATTTGAAGATTTTCGGGGATGAGGAGGAGCAAGGACACGAATGGTACGAAAAGGATGGTTTTGAACACCTGATCTTCAAAAAATCGAAAACGGATGCGATCATCCTAAGCAAAAAGATGCCTTCCTGGCTGTCTTATCTGACAACCACTTCCATATTACTTGTGTGCTTCGGAGCGATGTTGACCCTGGTTTTATTGTTGAAGCAATTGAATCAGGTTCGTGTTTCAACAGGAATTTCCATGATCACCAAGATCCAACTGGTCTTGATCGGACTCATCGTGATCTCTCTGGGTGGATTCAGTATTGCCAGCACTACGATGCTTAGCGGACAGTATAGAAGCTATTCGACGGATCAGATTCGGGAAAAGGTGAAATCGGTAATCAATGATATTAACTCCCGTCAACGATTTACTTCCGAGAAGTTCAGCGACAAGAATCAGGAAGAATTGGATTATCAGCTGAGGAGATGGTCGAAGGTTTTCCTGGCAGATATTAACCTGTATCAATCGGATGGTATTTTGGCGGGAACTTCCCGAACGAAAATTTACAATATGGGTTTGTTGAGTGAGCAGATGAACCCGAAGGCTCTGTATGAACTCCAGTTTAACATGCGATCGGAATTCATTCACGAAGAGAATATCGGTTCATTGGTTTATTTATCCGGATACGTTCCGGTATTTAATCATGAAAATGAATTGCTGGGTTATTTGAACATCCTGCATTTTGATCAGCGGAATGTGTTTGAGGAGCAGTTGAGACAATTCTTCGTAGCAATCCTGAATGTATTCATGCTTTTGCTTGTGCTATCCATTTTGGTTGCACTTTTGGTTTCCTCGTGGCTAACCGGTCCGTTGATGTTGTTGCGGAAGAGTTTTTCCCAGTTCGAGTTGGGTAAAAATAGTCAGGAGATCAGCTACAAGGCGCAAGATGAAATCGGTTCTCTGGTTGCGGAATACAATCACAAATTGAATGAGCTGGCAGAAGCTGCAGCTAAATTGGCTCAATCCGAACGCGAAAGTGCCTGGAGGGAAATGGCGAAGCAAGTGGCGCATGAGATCAAAAATCCGTTGACACCCATGAAATTGAGTGTTCAACATTTACAACGTGTTTTTGATCCGAATGATCCGAAATCAGCTGAAAGGATAGAACGGGTTACCGGATCCTTGATCGAGCAGATCGATGCCTTGACACACATTGCGAATGAATTCTCCAATTTTGCCAAATTGCCACAGCCGGTTATCGCGGAAATAGATCTGGTAGGCTTAATAAAGACCGTGGTTGCGTTATTTGATAATGATGACAATGTTCATGTCAAATTGGAATTGAATTCGTCAGATTCGACGATCGGGGTTCCTGGCGACAAGGAAATGCTGCTTCGTGTACTGAATAATTTGATTTCAAATGGAATTCAGGCAGTTTCGATGGGAGCTTCTGCAGAAATTATTATTTCGGTTGAAACGGATGAAGAGCATGCATTTATTCGTGTAAGGGATAATGGTACCGGCATTCCGGAAGATCAGATCCAAACCATCTTTGAACCATATTTCACAACGAAATCTACCGGAACCGGCTTAGGTTTGGCAATGGTGAAACAGATTGTGGAAACGCATCATGGTTCCATTGAAATCGAGCAAACGTCTCCGGAAGGTACGACGGTGTTGGTTTCGTTAAAGAAATTATAACTGTATCAAAAACAAAGTAGGGACGTGATGCATCACGTCCCTACTTATAAATATTCTGGTATTCCTTTTTATTGGATCACAAATCGGATCACCTTTGTTCTTGATTGAAGATAATAGGATCCTGCTCCCAAAGAAGTGACATCAATTTGCTTACTTACTCCGGCAACAATGTTTTCTTTTCGAACAACATTTCCAATGATATCGATAATCTTTAATTCTTGCGAATTGGAAGATTGGATCGTTAAGTTCCCGTTTGTCGGGTTGGGAAATAATGAAAGGTTGTCAATCTGATTCAATTCTTCCAATCCGACCGTGGAAATTGCAATGCAATTGGATTGTTCTGAACATGAACCGATCATTGAAATAACGGCATAACTTCCATTTTGAGTCGCTTCATAGAACGAATTGGTAGCACCGGGAATTGGAGTGTTTCCAGCAGTACAATCCACCCACTGGTATCCTGTAGCTCCCAGATCAGCAACCAAAGTCAAACCAATTTGTTGAATTTGGGAATCGATGTCCTCTTGAAAAGTTAACTGGGTAGTGATAATGCTATCACAGTTGGAAACTCCGGCCAATGTATCAATATAGGTTCCATTTGAAGTATATGTGTGGGTTCCGATATGGTAATCCTCCCCGAAACACTTTTGAATGGATCTGTTCAGATAAACAGGAGTTTGAAACTGGATCTGGATGGAGTCGAAACTTTGGCAACCATTATTATCAGTGGCTTGAACATGATATGTGGTTGTTGCCATTGGTGAAACGATTAATGAATCTGCGGTCGAATTGTCATCCCAAAGCGCAGTATATACAGTATCAATTGTTAACTCAGCCCATTCACCATTACAAACAATAGTTGCAGTGGCTTGTAGATTCGGGATTGGCAAAGTACCTACATTGAACGTGATTGAATCCATTCTGCTATATCCACAGGCATCGGTTATCGTCACATGATATTCTGTAGTATCTGATGGGGATGCCATTGGCTGAACAAGTGTGTCATTGCTGATTTCCGTTCCTGTCCATTGGATGTCGAAGGGTTCCTGACCGCCCAAAATAGTTAAAGGAATCGAAACAGAATCATTGAAACAGATGAAAAGCTCGTCAGTCATGCTCGTTGTGAAATGTCCTAATTCGTAAGTTGGAGCAGGAGTGATGTTCGACTTTGTAAAGTACCAAAAGTCCGGAACCCCATAATGAATAGCATTCAAGTAATTCAAAGGGAAGGTGTTTTGATCACAGCCATTGCAATAGCGCATGTCAATATAGGTTAAATGCTCACCGATTTGAGTGCTGGAGCCATAATAGTATCCATCAGTACTCGATTGAAACATTTCCAGAAGGTATTGTGTCCCCTGGGTTAACCAAATGGGGGATGAGATATTTTGATAGGAATATTGCGCTGCTGGACCTGACACTTGTGTCTGATGAATAATTGCCTGAGTAGCGTTGTCGAATAAGGTGATGTAGCGTGTTGAACCGGTTGGTTCTCTTTTTCCGAAAGCGGTTACCAATAGGTCTTCATTGGGATAGAATCGGAATCCACGTTGGCTGTCTCCTACTCCTCCTGGATTTCCATTGGAAACACTATCAGTTGAAGAATGTGGTCCGAAGAATGTTCCCGGAATAGCGGAAAAGGATGTTGCTGAAGCATTTCCATAATTTAAGTAGATGGTCTTTCCACCATTTGCCGGAATACTATCGATTTTAACCCAGATTTGAGTGGTTGTTGTATTGATACCGGATTCAATCCAGTAATTCAGGATATCACCGCCAGTACACCGGGTTGAAAAGCGGATATCGTCCCCTGAAACCGACATTTCACCGTTTAGAATGGGTGTTTGTGTATCAACGGTAATTTTCAATTGGTAGTTGGTTACAGGATTTCCGGAATGTTCAATAATTGTAATAGGCTGGGTGTGCGTCCAACCGGGGATTTGTGAAAATGCTGAAAAACTAAAAATCAGAAGGAAAAATATCAGAGAATGTTTCATAGATGTAATCATTTCCGCGAAGATACTAAATTCATTTGCAGGATAATTACTTAAGAACCGGGCATAAAAAAACCGATCCGTCAGCTGACGGATCGGTTTCATTTTAGTTAAATTCTAAATTATTTAGATACAACCACGTTGAAGCGGCTAGTAGTACCATTTGAATAATCCAATGTGAATACGTAAGTACCACTGTTCATTCCAGCAACTGAAGTTTGGAATTGACCATTTTCAATTTTCACTTGTTGGTTGGAGACTTGACGACCAGCCATATCTACAATTTTCAATGTTGCATCACCAGCAGCATTTACTTTTACAGTAATTACTTCTTTAGCTGGAATCGGGAATGCAGCAGCATCGATTGTGTTTTCAGCAACACCTAAGTCTGTACCGGTTCTCAAAGCAATAGAAGGAACAGGAAGTCCGCTGAATCCAGCAGGAGTCCAAGTACCAACATCAGAACGCAATGGGAAACGTACCATATCATCTGCATTCATAGCATAGTCATAATGATCAGTTGTACTGAACGCCATGTATACTGAAGGAACGAAGTTGTTGATACACAACAAATAAGCTTGATTGTTTGCTAATTGGTAGTAAGGAGCACTAGTGATCGGCATGAAAACAGGTTGCTCTAATACCGCATCAGCTGGATCAGGATAAGTATAAGAACCTCCAGCAACCTCACTCAATAAATCGAAAGTACCTGTTGAAACTGTTTGATCAGCATCATTCCATGTGTACAAAGACCAAGTTACTTCAACACCGTCCAATGTTACAGTTGCAGTATCTGCAGCACCTACAGTCATACCACCAAACTGAACACCGTCCATTTTAAGTCTTCCTCCGTTTGCATCTTTCACAACGATACATGTTTCAAATTGTGTAGTTGGCAAAGTAGCCGGACGGTAGAAACCATCTGCTTTGATAGAGTCTCCTGTAGCATTAAAACCAGCCAATCCCCAATATTGCGGGCTCAACGTGAATGTGCTTTTAGAAACGTTATCACCTACAAATTCATCAGCCGCTGTCATTGCAACTGTGTAGATCAATTCATAGTAACCTGCCGTATAAGAAGCAGATGAAAATACAGGAGTTGTCATGAACAAAGAGTCTCCGGAAGGAATTGTAGCAGATGAAGATGTTTGAGAATAGATTTGAGTTCCATTTCTCTTGATAACAGCGTTCACTGTAACACCAGTTTGACTGTTGTTACCGTAATTGTACACCCAAGTTCCCGGAGTTAATGAGAATTCAGAAGCATTTTGAGTTAAAGCAACTGGTTTTGAACCGAATTCTGCTCTTACAGAAGACTGCTCGAATGTAGTTAAATCGTCATCATAGAAACCTGTTTTGTCACCGATGAAAGCAACTACAGGAACGTTGTTTTGAATACGATCAAGGATAGCCTGACCAGTAGCCAAGTTCACCATTACAACAGGAATAGTTACTGCAGCACCTTCTGTACCACCGTTCATTGCAATTGTTGTTGCATCACGGTTTACAATGATTACTGCAAGCGCACCTGCATTTGCACACATTTGTGCCTTTACACCGAAACTACAAGCACCAATTGCCGGGTTTCCTCCATCTCCGCGGAATACCATGGCAATCTTTCCAGCCAAACTTCCTGCAGTTAGTGCGTTACAACCAGTTGCTGAAGCAGGATTTCCTTGTGCATTCACACCCGGAGTTCCATCGTTCGCAAGCACAACCGTGTCAAGCACGAACATACCGTCCAAATTGGCTAATCCCCAGCTCGAGCCGTCTCCATTCGATTTAAAATCGTAGAATCCTTGAATAGATGCCGGAGCTTCAACTGAGAATATCACTTGTGACATAGCAGTCGAACCAACAAGCACTAACCCAAGGGAAAGTAAAAGTTTTTTCATAACATAAGTAAATTAAAGATGGACTAAATGTAAAGAAAATTTAACAAACAAAAAATTTTTAGGTCAATAAACTTTTTATTAACCAGCTGAATACAAGTTTGGAGAACCTTTGACGAACTAAAAAGGCTTCACGAAATCGCAAAGCCTTTAATAGAATATTTGGAATAAATCTTAGTCAGCAGCAACCATTGCTTTCAAATACTCGCGGTTCATGCGAGCGATATTCTCCAAGGAAATTTCTTTCGGACATTCAACAGCACATGCACCTGTGTTGGTACAGTTACCGAATCCTTCCTCGTCCATTTGTTTCACCATGTTTAGAACGCGTTGTTGAGCTTCAACCTGTCCCTGTGGCAATAATGCCAACTGAGATACTTTCGCTGAAACAAATAACATGGCAGAAGCGTTTTTACAGCTTGCCACACATGCTCCACAACCAATACAAGTTGCAGCTTCGAATGCTTTGTCTGCTTCCGCTTTTCCGATTGGAATCGCATTTGCATCCATTGTACGCCCGGAAGTGTTTACAGAAACGAATCCTCCTGCTTGTTGGATACGGTCAAATGCCGAACGGTCAACCACCAAATCCTTGATTACCGGGAATGCTTTTGCTCTCCAAGGCTCCACATAAATTGTTTCACCGTCCTTGAACTTACGCATGTGCAACTGACAAGTAGTTACTGCACGATCCGGACCGTGAGCTTCCCCATTGATGTACAAGGAACACATTCCGCAAATTCCCTCCCGACAATCGTGATCGAATGCAATCGGTTCTTTGCGCTCATTTACTAATTGCTCGTTCAATTGATCCAACATTTCCAGGAATGAACTATCTGTTGAAACGTTGTCCAATTTGTATGTTTCCATACTTCCTTTTGAATTCGCGTTTTTTTGACGCCAAATCTTCAGGTTGATATTTATTGTTTTTGATGCCATTTCTCAATATTTTAAACGTAGGCGTGCGATTCATCGCACGCCTACCAATAATTATTTATAATTTCTCGCTGCGATTTTGATATACTCGTAGTTCAATACTTCCTTGTGTAACTCGGATTGGTTGATATCCATTCCTTTGTATTCCCAAGCACCAACGAAGTTGAAGTTCTCGTCGTCACGCAGGGTTTCACCTTCTGCATCCTGGTATTCTTCACGGAAGTGACCACCACAAGATTCATTGCGTTGTAAAGCATCTCTGGCCATCAATTGACCCAACTCCATGAAATCAGCTACACGAAGTGCTTTCTCCAATTCCGGGTTCAATTCATTAGCATCTCCGGGAACGTAAACGTCTTTGTAGAACTCTTCACGCAAAGCTGCAATTTCTGAAATAGCTT
Organism: Fluviicola taffensis DSM 16823; assembly: GCF_943372375.1. Classification (GTDB taxonomy): domain Bacteria; phylum Bacteroidota; class Bacteroidia; order Flavobacteriales_D; family Crocinitomicaceae; genus Fluviicola; species Fluviicola taffensis_A. Next base: position 537,215 of record NZ_CALRYJ010000001.1, on the reverse strand, counting down.
CTGTCAAACCTTGAACATTGCGACCCATTCCAACTTTGTTCCACATGATGTGACCCAAACGTTTGTGGAAATGATCTACTGTTTTTGATCCATTGTTCGTTAAGAATTTTGAGATCAAGTCTTTCACATGGTTTTCAGCTTCTTCGAATTCAGGCAAATCTGTTGAGATTTTCCCTGTACGGATATCGCCAGCCAAATAATCTGAAACGGTATACGGTACTACGAAATATCCATCAGCTAATCCTTGCATCAAAGCGGAAGCACCTAAGCGATTCGCTCCGTGATCAGAGAAGTTAGCTTCACCGGCTACGAAACATCCCGGGATTGTTGATTGCAAGTTGTAATCAACCCAAACACCACCCATCGTGTAGTGAACTGCCGGATAGATCTTCATTGGCGTTTCATACGGGTTCTCATCTGTAATTTTTTCATACATCTGGAACAAGTTTCCGTATTTCTCTTCGACCCAAGCTTTACCAAGTGCCATAATTTTTTCTTCTGAAGGATTGTGATCTCCGGCCACTAAAGCTGCCTGTTTTCCTTTTGAACGAATCTCAGAAGAGAAATCCAGGTAAACACCTTCCATCGTATCATTCGCTTCAATTCCGAAACCAGCATCACAACGCTCTTTAGCTGCGCGTGAAGCTACGTCACGAGGAACCAGGTTTCCAAATGCCGGATAACGACGCTCCAAGTAGTAATCTCTATCTTCTTCCGCAATTTCTGTCGGTCTCATTTTACCGGCACGAATTGCTTCTGCATCTTCTTTTTTCTTAGGTACCCAAATTCGACCGGAGTTACGCAATGATTCGGACATCAAAGTCAGTTTCGATTGGTTTGTTCCGTGAACAGGAATACATGTCGGGTGAATCTGCACGTAACATGGATTTGCGAAGTAAGCTCCACGTTTGTGTGCTTTCCAGGCTGCAGTTACGTTCGATCCCATTGCATTGGTAGAAAGGAAGTAAACGTTTCCGTATCCTCCGGTACACAAAATCACTGCGTGAGCCGAATGACGCTCAAGTTCTCCTGTGATTAGGTTACGTGCGATAATTCCACGCGCTTTTCCATCTACTTTTACCAAATCCAACATCTCGTGACGGTTGTACATTTGTACATTCCCTAATCCGATTTGACGTGAAATTGCTGAATAAGCTCCCAATAACAACTGTTGTCCTGTTTGACCTGCTGCATAGAATGTACGTTGTACCTGTGTACCACCGAATGAACGGTTATCCAACAAACCACCGTATTCGCGAGCAAAAGGAACTCCCTGAGCAACACATTGGTCAATGATATTTCCCGATACTTCCGCTAAACGGTGAACGTTTGCCTCGCGGGCACGGTAGTCACCACCTTTGATCGTATCGTAGAATAAGCGGTAAACGGAGTCACCGTCATTCTGGTAATTTTTTGCTGCGTTGATACCTCCTTGAGCTGCAATGGAGTGAGCACGACGCGGAGAATCCTGGAAACAGAATGCTTTCACATTGTATCCCATTTCTCCAAGAGATGCTGCTGCTGAAGCTCCTGCCAAACCTGTTCCAACGACAATCACGTCAATTTTCGGACGGTTATTTGGAGCAACCAAACGCAGGTGGTCTTTATAGTCGGTCCATTTTTGTGAAATGTGACCTTCTGGTATTTTTGAATCTAGAATAGACATAAAGTAATTTTTTGAATATTATCTTGTCAAATAAATAACAACTGGAATAATCGCAAACAATAACGGAACTACGATTGCGAATGCTTTACCTACAAAGGATATAATGCCATTGTATTTTTTGTGGTTCAATCCCAATGATTGGAAAGAAGAAGCAAATCCGTGCCACAAGTGGAACATCAGGACAAACATCGAGATCACATATAGGATCACCGCCCAAAGAGCGTATTCATTAGTTGGTTGTCCTTGTTCAGATTGACCGAAGAAGTTCATAACGACCGTATGCAAGTCTCTGTAACCTTCTGCAGCGACCAATCCGCTTTGAGGATCTTTAAACTCAGTTCCTTCCGGTTTTACTTGAATTTCTTTCTCATTGGTCATCGGATTGATGTATCCTACCGGGAAATAAACCCCCATAGTAGTCAATGCCTGAATTTCAGTGTACTCTTGTGATACCGGTTGCATGGTTTGTGGGTCTTGCATTTGCTGAACCTTTTTCACTTCCACATAATGCAATGGAACAGTCTCGGCTACCTTTTGCTTATACCAGAAGTTGGCCATGTGTGTACAAATGAACACCAGGATAAGCGTTCCCAAAATAGCCATGTTGCGGGACGCAGGACTTGAATTTGTGTTCGGCTTATTGTAGGCGTAATTTTTTGGACGCGCCTGCTTGTTTTTAAAAGCCAGATACAGTCCAAGGCAAGCATGCGCCAAAATTGAAAAGTAGGTAACATAAGCCAAGATCTTGATAAAGATGTTGTGTCCCATGAAGTATGCATACTCGTTGAATGCACGTCTACCTTCCTCGCCCGTTTTTGTAATTAGTTGAAGGTTCCCCAACAAGTGTCCTATAAGAAAGGTAATTAGAAACAGCCCCGTAAGTGCCATCCAATATTTCTTTGCTAGTGAGGACGTAAATATTCCAGATTTACTCATAGTATTTTAAAAAATGTTTCAAACGATACAAATTTAATAGCTAGAACAACCCAAATGAAGCTTTCCTCTTATTTAGAAACAATATAGATTATTTTAGAAAAGTGAGAATTGGCGCGGTTTGAAGCCAAAAAAAGCGACCATCCGATCGCTTTTCAAAAATATAAATCAAAATTTTAATGACTCACTGCGTCGCTATCAAGCGAAATACCTTGTTTTTTGAGCAGCTTGTTCACGAAGATCGCAAAGAATGTGATGTATGCAAAACAGATTGCCCCGACAATAAACGAAGGTTGGATTCCAATGATGTCGGATAATTTTCCCTGAATTGGAGGAATCAGACCTCCTCCCAAAATCATCATGACCAGGAATCCGGAACCTTGTGCCTGATGTCTCCCTAATCCGGCTAAAGAAAGGGAGAAAATACAAGGCCACATGATTGAACAGAAGAGCCCTGCACTTAGGAAGGAATAAATGGAAACTGTTCCTGAAGTATTCAACCCGATAAGCAAACATAACAACCCTAAACTTCCGAATATAGCAAGAGAACGAGCGGGTTTGTCTTTAGTCAGATAGAATGCACCGATTTGAACAAGGACACAGATGATATACCAATAAAGCATATCAACCCGATAACCTGAGATGCTACAAATTCCTAAAATGATTCCAAATGCAATCAATGGGACAATGAATTTTAAAATTGCTTTCGTTTGGTTACTTAAGTCAAATGCATTAATCGAACCAGACCATCTTCCAATCATTAAACTTCCCCAATACATAGCAATGAACGGAGTAATTTCGGAAGAGGAATAGGCTCCAAATTCTTTCATTTTAAGCAGTTCTCCTAAATTACTACCGATTGCAACTTCTACACCAACATATACAAAGATTGCCAGCATTCCTAAACTTAACTGTGGATACTTCATTGCTCCCCAACCTTTTTCATTCTTTTTGGCTGAACGATTTGCAAATAGAATACCTCCAAGAACGGTTAAAATACCGGCAGAAAGCCAGATCATACGCTTCTTCTCAAGAGGCCCTGAAATTTTTTTGATTTCAAGGTTAATTTCTTGTCGTGTATGTTGCTGGTCAACCGTCAAATTTTCAAGTGGTTTATTATCCTCACCAATGGTTAGCTGCTCCAGATCGCTTTTCAATTCTGTTAATTGTTTTGCTTCATCAGATCGGTAACTACTGAAAACAGGAGAAAAACAAGCAATCAGCAAGCCCGTAACGATTAGCATAGTAATCATCGTTTTTTTAGCTTTTTCACTTTCTGGTATTTCCGAATCCATTTTACCATCAGGCACTTTTTTCGAAAAACCAAACAATGCTGCAACCCCTAAAAACAAACATCCAACGCAGGCATACAAAACAATCACTTTGCTCAAACTTAATTTGGAAATCATTTCATCACTAACTGCTACTGAACTTCCGAATAGAGCTAACGAAACGACAACAGGCCCAATAGTTGTTCCGAAGCTATTGATTCCTCCACCCAAATTGATTCTGTTACTTCCTGTTTTTTCATCCCCCAATGCAATCATGAATGGATTGGCAGATGTTTGTTGTAAGGAGAAACCCAATGCAACGATGAATAATCCGAATAACATGGCCGCAAACACATTCAGATATACAGAGATAATCATCATGGTCGCACCCAAAGCAGAGAAAACTAGCCCATAAACAATGCTTTTTTTATAGCCCCAAGTGGAAACCAAATCTTTTTTAGTCATTGTACTGAAAACAAATAACCCCAATGCCCCCAAATAATATGCTCCATAAAAAGCAAAATCGATCAACTGACTTTGAAACTGATCTAAACCGAAATAGTGTTTACAAAAAGGAATGAAAATACTATTTCCTGCGGCGATGAATCCCCAAAAGAAGAAAACAGTAGTTAGAGTGGAAAGTGCTCCGTAGTTTGTTTTTGTAGTTTGCATGAATTGCGAATTGGATTACCAGCCGAAAATAAGCAGAATTCCTAAACGAATACATGAAATTCTTATACTCTGTCTTTGCAGGCGTATAATAAAAGAGGAACTTTTGATTATTTTTCTTCCAGAAGCTTCTTGATATCACCAATCAGTTTATCCACTTCCACGGGATTGGTTCCATCATAATATCCCCGGATTCTTTTTTTGGTATCAACCAGTACAAAATAGTTCGTATGGATGAAATCCGAACCGACATCACCCTGATTAGCTGCTTCAGCTGGTTTCAACACAAAAAAGCTTCTTCTGGCCAACTGATACAAATCCTTTTTTTCGCCGGTAAGGAAATGCCATTGAAGCGGATCGGCACCATGACCATCTGCATAGTTTTTCATTTGGGCTACGGTATCTGTTTCCGGATCTACGGTGAAACTCAAAATCTTGAATTGATCATTTCCTTTGAGTGCTTCCTGTACTCGTTGCATCTCCGCATTCATTTTGGGACAGATTGTTCCACAAGTGGTGAAGAAGTATTCCGCGACGTAGATTTTGCCTTTCAGATCTTTGGATCCGTAGTTTTTACCTGTCTGATCGGTAAAGGAAAACTCCTGAATAGTGTGTCCAAAGCCTTTTCGAACCAGGTCTTCGTCTACCATCTCGGATTCAACATCAATCGGATTGTAGATTTTCAGGGTTTTTTCATCGCTTGAAGAATTAGTCAAAAAATAGGCAATTATGACTCCAGCAACAAAAATGAGAGCAACCAGTAGAACGCGCATGATGTTTTTTTTACAAAAATACGGTCTAAAGTCTTTCAATAGACATTAATCTCCTCCTAATTTCAATGTATATTGAAGCATCACTGTTCTTGGTTGTTCTACTTTCAAAGGACGAAGCGAATATGTTTTATTAAAAATATTGCTTCCTACAATTGCAAAACGGTGTTTGTCTTTCAACAAATAAGAAATACGTGCATCAAAGATCCAGTTGCCTTTTCTGTGAGAATTGAAGAAGTCCATGTATCGGATGTCTTGTAAAACATCAACATCCTGTGTTAACTGTTCAAAATCTTTAATGATTGCATCCATGTTTACAATCTTAGAAAAGTATTTAGCGCTAAATCCAATGGCAAATACCTTTTTGTAAACATATTCAAAATCCATTTTCACATTGTGAAGGAACCGGTATTTTAAAACTCGCGAAGCTGAATCCAAGGAAGTCGTGTTATAAGTAAACTTACGATTAAGGGAATCCGTTGCATACAGATAATCCGGCGAAAGTGTGGTCGGTAAAATATAATTATATCCGGCTAAGAATGTCAAATCACTTTTTTTGCCAATTGCGATTGTTCCGGCAAGGGATGCATCAATTCCTTTTACTCTTGAATTACCAGTGTTTAAGAACATAAATCCAGCGGAAGATCCAAGGGCTTGAGGAGTAGTTAATGGTCTCCAAATACCAAACATATACTCAATGGTGTTTTGGTATTCTTGCCAGAATCCAGCGATATCAAAGAAACTCATTACCGGACCAATTTTGAAACCTTGTTTGATTCCAATTTCAGCATTCCAACTTGTTTCCGGTTTCAAATCCGGATTTGGGAATACTCCGAAGTTACCAACTCCTGTTTGAATGAAGCGCTCAGTAATTGTTGGGAAACGATAACCCTGTCCATAGGATGCTCTTAAAAAAGTGGCTTTCGCAATTTTGAAATTGGAACCGGCTCTGAAAATTGGTTTTAGGGCGGTTGTATTATTGTTCAACTGAAAATACTCCAAACGTCCACCAACGGAAAGCGTTAATCTTTTCCAGAATTTCTTTTCTGCTTGAGCATATGCAGATAAGTTAAGCATTTTATTATTCGGACCTCCCGACCCGCGATAAATATTCGAGTAAGAGTAAGTATTTTGAACAGTTACTCCTCCAACAAAATCGACAGGAATGATTTGTTTGATAGATGTTCTGTATTGGTAATCACCATACAAAACGGTTGATTGATTATCTTGATTTGCCGTAAGTTCATTTACCGTTCGAAGCATTCGAGTTCTCAAACTATGTTTGCTACCACGTTTTGTAGAATACACAATATAAGGGTCAATATTGAAAATCAGTTGGTTTTGTAAGAAAACAGCCCCGGGATAAGCATTATAAATACCACTGGTATCATTTAACCATGCAAATACCATGTTACTTTGAGCAACCATCGCATTCCCGTTGATCCCATAAATCAATCCTTTAGTCTTAATTGAACGACGAGATAAATTGAAGTTTATACGCGCACGTTTGCTTACCATTTGTTTGTTGGTAAAATTGGTAATGGTATCAGCCCAAACAAGGGAATCAGTTCTTGGCGGTCCGATATACCCATGATCGTAATTGAAATTACCTCCAAGTACAATATCCCATTGTTTGTATTTGCGAGAATGTAAAAAGCTAGCTCCTGCAATTAGGGGAGTATCATCATACCATTTCGCACCAGCCATACTTGACTTGTTGTATAATCCACTATATAAAATAACTTTTGTAAGCGGTTTGGATGTTGGATAAGCAGTACGGATATTAATCGATCCGGATAAAGCAGAACTACCGGAAAGTACCGAAGCAGCTCCTTTTATTACTTCTACCTGACTGATGTTCTCTACTGGAATGAATCCCCATTCAGGTCTTCCGGCATCTCCTGAAAGCATGGGCATATCATCCACCATTACAGCTACTTTGGATCCGACTCCGAAAGTGAATCCGCTACCGCCGCGAATTTGGGGTTCACCATCCAAAATGTTCAGTCCGGGGGTTTGATCTAAAGCAGTTTCTATGCTACGCGTATTCTTACTTTCAATTAATCTTGGCTTGAGAATTTCCATCGAAACTGTTTGGTCTTCTAATGGCTTATCAAACTTTCCAACTTTTATTTCCACTACATCTAGTACCGTTGAAATTTCTTCCATTGGAATATCCAATTCAACGGTGCCATTTTCGGTCACATTGATTTGAATCGTATCGGTATTCATGCCTTCCATGCGGCAAATCAGATTGTAAACTCCAACAGGGAGTTCCAACACAAATTGACCGTTTTCATCTGAATTAGCTCCATAAAGTTGGGTCGTCTTTACAAAGACAGAGGCACCAACAACGGCTTCTCCATCGAGGTCACGAACCTTACCGGTAATTCGACCGGTTTGAGCAAAAACAAAAGAAGATGTAGAAAGTATTAGGATGGAAAGCAAGTACTTCATAAATGTAGCTTTAAAAAGTGAACCACCATCCTATGAATAGGATGGTGGTTACACGACAAAGGTATGAAATTTTTATTTCTTAACGATACGGATCGTTTGAAGACCTTGTTCTTGAGTCAATTGAAGAACATAGATTCCATTTTCGAAAGAAGAGAGATCAATTGTATTAGCAGTATTTGAAACAACTCCGTTCAAAACAACTTGTCCTGAAACAGAAACAATATTGAAAGAAGTGTTTTCAACAACATTGGACAATGTCAATTTACCATCTGTTGGGTTTGGATAAACAGAGATAGTAGCAATTTCATTGTCTCCCAATCCTAAGCAAGCATCAACAACAATGGAGTTTGTAGCAGTATTGGCACAACCATTTGCATCGGTATAAGCATACGTAATTGTTTTAGTACCTAATCCAGCTGTTGAAGGGTTGAAATTTCCACCGCTAACACCTGTACCGGAATAAGAACCACCAGCTGGTGTTCCGCCAGTTAGAGCAAATGCAGGATTGTAAACACATACTTGTGAGAAATTTCCCAATGCAACAGTTGGTAATGCATTTATAGTAACACTGTATGTGTCATCGGCCATCGGACAAGATCCTGAAGCAGCAATGGTATTTGTTACCGTATAAGTTCCGGCAGTACTTGCAGAAAGATCAATTTCACCCGTGTTTGTGTTAATAGTCAATCCGCTAGTGGAAGAAAATACTCCTCCGTTTGCACCAACACCGAATACAGGAGCCGGATCAGTTGCATCAGCACAATATGCTGCTTGAGCATATGTAAAGGAAGCATCAGGGCTTGAAGTAATCGTAACGCTAACATTTGAAGAAGATCCGGAAGTTGGACATGCAACAGAACCGGTAGCATCGTATGTTATTGTGTAAGTTCCGGGAGTACTCCCAGCAACATCAATCACACCGGTAGTCGGACTAACAAATACTAAACCTGCCGGAGTTGCAGAAAATGTTCCGGCATCAACAATAGTTGGTGTTTGATTAGATGATCCCACACAAATAGTGTTTGATGGATAAGAGAATGAAGAGTTTGCCGGAGGATTAATTGTAACACTTGTTGTTCCTGTGTTTCCACAACCTCCAGTATAAGTATTTGTTACTGTATACACACCAGGGTTACTTGCCGATAAATCAATTGCACCTGTGCTTGCATTGATTGTTAACCCTGCAGTAGAACTAAATGTACCGGCGTTTGTTGCTGTTGGAACGGGATCAGTATCTGCAGGACAGTAAGTAGCTTGCGCATAACTTAATGAAGCGTCAGGTGGAGTAGTTACCGTAATAGTTGTAGCCGTTGAAGTCGTAGAACCCCATTGGTTGGTAACTGTTAATGTAACATTGTAAGTTCCTGAAGTAGCATATGGGTGAGAAGGATTCTGCGTTGTGGAGGCAGGTGACCCATCACCGAAATTCCAAGAATAAGAAGTTGGATAGTTCGTTGAAGTACTTGTAAATGTTACAGGTACATTTGGACAAACGGTATTACCGGATGTAGTGAATAGTGCTTTTGGAACATACACCAATTCCATGTCATCAATATATAACGAATCACTTACTGTTCCTCCACCCGGGACGTTGTTAGTTGCAATTGTAGTCAAAATAAATGCAGCATTAGCAGGTGTTCCAACGTAATTGAACGGAATTGAAATGCGTTGCCAGTTACCACCCGAATAAGGAAAGTTCAAAATTGCCGTTGCAATTGTATTTGCTCCACCGACATCATTCGGATCCTTATAGTTATTTGTGTTATTATGGATAACTGTGCTGATACGTGCCATATGACCCGCACCAGTATTCATCGGTTTGTACTTAACCCAAACAACAACAGAGTCAGGTCTGTCTGTAAACGCTTCTGAATAATTTGCATCAGTAGTGTTTGAGTAATTGTAATTACTAGTACTATTGGCGGTTGTACTACCCATTTCAATTCGACCTAAGGTCATGTTTCCTTGTGCGACAACTCCAAATCCAGCGTTTCTAGCCCAAATTCGAACGGAATAAATACCTGTTGAACCGGGTCTAACGTTTGAGGATCTATTCATTTGCTGACCACCGAAACTGTTCCAAGTTCCGGAAGCAGTTTTAAAACTATTCCAGTTAACTGGTTCTGTAAGTTCTGATGTCGCTGTTTCCCAACCTTCAAAATTCCCATTTCCAATTTGTGTCTGAGCGGATGCGTGAAGGGTAAGTGTTAGTAATGATAAACTGAGTAAAATTTTTCTCATAGTTTGTTGATTTAAGATTCATCGAATGAATCTGGTTTAATGAAACAAATTTAACCGTTTTATTTAATTGGTCTGCTGTTTTTTTTCTCATAGTATCTCATAAACAAGGCATTGTTCATGGGTGCTGGTTTATTGAGTGGATCTAAATAAAACTAGAAATCTCGTTAGAAATGAATTTTCAGGAGTGTGTTTTGAATGTTTATTTGGTGGACTTGAATTAACAAGTTCATGCATGCTGATTTACTTGAATTCATCAGATCAAATACTAAATCGATTGTTTAGTCCTTTAACAGAGATTTCCCTATTCTTTAAACTAAGAATTGGCAGATGCACCTTTAATTCTATTATTTTTGATGCAAAATCCAATACATGAATAAAAAACTTTTAGCCGAAATATGTAAGACTCCCGGAGCTCCCGGACATGAAGACCGCGTCAGAAAATTAGTCCTGCGCGAGATTGAATCCCTTTGTGACAAGGTGGAGGTCGACAATATGGGAAATGTATACGGAATCCGTAAAGGGAAATCCGACCAATCGGTAATGGTTGGGGCTCACATGGACGAAATTGGGTTCATGGTTACTTATATCGACGACAAGGGATTTATTCGTTTTACAACCTTGGGTGGTTTTGATCCGAAAACATTGACAGCACAGCGCGTCATCATTCATGGAAAAGAAGATGTGATCGGGGTGATGGCTTCAAAGCCGATTCATGTAATGACACAAGATGAACGCAATAAAGTGGCGAAACTCTCCGATTATTTTATAGATACGGGATTGCCTGTAGAAAAGGTGAAGGAACTGATTTCCATTGGTGATGTGATTACAAGAGAACGGGAGTTCATCGAAATGGGAGAGTGTTTTAACAGTAAATCACTGGATAACCGTCTGGCTGTTTTTATTGCGATAGAAGTACTCAAGTTATTAAAAGGAAAAGAGCTTCCGAATGATGTTTATATGGTTTTCACTGTTCAGGAAGAAGTAGGGATCCGCGGAGCTAATGTGGCGAGTTTGAATATCAAGCCCTTCTTTGGTTTCGGTTTGGACACGACAATAGCATTTGATTTACCGGGTGCTGCAGCTCATGAACAGATCACCAAAATGGGCGAGGGAACCGCAATCAAGATAATGGATGCTTCCACGATTTGTGATTCGCGAATGGTTCGCTACATGAAGGAAGTTGCAGAACGAAATAAGATCAAATGGCAACCGGAAATCCTGACTGCCGGAGGAACCGATACTGCCGGAATCCAGCGCATGTCGCCGGGTGGGTCTATTGCCGGAGCAGTCTCCATCCCAACAAGACATTTACACCAAGTGATTGAGATGGCTCACAAAGATGATATTCAGGCAAGTATTGACTTACTGGCTTCATGTTTGTTAGAGTTGAATCAATTTAGCTTAGAATACTAAAAGGAAATACCATTCTTATGAAAAAAGTAGTTTTATTATCCATCCTGATTTCCGTTTGTTCCATCAACGGATTTTCACAGAAAGAATCCAAAAAGGGATCACTTCAATCATTCCATAGCCGCGCGATAGTGTCTTATAACGTGGAAAACTTATTTGACACCATTGATGATAAAGGGGTTATTGACGAAGAGTTTCTTCCAAGTGGAAAGTTGAAATGGAATTCGGAGAGATATCAGGTAAAGTTGGATCATTTGGTGGAAGCCATTACCATGAACCTTACTGAAAATCCGGTTATCATTGGTTTGGTGGAAATCGAAAACAAAGGAGTTCTGATGGATCTAAAGAAAACAGGTCGTTTGGCAAAAACAAATTACGAGATTGCACACAAGGATTCACCGGATGCGCGCGGAATTGACTGTGGATTGTTATATGATAAAAGTTGTTTCAAATTGCTTGCAATGGAAAACTTGAAAGTTTCGATTGATTCGATTCCGGATTTTAAGACACGCGATATTTTGTATGTGAAAGGTCAACTTCAAGGAGGGAAAGTGATTCATTTATTTGTCAATCACTGGCCGTCGCGAAGAGGTGGAGAAGGGGAATCGGAAGTGAAAAGAATCAGAGCTGCTGAAGTGGCAAGAGCAAAAGTGGAGAAAATCCTGAAAGCGGATCCAAAAGCGAATATCGTTTTAATGGGGGATTTTAATGATCATCCGGACAATGTTTCGATTCAGAAAGTGCTGAAAGCAAAAGAAGTAACTGAATCAGGTGCGGACTTGCTTGATTTGTTTGCAGATGACCAAAAAGCCGGAAAGGGCACACACAACTTCAAAGGGGAGTGGGGTGTTTTGGATCATTTTATCGTTTCAAAAGCACTTTATAACGGAAGCAATGGAATTAGTCTTTCTCCGAATGACGGAAAAATTGTGTACGAGGAAAAACTGCTTTTTACAGGAAAAGACGGAAGTAAAAAACCTTCTACAACCTATGGTGGACCGAACTATTACGGAGGTTATTCAGATCATTTACCGATTCAACTCATTTTAAAATAAGAGCTAGCTGCGGCTGGTGATAAAAGACAAGCGTTAGCGCGGTCATAAAAGCACTGCTTTCGATAAAAGCAAGGTTGGAGAATTGGCGAGACCAGTAGGTTCGCTTTTTTGCACATTTGCGGTAAAAAAGGAAAGCTGTGCCGAAGGTGCAGAAGACCTTCTGTAAATTTAATGAGATAAAATTTGTATTTTCGATTTCACATCTCTTAGGGTATGAAAACAATTTCCTTCACAACATCGCAGTTTGTCACGATTGATTATGAGCTTGCAAGCCCTGTCTATAGAGCTGTTTCAGCTTTTTTGGATCTTGTTTTCTTACTGATCTACCTATTGATAGCAAGCTATTTCATCAGTGCCAATTTGTTGGATCTGGATTTTAACTCCCTTCAGAACAGGTTGTCTTTCCTCAGTATTTTCTTGTTGCGTTTACCCTGGTTGTTGTATTCTCCGGTTATTGAGTATTTGACGAATGGTCGCTCACTTGGAAAACTCATCATGGGAATCCGAGTGGTGAAAAGCAATGGTGAAACTGCAGGATTAAGGGAATATTTCACCCGCTGGATTTTCAGGATTGTGGATATCTGGGTCGGTGGTTTCGGGTTTCTGGCCCTGCTTGTTTCCGGAACAACAGAAAAAAGACAACGGATCGGTGATATTATGGCAGATACCGTGGTTATTAAAGTGAAAGACACCCAATTATATAATTTGAAGGACGTATTGTCCATTAAAAACTCGGATAATCATGTTCCAACCTATCCGAATGTGGTTCGTTTCTCGGATGAGGATATGTTACTGATCAAAAATACGATCTTGCGTGTTCAGCGCTATCCGAATCAGCCGAATAAGGACTTTGCAATCGAATTGGCGGATGAAACTGCTCGTTTGATAGGTCTGCAGGAAACTCCTCCGAAACGGATGGAATTCTTAAAAACCGTATTACAGGATTACGTGGTATTAACACGTTAAAAGAGAAATAAATGGGTGTGTTGTTTGTTGTTCCAACTCCGGTTGGAAATCTGGAGGATATTACGTTAAGAGCGATCCGATTGCTCAAAGAGGCAGAACTTATTTATTCTGAGGATACGCGCGTAACGAAGAAATTACTCTCCCATCTGGAAATTACCGGAAAACACATCATTCCTTTTCATGCGCATAATGAGCATAAACAATTGGAACGATCCGTTCAAACAGTAAGAGAAAATGAATGTACTGTGTTGGTTTCCGATGCCGGAACACCGGCGATTTCCGATCCCGGATTTTTATTGGTGAGAGCTTGTGTGGAGGCAGGATTGGAAGTGACTTGTTTACCGGGTCCGACAGCTTTTGTTCCAGCGCTGGTTGCAAGTGGTTTTCCATGCGACCGTTTTTTATACGAAGGATTTTTACCCCATAAGAAGGGAAGACAAACCAAATGGCTGTCTATTTTAGAAGAAGAACGAACAGTTGTTTTCTACGAATCACCACACCGGATCATTAAGGCATTGGAGGAATGTGTTTCCATTTTGGGCGCAGACAGACAAGTTTGTGTAGCGCGTGAGATCAGTAAATTCTTCGAGGAATTCAAGCGTGGGACCGCACAGGAAGTATTGGATTATTACAAAGCAAATCCGCCTAAAGGGGAAATCGTATTACTTATAAAAGGAAACGGATAAGCTTTTTCAAACCTATCCGTTTTATATTTTTAAGGTTTTAAGTCTTAAAATCCTGATGCCTAATATCTATTGTGTAATAAACCCGAACTGCGAACCGGAAGAAGTATCTTCTCCGTCAAAAGTCATTACCGGAATAGCCAGTTCATTTTCTGCTAAACTCTGAACTAAATTGGTTGAGAATAGAGAGAAGTTATCTTGATAATGCGTTGCTGCCAATAAATCTGCTTTTACCTCGCGGCAATATTCGATCAGGTTTTTCTCAAAGTTAGCGGAATCCAATAAATGGATTGTTGCGGGTAAACCCTGCTCTTGCAAGTAACCATTAGCAACACGTAAATTCACTTCGATTTTCTGCATAAATCCTTCATCTGAATAACGCTGACCGACCAAGAACAATTTGGAATTGAATACTTGTGCAACTTTAGAAGCATAACGAACCACTTGAACACTTTCTTTCGCTAAATCCACCGTCATAACAATTGACTTGATTTTATGGAAAGAAGTGTCTTCCTGAGTCAGGATAATTGGAACATTACTGTTTGAAACAACTGATAAGGCAGGGCTTCCAAATATTTTTTGCCAAACAGAGGTGCTGTGTGTTCCCATAATGATTAATTGGACACCAACTGATTCAGCAATAATCCCAATATCTCTTAGTACCTTTCCAATCACCACACGTGTAGAAATAACCACTTCCGGATTTTGATGCTTGGCAGCTAAATCACGCAAACTCTTCTCAGCTGCAATTCGCTCTTTCGCATGTGAAATAATGTGTAGTAAAACAATCTCACCCTTGTTATATTTTGCTGCATCCAATGCAAAAACCAATGCATTTTCAGTTACAGGAGTAAAATCTATCGGAACCAAATAGAGGAATTTTGTCGCCATTGTGTCAAATTTAAGTTTTATTAAAAATAACATTTTTTCATCAGACTTACTCCAAATGGAGGGAAGCCAACGAACTTTTTAAGTTAAATTTGCAGTATGAAACAAACAGAAGCATTTCATTTAGTAAAGAAGGGGATTGCTGAAAGTGCCTTTGAACTCAGAAGTTTAAGCTTGCCTGAATTAAAACCAAATCAAGTGCTTATTGATGTG
This sequence comes from Fluviicola taffensis DSM 16823, assembly GCF_943372375.1. Taxonomy (GTDB): domain Bacteria; phylum Bacteroidota; class Bacteroidia; order Flavobacteriales_D; family Crocinitomicaceae; genus Fluviicola; species Fluviicola taffensis_A. The sequence goes on along the minus strand of NZ_CALRYJ010000001.1, from coordinate 521,993 downwards.
GAGGCGTTCGGATTGAACTATGCGGATGTGATGGCACGTTTGGGTCTTTACCGGGAAGCGCCACCAATGCCTTGTGTGATTGGTTATGAGGTTGTTGGTGTTGTAACTGAAGTTGGTGAAGATGGAAATAAGGAATTGATTGGAAAGCGTGTTGTGGGTTTTTGCCGATTTGGTGGATATTCAAAACAGGTGATTACGGAAAACTATGCCGTTTCCATCATTGATGAAATGAATGCCGGAGTGGCTTTATCTCTTGCAACGCAATTTGTAACTGCTTATTACATGGTAAACCGATCTGCAAATGTACAGGCCGGAGAACATGTTTTGATTCATGCTGCTGCAGGTGGAGTGGGAACTGCGCTGATTCAATTGTGTAAATTGAAGGGGGCAAACGTGATTGCAAAGGTAAGCTCGAAAGAAAAGGAAAAATTAGTTCGAAGTTTGGGTGCCGATGAGGTGGTGAACTATAAAGAAGGTGATTACGAAAAGCAAATTTCGGCCTATTTGAAAACCGAACGTTTGGATATCAGTTTCAACCCGGTTGCCGGAGCAACTTTTAGAAAGGATTGGTCACTTTTGGGAACAGGTGGAAGGTTGGTGTTATTTGGTGGTTCTGAATTATCAAATGGTAAGTGGGGACTCCTTTCAACGCTTAATTTTGTTAGAAAGATGGGTTTTGTTGTACCAATCGGGTTAATGATGCGTTCTAAATCAATGATTGGGATAAACATGCTCAAGGTAGCAGACTTCAAACCGAAAGTGCTCACTGAATGTCTAAATGAAGTAGTGCAGATGGTAAAACAGGGGCAAATTCATCCGGTTGTAGGTGGTGTCTACAAGCAAGATGAATTAAAAATGGCTCATCGTTTGCTGGAGGAAGGAAAAACTGTTGGTAAATTAATAATTGAGTGGGATGATAAACCGAATTAATTGTTTGTTTGTTGTAACAAGTTCAGCTTTGATCTTGAGTGGGTGTATTGAGCACAGGGAAGATGATAATAACCGCGCAAAATCAAACCCTGTCAATAAGGAAGAAGAGAAATACATTAAAGATAAAGAGTATAAGGTATTCCGCATTTACGAAGGAGAAGTCCCTTGTGAAGATTGTGATGGAATTCAACAACGTTTGGTCCTTAAAGGTGATACCGTTGGGATCTTCCGGCTTACGGAAACATATAAGAATGCAACGGAAGACGGCGATGCAACTTTAGTTTGCAGCGGTCAATGGCAAAAAGGGAAACTGAACTCGAAGAATATCCTGACGCTTTCCCAGGGAACCCTTTCGGATTCGGTGAGACGCATGGAATATGAACTTCGTTCCAAGGAAATCGTTCAATTATCGCTTGATAAGAACCGGTTTAAAAATGGAGCGGAGTATCATTTGAAAATGATCCGAAAATCGAAATAGAAAATTAGTGGTTAAAGAGTAAGGGCGGAAATTTTCCGCCCTTACTCTTTTATAATTTTATTCCCAATTCTTTCAATTGTGCTTCGTCAATCGTCGATGGTGCATCGATCATCACATCTCTTCCGCTATTGTTTTTAGGGAATGCGATGTAATCGCGAATGGAATCCGATCCACCCATTGTTGCGACCAAACGATCCAAACCGAATGCCAGACCACCGTGTGGAGGCGCACCGTATTCGAAAGCATTCAACAAGAAACCGAATTGTTGTTGCGCTTGCTCCGGAGTGAATCCTAACAATTCAAACATACGTGATTGCAGCGCTCTGTCGTGAATGCGAATGGAACCACCACCCAACTCAACACCATTCATCGCTAAATCGTAAGCATTTGCTCTTACCTTTCCAGGTTCTGAATCGATCAAATTGAAATCTTCCGGTTTAGGGGAAGTAAATGGATGGTGCATTGCATGATATCTTTCACTGTTCTCATCCCACTCCAAAAGCGGAAAATCGAGTACCCACAAAGGCTTGAATTCGTCCGGGTTACGCAAGCCAAGCTCGGTTCCCATGCGCAAACGCAATTCATTCATTTGTTTACGTGTTTTCTCCAAATCACCGCTTAAAACAAAGATCAGATCACCTGCTTTTGCACCTGTCGCCTCAGCCCAGGATTTCAAAGCAGCTTCGTCATAAAATTTATCTACCGAACTTTTGAAGGTTCCGTCCAAATTACATTTCACATAAACCAATCCAAGCGCCCCGATTTGTGGGCGTTTCACCCAATCAGTGATCTCATCCAACTGCTTGCGTGTATATTCACTTGCTCCGGGAGCTGCTATTCCAATAACTGCTTCGGCCTTGTCAAATACCGGAAAATCTTTTCCGGCTGAAAGTGCTTTGAGGTCTGTAAACTTCATCCCGAAGCGAATGTCCGGTTTGTCCGAACCATAGGTTGCCATTGCTTCAGCATAAGTCATTCGTGGGAAAGATTCTTCAAAAGTGATTCCGCGAACTGTTTGGAACAAGTGTTTAATCAACCCTTCGAACATATTCAAAATGTCTTCCTGCTCCACAAATGCCATCTCACAGTCAATCTGAGTGAACTCCGGTTGACGGTCAGCACGCAAATCCTCGTCACGGAAACATTTCACGATTTGATAGTAACGGTCAAACCCGGAAACCATCAACAATTGCTTGAATGTTTGAGGAGATTGAGGCAAGGCATAAAATTCTCCCTGATTCATTCGGCTTGGAACCACGAAATCACGTGCCCCTTCCGGAGTTGATTTGATCAGATACGGAGTTTCCACATCCAGAAACCCTTTTGAATCCAAGTATTTACGCGTTTCCAATGCGACGTGATTACGCAAGCGCAATTTTTGTTGTACCGGATTCCTTCTTAGGTCCAGATAACGGTATTGTGCACGTAATTCTTCCCCACCATCCGTTTCATCTTCGATCGTGAATGGAGGAGTTTTTGCAGCATTCAGCAATGTCAATGCCGAAACTTTGATTTCAATTTCACCCGTTGGCAAATTGGCGTTCTTGCTGCTTCTTTCAATGACCAATCCTTTGACCTGAATGACAAACTCACGGCCTAATTTTCTAGCCTGTAAGCACAACTCACTATTTTCTTCCAGATTGAAAGCCAATTGGGTGATCCCATAACGGTCACGTAAATCAACAAAGGTCATCCCCCCTAAATCACGGGATTTTTGAACCCAACCTGCTAATGTTACTTCCTGTCCGATATGTGAGGCGCGTAATTCGCCATTTGTATGTGATCTGTACATGTACTTGAAAATTTATCCCGATAGTTATCGGGAGCAAAATTAACGATTGTAAGAGAGCTTTAAGCATCTCAATCGATTATTTTTTTGTATTTGTAAAAACCACATAATCAACACGTTAAAAATTAATTTAATTTTTTTTGGGATTTGCTGTAACAAAATATGAAGTGAGAAGGTCATATGTTCGAAAAGCACAAAGTACTTAAGCTTAAAAGAAAGCAATAAAATTTAGAGATATGAAAACAGGATTATTTGTCACATTTATTTTCTTCCTATTTGGTTACGCAAACAGTCAGGAAGAACCCGATACAACCCGTATCAAAATGAAAGAAAAACAGATTTTGATTATTAATCATTCGGACAAGGATGAAGACAGCGATACCATTGATGCTGAACCAGACAAAGAGACCTTGAAACACTTTGAGGCACATTGGGCAGGGATTGAATTCGGACCGACCATCTTATTGAACAGCGCGATGAAAAGCAGTTTCCCCAACGATAAACAATGGGAAAATGATCCGGGAAAATCATTCAGCTGGAATCTCAACTTTGCAGAATACAAATTCAAGATCTACAAAAACTACATTGGATTGACGACTGGTTTGGGATTGAACTGGACTCAGATCGGGTTGAAAAACAACCTGTTATTTGCGAATTCCGATTCACTCTGGACAATCCAGGATACCGTGAACGATTACAAAAAGAATAAATTAAGAGCGGTTTATCTGACAGTTCCATTGATGCTTGAATTCTGCACCAACGGAGAATCTGATAAGGGATTTTACCTTGCAGCCGGTGTGATCGGAGGGGTGAGATTGGGTTCAAGCACCAAACAAGTGGTGGAAGATGATAAAACAACAAACCGTTCAAAAACAAAAGGAGTTTACGGTTTGAACGCTTTCCGCCTGGATGCGGCAGTCAAACTAGGATATAAAGACATTGGGGTTTTTGCAAATTACAATTTACTACCCCTTTTCGATACCGATAAAACGGTTGGAGTTTACCCACTAACATTTGGTTTAACAGTCAATTTTTAGTGATTTCACATCATAAGTAACAAAGCAGGAATAAGGAGTCAGCCGTGGTTGACTCCTTTTCTTTTTGGTCTAAAATCAGGTTAAGTCGTTTTTTGCTAACTTTGAGCAAGAACTTTATGATGCGTTTAATTATCTGTCTGGTCTTTATTGGTTTTGCTGAATTCATTCTGGCACAATCCAACTGTTCATGCGAGTCTATGCAAGATTATATTGCACAGCGTGATTTTGACAGCACCGTAAAACATAAACCGATCAATCTGTGGAAGTTCGCAAAAGCATTGGAGGAGGATAAGAACCCAAGATGTTTGGCTTTTTCCTTTCAGTTGAAAGCACAGGTGCAGATTAAAAACGGTCAGTTCGATGATGCTAAAAAGAGTTTGGATCGCGAAAAATTCATTTTGGATAGTATCCGTTGCAAATCAGCAAGCTACATTGAGAATAATCTGACACTTGGGGAACTCTTAATGCTTCAGGGGGATTATGAAGGTTCCATCGCGGTCTATTCAAAAACAGTACGAATTCTTCAAAAAACCGGAAACAATCCGATGCTTTCAAGGGTTTATTTGGGATTGTCAGGCAGCTACGGAAGAATGAAGGATAAAGACAAGGCGAAGTACTATGCAAACCTGGCTTATCCGATCGTGAGCACCTTATCTGATAACGAATCGAAGATTGATCTGCTTGCTCAACTATCTGCCAGATATTATAAGATCTATCAGCTGGAGAAGGATAAGAACTACCTGGATTCAGCGTTGCATACGGTTTCGTTTTCTTACGTTCTGGCAAAGAAAATCCAATATACGGAGAGCTATCTTCAGATCTACAATTTGTTTGAGGATCACGCTTATTACAATCGAAATTTCCGTTTGGCATTGAATTATCTGGATAGTGCCCTGATGCAAACGAAGCCAAACTATCATTGGAAGGAGCGCGGTGCAATTTTCGGCGATATATCTGATATCTATTTGGAATTGAAACGATACGATAAGGCCTATCAGTTTGCAGATTCCAATTTGGTTTACGCCCAAAAGGTCGGTGATCCGTATGATGTGACAAATGCATTGGAATTGCTTTACAATTGTGCCAAACTGAGTGGAGAATATGAACGTGCTTTGCTGGTCTATGAGGATCTGTCTAAAATGAAAGACAGTGTCTTAAATATTCAGAATGCCCGTGCTTATAGTCAGTTGTCTGAAAAATACCACCGTGTAAGGAAAGAAAAGTCTGAAGCGGAATACGAGCAGGATAAACGGTTGTTGCAGCAGCAGCGACAGATTGGGAACCTGAAATGGCGATTGATCTTAGTTGGTAGTATCATTTTTGCCTTGCTTGCGGCCTACGTTTTAATGGTTTTCAGACAAAAATCAATCAAACAGAAGCAAAAGCGGTTGGAAATTCAGCAACGTTTGAACCGGGCCAGAATTAATCCTGATTTCATTTACAATGCATTGAACCAATTGCAAAATGCAGGACTAACGCAGGGAACGGATTACAAGAGACAAATCCAATCGTTTTCAAAATTGCTGAAACAGGTTTTGGATAGTACGCACGATGATTTCATGACCCTGGATCGGGAAATTGAGTTCCTGACATTCTATTTGACTCTGCAAAGAGACCGTTCCAAGAATGCATTTGACTTTTCATTTGAAGTGGATGAACAATTGGATCCTTCCAACGTATGTTTGCCAACCATGATTTTGCAGCCTTTTGTCGAAAGCACCGTTTTGGAAGGTTTTTCGAATCTGAAACGTCATGGAGAATTGAAAATCAGATTCAACTTAAAGGGTTTAAATGAGTTGGAAATCATCATTGAAGACAATGGTAAAGGCCTCAAGGCCATTGATTCCTCAAGAGCTTCGGAAATCATCAATGACCGCTTGTATCTATTGAACAAGCTTAATAAAACAAGTTCCTCTTATCTGATTCGCGAGAAAACGGGCGGAGGTGTTTCGGTGGAAATATTCATTCCGTTAATTACCAAAGCCTACGCCGAAGAACTCAAGAAAGAGGGATTCTAATAAAGTGAAAAGGCATTTCGCCTACACTCAATGACCTTATTTAAGCTGACTGAGCGTAGTCGAAGCTTAGTATCCCAAATTCTCCACCAACTGTCGGTAATAGTTCTGGAGTTCTACTTGTGAACGGATAATTGCTTCAGTACCGGTTGCTTCCTTGTATGCGTTCTTCTGATATTTATCAATGATCCTCGCTTTTTCGCGGTCACCCCATTGCATGGAAAATACCAGGTTGATCTGATCTTTTAATGCTTTGTCAAAAATTGGAGTTCCTACTTCAATGCGTTTATCCAAATTCCGCTCCATCCAATCTGCCGAAGTGATGAAGTAAAGGGGTTTGTTATTGTTCCCAAAAATCAGGAAGCGCGTATGCTCCAGGAAGCGGTCAACAACGCTGTGAATTTCAATGTTCTCACTTAAACCCTTTATTCCGGGAACCAAACAACAGATTCCACGAATCATCAATTTGATTTTCACGCCATTTTGGGAAGCCTCATATAACTTATCGATCATTTCCGAATCCACCAGGTTATTGATTTTCATGTGGATGAATGCGGGAAGTCCTTTTTTGGCGTTCTTGGTTTCATTGGTAATCAACTGTGCGTATTTCTTGCGCGAATTGACCGGGGAAACGATCAATGTTTTGAAATGATGGTTATGCAGGTTATGTTCCATCATTTGAAAAACCTGATGCACTTCTTCAGCAATCTTAGGGTTGACGGTAATTAACCCCATATCCGTATATACTTGTGCCGTTCGTTCATTAAAGTTTCCGGTTCCGACGTAAGTAATCAGTTGCTCTTTTTTGTCGGAAATGCGTTTGATCTGAATGAGTTTGGAATGAATTTTCAAATCTTCCGGTCCATAGAGCACTTTGGCTCCTTCCTCTTTCATCCGTTCAGACCAAAAGAGATTGTTTTCCTCATCAAAACGTGCTTGTAATTCCAATACAACAGTTACGTCCTTTCCATTTCTAACCGCATTCACCAATGCATTCATGACTTGCGAATTCTGAGCGACACGGTAAATATTGATCTTGATGGAAGACACCTTGGGATCGATAGCAGCTTCTCGCAATAAATCCACGACGTGATCAAAACGGTGATAAGGATAATGCATGAGCACGTCTTTTTCAAGAATGACCTTGATGAGACTTTGCTGCTTGTGGAATAATGGATGATCTACTGCTTTATAAGGTGAATAGACGAATTCAGTATTCCCGAAATCCGGAAATTTCATGAAATCCTTGAAATTGTGGTATTTCCCGCCAGCTATTGTATTTATTCCCGAGGTCAGATTCAGACTCTTGATAAGCATTTCCAATAAATCCTGAGGCATGCGGTGATCATAAACCATCCGGACAGGCTCTCCTTTTTTCCTTTGCTTGATACTCTTTTCCATTTTTTCAATGAAAGACATGGATACATCGTCATCCAGGTTCAATTCGGCATCGCGTGTAAATTTGAAGGTGAATGCTTCTATGGTATCAAAAGAGAAGATGGGGAAAATGTCTGCTAAATGAAGGCGGATAATATCGTCAATCAGGATAACTCCCTTTCCTGTTTCGGAATTCAGAATATAGAATCTGGAAACCAAATTGGGAACTTCGATAAGCGCAAAACGAGCTTTCCGTTTATAATCCCATTCCATGCGTACAGCCAGATAAATCGCTTTATCACGCAGTCTTGGAAAGGGTATTTTTTTATCAATCAGTATTGGAACAATATCGTGAATTACCGAAGAGAAAAAATAGTTTTTCAATTCGATTTTTTGTTTTTCGTTTACCGTAGTTTCATCGAAATGTTTAACTCCTTTCCGTTTCAGTTTATGAAGGATGGAGGCATAGGCATGTTCAAACTTCCGTTGTTGTTTGATGACGACATTGCGGATTTCTTCATATAACTCTTCTGCAGTTCCTTTATATCCATCCACTTTTTGATCATTCACCTGAATCATCCGCTTGATATTGGCAACACGGACGCGGTAAAACTCATCCAGGTTGTTGGAATAAATCCCTAAAAAACGCATGCGTTCCACCAATGGAACCTGATCATCCAATGCTTCCTGTAAGACACGGTCATTAAACGATAGCCAACTCAATTCACGGTTGAAATATTTTGCGGGGTGTGCTTTGCTTTTGGAAGGGCTTGCTTCTTGCGGTTTTACCATGGTTTATTTATAAAGCGACAAACTTACTGAGGAGTGTTTGATTCTAAGTTAAGAAAATTTTGAGTTTGTGTTAAGCCAATAAAAACAAAAAAGGCAATCCGCCTTGGACTGCCTTTACTTTTTTGCAAGCTGAGAGTTAGTAAAAAATTATTCCGAACCCTTTTTTGGTTCTTTTATAAATATATTGGAAAAATCTAAATTCTCCAATGAATTTGTCTTAAAATTTCGAATACGTGAATTAATCATGGTGATGAAATCATCATTAGTCAATGGAATCACGACTGCATCATCTACAATTTTCTGATCGCATTCGACCATGATGTCCGTGCGTTTTTCCGGATTTTGCTCTTTGTTCAATCGCACATACAAGTCGTCAAATTTGGCGTTCTTATACTTGAATGGGTTCATGAATTCGGAATCGAGGTTGGCGTATTTTCCATAGAAAATGCTCAGGAAGCTTTCTCCATCCGGGTAATCGGCAATCCATCCGGAAACCCATAGGTTTGCTTTCCCGGATTTTACATAGTCATTGCGTTTCTCAAAATTGATCAATTCAACTGTAGCAACGATTCCTAAGTTTTCTTTCAACTGTTTTGCTATTCCCTTTGCAAGTAAGTGATTGGCAGCATCCTTGTTTCCACTGACATAGATTACCATCACTGGAAAACCTTGTCCATTGGGAAAACCGGCCTGGGCAAGAAGTGCATTCGCCTTTGCCACATTGTAATCCGGACCTTTTACACGATTGGCTGGAAAAAACTCGGTATTCGGAATGAAACCATTCAATACAGGATAACCTTCTCCCTGCAAGGTGTGATTGACCAAACTTCTGCGATCTATGGCGTGATTTAAGGCTTGTCTTACACGAACATCCTTGAAGATGGGGTTGCGTTGTGACATGCCCAGAAAAGTGACCGAGAACGATTGTTTGGAGTCTACCTTGTGTTTGACTGTTTTTCCTTCTTGTGCTTCTTGCAACGAACCTAGAATATTGTCAACCTCGTCGGTAGGGATTTCCAGTACCAGGTCAATTTGACGCTCCCTGAACGCAATGAGTTCGCTGCGTTTGTTTTTGGTATAGCTCAAGTCAATTCCGGCAAGGAATGGAAGTTGATTCCCGAATTGGTCTTTTGCCCAGTAATTCGGATTCCGTTTCAATTTGATCCCCTTGTCTGAAAATTCTTCCAGCATGAAAGGACCGGTTCCTACAGGATGTTTCTTGACTTCATCCTTATAAAAATCATACGCCTCCTTTGGGAAAATTCCAAAACCGGTGTAAGTCAGTAATTTATCAAAACCTGCAAAAGCCTCATTCAAATCAATTTGAACCTTGTATCTGCCGAGAACCTTTATCCCCGAAACACCACCTGCTTTGAATTGCTTTTTTGTAGCCTTGTTGAATGCAGATGCGCCAACTACACGGTCGTTCAACATGAAACTAACCTCATTTATTTTCAATCCGCTACAAGACATGTCCAGAGTGAATTTCACATCATCCGCTGTCAGTTCGCGTCCTTCTCCGTCGAGACATTCGTCCGGATGAAAGTAAACGCCTTTTCGGATATTGAGTGTATAGGATTTTCCATCCGATGAAACCGAGAAACTTTCCGCAATGGAAGGAATCACATTCGATCCCGAAGCATCCAATCGCAATATGGGGTCAAATATCTGGGATGTGATTCGCTGAGTGTAAAGGGTTGTGGCTTGAAGTGGAATGAGTGTTTCAATTTTTTCCGAAGACATGAATCGGAACGTTCCTCCATATTTGGCGCCACCAATTGCTTTCAGGTCTTCAACATTAACAGAATCATCCGAGCACCCGACGAAGCCGACAGCTAGTATGGAAATAAGAATGAACTGTTTAAACATAGTAAGCGTGTTGCAGTGTTGTACAAAAATAACATTTAAAACAAACCTTGGTAGTTTAGGAGAAATATAGTGATATACTTATCTTTTAATACCCTACCTCTTAAAAAGGCAAAAGCCCCATAAGTGGAGCTTCAGCATGTTGGTTTAATAAGAGTAGTTTATGTTGGTGTAACATAAGTTGATTCAAATATAGTATTTTTTGATTAAACGGTATAGTCTGATAGAAAAATTTTTAGTATCCAACTTTAGTGCGAACGCGTTTTAATGTTTCATGAGCAATGATTCTTGCTTTGGAAGCCCCAATTTCTAAGGCTTTATCAATCTGCGACTTATCTTCCATGAGCTCATTATATTTTTGTCTTTCTGTTGAAAATTTATTCAAAATAAGTTCTAAAAGTGAATTTTTTGCATGTCCGTACCCATAACCACCTGCTAAATAGTTTGTTCGCATGGTTTCAATCTCGGAAGGGGAAGCCAATAATTCATACAACCTGAAAATGTGACAAGTGTTCGGATCCTTTGGTTCTTCCAAACCTTTACTATCTGTAACGATGGACATTACCTGTTTCTTCAATTGTTTCTCCGGGAGAAAGATATTGAGGAAATTGTTTCTGGACTTACTCATTTTTTCTCCGTCGGTTCCGGGAACAATTTTTGTCACTTCATCTATACGGGCATCTGGTAAAACGAATGTTTCACCCATTTTCAGATTGAATTTCACAGCAACGTCACGTGCAATTTCCAAATGTTGCAACTGATCTTTTCCAACAGGAACGATATCTGCATCATACAATAGGATGTCTGCGGCCATTAAAATAGGGTAAGTGAACAATCCAGCATTTACGTCACTCAAATAGTCCGATTTATCTTTAAAACTGGTAGCCAGAGTCAATCTTTGGTAAGGATAAAAACATAATAGACACCACATCAATTCTGTCACTTCAGAAACATCACTTTGTCTGTAAAAAGTTGTTTTTTCGGGATCCAATCCACAAGCCAACCAAACTGCAGCCGTGGAATAGGTGTTTTCACGCATTGTTTCTGAATCTTTGACCTGATTCAGCGTATGCAGATTTGCGATGAATAGAAAGGAATCGTTTTTTGGATCCTTTGCTAATTCGATTGCAGGTAGAATCGCTCCGAGTAAATTCCCCAAATGAGGAGTCCCTGTGCTTTGTATACCTGTAAGAATTCGTGCCATTGGAATTTGTTTTTTGCGAATTTACTGGTTTCTTTCAGCTAAATAGAATGAAAAGGTTAGAAATTCAATGAAAGGATTGTTTTTTGTATTTGAATATTGATGGGAAGCGTTATTTTTGAGAGGTGAAGCAGTTCTTGGGAGTACTCAGTTTATTATATAAATTTTACGTTGGGCTGATTTTCGTTGCGACCTTGCTATTCTTTTATCCTTTCCTTTGTATCACACTTTCCCGCGGTTGTTGGAAGAAGTGGAGTTTTCCAATCAATGTGGTTTGGAGTTCTACCGTTCGCATATTCTGTGGCATTTGGATTCACCGATTGAACAGGGTTAAGTTGCCAAAAGGACCATACCTGATTGTTTCGAACCATACTTCTTACTTTGACATTTTCGTGATGTATTCCATTTTACCGACCCATCGGTTTCTGTTTATGGGAAAGAGTGAGATTCTCAGTTATCCCTTGATGAAGACCTTTTTCAAACGATTGAATATTCCCGTTTATCGCAATGATCGGATGAAAGCCGCGAAATCCTTTATCCAGGCAAAGGCTGCTATCAAGGAAGGTTGGTCGATCGTGATTTTTCCGGAAGGAGGCATTCCGGATGACAATCTGCCTGAAATGGTTCCGTTCAAGGATGGTGCATTCAAGCTTTCAAAACACGTCGGTATTCCAATTATCCCCATTACGTTCATCGACCATTACCACATGTTTTCAGATCCGGATCAAGTATTGGGATATGCACATCCGGGAGTTTCACGGATTTACATGCACGATGCGATTTCCGTGGAGCAGCAAAAAGAGATGACTGAGACTGAACTTTCCGATTATGTATTCAACATCTTAGCCGAGCCATTAAGAGAAAGAGGCCTGATGAAGAAATGATTGAATCAAATTTTGTAATTTTGCACCATGGAAAAGATTTCAGAAGAAACAATTGATCATATTGCACACCTGTCACGTCTTCGTTTTGAAGGAGATGATAAAGTGGCTATCCGCCAGGATTTGGACAAAATCATTGGTTTTATGGGTAAATTGTCTGAGATTCCAACTGATGATGTGGAACCTCTGATCTTCATGAGTGACGAAGTGAATGTCTTGCGTGATGATGTACCGGAAGTAACCGTTACACAAGCCGAAGCATTGAAAAATGCACCGAAAAAGGATTCCGATTATTTCCGTATTCCAAAAGTTTTAGATAAATAACCCAATCTACTTATTTCCCTTTATTTGCTTGTGGCATTTCATGCATACATTCGCTGAGGGGATTCCTTCATTTTGTCCATCATTTGCTGAATTGTGGCAATACTTGCAATCAATTCCTTTACTGACGTGAATATCATGCGGGAATTCAATCGGATGATCCGGTTTGTAGGCTTCGTCTACGCCTGTTTCGTTGGTGCAGCTATTCGTTGACAATCCTATGATTGCCAAAGAGAATAGATATAGAAAACCGGATCGGTGCCTCATTGAATTTAAAGGAATTTAAAACGCCCAACCAACAGTAATCCCTGAATATAGTTGAAATCCGAACTCAGATTCACCTTCCCTGAACAAAAACAGATCGTCATTAGGTCGATATTCCACGTAAGGCATTTTGGAAAAGAAATAAAGAATAGTTGTCTTAGGTGGAAGAAAATTAATATCCATTGTTTTTAGATGAGGATTTTAGTTCGCCGGATGAATAACAAAATTAAAAAATCCCCAACCTGCAGAACATATTGGGGATTTTCAATGTTTCTATTTTCCATTAGGATCGAATCGCCTTGATTCCCGGCAATTCAATTCCTTCTAAATATTCTAACATGGCTCCACCACCGGTAGAAACGTAACTTACTTTATCAGCTAATCCGAATTGATTGATTGCAGCAACCGAGTCACCACCGCCAATTAATGAAAAAGCTCCTTTTTCCGTAGCACGAACGATTGCTTTCGCCACTTCAGCAGTTCCCTTTTGGAAATTGCTCATTTCAAAAACACCCATCGGACCGTTCCACAAAATCAATTTGGAATTCTCAATGATCTCAGCACATGCCTTAATGGAATCCGGACCAACGTCCAATCCCATCCATCCAGCCGGAATTTCACCGATTGGAACCAACTGCGTACTTGCATTATTGTCAAATTTATCAGCAATGATCGTATCGGTGGGAATGTAAAGATTGACACCTTTCGCTTTCGCTTTTGCAATGATTTCGTTGGCAACTGTCAGGAAATCATCTTCAACCAACGAACTTCCTACAGATCCACCTTGTGCTTTCACGAAGGTATATGCCATTCCTCCACCTACAATCAGGTTGTCCACTTTTTCAAGCAAACGCTCAATGATGGTGATTTTCGAAGAAACTTTTGCGCCGCCTACAATTGCAGTCAATGGTTTTTCATGACTGTTTAAAACGCGGTCAACACTTTTGATTTCAGCCTCCAATAAGAAACCGAACATTTTATCATTTGGAAAGTAATTCGCAACAACGGTCGTGGAAGCATGTGCCCGGTGAGCTGTTCCGAAAGCATCATTCACATAGCAATCTCCATGCTTTGCCAAATCTGCCGCAAAAGCTTCAGTTCCGGAAGTTTCCTGTTTGTAAAAACGCACGTTTTCCAATAACAAGACTTCTCCGGGTTTCAAGGCTTTACTCATTTCAAAAGCGCTTGATCCGATACAATCGGAAGAGAACTTGATGGTTTTCCCCAATAATTCCTCAATTCGGTTTTTGATATGGCGCAAGGAGAATTTGTCTTCCGGACCTTCCTTCGGTCTTCCCAGATGCGACATCAAAACAACACTTCCGCCATGCTCCAAAATATGTTTGATCGTTGGCAAAGCTGCGCGGATTCGCGTATCATCTGTTACTTCTAAGGTTTCCTTGTTCAAAGGAACATTGAAATCCACACGTACCAACGCGCGCTTGTTTTGAAAATCGTAAGTTGCTATTGTTGCCATTAACGGTATCTTAATTTTGAGACAAAGTTAGGTTAAAGATTGAAAAGAGCAAATCCAAAAATCGAGGATTAAAATAGAAATGGCGACAGAGATCTGCCGCCATTTATTGGTAAATTCTTTAAATGCCCAATTCTTATTCAGACCAAAGAACAAGGTCTACAATGATTACACCATCTTCATTAACCAGCGCATTGGAAAGTGTCACGGTATTTGAACCTGTTCCGCTCCAATATCCGTTAAATGAATCGAATGTATAGGTTCCAGCCGGCAGGAAAAAGAATTCTGTACTGTAACCACGCTCATCTTCAGGGTAAATGTATTCGCTTGTTGCCTCGTTGTATGCGTAATATCCCTGTAAGTCATTGGTAGAAGTTGGGTTTCCCTGTGCATCTACAAGACGGATTTCTACGGTATAAACGGTTGTCGCTAGTTTAATCGCCTCAATTTCGGAAATAATATCGGTAGCCACATCAGCTTGAGCAGCAATAGCATTGCGTAATCCCGGGATTAGGGAATTCGCATCACTGTAACGGTTTTCAACTACTGCATCTTTGATTTGATTGGTAAGTGTGATTACATCGTCATTTAACACAACCAATTGTGCTGTAAGTCCATTTACTGATGCAGTTGAAAAAGGCACCGTGCTTTCATCGTGCGCAAGACTCATGAAGTAATCAATGTCATCCGCATTATTCTGAATCTGATTGACCAGTACAAACAAATCGTTGTAAAAAGCATCTGCATCTGGGGTACTGCTTATATTCAATTCATAAACAAGCCTGTCGATTGCATTTGAGGCATTTTGTACATCCTGAGGGATGTTTTCAGCGGTTTGGATCGCGTTGTCAAGATCCTGTTGGGTGTTGTTCTGAGCGAAAGAAGTGCTCATAGTTGTCAGCAGAAGAGCTGCTGCATAAGTAACCAATTTTTTCATAGTGGAATTATTTTTTGTACACTTCGAAGGTAATTCAAGTGTGTTTCCACTTGCAGAAGAAGCGATTAAATAATGGTTAAAAAATAGAGTGATTGAACCGAAAATAGAAATTCATTTCAGTAAGAACCAAAGCCCCATCAATCCCAGCGGCAAATCCCATATAAATTCCAAACGCAATTGATAACCGACCTTGAAAGAGATGAGATGACCGATAGCTCCGCAAAATAAAGTGAACGGAAGAAGCCAATGAAAACCTAATAAACTCATTTGGAGAACAAGTGCAATTACCAGAAGAAAGAACCCGACATATTTTGCGTTTTGGGTTCCAATTAGCTGAGGAATGGTAAATAACGATTTGCGATCATGTGGAATATCACGGCTATCGAATGGGATGATCTGAGCAAAGGCAGCGATGAAAAGAAGCGTTGGAATTTCCCAAGGAATCAAATCCAGCCGTTTAGCCGAAGCGAATGGAACAAAAACGATCAATACCCAACTGATTGAAATCAGAATGTTTTTAGCAAAAGGTATGTTTCGAAGTCCATTTCCAATAAGTGGAACTGGAAGTGCATAAAGTGAAACAATCAATGTATTCAATCCGATTAAGACAATGACTTCTTTCGTCATAGGAATATAAAGGGTACAGACTAAACAAGAAAGGAAGTTCAATAGGAACCAGGTAATTTGAAAAGTGTAGGTGTTTTGCATCCAAAGCAGGCGACGATTGGAACGAACACTGTGTTTCAGTTGACGTAAACGAAATAACCGATGAAGTTGATAAGCACTTATGGTTCCTGTGAAACTCCAGATTGCAAACAATTCCAGATGTCGGAGATGGAAATATGTTCCGATTCCGTATACCAAACTCGTGACACACAAAGCAACCCAGCTATTTGTATAAATCAATATGCTGAGAGCCGGCCTCATTTAGTTTAGAATTTCCTTAACGACTTTTTCAACTGAAATATCGGAAATGCAATTGCACTCTTTTTTGGCTTTGCATTTAGGACAATCTTCATCGAAAACAAGTGCCACAGATTGCTTTCCAAGTGGTCTCCATCTTCCCGGATGGATCGGAATTCTGGGAGAAAACAATCCAATCGCTTTGGTGTTCAGGAATCCGGCAATGTGTAAAGGTCCTGTGCTACAAGCTACCAAACCGGAAGCATTTTTAATTAACCAGATCAATTGGTCTATGCTCAACTTTCCGGTGGAATCGTGACACATCACATCTTTTGGAATTTCCTTTCGAAATAACTTTCCTTCCCCTTCCGTTCCTGTAAAAACAACATCGTATCCTTTTACGATTAACTCTTTGGCTAATTTGGTGTATTTTTCCATCGGCCATTCCCTGGCGCTTCCCTGAGATTTCGGGTGAAGAATAATGTATTTCTTTTCCAAAAGTCCTTGAAAGTCTTCTGGTAGTTCCTGTTTTTCACTTACAAATTGAGAAGTGTATGCATTGACCTGTTCGAAGGTTGGTATTTCACTAAGTCCGAAAGGTCGTAGCAACTCAAAGTTCAATTGCGACTCATGCAAGGGAGAATTTTTCCGGGTAAAATTGGGTCTGACATTGCAGGTATTCAAATGGAAAATACGGTGTGATGTTCCGATTCGCATGGGTACCTTTGCCTTCTTGAAAACCTTCGCCAATTCCTTTTTGGGAAATACGTGCACTACTGCATCGATGTTCAAGCTTTCAATCGCATCTGCCTGTTCGCTTTTCGGCAAGGTGAACAGATCATCAACCTTCACGATGTCATCAATCGCAGTGTAGTATTTTACAATCGGCGCTGTATAGTTTTTGCAGAAAAAGGTAATGCGGCAAGTTGGAAATTGCTCTTTCAGCCATGCAGTGACAGGAAGTGTCAAAAGCACGTCACCAATACTGTCCACGCGACTAATTGCAATGTGTTTTCCGTTCCAATTTTTACTTTCCTTCACGATTCAGTCTTCTTAGTTCTTTGTATTTCAAAATGTTGGATTGGGCGCTTATCTGTGCGATCTTGAATCCTTTCCAACCGTCCAGAAACCCTAATTTAATAAAATACATGGCAACAAAACGACCCAAAGCACTAATTGCGGGTTTCAATGGTCCGACCTTTTTTCCTTTTGCATGAAATTTCTTCGCTGTAAGAAGCGAGTATTTATCAGCTCTGGCCCGGTGATCTTCGTAGGAGTAATAGGAATAATGTTCCAGAACACCTTTGAATACCTGGAGATTGGAAGGTGGGTGGACCAATTCTTCATGAACGTATTCACCCGACCAATAAGATCCTTCCTTTGGGAACAAACGAGGTTTGATGTCCGGATACCAGCCACTGTGACGGATCCATTTCCCCATGTAGTTCGTCAGACGATTTACGCAATAAGTTCCGGAAAAACCGGTTATTTTCTCTGATTTGATTTCGTCATACAATTCTTCGCTCAAGGCTTCGTCTGCGTCAAGAGAAAGAATGTAATCCGAAGAAACGAGGCTGTTCAAATAGTTTTTGCTTGCCGAATAACCTTCCCAGGCTCTTTGCTCGAAACGGACACCGTACTTTGCACAAATTTCTGCTGTTTTATCAGAAGAAAATGCATCGAGAACAATGATCTCATCTGCCAGATCACGAATGGATTTTAAGCAACGCTCAATGTTTCGCTCTTCGTTTAAAGTGATGATGACAACAGCAAGCGAATTCATAAGTGGTTTATTTTACACGTAAACGTTGACCTACGCGAATGCGGCTTGGTGATATTCCCGGATTTAAACGAGACAATTGATTCATCGTCAAACCGTGTTTTGAAGCAATTCTGGAAAACGTGTCTCCGCTTCGAATGGAGTAGTATTTTTTTGCAACAACAGGAGTTTGAACCGGAGGAACAACTTTAACGGGATTTGAATTTTGAATACTGTCTTCAACTGCTTCCAAATAAGCCTCGTTTTCAACCGTTGTACTCACCTTGGTTTGGATTTTCAGCAATTGGTTTACCGTAATCCTGGCTGTCGTCAAATCATTCCAATCCATTAACTCCTGAATGGAAACATTGTACTGTGCAGCGATACTTCCTAAACTTTCACCGGTCTTTACCTTGTGGTAGGTATAATTGATCGTTGTGATGACTTTCGTCTTTGGAACGTCTATTTTACTGTTTATCGGATTTGAAACAACCAGCTGGTCGTTTTGAGGGTCAATTGCCACATCCGTTGGAAGTGGAGTATAACCACCGGAACCGTAAATGCGCTGCTCCAAAACGTAGAGCGAATCTTCCAGGCTGACCAATAGGCCAATTTTTTGAAGCGGACCCGTTACACATTGCTTTGGAAATGTGGGAGGAATATAAGAAGTCTTATAAACAGGATTTAAACTCTGGATATCCTCAACCGACCAGGAAACTAATTTTTCAATGGTTTGCATGTGAATCCCCCTGTTCAGGCAAAGGGTATCCAATTGATAGAAATGGATTTTCGGTTCCGCCGGAAGCAGGTTGTGTTCCGCATGATAAGTAAGCAGATAAGTAGCCGCAATGAAATTCGGAACATATCCTTGTGTTTCACGCGGTAAATAAGGTCTTACTTCCCAATAGGTTCTTTTTCCTCCGGAACGACGAATCGCTTTGTTGACATTTCCCGGTCCTGCATTGTAAGCAGCTAAAGCCAAATTCCAGTCTCCGTAGATATTGTATAGTTTTTTAAGGTAGCGACAAGCAGCATCCGTTGATTTCACTGGATCCATGCGTTCGTCCATGTATGAATTCTCTTTCAAGCCATATTGCTTTCCGGTTGCATACATGAATTGCCATAAGCCAAGTGCTCCTGCACGGGATTTGACCTGTGGTCTCAAACCGCTTTCGATCACTGAAAGGTATTTCAACTCCAATGGAAGTCCATATTCTGCCAGTTTTTCTTCGTATAGGTCAAAATACAAACGACCACGACCCAAAACGACCCGGGCAAAATTTCTTCTGTTTTGGGCGAAAAACTTGATGGTGGAAAGCGAAACGTTGTTGCAATCAAAGCCAAAGGTTGATACTTCGTTCAGTTTAGCGAGTCTTTTGCAATAATCTTCATCAGTAAACGATGGAATTGTCCCTGCTTCATAGTCCAATGCATCTACGATTGAGTCGTAGTTCATACCCTTTGCAAAATCATCGTAGTAAAGACTCAGACTTTGATCTACTATTCGGATAAATACTTCTCCAGTAACGGTGTCCTTAACTGGTGGTTTGGTTCTGCGTTGTGCGAATGAATTCTGGGTATTCAACAACGTGATAAAAAGCAAAAGAAGTACTGTTCCGAATCGTTTCATAGGCAAATGGGATTTAATTTTTTATGATTTGATCAGCCAATGAGAAGATTGCTTCTTCATTGAAATCATCAGCCATAATTTGTAAACTCATGGGTAATCCATTGCTGTGTGTTCCATTAGGAATTGCAATCGCCGGATTTCCAGTCAAGTTTGCGTGTACGGTAAAAATATCTTGTAAATACATCTGGATCGGGTCGTTGATGGATCCGAATTCAAATGCAGTAGATGGCGTTGTCGGTAAGATCATCAGGTCAAATTGATTAAAAATCTCTTTGGTCTTGTTTTTCAAAACTCTTCGGACCTTCATTCCTTTTGTGTAATAGGCATCGTAATATCCGTGAGACAATACGAATGTACCAGCCATGATGCGTCTTTTCACTTCCGCTCCGAATCCTTCCGAACGGGAAAGGGAATACGTTTGCTCAACTCCTTTTGCTTTCGGAGATTGGTAACCGTAATGAACTCCATCGAATCGGGAAAGATTGGAAGAAGCTTCGGCAGTTGTTAATACGTAATAGGTCGGAACCAAATATTCTAAATAGGGGAAGCTGACTCCTTCAACCGTATGACCAAGTGCACGCAAATCCGAGATGGTTTTTTCCATCATTTCACGTACCTCGGGATCCATACTTTCGTTTTCGAGCGCTTCTTTCAAATAAGCAATTTTCTTTTTTCCGATAGCCGGAATTTCCGTAGAAAAACCAAGCGGTTTGGAAGAGCTTGTTGCATCCATCGGGTCTTTTCCGGCCATGATTTCCATCACCAGAACCAGGTCTTCCAAACTGTTTGCGAATGGACCGATCTGATCGAATGAAGAAGCATAGGCAATAAGACCGTACCGACTTACTCTTCCGTAAGTTGGTTTGAAACCTAGCGTTCCGGTAAACGAAGCAGGTTGTCTGATTGAACCTCCTGTATCAGATCCCAAGGCCACGGTGCACATTCCTGCAGAAACAGAAACAGCTGAACCTCCGGATGAACCTCCCGGAACATGGGTAGGTCTCAAATTGTTTTTCACCGGACCGAAAGCGGAATTTTCATTCGAACTTCCCATCGCGAATTCATCGCAATTCAAACGACCGATAATAATGGCATCTTCTGCCAGGAGTCTTTCAACAACGGTTGCGGAGTAAAGTGATTCAAATCCTGCCAGGATTTTAGAACTCGCACTTACTGCATGACCTTCGTAACAAATGTTATCCTTTAATCCGATAACCATTCCGGCCAATCTACCTGCCTTTCCGGAAGTCAATTTCTGATCCACCAAACGAGCCTGATCCAAAGCACTTTCTGTAAATACTTCCAGAAATGCATTCAGATCTTTATTCTTTTCAATTTGCTCTAAGTAAGAAAGCACGATACTCTCCACAGATTTCCCTGCGGAGAGTGCAACTTTAACTTCCGAAAATGTTTTATACATGTAGAATGGATTGGCTTAATCTATTTTTTCTCTTCTGTAGTTGTTGGAGCGGAAGAACCCTCTTCGCCTTTACTAGCGTCTTTGAATTCTTTGATCCCTTTTCCTAGACCTTTCATTAGTTCTGGAATTTTTTTCCCTCCGAATAATAAAAGAACCACAGCAAGGATTAAAATAATTTCTGTTGCACCTAATTTCATAACATACTAATTTGTTGCAAAATTAAGGAAATATCAGATATGTTGGGTGTTAATTTTTCTAGAAACCTAATTCTATTGACTTCAACTTGTTTCCGTTTTTTGAGGATTCCCGTTTTTTGAAAAAGTTGAATACAAATCATCTGTCGATCCTATCGCCATAGAATCAATGGGATCTTTGAGGGTTAATTCTTTAGTGAAAGAAGCACTATTATAGGAGTTGAATTCAAAAATATGAATGCTTCATTGAGTAAACTTTTCGCGAAAATAAAGGAACAGAACAGGTTTTTCCAACGGGAAATTTGCACTTTATCTGGAATAACCGGTCATTTACTAAGTATAACTGGTCAATAACACATAATAACTTTACTGTATAGATAAAAAGTTACAAATTTTCACTAATAAACTTGAATTGTTCATTTGTTGAGTTAATTTTGTTTAACTTGTAACTAAGAAAACCATTATTCTGATGAGAAGATTGATTATGTGCGTGGGCCCAATTAGAATGGGAAGTTTAATTTGCGCGTTTGTCTTTGCCAAAACGATAGTTTTGTATTCACAAACCGCAATAGTTGAAAAGAAACCTATTTACAATAGGTGGTCGTTGGAACTCTTAGGAGGGTTTAGCAACGCTGTCGGACCTTATAGCCCCGGATACTCTACCAATTTGCTTGATCTTTCAAATGTACAGTTGGGTGGTCGCTTTATGGCAAATAGGCATATTGGGGTAAAGTTGGATGCGGAATACGATCTTTTTAAGAATAGTTCTTCCTGGAAAGGAAACAACAGTTTACCATTCAGAACGAATTATTTTAGATTTTCTCTCCAAGGAGTTGCAAATCTGCATCATATATTGGAATTTCATGAGTGGACCAAACACATTGGTCTTCAGGTTCATGCCGGTGCGGGTTATTCTACCATGGGTAATGATAATCTTTCTCCATTTGAGAAAGGAAGAAATATGGTTAATTTAATGATTGGGGTATCTCCGATTTTTAAAATCAATAATCGTTTTACGATTAAATTAGATGCTACCGGTATTAAACACATGCATCGAAAGTATACGATTGATATGAATGAGTCCATGAACATCCGTGGGATGGATGCCTTTATCGGAACCTTAACATTAGGGCTACAGGTCAATTTAGGAAAAGCAAAGGAACATGCAGACTGGTATTTTGATAAATCGACCCCGGCTGAAAATGCAGAAATTAGAGACCTGAAAAAACGATTGGAAAAATTGGAGGAGATGCATGGTGATGGTGATTTGGACGGTATTCCGAATTATTTGGATAAAGAATTGGCAACTCCTGCAGGTAGCAAAGTAGATGCTTTTGGCGTAGCTATCCCGGAAAGAGGGGATACAGATAACTTGGATAAAGCACCAACGGAAAGTGTTAGTAGCCCTAAAATGGAGAACAAAGAGCGGGATATTATCACCACGGCATTCAATAGTTTAGAGTTTGCATATAATGAGTCAACTATTTTATTAACTTCCAATGAATCCCTGGATGCACTTGCTTCTTTATTGAAGCAAAAACAGGATTGGAAGCTACAGATTTCCGGACATACTGATAATATTGGAAATCAGGAAGAAAACTTGGTTTTATCACAAGAACGAGCTGAGGCAGTAAAGGACTATTTAGTGAAAAGAGGAATTGCTTCAGAAAGAATTGAAACACAGTTTTTCGGAAGTTTAAAACCAATTGCAAATAATGAAACAGAAGAAGGGCGACAAAAGAATCGCCGGGTAGAAATGAAAATTACATTTTGAATGACAAAAAAATAAATTGCGTACTACAACATTTAGCTAATTAAAGATTGCTTAGAGTAAATCACTACAACTTAGTGAAGAGGAAATAATTGACATTAATTAACAGCGTAAGGGTTAAGTTAATTGTTTAATTTCTAAAGCAGTAAAGATGTTTTTTTACTATTGTTTAGCGTTGTTTACCGGATGTCTTTTGTCCACATTTTATTTGATCCCTAAAATCATTTCCGTAGTGCAGGTTAAGCACTTAATGGATAAACCAAACAAAAGAAGTTCGCATTTTGTTGCAACACCAAGTCTTGGTGGAATTGCATTTTTTATTGTCTTTGTCATATCGTTGTCTTTCAACAATTATTATGATCATTTTCATGTTTCAATGTCTATTCTTCCCGGGTTGACCGTTCTTTTTTTTATGGGTTTAAAAGATGATTTAATGGTTTTGTCACCCAAAGCAAAATTGTTGGGCCAGGTTCTGGCTTGTTCATTTGTTTTGCTTAATTCTCAGTTCGTCATTCATAACTTTCATGGTTTTTTGGGAATTTATGAACTCCCATTTTGGCTGGGGATTTTGATTAGCTTAATCGTGATGTTGGGGATTATTAATTCATTTAATTTGATCGATGGAATTGATGGGTTGGCAGGATCTATTGCCATTATCATTTTTATCTTTTTTGCTGTTGTTTTTAAAACCATAGATCTTAAATTTATGTTTCTTTCTGCCATTTCAATGATTGGAATTTTAATCGGTTTCTTATGGTTCAATTTATCCAAATACAAAAAGATCTTCATGGGAGACACAGGCTCTTTGCAAGTAGGATTTATTATTGCTTTTATGACTATGCGTTTAATGGCTGCGGATGAAAGTGCATTGAATCAATTGCCTTTTGATTCATCCTGTAAACCGTTGGTTTTGTTAGGACTTCTGATTGTACCTATTTACGATGCTGCAAGAGTGTTTATAATGCGCATACTAAAGGGTAAAAGTCCTTTTTCTGCAAATCGGGATCATTTCCATCACTTGTTAATTGATGCATTCAAATTATCCCATCGGAGAGCAAGTTTTTTAATTGCGGGTTTTAATGTCTTTTTTTTGGGAATTATTCTTTTTATTCTTCAGGAGTTTTCAATATACGCAGTGATTTTTCTTATATTGTGTTTGTTAATCCTCATGACATTTTATTGTTTAAAGCTGGAGAAACAAATCAATCGTAAACAGGAAGGATCAAATCTACCCAGATCGAAAAAAGAGAGAATTAATCCTTCAGTTTTTAATTTAACAAGTGAAAATGGAGTGTAACATGGGGATCAAACTCCTGATTTTAAAGAGTGCATAAATAATCTATTTAATGAAAAACTACTGCAATAGATCCTGTAAGAGGAGTTTAATTTTATTGGTGTGCGGATTACCGTTTGTTTTTTTAAGTTCATGCGGAACCAGGAAGAAGATGGTCTATTTCCAGGAAGGGTCATCCGCAGATTCTGTCGCTTATCATTTTACTCCGGTATTTGAAACAGATGATTTCCTTTCAATAATAATAACCGCCGAAGATCCGGAATCAGCAATGGCCTTTAATCTGCCTCAACAAACTTCAACCACAAATAACGGATATACCACGGGAAATTCGGTTCCATACGGTTACCTGGTAGATTCAAGGGGAGAGATTAATCTGCCTATACTTGGAAAAATGAAAGTGGCTGGTAAATCCAGAACGGAGTTGGTAGACACCATTCATACCCTTTTAAATGGATATTTGAAAAACCCGACTGTCCAGATTCAAATTCAAAATTTTAAAATCACAGTGCTTGGTGATGTGAAGAATCCCGGAACCTTTAAGATTCCAAATGAGCGAATTACGTTGATTGAAGCAATCGGATTATCGGGGGATATGAAAATGTCAGGGGTTCGAAAGAATGTGTTGGTTATAAGGGATTCTTGCGGAATTAAGCGAGAATATCGTGTTGATATGACAAAAAAAGAGCTCTTTTCATCTCCAGCATACTATCTGAAACAAAATGACGTGGTATATGTTGAACCGAATGTAGCTGCCAGATCTGAAGGAACTCTATGGAAAACAACAGGTGCTATTTTTATTTCACTGACCTCTTTAGTCATTACTACGATTATACTTATTACCCGCTAAATGGAAAAAAGAAATCAAGAAACCGGTTCCATGAAAGAGATGGAACATAAGTTGGATATTCGTGAATTGGTTGATAAGTATTTGAGGCATTTCTGGTGGTTCATAGTATCCGTTATTCTTTCGTTATTCTTTGCCTATTTATACATTCACTACAAGTTTCCCGTTTATGAAAGTACGGCAACGGTGTTAATTGAACGGAATGATTTATCATCTGGTTCAGCTGAACTGAGCATGTTGAAAGATGTCGGTCTAACAAATGAGGGCAGTGTATTGGAAGATGAAATAGAATTGTTTAAGTCGCGCACCTTAATGGAAAAGGTGGTTTCTGATTTAAGATTGAACTGGCGCTATGAAAATTTAGGCACCAAGACCGGATTCGTTAGATCTGAATTATTTGATGATAATCCGATAGATGTAGCTCCGGTTCATTCTGATAGTGCTTTTTTGGAGGGTAACTTGATTTTTGAAGTAGAAATTAGTTCCAAATCAACCTTTCAAATTAAAGATGCTTTGGGGGTGAAAAATGGGATTCACTGGTTTGGAGGAGTTTTATCAACCAAATTTGGTGAAATCAGTATAAAGAAGACGGATCGTTTTGATAAATTATGGATTGGAAAAACAATTCGGGTTACATTGACTCCTTTTAATAGAGCTGTTAGCCGGGTTCAACAATCGTTCTCTGTCAGTTTGGCGAGTAAAGAGGCGAATCTCATAGTGCTTCGAATTCGTGGAAATGAAAGATATAAAAACAACGTCATTCTAAATAGGTTGATTGCTGAACATGAGGAAAATACCATTTTGAAAAAAAATGAAATAGTTCGGAATACAACGGATTTTATCAATGACAGAATGAAGTATATTGCTTCCGAACTTACTGATGTTGAAATGGAAGGGGAAAAGTATAAATCACAGTATCATCTGATTGATGTTACTTCTGATGCTGCCTCTTACCTGGAAAAGGAAAGCGATATTGAAAAACAGGTGATTGATAAAACCATCGAAAAGAATATTGTCGATTTCATGATTGATTTTTTAGATAAGGAAGATGGTTTTGACCACTTGCTGCCTACAAATCTCGGTCTGGAGGATGTTTCAATCATAGAAATGACCAATCAGTATAATAAATTGGTTTTGGAACGCAATCAATTGGCATCTGTTTCCGGTGCAAAAAATCCTGGAATTGCACGTTTGGAATCGCAATTGTCGAATATGCGATCTTCTCTGGAACTTAGTTTAAGAAATCTGAATAGATCTCTCGATTTCAAGTTGAATAAACTGAAGAGTGAAGAAGGTCTTTATCAGTCGAAAATACAAGACATTCCTAAGTATGAAAGAGAATACCGGGATATTCTAAGACAACAGCAGATCAAGGAGACTTTGTATTTGTTTTTACTTCAAAAACGAGAGGAAAATGAAATTTCTTTAGCAGCAACGGTAGACAATATGCAAGTGGTTGATAAGGCATTCAGTTCAGAAGAGCCAATTTCTCCCAAACCGAAAGTTATTTTCTTAGCTTCTTTCTTCATCGGATTGCTGTTCCCAATCCTGATCATTTATTTGATTGATTTGCTGAACCGCAAAGTGAAAAACAGATTGGATATCGAAAAATTCGGATTGAATGTGCTTGCTGAGCTTCCTGAGTTTAAAGACAAGGAAGAAGCCATTGTGTTGAACAAACCGCATTCCGCCATTGCCGAATCTTTCCGGGCTTTGCGCGCAGGATTGTCTTTTATTCTACCATTGGAGAAAGCTTCGGGAGGTAAAGTTATTTCCATCACTTCAACTTTGGGTTCGGAGGGGAAAACGTTTACGTCTATTAATCTGGCATACATTTATGCAGCGATTGGTAAAAAAGTCTTGCTCTTAGGAATGGATTTGAGAAAGCCACGGTTAGGGGATTATCTGAATCTGGAAAGCAAGGTTGGATTATCTAATTATTTATCGAACTCTGAAATAGATTGGAAAAGTATGATTTCGGTAGTTGAACGGAATGGACATGAGGTTTCTGTCATTAATTCCGGAAGCATTCCTCCGAATCCAAGTGAATTATTGATGTCAGGAAGACTAAAAGAATTACTTGAAATGTTGCGTTTGGAATACGATGTAATTATTTTGGATAATGCACCTATAGGATTGGTTGCAGATGCTATGATCACCAATGATTTATGTGATGTGACACTCTTTTTGGTTCGTGTAAATTTATTGGATAGACGTATGTTGAATCTGGTTACGCAACTAAATAAGGACGGAAAACTAAAGCGATTGTATATCGTTTTGAATTCGGCAAAGCAAATTAAGGGAGGGTATTATTACACTTATTATGAAGAAGAAACTAGTAAGAAATCATTTTTTCAACGCTTAAGAAGAAAGTAGTAAGGTTACTTATTCCTTTGTGTAGATCAATTTTTTCCCTGTAAACAATGTTGCTTCCAATCGTTCCCATTGTTCAAAAGTAGGAGCAAGGATGGCTACTTCAGAACCATATCGCGTAATAGTACTCACTTGTAAAATGGACTGAAATAAAGGTTGGTAATCCAATTCACTGTGAATAATGGTCATTTTTCCACCCGCGAATGTGACAATACTAGGTTCAAAATAAGTTCCTTCATGAAAATTGATGATGTATTTATTGGTGTTTATTTTTGTAAACGTATTCAGGGAACCTTCGCCTGCAATCATGAGTTTTGACTCGATTCCGTAATAATAATTCTCTCCCTCCAATACGCAAGGAAGGGAATCATTGGCTTTTATTCCGAAGATATAGTTCCCTCTGACTTGTAATTTGGACGATTCACGAACTTGTTCCCTGGTGATGCTCGCAATTGCAACGGTCACAATTGAAATGCCTTTTTCATCAATTACATAAGTCACCTGTGAATCGCTACTTTTGTATTTTCCAAAGTGAATTTTATCCGTAGTTGGTTGGGAACTGCTTCCAAAAGGAAGCGGATCTGAAAACTGAACTGTTTTTTGGGAAAAACTCAAAAAATGTAGCAACAGACTAAAAACAAGAAGAACTTTTTTCATAACTTATATTAGAAAACGGAAATTTATGCAAAAACACTGGTTTATCAAACAAATGCCATCTTCTGAAAAAATTCAAGCCATGATTAACGACTTAAAAGTGAGTCCGATTATGGCATCCTTATTGACTCAAAGAAATCTTACAACTCTGCCGCAAATTCGTTCATTTTTTACCCCGGAAATAACCGATCTGCACGATCCATTGCTGATGTTGAACATGAGTAGGGCGGTTGAACGATTGGATAAAGCGATTGAAACAAAAGAGCGGATCCTGATTTTCGGAGATTACGATGTGGATGGAACGACTTCAGTGGCTTTGGTTTACAGTGTTTTGAAAGAATTCGCTTCCGTTGATTTTTACATACCGGATCGCTACGAAGAAGGATATGGATTGTCTTACAAAGGAATCGATACTGCTTTGGAGAAAGGATGTAAGCTTCTGATTGCTTTGGATTGTGGAATCAAGGAAGTGGAGAAAGTAAAATACGCCAATGAAAAAGGATTGGACATCATCATTTGCGACCACCATAATCCCGGATCCGAGATCCCGGATTGCATCGTTCTGGACCCGAAGCAAACCGGTTGTGAATATCCGTTCAAGGAATTATGTGGCTGTGGAGTAGGGTTTAAACTGCTTCAGGCTTGGTTTTCGAAGACAGGGAAAGATATAGAAAAGCTGTATAACTACCTGGATCTGGTAGCGATTGCTATCGGGGCGGATATTGTTCCGGTTACGGGTGAGAATCGGATTTTGTGTAAACACGGGATTCAGCGCATGAATGAAAACCCCCGTGCCGGAATTTTGGCTTTGGTTGAACAGGCACAACGTTCGTTTCCCCTCGATTTGTCGAATGTGGTTTTTACGATTGCTCCCAGGATCAATGCGGCAGGTCGGTTGAAAAGTGGTTCAAGAGCAGTTGAGTTATTGTTGGCTGAATCGAAAGAAGAAGCGAAGAAAATAGCTTTGGAAATAGATGAATACAATTCGGAAAGACGTATTCTGGATGCGCAAACCACCCAGGAAGCCCTCGAGATCATCGCACAGGACGAACTTTTCAGCAATCGGAAATCAACCGTTGTCTTTCAATCGGATTGGCATAAAGGAGTTGTTGGAATTGTTGCTTCGAGATTGATAGAACATCATTACCGTCCAACCATTGTCTTGACTGAGAGCAAGGGAGAAGCAACCGGTTCCGCACGTTCGGTTTCCGGCTTCAATGTATACGAAGCAATTACTTCCTGCGAACATCTGTTGACACAGTATGGCGGACATCAGCACGCTGCCGGTCTGACTTTGCCTTTGGAGAACATTACTTTGTTCCGGGAGCATTTTGATGCATATGTTCAGGAGAATATTCAACCCTTGGATGAGGTGGAGGACTTGGTGATTGATTTGGAAATTGCTGCTTCGAATTTATTCCTTTCCGGTGAATCGGCACATCAGGTTCCGCGGATTTATCGAATGTTGGAGCAGATGGAACCTTTTGGTCCGGGAAATGATAAGCCGGTTTTTTGTATCCGAAATGCCTATGCAAGCAAACAGCGGATCTTAAAGGAAGCGCATTTGAAGTTTGATTTGGTGGATCCTCTTTCCGGAATCGAACTTTCTGCGATCGGATTCAATATGGCTGATAAAGCCGATTTGATTGCTTCAGGATGTGCCTTCGATTGCGCATTCACCCTGGAATCAAATATCTGGCAAAACCGAACGACTTTGCAGATTCAGGTGAGGGATCTAAGAGAAACTCTTTAAAAACGAGTAAGGGTGGAAAATTTTCCACCCTTACTCGTTTTTTTATAATGGAATATTCCCGTGTTTTTTCTTTGGCAATGTTTCGGATTTTTTCTCCAAGGATTTGAAAGCGGCAATTAAGATGCTTCTCGTTTCCTCCGGTAAGATAACCGCATCAACGATACCTCTTTCAGCTGCGCGATAAGGATTGGCGAAGAGTTCAGCGTATTCCGCTTCTTTCTCTTTCCATTTTGCTTCCTTGTCTTCTGCAGCAGCGATTTCTGATTTGAAGATGATTTCCGCAGCACCTTTTGCTCCCATTACCGCAATTTCACCGGTTGGCCAGGCGTAGTTCAAATCTGCGCCGATATTTTTTGAGTTCATTACGTCGAATGCACCACCGTATGCCTTGCGTGTAATTACAGTAATTCTTGGAACGGTAGCTTCTGAGAATGCATACAAGAGTTTCGCACCATGTGTGATGATTCCACGCCATTCCTGATCAGTTCCCGGAAGGAAACCCGGAACGTCTTCCAATACCAATAATGGGATATTGAATGAATCGCAAAAACGAACGAAACGCGCTCCTTTTCTGGAAGAGTCAATATCCAGAACTCCAGCCATTGAAGCCGGTTGGTTCGCAACGATTCCAATAGATCTTCCGTCCAAACGGGCAAATCCAACTACGATGTTAGGTGCAAAATCAGCCTGTACTTCACGGAATGTATCGTCGTCAATCAAGCAATCAACGATTTCACGGATATCGTATGGAAGGTTTGAATTCTCAGGTACAATGTGTTGGATGCGATTCAATTTTTCTTTGGCAAACAAAGCAGTTTCAAATTGAGGAGCCAATTCCATTGCATTTTGCGGAATATAAGTCATCAACTCACGTACTTTTCTCAAACATTCGACATCATTTGCCGCAGTGAAATGAGTCACTCCCGATTTTTCAGCATGTGCTTTCGCTCCACCCAGATCTTCCGAGCTTACTTCTTCGTGCGTTACTGTTTTTACAACACTTGGTCCGGTAACGAACATATACGAAGTATCTTCCACCATGAAAACGAAGTCTGTCAGGGCAGGTGAATAAACAGCACCACCGGCACAAGGTCCCATGATCACTGAAATCTGAGGAATTGCTCCTGAAGCGCGTGTATTGCGATAGAAAATATCCGCATAACCTGCTAATGAAACGACCCCTTCCTGGATTCTGGCACCACCCGAATCATTCAATCCGATAACCGGTGTACCATTTTTCATGGCTAAGTCCAATACCTTGCAGATTTTTTGAGCGTGAGTTTCAGAAAGAGAACCTCCGAGAACGGTGAAATCCTGTGAAAAAGCATACACCACTCTTCCATGAATGGTCCCAAATCCCGTAATGACTCCGTCACCGGGGCTTTTTGTCTTATCCAATCCAAATGAAGTAGCACGATGCTCCACAAACATTCCAATTTCCTGGAATGAGCCTTCATCCATCAGTAAAGTGATTCGTTCTCTTGCGCTTAGTTTTCCTTGAGCATGTTGTTTATCAATTCTTGCTTGTCCGCCACCCAATTGGGCAGCTTCGCGTTTCTGAATTAGTTCAGCATTCTTTTCTTTCATGAAAAAAGGTTTGTGGGTATCAAAGATACACTTTCATGTTAAAACTTGGTTTTCTATCTGTAAAACGCTTGGCTCCGGAATTGATCCGGTTGAATTCAGGAAGAAAAAACGAACCCTGTTTCATTTTGTAAATCAATTGGTTAAGCTCTTTTTTCTGTGAAGATAAGGGTGTGCTCTTACTTGTTTGATTGGTATAAATAAAAATGGTATCTTAGTTAAAACGACTTGGTATGAACCGATTGATTTCTTTTTTCTTTTTGATTTTCATCTTAGCGGTATCGTTTGGCTGCAAGAAGGACAGTAAACGACGCATTGAAAAGTTTCATCGACAGGATGTCGGATATTCCGCTTTCGGGATCCTTTCGGATAAGGATTATAAATCCCTGACGGTCGAAATAATCTTCATGACGGGATTTAAACCGACTGATTTGGCGATCGACAATTTAAAACAGCTTATTTCTGCTCAATGCAATAAACCGGATGGAGTTCGGTTTATTTTCCGTGAGATTTCTCCTCAGGTGAAAAGCAGTTATTCCATTGATGATGTGGTGTCAATTGAAAATGAATACCGGGAGGAATTTACGTATAGGAAAGATCTGGCGATCTGTTTCCTGTTTTTGGATGGCCCGTCAAGTGAGAATCAAGGTTCATCCATGGTTTTAGGACAGGCATATTACAATACTTCCATGGTGATTTATGAAAAATCCCTAAAGGATAACTCGGGTGGATTCGGAGAACCGGAATTGTATAAATTGGAAACAACAGTCATCAATCATGAATTTGGACACATACTTGGCTTGGTAAATAATGGAACGGAAATGTATCATCCTCACCAGGACGCCGCAAATGGATCCCACTGCATTAATTCTGATTGTCTGATGTATTGGGAAGCTGAGACTGGAAGCTTGTTTTCAAACCTGATTGGCAATTCACCAATTCCAACGTTTGATTCGAATTGTTTGAAGGATCTGAAAGAGAAAGGAGGAAGATAATTTAACCAATTTTACCTGTTTGTCGGGTTCTGTTCTCTTTCAATTGTTGTACTTTTTCTTTCAATCCTTTTTGATGCGATATGAGAAGAATAAACAAAATCCTGGCAATTGCTTTAATTCCATCACTCTTTATTCAATCCTGTATTGTATCCGCACCCAAATACACACATGTGGAACAGGTCATGCAGCTGAAAACCGGAATGAGTATGGATTCTGTGAACAGTAAATTGGGAATAGAACCTTATGATATTGACATTTACGATTCTACGGGATACCGGTCATATATTTATAAATACCGGACTACCGATCGTAAAACAATCCCTTTTTTCCTCAAGGAAACAAACGGGAAGAAGAAAATCGGAAAGTATATGGATTTGGTTGCTTACTATGATTCAACCAACATCGCCTACAAGTTTGAATCAAGATCAACAGATTCCAAGGTGGACCAAAAGAAATTTAACATAAACGTTTTGGTAACCATTGTTACAGTGGTTGTGCCCAGTTTGCTGGTTTATCTGGGGATACAGAAAACAAACTAGTTTTAAAGGTTCATTTTTGTGTCATTTTTTGGCTGAATGGTTTGTTTCGGGTTGATTTTGGTTTGTTTTTCCTGTTTTAAGGTGCTCAAAAACATGACTTTCGTCATATAAATGGAAGGTGATTTTCCGTTTCCCCTTTATCCTTCTGCCTTTCAGACTGTTTATATCCATTCTAAATTAATCAACCTGACAGTTTTCTGACAATTCAAAGCATCTTGTTTGCCAATTTTGCAGCATATAAGCTAGAAAGTTACCACAGTGATTAAGCAACTGCATACAATCGCATTTACGCATCGAAATTTGGAAGTCTCCAAAATTGGAGTTTTGCACATAGAACAGGATTCTGTTCAATCGCGTTTTCAATCCGTTAAGGAACGTTTGCACATTGATGAGATCATGTTCTTATCGACTTGTAACCGGGTAGAATACTTTTTAGTGACCAATGAAATTGTTTCTCCTGAGTTTTTATTCGACTTCTTTTCTGCGCTTTATCCGGATTTTGAAGAGGAAAAAGTAAACTTTTTTGCTTCGAAAGCTTTGGTCTATGGAAAAATGGAATCGGTAAATCACGCTTTAAGAGTGGCATCTTCTATTGATTCATTGGTTATTGGAGAACGTGAGATCATTACACAGGTTCGTCAGGCGTATGAGCAATCACGTGATTTGGGACTTTCCGGAGATACGCTACGCATTTTGTTCAGACATACCATTGAAACCGCAAAACGTGTTTATACCGAGACAAAAATATCTCAAAAACCGGTTTCAGTAGTTTCCATTGCCTATCAGCGATTGGTTGGTATGGATGCTCCGAGAGATGCACGTGTACTGGCAATTGGCGCAGGTGTTACGAATACTGCAATGCTTCGTTTTTTGAAGAAACACGGAATGAACAATTTTGTGATTTTTAATAGAACCGTTGAAAAAGCAGCTATTTTGGCTGAAGAATTGGGTGGCTTAGCTCTTCCTTTAAGCGAATTGGCAAATTATACGGAGGGTTTTGACATCCTGGTTTCTTGTACTGGTTCTGAAGAGGTGATCGTAGATGAAAAGTTGTACGCAAACCTGCTGAATGGTGAATCAAGTCCGAAGATTACAGTTGATTTGGCATTGCCAAGTGATATTTCTGCTGAAGTTCACGCCACTAATCCTACAAGGAATATTTCAATCGAAGTTCTTCAACGAATTTCGGATAGCCATTTGGAAGAGCGCTCACAAGAAGTCATTCATGTAGAGCAAATTTTGGAAGAGGCAAATAATGAATTCCGGAATATCGCTAAAATGCGTGCAATAGAAGTTGCCATGAGACCTGTTCCACAAATGGTCAAAGATATTCGTGCAACTGCGTTCAATGAGATTTTCAAGAATGAATTGGATCAGCTGGATCCTTCTTCGATGGAGATCTTGGAAAAAGTGGTTGGTTACATGGAGAAAAAATACATGAGCATGCCAATGATTATGGCAAAGGAAATCATGTTTAAATCTTAATTTTACTTCATGAGAAAGATTCGTATCGGTTCGCGCGGAAGTGATTTGGCGCTTTGGCAAGCCAATCATGTAAAAAACCAACTGGAAGCGCTTGGAGCGGAAGTCACCATTACCATTATCAAAACACAAGGAGATGAAATCCAGCATCTGAGTTTTGATAAATTGGAAGGCAAGGGCTTTTTCACGAAGGAAATCGAACAAGCCTTACTTGAAGATACTATTGATCTAGCCGTACATTCCCATAAAGATCTGGAAACAAATCCTCCTCAGGGATTAATCATAGCAGCAGTTTCCGAAAGGGAAAATCCTGCAGACGTATTGTTGATCCATCCGGGAGCATTCGATCCCGAAGGATTTTGGAGCTTGAAGAAGGATGCTGTCGTAGGTACTTCTTCCGCACGAAGAAAGTCGCAAGTGGTAGCATACCGACCGGATGTTCAGATCAAGGACTTACGTGGAAATGTCCCAACACGACTTCAAAAGTTAGTGGATGGAGGATATGATGCAATTCTGCTGGCAAAAGCCGGCTTGGACCGTTTGAAACTTGATCTGCAAGGAATGCATGAAGTCGTTCTGGATCCGGAACAATTCATTCCGGCTCCGGCTCAAGGTGTTTTGGCATTGCAAATAAGGGAAAATGATAAGGAGTTGTATGATTTTATGCAAGCCATGAATCATGAGGACATCCAATCCCAAATTGCTTTGGAAAGAACGGTTTTGAATCGTCTGCAAGGCGGCTGTCAACTTCCATTAGGAGCCTATTGTCCGGAAGAAGGACGATTATTGGTTTCATTTGCTCACGATTGGGAGCAAGGCGCTCAATGGTTCGAATTTGAAGGACCGCATGATTTGGATATGGTTGATGTAGTACTGGAAGCTTTATTGGCTGAAGAGGATGAAGATCAAGAGTATATTTCTTAGTTCAGATACTGATTCATCTCTTCCAATTCTGGATTTTTGTAATGAAAATCAGATTCGATTAGTTCGAAAATCGTTTATTTCCTTTCAACAGATTCCTTTTAAAGTCCCGAACAAGTGGGATGTCGTTTTCTTTTCATCCCCACGATCCTTTGATTTCTTTGTCTCCGAAAGTTTTACCTTGGGGTCACATCAGCAAATAGCCTGTATTGGAATTGAAACTAAAAATCACATCGAATTGAACGGCTATCCCGTCTCCTTTTTTGGGGAAAACGCGGGTAAGCCTGCTGAAATCGCATCGCACTTTAAGACTTGGCTCGGAAATCGCATCGCACTTTTTCCACAGTCATCCAAATCCAATAAATCCATCGAATCAGCCATCCCGGAATCACAAAGGATTTCATTGTTGGTTTATAAAACAATCGACCATCCGATTGTACTTGGAGAGGTATTCTCTGTCTTGGTGTTTACAAGCCCCTCCAATTATAAAAGCTTCGTTTCGTTGAACGCAATTTCAAAGGAATCAATTGTTGTGGCTTGGGGCGCTACAACTGCTCAATCTATCAAAAATGACGGGATTGAGGTTGACCTTGTTCTACAGACTTCCACCTATTCTGAGCTCCTGCAAATCCTCCAAAAAGTAAACAAGTAAAAATTAGATTTTTTTAACTAAAAGATTTAAATTTAGTTATGTTTTAGAACTATTTGCTTGCAAAGTTGTTTAACTTTGTCTCAAGTTGTTAATTGAGTGCCAAAATTGACATTACGCCCCGATAACGATCGGGATCAAAAAGTAATACTCACTAATTTCTTTTCTATGGAATCAACATCTAGTAATGAAAACTATGAATTCCGTGTTTATCCAGATGCAAAATCGCCTAAACTATTCAAATCACCTCTTCTGGAGGTTCTAACCAAAACAAAACTTTGGATCATAGCTGCACTATATAGTGCTTTATCGGCTTTCTTACTCTGGGTTTATGTGTATCATTTTCAAGGAACTACAATCAAACTAATTTCGTTGTTCTTTCTTGGGTTTTTTACGTGGACTTTTGGTGAATACATCCTACATCGTTTTGTTTATCACAAGTTGAAGGATGCTTCTTACGATACCGGAATGCAGTATTTGTTCCACGGAATCCATCATCAGTATCCCAGTGATGATGATCGGATTATTCTTCCTCCGGTTCCCGGATTGGCGATTGCAAGCATTCTTTTAGGTGTTTTTTACCTTCTCATGGGAGCGGAAGCATTTACTTTCGGTCCTGGGTTCTTAATGGGTTACCTGGTGTACATCAGCATCCATTGGATGGTTCACAGTAAACCGGCTCCAGCGCGTTTCAATTTTTGGTGGAGACATCACAATATCCATCATTACCAGCAACACGATAAGGCATTTGGAGTATCTACACCGATTTGGGATATTGTGTTCCGCACGATGCCTATAAAAGGAAGAAAAACGATTACAATCCTTAAAAAGTAGCACTTTATTTTTTCATCGTAAAGGATGCTGAGAACGCGAAGGTTTTGGATAGTCTTTGCGCTCTTCTACTCCCTGTCGGCAGACAGGCAGGTTATAATAGGTGAAGGACTATTTCCGGATAAGAATCAAACTGTGACGGATGGCGTCAAAATGATTGTAAATGAGGATGGTGCGCGGTTCTACCGTTGCACCATTTTCTATTAGATGGTGTGCCTTGCCATTGAGCAGTTGAACTGCCAGATAACTTGCAAACGCGCTCACCGTGCGGTATTCACCAACAGACTTTTTAAAATAAACGGTTGGTTTGCTACCAAACAATTGCTCCACCCGCTGATACCAGAAATCTGTTGAGACATCTCCGTTTTTTCCAAGTAGCAGGCAATCCACATCAGAGATGCTCAAGTTTTGCTCTGTAAGAAAGCCGGATACAAACTCTTGAATCTCGTCTTCGGTCAGATGAGAGGATTGTTTGAATCCACTGAACCTTGCCAGGCTATTTTCCGGTTTGTTACTTAGGAAAAATTGGGTCGATCCTTCGCCACAATACGAACCGGTTGTTTTGGAATCAAGTAAGTTTTCATTAGAAACCAATTCTTGCTTGAAGCGCTCTCCTAAGCGATCGATGTTGTAATTGTAGTCCGAGATCTCTTCCACTGCTCCAAGTAAGATGCTTTTTTCAGTGGGACCGTGTTCATCGAAGAAAAGTGAGGCATCCAACAAAGCGGACTCAAATGCCAATGAGCCATTCACATGAGTCATGTTGTATCCCATATTCTCTGAAAGAAGTGCAACTTGTCCGGCTAATGCATTTGGAGTGCTCTGTACGAAATTAGTCGGTGTTAAAGTACCTTCATTATATTCCACAATCTGGTTCAGGAACTTGATGCAATCTTCCAACCCACCATTGGCAGTTCCGAAGATAATTCCATCTGGTTTTGAATTCCGACCCAAAAGAGGTAGCGAGACGCCAATTCCCATTCGGACAGCTTTTCCCATCCGTCTCAACTGAGCATTTGGAATGATATCCTGATAAGAAGGTTCGATCGCCCTGTATATAAATTCATTGAATACCTGCCAATCTCCGTTTTCGAAGGACAAGTCATGTGTTTTTTGTGGGGAAATCGCGTATAAATCGGTTATATACATGCTGAAAAGATTAAAGATGTACAGTTTCCTCCGAAACCAAATGAATTGGAGAGGACATGTTTAATTTCAACATCAGGTGTGTATTTCAATGTCGGTTTGAATGGAAAATCTGAAATCGGCTCTTCAATGCGTAAACTGGGGTATACTTCCTGATTTTGAATGGATAGTATACTGTAAATCGCTTCCAGTGCGCCCGCCGCTGCAAGTGTATGTCCTACGTAGGATTTTGTAGAGCTAAAAGGAGGAACTTCCACAAACAATTTGGAAAAAGCAAAGGACTCAGTCAGATCATTATTCGGGGTTCCGGTTCCATGTGCATTGATACACTGGATATCTTCGGGTTTCAGATTCGCACGTTTCAATGCCAGCTCCATTGCCATTCTTGGTCCTCTGGCATCATCAGAAGTGGCAGACGGGTGAAATGCATCATTGCAAATCCCAAAACCGGAAAAGACAGCTTGCATTTTTTTTGATGGGGGAACATCTGCTTTTCGTTCCAAAACAACATAGGCAGCAGCTTCTCCCAAGCTTAATCCTTCCCGATTGGTATCAAACGGTTTACAAGGTTCTTCACTTAAGATGCGAAGCGAATTGAATCCGTTTACGGTAAACTTGGCAAGGCAATCACTTCCACCGGCGATGACACGATCCACCTTCCCCGTTTCCAATAAACGAGCTCCCAGTGCAATAGCATTGGCTGATGAGGAACATGCTGTATTCACAACGTCTGTGATTCCTTTCATGCCATATAGGGAAACAATTTGAAGCGCGTGATCCGAACCCTCGTAGTTTTTAACGAACTCAGATGGCGAACCTTGCAGATTGGCATCGTGATA
Source organism: Fluviicola taffensis DSM 16823 (assembly GCF_943372375.1). Taxonomy (GTDB): domain Bacteria; phylum Bacteroidota; class Bacteroidia; order Flavobacteriales_D; family Crocinitomicaceae; genus Fluviicola; species Fluviicola taffensis_A. The sequence continues at coordinate 483,050 of NZ_CALRYJ010000001.1, read as the reverse complement.
CAAATCATCGGTATAGCACATTCCACCAACTGTACTGGAGCTGATGAAAGCAGTTCGTTCGGAGGATAAATCTTCCGGACTGAGCTGGGCATCCTTTATTGCTTCACGGAATGCTTTGATGGCAATCAAGGTGGTACGCGTATAACCGAGACCTTTTTCAAGACCTAGTTCTTGCAATAACTCGTCATCACTTCGATTGATTTCACCGAAAACCAATGAATCTGAATAGTGGGATTTGAAATGTTTGGCTTTTTGGATTCCCGAAATTTCGTGTTTCAGGGAATAATGGTTTTCAGCAATTGTCAATCCAATTGAACTGATTGCACCCATTCCTGTTACAACAATTTCAGCCATAGATCTTATTTTGTTCTATTCGCAATAATATAATCTACGATTGTATTTACGTCTACCAAAATTTGTCTACCCTCCGTCGGATTCTTGATTTTGATTCCATACTCACGATCAAGTAGTACGATTAATTCTACTGAATCAATGGAATCCAACCCTAAGTCCCCTCCAAATAAAACCTCGTCGTTTTTAATCCCTTCAGGAGTTAAGTCCAACAAATTCAAATATTTAATCAAATGTTCTTTGAACTCAACAATTAATTCTTCTCTGTTTGTAGTCATATTTTAAATATAATTTTGAATTCTCAACTTTATGAATATCAAGAGTTGACAAAATCCTGTGAACAAAAATAAGAAAGTTATAGTACCAATTAATTCACTCCACGCACCATTTTTCAAGAAAAGCGTATAATATCCCTCCAAACACCATTTAAGCGGAGAAATATTTCCAATGGCTTGCATGTAGTCCGGCATCACAAAGTTTGGAACCCAGATACCGCCAATTGCTGCAAAAATAATGATTGAAATTGCACCAAAACCATTTGCCTGTTCCTGGGTTTTAGCATAAGTACCAACCAAGACGGCATACGAAATTGCGGAAAGGGCAGAAAGTAATGTGACAACCAAAAATGGAAGAAATGCATTGGGCATGGCTAATTTTGGCAACCCGATATGTGGGAAAATGTAAATTCCCATCATGAATAGGAGTAGGAGTTGTGATAAAGCAACGAATAGGTAAACCAGGAATTTGGAGATCAAAGTCAAAGCAAATCCTCTTGGAATCGTCTGAAGTCGCAAGAAACTTCCCGATAGACGCTCTTTTACAATATTTCCACCCAATGAGATAACCATGAAGAACATGGCGAAAATGGACCATGCAGGAACATTGTGCTGACTCGAATTGGGAATCATTTCTGCTGCCTCATTTAAACTTGCATTCGCAATTTTCAATTTGGTTTGGCGATTTGTGATTGCCTGACGGATTTTTTTTGGAATCGAATCATATCCCATTTCAAGAAAAAGTTTGGAAACCATTTCTTCATTTTCGATTCCGTTAGTGATAGACTGAATTCCATTGATGACCGAAATACGGAAACTTTCCTGAACCACGGGGTCAAAGTAAATAGAAAGCTCTTGTTTTCTGGGTTTGATCTTTGGCGCTTTTTCAATAACACCCATTTGTTCGAGCATCAATTTGGAAATATTGTCTGCGTTGCTTGACAGTTTTTCACTAAAATCGCCCGGGATATAGATTCCCAGCATCGCATCTTCATCAATAGTTGTTCGTTTAACAGAAGGTTCGGTAAGGTGATCCTTTTTCTTGATTTCAAAACTTCCTGAATTGGCCAATGCCTCGACGAGTGAATCACCTAAGGAACCTTTATCGTGATTGGAAATCAGAACAGTCAGCTTGTTTTCATTTACTATTTGAAACGCGCTGTTTTGTACGATGGTAATGATGAAAACCAATAACAAAGGCATGAGATACATCAATAGCAATCCCACTTTGTCGTGGAGTACTAAAAGTACTTCTTTCAATATGGATGCCCTTAGTTTTTTCATCAGTCGCGTAAAAGTGTTCCGGTCATTTTAAGAATTAAATCCTCCAGGTTACCTACTGCATGCCTGTTAAGCAAATTTGTTAACGTATCGTTTGCGATTATTTTTCCGTGATCGATTAGAATAATCTGATTGCAAAATTCTTCGGCTTCCTTCAAATGATGCGAAGTATAAATAATCGTTGTCCCTTGTTGATTCAGTTCCTGAAGTAAAGTCATGATAGCAATTTTGCTTTGAACATCAACTCCAACGGTAGGTTCATCTAAAAACAAGATGGAAGGACTATGCAATAATGAAATGATGAGGTTTAGACGTCGTTTCATTCCTCCTGAAAAAGTGGATACTTTTTGATTTTTTACATGAAAAAGTCCTACTTTCTGTAATAATTCATCAATTCTTTGCGCTAATTCCTCTTTTTTAAGATTATATAGATTTCCGAAATAGGATAAATTTTGTTTTGCTGTAAGCTCAGGGAAGAATGAAAAATCTTGGGGAACAAAACCCAGTTTGCTTCTTATTTCTCTTGGACTTTTTTCACCGTCTGAATAATAGACTACCGAACCGAGGGTTGGATCCAAAATATTACAAAGGATTGAAATCAGTGTGGTTTTTCCTGCACCGTTCGGACCGAAAATACCTACGATTTCTCCTCTGGCAACCGTAAAATCTACGCCGTCCAGACTAGGAATGGTACTTTTACCATAGGATTTGTAAACCTTCGAAACACGCAAAAGAGTCTCCTGCATCGTGTTTAGAATTTAATTTTCGCCAGCTCTTGAAAGGCTTGTTTTTCTACTGCACTAATCTCAATTAACAGATCTGCACAAGCATCAAAGTCTTTTTGTTCGGTTATGCGACCTTTATAAATTCCTGACATTTGTAAAGCGCTATCTCTCCACAAATCACCTGCTTTAGTCATCGTTTCAGAGATACGAGCCAATTGCTCATTTTGCATGATCACCGCAGCTTCTTCCAGGAATGCAGCATATAGGAACCGAAATCCACCACCACCGGTGCCGATTTCCTCCTGCATACGAACAATCTGACCTAAATGAAGACCTGCTTGTCGTGGACCATGTTTGTCTCTCCAGCCGCGAATTTTCTTGGATGTATAGACAATTCCCTTCACTCCGGCAATGGATCCCGGAATCTTCAGCATATCTCTGCAATTGCGTTTAATTCCTTTCGCAATGGCGCTTCTGATTTGTTCCGGAGTAATTTCTCCAACCTCTACCGGATAGTAAATATGACCTTTTGGAGCTAATGCACCTTTTGCAAAACGCACGCGTTCCAGTTCTTCCGTACTTAATGATGTCGTGATTTCCATCACCGGATCACTTACCAGGTAGCGATCACCTTCCTTACCAAAAACAATGAGGTTATGTGCATTGAAGTGAAAACGGTATTCTTTAGGGAAATAGGGCAAATGAAAAACCCCTACCTGACATCCGACCTTCATTCCTTGTTCAAGCTTGGAATCAAGAAATCGGGTTGCTTCTTTTGGGTCTTTGAATTTCTTGCGTTCTACTTTTACATCCAGCGCTTTACATGTACGTTTAAAGATGGCTCCGGGCATTGTTCGAAATGAAATAGCCGGACCATTATTCACTTTCATGAACGGGATATGTATGTAAAATAAACCTGAACCCATTCCGAAAGCCAAAGGCTCAGTAATGAAGTCCACCCCATGATCCTTTAATAAGCTCACAGTAACCCCATTTTCACAATGGGCTGTTTGGTGATGAATAAATTCTGACACTAAGCTTTAAAATTTTTGAGTTCGTTAACGGAAATTTCGAAAGCATCAGCGTACCGTCTCAGGACGTTTTCGCTCAGTTTTTTAAATGCATTCGGTTTCAAATGTCTTTTGATGCGAAATTTCCAAATACCTGTATAACCTGAAAGTACGGTGAAATCCATCAACTTTTCTTCCATGAAATAAAGGATCGGACTTGCTTCGCCTTTTTTGATTTGTTCCCTTGCTTCGGAAGTTCTGCGTTCAATTTCTTTCCAGGCTTCATCCAGAGCAACTTTTTTAGCTTCCCAGCCTGTGCTCAGTTCGGTATCGTACTGCCCGTCTTCGTTCTTCACATAACAAACTTCCCTTGTAAAATTTTCAAGGGCACTTTTATCTTGTGGAACTTCAGACTTTTTCATTTAGCAGACAGTTAAGTAAGCAAATACGTAAGAGAATCGGGAACTTTCAGGAACGGCAAGTAAAATAGTATCACCGGCTTTCAGTTTCCCGCTGTTGAAAAGTTCGTCAACCATTAAATAGATGGAACCTGCTCCTACATTTCCGTGAGTAGCCAGATTGGAGAACCAACGTTCTTTTGGAATTTCCATTCCGTTTTCAGCCAAATGCGTGTATATCTTGTCTTCAAAGAAATAACTTGACATGTGCGGTAAAAACCAGGTCACATCGTCAGCAGTTAAGTTCTCTTCCAAAATTTTGGTCTTCAATTTATTGAATCCGAGCTTCACGATGTGTTCGTCCAATAACTTCACATCCTGTTTGATACTCAAAATGGATTTTTCAATCATTTCCTGAGGATCATAATCCATGTAGCTTTTCAATGTCCCGTCTTCCATTTTTTCAGAAGCCATGTACATGCATGCTTCAATCTCATTGGCAAAGGAAATTCCTTCCATCCAATCAATGCGCAATGAAAGACCTTCCGAACTTTTCTGATCTTCCAGCATGAAAACAGCTGCACCATCGGATAACATCCAGCGCAGGAAATCCTTATCAAAAGATAAATAGGGATTTTGTTCCAGTTCAGTCAGTTTTTGGATCTCCAATTCAAATTTATCCGAACTGAGCACACGTGACAAGCGCTCTGAACCGGTGGAAATGGCTTTTTTGCTCATTCCTGATTTGATTGACATGAACGCATATTTCATAGCATGCATTCCGGAGCAGCAAACTCCTGAAGGAGAAACCACTTCAATGTTTCCGGATTCCGGCAACCAACCATGAACCATTACACCATGGGATGGCATCATTTGGTCCGGGGATGAAGTACCGCAGCTAATGAGATCAACTTCCTTAATTTCTTGCGGTCTGTTCTCAAATAATTTGCGAATGGCCAATGAAACCATTTCAGCATTTGTATGGGTCGCAGTTCCGTCTTTACGAATTGCATAATAGCGGTTTTTGATTCCGTTATTACGTAAAACGATTCTTCTCGATTTAGAAGCACGGTCGTTAATTAATCCCAAATAATCTTCCATTTCATCATTTGAAACAGGATTATTAGGTAAAAAAGATGCCGTACGTGTTATGTATACTTCCTTCAAGCTCATTCTTATCTCAATTGAGTGCTTCTGTAATATGCTAATTCGCGTTTAATATGTCGTCCTGTAAAGGGGCGTACAAAGATATGATATATCGTTAAAACAATTGGTGAAACAATAAATAAAGCGAAAATCAAATAATATTTAAAGAAATTGACCCAAAATTTGCGGTTCCCTCCGTTTTCGGTTTTTTTGGTGATCAATTTTGCCCAGATCATAAAGAGCATTTTTGCTCGTGATTCTATGAACAGGATTGATATCGGTATGTTCACGCCACCTCTTGCAACCAGTTCTTCTTGAAACTGCGCTGCCTGATCGTTTTCCAGTTTTTCTTTTAACAGAGCGCCGAATTGGCTCACGTTCTCAATGTCTTCATCCGAAACACCCGGTTTTGGGAAGATTCCCCATTTCTTGGTTTTTTTCCCAGTCAACATCCAATGTAAAATGGTGACAACACTCACCAAGTTGCTCACTTTGTCGATTAAAGGAACATTTCCGATGAGTTTCCCTCCAGCCGAAGCAATTTGTTTTTTAACGGCTTCCTGGGAATTTATCCACATGTTTCTGCAACCAATAATCGATACTACGTTTGTATCCTTCATGATTTTGCGGAATGTCTCATCTTGCAAAATAGCTGATGCCGGAAGGGATGGAGAGAGGAACCAAGGCTGATAACCGAAGATGATCAGGTCGTATTGCTCCCGTTTGAATGGAAGCGGTTTGATCGGAATCGGTTTTTCGAGAACTGTTTCAGGCATTGCATCAAAAAACACGGCACTTGTCCAAGGAAATGGAAATGGGGTGCTAGGTTCAACTTTCACCCATTCTATCGTGCTGTCAACGAATGGTTTACAGAAATTTTCAACGATCTCTGTAAGTTGTCCGGATTGAGAATAATGTATAACTAAGATATTCTGTGCCATAGTTAATTGGGATCTAAGTAAAAGTGTTTAACTTTTTGCCTGTACAAATTTAACAAGGTTTTGTTTCTAAACTACTTTTTTGTTCTCTTTTGAAATGCCAATCAACTGATTTCGGCAATGAATTCTTGAAAAGTTATGATTAGTTTTGTACTCCATGGAATCAAGTCTGGCATCAGTAACGAGCATCAATAGTTGTGTAATCATTCCCACCTACAACAACGAGCGAACACTGGAACGTGTTATTCGGGAGGTATTGGAATATGCTCCTTCCGCTTGCGTTATTATTGTAAATGACGGTTCCACTGATTCTACCCCGGAAATTCTAAGATCGTTTGAAAAGGAAGTAACTATTCTGGTAAATGAGGTGAATAAAGGAAAAGGGTATTCCCTTCGAAAAGCATTCAGGTTTGCTCAGGAAAAAGGGTATTCAAATGCCTTGACTATTGATTCTGACGGGCAACATTATCCAAGTGATATTTCATTGCTGGTGGAGCAAGCAATTCTTCATCCGGGAGCAGTGATTATGGGTTCCAGGAACATGAATCAGGAAGGGGTGCCACAGAAAAGTTCTTTTGGAAACAAATTCTCCAATTTTTGGTTCAAGGTTGAAACCTGGATTACCTTACCGGATACTCAAACGGGTTTTCGAATTTATCCTTTGGAACCGATGAAGAAAATCTGGTTGTTTACCAATAAATTCGAATTGGAGATTGAGGTGATAGTGAAATTGGCCTGGCGTTTCGTTCCCTTTGCTGCCGTTCCCATCCAGGTGAAATATGACCCTTCAGAACGGGTTTCACATTTTCGCCCGGCAAGAGATTTTACGCGGATCAGCATTCTGAATACCGTTTTGGTCTTGACGGCCCTTATCTGGTATTATCCCCGGAAGTTTTTTTCCATTCAGACTTGGAACATCATTAAGCATGAGGCGATCAAACCGGAAGAATCCAATTTCAAGAAAGCACTTTCTATCGGATTCGGGTTTTTTATGGGAATAGTGCCACTTTGGGGATTTCAGTTGTTGATCGGAATTCCATTGTCTGTTCTATTCCGGATGAATAAGGTGCTGTTTATTGCCGCCGCAAACATCTCTATTCCTCCAATGATCCCATTTATTATTTATGGAAGCTTTTTGTGTGGACAGTTATTCATGACCGGTGAGACAAATACTGCTCAACTGGCAGATCTGAGTTTGGAAGCAATTCAAAAAAATGCGTTTCAGTATGTGATCGGAGCATGTATTTTTGCAACCATTGCCTTTGCCGCTTCTTTTTTGGTGAGTTTTGGCTTGTTGAAGATATTCCGCAAAGAACCTAAAATATAAATCATGTCGGGGTGAAAAATTTTTCACTCCCGACATAGTTTTTATTCATAAATCCCGCTGAATTTCAAGCAAATCCCTTCCGAATTACTCAATTGTCCGGCAACTTTCAAACTTTGGTCTTCCTGCTCTGCAACAGTCATTTTGAACGTTGCTTCAGGAGTAGTAACCGGATTTAAAACAGCCAGAAATTTACTAGTTGCCAATGTTTTTAGCTGAATCGTCTTATTGAAATGCGTTCCCAGAATCTCTTTCACCAATTCCAATTGCACCACTCCCGGTGTTACCGGATTTCCGGGGAAATGTCCTTCATAAATGGGGTGTTTCGCATCAATGGAAATGGCTGCTTCCAACACATTATCCTCGAATTTCAAGGAATTTAGCTTATAGAAAGTGTCTTTTAATATCATCAGAATGTGGTGAATTTAGTATCGTTAATGGTCCCGTTAACTTCCATGTTGGAAAAGTTGTAAACTAATTTGTTGTCACTATCTGTCAACATCGTTAGTTCCTTGATTGTTAATTCCTTTTTGCCAAAGATCAGATTGATTTCTGAAACATAGCGCTTCATTTTATCGCTTTTTGGAGTGAGAATCAGTTTGTAATTGGATTTGTTCTCCAGGTAGCTGATCTTGAACTCTTTTTCGTTCAGAAATTCCCCGGTCATCATTTGTACCATTAAACTTTGGATCTTTTTCACGACTATTTTGGAAGAGGCGCTGCTTATTTCTTTCCCTTTTTCCTGAAGTTTCACTGTTTTGCCATTGATCAGGATAACCTGACTTTCCGGTTTGGTTTTTTCCCAACGAATCTTATTTTCCTTCTTATACCACATTTTTCCGGTCCCTTTTTGGGCATTCGTCAATAGGGAAGAGGTAGCGGTTTCTGTAAAATCTGCCTGAATGGATTTCGTTTCCTTGTGCTGTTTTTCCAAAGCTGCTTTGCACGCTTTCGAATCGGCAAGTTTGGTATATTCTTGCCCGTAAATCTTGGTCGAAACAACCAGTAAAAGAAGGAAACTACTTATTAATTTCATGAATGAATTTTTTCAGATGTTCTTGGTTTGCAAAGATAATACCATTTGCTTTTGACTGAAGAATGTAGTCTTCCAATATATCAGCCGTCTGAGCCAAATTATCATGCAATAGAACAATACTGCTGGGTCTGGTATATTTCAGCAGACGATCCAATAAAGCTTCCTTGTTTTTGAATGAATCGTATGACCGCACACTCCAGGCAATGATCTTCATTCTTCTTCTTCTGAGAGCGCGTGCAATTTTTGGATTGGTATAGCCGATCGGAGGTCTGAAAATGGTAGGTTTTTCCGGCAAAAAGGGTTTAAGAGTTTCTGAAAAGGAATCAATTTCCATCCCCACTTTTTCGGTGTTCAGCATCGCAAAGAAAAGGGAGTGGCTCTGTGTATGATTTCCTATTGTGTGACCTTCATCGATAATGCGTTGAAGAATCTCAGGATGTTCCTGTACTTTACGACCAATTACAAAGAAGATGGCATGAATTCCGTGTTTTCTTAGAACATCCAGGATGCGCGGAGTTACAACGGGATCCGGACCGTCATCAAATGTCAGTATCGCTTCCTTTCCAACATTTCGAAAGATGGTCGGGTAGAAGTATTGGAACCGGAGAAATACGATTCCGAAGACCAGGATCAATAAAAAATTGGAAATGACATAAGCCACCCATAGCCATAAATAAGGACTGTTCCAAAAAACCAAAAATACAATCAGGAGCGTACTGAGCGCAACTAAAATATTTAATCTATGCTTCCACTTCATTTCTGCGGATGAGCGTTAAGCCCAATTTATTTGATTCCAGGTTGTTTATAATCAGAATGGTGAGCGCTTCCTTATTTTCAATAAAAAAATCATTGGCCATGTGAAGGGCGAAAGCGGATGAGCTTTGGTAATATCCGGAATAATCAGGGAAAGACAAGTGTTTTTTTGCCTTGGATCCAAAAAGGGAACCTCCTTCAAGAATCAGATCAATGTCCTGGTACGTGTAATTATTTGAGCTTAAAAATCGGACAACTTGGGTTTCCGTTTCTTCTGAAGAGAAGGAAACCTCACAGGCTTGAATATGTGCAATCCCATTTCCTTTTTCATTGGACAACACCATAAAAGTGGCTCCGGAGGTAAATGGGTGAGTGGTTTCTATCAAATTACCGCGCAGCCGTTCTAAAAATGGAATTGCTTCATCTGCGGCTCCAACCAAAACCGATTTTTTGCCTTCATCCATGCACAAAAGACCGTCTTTCAAAGCCACTTCAAAGGAAAGCGCATTTTGGGTATGCGTCATGTTGTAAGCATGATTTTTCAGATCCAAGGAAATTTGACCGGAAATCGTATTGTGTGTACTCTGGATAAAAGCTGTGGGAGAAAGAATATCACCGCTAACGGAATTGATCGTAACCAGGAATTTCTCCGTGTCAGTTAAACAACCCAATGCAGTTCCTACTGAAATCGAATCAAATTCATTGGAAACTTTTTCCTGACAAGCTTTCGATGCAGTGATTCCCATTCGTAAGATGGTGCTCAGGCGTCTGAGAGCCGCAACCGGAATATAGTTCTTATAATCCGGAGAGATCAGTTCGCTGTCGGCAGTTAAAGGCTTCAGTTCGTTCCAGATGTTTTCTTTCTGAAATGAATCCTGATGTGTAATTGATTCTATGTGTTGAATGAAATACATATTAAACCTTGCTTAAGATGATGGTTGAATTGTTTCCTCCGAATCCAAACGAGTTGGATAAAATATGTTTAATCGTGTTTCCTTCAGAATATTCCTTTACCGGAACCAAGCCCGTTTCTTCAATTGCCTGCTTGAAATTCAGATTTGGGAGCAAAGCTCCGTTGTTTAAAGCAAGAATCCCAAAAACTGCTTCTATTCCTCCTGAAGCTGCCAGGGTATGTCCGGTATAAGCTTTTGTGGAGCTAAACGGCGGTACGGAAGAACCAAAAACGGTTTTGATCCCGTGAGATTCGGACAAATCGTTATTTGGCGTTGCTGTTCCATGTGCATTGATGTAATCGATATCACCGGGATTCAAGCCGGCGATCTCTAAAGCACCTTTCATGGAAAGTGTTGCACCTAATCCTTCGGGGGAAGAAGCCGTCTGATGATAAGCATCTGAAGCATTACTCCAACCGGAAAGGATTGCCAAAGGCTTCTTTTCGGATTTTTTCATCGTTTCTTCCGTTTCCAGAACAAGGAAACCTGCACCTTCACCGAGATTCAATCCTTTTCTTGTTTCATCAAATGGCCTGCACCATTCATCATCGAAGATCATTAGGGAACGGAATCCTGAAATGGTAAATTGGGAAAGTCCGTCTGTTCCACCAACGACCACGCGATCAAATTGTCCGCTCAGAAGCATTCTTGCTCCAAGCATGATGGAATTTGCTGCAGACGAACAGGCAGTGGAAATGGTATTTACATATCCGTCAATTCCCAACTCTTTCGCAATCTGTTCGCTGGTTGTTCCGCTGGGATGATTCTTGTAAAGACTTAAATCGTCAGTTTCACCTGCCAAAAAATCTTTGTAAGCGATTTCACTTATATCCATTCCACCAACCGAAGTTCCTGAAATCAATCCGGTTCTTATTTCCGGATTCAATGTATGCCCTTGAAATGCTTCCTTTGCGGCAATCATACCGAGTAAGGCAGTTCTGGATGCATCTTGGGAAAGCCCGAATCGTTGAATCAATTCGTTATTTGTCCAGCGGATTTCACCTACTTTAAAACGTTCTGTATGGATTTTTTCACCCTGCTTGATCCCTGTTTTTTCAGAGCGCAAGGCAAGCAATGTTTCTTCTACATTTTCACCGATAGAAGAAATGACACCAGTTCCAGTAACGTAAATGCGCATTTATTGATGTTTAGAAATGTAAGCTGCCAAGGTATTCACCGATTGAAAGATCTCTTTTCCTTCACTCGGATCTGTAATTTTGATTCCATAGTTAGAATCCAATAGAACGATGAATTCCAATGCATCGATTGAATCCAATCCAAGACCTTGATCTCCGAATAAAGGAGCGTCATCTTGGATATCTGCAGGAGTTAGGTCTTCCAGGTTCAATTGCTCAATAATCTGAGCCTTTAGGTTTTCTTTTAAGTCACTCATTTCTGTATTGTTTAATTAGTGTTGAGAGTTCAAGTTCGATTGAATTGTCAGCATGTTCTGAATCAGTTAGCAAAAATAGGAAACATTCTTGTTCGCCATTCGTTTTCGCTTCCACCCAGGCGCATAAACAGACATTATTTCCTTTATTTAATCCGATTTGGGCCCATTCTGAAAAATGAGCCGGATTGAATGCCTCTTCCACGAAAAAGCAATTTTCTCCGTACCATTTGTGACGAATGCATAATTCGCCCGTAACAATGTTTGGAAGTGTATATACAAATAGAGAAGGGCTTGGATTGTTCAACTGCTCGTAGCTGTCCAGGAACAGGTTGTCTGTGTATTGACTTGCAGAGTTATTTGCGAAAATGAGTTGCAGGTCGTTTTCCAGGTCAACTTCTTTCGGGAAAAATGGAAGCAACAGTTCTGTTCCTATGAATGCCATTTTTGAAAGCACATCCATTTTGTAGAACTTCGGATATTCCACTCCTAATTGCTGGTAGGCTGATTTGAGTGGGTTTTCGGCTTCAACGGTATTGAAAACCCGATTTCCATTTAGGTGGATTCCTTTTGGACAAACGTAACTATGTGCTAGGATCTTCACGGCTGTTTTTGTAAGATTAAACTTGCATTTCCTCCTCCAAATCCGGAAGCAGTTTTTAAAACCGTGTTCAATTCCTTTGATTCGATGCGTTGAATGATATTTAAGGGAACGGAAGTTCCGGACTCCTTAAATCCGAGATTTGGAAAAAGAACATTCTTTTCCATTGAAACGATGCTCATGATGGTTTCCAGGACGCCTGCAGCACCCAAAGTATGACCGAAATAGCCTTTCATGCTGTTTAATGGCACCTGATCCAGATTCGTTCTGCCGAATGCAATGCTTTCCATTTCATCGTTGAAAACAGTTGCTGTTCCGTGGGCAGAAATAAAATCGATGTTTTTGGCGGTCAAGCCACTTCGCTTCAGCGTTTTTTCAATGGATCGAACCAAACCTTCTCCTGTTCTGGACGGACCTGAAATGTGATTGGCATCATTGGATGATGAGCCACCTTTGTACAAAACAGCAAAATCAGCCGGTTTTTCGCTGGTAACCAAAACTATTCCGCAACCTTCACCTAACACGGTTCCATTTCTGGATTTGTCAAATGGCTTGCAAGTCTCGTTACTTAAAGCAAATAAACTTTGAAAACCGTAGGAAACAAATTTGGAAACAGCATCTATTCCGATGACAAGGACGTGATCGTATTTTTTTGCGAGCAAATAATCTGCCGCTGTGTTTATTGCAATGACTCCCGAAACACATGCGTTTGAAATAATAAACAGGTCTGTTCTCGGGAAAAATTCATGAATGATTGCTTGCGTTCCTGCAAAGGTGTCACCGGGAAGCAGATCCATATTTCCTTTCGTGGAGCTTATAATAACGGCTGTTTTTCCGGAAGCAGGGAATTTTTCTTTTGCCTTTTCAAGTGCGTCTCTTAAAAGCGTATCATAGCGATTGGAAGTGATTTCCTCTCTTTTGGCTAAAGGGATGGTCGTATCCTGAAAACCTGCATTTTCAAAGAGTTTAATTCCGGAAACTCCCTTATTAAACCCATCGATATGCTGTTCGAGCGTGTTTCCAAGTGGTGTTACCAATGAAAGCGGCGATATGTAAACCGGTTTATGCATCAATCCAATTTTGACTCTCTTCCCAAATGCGATAGAATTCAGGTTTGATTAATTCCAGCGTACGGTCGGAAGTGAACATGAATACCTGCATGGTCATTCCCGTAGCTGCAACTTGGTTTGTTGCACTATTGATCACTTCATAACGAAATACGATCTTAGCGGAATCGTGTTGTTCCAGGATAATGTTTATCAATGCTCCTTCCCCATAAAAGATGGATGCCTTGTGCGAAACTTCTGATTTTACGATGGGAATGAAGTAGCCTTGAGCATGTACGTCCAGGTATTCGATCCCGAAATCTCTCCCGAATTGTTCACGGGCGTCTTCAAAGAATTTCAAATAGTTTCCATGCCAAACCACACCCATTGCATCCGTTTCGCTGAAACGGACAGGTACAAGAATGGATGATTTCAGGATTTTCATGCCAAAACGATTTTCATTTGACAGGTCAAAAGCACCTGTCCATTTGATTTTGCGATTCCTTCAACTAAATGAATGGTATCAAAAGTGCTCAAAATTTGAACGGATGTTTCGATCAGGTCATTCAATTTGGCACTGTTTTCAACTTGAACCTGAGTCACAGCCCCAATAAATCCCAATTTCGGTTCGCCGCCTTCTATCAGGCTATTCAAGTAACCAAATCCTGCAGCGCAGGTTTGAGCGATATTTTCAATTAATGATGATTCGGACAAAATGCCATTTTCAAGGAACAAGTTATCTGATAGGATCTCAAAGTTGGTATTGAACCCGGTTTCATTCGCATCCAACAAAGAATCAATCATGACGAATGGAGCTCTTTGAGGAATGATTGAAGTAATATTTTCTTTGTTAATCAACATAGTATTCAAAAAAGTTAAACCATTGAGTTGGACTTGCTTTGACCTGCTTTTCCAGGTGTTCCGCATAAAGTTGTGCTATTTTTTCAGGAGATTCGAACTCTACAAGAGGATCCGTAGCACTTAATTCATAGTGTGTACTTCCTGATTTGACAGCATATACAAAGGTAAGCGGAACTTTGAATTTATGTGCCATAATAAATGGTCCTGCCGGAAATTCGGCGTAACCGTTTAAAAATGGAAGTCTGAAGTTCTTCTGACCGGGTGTTGTCCTGTCTGCATGCAAGGCGATCAATTCGTTGCGTTTCAATGCTTGATGTATCAAGATAAGATGTGATAGATCATCCTTAATCGGAATCAGCTGATATTGTGATTTTCCGGCTGCGTCTTCCAAATAAGCTTTGATTTTTTGAACTTCGGCATCTAGCATCAAGATATTGATTTTCAGCGTGATTCTTTCCCCAAGCAAGTTTCCGGCATTTTCCCAGTTCCCTACGTGAGCTGAAAAAAGGAATCCGCCCTTCCCGGCTTCGTTCATTTTGATCAAGGCTTCTTCGTTGTTGAAACGAAAGGTGAAGATTCTTTTTCGAGGTGTTTTTAAGGCGATTCGATCAATAAGTGTTTGTCCGAACAAATACAGGTTTTTAGCAGTTGCTCTGATTGCTTGCCACTTGGTGTAATGGAATCCTTTTTGGTAAAAGGAAACCAATGCTTTTCTCGGTTTTCGTGAAAAAAGCAGAAAGTAACCTGAAACACCAATGCAAAAAAAGTAGGCAAACCGAACTCCTAGAAATCGAATTGAGTAGATAAAAAATTTATATCCCCAAAGTGAGCCTTTGGTTTTACCATCCCATTTTTGTTCCATTCACTCTTAAGCGTTCAAACGTTGTTCGACCAAGTCGTAGAAATCGTTGAATGTCTCGATTGTTTTGAAATCGTCAGCAGTTGGTTTAATGCCTAGGTTTTCTTCAATAACAACCACCAAATCCACGTAATCCAAACTATCCAAATCCAAGGTTTGTTGCAGATTGTTATCCGGTAAAATCAATGCAGCATCTACTTCGAATTCTTCCGATAAAAACTGTTTTGTTGTAAGAATGATATCTTCTCTTTTCATATGTTTAGGTAACTCTATTTTTTATACTTTTTAATGATCAGTGAGGAGTTTGTTCCTCCAAAGCCAAATGAATTGGACAAGAAGCAATCAATATTCTGCTCTTTGTAACTTGGAATGATGTTAATCTTTTCCGATTGTTCATCCGGATTCTCAAAATTAATGTTCGGTGCAATGAAATCATTATTCATCATTAACAAGGAATAAACGACCTCACTTGCTCCCGCCATCCAACATTCGTGCCCGGTCATACTTTTGGTAGAACTTACAGGAACTTTGGATCCGAGTACATTGAATATTGCTTCCGCTTCCGTGGAGTCTCCGATTGGAGTCGAAGTCGCATGGGCATTCACATAATCAATATCATTTGGTGTCAGGTTCGCTTGTTTCAAAGCCATATTCAATGATCTGAACTGACCGTCGAAGTTCGGGTTTGAAATATGATCGCCGTTTGATGAGAAACCGAATCCGACAATTTCTCCGTAAATCGGAGCATTTCTTTTCAAAGCCGATTCCAATGATTCAATGATCACAGTTGCAGCGCCACCTGATGGGACTAATCCATCACGATCCCTGTCGAAGGGTCTGCTTGCCATCGAAGGATCTGCATCCCGTACAGAAAATGCTCCCAGACCATCAAAACTTGCCATTGCATAGTTATTGATTTCCTGAGCACCTCCACAAACGACACGTTCCTGTAATCCCTGCTTGATTAACAAATAACCCATTCCGATGGAATGAGAACCTGAAGAACAAGCAGCTGAAATCGTAAAGTTCATTCCTTTCAATTTATAGATCGTTGAAAGGTTCATGTTTACAGTGGAGTTCATGTTTTGGAAAATATCACCACTTCCGATCAGGGTCGTGTTCTTTTTCGCACGAACCTTATCTACTGTTTCAACCACAGCACCTGCAGTTGAATCATTTCCAAAGATGATTCCGGTTTCTGTCTTGTCCAAAAAGTCCGCATCTAATCCGGAACCTTCCATCGCCTGTTTTGTTGACATAAAAGCAAAACGGGCAGGCTGGTGCATTCCAATGCGTTGACGACGAGATAGAAAAGGGTTCAAATCAGGTTCAGCAACCATTCCTGTAAAGCAAGAACGGTAACCGAAGTCTTTACGTTGTTCATCGTAAATGACACCACTGCGACCTAGTCGCAAAGATTCCAAAACCGTATCCAGGTTTTCACCTAGACACGAGTAGGCACCAATTCCGGTAATTACTACACGATGTTCCATTTTAAGCGTAAATTCCCCCGTTTATATTAATAACTTCTCCGGTTATATAAGCCGCTTTTTCAGACGCCAAAAAACTAGCAAGGTACGCTACTTCTTCCACTTTTCCAAAGCGATTTGCCGGAACCATTCTTTTTAATTCATTCATATCCAGTTCACTAGTCATGTCTGACTCAATGAACCCTGGTGCGATTGCATTCACTGTAATGTTTCGTTTTGCAATTTCCTGAGAAAGTGCTTTAGTTGCAGCAATCATGCCACCTTTCGCTGCGGAATAATTGGTTTGTCCGGGAACACCCTTTAATCCACTTAAAGAAGCGATATTGATGATACGACCACTTCGTTGTCTCAACATACGTTGGATAATTGCTTGTGTGCAGTTATACATCCCTTTCAAAGAAGTGTTCAAAACTGAATCCCAATCTTCCTCTGTCACCCATGGAAACAGGTTGTCTTTTGTGATTCCTGCATTGTTCACCAAAACGTGAATGATGCCTTCTGCATTGTTTGCATACCAGTTTTCAACGGCAGCCTTCACAGCAGCGCCGTCTTTTACATCAAAATGCAATAATTCGCCTGTTCCTCCGGCTTCCTGAATCAAACGAAGTGTTTCTTCAGCGGCAGCAGTGTTGGAAGCGTAGTTAATTAAAATATGTAGGTTTAAGTCCTGAGATAATTGGAGAGCGATTGCACGTCCAATTCCTCTGGATGCACCTGTCACTAGAGCACATTTCATAGGTTAAGAGTTGTTTTCTTAAGGGTGTTTGTAATGTTTCGGATAGCTTCAAATTGTGGAATGTCCTCATTAATTGTTGGGGATACCGCACGAATTTGGGTATAAATTTCTTTCGTTTTCGAAGAAAGTTTGTTTCTCTTGGTTTCATCGAGTAAATCAATAGCCTGACATACCGACATCATATGTATTGCCATTACCTGGAAACCATTCTCGATTACTTTCTTAGCCATTACTGCACTGTTTGTTCCCATACTCACAATATCCTGATTGTCGTTGTTGTTGGATATACTGTGCACGTACATGGAATTCGAAAGCATCTGACTTTCTGCTGTAGTGGAAGTTGCCGTAAATTGCATTCCCTGGATTCCGAAGTTCAAACCTAAGGTTTGTGTGTTCAGAAATGGAGGGAAAATCCCATTGATCTTGCTGTTCAGAAGGAAGTTCAATTGTCTTTCCGCCAACATCGTCAGTTTCGTGATGACCAATTTGATCTTATCCATTTCCAATGAAATGTAATCTCCGTGGAAGTTTCCTCCATGAAATACATTTTCACGTTCCAGGCTCACTACCGGGTTGTCGTTAGTGGAATTGATCTCGTTCTCCACAATCGCTTTTGCGAAATCCAAGGTGTCCTTAACAGGTCCAAGAATTTGCGGAATGCAACGTATCGAATAATATTCCTGAATTTTCTTCTTGAATTCGGTTGTCTCAGCCACTTTATCGTCTGAGAAAAGCTCTTCGCGTTTGCGGATCAAGGCGCTGTCTTTCAGGAATTCACGCATGGATTTTGCAATTTCCTGCTGACCGGCGTGAAGTTTTACCTCGTTTAATCCCACGGAGAACGAATCATCGTATGCTTCCACGATTTCATTAATCATCGTTGAAGCGGCAATTGCCCAATCCAGCAGGCGGTATGAATAGATCAGGTTGACAGAACCGATTCCTGACATACAGGAAGTTCCATTCATCAGACCCAATCCGTCTCTTAATTTCACTTTTAAAGGAGTGATGTTCTTTTCAGCTAAAACTTCTGCTGTTTTTCGGCGAACACCATCGATGTATACATATCCTTCTCCGATCAGGTTCAAGGCCAAATGCGCCAATTGAACCAAATCACCACTAGCTCCAACTCCACCGTGTTCGTAAATTTCCGGAATGATATCGTGGTTCAGGAACTGAACCAGTTTTTCGATCACTCCATAGCTGATTCCGGAATTTCCCTGCATGAAGTTCGTCAATCGGGAAAGCACAACTGCGCGTGCGGATTCAGCATCCAATACATTTCCTGTTCCGGAAGAGTGACTTCTGATCAGGTTGTACTGAAGTTGATTGAGTTTATCCTCATCGATTTTGAATTGTGCCATTGGCCCGAATCCGGTATTGATCCCGTAGATGATCTTATCACTTGAAAATTCCTGAAGAAATGAAAAGGATCTTTCCAATTCCTTACGAACATCGTCAGAAATCACGTATTCCTTTTTTTCAAGGCTAAAAGCTTCTATTTGTTTTAAATCGAGTTTGTTCATGGATTTTAGTAAGTGGAGAGTGACTTATTTCGGTAATTTAACTTCAAGAATAGTATGAAAACGATCCATGTGAAGACGGTGCTCCTGAACCGTTTCGAAACCAGCTTTCTCAACGATGTATTTCATGGCAGAAGACGAATACATTTTACTGTTTCCGTTTGCAATTGCAGTAAAGTACAACGAAGTAGCAATCAAACTGAACTCCGCTGCCGGGAAACGTTGATCATCAATGAATGTTTCCATGATGAAAATCGTTGAATCCGGTTTCATATTTTTCTTGATCTTCAACAAGATTGCTTCAATTTCTTTTTCGCTGAAGCAATCCAGGAACTGGCTCATCCAATAGACATCCGCCCCGGTCGGGATTTCTGAATTCGGGTCAAGCATGTCGCGCTCATTATAATCCACGCGATCCTTGATTTCTGCTATTGCGTCGATATTTGCTTTGGCAACATTCAGTTGAACAGGTAAATCAAAAATACTTACACGTACATTCGGATCGTGTTTGGTGCTCGCGATTGCCCATTTTCCGGTGTTTCCACCGATATCGTAAATATGTTTGGGATTGTGCTGGAAAATGATCTTCAAAGCTTCACCAAACGAATTGTCTGAATAATGGTGATCAAATTCAAACCAGGATTTCTTCAATTGTTCCGGTAGAATGGATAATCCTTCGTAAATCGTCTTCCAGGGACCGATTTCTTTCAATCCTTCCGGTTTACCATTCAGGATGGAATCTTTCAAATGAAATAAGCCCTTATAACAAATGTCCTGAGTAAACATCATGTTTACTTTCGTCATTTCGTCTCTGGTCAGGAAGTAACCAATTTTTGAAAGGGTGTATTTGTCTCCGTTCAATTCAAGTATGTCGGCAATTTTCGCCATCTCAACCAGCACACGGACACCGTATTCACTCACATTCTTGCGTTTAGCAATTTCTTCAATCGTTAAACCATCGCGCTCTTCGTACAACTCGTCCATGATTCCGAGACTTGACATGGTATAAACTGTTTGAAATACAAACGGACTAAAGGCGATTTTCTGTGCCTCGTATAATGAGTTTAATGCTTTCATGGGCTAAATCAATATCGAAGTTTGGGTTTAGTTACTTTTCGTTCGATTAGTTACTTAAAATGTGGCGGCAAAGTTAGAAAAAAAAATAGTTTCTTACTTGCTTGTTAAATCTTAGTTCACGTAAGTTTACTAAAATCAAAAACTTCGACGGTTCGAAAGGGGTATTTCGTTAATTTTGACGCCGAATGAACGAAGAATTTGACGTTGTAATTATTGGTTCGGGAGTAAGTGGTTTACTTTCTGCTGCATTGCTCTCCAGATCGGGAATGAAAGTGCTTGTGCTTGAAAAACACTACCTGATTGGTGGTTATTTACAAGGATTTGAGCGAAAGGATTTTGTTTTTGATACGGCAATTCATTGGTTGAATCAATACAATGAAGAAGGAACGGTGACCCGTGTTTTCAAACTATTGGGGGAGGATTATCCGAAACCTCAACTGATGAAACGCATTCAACGTCATATCTCCACCAATCATGATTACTTGCTTACCAATAACCCGGATGAATTGAGAGATCAGTTGATTAGTGATTTTCCGCATGAAAAAGCAGGAATTGAGCGATTTTTCAAAGTTGCCCGTCGAATTGCTAAAGTTTCTTTGCGTTTTCCAGAATTTTTTCAATCGGTTGAAACAAAATCTCCGCTGGAAATTCCATTCTTTCGCATGAAACAACTTGGGATTATTTATCCATTGATTCCATATGCAGTAGGTGGAGGGGATGTAAAAAAAGGACTGAGCAAATTTTTCAAAGATCCGGATCTGCAGGAGCTGTTTTGTACGGAGCGCGATTTATTGTCTTGTATCTTTCCGATTGCCTGGGCTTATAATTCCGATTACCAAAATCCGCCCATTGGGGGAAGTCAGGTAATTCCTGCTTGGTTGGAAAAGCAAATTGACGCGGATAATTGCGAGATCCGTTTGAGTTCGGAGGTGGTTGGATTTGATTTTGACAATGACCAGATAACGGGCGTTCGCTATAAAAACAGGGCGAAAGAATACCAGGTTAAGACAAACTATGTGATAGCAGCTTGCGATGTGGATTTTCTCTATCGGAAATTGGTTCCGCAGCATCTGGTTCCGCCGAAATTTTTTGAAACGCTCAATGATTCCGACATGTATAGTTCTTCGGTTACGATTTCCGTGGCATTGAATTGTACGGCTGAAAGTTTGGGATTTGGACATGAATTGACATTGGTTTGTGAAGAATCCAGTACACGGGATGAACACAGTTCAGGGGATCCGCATAAATCTGCAATTTCTGTTCTGGCACCAACGGTAAGGGATCATACGCTCGCTCCGGAAGGAAAAGGAACAATCACCCTGTATGTTCCGGCTTGGATAGATTACATGGACCATTGGCAGACTGAAAAGAATGCAAAAGGGGAATTCGTGCGAACGGATGCCTATAAAAAATTGAAAGAAGACTTTGCCCAAATCATTTTTGAGCGGGTGGAATCCAAGATGGGATTGAATTTGCGTGAGCACATTTTATTCTACGAAGTGGCTACGCCCATCACTTATCATCGGTATACCGGAAATAAAAATGGTTCGATGATGGGAACCAGACCAGGTAAAAAGAATATGCAAAGTAAGATTGCTCATTACCGGACCCCTGTTAAAAATCTGATTATCGGAGGTCAGTGGGCAGAATTGGGTGGTGGAGTGCCGATTGCAGTTAAAACAGCATTCAATGCTTCCTTGATTATTTTGAAGAAATGGGATAAATCCAAATTCAAACGACTATTGAACGCATACAAGAACAGCGTAAAACTTACTAAATGAGATATTTTTGTAGTTTTGCCAACTAATATTTCTCCTCTTCCTGAAACTAACACAAATGATCGGTCAAATTTGCGCTCGTATAGTTGAATTTTTTCTTAAAAAAAGACTTGTTTTTTGGGGAAGTTTCACGCTTGTGGTCGCTTTTTTACTTTTTGGTGTTTCCAAACTAAGGATCAATGAGGATTTATACGCCATCTTCCCACAAGGAAAGGAATTTAAGAAGTTCAATGATATCGTTCAAAAGAACAAACTGAACAAACAAGTTGTTTTCTCTATAAAAGCGCAGGAAGACGAGGAAGTTACCCTACAGGAATTAGAATCGCTCAAATCCGACCTGGAATCGCAGTTTTCTAATGAACTCAAGGACATTGAAGTTGCAAAGTCAGTGGATGAAGGAGCTTTAATCGCATTTCTCCAAAAAAGTTCTCTTCGCAATCTAACGAAAGAGGATTACAGGCAGATTCAAACAAAGCTGCAACCGGATTCCATTGAGAAAGGATTAAAACGCACTTCCAAATTGCTAACTGGTCCAAATGCTTTTTTCATAAGCAAATTGGCTGCAAATGATCCATTGGGATTGTTTTATGGACAATTGAAACAACTCAATCCAAACACCGATTCCACTAATTATGTTGTAAAGGATGGAGTGGTTTATTCGCGGGATGAACAGTATGTCTTTTTCTTCGGAACCATTAATCTGAACCAAAAGGATACAAAGAAGTTGGAAGCATTTGCCAACCGATTGGAGAAATTCAAAAAAGTCAAGGCAGAGAAGAAGGGATTGGACTTTGATTATTTCGGAACCTTCCAAATTGCGGTTGAGAATGCCAGGCAAGTCAAATTCGATGCATTCCTCACATCCATTATCAGTATTTCCGCAATTCTGTTATTACTCGTTTTCTATTATAGAAGTATTCTCGCACCTTTTTATTTTCTGTTGCCCGGATTTTTTGGAATCTTGAGCGGAGCAGGACTGGTTGGATATCTTCATCCGGAGATTTCCGCTATTTCACTAGCTACTTCTTCTGTCCTATTGGGAATCGTACTGGATTATTCCTTCCATTTTTTCACGCATCTGAAACACTTGGGAAGTGTTGTGAAAACGGTAAAAGAGATTAGTTCTCCCATGACTTTGGGAAGTTTCACAACCATTGCTGCACTATCTGCCTTACTTTTCACCAATTCGGTGGTACTTCAGAATTTCGGGTTGATAGCGCTTTGTACCTTATCAGGATCGGTTATTTTCACCTTGTTATTTCTTCCGGTTCTCATTGAACGATTGAATATCCGGATCAACGAAAACAGAAACTATAAAAATAGGTTTAAACTAAACAAATCGTTCGTTCGCGTCTCCTTCTTGCTGATTTCTTTGATTTCTTTGGTTTTCTTGTACAAGTCTTCGGGAGTGAATTTCGATTCGGATATGAACAACTTGTCATTCCACACACCGGAATTGAAGAAAAAGGAGAAATTTTATACGGGAATCAATCCCAATACGGATAAGAAACTATTTGTTTTTTCGTCTGCTCCAACCAAGGAGGATGCGCGCTATCAAAATGATGCAGTTTATGAAACTTTTGTTTCAACCAGGGGGCAATACGGAATTTCTGAATTTATTTCCTTGTCGCCCTACCTGCCTTCGAATCATACTTTGAAGCAATCGGAAGATAAATGGGTACTATTTTGGAAATCCAATCCAAAGGTGGAAGAGGAGATCAGACGACTTGCACCTGCATCCGGATTGAATGCTAACGGTTTTGGATCCTTTTTTGAATCCATTAAAAATCCTTCTTTTGACAAACAGGAAGGGGAGGAATTGGTAGGTGAAATAGGTCTTAACAAGTTTGTTTCCGAAGATCGGGGCTTACATACCTATGTCACCTCCATTACGGTAAAGAAAGACAAACAGGATCTTGTCAAGGAACAATTGGCGAAAATAGATGGTGTATTTGTGCTCGATATTTCAGAGATGGCCAAATCCATGTTGAACGTGGTAAAACAGGATTTCGATTACCTGTTCTTATTTTCATCGTTACTTGTGTTCTTTTCATTGTTGGTTATCTACGGAAGGATCGAATTGACCTTATTTGCCTTTTTCCCTATGGTTTTAGGCTGGATCTGGATTTTGGGAATAGCAAGTATCTTCGATATTCCGTTCAATTTCATCAATATCATTGTTGCGACCTTCATCTTTGGATTAGGGGATGATTTCAGCATCTTCACCACCGATGGATTGATCCAGCAAGCCCGGACAGGCGAGAATTCACTGAAATCGACACAATCCGGAATCATCCTTTCCGGAATAGCGACCATAATCGGAACCGGAGTTCTTATTTTTGCCAAACATCCTGCTATTCATTCCATTGGAGCGATCAGTGTGATCGGAATCGGATCCATTATGCTCATCACACTCTATGTTCAGCCACGTGTTTACAATTTCTTTGTATTGAATCGATTGAAGAAAGGGCGCGGACCGATCACCTTTTTCTATTTCATTTACAGTCTCCTCTTGTTTTTCTATTTCTTTGTCGGAAGTCTGATCCTGAATATCCTGTTGATTTTCATCCTGATTCCAACACCGATAAAACGAATTCATAAACGAAATATTCTGAACTTTTGTATTTCCAAATTGGCTAAATCAACACTCTATGCAGGGATTCATGTAAAGAAAAAAGTAGTTGATGCCCATAAGTTGGATTACAAGAACCCAAGTGTCATCATTCCGAATCACACTTCGTTCCTGGACATTCTCGTGGTTTTGATGTTGCATCCGAAAACGATTATCATGGTGAAGAAGTGGGTTTATAACTCTCCGATTTTTGCTCCTTTTATTCGTTATGGTGGTTATCTGTTCGCTGAAGAAGGTGCCGAAGGAAATTTGGATGAAATCAAGAGTCGCATCGAACAAGGTTATTCAATCGTAATCTTTCCGGAAGGTACACGAAGTGCTGACGGAGAAATCAAACGCTTTCACAAAGGAGCTTTCTATATTTCCAAGGAATTGAATATCCCGATTCAACCCTTATTGATTCTTGGAAATCACGAAGTCAATCCGAAGAACGACCTGATTATTAATCAAGGTCAGATCCTGATAAAACCATTGGACCGATTGGTTTCTCTGGAAGGGGAATCGTATAGTGAATTTTCTAAGCGTGCAGTAAGGATCATGCGCGAAGGAATGCAGGAGTTCAGAAAGGAATATGCGGATACGTCTTTCTATACACGAAAAGTACTTGAAAATTACTTGTTGAAGGGTCCGATTTTGGAATGGTACGTCCGGGTTAAGTGGATGATGGAGCGGAAGAACTTCGATTTCTATAATCGGTTGATCGGGGATAAAAAGCGCATTGTGGATGTGGGATGTGGTTATGGATACCTTTCCGTTTTCCTGAATTATTTCGATTCGTCCAGGGAAATTGTTGGAATGGACTATGACGAGGATAAGGTAGCTGTGGCAAATCATTGTATCAAGAAGTCTGATGGATTAAGTTTCCAAACTGCAGATATTCGCGAATGGGAATTACCGGAAGCGGATGTCTACTTCTTTAATGATGTAATCCATTATTTGCGTCCGAAAGAGCAGTTGGATTTATTGGAGAAAGTGAACCAAAAATTGGGTAAGGATGGAATTATCGTTATCCGAGATGGAATCATTGAATTTCAGGATAGATTGAAAAACACCAAGTTAACAGAGATTCTTTCCACGAAATGGTTTAAGTTTAACAAGACAACCAATGAGCTATCATTTTTGTCTGCAAAAGAAATTGAACGTTTCGCTACGGATAATGGACTTGGATTCGAATTGATCGAGCATTCATCCAAGACCTCCAATGTATTGATGATCCTTAAAAGACAATAAGTTGAACTCCGGACAAAAAATAGTGGTGATTGGTAGTGGAATCGGCGGCTTGGTAAGCGGCTTGATATTGGCTAAGCACGGCTATCATGTTCAGGTTCTGGAGAAAAATCATCAGATTGGCGGTTCATTGCAGGTTTTCAGTCGTGATAAGAAGATCTTTGATACCGGTGTCCATTATGTTGGCGGATTGGATAAGGGAGAAAACTTGTATCAAATTTTCAAGTATTTGGAAATATTTGATGATTTGGAAATGAAGCGATTGGATGCCCATGCCTTTGATATCGTGCGTTTGGCAAATGGAGTAAGGGTTAATCATGGAATAGGCTATGCGAATTTCAAACAAGAACTGAAAAATAGTTTCCCTGAAAATCAGGAGGATGTAGATCGCATTGCAGATCAGATCCAGCTCTATTGTACCTACTTTCCGCTTTACAATATTGAGCTGGAGTCAGAGATCAATTATGTGGAACACACCGAAATATTGGAAGTTGGGGCTTGGGAACACTTGTCAACCTTAACAAGCAATGAAGATTTGATCAAAGCGATTTTGGGATCAGGACCTTTATACGCCGGAGTGAAAGGAGTGACTCCATTTTACGTTGTTGCTCTGATTTTGAACAGTTTCATAAAGGGAAGTTACCGTTTTGTAAATGGAGGTTCCCAGATAGCGAAATTGTTGATGAAAAGGATCGCGGAGAATGGAGGTGAAGTGTTGAGAAGAAAGGAAGTGGTTTCTGCAAACTATCAGGAGGATGGAACGATCAGATCCGTGATTTGTTCAGACGGGTCAGAGTTTGAGTGTGATTTCGTAATCTCTAATCTGCATCCCAAAGAAACAGTTCGTTTGTTTGGAAGGGACAGATTCAGATCAGCTTACGCCAATCGGGTGAATGCACTTCCGAATACCATTGCATCATTCATGATTTACATTTCACTTCATGAAAATGCACTTCGGTATTTCAATTCAAATTATTACGACTATTACACGGATGAGATCTGGAATGAAGAATTTCATTTTTCGGAAGCTTGGCCGCAAATGACGTTTACATCTGCACAAGTTTCAAAGAATACGGAAGAATACGCAGAATCCATCTCAGTGATGTGTTACCTTGATTTTAATGAGTTCAAATCATGGCAAGACTCCATACGCACCATTGTAAAAGAAGGAAGCAGGGAAGAGTCCTATGAGCAATTCAAAAAGATCTGTGAAGAGCGCATTTTGAAGCGCATTGAAGAACGCTTTCCGGAAATCAGATCAAAGATCAAAAATATTTATTCTTCTTCCCCCATCACCTATCGGGATTATGTTTCGACACCCGATGGCTCGATGTATGGGATCCAGAAGGATTTCAAGCATACCCACAAGACGCAAATCAATACAAAAACCCATATTCCCAACCTGTTTTTAACCGGTCAAAACATTGTTTTTCATGGAATTTTGGGCGCGACCATTGGTGCTCTTGTAACATCTTTTAATTTTGTAGACAATAAGCAAGTAGTAGAAAAAATCAAAATGTATGACTAAAGAAGTTGATGTTGTAGTAATTGGGGCAGGACCAGCGGGTTCTGTAGCGTCCTCTAAACTGATTAAAGAGGGCTTAAAGGTTTTGGTTTTAGAAAAAATGCAGTTTCCAAGATTCGTCATTGGTGAAAGCTTATTACCCCACAGTATGGATTATTTGGATGAATTAGGTCTTCTTCCTGCTGTTGAAGCCTTAAAATTCCAGGTTAAAACCGGAGCATGTTTTTATCACGATGGGGAGCGGTGTGATTTCCTGTTTGAAAATCAGTTTTCAAAAGGTTGGTCGTATACTTTTCAAGTGAAGCGTGCTGATTTTGACCATACTTTGATCAAGGAGGTTGAGAAACAAGGCGCTGAAGTGGAGTTTCAGGCTGAGGTGACAGATGTGAAAACGTCTGCTACCAAACAAGTCGTTACTTATCGCGATGCAAACGGTGATATTCATGAAGTTCACTGCCGTTTCGTAATGGATGCAAGTGGATATGGACGTGTACTTCCTCAAATGTTTAATTTGGAAGTCCCTGTTTCAACTCCGCCACGTGGAGCTGTTTTTGCTCACTTGGATGATACCAGAAGAACTCCGGAAGACGGAAGAAATATTTTTGTTCATGCATTTAACGACAATACTGCGTGGATCTGGTCTATTCCTTTTTCGGATGGTACGGCTTCTGTTGGAATTGTCGGAAAGAAAGAATTCGTTGATGAATGCTATGCGGATGGCGGAAAGTTGTTCAAGCAGAAAGTGGCTGAATTTCCCGGATTAAACGGTCGATACGATGGTGTGGAATTCATGTTCGAACCACGCACGATTCTCAACTATGCCGTTTCCGTGAAACAAGTGTACGGGGAAGGATATGTCTTGTGTGGAAATAGCACGGAATTCCTGGATCCGATCTTCAGTTCAGGAGTGACATTGGCAATTTCTTCCGGTTATAAGGCTGCTACATTGGTTGCTAAGCAATTGAATGGAGGAGAAGTGGATTGGGAGAATGAATACAGCGTTGTCCTGAAAAAAGGAATTGATGTGTTCAGAACTTATGTATTAGCTTGGTACGAAGGAACCTTAGGAGATATTTTCTTCAGTGAAAAAGTGGATGAAACAATCCGACAACAAATTTGTTCTGTTTTGGCGGGATATGTTTGGGATGAAACAAATCCGTTCGTTAAGAAACACAGCACCTTGGTGAATGCCATTGCTCACATTGTGAAGATGTAATAAATAAAAAAGTCAAAAAGTCGGGGCGGAAAATTTTCCGCCCCGACTTTTTTATTTGAAAATAATTTTCTCCGGTTTGCGCATGTGATTCTTAAACACCTGACTTCTCAAATAGTCGGTTTCCAAAAACACAAAATGGGGAACAACCCGCAATTTCGCTTTGCAATCTTCAATGATCTGGTTCATAACCGGTGAATGTTCTATCCGGTTTTCCAGCAGGATGGTAATGGTATCGTGACCTAAATAATCTTTCGCAACTTCGATCTTGTAACAGGTGATTTCTGATCTGCTGTCAAAAATCTCGTAAATTGAAGGTGGAAAAATAGTGGTTCCTTTGAATTTAATCATTTGGTTCTTCCGACCTAAAATAGGTCCGACGCGTGGAGAAGTTCTTCCACAGCTACAGGGTTCTCTGTAAATACGTGCAACATCACCTGTTTTATAACGGATCAGCGGAGTTCCTTCCGTTCCCAATGTACTGATGACAATTTCACCTTTTTCGCCATGTGCGAGTTCGTTTCCTTCTTCGTCCAGAACCTCCAGGTAAATCAGGTCTTCGTTCAAATGTCCACCTTGATGCGCTTGACATTCCGTAAAAGCAGCGCCCATTTCCGTAGAAGCATAGGTAGAGAATAATTCGATATTCCAATCCGCATGAATGCGTTTTGCCAACACATTTTCAGACAGGTCATCTTCACGGATCGGTTCACCGATACAAATCGCGGAACGAACGGAAGTCTGGTTCACATCGATGCCGTTCTGCTTGGCGTAATCGATAAGCGTAATCAAGAAGCTTGGTACGGCAATAAGGATAGTCGGTTTGTTTTCCAGGATCGAATTCCACTGCAATGCCGGAACTCCCGGACCAATGCGAATCATTCCTGCATTTAACTCCTGAACCCCTAAATAATAAGCCAATCCGGCCATGAACTGCTTGTCAATCGTAGTCATGAGCTGAAACAGATCTCCGGATTTGGCGCCCGTCAATTCAAACGATTCCTTTTCGTTTTTGGCTAATCGAAGTAAATCTTGTTTTGTCAGATATAGAGTTACCGGTTTTCCTGAAGTGCCGGATGTTGTGACGTATTCAGCAATCTGATCGGAAGGAACGCACAGAAAATCGCGGTTACTTTGCGATAAATCCTCTTTTGTAGTAAATGGAAGAGTCCGGAAAGTTTCCCAATTCAATTGTTCCAACGAATGTTTTGCGAAGTGTTTTTGGTAAAATGGAGCATGCTTTACGGCATATTGAATGGTGTCAACCAATTGCTCAAGTGCTTTGCTATTTTCCATTTTTTCGACAGTCTTTGATCAAATTTCGCAATTCTTCTTCAATCTGAGGGGAAGCAACCCGCTTGGTAAGTGCGATTTCGAAGTTGGAAATGGCTTTTTTGGGTTGTTTTTTCTTCTGGAAATACTTTCCTAATTGCTCGTATGTCACGTATGATTCTGAATTGTTTGAAATGAAATCCGCAATCTGCTTTTGGGAAAGATTCAATTCCTTGTCAAACATCAGGTAAGCACTGATTTGTTGTTTAACGGTTTTGAAGGCTTTGAATTTTTGGTAAGCTACCGAAGTGACAAAGGCATCTTGTGGAATTGAATCCACCAATTGGATATGCTTTGTCCGGAATGTCTTTGTTAGGTCATAGCCAAGGAAAGTACCTAATTGATAATCGGAACTTGAAATGAAGTACAACCTGCTTTCCGGTTGCATCACGACACTGTGATGTGCTTGCAATTGATTCAATGCTCTTGGATTTCCCATTCCTAAAGTGTCGCCATCCCAACCAGTTTGATTCCGGAGAATAGTAGCTGCAATTACCGGGTTCAATGCCTTGGATTTTCCAAGCAACTGGTTCATCCGCTCGAAACGGTACTTCGAATCGCTTTGGGAAATATTTTTGATGTTTATATTGTCTTTTTTGAATCGTTCCGATTGGTAATGATTGGCGCAGACCAGGACGTCCGTTTTACTTTCATAAACGCCCATTTTTTTAGGGGATTTTTCAATCAATACCGCCTTTCCATCTGCAGCAGATGAAACCATCAATGTTTCAGAAACAAAGGTGTTCCGTTTTTTGGCGATTGCTACCGCTTCATCGATGTTTTTGGCATATTGCAGAATTTCACGGGCCAAAAGCGAAATGGGCATTTTTGAGCTGGTCGGCAAATCGGATTTCGACGCGTTGATAGTAACTGTCAACCCTTTTTCGTTCATCCCGGAAGCAACACCGGTGAATCCGGCCCAGGAATAAGAAGTGAACTTGTATCCCTTGCTTGGATTGACAAAAATGATCAACTTGTTTTTCGCAAAATCGTCACCCACATAAAAGTCAAAGTTTCTTCCCACCAGCAACTGCTGATTCTCACTTTTTTCCCCTTTCACCACAAACGACGTACAACCGACTACGCTGTAATCGTTCAGTGCATGACCGATGTCGTGAGCTGCATGATAATTCAGGATGCGGGTATATTTTGAGGCAATGTAATCGTATCGATCGGAAAATGCCAGTGAAATACCATAAATCTCCTGTTGGTTTTCAAGCGGAATATTCTCCGGCAAATCACTGTTGAAGAAACCGACCATCAACTTGATGAGGTGTCTCCAAAGCTTATTGGGAAGGAAATTATTGATTTGACCGACAAAAATATCTTCTTGTTCCTGTACCAATTCCTTGGCAAGTTTCCCATAAATGACACCTCGTTCATAGGGTTCGCCTTCCAGGTACATTTCCCAAATACCGAATTCGTTTTTCTTCAGGTATGAATTGCCTAATACGTAATGATCTTTTCCAACTTGTTTTCGTTCACCAACATGAATAGTTGGAACTTCAGGTGTGTCAATTTGGGCATTGAAGAGAACGATCGTAAATAATACGAAAATGAATGCAAAAAGTAACTCGGTTGGAATCCAAATGAGACGGAATAGGTATTTTAAAATGGTTTTGATCACGGGCATTGAATAATTGAGTACAAATATAAGTTATTTTTGAGGGGAATCCTCCCACATTTCAAGTACGCTCAGCTATGATAAGTATAATTAACAATCCGAATTCTACCGTCGCTTATTTCAAGCAGGAAGACTATGATCAGTTGATTTCAAGTGGCGTGAATAAGCGTGCAATTGAAAAAGGCGGCATCAGGACCTTGCTTCAGGAACTTGGCTACGGTGAGGACGAGATTCTTTACAAGGAAAGCGGACAACCCTATTTGAAGGATAAACCCGAATTATTCCTGTCGATCTCCCACGCGAAAGGCTGGTTTGCTGTCATCATTGGAGTCGAACCTGTGGGAATCGATATCCAAACGCAATCATCCCGATTGAAGGAAGGTCAGGATTACTTTCGAAATGAAAATGAACGTTCCTTTTCTGAGGATGAGACAGCGCTTCATTTGATCTGGGGGGCGAAGGAGGCTTTCTATAAATTGAAATCCGGTGAACTCCGAGATTTGAAAGAAGATGTCAGTGTTTCGGGCATTTCAAGTGATACGCTGGTTCTTACTTTTGAATCGACCGGATACGAACTGAAGTATTTATTGCTTGAAAATGCATTTCTTGTTTTTACGATTTGAAAAACAGCTCTTTGGACAAGGAATGAGAGTCCGGATTTTGATTCCCTTTTTTTGAGCGGTGCTTTCAAATCTGACAATAATGATACATTTGTCTTATTGATAACATACTACCTATGAAAAAAGTATTTTTTGGATGCTTGTTTGTGACAGTTTTGATTTCCTGCAAAAAGAATCACGATTGCTCTTGCGATTACTACACAAATGGAGAAAAACAGACGACCAATATCACTCCGTATAAAGAGACCAAAGCCAAGGCAAAGAAAAAATGTGAAGACATGAATAGCGAAGGAAGTTTTAGTTTCGGAGGGATGACGGTTCAAAATGAAACAAGATGTACGCTTGTTAACTAGTTAAAACGAATTTTATGAGAAAGGCTTTGTTTCTAATTGCTTGTTTTGTCGGCTTTCAATCTTTGGGGCAGACATTCCACGTGTCGGATACCTCAGCCTTAATTGTGAAGACCACCAACCAATCTCCGGCTCATTGGTACATTGAGGTGTTCTCCGATTTATCCGTTGATACTTCACTTAGGTGGAAAGCGACGCATTTTGATAATGTTCCTGTGGAATGGGAAATTTTGATGGATGATCAGACCAATTCGTATTCCAATGTTCAGGTAGGCGATAGTGCCGATTTTGAATTGTTGGCCAATCAAGCTTTTGCTAAGAAATTGATCATTGGAGCTGTTTTGAATGGAACTCCCGGACATGGAATTTGCTACTTTGATGTTTATGATCCGGAGAATCCTTCTTTTGTTCAGACAATCAGCTATGAATTCATCGTTACATCAACTGTCAATGGATTGATCGATCTGAATGAAGATTCCTTTCTCGAATGGAAGACCGGTATCTTGAAAGTGAAGGATGGACGGGAAGCCGAATTTGAAGTCATTGATTTAGCCGGAAGAACAATTTTGAAAAACAAACTAATAAATCAGTTAGAAGTTTATAAACTTTCGGATAATCAAGTTTTAATTATTAAAGTGACACTTGATAATAATACATGTATTATTAAGATATTCAATTGATTGAAATTTATTGTTCTTCGATATCCAGAATTTTATCAGCCAAAACAGAACTAAGTTTATAGTAGCTTTCTTCTGACCAACCACCAACATGAGGAGTAAGCAGGATCTTATCTGATTCCAATAGGAACTTCAATTCTTCATTGTGTGAACTTTCAAAGAAATTTTCGAACGATTTTTTTTCAAATTCATTCACGTCTAGTCCGGCTGCTTTGGTTGTCCCTTTTTGAATAGATTGAATTAAAGAATTAGTTTCAACTATTTTTCCTCTCGATAAATTCAGTAAATAGATTGATTTTCCGAGTCCATCGAAAAATTCCTGGTTTGCAAAATGGATGGTTTCTTCATTTTGTGGGATATGAAAAGAGATGACATCTGATTTTCGGAGAACTGCTTCCAGCGTTGCTTCAATGACAAAATCATCTCCGAAACCGGTCTTGTATTTATCGTAAGCTAAAAGCGTGATATCAAAACCGCGTAGTTTCTTTGCAAATGCTTTTCCATTGTTACCAAATCCGATGATTCCGACAGTTTTTCCATCCAGTTCCACTCCTCTGTTACCTTCGCGATCCCAGATTCCGTTCTTAACATCCCGATTTGCCGTATGAATTTTATTCATCATGCACAATAGCATTCCCAATGCATGCTCACCAACGGCATTCCGATTTCCTTCAGGTGCATTGTAAAGCTTGATTCCGCGTTTTTCGCAATAAGCCTCATCAATATTTTCCATTCCTGCTCCTGAACGAGCTATGAACCCAAGGGTCGGAGTGAATTGTAAAAAGGATTCATCTAGTGTGAAACGGGAGCGAATGACAAGTCCGTGAGCATCCTTCAATTGGGTTTCACATTGCTCTCTTGTCCAGTTGTGGGCTTCAATACATTCGTATTCACCACTTTGAATGAGTCTTTCGGAAAGAATCGGGTGAACAGTGTCGAGAAAGAATACTTTTTTCATGGAATGAATTTGGTACTCCGAAGTTACTTCTTATTCTTTTTCCTCTGACTTCTTTAGTGCAAACTGCAAAATAAACTTGACAATTTGTTCTATCATGGAAAGAGTTGTGCCATTTCCTTCTCCGATATACTCCCGGAGTAAATTCATCGGTCGCAGGTTTTCACCGGTCTTTTCGAAGCCCATTTTTATCTTCTGCGCATGAATTTCACGCTCGAGCTTGAGGATTTTCAAATCCAGCTCAATCTCTTCAAAAGAAGAATAGATTCTTGGTTTTTTTTCCATCAGTTATCGAAGAATAGTTTAGAAAATCCGCGCACAAATCGTCGCTCGACAAATTTGAGGCGTAGAAAACTGATTAAGATAATCAATACGAAGTAAGCTCCGGCAACGATAAGGAAACCTAGAGCGATACTGTCAATTGCGTTTCCGATAGCCAATGCTGCTGCAACGGATCCAAAAAGGAGAGCAATCATCAAGAAGAAACCAAGCAGAAGAAACCGGACTATCATCCTGGTTGATTTCATAACAAATTGAAATCCCCACAGTTTGTAGTATTGAACAGTACTTTCTACATAAGCCTTCGTTTCTTCTTGAATCTGCTGAGTGCTCTCTTTTAATTCTTCAAATGCCATCTTATTTAGCTGTTGCGGCGGCTTTTTTAGCTCCTTTTTTCAAAAGTTCCAATTTGTCTTCTAAAAGTGAGATCAATTCATCTTTTTCATGGATTCCACTTGAAATGGCGTTATCCAGAAATTCACTGATGTCTTCACCTGCATTTTCTGCTTTACGATGCAACAATTCAGCTAATTCGTGATATTTATCCAATAAACCATCTTTCCCCTTACCCAAATTGTCTTTTAACTTTTGACGGGTTGCGGATCCTTTATCCGGGGCTAACAAAATTCCGACTCCTGCTCCGATTACTGCACCTGCTAGAAGTGCGATAATAATATTTCCTGTGCTACTTGACATGATATTTTGTTTTATGTGTTCTTAATAAATTTAACCAAAAAATCGAGTTTGCTGAAGATAGGGGAGATCTTTTAACGTTAATTCTGAGTTTCAAAAGGGTTTGGCCACGAATTTACGAATCCTTTGCTCGGCTAACGCGCTCGCTAAATATCCATTTCGTAATGTAAGTTGCACTTTTTTAAAGTACAAACCGTTTGTATTTTAGACTGTCTTCATTGAAATTAACCAATAATCCAAGTGGCAGATCAGAAACTGCGAGATAGTTAATGACTTGTGCAAAATGAGATCTTGTAAGTTGGGCGGTAGATTTTACCTCCAGAATAATGGAATCAAAAACGACGAAATCCGCGTAAAAATGATGAGGTAGAATAATGTCCTTATAATGAACCTTGAATTCCTGTTCTCGAGTGAATTGGATTTTCTCTCGTTTGAACTCATATTCCAAAGCGTCTTTATAAACTATTTCGGAGAAACCATGCCCTAAATTTTGATGGACTTCCATGCATAAACCTATAATTTCATAGGCTTCACTTTTTAATACTAATTGCTTCATTTACTTTAAGATAGCAAAAAAGTTCATTTCAAAAAATTGGAAAAGCGTTAAAATAGTTCAAATAAACAAAAATAAGCGAGCGCGTTAGCCGAGCTGAAATTTGTGAATTCGTGGCGAGTCTGTTACTTCAACTCAGACATGACGAAGCTACTGTTCACCTGCCCGATATGCGGAATGCGTGCCAGCTGGTTCTTCAGGAAATCCTGGTACACTTCCATATTCGCCACTTCAATCGTTAGCATGTAATCCGTTGCACCTGCCACATGATAGGCATGACTCACTTCCGGTAATTCCTTGATGGCATTTTCAAACACGTCAATTCCTTCCTTTTCATGACTTTTCAAGCTCACCTGACAAACCACTTTCAGATCTTTCCCGATTGCCTTTCGATTGATAAGCGCGGTATATCCTTGAATGACACCAACGCGTTCCAGGCGCTTGATCCGCTCGAAGGTCGGAGTGACCGATAATCCGATTTTATTGGCCACTTCTTTATTATTCATCTTTCCGTTCGATTGGAGCAGTGTAATGATTTGTTGATCAATGGAATCCAATGCAGACATAGCTTTTGTTTTAGAAAAATATTCTGGTTTGAGTTGCCAAACGGGTATAAAACAGAATATGTAAATTGTATTTCATGAAAATAAGGAATAATATTCTACGATTGATTCAACTGGCAAAATTTGTTTTTACTTAGTGGACGTCAAAACGATTATAAATTCGGAATCTGAAAGATTTAGTTGGATTGATATACGTGATAAGATAGGAAACTGTTAAAAAATTTCGTTTTTGATCGAGCGGATGATTGATATTGAGCAAGATGTGGTTTTGCAGCAATTTATTTCACAAACGATTAAACAACGTTTTATAATATTTCTCCGTCATAGATAGAGAAAGTGGGAGTTGATTGATTTATTACAAAACAAGAACCCCAACGCTTACGCTGAAGCTACAGCGAAGGCGCATAGACACCACAGTCTAAATTACTACTGCAATGCCCGGTTGACGAAAATTCGACCGGGATTTTTTTATTCTGTACCATCACCTTTTGTAATGAATCTCCCCATTTTCTCAGAGAACCGAATGCCGGCTTTATCGACAAATTGATAGTAGAAATGCGAGACGAGAAAAGACACAGCCATGGATGCAAGGAATGAAATCAAAAAGGGAACGAAATAGGTTCCCGGTTTCCATAATTGTAGAAAAATGAAACATCCCAGTGAGCACATGACAGCCAAATGCAGTAAATAGAAGGAAAAGGAGATCTTTCCAAGATACAAGAAGGGTTTGATTGAAAAGAAACGTATGAAATTTCTATCGAAACAGATGACAAACAGGATGCAAAAAGCTCCCAATACATGGAAAAGATCATAACTGTTAGTGCAGCTCCATGCCAAAGGTTTCCAGATACTTTGCTCGGTGAAGAATCCTTGGGGGTAGGAACTGAAATAAACTCCCGTAATCAGAAGAACCAGTTTGATACTGATCCCTTTCCAGCCTTTTGGAAACGAAAAGCCATCTACGAAAAGCTTACTGATCAATGATCCGAGTATGAAAGCAGCATAGAATTTCTTGTCAGTACAAAGGATTACCGCCGCGACAAGAATATGAAGAAGAATCGTCTTTTTATTATTCCCCATCAATGCTAGAAAGGAAAACAGTAATAGAGAACCCAGGAATTCAATGGTCATGGTCCAAAGCACCGCATTGTATCGGTTGTCATTATTTAAAAAGACATCCAGGAAGATATTCTTCAGGACATCTCCCAAACCTTTCATATCGCTATACAAACCTTGGAACCAATCCTGCGATTTGGTGATCTCACCGACATGTTGGTGTGAGAAAAGTCCGAATAGATGGAGCAGGTAACAGATCACAACCGATCCGGCCACCGGAAGAAGCAATCTGAAATAGCGTTTGGCGGCATATTCCGTCAAGAGTTTGCGGCTTCCCGATTGATGAAACTTATAACTGAGTACAAAACCACTTAATACGAAGAAGATCGAAACTGCGAAACCGCCGTTAAAGAAGATGTTGAGCGGTGTTTTTGCAATCAGCATTTCCGCTCCGCCGTTTCCCAAATGGATTTTCTCCGGATTCAGATAATTGATGGCAGGAAAGAACCCCAACCCGAAATGGTGCAGCACCACTATCATCATAGCTACCCCGCGAACGCCATCCAGGAAACCCAGACTATGCTTTTTAGATTCGATACTCATGCGGGACTAAAGTAGGAATAAAATGGGTTGGGAGTTCCAATCAGTGATTATCACACAGGAGTTAACTGATCGTTATTTTTCCAGATTCAATTTGGAGATGCGAGAACGAATGGCACCGTTTGTTCTTCCAAAATGGGTAGATAGGTTTTTTATACTCATACCTTCTATAAACATTTCGGAGAGTTGAATGTCGAACTCGTCTGTCCAGGGTTTGTATGCATCTTTATGTCTGGTTCTAAATTCTTCTACAGAATAACTTTTTGGAGGAGGAACCTTCGAATTGGTTATTTCTTTAGTGACAATTTCAGCCTGATCTCCGAACTCAGGTTCAACCTCTAATAGGTGGATTGTTTCTGAATTTTCAGTTATTTGAAATGAAGTCGGAATCAAAAGTGCGGGAATTGATAATTTGTTCTTAGTACGTGTAATAGCAACATATAGCAAATTTATTTCTTCGTTTAGTTTGGTGTAGTCCAGATTTGCTTTTTTTAGTTCGACAGCAGCTTTCTTTATTTTTTCTTCTGTAATGAAATCGTTTGCCAATTCAATCGAATCATATTCCATTCCCTTGCAGCGATGAACAGTCGAGAAAATCATTTCAGCCTGTTCTTTATCATCATGATTTAAGTGTTTTTCCTTGATAGTTTTAATAATTTCCGGAATTTCGTTTCCATATTCTTTCACTATTTCCACCATCATTCCAAGCTCAAGGTCTTCCGTTTTCGAAATATACCCTTCCAATTCTTGTATCGATTGCATTTCCTGGATTAGCTTATCTCGAATTAATCTCCGTTTGTTGTTGTACAAATTCAAAACATCGTAAAGAGATGCCCCATCTTCTGCGTAAGTATAGGAATTGAAATTTCCTTCGAAATAGATGTTTTGAACCTGTTTATTTTTTGTTACGAACTCGATGGCCTTTAAAAGCAAGCCCAAATTTGTACGTGCAATGATAGCTTTAGATTTTAATTCCTTATTTTTTGCACTTCCAATAATGGTCAGATTGACCTTTAAATCCAAATA
Organism: Fluviicola taffensis DSM 16823; assembly: GCF_943372375.1. Lineage (GTDB taxonomy): Bacteria > Bacteroidota > Bacteroidia > Flavobacteriales_D > Crocinitomicaceae > Fluviicola > Fluviicola taffensis_A. The sequence goes on along the minus strand of NZ_CALRYJ010000001.1, from coordinate 444,574 downwards.
TTTCTTCCAATTCAATACAGATAGCGCCAAATCTGCAATTTCTTGATTGAAACGAAAGCTATTAGAAAGAAAATAAGTTTGGTAATCTGCCTTCTCCAAAGAATTGACTGCAAAGCGCCAACTATAGATCTGTTGATGTGTATCCCCAACAATCACTTTTACAGCTTCCTGATTGAAGAAAACTTCCAGCATGGCTGCAGAAGCGTCTTGACCTTCGTCAAAAAGAATATAGTCATAAGCGAGTTTAGGATTTGATAATTGAAATTTCTTCAGATAAAAATCGTGAGTAATATCCATTTTACCCTGCTCCATTTTTTCAAATAATTCCTTCGTATTCTTTAAGATATAGGAATAATGAAGTTTAACAAATGCTTTCGCCTTAAAACCGGTAACAATTTCCAGGTAATCCAAATCTTCAAAGGTTCGTTTATCACTATTGCAGAAGTAGGAAAAGTATTTCTTGATATGATTTGCCAGAACAAATTCAGAATGCTTTTCTCCGTCACCAATGAGTGCCAGGATCTTGGCAATCTCATGAATTTTATAACCTTGTGCATTAATTCGATAAGGACTATTCATCACAATATGCCGATAAGCGAGGGAATGGGCTGTTTCAACGGTTACATTTTTGAGACCTTGCTGTTGGAATTTTCTCTTTGCGTCCAATTTCACTGATCTGTTGAATGCCAGGTAAAGAATTTTGCTTTTAGCAGGTTTGCTTTTAGCATACTCGATAATCGTAGTGGTCTTCCCGGATCCGGCAACAGCATTGATTTTCATGTTTCCGGATCCACTTAAAATTTCTTTTTGTTCTGAAGTTAATTTCATAAAAGCGAATAGTTTAAAAAATGAGGTTTAAAGGCAAGAAAAGACCTTTTCCTTATTTAAGTTCAGAATTATTTTGGAGAAAATCAAGAAATTATTTTGTTGATTATCAATCCGAACAATGAAATTTCTTATCCGGTAACTCTTTAAATCTGAAACTAGAATACTTCATAGCTCCATGACTTTTTTAATTGCTTTTAACAAATCAAAACCTTCAATAACTAAGTGCTGGAGGTGACGGAGCTCCTCTTATTCATTCTCCATTTTCAATTCTCCTAATTCTCCCTATCTTCGCACTACAAAATCTTTTGAATACATACACATGAATCCCAATACTCCCTTGTTGATTTACAACAGCCTTTCTGGTGAAAAAGAAGTGTTTAAGCCCATAATCGCCGGTAAGGTGGGAATGTATGTCTGTGGACCTACGCTTTATAGCGAGCCGCACATGGGGAACATGCGTACCTTCATCAATTTCGATTTGATTTACCGCTACTTGCTCTATTTGGGTTACCAGGTGAAGTATGTGCGCAACATTACGGACGCCGGGCATATTACGAATTCGGCTGGTGAAGCGGTTGATTCGATTGGAAAAGCTGCACGTGTGGAGCAAGTTCAATCCTTGGAGATCGTGTACAAATACAACGTGAAATTCCAGGATTTGCAACGCATATACAACTTGTTGCCTCCGTCCATTGAGCCTACAGCTACCGGACATATTCAGGAGCAAATCGAAGTGATTGAGAAAATCATCGAGAACGGATTCGCTTACGTGGTGAACGGATCGGTATATTTTGATGTGCGCGCTTACGGAGAGAAATTCGAATATGGAATCCTGAGCGGTCGGAAAGTAGATGAATTGGCGGAAGAAACCCGCGAATTGAATGCACAGGATGAAAAACGCTTCTTCGCAGATTTCGCCTTGTGGAAAAAGGCAAATCCGGACGATATGCAGATCTGGCGCTCACCGTGGGGCGATGGAAACCCGGGTTGGCACATCGAATGTACTGCCATGAGCACGAAATATTTGGGAGATCAGTTTGATATTCACGGAGGTGGATTGGATCTGAAATTCCCGCATCACGAGGATGAAATTGCACAAAGTTGCGGTTCTGCAGGCGTAAGTCCCGCAAATTACTGGATGCATGCAAACATGTTGAACGTGAACGGACAGAAAATGTCCAAATCCCTGGGGAATTACTTCTTGCCAAAGGAAATCGTGGATGGAACGACGGAGGTGTTTGACAAACCGTATTCGCCACAAGTGATCCGTTTTTGCATGATGCAGGCGCATTACCGCAGTACCCTGGATTTCACACCGGATTCGTTGAACGCAGCAGAAAAAGGATTTACGCGTCTATCTGAAGCATACGGGAAACTAGGTTCTTTGGAAACGGCAGATACTTCTTCCCAGAATGTTCAAGCGCTGGTAGATTCATTATATAAAGCAATGAACGACGATTTCAATGCACCGATGCTGGTAGCAGGGTTGTTTGAAGCGGTGAAATACATCAATACTGTTTCGGAAGGGAAAGCAACAATCACTTCAGGTGATTTGGAATTGTTGACCAAGGAATTCACCGGATTCGTATTCGATGTTCTCGGTTTGACCATTGAAAAAAGTTCTGCAGGTTCAGATGGCGCTTTGACGGCGGCAATGGATTTGGTATTGGATATGCGTAAATCGGCACGTGAAAACAAGGATTGGAGCACATCAGATAAAATCAGAGACCGTTTGGCAGAAGCTGGAATTGTTGTGAAAGACGGCAAGGATGGCGTGACCTGGACGGTTAAATAGAGGATTCATGTCTCCCCTTGAGGGGAGAACAAGAGGGGTGGCCATCCCCCTTTGTCCCCCTTCGAAGGGGGAGATTGGTTAGGTCCTCCCAAGTAACAATATGAGTGAGAATTTCGGAAAAGCATACAAACTCTGCAGTCGGAAAACGATTGACTTTCTCTTTAACGAGGGAAAGCAGCTGCGTGCGTTTCCGTTAAAGGTGTATTATTCCGAAAGCGAATCGGTGGAAAAGGTTCCTTTTCAAGTCGTACTTTCTGCTCCAAAACGTCAGTTTAAAAGGGCGCATGACCGCAATTATGTGAAGCGTTTGATGAAAGAGGTTTTGCGCAAAGAGAAACAACCCCTGGAAGATGTATTGAATGAATCCGGAAAGCAATTGTCACTCTTCATCATTTATACCAACAAGGAAGTCTTGACTTATCAGGAGTTGGAAAAATCTGTGCGGAAACTGCTAGTGAAACTCATTGCTGAATTGAAAGGCGAAGCTTAATCAGACTATCCATAATAATCCTAGGTGTTTTTCTCCTACAGATTCACAAATTAAAAGCGAGCTTATCAGTCTCGCATGTCATAAAGTGGCATTTAGTCTACATAAACTAGAACTTTCGGTAAGGATAATTCTTTTTATTAAAATGCTTGTTTTTGAAATCCACAATTAAACCAACTCCAATAAGACATTGAGATAATTAGGCTTCCTAAGTTCGATATAATGATTGGAAAAAGACGGGTTGCTGATGCGGCCGGTAGGCGCATCTAACTTATCTGTGCATCAGTGGGAAAACAAATGTATTGCTACAAATGTGCGGGCTTATGATAAATCTAGGGTTGTTTGTTTATTTTACGATTCGTCAAAAAACCTAAAAAAACCAATCCTTTTCCCAATCTTTCGGTATTTTTACCTCCTTAGACACCATTTTACGGAATGGTTTTTGAAAGACATCACACTAGAAAAAGCGAAGCTTTTGATGAAAATCAAGTGGTAGCGCAGTTAAAGAAATTTAAAAATATGAAGCAATTCTTGCATGTTTTCGCCTTGGTAAGCATCCTTATCGGGTTCAGTTCTCCACTAAAAGCACAGTCTAACGGATTTGAGGAAATTAAATCCATGGAATTGATGGATCTCATTTTCCAGCAATTGGAAACCAACTATGTGGATGAGATCAAGCCGGGAGAAATGAGTAAAACGGCTATTGATGCCATGTTGAAACAATTGGATCCGTACACGGTTTATTACCATGAATCAAACATGGAAGATTACCGCATGATGACAACCGGACAATACGGTGGAATCGGTGCGTTGATTCGGAAAATGGGCGATTACACCTTTATTGCAGAACCTTACGAAGGAAAACCGGCACAAACATCCGGAGCAATGGCCGGAGATAAGATTCTTTCCATTGACGGAAAAGATATGAAGGGCAAACCGAGTGATGAGGTTTCAGATGCCTTGCGCGGACCGAAAGGTTCCACGATTCAATTGAAAGTGGATCGTGCCGGACAGGAAAAAACAATCTCCATCACACGTGATGAAATCAAATTGGCGGATGTTCCGTATTTCGGAATGCTGAACAATGGAACTACCGGATACATCAAATTGAATAGCTTTACGCAAACCGCTTCTGCTGAAGTGATTTCAGCTTACGGAAAATTGAAACAACAAGGAATGACTTCGTTGGTGTTGGATTTGCGCGGAAATGGCGGTGGTTTATTGATTGAAGCAGTAAAAATTGTGAATGTCTTTGTGAAAAAGGGACAGACAGTTGTGACAACCAAAGGACGTATTCCGGAAGAAAACAGAACCTATGCAACATCTGCGGATCCTTTGGATCTGACGATTCCATTAGTTGTCTTGGTGGATGGAGGTTCGGCTTCAGCATCCGAAATTGTTTCGGGAAGCTTGCAGGATTTGGATCGTGCAGTGATTATCGGAGAGAATTCCTATGGAAAAGGGTTGGTTCAACGCACGTTTGATCTGAAATACGGTTCGAAAATCAAATTGACAATCTCTAAATATTATACACCATCCGGTCGTTGTGTGCAACGTTTGGAATACTACGATAAAGAATTGGATGATAAACCTAAAGCTATCGCAGATTCCTTGTTGAAATCATTTACAACTGCAAACGGGCGAAAAGTGATTGATGGAAGAGGGATCGAACCGGATATCGTTGTGGAGAAAGGTGATTATTCGCGTTTGCTATTGATGTTGGTTAGCAATAACGTTATCTTCAATTACGCAACGGATTACAAGCGTTCACACGAAACAATCGGTCCGGCAAAGACTTTCCAATTAAGTACGGAAGACTATGCAGCATTCAAAGCTTATGCATTGAAACAGGAATTTACCTATTCGACAGCGTCCGAGGAACAATTGGAGCGCATGAAGAAAACGGCTGAGGACGAAGGTTATTTTGAGGACATTAAATCCGACTACGAACAGTTATTGTCGAAAGTGACTCCATCAAAGGAACGGGATTTGGATAAATTCAAGGAAGAGATTAATGACATTTTATCCAGCGAGATCGTATCGCGTTACTATTATCAGAATGGTCGCGCAGAACAAGCGTTCCAATTCGATAAAGATGTTCAAAAAGCAGTTGAAGTTCTATCCGATACCAAAAAGCTAAATACTATTCTTGGAAAATAAGCGTTATCGATTCATATAGCGATTACTTATGCTGGATAGACTGACCGGTAAGCCCGTTCATTATTATATTCAATTGGTTGCAATGATGGGAATTGCAGCTGGATTGCCTTTTAGCAAAATTCCCCTTTCAATTGGAATGATGCTTTTAGGGCTGAATGTCATTTTGCTCTGGGATTGGAAAACCGTCTGGAAAAATTGGAGTTCCAACAAATGGCTGTGGCTCTTGTTTGCCTATTTCGCAATCGAACTCCTTTCCGTCTGGTGGTCGGCAAACAAAGCGGAAGCGTGGGATGTTATTCGCAGGGAACTAACGCTTTATGTAATTCCACTTACCATCGTAGCGATTCCTTTAACTGCCTTCAAACATTACAAATGGGTTGCTTTAAGCTTTTTGGCGGCTGTTTTCCTCACCAGTTTTATCAATGTAGGAACCTACTTTCATTGGTGGGGATCCAAAATCTACGATGATATCCGAAGCCTTTCATTATTTGTCTCGCATTTGCGTTATGCAATGATGATCATACTTGCGGTGGTATTTTGCGCAGCATGGTGGATCCGGAAGTTTCCATATCGTTGGATCGCAGCGTTATTGGCAATCTGGTTCATTTTTTATACCATTCTTTCTCAAATTGGAATGGGAATGTTTACACTTTCCGGTGTGATCTTGATGATGTTTTGGTTTAAAGTGAAATCCATTCGAATTCGTTGGATAAAAAGAACTTTTATTGCTTCATTCAGCGCTTGTGTTCTGTTCGTTGGAATCTTCCTTTATGTGAAACTTCAACCCATTCCCCAAAAAGTGAAAATCAGCGTTGCCAATTATGGAACCAGGTCCGTGAATGGGAACCTCTATACCTTCGATTTGATGGACAGCATCAATTGGGAAAATGGATATCCCGTTCAGGCTTTCGTTGCAGAAGGAGAATTGAGAAACGAATGGTCAAAATGTTCCAAAGTGAATTATGATACCGGTGTGGATCTGAAAGGAAATCCGGTTCGGGATATTTTATGGAGATACATGACCTCCAAAGGATTGAGAAAAGATTCGGTTGATTTTCAAAAGATGAGCAAACAGGATATTCGAAATGTCGAACGTGGATTCGCTTCGGTGGAGATGGCAAAAGGTGGAATCTCTGCTCAGATATACCGCATGCGTGGTCAATTGAATGATGCTGAAAATCCAAATGGAAAATCACTTTTGGAAAAAATAGAATCTTTGAAGGCAGGAATCACCATTATAAAAGGACATCCGGTCAGTGGAGTCGGAGTTGGGGATCTGAAAGCATCTTTTGCACAAGCCTATGAATCGAATCATTCAAAACTCACCATTGAAAATCAGCATTTGACACACAATCAATTTCTGACCACTTGGATCGCCGGCGGAATGTTTTGTTTTATTGCTTTTATCAGTTTGTGGATTGCCCAGTTTACTACTGCGTTGAAAATTAATGCATTCGAATGGACTGGTTTCCTGGTGATCACCTTACTTTCTTATTTGATTGAGGACACTTTACAAACCCAAACGGGTGTGACATTTGTAGCTTTCTTTTTCGCCTTCTTCATTACGGGAAGGAAGATTTTGTATCCGAAAGATTAGTTCCCTCGTTCAAAAGCTTCAATCGTTCAACCGTTTAAATAATTGTGAATGGAACACTTTGAACTTTTTAAACTCATAAGCTGGCAAAACGTAGTCGAAGACAACCTTATTTAGATTTAATATTCATGTAACCGACAATTGGTTGGTTCTTGGGTTTTAAAGACTTACTTTTGCATCAAAATTGAGTATCCATGCGTTTCGAACTAACGAAAGAATTCTTAGAGCGCATCCGACAAGCCATCTCGTCGGAGGATGACCAATGGGTTAAACAGCACATTACAGACCTCCACTTTGCCGATATTGCTGATATCATGGATGAATTATCCATGGAGCAATCCAAGTATCTGTATTATCAGTTGGACGAAGAACTTCAGGCAGATGTTCTGATGGAGTTGGAGGAAGAGGTACGTGATCGTTTCCTGGGGACTTTGTCGTCCAAGGAAATGGCAGAGCAGCTGGAGAATTTGGATTCCGATGATGCCGCCGATATCCTGGGGGAACTTCCTGATGATAAGATCCAGGAGGTCATTTCTCAAATGGAGGATGACGAGGCTGCTGATGACATCGTTGATCTCTTGAATTACGATGAAGACACCGCCGGGGGACTCATGCAAAAGGAGTTTATCCAGGCTAGAGTGGACTGGCCGGTGAATCGCGCATTGGTTGAACTTCGAAGACAAGCAGAAGATGTGGAGCAGGTTTATACGATTTATGTGATCGATGACTTGAACAAGTTGGTCGGAGTACTTTCATTGAAAAGATTGCTTTTTGCGAGTCCGAAAACCCCGATTCGGGATCTATACGAAGGCAAGAATTTGATATTTGTCACTACCAGTGATTCTTCTGAAAAGGTTGCGAAAGTGATGGGAAAATACGATTTGGTTTCGGTACCGGTTGTTGACCTGCAAGGAAAATTGGTCGGACGCATTACCATCGATGATGTCGTGGACGTGATCAAGGAGGAAGCGGACAAGGATTTCCAATTGGCTTCGGGTATCTCGGAGAAAGTGGAATCCAATTCCAGTGTTTTTCGTATTTCACGAGCGCGTTTGCCTTGGTTGCTGATTGGAATGCTGGGTGGAATTTTGAGTGCACAAGTTATCTCGCGTTTTGAAACGAATATTACCCATCTTCCGGCTCTTGCCTTTTTTATTCCATTGATTACTGCGATGGGAGGAAATGTAGGAGTACAGTCTTCTGCAATCATCGTGCAATCGCTTGCCCGTGGCAATGACCCCTTTGATAGTATCTTTTCAAAAGTGGGGAAAGAAGCCATTGTCGGTTTGGTGAACGGTTTGCTTTGTTCCTCATTGATTTTCGGAATTTCTTACTTCTTCAATGATTACCGCTTGGCTTTGGTTGTCGGGATCTCACTATTTACCGTAACTATTTTCGCTGCCATCTTCGGAACAATGATTCCGTTGATCCTGAATCGCTATAAAATTGATCCTGCTCTGGCAACAGGTCCCTTCGTTACCACCACGAATGACGTATTGGGTCTGTTTATCTATTTCACAGTAGGTCTTTTATTGTTGAATTAGAAGAAAGTATCTATCATATCCCTCTTTTTCTTTTACCACAAATACACAAATTAAATGGCTCGGCTACCGCTCTCGCATGGATTGTGGATAAGCGCTACCGGTAGGAGCGCTAAAAATTTGCGCATTTGTGGGAAATATAGAATCACTTGTATTTATCGAACAAGATATAAAAACAATAAATTTTAGAACGTTGTTTTTTAGCCTTTTAAGGTCTATTAGTAAATAAATTTCAATTTTTTTTCACTTTCAAAAATCCAAAACTTTTTACTGGTCGTAACTGAGTCAAAATTATTTAATTCAAAACTTAACGATTATGAAAAAGGGTTTATTATCAATCGCATTAATTGCTACAACAGCAATCTTTTCTAACTCATTCGCTCAAGACAAAACGGTCATGGTTGGTGGAGAGTCTATGTATCCTGCAAAAAACATTATTGAGAATGCGGTTAATTCAAAAGATCACACAACTTTAGTAGCAGCAGTAAAAGCTGGTGGATTAGTTGAAACATTACAAGGAAAGGGTCCTTTCACCGTATTTGCACCTGTAAATGATGCATTCGAAAACCTTCCTGCCGGAACTGTAGAAACATTGTTGAAACCGGAAAATAAAGGAACATTGGTGAAAGTATTGACTTACCACGTTGTTGCCGGTAAAATGGACTTCAACACGATTGCAGCAGCAATTAAAAAAGGTGGAGGTAAAGCTGAAATGACAACTGTTGCCGGAGGTAAATTGTGGGCTATGATGAATGGTGATCACAACATTACATTGAAAGACGAAGCAGGAAACGTTGCAAACATCTCTACATACGATGTGTATCAATCAAATGGGGTGATTCATGTGATTGATAAAGTGTTGATGCCTAAAATGTAATTTCCACGGAGGCTGATCCTGAATCGAAAAAGAACTGGGAGTTACAGCGTCAACAACAATTCAGGATAAAGTACCAACCAACAAACTCATAGCAAGAGTTGAATCCGGACTCCCGACGATTTTGTCGGGACGTCCGGGTTTTTTGTTTTTATTCCACCACCGTATTTCTTTTCACTAGGATCGGACGAAATAAATCCTGTTTTTATCTACCAACCCCTCGATTTCTTGAAAAGCCAATTTTTCAGAAAGTGGAACCCATTCAAAGTATACACAAATGGATTGATTACCTTTGTGAAAATTTTCCGCATGACATTTCACGATTTAAATATCAAAAAACCAATACTTACTGCATTGGATGAGTTGGATTATACTACTCCAACAACTATTCAGTCGGCTGGATTTTCCGTGATGATGTCTGGAAAAGATGTGATTGGTTTAGCTCAAACCGGAACCGGGAAAACATTGGCTTATTTGCTTCCCACGCTTTCTCTGTGGAAGTTTTCCAAAGAACCGCATCCACAAATTCTGATTATAGTTCCGACTAGGGAGTTAGTTGTTCAGGTGGTGCGCGAGGTCGAAAAATTGACACCGCACATGAATGTTGCTGTCGGTGGCGTTTATGGTGGGGCAAATATCAATACACAAGCATCCATGGTTTTACAAGGATTGGATGTATTGGTTGGAACTCCTGGCCGTATATTTGACCTGCACGCAAATGGATCATTACAACTGAAGCATGTTAAAAAAGTGGTGATCGATGAGGTGGATGAAACACTGAACTTAGGTTTCAGACCACAGTTGATGCGTATTTTTGAGCTGCTTCCCGAAAAAAGACAGAATCTATTGTTTTCCGCAACGCTTTCAGAAGAAGTGGAAGCATTTCTTGAAGCCTATTTCGACAATCCGATTAAAATTGAAGCGGCGCGCGTAGGAACTCCTTTGGAAAAGATCAAACAGGAAGCGATTGCGGTTCCGAATTTCACTTCAAAGGTCAATTTGTTGAAACACCTGCTTGAAGAGCACAAGGATATGACCAAAGTGCTTGTATTCGTTTCTTCTCGCGTCTTAGCTGAAAAACTGTTTGAGGAATTGGAACCAATCTTCAGCGTTGAATTGGGAATTATTCACTCCCAAAAAGCTCAGAACTTCCGGTTTAATGCCGTGAACCATTTTCAGAGTGGGATTTACAAGGTATTAATTGCAACGGATTTGATCGCACGTGGTATTGATGTGACGGATGTGACACATGTCTTTAACTTCGATATTCCGGATAACCAGGAAAATTACATTCATCGAATCGGTAGAACAGGTCGTCAGGATAAGGAAGGTCATGCGATCAGCTTTGTGACGGAAAAGGACAGAGAATTATTTGCCCAGATTGAAGCGTTCATGAATAAAGAGGTGACAATTCAGGATTTTCCGGAGGAAGTGGAATTGTCCGAGTTGGTTTTGGATTTCGAAAAACCTCAGGTGGGGATGAAAACCCTGGTTAAAACACCAAAAGGTCAAGCCGGACCTGCATTTCACGAAAAGAAAGACAAAAACAAAAAAGTCAACGTTCGCTACAATCATAAGAAAGCCATGCAGGATAAATATGGCAAGCCAAAGAAAAAGGGAAATAAGAAGAAGTAATCTTATCCTTTTGATCGTTTAGTGAGTAAACGGCGCATCGGTTTTTCAAAAGACAAGTATACGATAGCCGAAAAAACTAGCAAAATCAGTACATAAAGCCAAAATAGTTTTGTCTCTTTTTTATCGGACATTGCTGGAATATATCGCTGACAAACTAACAGCACGATGAATTGAAAAATGTACACAGAATAGCTAATCTCTCCTAAAAATTGAAGTGGTTTCCAAGAAAGTATCGTCTTTACTTTTCCCTGTATTACTGAAACAGCTATTATAAAAAGTCCAAAATACAATGCCATATACCCGTTTTGTCTAAAACGTTCATGCGCTATTGTGTCACAATACATTCCCCATAGGAAATAGATCCCACTTAAAATAACAAGGACATAAATCTTCCTCCTCTGCAGGATAAGCCAAGATTGATTCCGTGCGAACAGAATTCCCGCGCAAATACCGATTAGGAATGTTGAGACATGCAATAATGGAAAATAATTCATGAAATAGCTGGGGGCATTTTCCGTCATTAACCATTGAATTGTCAGAATATTTAAACACCATGAAACAAGAGCTAAAATCAGTATGAATTTATTTTTGAGTCGTACAATATAGTAATAGATCCAAGGGAAAATGAAGTAAAAGAATACTTCAACAGACAGTGACCAGGCAGGAAAGTTAATGTCTAAAGCTATTTTGTATTTCCAAGATTGAAGTAGGAAAAGGGAGAAAAAATACTGATTGACCTGCCAAACGAGGGAAATACTTGGGTCGTATTCGAACCTGACTGCAAAAAAAAGAATAATGGATAAAAAATAAACCGGGTAAATGCGCGCGAAACGCCGCTTCCAAAATAATTTCTTTTCAATTTGATCGGGTAATTCGTTATTTTTCGCTTGCGATACCACCAATATAAAACCGGATAATACAAAAAAGTAGGTAATTCCGTTAATGAGATCACCCCCAAATTGGGAAATATGCTTTGTATTCATAGGCCAGCTAAACAACCCGAAATGAAGAATGACAATGGAGATACTAGCTAAAAATCGGGTAACGGTTAGTTGAGGGATTTGCATAGACCATTCTTTACCGCCGAAATTAACCATAAAATCCATCATAAAAAACGTTAAGTGAATCGTTAATTTTAACATTTCACCTACATTCGTTATTCTATGATTAAGATTCGGATCAATCTCGTAATTACAGCAGTATGGATAGCCATGCTTGCACTCTTGTTGATTCAAATCTTCCAAACCTTACAGCTATACGACCGAAAATCAGATGATTTCAAGAGTAAAGTCAACACAGCGCTGGAACGAATAGCCATTCGTTATGAGAAAGTAGAGGATTTGCGCAGGTATTCCAGCTTGATGAGCAAGGATGTTTCAGGCCAATACAGAGATGTTCTCCAAGAAGAATTCCAAAATTTATTCGAGGTGAAAGAATCCATTTCCATTCGCGATACAGTGTTGAATGTAAAGGGAAGATTGGAAAATTACCTGATTGTAACAGGAAATAGTTATGACTCGATTTCCGGATTATACTCCAAGCAGGAAGTTCTGGCCCGCGATGTAAGACAGATTCACGAATTATTCGATGGTGGCGGAACCAGTTTGTTCCATAAAGATTCCGTTCGGGCAGCCTACCATTTGGATCAGCGTGTGATGCACAAGATTGTCAAGAAAGCGAAATACATCAACGAATTGATGGTGGAAACATTTCGGGATAACATGTACCTGGATCCGGAAAAACGAATCAATCTGAAGATTTTGGATTCAATCATACGGAAAGAATTGGTAGCTGATAAATTACCCGATGACTTCAAATTCGTAATCGTAGAGGAAAACAACGAACCGGTCAAGTTCAAACAAGGTTTGGCGAACTACGATGAGAAGTTGGATACTGTAAAAACACAGGTAGCCATGCTGTTTCCAAATAAGATTTTGGAAGACAAGCTTTCATTGCATCTGAATTTTCCGAACAGCAAGTTCTTCGTTTTGAAGTCGATGGGAAGTTTGCTCATCGTGAGTCTGATACTTGCCATCTTGATTATTATCACCATTTCGTATATGTTCCGTACCATTTTGACTCAAAAGAAGTTGTATGAATTGAAAAATGATTTCATCTCGAATATGACACATGAGTTCAAGACGCCGATTTCAACAATTTCCCTGGCATGTGAAGCGATGCATGATCCTTCCATGATGGGTGGTCAAACGGAAACCGCTGCTCCATTTGTTAAGATGATCCAGGAGGAAAACAAGCGTTTGGGAGTATTGGTGGAATCCATTTTGCAAAGTGCGGTGATCGATCGCGGTGAATTGAAGGTACAGATGGAACAAGTTCCAGTAATTGAAGTCATTCAATCGGTGGCAAAAACTGCTTCTTTCCGGATTGCAGGATTGGATGGCGAATTGATTCTTCAAATGCCTAAGGAAGAGGTATTTATTGAGGCTGACCGGATGCACTTCACCAATATGGTGAACAATTTGGTTGATAATGCAGTCAAATACAGTAAGGACAAAATCCATGTGACGGTGAAACTGGAAGTTTTCGCAGATCGCTTGGAATTGTCCGTGATTGATAAAGGAATTGGAATAAAACGTGAACATATCTCGAAAATATTTGATAAATTGTACCGTGTTCCGACTGGGAACGTTCACAATGTGAAAGGTTTCGGTTTGGGATTGAGTTATGTGAAAGCACTCTCAGACATGTTCGGTTGGAGCCTTCACGTAACAAGTCAGGTAGGGGAAGGTTCAGAATTTCGTGTAACAATAAAAAGATAATTATGGGGAAGCAAAAATCAATTTTATTAGCAGAGGACGACGACAATTTAGGTCAATTATTGCAGACTTTTCTTAAAGCTAAAGGTTACCAGGTTGAGCTTGCTCGCAATGGAAAGCATGCATATGAAAAATACACGGACGGACATTTCGATTTCTGTATTTTTGATGTGATGATGCCTGAGATGGACGGCTTTACACTTGCAAAAGAAGTGCGATTGATCGATCCCAAGGTTCCAATCCTTTTCCTTACTGCAAAAGCGATGAAGGAAGATAAATTGGAAGGTTTTGAAAGTGGTGCGGATGATTACATGACAAAACCTTTCACCATGGAAGAGTTGTTGGCGCGTATCGAGGCAATTTTAAGACGCACAAGCCCTTCGGATAATGAAGAAAGCGAAATGCAACAGATCGGGACAATCCAATACGAGCCCGTTTCACGAATCCTTCATTTGAAGGAAGAAAACAAGAAGTTGACTACGAAAGAAGGTCAATTGCTTCACTTGTTGTGTAAAAACAGAAACGAAGTATTGGATAGACAAGCAGCTTTGCGTGCAATTTGGGGTGATGACAATTACTTCAATGGTCGTTCAATGGATGTATACATTGCAAAATTGCGGAAGCTTTTGAAGGAAGATGAACGCATTGAGATTTTGAACATCCACGGAAAAGGATTTAAATTGATTGTTCACGAATAAATTCTTAGAGCTATTGCTCAATTGGGGATAAAAACTATATTCGCTCCCGTGATGCGGAAAAGAAATCAAGAGACCCGTCCGCCATGGCAGATGGGTCTTTTTTCGTTTAGTAAAAAAACGGGCTTTTTACTGATACTTTTGGTATTTGGTAACCAGGCTCATGCACAAGAAGTATTTTCCATTTATTATCCGAGCGGTGATTATAAACTCCTGGAAGATAACAAGCAGGAAATCAATAAATACATCTTTTCGCACAACCTAAAGAAAATCGACAGTTTACAAGTCATCGGATTTGCTGATTCGACAGGTAAGAAGAGACTCAACTTCCGACTTTCAAAAAAACGTGCCGACAAGGTCAAGGATTTCCTCGAAGAGATCCTTCCTGCAAAAACCATCATTTCAAGCTTTGCCAGAGGAGAGGAGAATGCCCTTCGAAATCCCAATGAGAATCATAGAAGAGTGGAGATTCATTTGTTCTACGCAGGCAGACGATTGGTGGAGGACACGACTGAATTGTACGAATATTTTGGGAATACGAAAACCTGCTTTGTCCTTTCGGATTCAATCATGAAAAACTGCAACATCATCCGGTTCAATGATGGAAGGACGAATTACGTGGTTTTGGAAATGGAACCGCATCTCTTTTCCAAGAATCAGGTTTATTATACACTTACAAAAAACTCGCAATACGCAAAAATCGTCAAGTGGAAACTGGAACTAAGTGGTGAAGGATGGTGGAGACATGAGCGGTATCGGGCACGAATCAAGGAAGTGGATTTCGAGTCGTATGGGATTTTGACCAAGAAAGAAGTTCGGGAGGATTACAATGAATGCATGGTTTGTGATAAAGACATGAATGCTCCGTTGAAACTGAAGTCGGAACTCTTGCCTGAAGTCTATGTGATGCAAAATTTGCAACTGAGAAAGAAAACCCTGGAAGGAGAATATGTGCTCATTGTGCCACAGGATTATATTACACCGACAAGATCTTATTACTTGGACAGGAATTATGATCAGGAGATCAAATGGCGAACTAAGTTTGGAATTCGGAACAGACCCTATTTCTTTGCAACCGTCTCAGGGGATTATTTAAAGAACAAAGATTGGAATGTCTACTCCAATCGGTCTACCTGTATTTCGGCTGGTGATTCATTGAAGATCAATTATCCGCTGGACACCTTGAATCCACATCAATGTTTGCCTGAATCCAGAGGAGGATTGAATGCGTTGGAATACGGATTGGAAGCGAATTACTGGAATTATGATTCCCGGGCAGCGACTATTTCCGGGTATGCCCAATACACCGGAACCCGTTTTGAATACAGTGTCAATGTCGGAGTGGACTTGAAAGCCCGTATTTTGGCAATGGTGAAGACGGATTATTTATTTTTTTCCTATGACCCGTTCAAGCAGACATTTATCGGAAATTCGAATCGGTCCGTAATCCATGATTTTCACCCAACATTGGCTGCATATGTGGGAAGTAATCTATCTTTTCTAAGTGATCGTGGAAGTGCAGGATTGATTCATGCTGTTTATATTGGCGCCGCTTATAAGAACAATCCGTTTTCGTTCGCCTTTGACCGCTTTTACACAAATTTTGGAATCTGCACCAATTACCTCCATTCCGGTGGCTTGAACTTTTCATTGTATTTGCAAGTGGGAGTGAAGTTTAAAATCTAGGTCAGCAGCTTAAAGTCTAAATTTAGCAGTAGCGTAATAAAAAGACGAAAATTTAGTGCCGCTTTTAAAGCAAAAGTGGTTTTAGAAGCACTCAAGTAGAAAGAGAACTTGCAATAATTGTCCTTGGGATATTGGGATACGTGATCCATGAAAAATGCATGCTAATACATCTTGATTTTGAAAATAGGCTGTCCTATAAAATGGGAAAAAGATAGTTGAAAAAGTTAACGCCTTGATATTCTTTGTTAATAGCTTTTTATATAATCTTCCAATTTAACTTTGTCAGCTAAATTCATTTTCTGTTTTAAACGCATTTTGGACTTTTTAACGCTGCTTACTTGTATATTTAGAAGGCTTGAAATTTCTTTGTCAGAAAGGTTAAGCTTTGTCAAAGCTATGAGTCTGAAGTCCGTTTTTGATAAATTGCTATGTGCGGATTCGATTTTCTTTCGAAAATCAGGAAAAAGGAGCTGCAATTTAGAAATAAACTGAAGCCACTCATTTTCATCAGATGCAATTTTTGAAATTTCAACTTTAGACATTCCATCAATTTGATTCGATTTGATGTAACGGTCTAATTCCTTAATTAGATTGATTTTGTCGAGCAATTGAGTTTTTGTTGTTTCTAATTCGTTTTTAACAAAATCATTCTTCATTGTTTGCTTAGCTAGTTCTGATTCAGCGATGTTTATACTTAGTTTATTGATTTTATTTTTTTGTCGTGAAAGGAGAAAAAGGACAATCAATGAAATAAAAACAAAGAGAAGAATAATCAAGATTATTCGTGTTCGGCTTGCTTCAATTTGTAGTTCTTTTTTAATCAACAGATTTTTTTTCTTATTGAGTTCCGATTCATATTTTATATCTAACTCCTGAATATTCCCCAGAACATCTTTATTCATGATTTCCTTCAGTGTTTTTTGATATAATTTGTGGAATTTTAGTGCATTCGAAAAATCCTTCTTCTTTTCATAAACCTTATAAAGGTATTCATAGCAATAGGATAAATCTGCTGTTGAATTCATTGATTTGGCCAGAGCAAGTGCGTTATTGGACAATTTCAAGGCTTCTTCTAAATTTTCCCTTTCTAAGTAAAATTTACTGAGGTTCAATTTAACATGTAATATTCCTTTTTGATTATCACTTGCCGTAAAAACCCTTAGCGCATAGTTGTTGTAATAAAAGGAGGAATCCAATTCGTTTCTTTCCAAAAAAATATCTCCCAAATTTTGTGCAGAGTACCCTAATATTAACGAGTAATTGATTGATTTGGAAATTTGGAAAGCTTGTTGGTTATAGAACAAAGCCGAATCTATGTTTAGTTCTTTATAACTGTCTCCCAAATTATAATATGAATGGACTAGATGAATCGTATTGTTCGTTTTTTTTAAAAGCTGAACACTTTTTTTATAGTAGTAGATGGATCTTTTAATGTCTCCTTTAATGGAATAAACTTGTGCTGCATTTCCGAAAAAAGTTGATTTCCTATAATCGTCAGGCTGCAGTAATGTGGATGCTTTCATGTTGTAATACAATGAAGAATCATATTTTGCTTGGTACAAATAGATGCTGGAAAGCGCAAAATAATTAGACACTTTGAAGTCTACAGATTCCTCCTCATTATTTAGATTTTTGAGTATTCTGAAAGCAATTGATTTTGCATTTTCAAATGCACCTAAACCAATGTAATCATCGCAAGCGACTCTTAATAGTTTATTTTTTGAAAATTGATCGCCTTTGTTGAAATTAGACAAGCACTTAAAAATGAGTTTAAGCGAATGCTCATAATTTCCTTTTCGGTGTTGAATCAATGCTGATAATCGTACTATTTCATAGCAATCTTGAGTAGTAAGTTTGATCTTATTCTTTCTTACCGAATCAATATAGGCATTCGTTAAATCGTATTCACTAATATGTAAATTATACGCTGCGCAATTCAGATAATACCGATTCAAATATTTTTTTTGTTTTTTAAACGGATTCTGATTGCTTAATACTGTTTTTGCAGCGGCAGGATCTTTTGGTAAGAGATTATCAAACTTTTTGTCCAATATATCGAATGAAGATTGCCCTCGTACAAAAAATGACACAAAAAGGAAAATGGATATCGACAAGAGTTTTTTTGTGCTCTTATTATTTAATTTAAAGAAAGACCATACTGTCACTTCCACGTTGTCTTTGATTTTAGTCTACAAAAGTAAGCACAGATATATAAAGAATTAAGTTAAAAATGGTTTCTTGATGGTATAATTCTAGTTTTTATGGGATGTCTCCCTTTTGTCTAATTTATAACTGAAACATAGAAGTTTTTCTGTTCTAAGTTTGCAAAAAAATAAACTATGAAAAGATTCCGTTACTTATTGATCTTAGTTGTCTTTGGGCATTTTTCTTTTATAACACTTTCACAGGAAGTCCCTAAATCGGAGTTTTTATTGAATTCGATACAAACTGCCTTCGAAGAAAATAAAGGACAAGTTACCGGATCCGATGCTGATCAAGTAAAATACACCTTTAACAAAGGTGGGTTGAAACTGTTTTTATTAAAAACAGGGCTTGCGTACCAGTTTACAAAAATTCATCTTCCGGAAGGACAACATCCAACATCCAGGCACGATCATTTTCCGAATGGTAAACTCTATGCTGCGAATGACGAGAAATTCCGGACAGAAACCTACCGGATGGATTTGAAACTCATCAATGCCAATCAAAGCGCCAGAATTACGACTGAAGGGAAAAGCACTGAATTTGTGAATTATTACAACCATCAGGCGTTGGATGTTCATAGTTATACTAGGGTCATTTACCATGATATTTATCCGAATATTGACTGGGTCATTTATACAAAAAATGAAAGCGTGAAATATGATTTCATTGTGCATCCGGGTGGAGACCCAACACGCATTCAATTTGAATCTGTTTGGGCGGAAGAGATTCAACTTACCGCCGATGGAAGTTTGGTGCTGAGTAATAGAATGGGGAAAATTACAGAACAAACACCCGTCAGTTTTCAGAGAGGAAAAACAATTGGAACGCATTTTAACCTCAGCAATACTACTACCATAGGTTTCGATGTGGATAGTTATGATAAAACAATAGATTTAATCATTGACCCTACCATTGTTTGGGGTACTTATTATGGTGGTGAAGTGTACGATTATGCATATTCCGTCAAGGTTGATGATTCAGGGAATATATTTATAAGTGGTGAATCCAATTCGACTACTGCGATAGCCTCTGGGGGATACCAAAACACGTTAAATACGAATAGCACTGATGTTATGTTGGTTAAATTCAATTCATCAGGTGTGCGCCAATGGGCAACCTATCTCGGTGGGAATATGATTGACGATGCCTTTTCAAGTGCAATAGATCCTTCCGGGAATGTATATATCTGTGGAAGAGCGAATTCAAGTACAGGTATTGCATTTGCAGGACATCAAAATACACAAGCTGGAAGTGAAGATGGATTTTTGGCTAAATTCAGTACCATAGGCTCATTGTTATGGTCAACGTACTATGGCGGATCAAATTTAGACCAATTAAAGGCCGTTGATACCGATGCACTAGGCAATGTATTTGTTGTTGGGTTTACACTGTCAACCTCTGATATTGCGACCGTAGGGTCTGATCAACCTACGTATGGAGGTGGTTTTTTAGATGCGTTTATTGTAAAGTTTAATGCCGATGGTATTCGTCAATGGGCTACCTATTATGGAGGTTCCGGCATGGATCGTGGGCTTACCTGCAATGTTGATATTAATGGAGATGTATATGTTGGTGGATTCACAGTGTCAACAAATGGAATTTCATCAGGAGGATTTCAAAACACCTATGGTGGTGGCGGTACTGATGGGTATCTGGCTAAATTCAATACAAATGGTGTCAGAATTTGGGCAACTTATTATGGGGGCTCATCTGATGAATCAGTTGAAACGTGTACTACCGATCTTTCAGGAAATGTGTTTATCGGAGGGAGTACCCAGTCCACTAGTGGAATCGCATCAAGTGGTTTCCAGAATACGATCACGTCAGGTTCGGAGGACGCCTTTCTTGCTAAGTTTGATAGCAATGGCCAACGACTTTGGGGAACTTACTATGGCGGTTCCGCAGTTGATATAGCAAATAGTTGTGTAACGGATGATTTGGGCAATTGCTATTTAACAGGTACCACTTCTTCAAGCACGGGAATAGCATCAATGGGAATGCAGAATACCCATTCGGGAGATCGGGATGGTATGATAGTGAAATTTGATCCCAATGGAACCCGTTTATGGGGAAGTTACCTCGGAGGAACTAGTTATGATGAAATTCTTGGTGGTACAGTTGATTTGAATAACAATATCTATATCTGTGGTTATTCCAACTCCTTAGCAGGTATCGCAACCGGTGGCACGCACCAAACTTCGCGAAACGTAGGTCCGGACGCCTTTTTAGTTAAAATAAACGATATAACACCCTGCACACCAACTATCAGTATAACTAGTGCGCAAGGAGCAACAATCTGTTCAGGAACCTCGGTTGATTTTACTGCTGCCATTACCAACGGAGGAGGCACCCCGATCTACCAATGGAAAAAGAATGGCGTTAACGTAGGTTCAAACTCATCCGTATTTTCTACAAGTTCTCTAACCAGTGGCGATGTGATTACCTGCGAATTGACAAGCAACGCCGCTTGTGCCACTCCTGCAAGTGTATTGAGTTCGGGTATTACCATGACGGTCAATCCGACTGTTGTACCGACTATTTCGATTACGAGTGTGCAAGGAGCAACAATCTGTTCAGGAACCTCGGTTGATTTTACTGCTGCCATCACCAATGGAGGAGGCACCCCGACTTACCAATGGAAAAAGAATGGCGTTAACGTAGGTTCAAATTCATCGGTATTTTCGACAAGTTCCCTGACCAGTGGCGATGTGATTATGTGCGAATTGACGAGTAACGCCGCTTGTGCCACTCCTGCAAGTGTATTGAGTTCGGGCATTACCATGACGGTCAATTCAACTGTGGTACCGACTATTTCGATTACAAGTGCACAAGGAACAACAATCTGTTCAGGAACCTCGGTTGATTTTTCTGCGACGATCGCCAATGGAGGAGGCACCTCGACTTACCAATGGAAAAAGAATGGCGTTAACGTAGGTTCAAACTCATCCGTATTTTCTACGAGTTCTCTAACCAGCGGCGATGTGATTACCTGTGAATTGACAAGCAATGCTACTTGTGCAAGTAGCACAACTGCATTAAGCTCAGGAATTTCAATGACTGTAAATATTGCGCTTAATGTAACCGTTTCAGTCAATGGAATAACACTTACCTCCAATCAAATTGGGGCTAGTTATCAATGGATTGATTGCGATGGGATGAACCAAGCTATACCTGGAGCTACTGCGGAATCCTATACACCAACCAGTAATGGAAGCTATTCGGTAGTTGTTTCATTTAGTAATACTTGTGTAGATACCTCAGACTGTATAGTAATCAATACCCTTGGTTTAAAAGAACAAGATTTGGAGAATGAACTAGAAGTATATCCCAACCCAAGTCAAGGCGTTTTCTTTATAGCATCAAGAAGAGCTATTAAAGCAATTATTATCGATGGGTTAGGTAAAGTAATTACCAACATCGATTTGAAAAAGGGCACCAATCAGATTGATTTAAGCACGCAGGCTAGAGGAGTCTATTACATCCAACTGGATGCAAGTTCTCAACATCAAAAGGTTCAACTAATTATTAATAATTAGAAATGAAAGGCATGAAAAAACACTTTTTCATGCCTTTCATTGTTATGGTCGTTATAGCTTGTAAAAAAGTGTATGCTTGTAGTTGCTCAGTTGGTTGATGAGCTAACAAAAAAGGAACTGTAGAAAAGTCACAATATTCGGAAGTTCATGCATGCTTTTAAAGCTATATATTGATTTTTTAAGGGACCAAAATAAAGGATGATTCGATTCTTTTGTGTTTCGACATTCAAAATAAGTGCTGCTCTTTCTGACCTTACGAACTGTATAAAACTTGTTTTTATTGAACAATTAGATTTGAATTTTAAAGAGTTTGTTGATTCAGTCCTCTCACAATAATTCTGTCTTTAAAAGCGATAGCTTTTGCTTATCTTTGTTCTAGAAAAATGAAACTATGATACGCATTCAGAACTTTATCAATGGCGAATTGCTTGCACCTGTCAAAGGTCAGTACATCGATAATTACGAACCTGCAACAGGTAAGGTTTATGGTGAAATTCCGAATTCTACAGAAGAGGATGTTGAGTTGGCAGTGATAGCTGCTGAGAAAGCATTTCCGATTTGGTCGAACATGACAAATGAAGAGCGCGGAGCAATCATGATGCGGATCAGTTTGGGAATCGAAAAGCGCATGGATGAATTTGTTGCTGCAGAATCACGCGACAATGGGAAACCACTTTCATTGGCGGCACACGTGGATATTCCTCGTGCGGTTTCAAACTTTCATTTTTTCGCAACAGCTGTTGAACACTTTGCTTCCGAATCTCATTACATGGAAGGAATGGGAATCAATTATACTA
Source organism: Fluviicola taffensis DSM 16823 (assembly GCF_943372375.1). Classification (GTDB taxonomy): domain Bacteria; phylum Bacteroidota; class Bacteroidia; order Flavobacteriales_D; family Crocinitomicaceae; genus Fluviicola; species Fluviicola taffensis_A. The sequence continues at coordinate 421,964 of NZ_CALRYJ010000001.1, read as the reverse complement.
CCCGCAAACCAATTGGAGTTGTTGGGTGTATTTCACCATGGAATTTGCCTTTATACCTTTTTTCCTGGAAAATTGCTCCGGCACTTGCTTCAGGAAATTGTGTCATTGCAAAACCTTCTGAAATTACTCCATATACAGCATATCTCTTGAGTGAAGTGGTGAAAGAAAGCGGAATGCCTGCCGGAGTATTGAATATTGTTCACGGTTTGGGTCAATATGCAGGTGATGCCATTGTGAAACACCCGAAAATTAAGGCAATCTCGTTTACCGGAGGGACCAAGACAGGAGAATACATTGCGCGGACTGCCGGACCGATGTTCAAGAAATTGTCGTTGGAATTGGGAGGAAAAAACCCGAACATCATTTTTGCAGATTGTGATTTTGACGAAATGATCAAAACGACCGTTCGGTCATCTTTTTCAAACCAAGGTCAGATTTGCCTTTGCGGTTCACGGATCTTCATCGAGCGCAGTATTTACGACAAATTCAAGACGGCTTTTATTGAACGGGTGGAGAAACTGACAGTTTCCAATCCTAAGGATCCGAACGCGAAAATGGGAGCTGTTGTTTCCAAACCGCACATGGAAAAAGTGCTTTCTTACATTGAACTGGCAAAAGAGGAAGGCGGAACGATTTTGACCGGCGGCCATCGGGTGTATCTGGAAGTTCCGTATGACGACGGATATTACCTTGCTCCAACTGTAATAGAAGGTCTTTCTTACGATTGCAGAACGAATCAGGAGGAGATTTTTGGTCCGGTGGTGACATTGACCCCTTTTGACACCGAAGAAGAGGTGCTTATGATGGCGAATAGTACACAATATGGACTCAGTGCTACTATTTGGACATCCGACTTGAAAAGAGCGCACAGAACGGCGGATAAAGTGCAAGCAGGAATTGTTTGGATCAACTCGTGGTTGGTTCGTGACTTAAGAACTCCTTTCGGTGGTGTTAAAGCATCCGGAGTCGGAAGAGAAGGGGGTTGGGAAGCATTGCGCTTTTTCACCGAAGCGAAGAATGTGTTTATTCCGTATTAATTACGAATTACGTACAAATGCTTTTTTCTAAATAAGAAAGGTGACTGAGCGTAGTCGAAGTTACCTTCTGAATTTCCCCCTTTTCAGGAAACTCGCCACTTGAAATTCCAGCGAGCCGTATACTTCTTTTTTCTTCAAAGAATCGATGTGGAATAAGATATCTGTTCCTTTATAATTCCACAGACCATTGCAAGACGAACCTGTCGTCACTTTCGGAGATCTTCCGGCAGTATATGCACTAATGGTTTTTGGAAGGATATTTAACGATAAAGGCGGAGAAAACAGGAAGTGGTAGTGCTTTCCTTGTTTTGTGACAATTCCTTTTGAAAAGAGCGCAGAAACCAATTTGTTCCCACTTTCGTTTACAGAAAACAACATGGAATAAGCTGGTACAGCAACCTGATTGGTTTTCCGGATTTCTATGGGTTCAAAGTTTTCATCGTAGCTCATTTCCACGACTTCTTCGTTGATTAGTTGCGTTCCTCCTTCCTGGAAGGACAAATCGCCTTCCCAAGCCTCGAAAAAAGTGGTTGTGGGAAAACTGACCTTTTGTCCAAGTGCCACAATCCATTTGTAAAGCGGGTCGTTTGGATTTTTCTTGAACTCTGTGATATCCAAATGAATTTCCAGTGCTTTCGTAGAGAATTTACTTCGTTCAAAAGTAGATCCTGCTTTCTTCTCCTTTATTTTCAGTCTTTTGGGAGAATGCAGGTAGGTCTTTAATTTAATATTTAACGAGTCGCTGTCATGAGCAAACATCGCATAATCAAACCCAAATTTCTTAAGCCTTGGAGAGTTTGAATAGAGTACGATATCCTCCTCTTTAAAAACCGGATTTTTCAGGAATTTTTCCCAGGAATTTTCAATGTCCCCTTCGTGTGCAAAAATGGCTTTTCCAAGTCTGCGCTTGATTTTTGAACCTTTATAAACCAGCAAATAGTTTTTGTCGTAGAAAATGTAAAGTCCCAAATCTTTGATCTTCTTCACTTTCCGGTTGTAAATGATGGTGTCCGAAATGTGGATGTACTGTTCCAGGCGATTCAATCCATTCTGGATCTTTGAGCTGTCGTTCACCGTGACAAACGTTCCCCATTCGTCCTTCCCATTGGAAAAGAAATAACCCGTGCTTTGGATATCGATTCCAATTCCTTTTGCTTGTCCAAGGATAAAATCATAGGTCATGTATTCCCTGAATGGAACTTTGTTCTTGAACATCATCGAATTCGTTTCCCGTGCGATGTCCAACAGATTGTATCTGCCGACAATTTCGCTTTCAGGTAGACGATCGAGAAGGGATGGTGGCGGATCCGGTGCAAACAGACGCGGACGGATGTATAGGAATAAAGCCAATGCTGCGCACAGCAATGCAATTAACATGACTTTATTTCCAACCCCTTCCGTTCTCATTTAACGTGTTGTTGATACCAAATATGCTGTGTTTACTAAATCCAACAGGTATTTCCCGGCATTGTCAAAAGCACCATCAAACGTGTAAGTCAGATTGTAGGTTGTTTTTTGACTGGTTGTTTTGGAAGAAATGACTTCGACCTCTCCCTTTTTACCTTTCATGGAAGCCAATACATCAAAACGGTGGTCGGTTAGAATGGATTCAGGTAAACGGCTGATCATGTCCCCCAAATTCATATACCCATAGATTGAACCGCTTTTAGCTGCGTTTTTAGCTTGTTTTCCTGAAATTGCTTCTAAACCGTATCCATTGGAATGATTCTTCGCCAAATCCTCGTCATTGGTGAAGATGAACAAACCATTCTTATTGATCATATACAAGGGAACGGAATTCAGGATCGCCTCTTCATAAACCCAGTAATCACCCATGTTCTTGAACTGGGAAGTGATTCGGGACATGTGTTTCAGGATTTTGTTCGGAATATCCGGACGACCGGTTGTAAATCCTAAGGTAAAGATTGGCATGTCTTCCTCTGCCTCAATTTCCTTTTCGCCGTATTCAAAAGTCTCTTCGTCATAAAAGAACTCAATGCGTTTTGTTTTCACACGTTTGATTCCATTGAATGTGCCGAACATACTTCCTTTATAAGTATTGAAAAGCTCATCGGTATTGACAAAGTCATTCAACAATTCGATTGTCAATACGTTGGCAGAAATGCGTGCATTCTTTTCCTCGCTTAAGATTGGCATGATCACCTCATATGCTTTTTCGTATCCTTTTTTCAAGTCGATTGCATAGGTAAAGAAGCCGGTATTGTTTTTCGGGATGTATTTCAATACGTTTTTGTCAAACTTGGCACTGTTTAATTCCTGGTAAATGCTTCCCAATCCTTCGCCATAGTATGCTTCGACTTTCAAATCAATGGATTTTTGATTGAGTACGATATCACCTAACATCACATTCCCGGTGTATAATTCGTTCAGATCACGGTATAAATCCGGGAACATTGCCTGCAAGTAGAATAAGCTGTTTGTGTTTTTAAAATTGCGGCTGTTATCCAAATAGAAAATACCGTCTGAAGTATGTGTCAATTGTGCTGCCAATCTGGAATCCACTGCTTTTAGATTCACCTTTTTCACGAAAAGCTCTTCTGTGATGATGAACAAACGTTTACGTGAATATTCGGACTCAATACTGTCGCGCAATTCGTAATAATTTTTGAATAGGTCGTTGATTTCATCAACAGCAACCGGAGTTTCGTCCACCTCTTCTTCAATGATTTCCACTTCATCACCGTCTTCGTTCAGAGCCGGATCATCATCCATCAATTCTTCCTCATCATACGTGTCCATTTGTTCCTCATCGTAGTATTCGTCTTCCGTCCATGGAAGCTCAAATCCTCTGGAAGTCCAGATGGAATCCGTTATTTCAGTCAGTTTATCCTGATCTGTATCTACACGAATCAATAATCCGACATTTCCCTGGATCATCAAATGATTGAAGTAGTTGTTGTAGTATTCCGTTCCGGGAACCAGACTTTCCTTGCGGTCAAAATCGTCAAAAACGCTGAACAATTTCTCCTTGTCCGTGATTCCGAATGTGAAACCCGAAATTTCGAATTCCGGATTCTTTCCATAGAAAATATTCATTTTCTGGTTGAAGTCAATTCCGGCATCCTTGAGTGTTTTCCCTTGTGTGGAACCATCAAATAATTCGGACTGCAATTCAGTCATGAAATCGTATGAAACCAATTCATCCATGGATACTTTCTGAAGAATGGAAATGTTGTTCAGACTAAAGACTGTAACTGCATCTTTAGGAATAACATCTTCTGATTTCTGTCCCCATGAAATTGCTCCCAAAAGGGTGATCGGAATTAAGATTTTAATTTTCATAAATGAATGAATGAACGGATTCTACACGAAAGTAAAATCATTTTTTGAATTGGATGTGCTATTTCGTTTATCAACCAGTATTTGGTTGATAACTTGTGTTAAAATGAATCCCTTTTTGATTAATCTACGGAAATCAATAGGAAACAATAATCGTATTTCTAAGAATGGATGGATTTGTAGCAACTGAATAAGTGTTCGATTCGATTAAAGCGGCCATTTTACTTGGAGAGATCCGTGCTTGGGTATTGTCACATTTAACAATCGGTTTATCGAATCTGGAAACGGCTATATATTTCCCCTTTTTCAGATTTTCCTGGTCTTCGGCTTTCATTTTATGAATCACACTTTGGAAACTCGGAACGATGCGGGTGAGTGTTTTTCCGTCCCAGCTTAGCCAGCTTTCATCCAATGCCGGATCATTTTTATCCTTACTCTCTTCCTTTACGATCTCCCGGATTCCATTTTGCAAGGCAACTACGTTTTCAAAGTCACACGAAATGGTGAAAATGAAGTCGTTGTAGTTCGATTCCACCTTTACATTTGAAATTCCTTGTTTTTCCTCGAGCTTATTGCGGTAATATTCTATTTTTTCCTTGATTTCCGGAAGTTTTGGAATCCGCCTTCCATCTACGCTGTCAAGTGCCAGGATCGAATTGATCTTTACCTTGCTTGCACTCATATTGATGGTGTAGCGGTATTTCCCGGTTCCGTCCATATGAATGGTAATATCATCAAATAAATCTACACAAGAAGAAAGTGTAAGAACTAGAAAACCAATTAGAAAAATTCGCATAAGTCAATTTCAGGTACAAAAGTACGGAACAGGATGAATCAAAAACAATACCAGAAGAAGAAATATCAATTATTGTAGGAAAGAATTTTCGTTTTCCGTCACGGTAAAAGTGGCTGAGCGACCACAAATAAATGCGCGATTGTCCGAAATATGACCTACAGGAGCATCAAATGCGATTGGAAATGAACGATAATTCGCGTGTTCCAAAATGAGCTCTTCAACTGTCCATTCCGTTGGAGTTGCGGTGTCTTTCATATCGGTCATTCCACCGACTATTAATGCTGCAATGCGATCAAATACACCGGCAAGGCGGAAAGCCCAAAGCATTCGGTCGAGATGGTAAACCTGTTCGCCGATATCTTCGATGAATAGAATGGCGTTTTCGTAATTCGGGGAATAGGGTGTTCCGAGCAAAGAATAGAGAATGGATAAATTTCCACCAACTACATTTCCAGTTGCCGTTCCCGGTTTATTGGAGGGATTTGCTTTCCAACGGTATTCGTTCGGTTTTCCGCTCAATACGTTCAGAATGGATTCCAACGATTCTTTCGAGTTTTCCCGGAAGTTGAGCGGCATGGTGGAATGTGCGCTTTCAATTCCCAACCTCAATCCCAGGCAATGAAAGTTGGTAATGTCTGAAAATCCCAGGATCCACTTGGGTTCGCGTAACAGATTTGCCCAATTCACCAGGTCAAACAAACGGATTGCACCATAACCACCCCGATTGCAAATAATTGCTTTCACATCCGGATGATCGACCGCCCATTGCAAGTCACTCGCGCGATCTGAATCTGTTCCGGAAAAATAACGGTATTCGTTTGAAGCATTTGAACCTACAAGCACCTTGAAACCTTGATTTTCAAAGTACTTCTTTGCAAATTCAATGTGTGTCACTTCGATCGCCTTTGCAGGAGATACCAATGCTATTGTGTCACCGGGAACCAATTGAGGAGGACGAATCATGCGCTAAAATTAATTCAAAAGGATGAATGAAAAATATAAAAAATACGTAGGGGCGCGATTAATCGGAGTATATGTATTATTCGCACCCAAACCTTTTCGAGGATACCAAAACAATTATTTTACCGCAAATGCACAAATGTTTGAGGCGCTTACCAGTCGCCTCCGCCTCTCATAAATAGTATTACTAATTGCTTATTTGGTTCAAAAGCGAGTGCGGTGCGCCTATGCTGAAGCTTCAGCGTAAGCATTAGCCGAGCCATTAATTTGTGCATTTGTGGGAGAAAATAAGAATGGGTGTCATCCCGATAGCTATCGGGAGTGATTAATTCCCGATTAATCGCGCCCCTACTATCTATTTCTACTATCTATTAAGCGTTAATCGCTCCCATTACCACCATGTTTTCCATAGTTGGAGTTGGGCTACCACCCATTTTTTCCAATGTGATTGCAAATGCTGTAATGTTTTGAGCATTTACATCGAATGGTTCAGTCATTTGTTCCACTTCATCGTAAGTGAAAACACCTACAGAAACAGGTTTTCCATCTGCGATCACCCACAACTGATATTGCATGTTTGCAGGAGGAGGAGTGATTTTATCCGCATGCATCACTGCTTTCTTCATTCCTGTACTCCACATTACTTTTACAGCAGCTTCAGGTTCCATTTCGGTACCTTTCAGCATGACTGTCCGTGTGCTTTGTTCAGCAAGAACTTCTTGTACGGTTTGCAAGTGATCTTTTTCCAAAACCATGGCTTGTAGTACCTGACTATCTTCCAGATGTTTTTTTTCCATGGAAGCCAAAGAAGAATCCAGGCGTTTCACTTCCTGATTGGAAATGAACCAAAGTGATCCGATTCCAATGGTAAGGATCAATGAAGCAGCAGCCATCATTTTCCACATCGGACTTACTCCTGTAATTTCCGGAGTAGGTTTCATGGAAATGATTTTCGCTTCTTGCTTGCTTGCTTCAGGTCCCCGATAGCTATCGGGATTATCTTGAGGTGTTTCGGAGATCGTCTTTAAAATAGATGCACGAATGGCTGAATCCGGAGCCACCGCACTTTCAAGCATCATTTCTTCGCAACTTTTTTGTATGCGAATAAACTCGGCTTGAATTTCTGGGTATATCTTGGAAAGACACGCAACCTCCTGAACTTCCTGTGGGGAAGCGAGACCGAGTGTTACCGACTCCAAAATTCCTGACGCTATGTATTCGTTTATATCCACAATATCAATAATGTAAACCATTTTCTTAACTCCGCCATGGCCATGCGCGAACGGGTTTTCACAGTTCCGAGCGGAATATCCAACTCATCTGCTACTTCTTGTTGCGTGTACCCCTTGAAGTATAAGTATTCAATCATTGTTTGTTGTTCAACCGGAAGGCTATCTACCAATTGTCTTAAACCGATAGTGCTCACATTCTGTTGAACTGTTACAGAGCTATTTACGGTGGTTTCCAGAATTTGGATTTCGGACTTACCTTCTTTTTTTAATTTTCTTAATGCATCAATGGATGTATTCCTTGCTATATTGAGCATCCAGGTGAAAAAACTACCTTTCGTATCATCATACATCCGGATGTTTTTCCAAACCTTGATGAAGGTATCCTGAAGAACATCCTGGGCAATGGCTTCGTCATTAATGAATCTACCAATTACCCCATTAATCGCTCCACAGTAACGATCATAGACTTCCGCAAAAGCTTTCTGATCACCTGCTTTTACTTTAGCTACTAAAGCATTAATTTCTATGTTATTCAATGAATCCAACACAGCGAATTTAAGGAATTAAATTAATTCAAAATTCAAAATGAAAAATTAGGAAGAAACAAGGTTTTGAATTTTGCGTTTTTCATTTTGAAATCCCCTTTAGGCTCTCAATCCTTTTTATTAAATTTGCAGTCTTTTTTAGAAGACCTAAAATTATTTAATACACAGACCAATGAGTCGTAAATACGAAGAATATCAAGGACTAAATTTGCCCAATGTGGCGCAAGCAGTTCTTGAAAAGTGGAAAAATGAACGCGTTTTTGAAGCTTCCATCGCTACACGTGAAGGGGCGGAGCCGTTTGTTTTCTTTGAAGGGCCGCCATCAGCGAATGGTTTGCCGGGAATTCACCACGTTATGGCTCGTTCGATTAAAGATATTTTTTGTCGCTACCAAACCTTGAAGGGAAAACAGGTGAAGCGCAAGGCCGGATGGGATACGCATGGTTTGCCTGTAGAATTAGGTGTTGAAAAGGAACTGGGAATTACAAAAGAAGATATCGGGAAGAAAATCTCGGTGGAAGATTATAACAAAGCCTGTCGTGAAGCGGTAATGCGCTACACGGATATTTGGAACCGATTGACGGAAGAAATGGGTTATTGGGTGGATATGGAAGATCCGTATATCACTTATGAACCGAAATACATGGAATCTGTTTGGTGGTTACTGGGTCAGTTGTATGAGAAAAACCTATTGTACAAAGGATACACGATCCAACCGTATTCGCCTATGGCAGGAACCGGACTTTCATCTCATGAGTTGAACCAACCGGGTTGTTACCGTGATGTGAAGGATACGACGGTTGTTGCACAATTCAAGATATTGGAGAATCAAAAATTACCGTTCCATGACAATGTAGGTGCGCGACGCATCGCGTACCTACTTGCATGGACCACAACTCCGTGGACACTTTCTTCAAACACTGCATTATGTGTTGGACCGAATATTGAATACGTATTGGTTTCAACATTTAATCCGTACACTTTTGAACCCGTTCAAGTTGTTTTGGCGAAGGATTTGCTTTCTGCTCATTTTGGAAAAGGATTCTTGCAAGTTGAAACAGAAAACGAATTGGATAACTACGAACAAGGAGCTAAGCAAATTCCATTTATCGTTCTTGGTTCTTGCAAAGGTTCGGACTTGGTCGGAATCCGTTACGAACAACTATTGCCGGGAGCTTTGCCTTTTGAAAATGCAGATCAGGCATTCCGTGTGATTTCAGGGGATTTTGTCACCACTTCAGATGGTACTGGAATTGTTCACATTGCGCCTACTTTCGGTGCGGATGATGCGCGCGTTGCAACTGAATCAGGTGTTCCAGCCATGTTGGTACTGGATGACAAAGGAATTCCGGTTCCATTGGTTGATTTGCGTGGTCGTTTCCGCAAGGAAGTTTCAGATTCCGTATTTGGTTTGGCCGGAGAATATGTGAAGGCAGATTACCTTACGGATGCTGAAACACAGGAGGAATTTGAAAAGCAAAAGAACAGCTTAAAAGCAATTATCCCGGATTTGAAAGCATACATGTCTGTTGACGAGCGTATCGCCTTGAAATTGAAAATTGAGAATAGAGCATTTAAGATCGAGAAATACGAACACAGTTATCCGCATTGTTGGAGAACAGATAAATCCGTTTTGTATTATCCGTTGGATTCCTGGTTCATCAAAGTGACTAATGTGAAGGAACGCATGATGGAATTGAATAATACCATCAACTGGAAGCCGGCTTCAACCGGAACAGGTCGTTTTGGCGAATGGCTGAAAAATGCGAATGATTGGAACTTGTCCCGTTCGCGTTATTGGGGAATTCCAATTCCAATTTGGTCCACTGAAGACGGAGATGAGCGGATCTGCATTTCGTCTGTTGAACAACTGAAAGCGGAATGCGATAAAGCTGTTGCTGCAGGATTGATGGTTGAAAACCCGATGAAGGCATTTACACCAAATGATTTCTCCAAAGAAAACTACGGACAAATCGATTTGCATAAAAACTATGTAGATGAAATTACCCTGATTTCACCTTCAGGAAAGCCGATGAAGCGCGAAAGTGATTTGATCGATGTGTGGTTTGATTCGGGTGCAATGCCGTATGCACAATGGCATTATCCGTTTGAAAACAAGGAATTGATTGACGATCGAAAAGCATACCCTGCTGATTTCATTGCAGAAGGAGTGGATCAGACACGCGGATGGTTCTATACATTGCATGCGATTGCTACGATGTGTTTTGATTCGGTGGCGTATAAAAATGTGGTTTCGAACGGATTGGTGCTTGACAAGAACGGACAGAAAATGTCCAAACGACTTGGAAATGCGGTAGATCCTTTCGAAACATTGTCGAAATACGGTCCGGATGCGACGCGCTGGTACATGATTACCAATGCACAGCCATGGGATAACCTGAAGTTTGATACAGAAGGAATTACAGAAGTTCAACGCAAGTTCTTCGGAACGCTTTACAATACTTATTCGTTCTTTGCCTTGTATGCGAATATCGATGGATTCAATTATTCAGAAGCAGAAATTGCTTTGAATGAAAGACCGGAGATTGACCGTTGGATCTTGTCGAAATTGAACTCATTGATTGCTCAGGTAGATGAGGCTTATGCTTCTTTCGAACCAACTAAAGCAGGGCGATTGATCCAGGATTTCGTTTCAGATCAGTTGTCGAACTGGTACGTGCGTTTGTGTCGTCGTCGTTTCTGGAAAGGGGATTACGAAGCGGATAAGATTTCTGCTTATCAAACGCTTTATACTTGTTTGGAAGCTGTTGCAATCATGGGTTCACCTATCGCACCGTTCTATTTGGATCAGTTGTTCTCTGATTTGAATGCGATTTCAGGTCGTCATGATGTGAATTCCGTGCATTTGGCATACTTCCCGAAATCGAATCCGGAATTGATCGATTTGGAATTGGAAGCACAGATGGAAATTGCTCAAAACGTTTCTTCCTTGGTTCTTGGACTTAGAGCAAAGGAGAAAATCCGTGTTCGCCAGCCATTGCAAAAGATCATGGTTCCGATTTTAGATAATCATTTCGCTGCAAATATCCAGCACGTTCAGGAATTGATCTTATCTGAGGTGAATGTGAAGGAATTGGAGTTGTTGGCTCACGAGAATAACGTGTTTGTGAAGTCAATCAAACCGAATTTTAAAACGATTGGTCCGAAATACGGAAAACAAATGAAAGCGATTGCTGCATTGGTTGGACAAATGGACCAGCATGGAATAGCTGAAATCGAGACGAATCAAGGCTGGACCGGAAACATTGATGGAGATGAGGTTGTTCTGGATATGAATGATTTCGAAATCCGCGCGGAAGATATTCCGGGATGGTTGGTTGCTTCTGAAAACGGATTGACCGTAGCACTGGATAGCAGTATTTCTGAAACGCTTCGCATGGAAGGTGTAGCAAGGGAATTGGTCAATCGCATCCAGAATTTGCGTAAAGATTCAGGCTTAGAGGTTACGGACAAAATTCGATTGACACTCAAATCTTCCGAATTCATCCAATTGGCCGCAGAAGCGAATAAGCAATTTATTTGTGATGAAGTGCTGGCAACCGATTTGAAGATTACTGCAGAAAGTTTTGAAGGTCTTTCAACGGATATCGAAGAAGAAGCGGATACGTTGATCAAAGTAGAAAAGGTTTAATATATTTGTTAGCTGGGAGAAGACTATATGATATTGGTTTTCTCCCAACTTAGTTGAAATCACCTGCGTTATCTTTCATTATTTATGAAATGTCATTTAAATCAATTTACCATGTTGAATCGAATTTTAGTTATTCTTTTTTTTAGTTTTTCTACTGCTTATGCTCAGGATACCGGTTGGACTATTTCCAATGCAGGCGTTGGTACTTCGTTTGGATCCGATGTTGAAACAGACACGGACGGAAATGTCTACGCATTTGGATCTTTCACAGGCACTGTAGATTTGGATCCTTCTTCCAATGTTGCTCAGCTGAATGCAATTGTGGGTGAAACAGCCTGCTATATCGCTAAATATGATGCTGCAGGAAATTACCTCTGGTCGAAGAAGTTGAGCGGGGTTGTATTCGCACAGGATCTTTTGGCACTGGATTCCCAGGGAAATGTTTTAATCGCACTCTCTTTCCAGGATTCACTGATCGATTTGAATGGGAGTATCCATTATTCTTTGGCTGGTTCAATGGATATCGGAATTCTGAAATTGGACGGTGATGGGAATCAACTCTGGATCAAATTTACCCAAACAAATACACTGGAGCGATTTTTTTGCATGAAGGTCGATAATCAGGATCATATTTTGCTGAATGGTGTTTTTACAAGTACGTTGGATGTTGATTTCGGTCCGGGTATGGAACTGATTTCTCCGGCAGGAAGTTTCGATGAGTTCGTTCTGAAACTGGACGAGTTGGGAGATTTTATGTGGGTGCAAACCTGGTATGGCGGATTGGATGAGGTGCAAATGGATGGGGAACGAATGGATATTGTAGACATGGCGATAGATACTTCCCGAAATGTTTGGTTAACCGGTTATTTCAATACGACCATTGACTTTGATCCGTCTTCCGGAGATTTTACCGTTCAAAATACGACCAATGACTTCCGGGCATTTGCCTTAAAATTAGACCAGTCGGGGAATTTTCTGTGGGCAAAAACATTTGCAAGTACGATGGAAATCAGTTCAGCCGAAATAGGGGTAAATGAACAAAATGAAGCAGTTATCGGAGGGGTGTATCAAGGAACGGTTCAATTGGGTTCCGAAACCCTTTATTCACCCGATAACCAGAATGCTTATTTGTTAAAGATGGATGAGAATGGAACGACTCAATGGGCGCGCAATATTCAATGCCAGGGAATCAGTGGGATTAGTGCCCTGGAAGTACTGAGTACCGGTGTGATCCAGTTTGCAGGAGTTTTCCATGATACGATCTATTTTATGTCGCAGACGATAGGCAGGCAGTTGATCCCTGTTAATCCAGTTGACACTTACTGCGCCTGGTACACCAATTCAGGAGATGTAAAATGGGTTACCCGGTTTGAAGGGTCCGAATCGGTAATCATATTGGATATCACGAAAGGTTCGGATGATACGGTTGCCATGACAGGATACTATAAAGGAATCATTGATTTTAATTTGGGTTCATCGGTGGAAAATGAAACTTCGCAAAACACTTACCGTGGTTTTGTGAAGAAAATGTATTTTGATCCTTCCATTTCCCTTGGGTTAGAGGAAGAGGAAATGCATCTTTCGTATACCAACCCAGTGAATGATTACTTATTTTATCAATCAGACGCAATTATTGAAAATGCATCCATTTTTTCTCTGGATGGTTCTCTCGTCAGGGAACTAACTAATCCTGTGGGAGAAATCGATTTCCGGGGAATTCATTCAGGTGTGTATTTGGTGCATTTTAAATCCGGTAAGGGAATGCTTACTGCAAGAATTGTTCACCTGTAAATCAAAGATTCGATCTATACGAATTCATTTTTGAAGCAATTCATGCTGTTTTCTTAGTTGGTCTTCTTATTTTTAAGGAAAAGTGGGAGCGAGCAGGATGCAAGTGTTTAGAAGAACCAAGAAAAAAAAATTGGATGAGTTGTTTGATTCGTTTTACAACGAAGTGGATTATTCTGCCAATAACCTTCAATTTCTGGTTGATCTGGTTGCTCACTTTCGCCCGGAGAAAATAAATAAAGACCAGCCGGTTAGCATTCGATCCTTATTAGATTACCTGGAAGAAAATGCAGTTAAGCGCTATGCCATGTCTGTTTATCTTCGGAATGTGTTTCAAAACCGCAAATTCACAGCTATTTTAACGGATTCCGGAATTATTCGGGATGCTTACTTCATACGAGAAGTAAGGGAGCGTTTGACCTCAAAGATTTTACCCGAACAACCTGAGCCGGATACTTTGCAGTTTTTGTTGAACCAGGTTTTTTACAAGCAAAGTGACTTTGAGTGGATCCAGGAAATTTCGCTTATTGAAATCAACGAATTGGTTGTTTTACTCGATTTGCAGACCATTTACGGAAGTGAAGAAAGTTCTTCCAATTCTGCAATTACTGAAATTGTAAACGGAATCAGTTTGCTCATTCAACGAATAAGTGGAAGGGCTTTGGAACAGGATGTACTAATCATGGTTCCGGAATATGAAGACATCCAAAGTCCATTTGAATCATTTGAAAAGAAGTTGGATATCCTGTTGTCAAAGATCATTCACCAACGCAATTTTTCCGTTTCTGCAACCGATACTGATTTTCAGGATCTGGTGCAATTGCTGCAAGGGTGTCATCAGATCATCAATACAGCTTTTGATAACAGCGCAAAATTCGGGATTTCCATTCGTGTGAATCAAAGTTTGTTGCGAATCAGGCAGCAACTGTTCCGGATAGAAGTGCTTTTACCTTTACTAGCAACGGATTCGGAAGAAGACAAGCGGGACAATTCGATTTATCTGGCCATCAAACTCATCAAATTCAACTGTAGAAAGAATAACATCCGCAGGTTGATGTTGGATAGTACCCAAACGATTGCTTATGAAGTGACGCAACACACGGCAAAGACGGGAGAACATTACATTACCGAATCGAAAAAGGAATACATGCACATGCTTTTGACGGCAATGGGTGGAGGATTGATCGTTGGTTTCCTGTGTCTGTTCAAAGTCATTTTGGGAAAAGCCGAAGTGAGTGATTTTGGTCACGCATTCCTGTATAGCATGAACTATGCGTTCGGATTCATTCTTATTTATCTTTTGGGATTCACATTGGCAACCAAACAACCAGCCATGACAGCTGCTGCGATTGTTAAATCAATCGAAAGTGGATTGTCCAGTTCGGTAAATGATGCGGACAGACACCGCTCGTTTGCAATCCTGTTTTCACATTTGTTCCGTTCCCAATTCATTGCTTTTGTCGGGAATGTCTTGGTGGCATTTCCGGTTGCACTGCTCTTGATCTGGTCTTTGCAGGGATTAGCCGGTTTTCAGATAGTAGATCAGCACAAAAGTGAGGTATTAATGACCGACCTGAACCCGATTGGATCCTGGGCGATTTTACATGCGGCAATTGCCGGTGTTTTCCTGTTTCTATCCGGGATTATTTCCGGTTCGATTTCCAATAAGATCAAGCACAAGAAGATTTACAATCGCATCAAGGAACATCCGGTTTTAAAGATTTCCCTGGGGAAAGAGAATGCCAAGCGCTTTGCAGAATGGATTGAAGAGAAATGGGCGGGTGTCGCATCCAATTTTTGGTTTGGAGTATTCCTGGGTTCCACTGCATCTATTGGTATTTTCTTGGGATTAAACCTGGATATCCGGCACATTACCTTTGCAGCCGGAAACATGGCGCTTGGATTGTTTGGGGGAGATTTTGAAGCAGGCTGGTATCCGATCCTGATGGCAATTCTGGGAATCGGAATCATTGGCTTCGTAAATTTCATTGTCAGTTTTGCGCTTTCCTTGTGGCTCGCTCTGCGTTCACGTGATATTCCCATCTCAGAGCTGAAGTATTTATTTCATTCTGTTTGGTTGTATTTCAAGTACAAACCGGTTTCTTTTTTCTTGCCATTAAAAGATTCTTGATAAGTTCATTTATTGATGCATCAATTGATGGAACCCGCAGTAAATCAACCTTCAATATGTTAAATAATTCAGAAATCAACTACTGATTGTATATCTTAGTGCCACATTAATTATTTTTTAACTTACTATGAAAAGACAATCACTCCTAGTGGTTTCTTTCGCATTACTTTGTTGTGGTTCTGTTTTCTCTCAGGAATTAGGCGCAACAAAAGTTGCTAAGGAAAAACCAGCTCAAAAAGAAGAGAAAGGCTTAAATCGAGCTACTCCTATTTCTCAAAGTGTTCACAACGAACCCTTAAAATCAAAAACAAATTCTAAGGAAACTCCTGCAAAAAAGGAAGCCCAACCGATAGATCGTAAAACAATCAAATCGCCCAAAAAAACAGTTAAATAAACCCTATGAAAGCAATTAACTTACGAAAAGTTGCATTGGGTTTATTCTCAACTGCACTTATTACATTTGGATCGAGTTCGCTATCCAATGCGCAATCATTTACAGAAGGGTTTGACGATGTGGCAACCCTTACCGATTGGTACGTCATGAATAACAGTGATTTGCCAAGCACTACGGCTGGTTGGGGTCCTGGAAACCCGACAATCTTCCCTGCTTATGCCGGAGCCAATACGGACTCATACTTGAGTTGTAATTATCAATCAACTACTTCTACAGCAACAAATGCAACGATTAGCAATTGGCTGTTTAGCCCGAACCGTGTTTTCAATAACGGTGATGTGATCTCATTTTGGTCACGTATTCCTGCTGGAACAGAATATCCGGATCGTTTACAAGTTCGATTGAGTACCAGTGGAAATAGTACAACAGTTGGTACAACCCCAACGTCTGTTGGTGATTTTACTACCTTATTGTTGGAAATAAATCCAACATTAACTACCGGTGTTTATCCAAAAGTTTGGACTCAATATACAATCACTATCAGTGGTTTATCCGGTCCGACTTCCGGAAGAGTAGCTTTTCGTTACTTTGTAACAAGTGGTGGATCAAATGGAGCCAACTCCAATTATATTGGAATTGATTCCTATTCTTATACTTCAACACTAGCTGCACCAGGTAATAATGACTGTGCCGGAGCTGCTTTATTAACAGAGGGTGTATCTTGTACACCAACTTCCGGAACGATAGCTGGAGCGACTGCTTCAATTCCTACAACAGTTTGCGATGGTACTGCAAATGACGATGTATGGTATCGATTTGTTGCAACCTCTGCGAATACAAAAATCACCGTGGATGGATCAACAAACTTTGATGCAGTTTTTGAAGTCTTTTCAGGAAGCTGTGGAACTTTGACTTCCATGGCGTGTCAGGATTCGTCATTGAATGATGGTGTTGAATCGATGCAGTTTGCAAACTTAGTGGTCGGACAAACTTATTATGTGCGGGTTTTTGACTGGTATGCATATTTCCCCACTTCTTTGACCTTTACGATTTGTGTAACAGAAGTTCCTAGTTGCTTATTAACAGCACCCGGAGGTTCGGTTGCTGAAACTGAAACATGTGGCGCTGACTTGAATGGTGGTTGTAATTCTACTACACCTGTTTATCAGGATATCACTTGTGGAGATGTTATTTTTGGTTCTTCCTGGGCAAATAATGGATTAAGAGATCCGGATTGGTACCGCTTTACTGTAACGAGCGCTACAACTGTTAACTGGAATGTAAATGCTGAATTTCCGGCTGCATTGCTTTTTGTAAATATTTCCAATTGTGCAAGTCCGGTAATTGTTTCGAGTGTATTAGCAAATCAATGTACACCAACAACCTTATCTTATGCTTTCACTCCCGGGACTTATGTAGCTTATGTAGCACCTGCGCAATTTTACGGTTATCCTTGTGGAAGCAGCAATGATTATATTGCATCGTTAACCATGACAACAACTGCTCCGGTTATTTCTGCTGGCGGACCAACTACATTCTGTACACCGGGTACAGTGAACTTGACATCCACAGGAACAGGTTCTTTTGCCTGGAACAATGCCGGATCTCCAATTGGTGGAGCAACCACTTCTGCCTATTCGGCTGCAACTTCAGGATCTTACACGGTTCAATTAACGGATGCGAACGGTTGTAAATCAACATCGAATGCGATTGCTGTAACAGCAAATCCAACACCGGCAACTCCAACAATTACTGCTAGTGGTCCGGCAACATTCTGTGCCGGTGGTTCAGTAACTTTGACATCTTCTGCTACTACGGGTAATAGTTGGTCAACCGCAGAATCAACACAATTGATTAATGTGGGAACTTCCGGATGTTACACTGTTATAGCGAGTGCCGGAGGGTGTAATTCTCCTGCTTCAACGCCTTTCTGTGTTACAGTCAATCCATTGGATAATGCAGTATTTACTTATCCGACAAATTCTATTTGTGATGCTTCACCGAACCAAACTCCTACCACTTCAGCTGCGGGTACATTCTCTGTTACACCAGCAGGTTTGACTTTCGTAAGTACTGCAACCGGAGAAATTGATGTTGTTGGAAGTACTCCGGGAAGTTATTCCATTACTTACAGCACTTCGGGAACTTGTCCTGCAACGACTAACCAAACGGTAGTTATTTCCGGAAATCCTGACGCTACATTTACCTATGCGCAAGGAGCTTATTGTTCGAATGCAAGCAATCCAAGTCCCGTATTTGGAGTTGGAGCCAGTGCAGGATCATTTAGTTCAACAACCGGATTGGTATTGAACTCTTCAACCGGGGAGATTAATTTAGCTTCAAGTGCTGCAGGTACCTATACTGTTACGAATTCAATTCCTGCAAATGGATCTTGTGCTGCCTCAGTCGAAACATTCTCTGTAATCGTTAAAACGACGCCTACAGCAACCGTTTCCGGAGGAGGAGTACAATGTGGTACGGGAACAATTCCTGTGACTGTTGCTTTAACCGGAGCAGGTCCTTGGGATGTGACTTATTCTGATGGAACTACTTCAACAACTTCTAATGGAGTAAGTGCATCTCCGTTTACGATCAATGCTTCTGCAAATGGAACTTATACAGTGTCTACTGTCACCATGAATGGTTGTTCTGCAACAGGTTCAGGAGCTGCAACGGTTGTATTCAACGCAAATCCAACAGTGACATTTACTCCGGTTGGAAATCTTTGTGATAATGGAAGTGTTGTAACCTTGGTTGCATCACCTGCTGGTGGTTCTTTCACCGGTTCAACAGGTGTTTCCGGAACTACTTTTGATCCAAGTGGATTGACTCCGGGTTCTATTACCCTGACTTATGACTACACAGATGCAAATAACTGTTCAGGAACTGCAAGTTCAACGTTTACCTTGAATGCAGCGCCACAGGCAACGCTTGGAACATTTACAGATGTTTGTTTGCAAGCTGCTTCATTCGGTTTAACGGGTGGTTTACCAGCTGGAGGAACATATACCGGAACTGGTGTGACAGGTGGAAATTTCAACCCGGCAACAGCTGGAGTCGGAACTCAGGCAATTACCTATACAGTTACTGCTAATGGATGTACAGATGCAGCATCTCAAAGTATTCTTGTGGAAGATTGTGCAGGAATTGAAGAAGCAGCAATTTTCGGATTGGAAATCTATCCGAATCCTGCTAGTTCAGTTGTGACGATCAAAACTGGAAAAGATGTTACTTTCTCTATGATTTCCGAGGATGGAAAAGTGGTTTACCCTGCTTCATCTTTAAGCATGGATACAGAAACCCAAATCCAGGTTTCCCATTTGGCGAAAGGAATTTATTTCCTACACTTTACTGGTGCTCAAGGAAACTTGGTACAAAAAGTGATCGTAAAATAATCGAATTGATTTATTGCGGAATGCCGTCTTCGAAAGGAGGCGGCATTTTTTGTTTTTAAAGAATGCGGGGATTTCCAGCATTTTAGCTAATTTCGGAGCTCATGTCAAAGAAATACGCAGCCATAGATATTGGATCGAACGCAGCTCGATTGTTAATTGGAGAAATTGCCAGGGAAAACGGTCACCCGTATGTCAAAAAAATCTCTTATACACGTCTTCCTCTTCGATTAGGAGGAGAAGTTTTTGATTCGGGTGAGATCAGTGTCCATAAAGCAGAAGATTTTATCAAAACCATGAAGGCCTTTAGTCTGATAGCGGATATTTTTGATGTTTCTGCCATTCGTGCTTGTGCTACAAGTGCGATGCGAGATGCTAAAAATGGAGCGGAAGTCATTCAACAGATTAAAAGAAACACCGGAATTGAAATAGAAATTATTTCAGGTGACGAAGAAGCTCGTTTGATTTTCGGAACCTTTGCTTTATTGGATATCGAGCGCTCCGAATCTTATTTGGTAATAGATGTGGGTGGTGGATCAACGGAAATCAACGTATTCGAACATGGGAAACGTGTCGCTGCCAAAAGCTTTGATATTGGAACCGTCAGAATGTTGAAAAGCAAGGTCGAAAAACAAGATTGGCGTGAATTGAAGGGTTGGATCAAAGAACACGTGGAGGATAACCCACATTTGGTTTATGCAACCGGTGGAAATATCAATAAAATCCATAAGATTTTGGGCTTCAAAGAGAAGTCTCCCGTGACTTTAAGAGCCATGAATAAGTTGTACAAGGATTTGAAACCTTTGAGCATTGGTCAGCGCATGGATTTGTTTCAATTAAAGCCCGATAGAGCGGATGTAATCGTTCCGGCACTGGAAATCTTCCGGGTCTGTATGAGCGCGCTTAATTGCAAGGAACTATACGTTCCCAAAATTGGATTATCCGATGGAATTGTTTACGATTTGCATAAGAAGAAAGCGTAAAATCAGTATGGAGTGTATGAGATTTGACTGAACGTTTCAAAATAGCATGACCAAAAAACAAAAAATAGTGGTGTTCTGTTTGGCGGGAATGATCTCAGCAGTATTGATTGTGATTTACTTCAATTCAAAGACACATGTCTATCTATCTCATATAGAAGTTGGTTCGAAACCGCTTTGAAGAGGATTCTTTGATAAACCAGTTTACTGAGGAATTAATTTGTTTCCGGATTCTTCATTTTGACCAATGATTCTACAATGGAGCTTTTCTCCTCTTTTCCGTATCTGAGATTTAGTTTCTCCAATTCTTTAATGGCATGTTCGATTTCCAGCATTTTATCACGCAATTTTTGTTCTTTGTAATGCCATTTGATAAATCCATAGATCATCAGTGCAAGGCCAATACAGCCAAATCCGATGTACCCGCGTTGTTTTACGGATAAATTGTCTAGCGAAACACTGATTTTGCTGATATCTCCGGAAAGCGCTATTTCATCTTTGGGATCGAGTTGGCAACTTGCGATGAAGTGTTCAATCTGAAGTAGGTCTTGCTCCATCTGCCGGATCTTTCCAGGTCGAAAATGAGTACTTACTTTATCTGTTCTTAAGCTGTCGTTGGTTGATTGGGATTTTTCATACAGCGCTTTTTGTAGAGAAACTTTGACATCTTCTATTCCCATCTTGCTTTTTGCAGATGCATCGAATGTGATACTGATATTGTAAACGGAAAAGAGCAGAATTGTCAATCCGAAAAGGGAAATGAATTTATACAGATTGTCTGTTGGTGGTGTAATAGAAGGAATCATGGTTTTATTATTTACTGATAATGTATTAAGTTGTAATAGTTTTGTTCTTGTTTTTAATGATTTCTTAGCAAGCGGTTCAGGATAATCCCGAATTCATCAGCCTTTTCCGAAAAGCGGAGAATGGGGTTTTTACCCGTTTCCCGCAAGATCTCGATTCCGTCTGAGAAGGTTTTGATGCGCAGGATTTTATCGAATTTGATGGTCGTTTTCTTTTCCAAACCTTCGAAAATAATCCGTTGGTCGGTCAAATAGATTTTTCCACTGTCTACTCGTGTCAGCTGATGCCTGTACACAGAATCAATGGTGGATTCTTTACCCGTAAAAACTTCTTTCGGATTGCTGTTCAGGTTCACAACGGTCCAGTTTCTGCCACTGACTTTCAACCAATTTACATTCGGACATTCAAAATAGCAGACTTCCTGTTTCTGTAGTTTCAGTTCTGTTTCAATTTGCGGCAATTCCAGATTTTCCAAGCTCCAGTAATGTTTCAGCTGGTTCAATTTTTTGGATGTTCCGGAACTCGAGGACAACTTGATTCCCAGACTGGTCGCAATTGCATGTAGTTCCTTTTCCTCATCGGGTGAAAGGCGGGAATCTTCAGAAACGGTTTCAACATACGATTGGAAGAACCCCTTTTTTGCTTCTTCGGCAATTTTGGAAGAAAGTTCTTTCGGCAAGCTAAGTGTTTGTTCCAGATCGGACAGAAATTGTTTTTCTTCTTTGGAAAGTCGTCCGTCTGAAATGGCTTCTTCAAAAGACTGCTGATAGACAAGCTCTCCAATTTTCTGATGTAGGTTGTCAATACTTGCATCCGGTAACAGAAAAAGTGATTTTAAATGTAGAAGATCCTCCAATTCAGTCTGATCCAACACCTGATCTTTCAAACAATGAGCCAGGAAAACGGCGTAAAACTCTTCCAGATTGAGTTGGTATTCGGATCTCAGATCAAGTCCATATTTTGACTGAATTTGATCGATATCCTGAAAGGTGATTTCTTTTATGGATCGTGTTGCAAATAGATTGTTCAGTTCAATAATGGCATTCTCTTCGGGAAACTGTCGAAAGATGATCTGAGCCAAACTTTGTTTCACTAGTGGGAATTTTTTGAAAATAGTGTTCGCCATAGGATTTAGTATTTTCTGTATTCTTCATAAACCGGATGATTCCAATTGGCAACTCCTCCGTGATGCGAACAAGCTCCGCGTCCTCTGGCATCAGAGGTTGTCCCATCGTTGCACAGGGTTTCATAACCGATGATTTTCTTTCGAATCGGATTAATCTGCTCATGCAATTGTTCGGCCTGTTTATTTCCAAGTTCCATAGCCAGAAGGCAATCTGTTACGGCTGCCCGGATATTTTTGGATTTGCTGTAACAAAGAGCACGTTGATAGATTATTTCTGAATTCTTTTCATCGATCTGATACGCTTGATTGAGAATTTCAATAGCATCAGGATATTTTCGATTGTTTATTAAATCAGTGGCTTTGCTCATGAATAGTTGAAGCCGCTTTTGGACTACAACGTCCTTCTCAGAATCATACAAAACAAACTTTTCTGCTGAGACAAGCGCGAGAAGTGCCTGATCGGGTTGATGTACGGCCGCAAAACTGTCTGTTTTGGCTAAATAGGTTTCAAGACTATTATTTCTTCTCAGTTCCTTTGCTTCAGCATCCTGATGAGCTTTCAGATCCAATTGGAGTTGGACTTCCGCTTTATGAATTAGTTCACTTCTTACCTGAACAAATTTTAGCCCGAACAAGACATTGATTAATAATAAAGTTCCTCCGAGAATAATACGCACCTGATTGGTTAACCGGAGTTTCAATTGTTTGGCAATAGCCTTATTTGCTTTCGGGAAAAGCAACATCCCGGTCGTAATCAAAACTAGTGAAAAAGGGAAAAATGTGACTGCCGGAATAAGAGCACAAATGATCAGAAGAATTCCAAGAACAATCGAAACAATTCGTGCAAATTCATTGGTTTTTTTCTCCGGTTCCGATTTACCCTTGAAATGATCTTTAAGTACCCGATGTTCTTCGGGAATTAAATGAGGAAAGTACTTCATAACGCTTTTTAGGTTGAGCTTTAACACTCTAGGTTTCAAACCTAATCACTATAACTTATGAAATCAACCGTATTTACCACATATCTCCCGTGCGGTTTTCCGCATTTTTTCACTAGGTTTCACTAAATTTCGATAAATACTACTTTTGATTGTCAATTACAACTAAAAGTAGCGTGATAACAACTATTCGTGTTTGTTTTTCTAATGATTCCGGAAATGCATCCCAATACCTTTGTTGAGTCGAATTTTAAATAACTAGTAAGATGTTAAATGCAAAAATCATTGGTAACCGAATTGGAGATGCACGCAAGAAAATGAACCTTTCTCAGGCACAGCTTGCGGAGCATCTATTCATCAGTTCGCAGGCAGTAGGGAAGTGGGAGCGTGGTGAATCACTACCCGATATTATCATGTTGAACCGCCTGGCAGAAATAGTGGGAGTTGACCTGAACTATTTCTCGGAAAATGTTCAACAGGCAACTACGGAAACCACGAGTGTTGAGTCGTCGGGATCTACCGAATTGAGTCCGGATTCATCCGAAAAACAACATGCATTTGCCGGAAAAACGGAAAAAAATCCAAGTTGGGACATGTCCCGCGGAAATTGGGTGGATGCTGACTTTTCCGGATTGAAAAATCTGAATGAAAAATTCAGTTCCTCCAATATGCAACGTTGCAAGTTCATTGGTTCCGATTTGTCGGGCTTATTACTAAGCGGGAATAACATCGGTGAATGCGATTTCTCCGGTTCCGAAATCCGCAACAGTCACATTCGTCGGTCCAACCTGGAAAAGAACGGATTTAAAGACTGTTCTCTGAATGGAACTGAATTTTCCGGAAGTAATATCTCCAAGTGTGATTTCACCGATAGTGATTTCACCGGAGCAAAAATCAAAACAGGAGGATTTGATAATAATACAGTTAGCAATGCTTTGTGGAACGGTACTTCTTTCGTTGGTGCGTATCTCCTGGATATTGTTTTTGATGGCACATTGGAGAACTGTTATTTCGAAAATTGCACCTTTAAAAGGGTGACTTTCGAGCATGCAATACTGGTCAATACTTTTTTCAAAAACAATAATCTGAAAAAAATCAAATTCGTCGATTGTAAAGCAGATCGGATTACTTATGAATTCCTGAAACACGGCAAAGCGGATTTGAACGGAATTACACTCTTGGATGTTTGAAGGAATCCGTGTTTTTTGTTTGGGGATGTGATTCGATTTCCGTTGTTTTGAGAACCGTATATTTTTAATAAAAAGCCTGATTGTGTAATAGAGTCAGGCTTTATTAATTAAGGGATGAAATCCGTATTTTTGATATTGCTGATTCAGATCCGCATTTTAAATGGACCATATGAGTACATCTGCAACACATGACGAACGAATGGCAAAGCTGACTTTTGCTTCGGTGTATCCACTGTATCTTACGAAAGTCGAAAAGAAGAACAGGACGGAACAGGAGTTACAGCAAGTCATCGAATGGCTTACCGGATTTGATGCCGCAAAACAACAGCAATTGATTGACCAAAAGGTCACTTTTGAATCGTTTTTTGAGCAGGCAAAGTTGAATCCCAATGCAGAGTTGATTACAGGAATGATCTGTGGCTACCGCATTGAGGAAATACAAACCAAGCTGACCAAAGAAGTCCGTTACCTGGATAAGTTGGTAGATGAATTAGCCAAGGGCAAGAAGATGGAAAAGATCTTGCGCGGTTAATTCGTATTTATAAACTATTCACAACCGCTTTCACTGCATTCACCCGAACTTGTTGAACAGGACTTTGAATCGGTTGTTGCACATACTGTTTGTTTTGAAGTGGCAGAACTATATTTTGAATATTCAAAATAGCTTAGGAAGCTTAAACTAAGAACCAACCCGATCCAAAAGATAGCTTTTGATACTTTCACCTTGCGTTTTTCCTTATCATTCGGACCGCAATCACATTGGTTTCCTGTTTTGCAATTCAATTTAGGAATGACGTAGAGCGAATAATAGGAGATTGTAAATGAAACGGCACTGATTGCAATCAATAAGGGTTCGAGCGCATTGATAACCGGAGAGTTGGCAATGGTAGCAGAAGACACCCCGAATAAGGATGCTACCGGACTAGCGCAAACTCCTACGCAAGCACCGCTTTTGCAACAGGCTAATAAAATCGGAGCAGATGAAGTTAATCCGCCCGTAATAGTTGTCCAAATGGTTCTTTTTGCTTTCATCAATTTAAGTGTTTCTGTATAGTTTCTTTTTCAACCAAAATGCAATTCGCACCATAATAATCAAGGCCGGAACTTCAACCAAAGGTCCGATGACTCCTGCAAAGGCTTGGCCGGAATTAATCCCAAAAACACCAATTGCTACTGCAATGGCCAATTCGAAATTATTACCTGATGCTGTAAAAGAGAGTGCGGCATTGTCTGCGTAATTTGCTCCTGCCCATTTTCCTACCAAAAACATCAGAAAGAACATAACCGCAAAGAAAATCACCAATGGAATGGCTACCCGAACCACATCCATGGGGATGCGCACGATCATCTCACCCTTCAAACTGAACATCACCACAATGGTGAATAACAGAGCGATTAAGGTGATGGGAGAAATAAACGGCAAGTACTTGTTTTTGAACCACTCTTCTCCCTTCAATCGAATCAACGCAAAGCGACTGATAACAGCGATTGCAAAGGGAATCCCGAGGTAAACACCTACTGTTTTGGCAATTTCAACGATGGTAATATCCATTTTCAAAGCATTCACTCCGAATAAGGGCAAAACGATTTCCAGATAGAAATAAGCGTATAAACTAAAGAAAAAGACTTGTAATAAACTGTTGATCCCGACCAATCCTGCGACCAATTCCCTGTTACCTTCAGCCAGTTCGTTCCAGACAATCACCATCGCAATGCAAGGTGCCAAACCGATGATAATCAGACCTGTCATGTATTCCGGATAATCTTTCAGGAATAGGACTGCCAAACTGAACATCAAAAACGGTCCCACGATCCAGGTGATAAAGAACGATACCAGCAGTAATTTGGGTTTCGCCATTACTTTTGGAATTTTAGAGAATTGTACTTTCGTCAATGGCGGAACCATCATTAAGATCAAACCAATCGCCAAAGGAATATTCGTTGTGCCGCTTGAAAAGGAGTTGATAAATCCATCCGCATTCGGAACAAAATACCCGATGGCAATTCCGATTCCCATGGCCAGGAAGATCCAAAGGGTTAAAAATCGATCTAAAAAGCCTAGTTTTTTTCTTTCTGCTGCTGGAGCACAATTAGTTGCTGACATACTGAAAGTTAGTTAATTGATTAATGAAAATGCGTACAGTGTTTCCAATGCAATTTGTCTGCAACGCTCATCGTATTTTTCATCCTGTAAAGGAGTGTTATCGAATTCTTTTGGATCATCATAGGTTGTTCCTACGCGAAGTTCAACTCCCGGAATAAACGGGCAATTTTCTTCGGCATCACTGCAGGTCATAATTGCAGCGAACTCTGAATCCGGATTTTGAGGGTGATCGTATACTTTCGAAAAACAAACACTCGGTTCATCTCCATCCTTGTGATAGACATGGTAAATGGGATTTTCTGTATTCACGGTTTTCTGAACGTTGAAACCAATCCGTTGCAATGCACTTATCGCATTGATGTTAAAAGCGGTTGCTTCTGTACCTCCGGAGTATGTGTTCACATTCTCAATTTCAAAGTAATCGGAAGCCACTTTTGCACAAATTTGCCCAAAGTGACTTCTGCGGGAATTGTGCGTACAGATATAGACCAAATTGGTCGGTTTTCCTTGATTTCTCTTTGAACCGATGTAATTGGCGATTTTTGCTAAAACTGCCTTCCTTTCGCTTGGAATCGAATCAAAGTGATTCTTCAACTCATCCAGATAGTGCTTAATATGAGAATGCATAGATAACCTTTCAGTTAGGAACAACATCCGCTTTCCGGTGAACAGGAGTTTCCATTTGCACCGCCAAGTTCAACCAACTTTACCTTTTGTTTTTCCTGAGGAATTCCACAAGCATCAGAAGCCAAACAAGCTGTTGTTTTAGGAATCAACACAAAATGAGTTCCGTTGAAACCCAAATCGTATTTTCCAATAGTATCTGATTGATATTCTACCTCAATTTCGTTGTCCTCAATGCCCAACTTTTCTTCCGAAAGCTGAATGATATTTAAGAGTTTGGTTGGTTTCAAACGATGTTCAAAATCATTGGCATTCCACAATTGGAAATTCACCACTTGTTCTTTACGGATCGTACCACCGCAATCAATGAAGTGTTTTTGAATGCTTCCCACTTCTGTAACATGGAAATGTTCCGGAACAAATGACCCGTCCGGAGTTTGGAACGCTACATTTTCGAGCGTTGGCAAAATTGCTTTTATTTCTGAAAGTTTCATGATTATTTGTTTTGTTATTTGCAGCAAGATTCTGCGTTTTTTCTTGTTAGTTCAGTGAAAATCGAACCGATACGGTTTTGAATTCTTTGTATTGTTTCAGGGTTCAGACAATAGCAGATGGCTGTTCCTTCAATATTTCCCTGAATGATTCCGACATTCTTTAATTCTTTCAAATGTTGAGACACGGTTGGTTGAGAAAGCGGTAATTCGTTTACTATATCTCCACAAATGCAAGATTCTGTTTTCAATAGAAATTCAATAATTGCTATTCGGGCCGGATGCCCCATTGCTTTCATCCAATTTGCTAATTCATTCTGGTCGTCCGTGAAATGATCTGTTCTGGTTGCTCCCATATTTATCGTAATAAAACTATATTGCAATATTACGATAAATAATTGTAAAACGTAAAATTTATTTTTTTTGAAGAAAAAATCAAACGATTTCAAGTAATGAAGTTCCACAGGATTCACGGGATCTTAAATTCAAGGTTCTGAATTGAGAATGATGAGATCACATCCTAGTCTAGAACATCAATCCCGCTCTCAAAACGTGTCAAAAAGGAGCCTCGGAAGTGTGCGTTTGAGTACAAGAAAAGAGGACAAAATAAAAGAAATCACCGGAAGTATTGCTCCTATTCTAATTCGTCCGGTCATAAATAGCCCGATCACTTAGTATGTGCACAAGTCCATTTGTTATTTAGATTGATTCCTAACAATCAACAAGATACATCCCAGACAGCTTTTGGTGAATCGTTATAAAAAGTTACACTTAACAAAGTATTCGAAAAAAATTCAAAAAAATTTGGAATCAAAATATTTTTTATATATTCGACCGATTTTAGTAAAATAACCCTATTCACGATTCTAGATGAAACCACATTTAGTTCTAAAGACTTCGCGGTCTTTTAATTTACCCGATATCCCTTTTTGGGGAGATGTTGCTTTGGGAAAAGCAAAAGCGGATTCATCCTTTTCGGCGAATGTTGAGCAGCTTTTTAAGGAATATCATCTCAACTATGTTGTTACATCCGAATACCCCAAAAAGCATACTTCCTGGACTGAAGATGAAATCAAAGCGGAATTAAACCGGTTTTACAGATTCATTCTTTTAGAGGACATCACTATTCCGTCGGCATTATTGAATCGATTGGAATTGCTACCGGAAATTGAACACGTTCAATTAGGTGGAATTACAAGTACCCCGCTCCCTGAATTAACCATGTCTTTAGGAAAAAAGGATTCATATCGTTACGATCATGTTCGTAAATCGATTGGATTGGATAAAGTGTCCAGAGATACTTTAGGCGACCCTTCTGTCATAGTTGCTGTTCTGGATACGGGTGTTCAGTTGAAACATCCGGAATTACAACACTGTCTTTTACCGGGGTATGATTTTGTAGATATTATAGCAGGTGCAAATGAATTTATCGGAGATTTCTTAGGATATGATACCGATCCGGATGATGAGGTTGGACATGGTACTCATGTTGCGGGCATTATTGGAGCTAAAGGAATTCACATGTCACCCGGAGTTGTGCCAAACTGCAAAATACTTCCGGTACGTGTATTGGGAGCAATGAAACGAGGGGATGATCGTGTTGGTGCTGGGTTGATTGACAATATCAATTCCGGGATTAAATGGGCCGTCGATCATGGTGCTCAAGTAATCAATATGAGTCTTGGAATTGTGCATGAAGGAGGCGGTTTGCCGCACGAAGAGGTGGTGAAATATGCACGTGACAAGGGAGTTACCATTGTTGCAGCAACTGGAAATGACGGTCAGAACGCGAAATATTATCCTTCCTCTTTGCCACATGTAATTGGTGTTGGGGCATTGGATAAAGAAATGATAGGAGCTGCTGCCTTTTCAACCTTTGGGGACCAAGTAGACTTTGTTGCACCCGGAACAGATATTTTTAGCACTCATATTGACGGGAAATATGCCTTTTCGAGCGGAACATCTCATTCAACTCCTTTTGTTACCGGCGCTATTGCCTTGCTTAAATCGTATGCAAAACAAAAAGGAAAATCCTTAAGCGATCAACAAATTAAATACATCCTTAAACATAGTTCAGATAAACTGGGAAAAAGTTTCAAAGACTTGAAAGCAGGTTATGGAATGCTAAATCTAGAGGATGCTTTACAAATGGTAAAATATAAACTAAATATAAATTAATACAGTATGAAAACAATTAATCTTTCCCAGTTTGATGTGATCTCAGGTTCTAGCTTGACACCTTTGTCTAATCTAACATTCCCTGAAAAATTATCCATTGGTGAAACTTCAACGAACATTTTAAAACTAAATGAGCTGAGTGTGGTTATGGATAAGATGGCAACAAAAGCGTTGTATAATTTGAAAGAAAAGTATAAAACGACTACGCTGGTCATTAAATCCCCCTCATTAACTCCCTCAAAATAAAAGTCAGCCGCGGCTGGCGATAAATCAGCTTCACAAGCACTGCTTCCAATAAACAATCCGCCGCAGCGGATAGAATAACTAAATAAAAAAAGAATCTATAATTCAACTTTAAAATTGTAAAAATGAATATTGAAGACAAAATACGCCAGCATATCAATGATAATGGATTAACAGGTGTGATCACTCAAGTAAATGGCTTAATCAATAGCGCTAATTTATCCACGGTTGAACGAAAAATTATTTCGACTCCAGCTTTATATGCCACTTGTTTGGATTATGCATTTTTCGTAGAAAATGTGAATAATACAGATGTCAATGGAATCTTCCAGGCTTGTATGCGCAGTTTGCAGAAATTGGTTCAGGATTTTTATAGCGAATTAATCGATGAAGTCTTAACCGTAAGAGGAATTAGCTTACCGGCAGATGTCGATTTAGCAACGCAAATTAGTGAAATGATGTTAGGTGTAGTGATGCAATCTAATATATCAATTTCAACAGGTGAAGCGGCAGATGCCATCGTTGCTATTTACTACCGAGTGAAAGAATTGGGGCCAATTAATTATTTTGTACGCCAATACATTAATAATTCGGGCGATGTAGATCCAAATCAATTCACGGATAAGATCATCGATGCGATGGTGGATTATATGAGCTCGATGAAATTGGCTATTCCTCAAACAATTGGAGCATTGGATTCGGCCGTTACGAACCATTCATTTGATGAATATTTTGCACTGGCATTGGATTATGCATTGCGTGTAGAAAGTGGTGGTGTTGATCCGATTGATTTGTATCGAATTAAAGGAAGTCAAAATACATGGGATTTTTCTGTTGACCTTTTTGAAAGTTCTGCTAAACAAGGAATTGTTCCTAGAAATATATTGGGTGCCGGGGCATTGTATTACACCTACGTGTTGGGGGAGCAATTGCAATGTTTTAATTTGGCCGAAGCGTTGATATTGAAATGGGCTCGGGGGAATGTGTTTGTTTCGGATCCTTCAACTGAAGGGAAATTGTATCGTTTCTATAAGTTACTTGAAGAAAGAGCAAATAGCGACGAGCGAAGTATGTTGTTCAAACGAGTGCTTAATTTAAGCGATGCAACTTTATTGGAAGGCACTATTGTGAATGAGTCATTCTCACGTCTGTGGTCTGAATTAATGCATCAAATTGTGGAGTACATTACTAAAACGGAAACATCCAATAATCGTGATTTTGTTTCTCGTTTGCCGATCACCCAATTAATTCGTGAAATTCAATACAACTTAACATCGTTTTTCACGGGGATGGCTCATGTTCAGGCTACTGAAATGTACAACCATTTGCAAGATGCCATGGAAATTCTTTCAGATGATTCGATTATCAATCAAATTGCTCCTGGAAGAAGTAAGAACATTTGGTCTGTTATTGATGGTTTGCATAAAGAAACTTATGGTTCCGCACCGAATATTACAGCGTATAAAACAGCAGCTGTTGAGGGTTACAAATTGTTCCAGTATGTTTCAAACTTCAACGATGCGATGTTTGATAATAACCAATTTATCAGTTTCATTCAGTCAGCAGAGTCATACATCATAGCCTTGAGCCAGGAAGGATCCACGACAGATAATAGCGGAATCAGCAAAGGGGAATTAGCAGCAGTTGAAGAAGAATTTGAAGATTGGGACAATTAATTTGTTTACAACCAATCAATGATTTGTTCAAGTATTAAACTTAAAATATTCAATTATGCCAGAGTTATCTCCTGAAGAAATAAAAAATCTTGCGCGCTCCGAAGCAAAAGAAGTCCTTAGTAGGAGCAGTGCATTTCAAGTGATGTCCAGACCCGACCAAATGTCCATGTACAAAGACATGGTATTGGCCAATGCTAAACGTTTGTCCGAACAGCAGGGTAATGGAATGCTTGATAAAATGAGAGGATCTCAAACGGCTGATAGAGCCAGTGATCTAATCAAAGACAGTCGACATAAAGCAGACATTGGAAGAGGCGTCGAAGCTTTTGACGAACTCGTTGATACAGTCGATTTTCCAACGTTCGTAAAGGACCTTGTTAAGGGTGTGTTTGATGCAAACATGGCCGTAATGAAGGAACAAACTGAAAATTATATTCGTTTAATGAAAGAGGCGTCTAAGTCGGTTGCTCAATTTGTGAAGCAAGTGAGTGATGAGGATGCATTCGGTGAATTAGCCAATTCGAATGATAATTTCAATTTATCCTTTGATGAAGATGGAGCAAAATTAATGGGGAAAGACGGTGAGCCTGCTGATATGGAGGACAATGAAGTCAAAGCCGCAATAATGGATGCGAAATTGAAGATGGCAAAAGAACATCGCAAAATCCTGCAACAAATGATTATGATGGGAATTACCCGAATGGTTGTTGATAAAGGAACGATTAAAGCAGGTGTTGCATTTGACTTTAAATCCACAACTGATGCTTCTTTTCAAGACAAGGCGATGAACAAAAACAGTTCATCCGGAGGAACCCACATGAAAGCTAGCGGTGGATTAATCGGTTCCATATTTGGCGGTCCTTCCGGTGGTACGAGTAACTCGAGACAATCAACCTCGGTGAGCGTTTCGTCTGCAAAAAGTTCGATGCACGATGAATTGGCGGCAAAGTTAACCGGAAACGTGGAGCTACAGTTTTCAACCGACTACTTCAAGCTGGATAAGTTTGTAGATCTCTACAAAATTGAAAGTGATACTGAAATAGCTACTAATCCGAATCGCTCCAATCCGGCTGAAGCAAAAAAATAGATTGATATGGCACTTGCTCTCTTAAAATATGATGTGAATTCAGGGAATAATCAACAATTTTCCGGTGATATAGGTAAGAACCGCTATTTCCGGATTATTGTTGGTGGTGCTGAGACGTTCAGCCGTTATGGCGTTCCTTTGATTAAGGACCAAAAGTTTGCAAGTCCCATGTATGGACCTATTCTGGATTCATCATTTGGTAGAATACATTTTGAGATA
This sequence comes from Fluviicola taffensis DSM 16823, assembly GCF_943372375.1. Taxonomy (GTDB): domain Bacteria; phylum Bacteroidota; class Bacteroidia; order Flavobacteriales_D; family Crocinitomicaceae; genus Fluviicola; species Fluviicola taffensis_A. Next base: position 389,077 of record NZ_CALRYJ010000001.1, on the reverse strand, counting down.
CCCGCAAATTTAATTACCCATGAATATGCGTATGTGCAATTGTATTCGTACAAGGACAAGGATGAAAATGGAATTGCTATTTCGTCTATTGTCCGCGTAATTCCCAGCTCAACGAATAACCATTCCATGCAAAATTCAGTTTCTTTTTCAGTTCAGACGAACCCTCCGGTTTTTATCGAAAAAGCAATGGGAAGTGTTGCTTTTCAATACAAAGAGAAGCCCGTTTCAAATGCATTGTTTTTAGATAAATTGATGGAGTTCTTGCCGAAAGCGATTCCCATGATTGGTAGTTTGCTCGGAGGAAAACCAAAAACGGACCAAAAAGGTGGAAGTAAATCCGGTTTACAGGATCAGTTATTAAAATTGATTCAAGATCCGGAACAGTTGCAAAAGGTAATGGATTTGCTAAAAGGATTATTGACCCCTGCTTCATCCGGTCAGGAAACCAAAAGTGAAAGTAAAAGTTATGCCCGGTCAACTAAGTGGTCAGGAGCTATGATGGACCCAATGACGATTATGACTCTGATTTCTGCCGTTACAGACGGATTACAGAAATTAGGAACCATTGGTGCTCAGATCAACAAAGATGAGCTGGATACGATTGTAAAACTGAATCCTGGAGTTGTAGATGCGGATGTACAAGGACTTTTGAATCAGATGAGCGTCTCAAGTACAAGTCGTGCGATGATGGATCCAGCGACAATTACCACCTTGATTTCCAGCATTACAGATGGTTTAGAGAAGCTGGGACAGATTGGTGCTGACATCAACAAAGATGAGCTGGATACGATAATAAAATTAAATCCGGGAGTTGTAGATGCGGATGTACAAGGGCTTTTAAATCAAATGGGAGTAAAAACCTACCCTTTCCCTTCCATTAAATTTAAGAACAGCGCTTTAGCCCGTTTGGAAATTCAAGGTTTAAGTGCCTTGTCCTATAGAAATCAATCGTGTTTTTGCTTTTCTTATGGCAGAGCAATGGGCTTCCCTCTAAAGATTAACGCGCCAAAAGAGATTCCGAAAGGAATTGTTCAATTGATTGTTCGGCGGGAAAATGGTGAGACACTGATTCAGCACCGCTTGGAACACAACGGATCGAATCAAGGGATTTTATCGATTGTACCTGAAATACCGGCCTATTTGGCGGATGATTTAATTCCCGGTGAAATGTACAAGGCATATATTGCGGTAATTTGGCGCGGGAAGAACGGTGAGAAATTGGGCGCATCGATTGACCTTCCGATCCTGGTTACTTCGGGTTATTTCTACGATAGAATCGGGTCGTCAAAAGAACCTGTTCCATTGAATGATATCAATACGTATCGTGCGTTTTGGCATAAAGTATGGCAATCTGATTTTACGGAAGATGTTGTGCGCTACGAGTTTGAATGCAAATATTACTTTGCTTTGGAGCACGGAAGAACCCGCAATGCACAAATGGAAACCATTGAGTTGATGTCTCCTGCAAGACCTCGAAAGATGGAAGGTAAAATGAAATCCGGATTGGTTATGAGTCCTACTGTACTCAATCAATTGCTACCTGCTCTTGGATCGTTTCCAATGCTCACGGAGCAGCAACTTGCTGCAGTAGAAGCGGAAGATTTTATTGTAAATCAGCAAAAAGCTTCCCGAACCGGTCTTGAATATAAAGGGAAAACGGGTGAAATGGCCGCACTTTGGGTTTATCCTGAAGTTCAGGCAACCGAAGTTTATTTGCGCAAGGAAGGGGCTGTAAATCAATATGGAAATGTTGAAAATACAATCGAAGAAGTCGTATTCTTTCCTTCCATCGTTTCGGCACATTTTATTGGTGTAACCTCAAATTAGTAACTATGAAAGAGCAAACGTTATTCCCTGCAGTCCAATCTGTTTCTGGTGCCTTTAGCGCACAAGATGCGACGGTATTACTGGATGGGTTGAAGGTGGTTTTTGACAAAAAAGTGACTGCAACTCCTGTAGATATTGACTATAAAATTTCAACAAAAACTTTTGAAAACAACGGAAAGAACATATAATCAAATTGACGAAAAGCTTCAGCCCTTTTCAGTGCTTATCGAGTCGTTGTCTGCTATTACGCATGCAGCACCGGAGTCTGATTTTTGGGAAGCGCTGAAGGTTGACAAGATTATAGTTGATCTACCCTTGGAAATAGATGTTTTGGTGAATGATGACAACACAATAACCTTAGGTTCGGCACCTCCGACTCAACATATCGAAACGAGTTTTATGCCGACGATACAAAATTTGAAATTAACAATTGTTAGACTAGAAGATCTCAATGGCGAACAAGAATAATAAATCTTGGCAATTAGAGGATTTTATTGATTCTCTGGTTTACGAGCTGGACAAGGCTCGTGAGACGCTTTCCATTAAGGGATTGAGTAGTCCGTTGACTTATGCTGTTAAAGATGTTTCGATGGAATTGCATGTGTTTCCGGAATACAATGGAAAAGATGTTCGTTTTGTTACGGCAGGTTCCGGCGAATCGGGTACTTCTAAAATTAGTCTGTCGTTAGGATCCATAACGGATCGTCAGATTCGGGAAACAGCAAAAAAACCAATTGAAGCAGACGATATCGCATTGGATGAAATTGAAGAAATTGATCCCGAAACGAAACTTCAATTGAACAGGATGGGAATAAGATCTGCCAAAGAGGTGGAAAAAATCCAAAATCAAAATATCAAGGTGAGTAAACCGGGAACAACAGGTGAAGGTGGTTCCTCAGGCAGCATTGATTTTAAAAAATTAGCAGGGTTAATAAATAAAGCTCAACGGGGTCAGAATCCACCAAAAGTATTTGCAGCTCAATTGGCAAATGTACAAGGGAAAAATGTTTTGGCAATTAAAGGGGAAAATCTGGTAATTAAAAATTCGGATCAGCTCAAAGCATTGTTAAATAGTAAGGAAGTAAGAGTTATTCAAGCGGGTGCAAATCAAATTGTGTTGGAATTGGCTGAGTTGCCATCAAAAAAAGACAACCAATTGATTGTCCAATTGGACGAACATACGGTCTTTAATCTGAATGTTACTGCAAATCCTAAGTGAGCTTGTATTAAAAAACAAAAATAGTATGGTACCAGAATTTAAGAAATTAATGCATAAAAGAGCTTCAAAAGGTCATTATGATCATAAAAAACCAATAAAATTGATGTTTAAGGATGGCTTAATCGTAAACAACAACACCCACGAAAAAAGTCACAAATCCTATCATCATGGCATGAGTATACAATCTGATGCATTCAACTATTTGCACGAGGCATTTGAGGCGGACGATGATCATGAAGAGGATGAGAACATCCAGTTTGATGACGACAATGAAGATCAAAGTGAACTAGCAATGGCGAAAGCATACGATTTGTCGGGGGAGGAAACTTATGCTACAGCTAAAGCCTATGATGATGATGATGACTTCCATCCTTCAGCAGATTTGAAGGAAGAACCGGCAGATCGAAACAATCCTTTTTCAGATGTTTTTCAGGTGGATGATCATTTATTTGAAGAAGACACGAATTCAAGAAAGGACAATGCTATAGAAGACGAAGATATTAACGATCAATTTGCTCGTGATTTGCAAGCCGTGCTGTCAGGTCAGAAAAGCTTAGCACAATTAACGGAATATGCAGATGATACCCATGCAAAAGAAGAGCAAACGAAACCGACAAATGATCCGTCCGTGCAGCAGGTGGAAGAAAAAATGGTGAAAGATGAAGCTGTTTTTGAACAATTAGCGCTTGATATGAATCGTTTGCAAACCTTCCAATTGGGTGATGTGCATCTGGAAGAAATTTTTGATAGTGTAGATGCCGACTTATTGAAGGAGACTTCGCAAAAACAAAAATTGGAAGACGTAGTTACAGAGGCTGCAATGACTTTGGATGGAATGGAAATGGCAGAAGATTTTGAGTATATGGAATCTTTAGCCGAATCAAATTCAGATAATCAGCAAAGAACAGAAACCAACAATAACTATGAAGATGCCGAAATTATTGTGGATGAGGTGGAAACAAATGAATCTGCTGAATTATGAACAGATTATTGAAACTTCAAAGTAGGGTTCAAGGGTTTGGCCAACCACCAAAAGCTGATTTTCAAATCAATGGAAGTGGATTAAAACAACCTGCGCTGCCTGTATCTGTACAAAATGCTTCGTCGGCTTACCTGCTTGTTGTAGGACAACTCATGCGTAGTGGTCAAAACACCTTACTTCCGCGAATGTCTGTGCAATTGGAAGGGATTTTTGTTCAAGGTAAACGATTGTCAACAAAATCGGTGGTAGATTTTGCAAAAACAGATAGCAAAGGTTCGTTTGTTTTGCTAGTCTCGTATCCAGTTGAACTAAAAAACAGCTTGTTACAAGCAAAAGCAAGAATTCAAGTAGCTGGTCAGGATGGGGCTTTTGAACTGCCGATTTTACCATACGAAGGTTCGGGGAATAGCGAATGGAAGAAAATGCTCCGGGAAAAACCTGTAAACAGTGTTTTGCATCGATTGCATTTGCCTTCTGAAGAAAAACTACTGCAGTCAAAACAGCTTGAATTAATAGCTGTTGATACGATAAAAATAAATTAATCACTACTCACAATTAATAAAATTCAGATTATGGAAAATTTCATAAAGAAACGTAAGGATAGAAATGTTTTACTTGAAATTGAAAGGGCTCAAAAGAAATTGCCTCAAAATCTGGGCTACGGAAGGTCATTGTCAGATTTATCAATGGCAAAAACAGGTACGTCCCATGATTATGTTATCGCAAATAATGGAACAATCACTTATACTGCCGGAACGAATACGACACATCGCTATTTTTTTGAAGGCAACCAAAATCCAACCTATACCTTAGTTACTAATGCTAGTGGATTGGTACAGTTCCCGGATAACGGAATTGGCTTTGCACGCTACGGGACGGTGGATGCAGGAGGAACTGATAACGGGGTAGCTTACGGTCCCGGAGACCATTTTTTGCTTCCTATTACTGCTGCGGCGTTGTTCGGTTTGATGCGTCGATTGAATGCAGACCATCAGTTTACCGTTTCTCTTGGAGACATGTCTTCTTCGAATGGAAGAGATCCCTGGCAAGCAGGTTTCGCTCACCATGCAGGACACGGTCATAATGGAAACCGCTCCGGTTTAGATGTCGATTTCCGCTATTTAAATCGTCAAGGAACCAGTTTTCAAGCGGAAAACGCATTTAACAATCCGAATTTTAGTCGAGAAAATAACCAAACGCTTTTCGATACTGCCAGACAATTCGGTTTCACATCAAATTTCCAGGGAAACAGCGGTAATCTGAACAATGTAGCAAGAGAGGATGGACATAACGATCACGGACATCTCGGTTTTGTAAGAAATAATGCGACAATCGTAACCACTACATCAGGTTCCAAATCGCTTAGTCTCTCTTATGAAAAAGCACGCGTCTCTGCCTTGAGTATTCCAAAAACCTGGGACACTCACACCGATAAAAGAATTCTGGAATTGCATCCGGATATCAGAATGACGGTTGCAGAGTACATCAACCTGATGGATACGAAGCACGGAATGAAGCTTCGTGTAACCGATAATCCGTATCGTACATTTGAAGAACAGGATGAATTGTATGCGCAAGGCAGAACGAAACCCGGAAAAAAAGTAACGAATGCACGTGCGGGAGAAAGTTACCACAATTATGGATTGGCCATTGATGTGGTAGAAATTAAACCGCAATTTGGCTACGAAAAAGGCTATGACCAAAAGCGATGGAGCTTAATTGGAAAAGAAGGTAAAGCAATGGGCTTTGAATGGGGCGGAGATTTTAAAAACCTTGTAGATAAGCCACATTTGCAAATGACCTTTGGGTACAGCGAAGGTCAGTTATTGGCATTGGTAAAAAAAGGTGCTTTGATAAAAGGGACCACCTATGTTCAATTAACTAATAAAACGAGCAAAGGCCAATCGTATTATAGCGGAGGTTTGACCAGACCTACACAGATGAGTGCAAATGGTATCGCATTCCTGAAACGATGTGAAGGATACCGTGATTATGTCTACGATGATGCAAATCCGAATGTGCAAAACCCAACTACATGGAGAGGGTTTTTAACGATCGGTCACGGACATCGCTTAACAAATGCAGAAGTGCAGGCATACCGACAAGGAACTTATCAATTCCAAAATGGAATTACGGCAGCGCAAGCAGAAACGCTTTTGGAAGGTGATTTAGCTTGGGCTGAAAATGCAGTAGCTAATTTTGTCACCACCACATTAGCTCAACATCAATTCGATGCGGCCGTAAGTTATGTCTACAATGCAGGTACCGGAAACACCTTATCCATGAATTTTGGGACCTTAATCAATAACGGAGAATTCGCCGCTGCTGCACTTGAAATGGATATTGTTACTTCAGGCGGTGTTAAGAAAAGAGGTCTTTTCAGACGTAGAAATGCAGAATACGATTTATTTCAAAATGGTGTTTACGGGAATTTCAATACGTATGAAGACACTTTCTTAACGTTTAAAACATCGGTTAGATTATCCTCATCCCAGTCCTTTTCAGATCCTTTTCCCCACATTAAAAGTGCTAAGTTTAAAGCCTTTTTGCCTACCATTTTGAAGCATGAAGGAGGATTTGTGAATAATCCGGCTGATCCGGGAGGTGCGACCAATAAAGGAATAACCATAGCAACTTTCCAAAAATATGGAGAATCACTTTTAGCGATCGAACCGACTTTGGAGAATTTAAAAAAACTGACCGATGAACAAGCCGGACTGATTTACGAGCAGATCTACTGGAACAAATTGTCAGGCGAAGACATCAAGGATGTACAGGTTGCCTATCAATACGTGGATTTCTATATCAATGCCGGATCAAATGCTATTCGTACCATGCAACGAACTTTGAATGGATTAGGAAAGTCGGTAGCAGTTAGCGGAATTATGGATCGGGATATATTGGATGCAATAAATGCATTAAATGCAGAACAGGTCTTCAACGCCTTCCGTTCAAGACGGATCCAATACTACGAACATTTGGTACAAAAGAAACCTCAAATGGAACAATTCCTGAAAGGTTGGAAAAACCGTGCAAATAGCTTCGTTTATTCATCCGGTGGAATGTCCGAGGGTAGAAGTTTTATAAACGCGTTTGGTCTGAATCCGAATGATTATACCTGGGAAACATACAAGGTTAAGGCAGGTGAAACTTTGTGGTCCATTATTCGCAGCAAATGGAATCTTCCGGCTTCTGATGCATCGAATGTCAAACAAGTAAAAGAACTTGTGGAAATGGTCATTTCAAAAAATGGGAAATCAGATTCGTGGCAACCCGGATTAAACGATGCCATTCAGATTCCGACAGCCAAAAAAAGTTCGTCTGTTGCCGGCACCAGTAATCTGAATCCAACAGATTACAACTGGACAACATATAAAGTGAAGGCAAATGAAGGATTGTGGTCCATTATCCGCAGCAAATGGAACCTTCCCGCTTCGGACGCATCAAATGCCAAACAAGTAAAAGAACTGGCTGACATGACCATTTCAAAAAATGGAAAATCAGATTCGTGGCAGCCTGGTTTGAATGAGACCATTCAGATTCCGATTTCGAAGAAAGGTTCCTCGGCTCCTACCCCTAGTCCTGTAAAGACTACAGGTGGAAGTAGCACATTGACCAACGGTTGGTTTAGCGATAGCAAGATAAAAATTGATAAAGTTAAAGAAGCCGATCACGGGGCGATGACACCGGTTGCAATTGTTTTACATCGAACGGAAAATGACAGTACAGATAATACCGTGGAAGGATTTAAAAAAGGGATTGCGGCGCATTTTGTTGTAGGAAAAGATGGCGCAATCATTCAAACGGTCGGGACTAATCGAATTGCTCACCATGTTGGAAAGATCCGATCCAAATGCGAGCAAGAAAAATCCTGTTCAGTAGATGATGCAAAAATCATTAAAGACCTTTGGAGTGAAAAGATAATATATGGTGATAAGGTTCACAAAGTCTATAAGCATGAATCTAAAAAATCATATCCGAATCGATACCCTTTTAATGAAGATTCCATTGGAATTGAAGTAGTGGGTGCTTACCACGAGTCTACTAAAACATGGGATTCTGTTCCTACTGCACAAGCAGATTCAACAGCCTATTTGGTTAATTTATTAAAGAAACAATTGAGTTTAAGCAACACGGATATTTATACACATGAGCAAATATCTTACAAAACGGAAGGTGAAGGACAAACGGTTTACAATGCAATCAAGTCCAAGATTTAATACCTCTGACGGTAACAAAAAATGGGGGAAGTTCACTTCCCCCATTTTTTTATGCTTTTGGCTGAGCTTGTTTGACAATTTTTGGTGCAGCCTTTTTAACTATTTTCGATTTTACGATAGGCTTGGGTTTTGTTTCTTGCGGTGGAGTTTTCTGTTCTGCAATCACTCCATCCTTAACTTCTTTCACAGGTTCTTGCTTCACATCAGGTGGGGTATCAGTAGTTGTTTCTTTTGGAATAGTTGCCTTTTCACTCCATCCAAAACCAGCAAATATCTCCGGAATGACGTAAACAAAAGCCTTGAAAGTTTCGTCTGAGACATTCCTGTTTTTTACAAGTATTTCAGCTTCAAGCGCATAGTTTATTTTTGTTCTGCCATTTGGATTAATCACTTGAGGAGTTAACCAGGTGATAAAATCATCTTCGCTATTGGTGGGTTTATTGCTCGTAGATTTCAGATTGAGAATACTTAGACTTTCGTACCCATTCGGTATTGGTAGTATGGAGGAATCTTCTGCATAATCAATTTCATAGATTCCGGCATACATGCCAAATTTGAGTCGATGTGTGCGTTCGGCTTGGGTAAATGATACGTCGAATTTTAATGAAATTTTAGCACGGTTTTTTGTTTTTCCACGAACTACTTTGAGTTCCAGGTTTTTTATTGTTGCCATGAATAGAGGTTTTATAAATCACGCTTAAATTAAGTATTTTTTGTATTAACCAATGCTGTTAAACAAGGATTTTACAGAATAATTTTTAGCTTGAAAAATGACCTTATTTCCAAGCCATAAATCCTTCGTAAGCAAAGTATAATACCGTTACATAAAAACTGTATTTGATTAGTTTCTTTACTACTTTGTAGCTTTTAAAAAGTAATGGATTCATCACCCATTTGTTAGCTGTTGTTTTTGCTGTTTGTTCCATTTGGATTGATTTTAGTTCGTATTAAAAAGACTTTTTAATTTCGATTGTCCAATTCTCGATGCTTTCAGGAAGGGGTCTATCGGCTTTGTCAAAAAAGAAATGTTCTTCAACTTCCAACCCTGAGTATAGGTAAATCCCTTTGTCGGAAGTCAGCAGTAAAGCTTTGTCCATTCCGATTGCTTCATATTCTGATTTTGATTTTCCGTGTGTATTGATAATGAAAGCTTTCTTGCCAACAAGTAATCCTTTTTGGATACCTTGATCGTATCGATAGGCAAAACCATAGCTAAAAACCCGGTCAATATATCCTTTCATGATGGCAGGTAAACCAGTCCACCAAATTGGATGAATGAAGGTGATGCAATCTGCCCAGGTAATGAAGTCTTGTTCTTGTTTTACATCTTCTGCTACCAATCCATTTCGTTGACCTGCCATATCTTCCAAAGAAAGTATCGGGTTAAAGTTTAATTGATATAAATCCCTTACGATCACTTCGTGTTTACCTTGTTCAAGATGTTCAACAAGTGTGTTTTTGAAATGGCTGTTTAAGCTATTGGGATTAGGATGGGAATAAATAATTAAATGTTTCATCGTTTTGTATTTTGATGAAACAAATGTAGGATGCGGTTATCGGCTAAAATTGTAAGAAAACGAAATCAGGATATTGGATTGCAAATGTCCTGTTGAAATTGGAGGTATTTGGTTGGACTAAGGTTGAGGTAGTGCTTAAAGTCTTTTATAAGCTGACTTTGGTCATAATAACCACATGCTGCTACAATTTCAAACCAATCTATTTTTGAAGTGGAGGAAGCCAGGCTTTGAATGAGTTCCACTGTTTTTAAGAACCGTTCATAGCGATTATGTTCTTTAGCGGAATAACCAAAGTGCTTTTTATGGTTGAGTTGTATATTTCGCTCTGTCTGGCTATTCTGACAGGCAACAGATTTGATCGGATTTAAGGATTGCTCCTTGAAGTTTGCTAATTGTTCGGCAATTGCATTCCGATTTACTAAATAAGGCTCACTGAATTTAAGGAGGTGCTCAGCTCTTGCATGGATATCGGTCAATTTACTCAGTTCAAACCACAACATGCTAAAGCAATCGTCATTTACTAAATCCTCCGGATTCATAGGTACGTGCTCAGCAATTGCTGCATTACCGAAAAAACGGTAAAAAGCGTCATCTTTAAAATTGATGGTTAGTATTTCGGAATTTGGAGGGAGAGCGTAATCAAAAGCGTGCTTAATCGGACCAATCATCAGGTATTTGTCGATCTCTATCCGCGTCTGTTGTTTGGAAAGTAAATAGGGTTTTTCTCCGAAACTGAGAATCAAAATGGTTTGGTAGGACGGCAATAATGTTTTGGTGATGAGTTCGTTTGACTTGTTTTCAGCAAAATAAAAATGAGTAAATACTTCTTCAAATCTGGTCGGTATCGCTATTCTAAAGTTAGTGTATTCCGGATTGTTTTCTATCATTTTGTTTGCCTTTTAAAACGATTGTTGATTAGAATTACCACTGTTCAAAGTTAGCACTTCTGTCCCAATTTTAAAAAACAGGTCAGAATGGGAAAGGTGATTGATTTTAGTAAAATCTGATTTTGTTACTTGGATGCAGCGATGTAATTTCCACTATTACTTAAATCGTTGCTTCTGTCTTTCAAATTCACGGTTTCCACGATTGTCAGATTTGAAATCTTATAGGTTTATCTTTCCGATAATATCGGTGTTTTATGAATGAAACCGGTTGTTTCCAAATTGTCAATCATAAACTTGGCTAACTGTTTTCGGCTCATTTTAAAAGGCTTTGGCGTTTTATCGTAACAAACGTCCAATTTTCGCAATATTTCTTGGTTGTTCAGTCCAACAGGTCTTACAATTGTCCAATCAAGTTGCGAATTTTGAAGTAATTGTTCCTGCTTGTTATGGTCAGCAAACACTATTTTGAAATTGGATATTTTGATAAACAACTTCATAAACCAAGGTGCGTATTTGTATGAGTTTCCAACGCCAATGGAAGATAGAGAAATAATACGTTTTATGCCATGTTCACGCATACATTCTATAACGTTGTAAATGGTCTTTTCTAAGGTATGAGGCGGGTCTATCTTTTTAAACGAAATACTGTCCTTTTCAGAAAGGGCACTTAATACGTTAATTACATAGTCACAGTTTTCTATTGCCTGTCGAATGTCTTGAATGTTTGTTGGTTGTCCTTTTATGACAGTTAATTTGTCTGAACTCAAACTTATCTTTTCGGGATTTCGGACCAAAGCTGTTACGGAATATCCTTGTCCCAGGGCGTATTCTACTGCCAATTTTCCTGTTCGTCCTGTTGCACCTAAAATCAATATTCGTTTCACTTTGTATCTGTTTTAATGTTCTGTCGCAAAATTATCTACATTCGCTAAACAATCGTAAGCACTATACTAATAGTAAGCGCTATACTAATAGTAAGCACAGTAACAAATGAAACAAGAAACACAAAACAATGACTGTTCAAAAGCCGATTTAATGGCTGTCAAAGATGCTTTGGAAGTACTTAACGGTCGGTGGAAATTACAGATATTAATTGCTTTGTTAAACGGTACCAAACGGTTTAAGCAAATTGCGAGGGAAATAGATGGAATAAGCGACAGAATGTTGTCAAAGGAGTTAAAAGATTTGGAAGAAAATCAACTAGTTGTTCGTAAAGTTTATGATGCTTTTCCCCCGATTGTTGAGTATTCCACTACCAAACACGCAGAAACTTTAAGTACTGTTATTTATGCGCTCCGTGAATGGGGCTATCTTCATAGAAAGAAAATTATCGGGAAATAGGTGTTTTTTGTCACGGTAAGTGGTTAATGCAATCCTTTCCGCAGTGGTGTAAGTGTTAATCCTCTCTGCGCCTATGCTAGAGCTCTTCACCTTCGCGTAACTGCTATGGTGGAGCAAGGTCAGCGCCAGGATAAAGGGGAAACGAAATCCCAGCTTCGAACACGAATTCCGCTCTCAAAACTCACACTCGTCCCTGAAAGAAAAGAACGAAACACAGAATTTTCGGAGCGAGTTTGAGTTTGAGAGAAGGGGGCAAAAAAGAAACGGGATCATTACTTTCGTAACACTCCCGTTCTTTTTTGTGAGGCTACCGCAACTAGAGTCGAACACGATGGATGAGATTTTATCGTAGGGACTTAATTACGAATTTAAAAACCATACATACCTCCGGAAACTGAAATTTGCTCACCTGTAATCCAAGCTGCATCTGCAGAAGCAAGAAATACAGCCGCTTTTGCAATATCTTCCGGTAAGCCTCTACGACCAAGCGGTGTATTGGCAATAAACATTTTTTCATATTCACCACCAACCGTAACACCAGCATTAATAGCACCTTCTGTCTCTGTAGCACCAGGTAAAATAGAATTGACACGAATATTTTTCGCACCTAATTCTTTTGACAATGAAATTGTTATAGCATCAAGTGCCGCTTTACTTGAAGAATATAATGAAGCTGATGGAAGGGGCATTTTACTTGCACCTGAACTGATGTTGATGATATTGCCTCCCTTGTCACCAAACAGTTCCAAAGATTGCTGAATCGCAAGTATCGATCCAAGGACATTGGTATTGAAATGCTGGTGAAAAGATTCTACTGATACGTGTTCAATGGGTGTATATCCTTGAAAAGCTGCATTATTAACCAAAATATCGAGAGTACCGAAGGCATTCTTTGTTTCTTGAAACAATCTAATGACATCTGCTTCTTTCGATACATCACCCTGAACCGCAATTGCTACGCCTCCTTGATCTGTTATTGCTTTCACCAATTTATCTGCTGCTTCTTTGCTTGAAGCATAATTGACAACAACTTTTGCACCCTCTTTGGCAAATGCCTTTGCAATTCCTGCACCGATTCCTTTTGATGCACCTGTAACTACCGCTACTTTGTTATTTAATTTACTCATTTTGTTATTTAATTAATGTTTATGCGTTTTGTTAATTCAAACCGTCGTATTGATAGATGTTCGTATCTGATTAATTTTGGCAATGTGACCCGATTCATGTTTGATTAAAAGCTCTAGTGTGCTAGTAAAATCCAAATTGCCAAAAGCTTTAAAATCTTTGAACATTCCTTTATCGAAATCAGATTTTAATAAATCCAATATGGGAAGCAACAATTCTTTTATTTCCTTAAATTCTAAATCAATATTAATTGAGCCAGGTTTGGTTCCTGACATGTAATTTTGAATGAAATGCTGCTGAATATGTGGATCAAGCTGTCTAGCCGAATAAAGGTGAAATTGTGGTATCACCAAAATGTGACCAAGGTTCCAAAGAATATTATTGTTGCTCCCATCTGGTATAAACCCTAAAGTTTCATTACTCAAACCATTCAATTGCAAGAGCAACGCTGATCTTTGATTTTTTAATACTTCAATGTGTGATGTAATATCCATTTATTTAAAAATTGGTTTTAGAATTATTATTTAGCCAGATAGGACATACCTCCATCTACAAGGATTTCAGCGCCAAGTATAAACGAGGAATCATCAGAAGCGAGAAAAACTGCTGTTTTACCAATATCAGATGGTTGCCCAATTCTTCCTATTGGCATTTCACTCGCAAAGTGTGTTTTTATAACGTCAATTTGATCTTCGGGAATAAACTTGTCAAATGCTGGTGTATCTGTTGTGCCGGGTGTTATAACATTTACTCTGATTTTTCTGCCTAAAAGGTCACTTGAAAATGCTTTTGCAAAAAAGATTACAGCTGATTTTGCAGCACCATAAAGCGTGAAATTTGGATATGCCCGATGTGCTGCGTTTGACCCGATAAGAATAATAGAGCCGCCATCATTCATATAAGGCAGTGCTTTATTAACGGTGAAGTAAACACTTTTCAGGTTTAAGTCAATTGTCTGGTCAAATTCGGCTTCGCCAAGAGTTGCCACAGTTCCGACAGTTCCACCACCTGCATTGGCTACTATCACATCTATTTTACCAAACTTTTCAGATGTTTCTTTAAATACTCTTTCCAGATCGGCAAGGTTTGTTACATCGGCATTTATGGCTATAAAATTATCACCAAGTTTAACCACAGAACTATCTAAAGTTTGCTGATTTCTGCCAACAATAACTCCTTTTGCACCTTCATTTTTTAATGCTTCAGCAATACCAAATCCAATACCACTATTACCACCTGTAATCACGGCTACTTTGTTTTTTAAACTCATTTTTTCTATTTTTTTACAATTGTTTCGTAAAGGTACCTTCATTAGTATATATTTGTAACCATAAAGATGTATTCTGGTTACCAGTAAGTAACCACTAATTAAAAAACGATGAGAGACGAGAAATTTTGCAATTCAAATTGCCCGTTTACAAGAGCGATTGGGACCATTGGTAATAAATGGAAGCCGATAATTATAAATGTAATTAGCACTCGCACTATTCGGTTTGGACAGTTAGATGCCATTATACCGCACATAACTCGAAAAGTGCTTACCGAACAGCTAAAAGAATTGGAAGAAGATGGTATCTTAGAAAGATTTGCCTATAAAGAACTACCGCCAAGGGTAGAATATAAATTGTCTGAAAAAGGTCTGGCTTTTTTGCCGATTTTAGAAAGTATTAAAGAATGGAATCACAAATATGAAACAGTTCCTATACTCAAAGAGGAAGTTAGTGTATGATTATATTCATTTGTAATTTGAAAAATTTAGGATTTTGATAACAAGTCTCAGATTGAAAAGAGCATTCAACTTGCGTCAAACACTCTTTTTCTTTTCGTGATCCTGATTAGAGATATTTCGAACTATTTGATAGACGATTTAAATTCTTTACTCTAATTCTCCCTCACTCTCAATACTCACACTCGTCCCTGAAAGAAAAAGTCTAAATTAAGTGTGAGCATAGGGCTTACTTCTTCATACCTTTATACTATGATACAACAATATACGCTGGATTTTCTGTCCGATCTAAAAGCAAATAACAACCGTGATTGGTTTCAAACAAACAAACTAGTTTATGATAAGGCGCATCAAGATACCATTGCTTTTGCGGATTCTTTGCTCGAAAAAATGAGGGTTCATGACTCAATTGAAACACCATCAGGGAAAGCAAGTTTGTTTCGTATTTATGCCGATACACGCTTTTCAAAAGATAAAGCACCCTACAAAACACATTTCGGAATCCGATTCAGCAGAGCAACAACCTATTTGCGAGGTGGATACTATTTTCACCTGGAACCAGGAAACAGTTTTATGGCCGGAGGATTCTTTTCTCCAAATCCGGATGATTTAAAACGCATTCGGGAGGATATCAGTTTCCATTACGAAGAATGGAAGGAACTGGTAAGTCAGCCTAAATTTATTGAGGTATTCGAGGAATTAAAGGGTGATGGAGTAAAAACAGCCCCAAAAGGTTTTGATAAGGATCATCCGGCTATTGAGCTATTGCGGAAAAAGCAATTTATTTTGAGACATGATTTTACGGACAAGGAAGTACTGCAATCAGACTTCGTGGAAAGACTAGATCAAACATTCCAGGAACTTCGTCCGTTTTTCGATTACATGAGTGAAGTGTTAACTACAAATTCGAATGGGGAATCGATCTTATAAGAAAGTTAATGTATTTGGACCGTTGACAATGATCAAAAACGGGGATAAATCAATGGTTTGCGGGAGATTTTACTTCACCACCATTCTTAATCCTCCCTCAGGGAGGAAAATCAGATTGAAGCTTCGAACACGGATTTCCTTCCTCATTCTCCGCTCTCATTCTCGCTCTGTAAAAAGAAAAGCCTCCAAAGTCGAACACCCTTAATCAAGATTAAGAGACAGCATAGTTATTTAAAAGATTTGCCACTAGGAAAGGTAGTGGCTTTTTCTCAGTGTAATTATTGCCCTATCTTTTTAGTGGCTGTTATACGCTGATGCTTGTCATTCAACTCTGAACACTTTTTCGATAGAGCCATCACTATAAATATATATCTGGACAGTGTTAGGTTTAATTGTAGTCTCTCTTCCTAAAAGATCCACGATCTTAATTAATTCTTTGTCGTGATTCAATTCGAGTTCTCCAACAGCCAAGGAGGTATACGAACCACATTGTACACCACCAACATTGCTATAAATAAGTTCTGCTTCAGTGAGGTCTGCCCAGTTTCCATATTGTTGAATTCTGGAGTACACAATACCCAAGCCTTCTTGATATTCATCACTGTATGCTGAAGAACCGTTTCCATCATATGGCACAAAGCAATCACAACTATCGCAATACATGTTGAATTCATCATACATTCTGATTCTAGCCCTAATACCACAGTTGTCAATTGAGTCATGTAGGTAAATTGCAGAGCCTTGAACTCCTTTGTGGGGTAAGGCATATATGATGCTCCCTTTCTCGTATACAATGGGGTTAGGGTAGATGATATTATATGGATCAGGGTAACCCGGAGCACCTATAGGGGTCTCATCTATTTGCGTATCTATATTTAAGTATATCCATACCGAATCACTTGTTTCAATTCTATTTTGAATAGTAATTAGTTTATGAGAAGTTGTTTGGAGACCCCAGCCTTGGAGGAAGTTTACACCTCTTAGTTCAAGAGTGTCACCTGGTGCCCATGGATAGACTTCATCATAGGTTAGCTGATAGTAACCTATTGTGGGGTTAAGTTGCCCCATTAATGTTAGACCTTTTTCAATAGACGGAAATGAATGACAATCGATGAAACTAACTATACCATAGTTCTCACTTAAATTAATTTCAAATCCATTGAGTGGGCTTGAAAGCAAATTCCCTAATCCATCATATTTCCAAATGGTGAACGTTTTGACCCAATCTGATGAATCGATTACTGATTCTTGATTGAGAACATCATACCTGATGAAGTAGTCATAGCTAACTCCACTATAAAAAATAGCCGAGTCACCAAGGGTTAAACCGAAATCGAAGGATAATACTTCACCTGACGCGTTGCTATGAACTAATTCCTCAGTTAATGCATTGTAAGTGAATTGGCGACCAAGCCATGTAGTGTCGGCAGTTGGTTGGATTACACCTCCCCAACCTTGACATACGGTTCCAGTAACATTGACGGTATAGTTCGACTGTCTAAGATATTGATTAAATATTGTGGTGTCACCACTAAATGAAGTTAGGGTAGATAAGAAATAATAATCATTATCAGAAGGATCAATTGGATTCACAAATCTTTTAGGAGAGACCGTAGTGAATGGACTGTACCCTTGGCTAAAACTAACACTAGTCCAGATTATTGATAGAATGAATACTAAATACTTCATAATAGTTTCTTTATTAGAACGAAAAATGTTCTACAGTGGTCAATCATTGCGTATAACTTGTATATATGCCTCACTCCAACGACTTAAAATCTCGGATTTCACTCTGAATTTCAAGAATCTTTGTGAATGGTTTTGTTACGTTATTACCTCAATACTACACAATAATTCTGAAAATGATGACGTGTTTAAAAATTCCCGAAAGAACGTTTGCTGAAAGCCATTAGGATTCTAACCGCTTTGGATATTTGAAAAACCGAATAAAATCAAGGGTTTTCGGGAGGTTTTTCTTCGCCACCCTCCTTAATCCTCCCTCAAGGGAGGAAAATCAGACTGAAGCTTCGAACACAGATCCCTTCCTCATTCTCATTCTCCGCTCTCGCTCTCAAAAAGAAAAGCCAGAAAGAATCAGACGGAGAATGAGAATGAAGTGCAAAAAGAAAGCCTCAATCCCGTATGTACGGGATCAAGGCTTTTCTTTTTGTTGTGACCCCGGAGGGATTCTAACCCCCAACCCTCAGAGCCGAAATCTGATGCGCTATACAGTTGCGCCACGGAGCCAGTTCGATTGAGATTTCTCGACCGTACCACAAAATTAGTTGCTTTTTTCACTTCTCTTGCGAATTTTCCAATAATTTTGAAGAGAATGCGTTTATACACCAAAACAATTTTCATGCGAAATCTTCTTTTAGTGATTTTAATAGGTCTGTCCTCATCAACGTTTGCACAGCTTGGAATGGGTCAGTGGCGCATGCATGTATCTGCTTCACAGGCAATTGATGTGGCTTATGGAGATGGTCTTGCATTAGCAGCCTTGAAAACCGGCGTGATTGAATACGATGAAGCTGCGGGAGAAACCAAAATATACAATGATCAAAATGGTCTTTCGGATATCCTGGTATCATGCATTTCTTACCACTCGGGAACAAAATCCTTTTTTATCGGTTATGATAATGGGAATATCGATCAACTTTATTCGGATGGAACCATCGTGAATATTCCTGCAGTCAAGTTGGCTGCAATCAGCGGAAACAAACGCATCAATAGTTTTACCATGAGAGATGGAAAGGTGTTTGCTGCCACTGGTTTCGCGATTATCGTGTTGGATCCCATCAAGCATGAAGTAAAAGACACCTACAATCCGTTCGCGAGTCCGAAAAACTATCAATCGGTCTTGTTTTTAAATGATTCCATTTATGCATTGCACAACGATGGAATGGTCAAAGCTTTTGAGAATAATCCCTTGCTGGGAAACCCGAATAACTGGTCAGTGGATACACGTGTGGATGTTCCGGTTTTGGAGGTCTCTTATCAAAAAGCGGTCGTATTGAATAATGAGTTTTATATCTGGAGCAGAAGAGAAGTATATGGCGGGGATTCGATTATGAAGGTTACTGCCGGCGGTCTGCAAGAGGTGATCGGTCATCAATTTAATATGGAAATCACTCAATTTCAGCTGGTAAACAATAAACTGGGGGTGAGTTTTTCAGACTCATATGTCCTTTTTAATGAGGATGCATCCATCTTTTTTACAGTCTATAATTATTCCAATCCATCTCCTCAAATTAAGTCTGTTGCATATGACGGAAACAGTTACTGGGTTGCAGATTTTAAAAATGGATTGGTGAAATACGATGTCTTCGGAACTTCGAAAATGATTTCCGGGGAAGGTCCGCCAAAAAATGACTTTTTCAGTATCAACGGGAACGAAGGAAAGATTGTGGTAACAGGTGGGACCATTGATCGTGTCACTTTGAATTTCAGTGTTTCCGGAGGGTATACGATGAAGGATGAAGATTGGAACCTGTATGATAAGGAGACACAATCAAGTATGTGGGGAACCGGTATTTGGGACATTGGTGCAGCAGCAATCAATCCGAAGAATCTGGAGGAAGTTGCGTTTGGCGGATATTGTCTGAACGGATTAAGTATCGCTAATGGTTCTGAAATAACGCAGGTTTACGGAGCTTCCAATTCAATTTTGGAAAATACCACTTTGGGTAACAACATGACCTGCATTACCGCTCTCGAGTATGATGATGATGGAAATTTATGGATTGTAAATGGTTATTCGAACAAGATATTGAAGGTTCGGACTGCAGATGGGAGCTGGTACGCAATGTCAACTAATCCATTGATTTCTGCGGCTTTTGCATCGGAATTGGCAATCGATTACAACGGCAATAAATGGGTTGGGGTTTATGGTAAAGGATTGATGGGGTACAAGGACAACGGGACCATTTCCAATACTTCAGATGATATCATCAAAGTGATGCAAACCGGTGCAGGTTCAGGAAATATGCCTTCGGATAATGTAACGGCAATTGCGGTGGATTTTGACAATGAGATCTGGGTTGGAACGGACAATGGATTAGCTGTTCTGTATAACAGTGATGGTATTTTTTCGGCTGCGGGAACAACGGATGTTTCTCGTATTTTGGTAACCTATGATGGAAATGTGGAGATGCTGCTTGGAAATTCATATATCTCGGATATCGAGGTTGATGGGGGTAATCGGAAATGGATCGGAACGGCTGAATCCGGAGTGTTCCTGGTTTCAGCAGATGGACAAGAGGTGATCTCAAATTTCAATAAGGACAATTCCCCCATGATTTCAAATGTGGTTTTGGACATGGAGTTTAATCACTTGACAGGTGAACTTTTCATCATTACTGACAATGGAATGGTTTCTTATCGTGCAGATGCCAATTACGAAGATGCTGATTATGCTTCAACAACTGTTTTCCCGAATCCGGTAAAACCAGATTTCTTCGGACCGATTACCATTCAGGGAATTAAATACGGAAGTGATGTGAAAATCACGGATGCAGCAGGGAATTTGGTGTACAAAACCACTTCCAATGGTGGAACAGCTACCTGGAACGGAAAAAGATTGACAGGTGAAGACGTGAGTTCCGGAGTTTATTTTATCTGGACTGCTCCATCGGATGGAAAAGGGAAGAAAGTAGGGAAGGTAGTCGTAATCCGATGAAAACGACAGATAAAGCGGTTGTTTTATCACGCTTGCCCTATTCTGAAACCAGTTTGATCGTCAATCTGTTTACACTGGAATCGGGACTTCAAACATTTTTATTTCAGGGAGCTAAAAAGAAGAAAGGGTTGATCTTATTTCCATTGGAATTGGTGGAAATCACTTATTATAAGCGGGGCGACAGCAGCTTGCTGAAGTTGACGGAAATGGAGAGTACGGAGCCATTGCATCACCTTTTGGCGAATCCCTTGAAATCAAGCATCGCTTTTTTTGTTTCCGAATTGATGATGATCTGTTTAAGAGATAATCATCAGGACAAAAAGTTGTTCCGGTTTTTAAGTGATGAAATCCAATGGTTGAATCTGACAGAAGAACTCAGCAATTACCTGATCTGGTTTTTAGCGCAGGTTTCTAAATTGGAAGGTTTTCAGCCAGAAATTCAAAGCAATCCACCCAGATATTTCGAATTGCAGGAAGGTAAATTCACCAACGAACTTCCATTTCTTCCGGCATATCTGGAAGAAACCTGGTTGCATTGGCTTGCAGACAGTTTACAATATGACAAACTTGATTTCCTGTCACTTTCAATCCCGAAAGAAGAACGGGTGAAACTCATTGATGCCTGGTTGGAATATTATCAGTTTCATGTAAGCGGAATGCGCAAAATGAAATCACTGGAAGTCATCCGGACGGTTTTTAGTTGAATTGCGAATCAATTAATTTTTCCGTTCTATCTCCTTCAGATTCTCCATTTTCTTTGTTGCCAGGAATCCGTTGATATCATCGAAATGTGTTTTCACGCGCTTGTTTCCAAACTCATACACTTTCGTAACCAAGCCATCCAGAAAATCACGATCATGAGAAACCAAAACAAGTGTTCCGTCGAAAGCATTCAATGCATCCTTGATGATATCCTTCGTTTTCATGTCCAAATGATTGGTCGGCTCATCGAGAATTAACAAATTGACAGGTTCGAGCAGTAGTTTAATCAGTGCAAGACGTGTTTTCTCTCCTCCTGAGAGCACTTTCACCTTTTTAGTAGAAGAATCCCCGCCGAACATGAATGCACCTAGCAGATCTTTTATTTTGGTACGGACTTCTCCTTCGGCAATGCGATCAATGGTTTCAAAAATGGTCAGTTCTTCATCCAGAAGAGAAGCCTGATTTTGGGCAAAATAACCGATTTGTGTGTTGTGACCCAATTCCAGGTTTCCGTCAAACCCGATTTCATTCATGATCGCCTTTACCAATGTAGATTTTCCTTCTCCATTTCTTCCGACAAAAGCCACTTTCTCTCCGCGTTCAATAGTCACGTTGACATCTCCGAAAACAAGGTGATTATCGTATTTCTTGCTCAAATCCGTAATGACAACCGGATAAGATCCGGAGCGGGGAGCAGGTGGAAACTTGAGGCGTAAAGCGGAATTATCCACTTCATCCACTTCAATGATATCCAACTTTTCGAGCATTTTCACACGGGATTGGACTTGCAATGTCTTAGAGTAAGTTCCTTTGAAACGTTCAATGAACTCAGTGGTTTCCGCTATGAATTTTTGTTGTTCCTCGTATTGTTTTTGCTGCTGTGTTCGGCGTTCCTTGCGCAATTCCAGGTAATGGGAATATTTTGCCTTGTAATCATAGATACGACCCATTGTCACTTCGATAGTGCGATTGGTGATCGCATCGACAAATGCACGGTCATGCGAAATAACGACAACAGCCTTGGCGCTGTTCACTAAGAAATCTTCCAGCCATTGAATGGATTCGATGTCCATGTGATTGGTGGGCTCATCCAAAAGGATCAGATCCGGTTTTTGAAGCAAGATCTTAGCCAATTCGATCCGCATTCTCCAACCACCGCTGAATTCAGAAGTTGAGCGGGTGAAATCTTCCCGTTCGAATCCCATTCCTTTCAAGACCTTTTCTACTTCACCGTCGTAGTTGATCTCTTCGATTGAGTAAAATTTTTCACTCAATTCGGAAACGCGTTCGATGAGTTTCATATAGTCATCCGAATCATAATCTGTTCGTACGGTCAGCTCCTGATTCAGTGCTTCTATTTCGTCACGCATAGCGAAAATAGCTGCAAAAGCTTTGCTTGTTTCTTCAAAAACAGTACAATTGTCTTCGGTCAACAAATGCTGTGGCAAATAAGCGATAACGGCATCTTTTGGTGCAGAAATACCTCCTTTAGTGGCTTTATTTACCCCTGCAAGGATTTTCAATAGAGTGGATTTACCTGCTCCATTTTTCCCCATCAATGCAATTTTGTCTGTGTCATTAATGACGAAGGAAACGTCGCTGAATAAAACTTTTCCGCTGAATTCTACCGTTACATTATCTACTGAAATCATATTTTCCGATTTTTGGAGGTGCAAAGGTACTGACAACTTTGGAATTCACGGAAGATTCAAATGCCAAAAAAGGCTACTTATCTGGAATAAGTAGCCTTAGTAGTAGTTCATAGGGTATTTTATACAAAGGGGATGACCAACAGATCTGTTATGACCGTGACAATGAATGCGTTCAAAATCCATCTCATAGGAGACACGGCTAACAGCAAACTCAAAGTAGTCATTGTTGGGATTACTACAATAATCAGCGACCATGTATGGAGTGCGGCGCCGTAATTCATCGTGACGCCACCTAAACATCCTATAATTAGTAAGGTGATTGCAATAACCCCGAATCGGTATTGGTTTGCCAGACTTTCGAGTTTCATCCAATTGCTTTGTTTTATTTCTTGAGCTTTCATAGTTTCTTGATTTAACAAAGCAAAGTTCCGGATAGGTGGAAGAAATTAAAATGAGCCAAATCACAAAAAAAGTTGATTTATCTCATCTTCTTGGTCTACTTGTTTATATTTGATTTAACAATAAGTGTAAAAATTAGGTTATGAAGAAGGTAAAATTTATGTTATTGTTGACAACCATGGGGTTGTTTGCAGGAAGTGCACATGCGCAGGGGTTTGGTGGAAGTGGAAGCAAGTACTTGCAGTTAGGTTTAGGTCTAAACCAGCACTATTCGCTTTATTCGGATTACGATAGAGCGTACAACAACCAATATGGAGCATTCAACCTCCAGATGGAATTTGGTGTGCACAAGTATATCGGTCTGGGTTTTATTGTGGGAGCTGAAGTTTCTGCAAGAAATGCAGGTTATTACTATGGTGGAGTTTATGCTCCGGGTTATGTCTCCCCTTCAAATCCTTACTGGAGTGTTGGTATTCCAATTGGTTTTATTGCAAACTTTCACTTTTTGCAATTGATTGCCGATAAAGCAGGAAAATCATTCGCGGACAAGATGGACGTTTATGGTGGTGTGAATATCGGTAGTGGACCTGTATTTAGAAATGTGCGGGAAAAATACAAAGATGAAGTGTATTATGATTCTAGTGTGGGGGCGCTGTTTTTTATCGGACCACACGTGGGATTCCGCTATTTTCCGAGTGAAAAGGTTGGGGTTTATGCAGAAGCCGGTTATGGAAAATCATTGATTACCGGTGGAGTCGTTTTCAAACTGTAATTGAAATTAGAATAAAAAAGTCGGGGCGAATCCCGTACATACGGGACGCCCCGACTTTTTTTTGCACTATAAATGAGTTACATTTTAATAAATGATTCAGAATACTTTTGACCATTCTTGGTTTTGATAACCAGGAAATAACGTCCGCTAACCAAACCTGTCAAGGAGATTTTTGAATCTTTCTTTTGGGTTTCCAAAACGCGTTCACCCAATTGAGTGTAGATTTCGACGCTTGTAGCACCCAACAGATCAAAGTTTTCAATTGTCAGATAATCAGTTGTCGGATTCGGGTATAATGTGATTTTTTTACCGTCGACTTCCAATAAGCTCAAAGGATGTGAACCTTCCACAATTGTAATAGGAGTATTAATTGTCGGATTGTTCACCTGATCAATTTGTCCGGAAGGCCATTTGATAAATAATGAATCAATTCCGGTTGCTGTTCCAATTCCAAAGTGTGCATTCAGTGTGTTCATGTATTTGAACCCGTCACCACTTCTGATATCCCGGATTTGTTTCCCCCATGAACCGTAAATCTCTACACGAGCACCAATTCCATTTGAATTACTTTGAATCCCTTGCAAGTTAATTGTAATCCAGTTATTGCTGTTTTTGTCGCTCATGTAAATGGTATTCCCATTTCGGATATCTAAAAATCCGTCGTTGTTCATATCGCCCACGGAACCACTGGAGAATGCATAGACAACCGGCTCAAACGTCATATCGCCGTTTCCGAACATGATTTTATTGCCTCCACCTAATACATCTGCAAACCCATCGTTGTCAAAATCAAAAGAAACATGTTCAATGTTTAAACTTGGATTGGTATCCCATCCGGATCCGGCAGTTACATTGGAGAATGTTCCGTCTCCATTGTTTTTCATCAATTTATGTGTACCATCATCGGTAGAGCTCGCCCCGATTGCTGCATCCATCCAACCATCGTTGTTGAAGTCGTTCCAGGCAGAAGACCAAGTTTGAATTGGGTCAGCCATATTTGCAGCTGCGGAAACATCCGTAAAAACTCCGCCGCCATCATTTCTGTGCAATTCGTTGATTTTTGCTGTAGAGGCTCCTCCACGACATTTCGCGATGAAAAGGTCTTGATCCCCGTCATTATCATAATCAGTCCAAATAGAGCCATAATTTCCACCTTCAGGATGATCTCCCAATCCTCCCTGATGGTAAATAAGGTTTCCACTTCCATCATTCAGGTAGTAAACATTCGGGTCAATATCATGGCAAGAAAACGCATCCAGATTACCATCATTATTAATGTCTACAAAATTGGTTCGCTGACAGAAAATATATTCACTTCCGGAAACTTCAGTATAAGCCGTTCCGGTTGCATTTGCTTTCATGAATGTAACACCATTGCCACTTCCATAAAGCATATCATTGAACCCATTTTTATCAATATCACCAATGGCCATACTCCAAGACGGTTGAAACATAGTTGTAGAAGTCGGAATATTGGTAGTTACATAGGCACCACTGATTTGTTGGTAGAGAATCTGTACACTGGAAGCTGATACTGTTACGATATCATCCAGGAAATCTCCGTTCATGTCCGTGCTGGCTAAACCGTATGTTCCACTAATTGATGGAAAAGTATTCGCAGTAAATGTAATTGGAGGAGTCACAGGAACTACTACAGGATTTTCCGTAAGCTCAAAGCTAAAACCAGTAGATGACCAGCGATTATCAAAGCAAATAATGTAAGTGGTTCCAGTCGTAACGTTGAAACTGGCTGTGGATGTTAAACCTGATCCACCATCGTCATCACCTGCAACGCAAACGGGTGCACCACAAGTTCCGGAATATACGTGAAAACGCGTATCAACTCCAGCTGTGGCTGCCAAATCGGTTGTCAAATTGATGGTGTAATCAGCAGTAGGAATATATTTATACCATTCCGCGGCAGTTTGTCCGGTACCATTTGCCGTACAAATCAGTGTTGGGATCTCCGTTCCGTCAACTGCTGTGACTACATATGTTCCAGCAGTAATCAGCGATGCTGTAGCACAAGTGTTTTGAGCTTGAGAAAGCCAAGGCATTCCAAGTAAGAGAAAAAATGTAAAATTAATTTTCATAATCGTTTGGTTTTAAGTTCATAAATAGTGTATTAGTTACAGGTTTGTTTCCAGTTAATCCAATCTTCAAGTAATTGCAATCCTTCCTCGTGAACAATGGTTCTTCCGAGCAGTGGCATCCGTTCACTTGGGACAGTGGATCCCAGACGGTAATACATCATGGAGCGATTTTTATCACTTGGCTTGATGATGTATGCTAATGATGAGTTGATAAATTCTTGAGGTTCCACACATAGACCCAGATTAATGGGGTCAGTAGTTTCTGAGAATGCCAAACGCATCGGGCGATAAGAGCAATGTTTGCCTTCACTGTGACAATGAGCGCAGTTGATATCCACATACGACCGAAAACGCTCATCAATTGTTTTTGTCTGATCCATGTAATTGACAGTAGAAACGATATTTCCGGGAAGATTATTTTGTAAATATCCAATGGAAACCAACTTTTGCAACTGATTTTGAGTACCATCTGAATAGGCGTAATCGACATTCAAATTTTGTGGCTTAATCCCGATTGGAATGGGTTGATCATTTATTTTGTGACAGGTATGACATTCGGTTTCATTTGGAATTCGGTATGCCGTACTTTTTGGTACGCCGTTTTGAAGCCAACTGATATTGGTGTTACTTCCCTGCAAATCCAGATATGCTTCTGTTTGTTCGGTATTCCAGACATAATCCGCGAATATCCAACCGGATGATTTGCGGATCATGATGCGTGTTTCTATGATTCTCGTATTTCCGGCAGGTTGGACGTCATCATAATAAAATGTCTTGATAAGTGCGGCACCAACAGGTAGGTCCAAAACATCGTGATCACTGACATAGGTTGCCTGCGTTCCGGTCGGTAACCAAATGAATCGTTTCTTGTGTGCATAATCCGTGAAAAGCCCTGAAGCCGGTTCATAAGGAATTACGTGTTCGGCCGGGTTTTGATTTTTCATTTCTCCTTCGAAGAAACGGTAATCGGATAATTTGGTATAGGGAACAGTTGACAGATCCACGGAAACTCCGGTACCCTCCTCAACTGGTGGATCAATTGGCTCTACTTTTGCTTTCTTTTTGCACGAAGGGAACAAGAAAAGCATCGCTGTAAATGCGCTAACAGCACAGACAGAGAGTATCAATCGGTTCGAATCAGTTCTTTTTCGGTTCATAAATAGTATTGTAGCTTAACCTAAATTGTGGGAAATTCGGAATAAGGTAATATTTATTTTGAATATTCTTTCATTTCAGTTAGTAATTGTTTCACAAGACTATAGATGTCAGGTTGATAAAAATAGTTGCCTGAAAAGGTGAGTTTGTGAAAATTTTGTTGATTTATCAAATTGGGTATAAAATTTTAACGGTTGTGAAATTCACAAAAGCTATGTGGCCTATGTTCCTATGTGGTTTACTTATTTTAACCACAGTAGTGCACATAGAACATATAGGGAATAATTATTCTAAATTTTATCCCAAAATAAAAAACCCTGACAAATCTAACTTTATCAGGGTTTTCAGGTATTCTTTTATGGAAAGAACTAGCCGATAAAATCTACATTCAGAATTTCATCCGTTTTAGTCACTTTTAATAATCCGTGTTTTGTAAGCCCCTTGATACTGACATCCCAAGCCTTGTTGCTCAAGTTTACAGATTCTTTCAAGCTCAACAATTCCATTGTTTTTTCACGTTGCATGATATCGAAGATCAGTTGCTCGTTTTCATTCAGAACAACTTTCATCACTTTTTCAGGACGCATTTGTGGGAAGAATAACACTTCCTGGATAGAAGGATTATTCGTTAAGTACATAATCAAACGGTCCATTCCAATTCCTAATCCTGAAGTTGGTGGCATTCCGTATTCCAATGCACGCAAGAAATCCTGGTCAATCATTCCATTCGCCTCATCGTCTCCTTTTTCAGCTAAACGAACCTGGTCTTCGAAACGTTCACGCTGATCAATCGGATCATTCAATTCCGAATAAGCATTTGCGATTTCTTTTCCGCAAACCATCAATTCAAAACGCTCGGTCAATTCAGGGTCTTCGCGGTGCGTTTTACACAAAGGCGACATTTCTTTCGGATAATCCGTGATGAATGTCGGTTGAATGTAATTTCCTTCACATTTCTCACCGAAAATCTCATCGATCAATTTTCCTTTACCCATTGTTTCATCGACAGCGATTCCCATTCCTTTGGCAGCGGCTCTCAATTCATCTTCCGATTTTCCGGAAATATCAAAACCTGTGAAATCAATAATCGATTGACGCATCGTAACACGTTTATATGGAGCCTTGAAGCTGATATGGTGTTCACCGAATGTGCATTCCGGTGTTCCGTTTACAGCCTTTGCGCAGTGTTCCAATAAACGCTCTGTGAAATCCATCATCCAATTGTAATCCTTGTAGGAAACATAGATTTCCATTGCTGTAAATTCCGGATTGTGCGTTCTGTCCATTCCCTCGTTGCGGAAATTTTTAGAAAACTCGTATACTCCGTCAAATCCTCCGACAATCAATCGTTTCAAATACAATTCATTGGCAATTCGCATGTATAATGGGATATCCAAGGCGTTGTGATGCGTGACGAAAGGACGCGCAGCAGCTCCTCCCGGGATTGCCTGAAGAATTGGAGTTTCAACCTCCATATAGCCTGCATCATTGAAGAAGTTACGCATGGCAGAAAACAATTTCGTGCGCTTTACGAAAACCTCTTTTACTTGTGGATTCACCACTAAGTCAACATAGCGCTGACGGTAACGCATTTCAGGATCTGTAAATGCATCGTGTATTTTTCCTTCCGCATCTGTCTTAGGAAGTGGAAGCGGTTTCAAAGACTTACTCAGTAATTGGAATTCTTTCACGTTCACGGAAACTTCCCCGACCTGAGTTTTGAAGACTTCCCCTTTGATTCCGATGAAATCACCTAGATCCAACCACTTTTTGAATAAATCGTTGTAAAGCATTTTATCTTCTCCCGGACAAATTTCATCGCGGTTGAAATACACTTGAATTCTTCCTTCCGAGTCTTGTAGTTCAGCAAAAGAAGCCTTTCCCATCACGCGTTGACTCATCATTCTACCTGCCAGACAAACTTGCTTTCCTTCTTCAAAATTGTTCTTGATTGAAGCAGAGTAGTCCGTAACCGGGTAAAGTGCTGCAGGATATGGATCGATTCCCGCATCGCGTAGGTGTTGCAACGTTTGTCGTCGCTGGATTTCTTGTTCTGATAATTCTTGTGACATATCTTGTTATTGTAAATTCATCAGGCCTTTACTCCCGATAATCAAAATTCGTAATAATTATTTTTAATAGTTCAAAAAGTTGCCTTCGACTTCGCTCAGTCACCTTAGTAACTCAGGTAGTTGAGCGGAGTCGAAACTACCAATGTGGACAGCTATCACAACCGTTTTTGGTCTTGATATAGAACATCAAACCCAAAGATACATTGTAGGAAGCTAATCCGAAAGCTTGTTTTGCACGTTGATTGCGATCATTTGCCCGTGTCTTTACGCCCGGGAGATGTGCAAAAGCCAATCCGCCTTCCGCCTGAATAAAGACGTGTTTGAAAAACTCCAACCGCATACTGGCATTGGCACCGATTCCGTAACCGGAAAGTGCTGTTGACCGATCGGTTTGTTCGTTTGCAAACAGGAAGTTGGTTGTTGTCAGCATCGGACCTAAATTCAATCCGACATTTCCTGTAATTGCAAATTGACGTTTGTCTCCGACTTCCCAAACATCAAAGGAACGCATCAATTCGATTCGTAAATAGTTCAATGCCTTGTGTTCGTAATGAAAATTGTTGCGATCAATTGCAGTTGTTTCCTGGTTGTAATTCCCTTCCCAAAGCGAGTCAACACCCATATCGAAATGACCATCCAAAGTAACTTCCTTGTCGTGCGACATCACGTAATTGAAATGGTCTACCCCAAGAGAGAATGCCCATTTTTCAGTGAAATAATAACCGATCCGGAAATTGTATTGCGGAATAGTCATATTCGCCGGGTTCAAATAGAGATTTGCTCCAAACTTGGGCTGCTTATCCGTTGCCTTGACACCTTTCAACGTGAAATCATAATCCGAACCAATAAAATGAATGGTGGATTGCGAATAAGCGGTGCGATTGTAACCCCAATAGAAGAAAAGGGTACCTGCATTGGTACTTCTTTTCCGCTGATGCTTTCTGATTTGTGCATCGGCTGGAGTTGCAATAACTGCTAAAAGGAATAGGAATAACAGCTTTCTGAACATGTTGAATTATTTGGTCATTTTAAGGAAATGTACTTCTTTCTCTGTTAAATGTCTGTAATATCCTCTTGGTAAGTCCTTTTTGGTCAAACTTGCAAATTGGACACGGTCCAGTTTCACGACTTCGTATCCCAGTTTTTCAAACATACGGCGTACAATTCGGTTTTTACCTGAGTGAATTTCGATTCCGACTTCACGGGAAGATTTTCCGTCTTTCACATATTCAGCCTTATCCGCTTGAATGCGCCCGTCTTCCAATTCAATTCCACGCATCAGCATTTCCAAATGTTCAGCCTGAACCGGTTTATCTGCTTCCACATGGTAAATTTTTGTTGCTTCGTAACGTGGATGAGTCAGCTTTTTAGCCATATCTCCATCGTTTGTAAACAACAACAATCCGGTTGTGTCACGGTCTAAACGCCCTACAGGGTAAACACGTTCCTTACATGCATTGATGATCAAGCCCATTACAGTCTTTCTTCCCAAGGGATCATCCATCGTAGTGATAAATCCTTTTGGTTTATTCAAAAGCACGTAACGTTTGATTTCCGCGTTAATTGTTTCACCGTCGTATTGTACCTTGTCGCCTTTTTTGATTTTATAACCCATTTCAGTTATAATCTGGCCGTTCACGGAAACTACTCCGGTCTGAATCAATACATCTGCTTCTCTGCGAGAACATACTCCCGCATTGGACAAATATTTGTTCAAACGAATATCTTCTTCGTTGAAAGTTGGTAATGGGTCACCTTTACGAACTTTTGGTTTGTAATGAGGTTTTGAAGATCCGTCTGCAGCAGTCGGTCTTGGTCTTGGAGTACTGCTTTTTTCAGTATCCGGTTTTTCCGTTCTTGGAGCTGGTTTGCCCCCTCTAGTTGCTGGTTTCTCCGTTCTCGAAGTCGGTCTTCCAGTTCTCGAAGCAGGTTTTGAGCCACTTGGCTTCGTTCCTCTTCCTGTTGTTGTACGGCCTTTCCCTGTACCTGTTTTTCTTGTGTTCATCACGAGCAGAATTAAATGTTTACTATCGCAGTAGACGCGGCAAAGATACGGTGTTTAATTTAAAAATGGTAGAAACTTGAATATCAGAGGGGTTAATTCAAAATTAAAAATGCAAAATTCAAAAAGGGATTTACCTGATTTTCTGCGAAATCTGCGCCATCAGCGGGAGAAGTATTTTGGTGAATTATTAGGTTGAAAATGCATCTTCAATGTGTTCCAATTTCGTGCGGAATTGATTGTGAACGATGGAAATGATATCAAAACGAACCTCGTTGGGTAAATCCCTGGATTGAATGTATTGATTGGCGCAGGTAATGATTTGTCGTTGCTTTTTCTTGGTAACTGCCATCCAGGGTTCTCCAATTTCAGCTGTTTGCCGGGTTTTCACTTCAACCACCACGATTTTTTCATCTTTCTGTGCAATGATATCCACCTCAAATTTCAAATAGCGGAAATTAATTGTCCGGATAGCGTATCCATTTTTGACTAAGTGTTTTTGAGCCATTTGCTCCCCAAAAATGCCTAATTCCTGATCTGTCATGAACCATTAGTTAAAGTGAAATATAGCCGCGCTAACGCTTGCTAATATCAAAAGCTATCGCTTTCTCTTACTTAATTTAAGAAAAAAGGTCGTTTGATACAAACAAATTTGATACAAACAAAAAAGTGCCTTCGACTTCGCTCAGTCACCTTTTTATTTTCAATCTTGTCAAACACAGGTCGCTGAGCGAAGTCGAAGCGCCGAAGTTTACCTCGCTCTAAACTCAATATTACTTCCTCCGGTTTTAATGACTTGTTGTCCGAATTCAAAGTCCAGTTCTTTCGCCACTTTACCACGTTTGTCGAAGATCTTCATTTTTCCGTGTTTCAATCCATCTTTATAATCCGTTTCAGAAACCGGATTTCCTCTTCTGTCCAATTCAGTGGATTTCCCATCCAACAACCCGTTTTTATAGTTGGTCGTGTTACTCGGGATTTTTCCTCCAGGCCAGTAAGTATACCAAACACCGTCTTTCTCACCGTTCTTGTAATCTCCTTCTTCCGTTTTTCTGAAGTCCTTTTGGGAGAATGAAATCGAATGACCATCTTTCACACTTTCCTTCACATCATAGTCTTTCAACGGACCATTTTGAATCTTCGATTTTTTAGTGATTACCTTATAATTGAACACGTCTTTCGGCTTGCCATTATCAAAGAAACTGGTCCATTCACCTGACTTTTCACCTTCTTTGTAATTTCCGAAAATGTTCGGTTTCCCGGTAGGGAAGTAAGATTCCCATTTTCCGTGAAGTAACCCATTTTTGAAAGTCGCAATGTTCTTTTCCTTCCCGTCTTCCCAATAGTTTACCCAGGTTCCTTCTTCTTTGCCTTTCACATATTTTCCGGACATGAGCAGTTGACCGTTTTCATACCAGGTATCCCATTGCCCTTCTTTTTCATCGTTCACATAAGGTGAGCTTTTGAACTTGCTTCCGTCCTTGTAGAAATATTGCCAGGTTCCGGTTTTCTTATCGTGATCGTATTCCGCATAATTCCGCAGTTCTCCTGTCGGATACCAATACGTCCATTTTCCGTTTTGTTGACCTTTGTCAAAAGAACCTTCCATATCCTTGGTTCCTTTTTTGGTATACCAGGTCCACAAGCCGGATTTCTCACCGTTTTTGTAGGTTCCTTCAACGTTTACCTGTTCGTTGTCGTAAAAGTATTTGTATTCACCATCGAGTTTTCCATCGACGTAATTGCTTGTTTTTTCTTTTTTTCCGGTGTAATAGAAGAAATTCCAGGTGCTGTCTTTTTCTCCGTTTTTGAATTTCCCTTCAATGAGTAAATATCCGTAAATGGAGACTTCTTCAAAAGAACCATCTTTCAATCCGTTTTTGTAATTGTACCATTCTTTCTCCGTTCCGGTATCAAAAAAAGTGAGGTATTCGCCATTTCCATTCATCACCTTTTGGGTATGTAGGCTATCCGGCATCCAGAATTCCCGCAGATAGGTGGTTGAATCAATAATCTCCTCCACTTGTTTTTTCTTTCCGTTGAGGTAATAATATTCCCAGAACCCGGTAGGTTTCCCAATTTTGTAATATCCCTGAACGCTTAATTTTCCTGTTTCATTCCATTCTCTGAATACGCTGTCCTGTTCTCCCATTTTGAAGTAACCTTCCTGCTTGTTCTTACCGCTGGAATAACTTGCAATGACCCTTCCATGCAGTTTTCCCCGGAAATAATTGCGCTCTTCGAT
Organism: Fluviicola taffensis DSM 16823; assembly: GCF_943372375.1. Lineage (GTDB taxonomy): Bacteria > Bacteroidota > Bacteroidia > Flavobacteriales_D > Crocinitomicaceae > Fluviicola > Fluviicola taffensis_A. Next base: position 355,533 of record NZ_CALRYJ010000001.1, on the reverse strand, counting down.
CACATTCCCGAAACGGTCATAATACAACCATTTGCCGTGCTTATCGCGGGATTCACCCAATAGATCTTTGTAATAACTACCAATGGATTCTAATTGAGTTTGCTGAAAATCATAATAGTTTTTCTCTTTGGCTGTCAGATTTTCCTTGTTTATGACCTGACCCATCAGAGTAAACGAAAATAAAGAGAAGAGGATACAAACGAATTTCATGGAATTTGATTGGTATTTCAATTTAATAATCACTAGTGAAATGAAATGTTACAAGAATTATTTTTGCAGGAAACCTTTGATGACCAACAAGATTCCGGTTCCGATGATAATCAGTCCGATCAGTCGGTTGAGTCCCACCAAAACATTTTCAGTGATAAAAGGTCTTAGTTTCTTGGCACCCATAATTTTCAGCAAATCAACCGAGAAGAAGGTTACCATGATAATCAGGATATACCAGTAGGTACTTTCATCAATGGCAGTGTTGGCACTTTTCTTTCCATCCGCACCCAATGCAATGACGGTGATCCAATAAAAGATCACACCGGGATTGGCAAAATTTAGTAAAAACCCTTTGAGTCCCAAGAGAATCAGGTCTTTCGTTTGATTATTCAGTTGTTTCTCTGCCTCCTTTTTGTCTTCTTTCGGTTTCTTGAGTAAGGTGACTAATCCGAATATGACGAGAATAAATCCTCCAACGATAGAAATGATATGTCCGTATTCACCTGAAGTGATTTTGCTTACTTCCGAATAGAATATCAATGCAATGATAATGTAGATCAGATCGGAAACGAAAACACCTATGTCAAATGCAATAGCGGCGCGAATTCCTTTACGGATACTTGTCTCCAAAAGAAGAAAGAATACAGGTCCGATCATTATACTGAGTATAAATCCGGTGAGAATGCCTTTGAGTAAAATATCTAGCAAAAGTTCGGTTTTTCTGTTTATACAAATATAGTCATTCGTTCTACGTATGAGTTCATATTCTGAAAGAAAGCAAGGGATTAAATCAATCCCGATAATTATCAGGAGAGGTCAATATTCAGGGGATTTTGTAAAAAAACAGCCCGGATGTTATTTTAACTGCTAATAAGTCATTACATTTGCATGTCTCGAAAGTTGTTGCAAAGTAGTTACAACCTTGAAAATAAGTGAAGTATGAGAACGGCCATTGCCAATAAAAAATTAGAAGCGATTATTTCCAATGTGGAAAAAGAAGGGATTACTTACAAAGGTCTTGTGGACGATTTGAAAGAATTGCGCGAACAAGCCTTGAAAGAACAAGATCCTTTGGTGGTGAAAGTTTTGCGTTTGTCATACGAATTTTTGATCGATAGAAATGGGTTCGATGTACAAGCACAATACGAAGAAGATGAAGAAGGAAACGAATATCCTTTGGAAATAGAAGGTCAAGAGAACTTCTTGTACTTGCTCAATCTTTTGAAAAATGCCGAGCATAAAATCAATAGAGAAGAAATTAAGGATTACCGTACTGCTTTGAAGCAAGAGTTGTACTAACAGTATATAAAACATTAAAAACCCCGATTCTTCCTGTAAGATTCGGGGTTTTTTATTGGAATGTTTTTTAACACTAAAAGTTCAAAGTTCTATGGTTTAAACTTTTGATCCCGATAGCTACCGGGATTGAAACAATTGAACTTAGTTCGTGAATTTGTACTTGATGATGCAAAAAATCGCTCTGAAACCATCTTTCCAGCCAATTTTCTTGCCTTCCTCATAGGTTCTTCCATAATAGGAGATACCTACTTCATAGATTCGAATTCCTTTGCGCTTTGCTAGTTTTGCAGTGATTTCGGGTTCAATTCCAAAACGATTTTCCTTGATCTTGATGTCTTTTGCGATGGAAGAGCGAATGAGCTTATAGCATGTTTCCATGTCCGTTAAGTTCAGATTCGTCATGATATTGGAAAGACCTGTCAGGAATTTATTTCCCTTCGAATGCCAATAAAAAAGAATACGGTGAGGTTGTTGCCCCATAAAACGGGATCCGTAAACAACATCTGCATTGTCCATATAAACCGGCTTCAATAATAAATTGTATTCTTCCGGATCATACTCCAAATCAGCATCCTGAATGATGATGTAATCACCCGTTGATTCCTGGATAGCACGATTAATTGCCGCACCTTTCCCTTGATTGTAGGGCTGGGAAAAGAAACGGATATCCATATCCGGATTGGCAGCAATATAAGCTTCAATGCGCTCAACGGTATTGTCTTTAGAGCAGTCGTTTACGATTACCAATTCTTTGTGAACATCGTTTTCCAATTGCACCTTCTTGATCTTATCAAGAATCAGGTGAATGGTTGGTCCCTCGTTGTAAGCGGGAATAAGAATGGATAATTTTTGAATCATGAGTTGGATAACGTAAAAAAAGGAATTTTATTAAATACTCATTTCAGGAACAAAGTCCGGAACAACCAGATCTCCTTCTGTTTTTGAAATGATTTCTTCCACACTAACTCCCGGAGCGCGCTCGATCAGGTGAAATTTATTGTCTTTGATCTCCAATACGGCTAATTCGGTCACTACTTTTTTAACACAGCCAACCCCCGTTAAAGGCAAAGTACATGTTTTCAGTATTTTCGATTCACCTGCCTTATTTGAATGCATCATGGCAACGATGATGTTTTCGGCAGAAGCAACCAAATCCATTGCGCCTCCCATTCCTTTGACCATTTTGCCCGGAATTTTCCAGTTGGCGATATCCCCGTTTTGTGAAACTTCCATAGCTCCAAGAACGGTCAATTGAACATGTTGACCACGAATCATGGCGAAGGACATGGCTGAGTCGAAAAATGCCGCACCCTTGCGTGCCGTGATTGTCTGCTTTCCTGCATTGATCAGATCCGGATCTTCCTCTCCTTCAAAAGGAAACGGACCCATACCCAAAATTCCATTTTCAGATTGAAATTCAACTTCAATCCCTTCCGGAATATAATTTGCAACCAAGGTTGGAATACCAATTCCCAAATTCACATACCAACCATCGCGTAGTTCTTGTGCAATTCGTTTTGCTATTCCGGTTTTGTCTAATGCCATATGTGTTATTTTAACTCAATAATCTGAATTGTCGGATTCGTAAGCTTGAAATGCTTCCTTTCCGGATTCCAAATATAAATAATCAATCGGGATTCTTCGTTGAGAAAATGCTTTGCTGTATATGGATAGTTCATTTTAAACTGCTTGATGTTCTCCCCATAATACCAGCGAAGGTTTTGGTAATCGTATCTGAGGTTCTTTTCTGCGGAATCATTGGTGGCAACAACGATATTAAAATCATTCAATTCGGTGTCCGTTTTCAAATCACCTTTCAAATCAATTTGGATGAACTTATTTCTCCATTCCGGTCGAATGAGCCCGTCGTAAAACAGGATGTATTCTTCATCGGATTGCTTCGTCTTTCCAATAGAATCAAACAAATGGATCTGTGTGAATGGTTTTTTCCTTCTTAATGCGATATAGGAGCTTGCAGGATCTTCCGCTACAACGTTATACATGCTGATATCGTCTTTTGGAAACAACCAGGTCGTTTTTGTAAGGATCAGGTCACTCGTTGGCAAAAAATCTTTCTGAAGTGTTCCGATGTGTTTTGCCTGATGATTGGGGTTGGTTCGCTCAAAATAGGCATAAGTCAATTGCTGAATCGGATAAATACTAACCGTTTCATTCGGTTTGAGGTCTTTTATAGCACTTTGATAGAATGCTTCACTCATGCGGTCGTCCGGTGAGAAAACAGAGGTGTTCAGGTTCAATTTGGCGATAAAACTGATTGGGAAGAATAAGAGGACCAATAGCACATACCTGGAAATCCTGTTTTGAGCGAAAAGCACTGTCAAAGCCAAAATACATAGCGGAATCAGGTACATGGCTGCACGATCCTCCGGATAGTTGACCTTCATGACTTTTGCCAGGAAAAGAATAGCGAGGATGTTTCCGCCAATGAGCATGCACAGCCAGAAAGAAGTGCTTGTAATGAATTGCAGCCACGATTCTTTTTCCCACTGGATGAAGAGAAGAATTGCTCCGACCAGACCAATGAGCAAATAAGCAATCCGAAGCCAATTCGCATCATAAAAAAGAATATAGCGCGAAAGGGTTTTTCCGGTGACCCACCACAATCCGTCCAGGCTTCCATAGTACAAAGCTCCGGCTTCCTTTAAAGCAAAGCTGAATTCGACCAAGGGAATGAGCGCATAGCAGAATACAATGATCAGAAAGGTATGAAAGACCAATGCTTTGATCCCTATTTTTTTCGAATGCAGAAGTGTGATGAAGATCACATAGGTAACAACGATCAGACTTGTGATGAGATAGGTCAGATTCGAAAGTATCGCCAAATAGAAAAATAGGAGTAACAGGATCAGATGACCGGTATGCTTTTCCTTTAGCCACAACGACAGCTGCAATAAACCGGCCATGAAGAACCCAATCCCAAGGCCATAACCTCTGGTATAACTGAAGTAATCAAAAATCCAGGGAATGGTGTTTAATGCCACAAAGCACAATTCTCCCCAAAGACCGATGTTCAGGTTGCGTGTGAGTTTTCTGCTCGACCAAAAATAGAGGCAGAAACAAGCAATTGCAGGAACGCGGAAAAGGAAAAAATGTGTGCCGAACCAACGATAGGAAAGGTTTCCCAACCAACTGTTCAGTAAATGATTATTGGCATCCATCAATGAGCGACCACCTTTGATCTCCCCTGTTTCAATATAGTGGAAATAGGTTGCTACTTCATCGTGAATAGGTTCAACAATCCATGCCCGAAGAATGGCGTAAATCAATAAACCTAAAAACAGGATCCAGGTTGTGATTTGTATATGGGAGTTTTTTTGAATCAAAGTCTTATTAATTAATTCGTGGCTACTAAGTTATTTGAACTTTTGGTTACCGCAACAATTTTAACCCGGACAGCTTTCAAAGTTACTTCATTCAAGTCGTCATTGTAAAACCAGATGTGTAAAAATCGATCTTCAGGTAGAATGTAAATGAAATGGTTCGGATAATGGAAGCTGTAGGCTGTTTTTCTACCGAAGTACCAATTGAAGCGGGTATTATCTGCTCTTCGCTCTCCAGTTACTGATTGAATTTCATGACGCAAATTCAAATCCAGACAGTATTTGTCTAACTGAACAGATCCATCGATGGTTGTCTGTATCAATTGATTTGAATAACCTTCAAGTGGCAAACTCAACAAGGAAATAACTGACTGGTTACTTTTTAGTAGCGGAATCAAGGTGTCGAGAATGAGTTGCTTTTCAACCTTTCCGGTTCTTTTGTACAAACGGGTTCCACTTACCTGATCATAAAGTAAACAGGAATATCCGGGCCAATTCAGTTTGTCGACCCATGAAATGTGATAATCCCCTCTGCTTAAGCTATCCGTTGTCAGATAATCTGTTGCGACATGTGGTGTTTTCTCTTTTCGGGTAAGGTATGCGTAACTAGCCTGCGAAACATAGTCGGCGGAAATCACGTCATCCGTCTGAACCTGATCGGCAATTTTTTCATAAAAAGTGCGATGAATGCGGTCTTCCGGTGAAAAAACGGAAGTATCCAGGTTCATTTTGTATACAAATGATACCGGAAACCAAAGCAGTAGGAGCAGGCTCCATTTTGCGGCGGGTATTTTTTGTACGAGCAAACCAAAAGACAAGATGAAGATCGGAACCAAATACATCCCGACACGATCCATGGGATAATTCACCTGCATGAACCGGGCAAGAACTACAAAGGAAATCAACGCGAATCCAAATAATGCAGGAATCCAGCATTCGGGTTTTTGAATGAAGTTAAGAAAGCCTGTTTTCCTCCAATTGATTAGAAAGATCAGAACAAGAATCAGAATGAGAAACAGGAAGATGAATTTCAGGAAATCGGTGTCTGTGAATAAAACGTTCTGAGCAAGGGATTTTCCGGTCACTTCCCATAATCCGTCCAGGCTTCCCCACCAAAGTCCTCCAGCTTTCTTGAGTTTATTGATATAGATGTAAACGGGAATCAAAAAGGTAATGAAACACAAGGTGGTGATCCAGAAACCGAACAGTTGTTTTGTGGTGAATTGTTTGGAGCGGATGAGGGAAATGAAGATGAGGTAGAAGAGTAGGATTACCAATGGAATAAGCAAACTGAGATTGCAGAGCAATGCAATCAGGAATGAGAGCATGATCCCGATATAAGAAGCGGTCTTGTGACTTTCCAGCCACTTCTGAATAAAACAAAAAGCAAGTATGAGAAATGCCAATGATGGTCCGTAACCTCGTGAAAAGGAAAAATAATCGAAGATCCAATGAATGGAAACCAGTGCAAGAAAGATTAGGATGGAGAAGTTGGTTTTGGTTTTCAGAAGGAATTTCCTGCTTGCAAAAAAGTAGATGGGGAAGGAGCAGAGTGCAAATAGACGGTATGCAAAAAAATGATCTCCAAACAAACGAAAGAATTGATGTGAGACCAAGGAATTCAGGACATGGTTATTGGCATCCATGGTTGCTCCACGACCAGGTAAATAGCCTGTTTGGATATACCAGTACAAAGTTGCCAATTCATCAAACAATGGCTCAACGAATACAGCTCTTAGGATGGCATAACCCATCAGGAAAAGAAAAAGTGGCCAGATGAGCCACTTATTATCTAATCGGAAGAATGTCATTTATCTTGTTCGAACGGTACGTTGTTCGATGCGTTTTTCAAATTTCTCCCCTTGGAAAATGCGTTGCACGAAAATTCCGGGAGTATGAATGAAGTTTGGATCCAATTCTCCTGCAGGAACCAATTCCTCCACTTCAGCAATGGTGATTTTACCGGCCATTGCCATCATGGGATTGAAATTGCGGGCAGTTGCCTTAAAGATCAGGTTTCCTTCCGTATCACCTTTCCAAGCTTTCACGATTGCAAAATCTGCTGTCAGGGCACTTTCCAAAATATGTGGTTTACCATTGAAAACACGTACCTCTTTTCCTTCGGCAACTTCTGTTCCGTATCCGGCAGGGGTGAAGAACATCGGAATTCCGGCGCCACCGGCTCTGCAACGTTCTGCAAGTGAGCCTTGAGGAATCAAATCAACTTCCAATTCACCTGAAAGCATCTGACGCTCAAATTCTTCGTTTTCTCCCACATAAGAAGAAATCATCTTTTTGACTTGCTTATTCTGTAATAGTAAACCCAATCCAAAATCGTCCACACCGGCATTGTTTGAGATACAAGTCAATCCTTTTGTACCCATTTTCACCAATTGTCCGATGGAATTTTCAGGGATACCACACAATCCGAATCCGCCAACCATCAAGGTCATATTATCTTCGATGCCAAGTAAGGCTTCTTCAACATTTTTTACAACTTTATTCATCGCGTACTAGTCAATTTTTATTTCCTCGATATCGACTGCCAGTGAATCGGAATCTTCTATTTCAATGATCTCATCGGTCAGATTAAATACCGAATTGTCGTAATTTCTTGGGGCTTCAAAGTCAGTCGTGGAAATAGCTATTTTAGGATCCTTGTAGACCTTATTCATGTAATATCCATAGATAGGAAGAGCTGTTCGCGCTCCCTGACCTTGATCCGTACTTCGGAAGCGAACACCACGATCTTCAGCTCCGACCCAAACTCCTGTTGCCAGATCCGGTGTCAAACCAACAAACCACCCATCTGAATTGTTTTGGGTAGTTCCCGTTTTTGCAGCTGTTGGATAAGCAATATTTCCATAGTCGGAACCACCGCGTAATCTGCTTGCTGTACCACCTTGTACTACACCTTTCATCATTTTTAGAATGGTGTATGCCACATTTTCATTCATGGCTTCCTTGGAAACCGTTTTCGCACTGTAAATAACATGCCCGGAACGATCTTCAATGCGCAAAATACTGGTTGGTTTATTGAAAATTCCCTTGTTGACAAAAGTAGATTGTGCACCCACTAATTCGTAAAGTGACAAATCCATGGATCCTAAACACATTGCCGGTACAATATCCTGATCCAGTAATTCGATATCCATATCACGCATCAATTTTGCTACTGTTTTTGGTCCGGCCAATGCGCCCATTTGCTTCATGACATAAACCGCAACACGGTTATTGGACATAGCAAGTCCTTTTTGAATGGAAATCGTTCCTCCGGCTTTACTTCCGTCCGAATTTCGTGGACACCACTGTCCATCCGGATTTCCGTTCGGATCATACAAATCGACACAGTAGGAAATGTTAGGAATTACCAAACCTGGCTTAATCACATTCATGGTAACACCGGCTGCGTAAATGAACGGTTTGATTGTGGAACCTACTTGTCGTTTACCCAATTTTACGTGGTCGTATGCGAAGTGGTCAATGTTTGCACCACCAACCCACGCTTTTACAAATCCGGTGCTCGGTTCGATTGAGATCAAACCTGCCTGCAGGAATGATTTGTAGTATCTCATGGAATCCATTGGACTCATGATCGTATCGCGTTCGCCATTCCAACTAAATACGCGCATTTGAATTGGCTCATTGAAAACGCGTTTGATGTCTTCATCTGACATACCTGCAGCTGATAAATTGCGGTAGCGGTCCGAGCGACGCATAGAAGAATTCAGGATGCTTTTTACTTCGTCATCAGATAAAGAATTGGAGAAAGGCCAGTTTTTCGACGATTTGTTGTTTTTGTCGAATTGTGGCTGCAATGTTTCCTTTAAATGTCTTTCCAATGCATATTCTGCGTGTTCCTGCATATCTGCATTCAAGGTCGTGTAAATGCGCAACCCATCTCTATAGATATCGTATGGAAGACCGTCTTCCCGTTTGTAAACCAACGAACCATCCTCTTTTTTCGAATTCAATAATTCAGTCACTTCATTTCGTAGTGATTCTCTGAAATAAGGAGCAATTCCTCTTTTATGATCGACGATCTGGTAGTTAGTAATCAATGGTTTTTTGCTCAGACGATCATACTCCGCTTGCGTCAGTTTTTGACGAAGTGCGCTGTTTTCCTCATTTGAATTTTTGAGCCATTGCATCAATACCTGATTGCGTCTTGTCAATGCTCGAAGACTGTCGGAAGCTCTCGCATCTGCAATTTCTGCAGCACTAATAGCTGATGGGTCGACACCTTTGTTTCTGGCTAATGAAAGACGGTAATTTTTGATTTTGAATGTATATGGATTGTAAAGAGCCGGATTTTTACACATTCCGACCAACATTGCAGCTTCTTCTTTAGATAATGCTGCCGGTTTCTTATTGAAGTAGACTTTTGAAGCATTGGAAATCCCTACCGCATTGTATAGGAAATCGAATTGATTCAAATACATGGTGATGATTTCTTCTTTTGTAAAACGTGCTTCCAAACGAGTTGCAATAATGTTTTCACGCGCTTTTTCGTTCAATCGACTCCACATTCTTCCGATTCTTCCTGAAGAACCGCTTTCAACATCTTCACCATTTGCTCGTGCCAATTCCTGACGTTCGCGCAATTGAAGCGTATATAGTTGTTTTGCAAGCTGCTGAGTAATGGTGGAAGCACCTCCGGCACCACCAACATTGATAATTGCACGTCCTACGGCTCTAAAATCTACTCCGGAGTGCTCGTGAAAACGCTCATCTTCCGTAGAAATCAACGCATCCGTTACATTCGGGCTTATTTTGCGGTATTCGACAGAGGTTCTATTGATCTTCCAGTAGCGACCCAGTTCTGTTTCACCGTCATCAGCAATAATGACAGATGCCAATAATTCCGGTGGATTATCCAGCATCGCGACAGGCGGAAGATTGTCTTCCGATTGGAATAAAAGCAATGCTCCGATGAAATAAAGCGGGAAAGTGGCAAGTAACCAATAAGTGATGGTTGCTCTTTTATGTTCTTTTGGTGAAAAAGACTCAGTTGATCCTTTACTTTTTTGTGCCATACGACTCATTTGAATGGTAAAAATAACGAAATTCGATTCGCAACAGCAAATATCGAAATTCGGAAGCAATAGTTCATCGGTTTGAAGGATACTTTCTAACAAAAAAATGCTAAAAAGAATGTTAGATTAAACAAAGAGGGCACGCGATTAATCGCGTGCCCTCTTTGTTTATTTTTGAAAAAGAAGTTTTACTTCTTTTTATTATGCTCTTTTATAAAATTTTCAATAGCAGCTGTCATGCTCGGTGCATTCGGCATTGGAGCATGAACATCCAGTCTCAGATTGTTTTTCACGACCGCATTTGCCGTAGTTGGACCGAAAGCAGCGATCAAGGTTTTGTTTTGTTTGAAATCCGGGAAATTCTTGAATAAACTTTCGATTCCACCAGGACTGAAGAAAACAAGCATGTCATAATACACATCTTCCAGATCACTTAAATCAGATGCAACCGTTCGGTATAGCATCGCTTTTGTGAAAGGAATTTTGGCTTCTTCCAATGTCAATGGAATTTTATCTTGTAAAATATCCGTACAAGGAAGCAAGAATTTTTCTCCTTTGTGCTTTTTAATGGGATCCACTAAATCTTCAATAGTTTGTTTACCAAAGAAAATTTTGCGTTTGCGATACGTTACATACTTCTGCAAGTACAAAGCTACTGCTTCAGAAATACAGAAATACTTCATAGTATCGGGAACTTCGAAGCGAATTTCTTCTGCGATTCTGAAAAAGTGGTCAACAGCAGTTTTAGAAGTTAATATTACAGCCGTATGATCTTTAATATCGATTTTATGAGTGCGGAATTCCTGAACAGGAACACCTTCCACGTGAATAAACGGCCTGAAATCAATTTTCAACTTATACTTTTCGGCCAAATCAAAATACGGAGACTTATCGCCTTCTGGTTTCGGTTGTGAAACCAATATTGTCTTAATACTCAAGGTTTATTTTGTTTTAGCGTTCAACATTTATTTAACCTAACCAACCTGAAACCTCACCTGGAAAGACCAGCTTTATACCAATCAAAAGGGGCAGAATTTCGAGGCTCCAAAGGTACAAAATTATATAATACCATGATACGCCAAGTTGCAAGGCGTGATAAAAAGCACGAATAATTCGTAAAACAATGAAGAACAGGAAGGTTCCGCCGATAATAAGTTTGGATTCCGTTACCAATTCCGGCTGAAAATAGATGAAGAAAAACTCAATCAGGATAACGATTCCGGCAGTTTGAGCCATTGTCAAAGTCAATTGGTTGACTTCCTGGATAATTTGACTGAAACCCGTAATTGTACCTGCTAATGAAATGGTGAAAAGATGGTAGAGCAATAAGATTCCGGGAAAGGTTGTGAGGACAATTGTCTGATAGGTATTGAAATCCACGATGGAAAAATGATTGTACCAATAAATGTAGATTCCACTAATAATAATGTACTGAAAGACTAAAAAAATGGATGAAAGTGAATTTTCCCGGATCCCGTTCTTGTATTGTTCCGAAAGACTTTGAAAGAAAAAAGTGTTTTGTCCGAGGATTAAAAATATTTCACGCTGTCTTAAACGAGCTGCTGAAATCAATAAGAGACACAATCCTAAGGCAGCAATAATCAAATAAGAGTAGTTGGAGCTCCTTTCCGTGAGAACCATCACTTCATTTGATGCCGAAGTAGTAAAGAATTGTCCGCTTAATTGCATGAACCAAATTAATATTCTGGTACAAAAGTACTATTTGTAATTCATAGTTCGATTTTTATTCATTCGGTGATTTGATTACATTTGCACCAATAATTGAAAATAAATTCAAATGAAATCTGATTTATATTCTCATCCGGATTATCTATTCATGGATGAATTGCTTACAGATGAGCAAAAGTTGGTACGCGACGCCGCTCGTGCGTGGGTAAAGAAAGAGGTTTCCCCGATCATTGATGAGCATTACGAAAAGGCTACTTTTCCAATGCATATATTGAAAGGATTAGGAGAAATTGGTGCTTTTGGACCTTATATTCCGGAGGAATATGGTGGACCGGGATTGGATCAGATTTCTTACGGTTTGATTATGCAGGAATTGGAGCGTTGTGACTCCGGATTGCGTTCCACTGCTTCTGTTCAAAGTTCTTTGGTGATGTACCCGATTTGGAAGTATGGATCTGAAGAGCAAAAGAAAAAATATTTGCCGAAACTGGCTACCGGAGAAATGATGGGTTGTTTCGGATTGACTGAGCCTGACCATGGTTCGGATCCGGGAAGTATGATTACCAACTTCAAGGATATGGGTGACCATTACTTGTTGAATGGAGCGAAAATGTGGATTTCGAACGCACCATTTGCAGATATCGCTGTAGTTTGGGCGAAAGATGAAACAGGTCGTATTCATGGATTGGTAGTTGAACGCGGTATGGAAGGATTCTCAACTCCTGAAATGCATGGGAAATTATCACTTCGTGCTTCTGCAACAGGGGAGTTGATTTTTGTGAATGTAAAAGTTCCGAAAGAAAACTTGCTTCCGGGTCGTTCCGGATTAGGAGCTCCTTTAAGTTGTTTGGATTCTGCTCGTTTTGGAATCGCTTGGGGTGCTTTAGGTGCTGCAATGGATTGCTACGATCAGGCATTGAGATATTCGAAAGAGCGCACACAATTTGGTGTTCCGATCGGAGCATTTCAATTGACACAAAAGAAATTGGCTGAAATGATCACTGAGATCACGAAAGCTCAATTCATCACCTTGCGTGTTGGTCAACTAAGAAATGAAGGAAGAGCAACATCTGCAATGATTTCCATGATCAAGAGAAACAATGTCGAAATCGCTTTGGATATTGCACGTGAAGCTCGTCAAATCCACGGAGGAATGGGAATCACTAGTGAATATTCCATGATGCGCCACATGGCGAACCTGGAATCGGTTCTGACTTACGAAGGAACACACGATATCCATTTATTGATCACCGGAATGGATGTTACCGGAATTCCTGCTTTTACAAGAGAGAAACCGTAATAAATTCAAAATTCAAAATTGAGAATTCAAAAAGGTGACTGAACGCTTGCGCTAAAGCTTCAGCATAAGCGTAGCGTAGTCGAAGCCACCTTATTTAATATTAAAACCTTCGGATGGATATTCGGAGGTTTTTTTATTTTAGCGCAAAATCTAAAAAAGCAAAAACTTATGGAAAATGATACACTGGACTCGATTGCAATGACGAGTACGCCAACCAAAGATTTGGATGGAGCAGGAGGTATTTTGACAATGGGAATTATTTCTATTCCTTTTTGTATGGGTCTTATCGGATTGATATTGGCAATTATCACCCTGACACGATCCGGGAAAGCATTGTCACTCTATAGAGAATACCCGCATCAGTATACGGAAAAGTCGTACAAGAAAGTAAAGGCTGGAAGAACGTGTGCCATTGTTAGTTTGTCCCTTTTGGGAGCTACCATCATCCTTATTTTTGCAATCGGGGGATTGGCATAAGAAGTTCCGGATTATAGAAAAATAAAAAGCCCTTGTACGATTTCTTGCAAGGGCTTTTTGTTGGGGGCATGTTTTTTTGAATGATACCTAGTTCCAATGTATAATTTGTCCGGATATCATGGAGTCATTGTACGAATCACGTAATCGGCTCAATTTTTTTGCTGCATCTTCATCTCCTAAATCAGCTTTAGCTTTCAATTTGTAATACAAGTCCAAAGAGTGCCCGTAAACATCCTGTTCAAGCACTTGTTTAATTTCAGAAATTCGACCATTTACACCAATTAGGAAGTGTTCCAATTCACCTAATTCGTGTAATTCATCTTCTGATAAATTCTTGCGATTCAGAAGTTTAGAGTAACGCGGCAATAGAATCCCCAATAAGTCGATAAATCGATCTAATTCTCGTTGAATGGCTGCCTGTTGTTCTTTAAATCCCATATTTGAAAAGTATATCTTTTTGCGGAACAGTAAAAATTTAAAGCATTTTTTAACATTTGATTTCTTTCAACAATTCTGACTGCATAGAAACCTCCGATTAATCCCTAATTTTGTTCCATGGCTGGCTGTTATATTCATATTCCTTTTTGCGCTCAAAAATGTAGTTACTGCGACTTTCATTTTTCAACCAATCACACCTATCAAAGTGAGATGGTGGACATGCTATGCAAGGAAATCGAAATCAGGGCGAAGGATTGGAAGCAAGAACAATTTGAAACTATTTATTTCGGTGGTGGAACACCAAGTGTTTTGACAACGCCTCAGTTGGACCAATTGATTTCTCGGGTTAAGGAGAACTATCAACTAAGTAATTCAGTGGAAATCACCATGGAATGCAACCCCGATGATTGCTCTTTGGAGAACTTGTCAAATTGGAAAGAATTAGGAGTTAACCGACTGAGTATCGGAATTCAATCATTCAATGATGAACAACTGAAATGGATGAACAGGAGCCATCAGGCAGCTGACAGTTTGAATGCAGTCCGTAACGCCAAAGAAGTCGGATTCGATGAGTTGAGCCTGGATTTGATGTATGGCTTGCCCAACATGACTTTGGAAGAATGGAAGGAGCAATTGCTTCAGATCATAGCACTGAATCCGGAACACATTTCTGCTTATTGTTTGACAGTTGAACAAAAGACTGCCTTGTCCAAATGGGTGAAAGAAGGAAAATTGGTGGTTTCCAACAACGACCAGCAATCCGAACAATTTGAACTGCTTGTTTCCACTTTGAAGGAGGCTGGATACGAACAGTATGAGATTTCCAATTTTGCGCGAAATGGACATTACTCCAAGCATAACACTTCTTATTGGAAAGGGGCAACGTATTTGGGAATCGGTCCCTCTGCGCATGGATATAATCAGGTGGAGCGGTATTGGAATCAGTCAAACAACAGGACCTACCTGACGGAGTTAAAGAAAGGTCACTTGCCGGAAACGGTTGAAACGTTGACACCTTTTGATCGATTCAATGAAAACCTGATGATCGGATTGCGAACAAAATGGGGTGTTTCGAAGCAATCATTATTCGAATCAATCTCTCCGGATAAAGAATGGTTTCAGATCGTAAAAGATTACGAGGATAAAAAATTAGTGCTTCAAACAGAGGAACAAATCCTTTTGACACCTGCAGGAAGGCTCTTGGCTGACGCGATTGCTTCGGATTTATTTATAATTGACACTTCGACTGCGCTCAGTGTCCTTTAGAGAATTGCAATCAAACTTACTGAGGTGACTGAGCGTAGTCGAAGTCACTTCTCCAGCGTCTCCAACCCAAACTGACAACGGTAATCTTCGCGCTTGATTTTCTCCAAAAATTGATCCTTGCTGATCTTGACCAGATTTTCTCGATTCGGTCTTTCATGGAACAAATGGTATTGAATTGTTTTGTAGCGGGTTGAAAAAGGAACAATTCCTGCTTTCTTTGCCCTGAATTCGATATCCGTATCTTCTCCAAATCCCGGATTGACATAGCTTTCATCAAAACCATTGATCTTGATCAGATCAGCCTTGTGCCAACCCATGTTGGATCCCAATAGGGGAACTATTTTTCGTTGCAAAAGGCTCCACAAAGGGAAACTTTCCTCTACACTCGTGCTTTTATTGCGGATCATTTCCAGGTAACCCGGAATGGTCTTTTCACCATTGCGGATCTTAGCTGAAGTGGTTGCATCCAGGTTCACTCTTCGCGCTACACAGACTCTTCCTTCCTGAATGTGACGAACATACTGTTGAATGAAGCGGGGATGTAAGACACAATCTCCATCAATAAAAATTAAGCGATCCGTTTCAGAAGCACGAATGGCTTTGTTGAGTATTTTGGTTTTCAAAAAACCCTCGTCTGCTTGCTGCAAATGTTTGATCGGGAAGTAAGAACGGAACTTTTCAATTAATTCGTTGAAGCAGGGATCGTCGCAATCTTGCGAAATAATGACCTCAAAATCCCTTTCTTTTTGTAAAGCAACACTTCTAAGAACAGCCTCTAACGCACTGACATCTTTGTAAACGGAAATAATAAGAGTTGCTTTCACGGCGCAAAGATAGAAAATTAACATTTAGTATTTAGTAACCTTTTGGAATAGTTAGTTGCGGAGTCCGATAGACGCATAAATTTGCAGGATGCAGTTCATTTACACCAGTTTGGTTTTTATCCTCCTTTCGGTCAGTTCTTTTGGTCAGGGGATCACCATTTTGATTGATCCGGGACATGGTGGTTCGGATCCGGGGCATGAGGCAGCAGATAAGAATTTATTGCCTGAAAAGGATCTGACCTTAAAAATCGCACTCAAGTTCGGTTCTTATCTTTCGGAGAAACTCGAGAATGTGACTGTTTTGTATACTAGAACAGATGACCGATATCCGACATTGGATGAGCGTGTGAATATGGCGAATTCAAAAAAGGTGGATTACTTTATTTCGGTGCACATCAATGGAAGCCCGAATATCAATATCAAAGGGACGGAATCACACGTCCACTCGATGAGCTCGAAGGCATCCGTCAAGTTGGCAAGGGCATTTGAAGACGAATTCAAAACAAGGGCCGGACGAAAATCAAGGGGTGTAAAAGATTCGGATGACCGCGAACACTCTTTGCAGGTTTTGAAGTTTACAGAAATGACGAGTGTTTTGGTGGAGTGTGGGTTCATGACTAACGTTTCGGAAGCGAATTATCTGAATACGTCGGAAGGTCAGGACGTTATTGCATCTGCCTTGTTCCGTGCAATGAGAAGTCATCTTCAGGACACACATAAAAACATTTCATTTACCAAAAAACCAGCCGGTCAAAATGAGGTTTTGAAGCAGACCGCATCCACTGGAAAGACATACAGTGTTCAAATAATGAGTTCGAAAGAATGGTTGGATACGGAGAAAGGAGGGTTCAAAAACCTGAAACATGCAGTAAGCCGAACACAGATTTCACAAACAGGTTACCGTTATAAGTATTTTTCCGGAAGTTTTCCCTCGAAATCGGAAGCGGAGGAATATTGTAATGAGGTGAAAAAGAAGGGTTTCCCCGATTCAATTGTAGTAGAAAGAAAGAATTAACTTGAAATGTATTACTTTTGTTGAGAAACACACTTGAAACTCATTAATTTACCATCAAATAGACTATGGCAACTGTTTTTGAAACACGCTTAATTGGAAATATTGGAAAGGACGCCGTTGTGAAACAAATGGAGCGTGGGGTCATTGCCGTAAATTTTCCCGTTGCGCACAATAAGAATTGGCGTGATAAGCGTACGGGAGAAGCTCGAACCAAAACGACTTGGGTAAATTGCACGATTTGGAAAAAGGAAGGCGCAAATATGCGGATTCTGGATTTCTTAAAGAAAGGTGCCTTGGTTGAACTGGTTGGAACACCATTTGCAAAATCGTTTTCCCAGGAAGATGGTTCTTCCAGATCTGAAATCCGATTGAATGTATCCCGAACGAATATTTTAAGACCTGCAAAATGCGAAGAGGATCTTCCGTTCGACATGATTGATGACAACGAATCACCATGTGAAGAAGAAGGTTGCGACGCAAGTTTGGATGATTTCACCTTGACTGAAGATGATTTTTAGTGCTGAAAGTCAGGCTACTACTCGATTGAACAAAAAATATTTTCATTTTTTTTCGCTGAGTTTGTGTTAAAAACAAATCTTTAGCTATATTTGCAACCGCGAAACCAGATTCCTTCTTAGCTCAGCTGGTTAGAGCATCTGACTGTTAATCAGAGGGTCGCTGGTTCGAGTCCAGCAGAGGGAGCAAAAAAGTTCAACAGAAATGTTGGACTTTTTTATTTATATGACCTACTACGTTTACATTTTATATTCTCCTTTACTTGATAAATATTATGTTGGTTATTCATCTGACCCATGGTTGCGACTGAAACAGCATAATGAAAACGTGGATGACAAATATACCGGTCGCGCAAAGGATTGGCAACTTGCGTGTGTTTTTTTAACTGAAACCAAGTCAGAAGCAATTTCTATAGAGCGTTTCATAAAGAAACAGAAGTCCAGAAAATTATTGGAACTACTTATCGATATCAATTTTAATCCAAACGGACGATTGGCTCAGTTGGTTAGAGTCCCGCACGTGCGGGATTAATCAGAGGGTCGCTGGTTCGAGTCCAGCAGAGGGAGCAAAAAGACCAGGACTAGTGCTGGTCTTTTTTCGTTTACGATTGAACGAGAAGTGTATCCCGATTGAATCAGATTGGAACATCTGGAAGCCTAAGGGCAATGTCTAGTCCTAAATAACCGATACAGGTTTTAGACTAAGATAACGAATAATTATACCCCAGCAAGCACAGGTTTGCTGGGGTATTCGTTTTTGTAAGTTGTTATTTTGATTTCATTTTATTGGTGCATCTATTCGGGCGTTTTCATTAAACAGGAATAATGTAGTCTATAACCATTAGTGCTTGATAGAACCAAATGCCCTATAAATTATTCCTTCTTGTTCTCTTACTGCCTTGAAGTGCATTTTACAACTGGTTTCGTCTGGAAATTGCTTGGTGAACTCACGTTATTTAATATCGGTAGATTCAAGAAGTGCATACGAGAATGCGTTTCCATGAATCGCTTTTGCACGCGCACAAATAGACATAAATACATCGAAATCCTTTGCTCTCTTAAAGACTTGACAACCCTCGGACCAATTTTCAACCCACGTTGAGTCTTCTCCAGACTTATGAATGTTGATTCCGAAGATTCCCGTATCCTCTTTCGTAAAGTCATATTTTTGATCTTTATTTGCGTCTCTGAATACCGTTACGTTAGCCAATCTTTGGCAAAGAGCATCGTATTTACCATTATGTTTACCAATGGTCCAGGCACCTCTGTATTGTCCAGGCTTAAGTATGGCAACACCTTTCGTGTTATGCAACTCCACAACTGCCTTCTTTCCAGGGTCAGTTGTGGCATTCCAGCAGAAGAACTTCCAAATTCCATCCTCTTTATAGGATATCGTCATAAAATCATCGAATACATTTGTG
Source organism: Fluviicola taffensis DSM 16823 (assembly GCF_943372375.1). Classification (GTDB taxonomy): domain Bacteria; phylum Bacteroidota; class Bacteroidia; order Flavobacteriales_D; family Crocinitomicaceae; genus Fluviicola; species Fluviicola taffensis_A. Next base: position 336,702 of record NZ_CALRYJ010000001.1, on the reverse strand, counting down.
ACTTTATCGCCAGCTGTCTTATTTCTAATGCCTACAATGTTTACATCGAAATTCTTGTTCGCTTCATCTGAAAACCAGACATACCCTTTAGCCTTTACGGCTACCTCAATTTGTTCTCTTGTGTACATGTCTTATGCTTTTATAGTTTTTCCCTACTTATAAAAGGCCAGTTTACAGTTCTTTTTTTAAGCAGGATTTTAGGTTATCGCCTCTCATTAAATTGACTGAATGAGACCAGTCTCCCGCTGCTCTCCTGAGCGGAACTGGCAGCTTTTTAAGTGGGTGCTGCTCCACTAAAATTGTTTCGTAAAGAGTTCGCAACACAATTTTGATTTTCCTTCCTTTCCGGTCTTATTCGCTTAGTAAATTGTATTCTTCTTTTTATCGGAATAAATATTCCCCGTACATGCCCGATGCAGTAATTTCCTGCCCGGTCAAAACAAGGAAGTGCAATAGATTCTCGCTCATTAGAAGACCTACTTTCTATCCATAAGATTTGTGAGAAAGCATGATAAATAAAAGGGGAGTCACAGAATACGTTTAGTATCTGACTTTAAAACATCAAAATTATTTATTGTACGTGGTTAGACCATTCCAATTATTACTGTAGCACCAAGCTAATATGATAATCGCTTTTTTGCTATCGAAATATTTTTTCCATGTATTTGGAGGTGTATCCTGATTAACATTTACGGCTTTTACTGTTTGGATTTCTTTACTTTTATCCTCGAGAAAAAAAGTCTTTTCACCAACTAAATTGCCATTTGTATCACCATGTGTACCGGATAGAACATAAATTAGCACATTATTCATGTCTTTGCCTAAATTCTTTCGGATTTCATCAATCAATATAGAAACTTCACCCTTTGTGGTAACATCATCAAAACCATATATTGGCTGTAAGCGATCTTTTGGAAGAGGCTTTATAGTTACTTTTGCCATCTTATTAATAATTATAAAAAACACCTACTCTTTTCCGGCTTTTCGGTTATCGCCTCTCATTAAATTGACTGAATGAGATCAGACCGTTTTTCCTCCGCTGCGAGGTGGGTACTGCTCCACTTTCATAAAATGACTTCAACGAGAAACACTGAATCGTTATTCTTGGTTAAGCACCGTGCATTTGCTCCTTCTAAAAGTCATCGCCACTGCTGCATGCTGATCGACCAGTGACTTCACCGAAACTATAGATTAAGAACTTTCTACCAAACGAATCGTGATACTACCCTGAATACGGAGGATGAATCGTTGGTATTGGGTGACTTGATTGATAAAACCGCGCCGTTTATGCAAGTCAGAAATAGACGATTCTCCGACCGGAATCTACTTTTATTCGAGTTTCACCAGGGTAAAACCAGAATCGATTTTCTTGATTTTATGCCTTCGGATGATGTAAGAATTGTGTAGCAGGAGAAACAGATCCTTCGGGAAGAATGGTTGCGATTGTATGTAAAGTGGGTTCGCGGTGTAGTTGATGCAAGTGAAAAAGTTCCTCTGGTGATAATTCTCCTAGTGAACCAGAAGGTTGAAAAAAGGTCATTTTCCAATGCTTGATCCTTTCAAAACCATCGTGAATAGTATAAAATCAGTTCAGTGAAAGACAGCCATTAGGTCACAATAGTGTATATGCCCTTTGCATTTTCCATGTACCGTCTGCTTATTGGAACCAAATCGCCAGTTGTCAGGTAGACCGTATATTCGCTTGTATCAATATGTCTGACGAACAATTTGTTCACTAAAAAATTCCTGTGCGCTCTAAAAAAAAGATCCTCCGGAAACAGCTCCAAAAGTTCTGCCAACGATTTTCTGCACACAAACTTCTTTTCATTCACGTACAATTCCGAATAACGTCCCTCCACCATTATATGTGAAATGGAGTCCTTGTCCAATTTGATTAGACTGGTATTACGCTTTACAAATAGCGCTTTTTCTTGCTTGCTACAATGCATGTTCATATACAATGGGTTCTTGATAAACATGACAAAGCTATTTACACCGACCAAACATATATCAACATGGTGATACCATCCGCTATTCGAGGGAAAAATGGATCAAATCAGGGGACACAAAGGGTCTCAATTCCACTGAAGCTACCACGGAAATACAATTCCCGATCGAGATCGTGAAGCTCGACGGCGAAAGAAATAACAGAAATTTCGTCACTTATACCCACGAATTTCGCGTTGGTGACCAAGTGCCTGCGAGGAGCCATAACGTGCTGTAAGTTTGACAAAACAACGAACAAGCCAAGCCATTTAATGCTGGAAAATATTCTTTATTAATTCAAACTAAATTTTCAAAAATGGGAAAGATTTATTCATTAGTCATAGCCATTGTCTTGTGTTCTTACACGGAATCATACGCTCAAATTTCATCGCCTAAAATCAATGGTCAACCGGTGCAGGTAGGCATCAAATTTCTAGTCAATGAAATTCTTGAAATCAGCACGGTTGAAGAATCGTTCGACATCGATGGTTACCTCACGCTTATTTGGAACGACCCAAAAATCGCCGAACTGTTTCCGGAGTCGCAAGACAAGACCATGATAATATACATGCCCAATATGGTAGATTCTATATTTGAACATCACCTTTGGCACCCGAATGTTGAAATAATGAATTCAATAGGAGCTCGCAACATATCTCAAAAAAGGATCGAATTGAGAGGAACACAAATTGTATATGTAGAACGATTTCAAACCAAAGTACAAACAGAAATGAACTTCGCACGTTTCCCATTCGACGAACAAACGTGTAGCTTGGTATTGGAAAGTTTCGGGTTCAACAAGAATGATTTTGAGTTCGTCAATTTGCCTGTTGACCAATTGGTGGTCGATGACATTGAAAACGACGCCTGGGAATTCTCTACCATTGCTACTGAGGTTTATCCTTTTGAATATAAAAACTCCATCTCTAAAAAGGACAACGAATCGATACAATTCTCACGGTTTAAATTCTCGATTCATGCGGCACGAAAATCTGGGTATTTCATCTGGCAATTTTTTCTGCCCTTGTTCATCCTTCTCGTTGCAACCTGGTTCATTCCAGCGTTGTGGAAAACCGGGTCCTCACATGAACTGATTTTCACCATGTTGCTTGCTTCCGTGATGTTTGGTTTTTATACAAGTCCTTTTCTCCCGCAACTTTCTTACAACACATTTCTGGAGGCTACGGTTATCGTTACGAATGGAGTCGTTTTTTCCACCTTGTTGCTCGTCCTCACACGAAAAAATGATGCATCGAAAGTTCGTTTTTATTGCCGTATTTGGTTTATACCAGTTATGAGCATTGCCGCTTTTGTAATTACTTCAATTTACTTTTTTCTGGTATGAGTTCGAAAGACGATAAAACACAGTTGTTCATTCACTTGGAGAAATTGATTTTAACTGTCATGAAAGAACATGACAGTTGGGTCGATCAGCGCGCGAAAGCTCCTGTTGATGAGGAAATTAAACCAGCAGATGCGCCGGAAAAGAAAAGGGTGTATGCTCTCAAGAGATGGTTGTTGTGGCTTAAATCTTTATTTACAAAATCCAGAAATAAATCCACGGTTTCTGCAGAAGATGAGCTTAAAGATACTTACACTTCTAGTTACTTTGATAAAGACCATGATTTCTCGTTTTCCATCGATTCGAAAGTGAGTAATCAGAAAAGCAGCCGATTGACAAAAAAGGCATCTATTACCAAACAACATACAATCAAGATACGCGTCGGACAAAGTGCTCCATACGCTGACTCGAACCAGCGCGATCGCAACGGCTGATTTTTACCTACTATGGGATTTCCTTCCCATACAGCGTTGCACGTGTGTTCGTTCGTCCGAAGGGGATGTCTCTAATTGTAGAGCATCCCCTTTTTCAATGTGAATCGGTTCGACTTCTACCATTCACTTTCACCAGCATCCAATAAGTTACTGCACTACCTTGAGCATCAGATCCGAGTTTTAGAGCTTAGATCGTTAGCTATTCATCGACCAGTGCTCTTATAGCGTGTATCTTAAACGAATCAATCGCCTAAGGTTTGCTCGAAAGGAACACAAAAAAAACCGTCTCTGAATCCAGAAACGGTTTTTCCTCGCTTTAAGAAGCGATTATCCACTATCCACTATTCACTATGGCCTTTACTATTTCCCGTTGATGATTCAGGACTTCCTCAAGGTGCAACACTTCGGTCATTGGGTTGGCCAAAACCACCCTCAGGCAAGTAATGGGATTCTCTCCAAATCGCTTGATACAGAGGTGCGTTCTGGAAACAAAGGTTCGTCCTGACAGAAATTGTCTTTTCTGAAGGTCAAGGTTCATCTGATCTATCTGCTCGTTAATCTCCGCTGTAAAATCTTTAGGTTGCAAGTCACGGTATTCCTTCGGAAGATACCTGTAGAGTATGATGTTCAATTCCGGGCGAATCAGCAATTGGAAATCTTCTGATAGATAAATCATCTCTGCGAACTTACGTGCTAAATCTGCTGAATCATCTACGAGTTGGGCATAGCCCGACTTTCCGAGCATATCAAGGTTCATTTTCAAGTACAATGCGTGCGCCGGACGTGATCCTTCAAAGGACCTCTGTCCCAAATCAAAACTGTTTTTTCGAATGGTGTATTCAGCCGTTAGTTCCATTTCGTCTGCTAAATGGGGGTCTTTGAAAAACAACATCCCCATACCCATCGGTACGTAAAGCTGTTTGTGTGGATCAAGCGTCACTGTGTCTGCCATTTCAATACCTTTGAACAGCACAGCTCTCCTTTTGGAAAAAAGAAATGCACCTCCCCAGGCAGCATCTACATGAAAATGCGTTTTGTATTGTTGCGCCAATTGAGCCATTTCGAAGAGCGGATCTATGGATCCGCACTCCGTGGTTCCTGCTACCCCAACCAACGCGATAATACTTCTTTTGTTCCGGTAGCATTCTTTCAATTTCATTTCCAGTAAATCGATGCGCATTTTTTGATTTCGATCTACTGGTATCTTTTGCAAACATTTCGATCCTAAGCCCAACATACGGGCAGCCTTTTCCATCGAATAATGGGCTCTTTCCGAACAAATGATGACAGGTATGGTACTGTTGAACGTGTTCATCCCAATTTCTTTCCATTGAGGGAAGGCCTTGTTTCTCGCACACAATAAGGCACTTATATTCGCAAGGGTACCTCCGGAGCAAACTATTCCGAGGGTTTCATTTTTATCGAATACGCGCTGCTGGTAAAAACCACGAGGTCCACCATAGATTAGCTGATGCATTTCGGCAATGAGTTTACGCTCATACAGCGTAAGAACTTTGGACGTTTCTTCCTTCACTACATTCTGATTCAAAGCCACCAATAATTGGGCTATGGGAAATACAAAATTGGGCAGATGAGTAGTCATGTGTCCTATAAAATAAGGTGATGACATATTTACACTTCCCGGTAGCAAGACACTTTTAAGCTCCTCCACAATTTCACCCATGTCTTTAGGTTGACTGGCAATTCCTTCAAAGGGAAGCTCAAGCTTTAACTCATCAAAGTCTCGCTGATTACTGATTGCGTGTTGCGCACGATGCTTCGTCCACTCCGACACGAATTCTTCCAACCTTGGTGAAGAATACTGAAAAAATAATTTCTTGTAAGATTTCATGTTGCGTTTCATTTTCTGATTATCGGGGACTTCCATTTGCGCCAAGCACTCAATACAATGAAGGATGTACTTCCAATCATGGTTATTATAACTCCAATGAAAACCTCATGTGGGTTCAGTCTATCGGTTTGCCAAATAAGAAATTGACTAAAGAAAATTCCCCAGAAAATGGACACTTCTGGATCGGCAGTTCCCATTAAAATTGGATTTTTCCGCACAATCAGACAGTTGGCCAAAATGCCACCGCCGCACGATGTGACACAGCCTAAGAACGGCCCCCAAATTCCTAATGGCTCCAGCTTCATCTCCACTGCCACCCCGACGCCAACAATCGTATAAGCTCCCAAGGCCATTGCCTCAATCACGATCCTGACCGTGTTAAATCCTGCTTCACTGCGAAGGGTGGATTTTCTATAAGACTCATATTTTCGGGATAGCCAGAGGTGTATGCGCAGTAACGCAAATCCCAAAATAGAAATTCCGAGTATTACTTGCATAATGATGGGTGAAGTCATCAGTGAAAGAGGTCGATTGACCAAAAGATCCCTTACGATTCCACCACCAGCGCAGAAGAGTAACGTGAGCAATATCACACCGAAAACATCAAGTTTCAAATCATACGAAAGCAATAAACCGGTAATGGCGAAAAATAAAATTCCGATTAGATCAATGATGAAAAACCAATCTGTTTGAACGGTGATATTCATCAATACCGGAAAGAGGTGTTTTTTGATCATTTGATCAATTTCGCCCCGTTCTGTCAACCTGTCCAACCCAATGTTGAACTGATCAATGTATCGGGAATAGGCTATTCTTTTAAGAGAATCAGCAGGTTTGTGCAGTAGCAGATGAATGGGCTTTTTGGGCAGTATAATTTGATGCTCCTGAATCTCTTCTCCCCAATCGTTATCCCAAAGTACGCGTGCACCAACTAGGCGATCGGAAATGACTAAACGAACTTTCCCACTCATAAAGTTTTTGAAGTTCTGTTCCTCAGTTTTTGCAATTGCCAGACATTCACCACCTTCCTTTAGTTGTTTTTCTATGAACCTGTTGATCTTTACGCTCGTGTATTTATAACCTTCGATCGCGCCCAATTTAATCTTGTGTTTTTCGATATAATCCAACAGATCATCTAGTTTATCGATACGGGCAATTTCCTTATCCGATCTACCGCAGTAAATGCTGTTCCATTCGAATCGATAGGGTTTGGAAACGAAATAATTTTCCTTTCGGAACTCCGTCATGAAAGCACCTCCCGTGAAATCCTTACCTCCGTTGCGTACGTCTTGTTGATTCTTATCCCACGAATCGTTATCACTTTCGTCAAACTTGACTTCAATTCCCGACTCTTCGAAAATTTTACTGATTAGCTCGTAGTCCAGACCCGTAAGTTTACGATTGTCATCCAAACTTTGATAGGGATTCCAAGAGTACCAAGCTCCCTTGAGCTGTTGTGCGAAGCTGCCATATGCTGACAATAACATCGCACTTATAATGAATGCTTTTATCATGTTCGTTCGATTATTGAATTGGTGAATTGCAAGATTTCAAATCCTACCATTGATAGGTAAAGAAGAGTCGACCATCGAAAATGCCATTGCGACTATCGGGTGATAAGGTGGTTTGGGCGTATGCCAACTTGAGTGCAGTTGATAGATGTGGGCTGATCGTGCATGAGTAAATCAGGTCTATCTCATCTGTGTAACCATCCGGAATCAAATGATAGGTGCGGAAATAAAGCGAGTACAGGCGGTGAGCAATGCGTTGCTTTTTCACAGACTTCAGTGCGATAGATGCATCTACAAAAAACGATTTGCTTCCAGTCGTGGCTCCAAGATCAATTTCATAAAGTGGTTCTTTGACCATAAGATTATTTGCCTCAAACGGTGTAACAATACGGCCATCCGGAACTTGCGGAGTTACAAAAAAAGATCCCGCACCTATAACCATTGGTCCTAAACCGACCTTTGCCCCTAACTGAATCAGGTTCACAAAAATCTGGAGAGAACCTGCAGTATCGCTCGAAGGAAAAGCCTGATTGACCCAACGTGTGGCAATTGTAATGTCGGTGTGGTCTTTGTGGTACAATTGCCAATCCAAATTTACCCCAACCGTGTTCATGGTTTTGTGTGCATAGACTTCATAAATTTCTGCATCAATGGTATCCTTTGCCAGCGAAAATTGCTTTTTGAAATTCAAAAATTGCATGCCCGGAACTTCGTAATCCAGATTCAGAAATTGGCTCGCTCTTTTAAACGGGGCGTTAGGTCGCCACATACTGAACCGATGCACGTGACCCAAGGTTATTTCCGCATTTTTCCGTGTTTTGAGTGAGATTTGAAGAGCTTCATAACTCTGATCTTTCTGGCGGATATTGTAGGTGGGGAAATAGGGCGATTTGAGATCAATTCGACCCAATTTTACTTCGATATGATTCGCTTGGAATTGATGCGAATAACGCAACGAAATCTTATTCAACATGTTTATTTCATCGTTTCCCAACGTCTGCTGCGCATCGCAATCGCAATTACCCATTTCCAAAAAGGGCTTGGCAAAGACGTATTGTGCATCGATTTGGAAACCCTTGCCTAAGCGAGCATTGTAGTTGAGCGTTGTGGCAATCGAGTTAGACCATTCGGTATAGTCTGTCTTCGATGGAAAATCGGATGTGCCTGAGTGAACTCGGCCCATGGACAAAAAATTTACTTTTATACCCAAACTCTGCCATTTTAGGTCGGTTTCACGTTGCGCCTGTGCGGCACTCAGCATGAATAGGGGTAGTACGATACGTAGAAATGTTTTCATAATTATAAAGTTTATTTTGTGAAATGGAATGATGGATCAACTCAATCATTTTTCCATGTTGGACAAATGTCTGTGTATTTGACACTGTGTTTTTCATACTGGACATCAGTGTGATAATGAAGGGAATAAGCGTAGGAAAAAAGCGCTTGAAGGATTGTGCCACCGGTCAGGGATTTGACAAAATTCTTAAGTCAAACGCAGGTTATTTGATAAAGCTGCAATGCTCCTGCAAGGTCTGCACGAAGGAATCACCCACGGGAATTCTCTTTAAGCCCAGCTTGACATGCGCGAATCCGGATTCTACTTCTGTTATCTTATCCAGTCGGATGATGTAAGAACTATGCACCCGAATAAATTCACTGTTCGGAAGTAAAATCTGCATGGCAGTAAGACTGAATTTTGATTCAAACAACTGATGAGTCGTTTGAACAGCAACGTAATTTTTCTTTGATTTGGACTTTGTGATCCAAAGAATCTCCTCAAAAATTAATGGCGACCACTCGCCTTGCGATTTTACGAATATGCGTTTCATAGTGTAAGGTCTTTTCACGTTTCGATTTGAATTCAAAAAAGGTGGCCCAAAAAACTTCTGCACATGAGAATTCATCAGGCCGCTTCATGCTATCTCGTTGCTACAATTCTTTGGCGGGATCTAGTGAAACCTAGCTTTTGCCCTTAAAATGCTACGGCGAATTTTATACATGCAGCTCTACATCAGCGAAATAGCCGATGCAACGAAGCACTGCAAAATATGGTTGATACTACCCGAAAATGAGGCAATGAATAGCTGTTTCCGGAGAATGTTACTTCCCGAAGTTGACCAAGTAAATAGCTGAACGAATACTTAAATTTTGGTCGCTCACCACAGGCTGACAGTTTAAAGCTGTTTGGATGATGCCGAATGAAAGGAAATGTGTCTTGCCAGGAAGGAAGGGTATTAACCTGGAATCTGAGCCCTCAACTGCTTTTCAAAGCCCTCGATGAGCTTGTTGAGTCCTTCTGTATTTTCTTGTGGTCGGATGTCGATTTCGAGAGTTGCAAAAGTAGACTTCTTTTTGCCTCTTGACAAAAAACCCTCTCGGTTCGAATTGGTGAAACTTACCATTAAGTCGTTGTTCTCTAAAGCAATTTCAAGTTCAGTGGTGAATTTTAAACCTTCAATTCGTGCCGAAGATATAGGAACTACCGTGATCAATGGAACTTCTACCAACCGCTTTTCAATTGTACCGCCATCTGCCACAATCGGGTATTCTATGACGATTATTTTGGCTTGATATTTTCCCGTTTCACCGTCTTTGTTAAAGAAGTTGTCGATCACTTGATCGTGCGAATTCACAAGTGTTGCATTCGCAATTTCGGCAGCATTGTTGATCGCTTCTACTAGTTTTTTTAATTGAATCATCGCTTATTTTTTGAGAGTGTTTTGTTTTAGTTTTTCCAGTTTATCTATGGATTCTTCCACGAGATCAACGCTTTCGCTTGCGAGTGAAACTACAGCACCACACACCGCGCATCCGAATTTCCCCCCCTGGATAAGTGCCTGTACCTCAAATATTATCGGGTTCTGGCAGACAGGACATGGGATCCTTTGATCATTTGTCATCATCATCTTACTGATTTTTAGTTGGAATTGATTTTTGTTCTACACTAGACGCACTGATGTTTTTTGTGTACAACTCAAGCAAGGTGGTAAACCCGATGGTCAATGGAATCGTTCCGGCGTTCATCTCAACAGACAATTTCGAAGAATTTGTTCGCTGATATTGACTGTTTTCTTTGGAACTGGAGTCGTAACTGACGATTCCCTTCATCTCCAAATTTTTATCATTGCCTTTGGAATTTTTATCGCTTGTCTTGGAGGTGTTGAGTTGTGAAACTATTTCCATTTCAAACTTGACATTTACATCCGTTACGCACAGTGAACTAAATGGTATGATGGTCAATAACGGCACTTCAAAAGTAGATGTTATCTGTTCCATTTTCGGAGGTACACTTTTGTCTGTTTCCTCAACCAAATTGTTGCGGGTCATGGTGAGTGTGATCATTTTTGGACGGTATTTCACTTTACCAGTTCCCTTTTCTGTGTCCGCATAAAAACAAGATTTGAGCAAGAAATCTGTTTGCTTCGTTGCCATGGCTGCGTTTGCATTCGCCGCAGCGATGAACGGAGCCGCAAGAAGTTGATTGATGTTGATTCCCTGAGTTACGGCGTCGTTACTTTCATTTTTCATTTTGCTAATTTCGTTTTAAGGATGAGTAGAAGAATGAGGCTCAACGGCTGTCAAGCCCCATTCTTCATGCTTGTTGCTTACGATTGACTGCCATCATTGCCACCTGATTTAGCAGGCAACTGAATTGGTTCGATAGACTTAGCGAAGGCTTCGATAATCGTGTTCACACCTTTTGGAAGTGGTAACTGAGCCGCATGCACTTCTACGGTGTACTTGGCCGAGTTACTTTTCTCATAGTGTGAATTCATCGATTTCTTATCTTCACTGGAATAGCTTGCAGATCCCTTGATTGTTGCCGAGAACGGCCCATAACCGATCTTCGCTTCGAAGCTGCCTTCCCCTGCAGATTTCTTTGTAGATTCCTCCGTGTGCTCTTCTCCATAACTCGATTTCACCTCCATTTCAAATGTGATTTTCACGTCATCCACGGCTAAAGAGTTTAATGGAACAATCGTTAACAAAGGCAGGTTGAACTGTGTGGTTACCGATTGAATTGACGCTACACCATTTTCATCCGCAGGAGGGGTGATAACCCCACGCTCCAGGCTCATTTTGATCATGATCGGCTCATAATCGTTTGCTTCTTTATCGCCGACCTTTTTAAAGCATGTATCCAGCATGAACTTGGTTTGCGTCAACGCCATCGCTGCATTCGCCTTTGCTGCTGCGTTTAATGGTCCTCCAATTAAGGAATCCATTGGTAGCCCTGAAAACTGTTGGGCCATTGATACTAATTCTTGTGACATAATTATTGTTTTAATTTATGGCAGGTCATGCAGACTCTACCAGAATTTATCGATTTTCCTACTCTCTGTGGTTTTCGGAATCCCCATTTGTTCAAGGTTCTGTTTGAAGCTTCATGAATAATTGAACACTTCAAAGTAAATGCATTGATTTCTTGGGAAATAGCGTTAAAACACGTCATTTTTTTTTCCCGTATTTGTACGGTATCAGTAGTATTTAAGGTCAGGAGTAAAGAAGTCGTTCGAAATAGCGTAGACCACAAGACCCGCCACATTTTTTGCCCCGGTTTTCGCACACAAACGTTGCCGATGACCCTCAATCGTTCTTGGGCTTAGAAACAGTTTTTCGGCAATTTCTTCATTGGTATGTTCCTGACAAATCAACTGTAAGATTTCGATTTCACGCTTAGAAACCTTTTCTGCAGATTTGAAATACATCGACTTTGCACTGCCCTTCAGAAATGCACGTAGCATTTCATTATTCTCGGATGTGTAATGACTCCCCTCCTTCTTCACACCCAAAATGGTTGTTTTCAGATCATCTAACGAGGCATCTTTTGATACAAATGCAGCCGCTCCGGTTTTAACTGCATGTGTAAGCAGCACTTTATTGTAAAAAGAGGAAAGTACAATAACGGGAATGGAGGGAAATTGCCGCAATATCGTTCGCATAAGATCGAAGCCATCCATCGATTCTAATTGAATTTCCATCAGGATAATTTCAGGGAGATTTTCACTGCGTGTGCTGGCTAAAATTTCGAGAAATTCCGGGGCGTTATGTGCAACTATTACCGGATCAAACAACGAGGAATGTGAAAAAACAAGCGTCATTCCCTCGATGAAAAGAAGTTCTTCATCAATGTGCGCGATACGAATTATCTGATTACTGGTATCCTTCATTTAGTGAATTTTAAGCGTCCCAATAGGGAATCTGTGTCAAGAATTTCAAAAAAAATAGCGCGTGTCGAGCGTGATGAGAGAGGTCGCATGGCATAAACGACCTCTCTCATTTATTAAGTGTGGTATGTACGATACGCGTGCCCATCGCTAGATATGATCTGTCGAATGTGACATCATTTGAAGAGAACCATTATCCCTTAATAAGTGTGAATCTAAACGCTAATTTTTGCAGTAACGTATCTTCGAATAATGATCGCTCGCATGGACGGCTTATGGTGTTTACAAACCCTTTTGTCCACCTTTTATGAAATCGTACAAATCGTCCACACGACTCTTTGCTTTGCCTAATCCTCCTGTCGGATCCTTGTCAATTTCCGCTTTAGACTTTCCCCAACCCGCATTGGCGTGGTAAGCTGCACCGACTGCACTTGCAGTATTTGCTGCTTCATTCATGCTTGTCATTCCATATTCAGATAAGCGGGCCTTTGAGGAAGTAAGATTGTCCTTAAAATAACCAATCAATACGTCAGTTGCCACTTCCAGTTCATTCAATTTATCGGGAAATTGGACAATATCGACATCGGTATGTTTTTTAGCCGCCACATAGTTTCCTTTGAACGTAAGTTGGTTCATTCCGCGCCCACGGTACTTGTAGCCTTCGTCGGCTGCATTTCCAAAACGTCCGCCGTAGATCAAATCGAAAAATGCTTTGGGATCACTCTTCGTTTTTGTGAGCGCCTCTTCCGACAGCGACGACACCCGACTTCCGAAAATCTTCCGAATCCGTTCGTTCGATGTGGATTGATAGCCTGTTTCTCCCTTCGGAACGAAAGCACTTTCTTTTGACACCACTGCCAGAATTCCAGCCTGTATAAAGGTGTTCGTGATTCCTTTGGTGCTCATTACCTGCACCATAAAGTTGATGTTCTTTTTTTGCTCAGCACTTAAGCTGTTGATGTATGTATTCATATGATTTGATTTTAAACTTGTTTTTAGATTTTTTCGTGATCCTATTTTCGTGTCCTACCCATTACGCCTTGCGTAAACCTTCTCCTAAAAATTCCCTTCATGAAAGTCACTTTTTATTACTTGGTTTATGCCGCCTCGCTGATCCATTAATGGAAACACCCTGAAGGATAGTTAAAACCCGCATTTTTGCCTAGTAAAGCTCTATATGTTGCGCATTTCTTCTAGCGACGAATACGAATCTATGGAAGTAATGACATGCTGCAAAGCAATGATGATACTACCCTGAATAGAGGTGATCAATGGTGCGTATTGGGTGACTCAATTGATAAAATCACACTGTTTTAGCAGGTCCGAAACGAACGATTCTCCTACTGGAATCCATTTTTCTCCGAGTTTCACATGGGCAAAACCAGAACCGATTTTCGTGATTTTATCCAGTCGGATGATATAGGAATTATGTACCCGGATAAACTGATTTTCAGGAAGAATGGTTGCGATCGCATTTAAACTCAATTTCGATTCAAATACTTCTTTTCCTGAATGAACAGAGATATAATTTTTCCTCGTGCTGGATTTTGTAATCCAACAGATTTCTTCAAAAAACAGAGGTAGCCATTCCCCTTCCGATTTAACGAATACGAATCTCATCAGTGAAAGTGTTTTGTGAAATTGTGGATCTTATCTGGTAATCAAACCAAGCAGTGTTTCAAGGCCTATTTGACCAACCCAGCAACGTTTTTTGAACCGGTCTTTTCCAATAGATTTTTCCGGTAACCTTCTACCGTTTTTGGACTTAAGAAGAGTTCTTCCGCTATTTGAAGCGTTGTTTTTTCATCGCAAATCAAACGAAGAACGTCTATTTCGCGTTGATTTAATGAATCGCGACTATCTGGGTTCCAACCAGGTTTTGACGATTGACTGCTGGTGATTTTGCCCAGTAAGGCCTTGCTAGTTCGCGGATTGAAAAACATTCCCTCTTTTTTTACCGTGCGGATTGCGTCAATTACCTCATCCGGGGGACTTTCTTTAAGCAAGTATCCATTTGCTCCAATTTCCATCATATGTACAATAAATGAATCGTGTTGATGCATCGTAAGAACTAACACCTTAATTTCAGGGAAATGTTTGCGCAGATGTTCAAGTGTTTCTTTGCCGTCCATTATCGGCATCTCAATATCCAATTGTACGTCTTTTACCTGTACATTCTCATAGTTCACCACTTGGTAATCTGCCGACAAATAACCGATCTGATTTGTTCCCAGAAATAATTGGAAGTAGCGGGTGAAGGAATTCGGATCTTGTTTTTTAAACATGGCTAAATAAATTAAATTGTTTGTAATAATAATTAGGAGGCTACACCGCAGTAAATGATATAATTCACTACGTAATAGGGCTGCATGTTATTGTGGGGCTGATTTCCGCCAAAGTACCCGGATAACAATCAAACCGCCCGCCTCCTTCTTCTGTGCACCGACTCAAAGTTTGATTTAATCCTCCGAAGCTATGTGAATGACTTGGAATCTCGTCTTCAATTAGCGTGTGCTGTTCTTCTCCACCTGTATTGAAAAGTGTGTAAATGTTTCCTGAATTGGCTTGTCCGGCACCAATTAAAGTACACCCACTCAAATTGGGCAACGTGACTTCGTTATTAACAGGCATGATATAGTTTGCAATGGGGAGCTTAGCCTTTACTTGTTGTCCATTGCAAAGGTACCAGCCTTCAGTCAAATTATTTGCAGTTAAGATGCTGGCAATGATCGTTCCCACCGGAACAGTTGTTGAAATTGACATAATTGTAGATATTATCCCTACTCATCAGGCTTTTCGGTTCCGCCTCTTGTGATTGTACTGCACAGGAACAGTTCGTTTTTTTAAGTGGGTTCTGCTCCACTTTTAGAAATCAATTGGAGACACTGTAAGTTGAATAATGGTTAAGCACCGTTAGCTTTTGTCTATATCAATGATTTACTGTGACAAAGTTGAACTATCCAACGACCGGCTTCAAGCCCAATAGTCCGGGTTTTTCAATAGGAATGAGCATGAATTAGTATGAGGGTATTCCCTGAAAGTAACAGGAATGGAAGGTGCTTTTCTTGTGGTATTGATTTTCAATCAATATTTTTGGTTTTTAGTGGTTTTAGCCTGGGAAAGATGTTTCTTTTTGAGTTAGATTTGGAAGTACTAATTTTAAACTATCCTCATGAAAACACTATTTACAGTACTGACAATGTCTGTTTTTTCGTTCAGTCTACCCGCACAGAAAACTTCGCCTAACCAAACAGACGCAGATAATTGTTCACTCACCAAAAGACAAGTCTTGAGACAAGCTGTTCAACTATGGAAAGGCACTTATGAAATACTCCGCTGTGATGGCTTTATTGATGAAGAATCCAAATATGACAATCATTCGTTTAAGAAGACAGATTTAGATTCGTTACGGAGGTATACAGGAAATTATAGTGCTTCAGGTGAAATAATTTTTCGTTATTACATGGAAGAAAATGTAAGAATACCCAGAATAGCAATTGGAGATGGGGGCGACACCAACGTTTATTTAACAGTCAATGAGTCTGGGCAAGGAACATTTCAAACACTCAAAGAGCTAAGCCCTAAATTCGGTGCGTGGAAATCTTACCTTGACACAAATAAGGATTTGCTAGTAAACATTGTAGAATACAGATATTGCTGGAAGTTCTTAGATATCCCTCAAAATGGGGCTCTCGAAATAATACATGTTGCTTATACAGTTTCTCCTGATAACATAAGATATGACGTCCCTCAAAATGAGTATGAAGGATACATAGCCTTTGATCTTCTCTTTAATTGCAAAGACAACCCAAGGCTAGATAATTTATTAACACCTCTGCAATTAATAGACTTCGCCGTGCCTTGCCCAAAAAACTGTCCACCTTCAAAATAAGTAAATGCGTATGCTCGTCTACTTCATGTATATTGTCACTTTTCTCCTCCTTATTCCAATTTCGGTTGGGATAAGGAGGTTTTCCAGACTGGAAGTGGAAACAAAATGGCTGCTGTATATGCTTGTTCCCGTAGCCGTCAATCAGTTTTTCTCTATCTGGTGGTCGAATTATGTGATGCCAAACAATCTTCCTTTTTACTACTTGTATATCCTGCTGGAAGTATTCTATTTGGTAAAGATTTACAGCCTTTCATTGAAAAGCAAGCCTTTTCGATTGCTAATATGGTCGGGTGTGATTCTTTTTTTTGCTTTTTTTATTTTCCGGTTTGCCGGTCATTGGGATCGAATTTGGGTGTATTCAACAGAAATAAGAGCCTTGGAAGCAGTTATTGTAATCATTTTATCATCTTGCTATTTCCACAACGAATACCGGAAAGAGAAGATCATTAACTTCCTCCAAACGCCCGGATTTTGGATTCATGGAGGTTTAATTCTTTATTTTTCCTGCAACCTGCTCCTTTTCGCTTTCAGTGATCTAGTATTTGCTCAAAATGAAGACATCTTCCAATCGATTTGGTTCATCCATGGAATTGTAACCATTTTATTATATCTTGCTTTCACAATTGCGTTTTTATGCATTGGGAAGGAAACCAAATTCTGATACTATTCATTACCAGCACAGCACTAATACTGTTGCTTATTATTCTTGCCTTTGCGTTCATTGCTTCCTATCAAAAAAAAGTCGTTTTACAAAAGTTGCGCATTCAGGGGGATGAAAACATGTTACAACTAAAACTCCTCCAGGCATCAGTTTATTCTCAGGAATTGGAACGCAAACGTATCGCTGCAGATTTGCACGATGAAATAGGTTCTTTACTCTCCAGTTTGGGGTCTAATATGAATTATCTCAAGACAATTGATTCCATTCCAAAAGAAGAAAAGGCTTTTATCGAACAAGCTGTAAAACTAATCGATAACGGTCTTAGCAATGTGCGCCGGATCAGTTATGACTTACTTCCGCCCACATTGGTCAAATTCGGACTTTACGAGGCTTTGCAGGAATTGATCGGCGAAGTGAATCATCTTTCGCATATCAGGATTTTCGCAAACTTTGAACCTTTAAAGAATAACTCTTTTCCAGATCATATCGGCCTTGCGGTTTTCCGAGTGTTCAAAGAACTAATTGCTAATTCTCTGAAAGAAGAAATGGTAAGCGAAATCTTTATTCAGTGTCATCTTACGCATGAACTTACTTTTGAATATTCTGATAATGGTAATGGATTCAGTGATACACAGCAAACACAAGGGTTGGGGATTTTCACCATGCGGAGTAGAATTCAATCGGTTTATGGAACAATTCAATTTTCTACGGCTACAGATAATTTTTTTGCCGCCATAATCAAAATACCACTAAACACAAAAAAAACATGACAAATCCTGAAATTATCAAAGTTGCAGTTGTAGACGATCATGCACTGGTTCGTCACGGAATTAAACTATTTCTGAAACAATTTGAAGATGTAGATGTGATCATGGAAGCCCAACATGGTCAGGATTTTTTGGATCAATTAAATACGATTAAAGTCGACTTAGTATTGCTCGATCTCGAAATGCCGGTAATGGACGGAAAGGTAGTTTTAAAGTATTTAAAATCGCACTATCCCGAAATTTTGGTTCTCGCCTTAACAATGCACCAACATGATTCATTTATTTCCCATATGATGGAACTGGGAGCAAATGGATACTTGCTTAAAGAAAGTCCCCCGGAAGATGTGATTCACGCCATTCGAACAGTATCCAAAGAAGGTATTTTTTTCAACAAACTGACAAGCAGAGCTCTTCTTGGTCGGGTAATGGCTGAAGCTAATTCAAAGGGAGCTAGTCAACATTTCACAATAAATTCCTTAAAACAACGAGAACTTGATATACTAAAACTCATTGTTGCTGAGAAGACAACCGAACAAATTGCAGAAGAATTGTTTTTAAGTCCCAAAACGATCGAGGGTTACCGAAAAAGTCTTTATGAAAAAACAGGAGCTACTAATGTTGTCGGATTGGTTAAGTTCGCGATAAAACACCATTTAGTTTGAATGTATACATTTTCGGTTCAAGTCCAACAAGGTTATCACGCCCCTCCGAAACACCAGTAAAACCGTGTTTTTGGTTCGATCCGCGCCCAAAAGGGGGAGCAAAAAAGTTCAACAGAAATGTTGGACTTTTTTATTTATATGACCTACTACGTTTACATTTTATATTCATTCAGCATCATGTTAATTATTCTTCGGAAATGATTATCCACACTCTTTCCTTTTTACCTAAATTTAGTTTCATGAAAAATCGATTCTTGATAGCGACTGCAATTAGTTTATTTTGGCTAACAGCTTGTAGCGATCCCGGAACGCTTGGATCAGTTGGAGATACCGATTTAAATTGCCCGGCTATGGATGTAGAACAACGGGTTGATGTTTTATTAGAGATAAACCCTTTCAAAATTAAAGAGAAAGATACAAGTGCAGTAAACTGGTGGAAAGAAGGCGGCTATGACTTTTTGACATACCGATGTGTCAATATTCGAAAAAGACTTTATATGATAACAATCAATTCAGATAGTCCGGTTGAATCAAGTATTAGCATTCGCGCTTACTATGACCGAAACAAAAAAGACTGGATAGTTGCAAAGAAATTCACTGGTTCGGATAATTACCGCGCGGAAAAAGCAATGAAGTATTTATCCAATGAAATGAGTACTTGTCTTTAAACAAACAATGTTCTAGGTAGTTAATGTTCCGAGTTGCCCTTACTAAGAATCCAATGAGCCTCAGAAATGAAGGAAAAGCTTAAAATCATCTCCCTTTTATTACTAATTATCCATTTCATAGTTGCTTGGATATTATTGAATAGCGATTTCTTTTATCAACCATTAATTATCAATGATCTTGTTTATGCATGGCTGCCAGGGATTGTGATTTTGGCAAATGTGATCTATATGATCTTAAAAAAAGCCTATGCAGATTCGTTGAGCATGCTAATGATAGTGGTCTCCATTTTAACTGTTGGTATCTATTGGCATACATTGTCTTTGTTTGTTGGGCATAAATGAATTAACAGTTACAAAAAGAGCCATCATTCCTGACAGCTCTTCTTTATTGATAATCGTTTTTTTATCTATCTCCAGCTGCTCCAACAATCAAATCTTGATGAATGGTAAAAGAATAGGTTCCCGTGCGATCCCACATGGTTACCCAACCGCTTGATGATCCGCCGTTGCAAGCGCCGAAACGAAGAAAACACAGCGAAAGCTGACTGGTTGTTTGTGGATTGTGTTTGGGATAACAAGACAGGGTTATTACTGGGTGATCAAATAGTTTAATTTTACTGATAAACTTGTATCGGTTATTTAGAACTAGTTAGTTATTTCCCGATTCCATATTTTTCGATTGGAATATTGTAAAATGTTTGATGAACTGCTTCCCAAACTCCTTTTGGGGAGCTAGGTTTTTCATATGGAGCTTCTGTCATCTGCCCTCCCATAATCAGATTTCGATAATTGCCAACATAGGATGTAATCGATTTATCCTCGTAATTAGCAATTGCGATCGCAATTTGGTCAGATCTATCCAACGTGGTGTACGTACCAAAAAAAAAATTCATTTTCAATTTTTGACATGATGCGTTTACATTCTATACTCATTAGGTATTGATCGATACTATGTCGGCTATTCTTCTGATCCTTTTACTCGTTTAGAACAACAGTCGACTAATTCTCCTGAGAAAATATATTGGAAAAACGAAAGGTTGGAGTATTTGAAGTGTCTATTATAAGGACTACAATTCTATTTAATTGTTAAAAAATAGGGCTACACGTAATTTTTTTAAAACAGGTTTTTTGCTTAAATCCCAATAAATTCCTCAACTAAATTGCGAATTATTTTAGTTGAATCAATTTTAGTCAATTTGGCAGCCTCCATTTTAACATTTTATTTTGATGAAATAATTACATTTGCTAAGATTTGTTAAATCACCTGAATTGAAGGTAACAACCATTATATTATTCATTGTAATCAGTCCTTTATTGTTTGCTCAAGAAATTGACTCAATAAAAACTCCGTTTTTCACTTTGGGAAGGACAGATATTGACTTGGGTGCAAATGCAGGTGTTCAATCAAATTTTTTAGACAAAAGAGGGAGAATGAATCATTTTGTGGAAGTTTCTTCTTCTTTCATGTTTAAGAATATCCCACTTACTTTTCAAGGAAGGCTTTCAGACGAAAAATACATTTCCGGTAAACCCACTTATTTTAGATTGAGTTATGATGCCCTTGCGAAATACCGCATGCGAAAAGCGGAATTGGAGCATGAAATCGGCATGATAAATACCGATATTGGTGGAATCAATCAGGATATTTATGCTTTGGAAGGGAAGATCAGCTATTTGGATTTCCTATTGGAACAGTACAAACTGCTGAAAGGCAAAAACAAACCTCAGATTCCAACCGGAACGTTGGAAAAACCGGAACTTCCTAATGGAAAGCTTCCCGATATCAGCGGAAAGATTCCGGATACCCAAATCCCGGACTTAAAAGCTCCGGAGACGAACAAGATTGATTTTGATCGATTGAATCTGGATTCCATCACCCAGAAAATTTCTACTTATCAAGGAACTTTGGATAAATGGAACGGAAAGATCGATAGTCTCCAAAGCCTGAAAGATTTAAAGTTGAATGACCTCAATGCACTAAACCTGAAAAAGCCCAACGGTTTTTTGGATGGTATCAAACGCATTGATTTGGGATTAACTTCTCTTTCAGGAGGTAAAATGTCGAACAGCAGTGTGCCTATTCAAGGTGTTCGATTCAAGGGAACTTACCGCAAATACTTTTACGATGCCGCTGCCGGATTAACCGTCCCAAATAGATTGTTTTCGAATTCTGTGGTGGATCAATACCTGAACAATTCGCAGAACATATTCAACATGAACCAGTTTTTTACGGTGAATACGGCACGTTTTGTAAGCTCCATCATTATCGGTTATGGAGATGAGGAACGCAATTCGGTTTCTGTGGAGAATTATTATAATGGAAGGGATCTGCAAAGCATCCTGCATAAGAAGAGACAAGTTACAAATAATACCTCCAATGTCAGTTTCACGCTTTCTCCATTGAAATCGGGTAGATTATTCATTAGTGGAAGCATGGGGCAAACGATTCCGATTGGAGATTCTGTTTCAAGAAATTATTCCTCTCAGTTGGCATATACAACCAAGGTTAAATACCGCTTAAACCGGATGCATACCCAAATTTATGGGCAGGTGAAACGAATTGGGGTCAATTACGATGGGTTTTCCCAAGGTCTGTATAACTCGGGATTCCTGCATCATGAATACGGTTTTCAAAGTAAATTATTTAAACACTTGACAATTGCCGGTAAATATGTCGGAGATCGCTATGATGCGGGCTCAAATGGAAAAGGGCTGATCACCAATGGTGTTCATATTGATGTACAAGAAACAATCATTAAGAACTTGTTGCTTTTTGCCGGTTACTCGCTGATCAATGCACGTGGAAATGATTCGATTACTTATGGGAATAATTCCTTGTATCGTGGAGGATTCGTTTACCAAAAGAGATTTGATAAGACCAAATTCACCTTGTCCGGCAACAGTACTTATTCACGGGTAAACGGATTGGACTCTGCTATTCAAATGACGAATGTGATCCTGAAATCTGAGATTGCTCATAAATACCTGTTTTACGGTGTGACTGCCAATTATCAGGATTTTAAGGGAATGTCCAAAATTTACGGAACGAACCTCATTATTTCCCCTGAACTGGGAGCAAAATACAAAGGCATTCAATTTTCATCTGCTTTCAACTACTTGAGAAGTCAGCAATTTTCCAATCAATATGGTTTCTCATTCACCTTGAGTGCTTCACCCGGAAAACATTTTACCTGGTATATGACGGCAAGAAGATGGTTGCCGACAGATGCATTAAACTTCATAACGCCTGATGTTGATTATCCTATAAGACCTTGGTTCTGGGAGTTGCGATTAAAAATTCACTTAAATGTTCTAAAATGAGATTAGCTTATTATCTATTGCCAATCATACTGTTCAGCTTTTCGAATCTCTTTGCACAGCAAAGTGCTTTTCCTGTCACGCTTTCAAATCCGATGGATTTCGATACGATTATCGAGACGGAACCGAATTTCATCTGGCAGACCAACATTACGGCGCTCCAAACAGATCCGCGTTATTCGCAGCGATATGTATTATGTGAATTGCAGGAAAACCAATTGAAGGGTGATGCGATTGCAGTGAATACTCCCATTTTGGTTTTGGATGATTATCAAAACACGATGCATTCGTATTCATCGAGTGCGACTCCCTTGGAAGAAGGGCATACCTACGTTTGGCAGGTTTCAATTTTGTTTAACAGTTTAATAGTTGATCAGTCGGAACCCTATCAATTCACAATTCTGAAACCAAAGGATCCGCTACCCAATTTTTATCCGGTAGCATTTAAGAATGATGGACAAATGCTTTCGATTGTCAACGAGAAGATCGGCTTGTTGACCGATGAAACCGGAAACCTGAATTTGAAAGTCAATATTTCTACAGGAGGAAAGATCGTCAAATCGGTTTATTTGAATGAATTGTTGAATGGGGAAGAGAAAGCAGATCAGGTAAGCGAGTATAAAGGCACCAAACGCTTTTATATACTGAATCTGAAAGATTTGGATCTGGAAAAAGGAGTGTATAAAGTATCCTGGAATTTGAAAACCAAAAGACAGTACACATTTAATTTTACAATTAGCTGATGAATTACCTATTGACCATTATATCACTGTCACTTTTTATCTCCGGTTCCTTTTCCCAAAAGGGGAGTAAGTTAACGCCGGATTCCTATGTGAAGTGGTGCTCCTCTCCGGACTTTTTGTGGAAGAACAAGGATACGATGGGTGGAATTATGTATTCCGTCAGATTTATTCCGAAACAATACGATATCGCCAAATGTGCCCTGAATCATTGTGAGAAAAAAGAAGTTCTGATGGATGATTTGAAGACAATCGGAGGCTCTTATGGATTTATGTTGGAGTTAAGTTGTGAGCAGTTTTCCAAGGATATTTTTTCCTTTCCAAGTAAAACCGGGATGAATACAAATGATAGAAAGTTATATCTGAATAATTATATCAAAGGTGATTTAGTTGGAATTTCATCTTCTAATGATACCATCAAATGTACTTCTGCTATTTATGAGGCCAGCATGCCAACGCGAGTGAGAGTACTTTTTGATTTGGAGGCGACCAATAAACCGATAACGAAGATTGTTTTCAGAGATCGAATGATCAACAACCGATTTATAGAATTTAGTATACCTGAATTAACGCATAAACAAATACCGACCTTGAATCTTAAGAAATATGAATAAGAAGCAAACATCGCAAGGAACCAGAAGTATTTCCTGGTTTTTATTAATCCTTTTTACCTGGTCTACTTTTCAACCGACTTTCAGTTATGCAGGCGGACCTACACAACCGGAAGCAAGTGCTTTTACACCAGTTGGTGTTTCTGACATGGTGGATCCGTTTACCGGAGACTTTTCCTACAACATTCCATTGATGGATATTGAGGGGTATCCGCTTAACATCGCCTACAACTCGGGGGCGTCTATGGATCAGGAAGCTTCCTGGGTAGGATTGGGTTGGAACCTGAATGCTGGTGCAATCACACGGAACCTGCGCGGTTTACCGGATGATTTCAGTGGAGATGAGGTAGAAAAGACCTTGAATACGAAACCAAACTTCAATATCAATATTGATGCAGGAATAACTGCAGAGGTTGCTGGATTCAGCATTCCTTCAGGTGGAAGTGGTGGTTTGAGCGTTGGAGTAGGGCTAGGATATAATAATTATCGTGGTTACAATTCTTCTATCAGTATCGGTCCTTCTTTTGACTTTGGTAAATTCCTGGGGGGCAATCTAACCGCTGGGTTTTCCTTATCGGGAAGCAGTGAGAACGGTGCTTCTTTTTCACCGAACGTGAGTTTGAGTTACAAAGAGAAAGTCGATGACAATACAAATGTGAAGAGAACTGGTACGATTGGTACGGCATTTAATTCTAGAGCCGGATTACAGCAGTTGACTTATGGCTTCAGCGCTGCCAAATCAGTTACAAAGGATGTAACATGGTTGTCTCTCCAAAAGGATAGTAAAACAGGATTGTTCTCTTTTGTTCAAAAGACAAGTAAAGTGAAGGACTACGATCATTCCGCGGGGATTGGAGGAGCATATAATGTCGGATTGGCAGAATATTTACCGACACCTCAGCATAAGAAATTCGGAGCTTCAGTTAGTTTCAAGATGAATATTTCCGGTTCAATTTTTTTATTGGATGGACAAGGGAATGTGGGAGTTTCAGTATCCCGCTCATGGATTTCTGATGACAATAAGATCATGAAAGTTCCTTCTTATGGTTATATGTTCTCGGAAGTTGGTCAGACATCTACCGAAAATCAATTGGATTTTAACCGGGACAACGACCAGGCATTTTCGAAATACAGTGTGAACCTTCCATCGGCTTTTCAAACATATGATTTGTTTTTTGTAAAAGCTCAGGGTACAACAGGAAGTTTTAGAGCTATTCGTAATGATGTGGGGTATGTTTATGATCCATTCAGCAGCGCATCTGATGTGGGTGCCGATGTGGGGATGGAATTGGGATTTGGTAACCTGACAGATATCGGAGTAGATATCGAAATTCCAATCACAACGAACACAAATGGACCATGGACTAATAATAACTCTGCCACTTCCGGGTTGGCTTTCAAAGGGTCCGGGTTGGGTAAAATTGTTCCTGCCTACGCAATGGTAGAGGCAAGTGAAAGTTCTGTTTTACGCGATGACCTGATGACCAGTCAATTTAACGGAACAGAACCGGAGAGATTATTATTAGCCGGAAATGCATTGATGCCGAAATTGAAAAACACACTTGTTCAGTCAGCAGGAAATAAGGATATCGCCAAAAATCAAAAAACAGTTCGGGATTATTCAAACAACCAACTGTATTTTTTGAGTCGGGGAGAAGTTGAAGCAGGGTTGGGGGTTATCCCATACAATGCAACGAATCTTTACTCGGGAGCCAAACCTTACCATATCGGAGAAATCACCCAATTGGGAACGGATGGAAGACGCTATGTATTCGCTCTACCTGCATACAATCAGTTTCAGGAGGACGTTACTTTTGCTGCCGGTAGTGATATCCGTGGAGATGGAGAAATCAACTATCTGAATGATCAGAGTGGTTTATTGAACGGAATTACTGCAAATGATGATTCAATAGCTAATACGCGAGGGATTGATCATTATTATAGTGCGACAAAAACACCTGCATATGCTCACTCCTATATGCTTTCAGCTGTGTTGAGCGATGATTATGTGGATTCGGATCCGACACCAGGACCTTCGCCGGATGATTTGGGTTCTTATGTCAAGTTTTCTTATAAATCAGTCAAAAACTTTACTTGGAGAAACCCAATACAAGGAAATACAGCTTATTACAATGAAGGAATGCGCTCGGATCCTACGGATGATAAGGGAAGTTTTGTTTACGGGAAAAAGGATTTGCATTACACAGAGAAAATTGAAACAAAGAATTATGTAGCAATTTTCAGCTTTGAACCCCGTCATGACGGAAGAAGTGCAAGTAGCAGAGACGGAAATATTAATCCGGCAGATGCGCAGAGTATGGTTTTATTGAAAAAGATTACTCTTTATTCGAAGCCGGATTACAATGCACACATTTCGGATTTGACTCAAGCAACTCCGATCAAGCAGGTTGTGTTCAATTACAATTATAGCCTTTGCAGAAATTATCCGGGGAATGATGAAAGTACTTCATCTGATGCGACTAAGGGAGGTAAATTGACTTTGACGGAAATTCAGTTTACTTATCAGAATTCACAGAAAATGAAATACCGTAGCTACAAGTTTTCCTACGGAAATGCCGGAACCCGATCTAATCCGAATTATCACATCAAAGGATCTGATCGCTGGGGAACTTACAAGGAACCTATTGTTGGAGGTGAAGATCTGATGGCCACACCATTGAACAATTCGGATTTCCCTTATGCTGAACAAGACCCTTCAAAAGCAAATGCAAATGCGATTGCCTGGAATCTGGTAAAGATCGAATTACCATCGGGAGGAGAAATCAATGTGACTTATGAATCGGATGATTACGGTTTTGTGCAGCATAAGAAGGCAACTCAAATGTTCCAGATAGTCGGGGTTTATTATGCAGATAATACGTATAGCACGATTATGAACGGAACGGACGCTGCGATGAAATCGTTGGTTTCCGGAAGTGATGAGAATGGGGGATTGTTATTCAATCTGACGAATCAAAGTGATGCGGCCTCTAAGTATGGGAAAGCAGGACAGCAGTTATATTTTAGGGTACTTTCCGAATTAAACCCGGGTGGTGGAACGTTTAAAGAAAAGACAGAGTACGTATCGGGTTACGGAGTTATTGAAAATATCAGCATTAAAAATATAGGAGGCGTGAACTACGGATTGATCCGATTAAAACCGGAAAAGTTGAAAGATTCTGATTTATCTGCTGAATATAGCCCAATCATTAAACAATCCATTTTGTTCGGTCGTGCTCAATTGTCGCGAACGATTAATAGCGAATTTCCTCAGAGTGATGAAGATGGGGGTGGCGAACAAGCTATTATGAATTTTGTGAATGCTACGATCAATATGGTCTCCAGTTTCCAGGAATTAGCAACCGGTCCGAACATGCCGATTTACAATCAGGGTAAAGGAAAACAGATTGTATTGAACAGATCCTGGATCCGTTTGGAGTCCCCGACAGGTAGTAAGTTTGGTGGTGGAAGCCGTGTCAAGGAGATCCGTATCAAAGATAATTGGGATGACATGGGAGGTGCTGCTGAAAGCGAGTACGGACAAACCTTCAAATACGTTTTGGAAGATGGAGTTACTTCCTCCGGAGTTGCATCCTATGAGCCGCAATTGGGTGGTGATGAAAATCCATGGCACACGGCTTACATTGTAAACAACGTGAAACGTTTGGCAATGGACGATAAGATGTACATTGATGATCCGATCATGGAATCCCAATTCCCTTCTCCGGTTGTAGGTTATTCGAGAGTGGTGATTGAAGATCTGAAGTATGCAAATGTAAAACGCACAGCTACCGGGAAAGTGATCAAAGAGTTCTATACAGCAAAAGACTTTCCAACGATCGTTAAGAGAACAAATGTAGACATGTTGACGGATCATAGTTTACTTCCATTACTTCCGAAATACCAGTATTTAACTGCTAATCAAGGATTCAGTATCGAACTGAATAACATGCATGGAAAAGAAAAGAAAGAAAGTGTATATGGAGAAGGGCAGAGTGCTCCACTTTCGGAAGTAACCTATTTTTATAAGAGTACCCCATTGAATTTGGATGGCGTCTTAAACCAACAATTATCCAATACGATTCAGGTTATCGATGAAAAAGGAGTAGTTTCCAATGCCACTGTAGGGGTGCGATACGATGCAGTAGCTGATTTCAGGGAAAGTGCTACAAAAACGATTGTTCCGAAAATTCATATCAATACGAACAGCTTTATCTTGGGGCTAATCTTCATTGCAATTCCGCCGGTATATCCTGGTTACGATCAAACGACGAACCGTTTCAGAAGTGCTACGATGAATAAAACCATTGAGCGATCAGCTATTTTGGAAAAAACGGTTGCGACTCAGGAAGGAAGTAGTGTGGAAACAAATAATCTGGCTTATGATGCTAACACGGGTGAAGCATTGCTAACTCAAACAACAACCAACTTCAATGACAAGGTGTATTCGTTGAATCATCCGGCGTATTGGAATTATCCTTCTTTCGGACAAGCTTCAAAAAATATTTCTTATGCATATAAAGCACCTGTTGTTACCAATAATGGCTTTGTGGCGATTCCTGCTCAATACAATTATTTTGCTGAAGGTGATGAAGTTTCAGTTACTATTGGAGCTATGGTTAAGAAAGGATGGGTTATTGATGTGAATACCTCAGGAATAAGAATCATTGACAAAACAGGAAATCCATTCACTGGTAATAACGCCGTCATTAAAGTAATCCGTTCCGGATATAGAAACAAACAAAGTACTTCTATGGCAAGTATGATTTCATTGAATAACCCGATCAATGGATTGAGTACAAATCAGTTTACAGGTGTGTTGAATGCCGGTGCAATTGAGTTCGGTCAGGATTGGAAAAGCTATTGTAACTGTTTTACAGGATCTAATATAACCAATCCATACATCATAGGAACAAAAGGAAATTGGAGACCGATTCGATCATATACTTATTTGACAGATCGTATTCAAACGGCTTATGATGGAAATACAAATATCCGAAAAGATGGTGTTTTCAAATCGTATGGACCATTTTACAAGTTAGAGAATGGAATATGGGAGAAAAATGGTCAAAATTGGACCTTTGTTTCTGAAGTAACGCAGTTTTCACCAAATGGAATGAGTCTCGAAACAAGAGATGCTCTTGGTCGCTATGCATCAAATCAATTTGGATTCAATAACACCCTGACAACAGCGGTAGCGGCAAATTCAAAAGCCCAACAAATGAGTGCTGGAAACTTTGAAGACTTGAGTTACTCGAATTGCATGGATCAAGGATTTTTCTCACAAGCAAAAATCAATGGAGGAAGTTTGGGAACAATTCCAGCTTCTTCGATTTCAACAACGCAATCACATACGGGTAAAACGAGTATCAAAGTAACGACTACAGCGCCTGTTTCGTTCCAGAATGTCGTGTCAACCTGCACCGTTTTACCGGATTGTAATTTGGCTTTAACCTGTGGGAAAAATTGCACGAGTGTTACCGTCTCAGGTGGGGTTGCTCCATACACCATGGAATATGAATCAATTGGTGGAGCAACTGTTGAACAAACAGGAGGCAACACATTTGTAACGTCCGTTTTGAGTGCTTCAACAAATAGCTTGCTTATTACTGTAACTGATTCAAAAGGTTGCAAGATCGGAATGAAGCTAACGGTTAATGGAACAAATGTGATATCAGAAATTATTCAGTTTTAATTGAATCGAACAGTTATGAAAATAGTATTAGTCCTAACAATAATTCTCAGCATTTTTAAAGTAAGTGCACAAGATTCTCTCACAAACTATTCTCCGAATAGGGCATATTCTTTATGTGATAGTCCGAACAAGCTAATGTTTGGTGCATCTACCGGGTTTGTATGTCAAGGTGGGTATACAAAAGTGTATTACATCATTAAACCCTTGTCGGACGTAACTTTGGGAACTACCAATCTGTTTAAATTCCGCGGATATGCAACAAGTGGTACAACAACACCCCTTTCAACATCTTATAAACTCTATGGAGCGTTCAATGCAAATGACGATTATGCCAGTTGGGTTGAGAATGGTATTGTTGGACCTGTTTTAATTGGAGGCGCCACCACTGCTCAGCAAAGTTTGGCTACGACTTTAATTGCGAACAAGCACTATCTATTGGAAGTGACAGTTCAGGGATGTTCAGGAAGAGTGGATTTTGAATTTACTAACTTTGATTTAAGTTGTCGCCAACAAATTGATTGTGAAAACTGTATCCCGAAATTTCAACCTGTTTCCGGAGACTATTTAGTTACTGCATGGGTGAAGGAAGAAAATGGAAACGACAAGATAACTTATACAAATTGCCAACTGAAAGTAACGACAAATAGTGTACTTACCAATATTCCGGTTGCTGGTCAGATTGTAGACGGTTGGCAGCGGATGGAAAAAGTCGTTACAACTGGTCCCACTGGGGATTTTAAAATTGACCTGATTGCACTTTCCCCATCCGTGAATTGTTATTTTGATGATATCCGTGTCATTCCCAATGATGGTTCAATGGTAAGTTATGTGTATGATCCGATAACATTACGTTTGGTTGCAGAACTCGACGAACGGAATTATGCAACCATATATGAGTATGATGAAGAAGGAAAACTCATTCGTGTAAAGAAGGAAACCGAGAAAGGTATTATGACTATCAAACAAACAACTGAAAACACCTCAGTTAATGGATCCTATTAAGATGATGAAAGATATTACGATACTTATTTGCTTGCTTCTTTCATTTTCCGGAATAAGTCAGGAACGGAAACCATTAGATGCAAAATCTTTTAATTCGGAGATGGCACTTTTGGGAAAAAAGATGAATGCAGAATTGATTTCCTGTAAATTCAAGAAAGAAGTGTTTAAGGACATCAAATCTTCCCAGTTGATCGAATCTTCGACGGGTGAAATAATTCGTGGAAGAGGGTTTGATTATAAGATGACAAATCCTGGAATGATCAGTTATCAAATGGATAATATCAATGTGATGGTGGATTCAACAGAACGAATGGTCTACTTAAGTAACATCGATTCATCTATGCGGCAAGTTGCCCAAATGCAGCAGATTCCGTTGGATGCATTAAAGCAATATAAATTGGAGAAAGTGATTTTTCCGGACTACTATATCTTAAGAGCTGAGCCTGAAAATATTTCGATTGGGGTCATGGAATTTTATGTATATATCAAATCGCAGGAATTATACAAGCTAAATATTTTTTATCCTCCGGGAAACTATTTTTCGGAATCTATGGAAGATGAAAGCATCGAGTCACCTTATTTATCGATCATATTTGAACCGATGCGAAAACTGAAAGAAACATCGGATCTCATTTCGCTAAAGAATATCTTGGAAAAGAATGCTTCCGGGGATTATGTTTTATCCGATTCCATGAACGGATTCCAATTGAAAGATACACGATACAAATACAAACCAACTAAATAATCGAGTCTATGTCATTAGTAAGATTCATACCGCTTTTCATCCTTTTTCTTGTTTCTTTTGGAGCAAGTGCAACATTGTTACCTCACAATACTTTCGTACTGACCGGTTCGACTGCTTCGGGGACTTCTTCCATAACACCTCCGGGTTGGTCTCTGAGTTATACGGATTTTACCAGAAAAGGAGTTATCACCTTTGGGGTAGATCACCATTATACAAGTATTGTAAGTCAATCGAAAACAGAAATCACTGTTAGTATAGAGAAGTACGCTACTTATTCTGCATTGACTCCAACGTCGACCGAAACCAAGACGATGACTGTTTATTACTATCCGATTGATTCATTGAGTTATGTAGATGAAAACACCCTCACTATTGACAATGTGGAGAAATTGAAAGTTACGATCACCCAAATCAAGGTGAATGGAGTGGTTCAGACTGTATTGCCGGCGAACTTGTATTTGCAGGGTGATGTATTTGTGGATCGGGTTTATAACTTTTTAACTCAAGTGAATTTCACGGCTTATAACTTGACAGTTGGTACACCTTTGGATAACGACTGTGATGAAATAGATGATGAATTGCTTGTTTCCTGGAATGCCGTGCCAGGTGCTGAGGAATACCAATTGGAATGGACTTTCGTGAATACAGTAGATGTTACAGTGGGGAATATTCCCAATTTAAAGGTGGATTTTCATACGAATTCAACGCGGATTTCGACTACCAACCTAAGTTACAAGGTTGCATTGATTTTTGATAAAAGTGTGGTTTGTTTCCGCGTGAGAGCCGTTGGAAGATCTCTGGTTGACCCCGGTAAGTTCTTGTTTTCTGCCTGGTCAAGTGCAGATGGCTCTATTGCTTTGAGTACCATTCCAACTACTGCAAAGTACCAGGTCTTAACTCCCTATGATGTCAAAAAGAACTGGCAGTACAATGTCACATTTGCAGAGGAAGGAAAGAAAAAAGAAGTGATTTCCTTCTATGATGGATCATTACGTAATCGTCAGGTGGTGACTAAGGTCAATTCGGATCACAACTCAATCGTTGGTGAAACAATTTATGATCATCAAGGTCGACCTACTATTCAAGTGTTACCGGTTCCTGTGTCAGCACCTGATTGTGAAGTGGAAGACACCGAAAATTCGTTAAAGTATTATTCAAATTTCAACAAGAATGGTTCCGATGTTGCTTACTCGAAGTCGGATTTTGATTTGACGGATACCTTGAATCCATGTAATTCAGATACGGTTTATGGGATGAATGTCAATTCCGGTGCATCAAACTACTATTCTACAAGCAATTCTGACATAATGGGAATCCAAGCGTTTGTTCCAGATGCAGAGAATTACCCTTTCATTCAAGTAGAATACATGCCGGATAATACAGAGCGTATTCGCCGTCGGGGAGGTTTTGGGGAAAACTTCCAATTGGGAAGTGGTCACGAAACGTTTTATTTTTATGCTCATCCGTTCCAGGAACAATTGGATCGTTTGTTCGGGTCGGAAGTGGGTGATGCGTCACATTATCAAAAAAATATGACGGTGGATCCCAATGGTCAGGTAAGTATTTCTTATCTCGATCAAGAAAGTCGTATAGTTGCTAGTTCACTGGCTGGTCAGGCTCCGGACAGTTTAATTGCCTTACCTTCTGCAGCGGCAGTTGCGCCTTTGACTGTGGATTTATTCGCTAAGGATGCAAACCAAAACTCAACGTCAAACAAATTATCTACGGATGGAACTTCCAAAGTGTTCAATCAGACAATTGCATTAAGTTCCGTTTCCGATGTAACCATCTCCTATGATATCGCTATCGGGCAATTTACCAATGAATGTTTGGGTAGTTTGTGTTTCAATTGTGTTTATGACCTTTCAATTGAAGTACGTGACTTATGTGGGACATTAAAGAGCCCACTGGCATTATCGGATACAATGATAGGTCGCTTTACAGTTGGTGAAAATGGGCAGGTAACGTTTAAAACGGATTGTGCTCCTTATACATTCAACAATACCTTTGTCATCGAAGATTTGCCTGTAGGAACGTATCAGATTACAAAAATATTGACTGTTAATCAAGATGCTTTGGATGCCTATATGGATATGTATACAGATACAGCTTCTGGTGTAAATACGTGTATTGATAATTATTCATCAATTCTGAATCAGGTAGGAGAAAGCTCCAATATCGATGACTGTCTGGAGGATTTCAGTTGTGCGCAATGTGTAACAAATTTGGGAAGCTTGTTGGAATACATCCAGGCAGGTGGAACAGAAGAAGAATACAACCAGGAATTAGAAGCGTGTAATGCTCCGTGTAAAGCTGCTTCTTATTACGAGAACATGCGCAATATCATGTTAGTCGACGTAAGACCTAACGGGCAGTATGCGGAGTATTTGAATAATCTGAACCAGGTTCAACCAACAATTTTCCCGCTTTCTGTATTGAATAATTCAATTTCCAATCACCTTCCAAAGGCAAATTCAAACTGGAAGACTCCGCGTTATGACGTGGAATCAACTATTCAGAACTACTACTTTGACGAGGATGGAGTGACAAGATCCCGTATCATGTTGGATAATGTAACCATATTAGCTAATGTGATCACAGCTTCTACCCCTGCAGTGGAATCCGGAGTAACTATAGGTGTTAACGCGTTTTTAGATCCGGCAAGCGGAAATTATTATACCTATCCTCAGTTTTTGTTGAATCTGAGTGATTTCGCGAGTTATTACAGTGTCAATCCTTATTGGGCAAATTCATTGATCTATTATCATCCGGAATATCCTTATTTGACGAAATTCAAGGAGTTTTATGTTCATACGAACTTAAACTTTCCATATAGCTCGGAGACTTTTGATGCGACTATGACCAGCGTGAATACGTGGGCAGCTGCTACAACGGCAGGTTTCTTAAAAGCGAGTCCTGGTTCTTACACTGTGAACAATCGGATTAATCAATATTGGGCAACGAGCGGTTCCTTTCCAAGAGACGAGTTCGCGGGAAATCCTGCTTACAACACGCAATTATTAGCAAAGATCAATAACTATGCTACGATCAATGGAGTTTCTTATTCGATGTTCCAGGTTGCGGCAATGATCAACCGTGGTGGAAACGCGATGATCGGAAATGTTCCGACAGCTACCGACCTAGATTGGGGAATAGATATTTCGGGTTACACCACTACTCAAAATACAGAGCTTCATAATGCAGAATGGATGACTTTCCGTGGGATGTATTTTGCTGCAAAACAAGAGATTCAGCTGGCCGCTGCGCAAACAATTGCTTTGGGAACAACAGATCCTGGTTATAACAATTGTATCGGGAACCTTGATTTTGATGCATATGATAATGGATTCCTGGTTGTGACTCCTTTTACACCTCCTTTCTTTACAGGTGGATTCATCAGTACAGTTCAACCATGTGGAGCATCTACTTATGAATATTATAAATACAAAGAGATTCGCTTCGGCAATACATTGGCAAATGTAGAAACAGATCCAAGCCAGATTGCATATCAGCAATATTTGCTAACGGGTCAATGTCCGATAGCAAGTTCTTTTGAACGGGTACTTACTCAAGCTGCCGGAACCGGAGTATTGGATGACAATGGTTTCCCAATCAATTTAACATCACTTTCAGGATTGGTCCTTGCCATGCAGGATTTCGAAACTCCTGTTTCAATTCCGACTTTAACATGGAATGAAACTTATACAAGTACCATTCTTCAAGTGCAATGGCAGGAGACCGGCGTAGGTACATTCGGAACATTCAAATTGGGGAAAGAACCAGGAAGTATGACTTACAATTGGTCGGACATTATTTCTTTCGGAAATATCCAATTCACTTCAGTGGTCGGATCTTTATATGAATTCACCATTTCCGCTAAGGTGAATATCGGAGGAAATATCTACACACAGAATCTTACCGGAAATACAACCTTTAAAATCGGTAATTGCACCTTCCCGGATGTTTGTAAAATGAACGACTTTGGAAAAGTGTTGAAAAACATGACCAATACATTGGCTCAAATGGGTACCATGTCAAGTACGTCTTTGGTTGATTTGAGTGTAAATCCGTATGTGACTTTCAATAACAATACCTTGAAATACACGGTGAATCCTACTTATACAGCAGGCGCATTGATTAAATGGAAATACAATTCAGCAATCCCAGGATTTGAACTGACGGATGGTGTAAAAACAATCCGTATTAAGATTTTGAGCACGAACCCTTCCGCTTTCAGTCTATCATCCCTTTCAACAATCAAGTCGATTGCTGATTTGATACCAGGTCACAATAATACAATGGACTTGGTATGTAACGACGCAGCAGGAAATTATTTGGTGACATTATCATGTGATCTGATTAGATCAGACAATGTCATGATACCGGTTGGTGATTGTGGATTGGACGATGCTATTTTATGTACGGGTGAAGAATATGATATGTATGACGATTTGATGGCTGTTTTGGAGTTTTCATTGGAAAACCAAAATGAACCGTTTAATTTATACAACACACCCTTGTGGACTTCTGTATTAAATAGTCAATTGCCAAGTGTTCCTTCATCAATTATTGGTACTGATGATGTAACAAGACGTATTCTGACGTATGATATGCCTGGATCTTGTGATTTGGTTCTCACATATAACGGAGTGAATCCTTCTTTTAGCTACGACGCAATCGTGTCTGTAGATGGTGTTCAATTGTTAGAACAGAACAATTATGGCTCATACAACGAGTTTAGACTCTATATTTCGTATTCAGCAGGCGGTACAATTTATCATGATTCCATTGATGGAACTTCTTGTTTTAACTTAAAAGAATGTACGGCTTGTACTCAGGCTCCAAGTGAAGATTTGCAGGAACCTGCTCTTTCGGATCAAACAGATGGAATTGTTGATTTGAGCTTCCTGAACGATGAACTTGTTACTCAGATAGAAAATAATTCTGAGGTATATTGTCTGGATATGTATGAAGACTATATCAGCGCATATAACTTGGCAATTGATTCCATGCTTTACAATGGATGTACGAATCCACAAATAGCGCTTCCAATGCTTTCATATGAAGATTTTGTTGCTGAAAATTTGTGTTGTGAATCCGGTTTTATGGCCTTGTCGGATATGCTCTGGAAATTGATCGGTATTTCGATAGTAGGAAGTTGTTCACCAACAGTTCCGAATCCAAACGTTACTACTTGCGGAGAACTCAATGATGGCGATTCGCAATATTGCTCAAAAGTTTATACTGAGTACAGCAAAGTAGTGGGATATTTTAATAATTGGACACCTTGGGGAGCTGCTAATAATATTGATTTGACAGTTGCAAGTCAAGGTTCATACAGTTGTGCATGCTTTGCGAATTACATGACTTATTTATTCGAGTATATTACGGCTTCAGGAACTGAAAACTTAAGTCATCCATTGAGTATCGGAGATTACTGCGCGCAGATGAGTTCAACTCCTGAAAATAGCTGCTCTCTGGAGTACGATCAGTATGTTGCAACAGTTACTAATTTCAATACAAACAATGGATTAGGTGCTCCTGTTCCACTGATTGATTACGACGTTTTTGTTGACAAAGGATTGTGTAACTGTGTGGATGAATACTGTTCCGAATTGAATTTATTGCTGAATGGAATTAAAACCAGAGAACTTCCTGATTTATTGGATTTTTGCTTGTCAAGTCCTGAGGTTCCTTGTGTGATGGATACTGCAACGATTCATTTTGAAACGTTTGATGTGACGTTGGAAGATCCATGTACGGAATTTTACCAAAGTAACAACGAAGTCAACGCTCAAATTATATACAATGAACAAATTCAGCAGCTTCAGACACAGTTAGGTACTGAGTATATCAGACATTGTATGAAGGCAGTTGAAAATATGTCGATGACCTACAATGAAATTGAACACCACTTTACTTTATACTATTATGATCAGGCAGGAAATCTGATTAAAACGGTTCCGCCGGAAGGAGTAGAATTGGTAAATGTTAGTGACCCGACGATTAAAACTGCAATACAGGGAGATCGTTTGAACAATACACACCAGGTGATTACGAATCACCGAATGGCTACGACTTATCTATACAATTCCTTGAACCAACTGGTTGCTCAGAATATGCCGGATCAGGATGCAATGGAAGTATTTGATTTGTCCTTGCCGAATGGTTTGCCAATGGCATTGAGTACCACTGCAATTCAGATGATTGATGCAAATCAAGGATACTTGAGTGGATATATGGACGCACCATCTGCACCGATGTTAAATCGCGGATATTTGTACAAGACTACAAACGGTGGGTTGAACTGGACACGTGTGATAAATACACTTGGTTCGGATTTGAAAGAAGTGAAAATGGCTTCTGCTACGGTTGGATATGCCATTGGAAGTGGAGGGATTCTTCTCTTGACTAATGATGGTGGTCAAAACTGGGATTTGGTCAATACTTCATTGAGTTCTCAGTTAGCTGCCATTGAGGTAGTGGGAATAGATGCATATGTACTGGAACGTTTTGGTGGTCAGATTCGCAAAGTAACTTCTGCGGGTGTGGTAACTGCCTATGGAACTCCACCTACTGCAAGTGGCTATTCGGTTGCGGAATGGAAGGATTTTACTTTGCAGGGAAATACGGCAAATATGATCGGAATAGTTTATCTGGTTACTTTAACGGAATCATTGGTTAATTACGATGCGGTCATTATTAGCAGTACAGCTTCAGCTTACGTGGTTGACAAAACATTGGTTGGTAATCTGGGTGCTATTTCCTTCTTTAATGCTACAGATGGTGTCATCGCAGGAGTTGACGGAAATACGTCCTTTATCAATGGAAATTCGACTGCTACCTATAGACAACAACTGAAGTTATCAGGAACAGCTGGTTTGATTGATCAGATATACATGCTTGATGCACAAAAGGGACTTGCACGAGTTACTGAAAATGGGATCAAGGTTATCCGCAAAACAACAGATGCAGGCTTAACTTGGACGGCATTGCAAGATAATTATGCAGGTGCTAAAATGACCCTTATCAGAAGAACCGGAACAACGATGGAAGTAATGCTTCAGGGGAATACGGGAACTCCTTTGAATACGTGTTATACAAAGAATGTATTGGTAACTTCAGCTGGAATTTTCAGTGAGATAGATCAGACTCCTTCGCTTGCTCAAACGTATGACTTTGAGATTACCGGAACCTATTATGATGGAACCAATGTCACGTATTTTGGAGTCGGTCTTTCAGGAGGAAGTTATAAGTTATATCGCTCGAATACATTCATAGGAATGTCAGCCGATGTGACTTATACAGATATCGCAACTTTAGGATCAAGTGCAATTGTTCCAAAGGAAATGGTTATTGTTAAATCCGGATCTGGAGTTGGAGTTGAAGTGCTTGCAACGAATGGAATTATTTACCGTTCCAAATCAATTACAACGATTGGGGGTGCTTATGATCCGTTTGCAGCTGTTTCCGGAGCGAATGCTGATTTTGTTTCCTTGGATAAAATCACCATCTCTTCTTTGGATTATGTATTGGCTTACCGTTCTTCCGATAAAAAGATTTATGGAAAAGCAGGAACTTCTTCAGGACCCTATTTTTCCTATAATACGACATTGACTCTTGGAACATCGGCTATCATCAAGTTGGCGGTTCATGGTTCGAATGTCACAATTGCAGGTACTAACGGAGGAATCTTTACTTCCAGCTCAGTTACCGGGATTCCGACATCCAATGGTGGTCTTTCCTTGACATTTACTGACAGAACACAACATCGCTTGACTGGAATGACAAGTCTTCGTAAAACTGCTTCTGCAGTATTGATTACGGGGCAAAACGGTCAGGTCTTTACCCGTCCGGTCAGTGCGTCACAAAGTACCATTAGTCTGCGTCCGATCGGAAGCACGTCCAATGTTTCAACAGCAAACGAATATGTTTCAAGTACTATCGCGTACTACCTGATAGCTGGAGCTGACGGATTGTTGGCAACCTTGAAGTCAACAACATGGGGATTGGAGCCAGCACTATATACGACGGCGGGCTCAAAAGTTTCTGATCACAGTGCAACGAACGATATCAATGACATTGCTGTGAGTGGACTTTCGGTTTACCTTGCGGGCGAAAACGGTTCGGTTTACTATACTGCGAATATTACAACGGATTTCTTCACTCCTGGGTTAAGTGTATCGAACAAAGCGCTTCAGGGAATTGACTTTGTTTTCGGCACAACGAACAAGGCGATGGCAGTTGGTGCAGGTTCTGAAGTTTATCGATTCAATAATACTTTCGGAACACGAATCAACCGGGTATTCGCTGGAAAAATGAATGATGTTCATTTTGAGAATGGACAATTCGGTACAATCATCGGAGATTACTATTTCGTTCGGTCTACCGTAGATGGAGGTTTAAGCTGGAAAATCGTTAATCCGGGTACTTCAATGGGGACTACAGGATTGACGAAAACCTGGACCAAATCAAATCCGAACGGAACACACTTTGCACTAGTTGGTTGTGTGAATTACCTTCTTCAAATAAATAATGGTACAGTTGCACAAGCAGCTTTGGCTGGGACTGTGAATGACATTCAGTTCTCGAAAACCACACCTTTATATGGATATGTGGCATACACCAATACTTTAGCCAAAGTCTCAATTTCTCCTGCAGGAGGATCGGCTTCTACGCCTTCATCGGTTTATACGGGCACTAGTGCCATTCGTGCTATTCATGTATTTGATAACAAATCTGCACTGATGGTCGGGGATGCCGGAAAGATCCATTATTATAAGTATGCTGCAGGAGTAGGACCGAATTATGCCCTTACAACTGTCTCAGGTGTTACTTTCCGGGAGGTTTACTTCCTGGATGACAAGATCGGATTGGCGGTAGGTAATTCGGGAACGATTTACAAATTGAACTCTCCGAATAACGATAATGTGACACATGACATTTTGGCTTCCGGATTTACTGCAACGAATCAACTGTTTACAGATCCATTATCCGTTGCACCGAGTCTGTATAACATTACAGCGTTGGCATTCAGTTCACAGAATACGGCAGTATACGGAGGAAACTTCACAACAACAGCCAATGCGAATGCCAACCAGGCGATGGTTCGCAACTTGAAGTTTGAAAGTGGTTTGTATTCTGAAAAATTCTATTACGACCGTTTGGGAAGAATTGTAGTGGGTCAAGATTCGCGCCAATATGGTAATTCAACTATTATTAGTGATGATAAATATTCCTACACATTGTATGATGCTTTGGGTCGTATTATTGAAGCTGGTGAGATGTCCAACAACGGTGATGGACCGGTCTTTACAAGTATTTTCGGTACAAATGTGGGAGGGTTAACTGTTCCGAATGTAATTGACGATGGGAAGATGAATGATTGGTTGAATTATGATCCGACTCTTACGCGTAAAGAAGTAACCAAGAGTTACTACGACAAAACAAATACAGTAATCAGTACAGAAGTTACAAATTTAACTACTTTGAACAGTGCAACTCAACGCAAACGTATTGTCCATATTACTTATTCAGAAGTATATTCTTTGAATGCAAATGAATACGATCATGCAACCCATTATGACTACGATATTCATGGTAATGTGAAGACCTTGTATCAGGATAATCGTTTAATTAAAAATATGACCGGTATCGGTGATCAGCGTCTTAAACGACTGGACTACATTTATGATTTGATTTCTGGAAATGTACATCGTCTAGATTATCAGAATGGAGAATCCGACCAGTGGCA
The DNA here is from genome assembly GCF_943372375.1 of Fluviicola taffensis DSM 16823. Taxonomy (GTDB): domain Bacteria; phylum Bacteroidota; class Bacteroidia; order Flavobacteriales_D; family Crocinitomicaceae; genus Fluviicola; species Fluviicola taffensis_A. Next base: position 295,894 of record NZ_CALRYJ010000001.1, on the reverse strand, counting down.
TCATGCTTATAATTACGATGCGGATAACCGGATTACAGATGTGTATACTACATTGGAAACGCCATTGACTACGGTTAATTCTTCTACTGCATCCATCCAAAACGAACCGGAATGGAGTACTATGTGGGATCGTGAAGTGAGTTATGAGTACTACCAGCATAGTCCCTTAGCACGAACAGTGATTGGGGATCAGGAAGTTCAAGGGATTGATTACGTGTATACATTGCAAGGTTGGATTAAAGGGCTGAATTCCAATACACTGAATTCAAATCGGGATCCGGGACTAGATGGTGCAAGTTTGAGCGATCATCATGCTGTAGCTCGTGATGTTTATGGTTATAGTTTGCATTATTTTAATAATGATTATGCTGGGGCAATAGGAGGAAATAATAGTTTTATTGCCAATCAATCAGGAAGTGACTTAGTGTCAAATTCGTACAATTTGTATAATGGTAACATTGGAAAAGTAATTACAACAATTACACATCCGGATACTAGAGCTGTATTGCCATTAGGAAATGCTTACAAGTATGACCAGTTAAATAGGATCAAGGAATCCAATAGTTTCGATAATCTGAATTTAGGATCCAATAGCTGGGGAACTGGGCAAGCAACTAAATACAAAAATACCTTTACGTATGACGCCAATGGAAATATTTCAGGTCAAGCTCGTTACGACGGATCTGGAGCTCTAATTGATAACTTAAATTATAAATACAAGGATATTGCAGGTACAATTGGAACAACAAATCCGAAAAGACACAATCGGTTGTATTCGGTAAGTGATACACAGGATTACAACGATTTGGATATTCATATCGGTCAGGGTACGAATAACTACACCTACGATGCTGATGGGAGATTAATTGGAGACGTCCAGGAAAGGATTGCCAGTATTACATGGCGTATGGATGGAAAAATTAAAAAAATCACACACACGTCAAGTTACAATAAGAAAAATGTATCTTTCGATTACGATGCTTTGGGGCATCGCATTGCCAAACATGTTTATTCGGATGCCAATGTGTTAGAGGGATCAACATATTATATTTTGGATCCTCAGGGAAATGTCATAAGTGTGTATGAACGGTCTATCAAGGCTGATGCATCCAATATTTCGTATACTCAAACAGAGAAACATATTTATGGATCTTCCCGTTTAGGAGTCCATAATGAACGAATTGCCTTGCTTGGAACTCAAAACGATGTTTATTCCATGGGGAATATTCAGCATCATATCGGAGATCGAAGTTATGAATTGTCTAATCATTTAGGAAATGTCCTGACAGTAATCTCCGACAAAATTGTTCCTCATAACAATGGAGGCAGTCTGGATTATTATATGGCTGATATTCGCCAGGCAACTGATTACAGTCCGTTTGGAGTGATTCTGGAAGGTCGTAACTTTGAACCGGATCCGTACGTAGAAAGTTTCCCTACAGTACAAACAATTTACAGCAACAATTTTGAGAGTTCGGCTGTCGTTGTTTCCGGAACTACAACTACGGTTGATGGTTGGTACAATTTCAGTGCGTCCACACTTTCAATAGATAATACGAGTACAAGACGTGTTAAAGTGGTGAGTACGAATGGTACACATGGAGCGAACCAGTTCTTTGCAGTAGCAACCGGAGCATCGCATACCTTATCTGTTAAGATTGATAAGGGAACAACTTCTAACGTAAACATTGTCGTATTCTATAACTGTCCTAGTATGACTAGCAGTTCCGGTTCTCCGTCTACTGTCGTTTCTGCAACTAGTAATGGTGTCTATACGGTAAACTTTACAAGTACGACAGGTTATGTGTTTATACAAATCCGACAGTCAGGAACCTATTATTTCGACGATGTCTCAATTGTTAATAATGCAGCAATAGGGACAGTGACTCATAGTACAGTTTATCGATATGGGTTCCAAAAACAAGAGCATGATGATGAGATAAAAGGTGGGGGAAATAGTGTGAATTATGCATTCCGTATGCACGATCCACGAATTGGAAGATTCTTTGCAATTGACCCGCTTCAGATTGAATTCCCTTGGAATAGCCCGTATGCATTTAGTGAGAATCAGGTAATTCATAAAATTGAATTAGAAGGTAAGGAAAGTGCTGAGTTAGACCGCCCAAATGGGGTTCTATTTCCTGCTGGATACGATAAATTTGAAACCACTCAGGAAATCAAGGTGTATGAAGATGGCGATATAATTGCCACAATCACCTTAACTATTGTATTTGTTCCAATAAAAGAAACGAATGGTAAAATCAACTATCTTTATAAGAGTCACCGTACAACTAAAGAAACAAATCCTTCTGAGTTTGAAGACGTTGAGTTAGTGTTTTCAGCTGAGAATTATGGTAAGACGAACCCGGATGGTAGTGTGACGTGGCGGACTGAAATGGATCTAGCCGTCGTTGTAAGTTATTCGAAGGTAGTAACAACAACAACAGTAACGGGAAGTATAGAAATAGGAAAAGATGGAGGTAAGGTTACTGCTGGTGTGTCAGGAAGTTGGGCCACATCGTCGGCAAATGGTTCACGAACATTTGAACAAGGTCAAATGTTGCAAAATAAAAACAGTAGGGCAACTCTTAAAGTAAGTAAAAAGACAATTAGCAAAGATGTGCCGGAAGACGGCGGATTTGATGATACGGCTAAGGTAGTATTTGGTGAAGTGAATGAAATATCTATTCCATAAAGTTAGAATAACTATGTTTATAAGAAGTCTGAGTATTGTTGGTTTATTCATTTTTGTGATTCTGTTTTCTTGCAGCTCTAAGAATGAAGTGGTTATACATGATCTTAAAAATGAACATGTTAAGATGTTGAATGACACTCTTCTACAAGTGCCAATTAAAATAAGTTGTTTTAAAAACAATCGGTTAATTGAAGTTAGAAAAGACCATATCCTTATTAGGAAACTTAAAAGATTTAAAAATCAGATAGTTTGTACTAATATAAATTTTGGGGAAGGGATTAAAACGGATGAGATTTATTCATCATTTACATTTGGTGTTTTTAATCGATTTAAACTGTTTAATACTGACAGCCAGATTACCCAGCTTTCAAACTATTCAGATATTAAATTGAAGTACACAATCAGTTCAGAAAAAATCGAAATGGGCAAATTGAAGCAGGACTTATATTTTGGATTGCCTGTAGAATTTAATATTGATAGTGAAACGAAAAATTCTTATACACGACAGTTTGTATATAGAATTAAATTATTCAAAAATAGTTTTGATTTAAAAGCCAATCTGTATTTTGAGAAATCTATAAAAAAGGAAATCGCTGGGGATATTTATAAAGTAAAATTTCTTATCGGTAACTAAGATAGTGCATAACACCATTGTGCAGAATTTTATGATTCTGCGCAATGGTTATTCTAAAGTTTTTTATTCATAACTCATCGCAACCAATCCTTACGCAACTTCAACTGCTCTGCCGTTGCATTCTCCACTTCCGAAATCTTCCCGTCTTCCAGTTTCAATCCAACTTTTAGCAGCATTTCCTCCAATGGAAGTGCTTCCGTTCCTTCAATGTAGCTTGAAATGAATTCTTTCACCTCAGGATATCCGCTTACATTGATCATTTCGGGAAAAAGTTGCTTGTCTTCAAATGCCTTTCCTTTGTAATGAGCCATTAAGTCCAATACGAGATCTTTCGTTCCGTATTCTCCTCCGGATAATTCACGGAGTTTGATATCCAGGCACAAATTGATCAAAGCGCCTTTCAGATAGACATTGTAATACTGATCCTGCATTTCCATTGGATGAAGACTCAAGTCGGTCATAGCCAATTTCGGATCGAAGTGTTTCATATCTGCAATCTTGCCTTCTACTATCTTGTAAAACTCCTTGTCCGTTCGCAAGCCGGTTTTAATTGGCATGTGCATGGTGAAGTATTCAGTCATTCCTTCATAGAGCCACAAATGTTTCGAAAAAACCGGTTCATTGTAGTCGTAATTTTCAATTTCAACCGAATGCAAACCCAATGGCATCAGCGTATGGAAAAACTCATGACTGGCGATTCCATAGATATTCTGACGGATGGTTTGAATATCCAAAGGCATGTACAATAAAATCAAAGTTGAATTCGAGTGTTCCAAACCATCGCCGATTATATGAGTGCGATTCGGGGCCAAACTGTGGTAAATCAGAAAGGTGTAGCGGTCAACAGGTAATTTATTGTTCAGGTATTTGGTCTGATTGATGAGAAGTGGTCGGATGTATTCGGCAATGTCTTTGGAAATGCGTTTTCCCGAGGTGGAATAACAGGCAACTTCGACCGAAATTCCCGGTAGCTGGATCATGGTGGTGTCGGGCAGAGCATACAGGATGGGATTGTCTACCAATTGATGGTAATCCTTGGCAAGAAACAGATCGTGATCAGGTTTTACTGTTTTCTTCAGACTTGTTGCAGGATACAGATTGATTCCTTTTCGAATGCTGACTTCGATCGGATGATTGATATGCCCTCTGAAATAACCGAAAAGACTGTTTGGCGTAATGACGAATGAACTGTCACTGAACGAACTTGCTGCCGACCGGTAAAAACCTCCTATCATCTTATCGTCGAATGCTTCCCATGCGTCGTCCACTAAATAAGAAACAGAGGCAATGCGCTGAGCGTCCTGAATCTTCCATGAATTCACATCCGTTTTTTCCGTTTTCAGTTTCTTTCCTTTCTTATCGAATACTTCGAAGGATGAAACATACTGCCCGAAATTCATCGCTCCATAGATTCCAGGAATGATCTTCGGAAAACAGTAGGTGAGGGAATCCTCCGAAAACCCTTCAATCTTTAAGCGAACAGCCAGTTTGTCATTAGAAAGAGCTTTCAGGCTTGTTTCGTAACGGTATCTGATCTCTTTTGTCTGTCCGTTTACGGTTTGGCTGATGCCGATGAAAACAGCAAGGACAAAGCGAAGCAAAGTAGTTCTTTTCATGTGTTTTTGTTTGACGTCTGTTTCTAAGACTGCTTGAGGTTCTAAAAGTTACAATTTAATTTGCTTGATATCTGCATGCTTATTTGATTTCATGGTGTTTATTCGCGGCCCCATTTTTCTATAAAATACAAACCCCCGACGAATATTATTCATCGGGGGTTTAGCTACCACACGTACTTCACTATCAACCTGTACATGTATACCTCTAAATTAAACCTAAACTGAAACCTAAACTAACCTAATTGTTACCTAACTTATAGCGTTATGATTGATAGTACGCTCTTAATTTTTCTTCATAATGAGATTCAATGTCACAATAGCTGTCTTAGGAATTTTGTAATTCAAACCCACTATACCATAATTCCTAAGTCGAGACTATTGTAATGCTGTTGGTACTATTTCTTAGTTTAGCGGTGTGGTCCCAAAGGGACCTTTTACCACTTAAACGGAAATATTTCCTATATAACTCAAATCTTATTTCAATCTGTAATCACTAGTAGAAAACGTTTTTTCAAAGTGAATTTCTTACATACTCTATTATAAAGAACGTGCCAAAGCGCAATAAATAAAAAAACCGTTGATTATCAACGGTTTCAGTTTTGGTATTACTTCGAAATATTTTCAAAATGAAAAAAATATTTTCAAAATGAAAAATAAATAAGTGATCCTTTAAGATTAAATTCATTTTTTAGTGTGAGTTTGAGAGCGGGTATTGAGAATTTTTAAGCTTCACTCTAACAACTCACACTCCGTACTGTTTAATCCTCATCTTCTTCTTTTAACATGCGATAAATGGTTGTTTGACCGATATCCAATTTATCTGCAACCAACTTGGTGTTGTTGTTATATTTATCCAGGAACAATTGCACGATCCGACGGTTGTATGCCCTCAAACTCATTTCTTCGGCAATGATTCCCGATAGAATGTCTGCACTTGCAACCACAATATCATCCGCGTCAATGACATCATTCATGGACATCACAGCAGCAAGTTCGATAACCGATTTTAGCTCCCGTACATTTCCGGGCCATGGGTATGCCAACAGCTTATTTTGAGCAGCCGGACTGATTTTCTTGACAGACATCCCATTTTCCTTACAAAAACGCTCTACGAAACTCTTACTCATCAATAAAGTATCTTTTTCGCGTTCGCGAAGTGGTGGCAATTCAATCGGAAGTCCAAACAGACGATAATACAAATCTTCACGGAAAGCTCCCGATTTCACTTCCTGGAGCAGGTTTTTATGCGTTGCAACGATGATGCGACAATTGAATTTGTAGATCTTATTTCCTCCAACGCGTGTAATCTCCCTTTCTTGCAATGCGCGCAATAATTTTGCCTGGAATACAGGATCCAATTCCGCAATCTCGTCCAGAAACAAGGTGCCTCCGTCCGCTTCTTCAAATTTCCCGATGCGGGTTTGATTTGCACCCGTAAATGACCCTTTTTCGTGACCGAACAGTTCACTTTCGAACAGTTCTTTTGGAATTGCTGCAACGTTGATCGCTACAAATGGTTTGTCCTTGTAAATGGAATTATAGTGGATCGCTTTTGCAATGACTTCCTTTCCCGTCCCGGTTTCTCCGGTAATGGAAACGGTGATATTATTGGAGACCGCTTTTTGCAATAACATGAAAATGTGTTGCATTTTACTGCTTTGACCAATAATGGTATCGCTGAAATTGTATTTCGTTTGAACTTCTTGTTCTAACTTTTCAATTTTCTTTAAGAGCTTGGTTTGATTCTGAGCATTTGCAAGGGTATTCAACAAACGGTTCCGGATGTCTGTTCCTTTTACAATGTAATCGTAAGCTCCTAATTTCAATAGACTGACTGCTGTTTCAATTTCCTCCTGTTCAGAAATGACGATTACCTGCGTCCCGGGACACAATGCCTTGATCTTTTCCAATAACTCTTCACCGGAAATATCCGGTAAACGGTAATCCATGGTGATTAGATCCGGTACATCATTGTTCAAGCGTGTAAGTAAGTCTTTTCCTGTTGAAAAGGATTCCACCTCGTAATCCGGGTTCAATGAAACGGTATGGACTAAAAGCTTCTGATACCAGTCGTTGTCTTCTACAATAAAAATCCGTTGTGTGATATCGGTTTCCATAGCTTATTCTTAATTTAATTTTTCCTTTACTTGTGCAATGATATGTTGTGCCTGATCTTCAAAAACTTCAATCAAATCCTGCATCTCATGAACGACAACGGTTTCTTTGCCCATGCGTTCAATTTCCTTTAGGGTCGTATAACAATTGTTTGCTCCGAAATGTTTGAAAGGTGCAGCCAGTTGATGTGCCAATTCGGATGTTTCTGACCAGTTTTCATCTTGTGCCAATTCTCTTATCTTGATTAACCCTTTTTCGGTTGAATTCACGAAAGTTTGGAGCAATTCCTTATAAAAACTGTCGTTGTTGTTTGTCAATTTTTGAAGACTTTTGAAATCAGCTTCATCTAATTCAGTTCCCATATTAAGGTCTTTATAAATTTGAAATAGTATTCTTCTTAATTCTTCCGGATTAACCGGTTTTGTTAGAACCTCTGCCCAGCCTGAATCTAACATGAGTTTTCTTTTTTCCGGCTCCAGGGTTGCGGTTAAACCGACTACCGGGATTTGGTTGAGGGTTTCCATTTCAGTCATCTTTTCGCGCAACTCATGTCCATTCATCTCCGGCATTCGCACATCCAGCAAGATAAGATCCACATCGTTGTTTTTCAATTGCTCCAAAGCCTCCAAACCATTTGTTGCTTCTAACAAGGTCAGATTAACACCGTGAAACATACTTCGTAACAGCGTACGATTAAATGGTTCATCATCTACAATCAGGACACTTTTGTCTTTCAGGAATGAAAAATCAGTTCGGGATGGTTCTCTGGGTGCATTAATTTTATCCTCCGTTGTTTCAAATGGAATTTCAATGAAGAAAGTGGTCCCGATTCCTTCTTTACTATTGACGCGGATTGTGCCGTTTTGTTTGTCAATAATCTGTTTGGTAATACTCAAACCCAAACCGGTTCCGCCATATTTGCGTGTTACCGTCAGATCAGCTTGCTCGAAGGGCTCAAATATGCGTTCTTTTTGTGTCTCAGACATTCCGATTCCCTGGTCCTGTACTTCAATCAGACAATTGATATGATTGCTGTCTAGAAGTTCGAATTTCAAATGGATTGTAATCAGACCGTCCTTTGAGAATTTGTTGGCATTACTGATCAGGTTGATAATGATTTGTTTGAATCTGAGCGGATCTCCCAATACGTTCGGAAATGGATTCTCGTCCAGTTCCACGATCAATTTGTTATTTCGTTCCATTACCTGTAGCTCATATTGCTCATGAAGCACCATGATCTCATTGGCAGGATTGAAAGCGATTTTTTCCAGTTGGATGTGATCCTTTTCCAGTTTGGACAGATCAAGGATCTCATTGGTGATCTGGGAAAGGTGTTTAACCGAATTGCGGATGATCTTTACTTTCTTGGCTGCACTGGCATTCAAGGGTTCAAAGAACAATTGCTCGGTGAAGCCTGAAATGGCATTAAGCGGTGTGCGGATTTCATGACTCATGGTTGCCAAAAAGCGCGATTTTGCCTCTGTCAGTTGATCACTTTTGTCTTTGGCCAATTTGAGCTGAGCATTGGTTTCCTTGGATTTGGTAAATAAAGTGATGATCAACAGAACGATCATTAGAATCAATAAACTCGAAATAATACTGAATAGAAGGATAATTTCATTGGTTTCAGCCGCAACTTGTTTGGCATGTCTGGTTTCTTTCAGAAGCTCCTTTTTATCTGCCAATTCGATTGCCCGAAAAACTTGCCCGATTTGTTTACTCAATTGGTTGTTTTTTTGTTCCAAATTGAGTTTGTACACGTTGAGAAAGGATTCTTTGGAGACCGCTTTGTTTTTTACAGATTGGATTTTTTTGGCAATTTCGTTCGTGCTTGCTGCCGCAATTTCAGAGGCTTTAATTTTTACTTGAGGAGTGGCTGTTGGTGTTGGGGAGGCAACAGTTGGTTGGTTTTTTTTATTTTTCCGCTGAAACCATTTTTTTTTGGCTTCTTCCTCTTGTGGTTGAACCTGTGGAGTTTGCAATTCATTCACACGATCACGAATCTCCATTTTTATTTGTGCCACCTCACTGGCATTTTGAACTTCATTCTCTACAATGGACATCGTTTCATTCACTCTGTTCTCATTCTTAATACTCATTAAAGTATCTAAGTTGGAAAAACGAGCCTGAACCAATGAACCAAGTCCTTTTATTTGCTTTTGATAAGTAGAATCAGCTGTTTTATAGGATTTGAGCAAGTCAATTTTGCGCTTGGTTTGTGATTCGAGAATTTCAAAATCTAAGGGTGCATCGGGATTGTTTTGATACAGATAGGAATAGGTAAGGTTATCTGATTTCAGGATATTGTCATTCAGGTCGCGTACCAGAAATCTTCTGGATTCTTTTAAATCCGTTGGAAGCGGACTTTCTGAAACTTGGGCTAAACGGTCATAAACCCAATATCCGGTGGTACATACGAAAATCAGGAGCAATCCGATGATTGTAAATAAAACACGTTCAAAAAGAATATTTTTCCAACCTTTTTTCATATTGACATGAATTTTCATTTTGAAAAATACGACATTTTTTTGATTGAAAGTTTTCAAAATGAACTTTTAACTGGCTTTAACGAACAGAATCATCTGCTCAATGCACAAAGAATACTTCAATTGCATTATTTCAGAAGAGAAGTGAATAGGTGAAATTTGTAGGATTAAAAAAATTGACCAATGACTAATCTTCTGAAAACCGACTCTGGAGTTTGCTTTGTAGTATTTAATTGAAAGGTAGTACATGAAGTTATTACTGCAATTAAAGTAAGATTTCCAAAACAAGGTATAAGAAGGAAAAGGGGGTGATTGAACAGCGGTTTGATTGCCCTTTTTTGTTTCTACTTGTCTTTTAAATCCTGTTTGGAACTACCATCATTATATAACCTTAGCAAGCCTATGACTTTTCCGTTTTCTTTCATCATTTTTAAGCGCAAATAATCGATCTCCTCAATGATAAAAGTATCTGGATCCAGCGCGATTAACCGGTTTTTTTCAGTTCCGTTTCTTTGATAGAAAAGTGTTCCGTTTTCAAGGAGCAATTTCCGTTCTCCATAATTTCCAACATAGGATTCTAATATTTCTTTCTTTAATTGAAAAGGATTTTGTTTTGTTTCAAGACCATTCAGAATCCATTGATAGCGTTGTTCTTCAGAAGTGTTTTTGATGCTTAAATCCTTTAAAGCCATTTTTTGAGCCTCAAAGAATGCATCTTTCGCATTTACTTTAATCATTGGTTCAATGCCTATTCCTTCCCATCTAACAGCTGTTTTTGATAGTGATTTTATAATTCTTACAGCCGAAATATAAGCGATGTATTTCACATTTAACACCTGAATCTCGACAGGGTTTTCTCCGCCTCCGGTATTCTCTCCGATTAAAACCGCTCTTTTCAGCGTCTTCAAATTATAGGAGAATGCTTCCGCTCCTGAAAAAGTAGCTTTTGAAGTAAGAATATATAACGGAATATCGACCAATTTTTTTCCTGGAACATGAGGAAGTGTTTGAGAAACATAATAAGTGTCGGTATACCGATTGTAACTGGTAGAGAATTCAATATCTTCTTCCAGAAAATAACTCAGTAATAATTGAACCATATTATCATCACCACCTCCATTATTGCGGAGATCAATAATTAAAGCATTGCAATTGGAAAGAAAATTGATTGCGGCAATGGCCGTTTCTGCTGCATATTTTGGTGGACAAAACTCTCTCAGATCCATGTAACCGATGTTTCCTTCAAGAATTTTCACCTCTTTAAATCCAAAGTTTGTTTGTTTCAGTTCTTCAACTACTTCTTTGGTATAATAACTTGCTGTTGGTTGTGAAATCATTTCCGCAGCACTTTTGGGATCATAGACAATTCCCATGTGTTTATCATTGGTAATGTATTGAAGATCCAGATCCAATTGAAAAGCAAAATCAGTTGGTGTTTTAAATGGATCATAATCGCCTTGATCCATTTTTTTGTTAAAGTATTTCCTGATTTTGGAAACATTTTCAGGATAGATATAAACTGTATCCAATTTTTCGCATAAGGATTTGATTAACTCTTTTTTTTCTGGTTTGGAGATGGATTCTACCTCCCTTTTTTCCTGGGCATAACTAGTTGTGTTGAGTAACGTGCACACAAAAAAAATCAACACGAATAATACGTTATTCAAAAGGGTGTTCATTCACTAAGAATTTGAATGTTAATGATATGAAGGAACTTTTTAATTGGCATTAAATCAAATAAAATGAAGTTAAATGGTAATAAAGAATGTTTCAACGGTGTATTTACTAATAAAATAAACAACATCTGACTTCGTTATTTAACAAACTCATTCACATGAAAACCACATTTGTCATTTTCTGTTTACCATTTTTTTCCGTTGCGCAAAACCCGAATAGAACTATCTCCTTAATAGGTGGTATTGAATATAAAAAGGAGAGAACCTATGCCTGGAATATTGAAGTCAACTACAACAGTTCACTAGCAAAACATCCAAAATGGTCTTTTGAAAGAGGGTTAAATTTCAGTGTTCTTGAATACAATGCAGATCCAGCCTATACATTTGATACTGCGTCTGTACAAGTCACTTACGGAGAGATATATTATCCCAACGGTCCGAATGACATCTATTATAGCAAAACAGAACACCTCGACTATTCGAGAATGTGCATGTTTCGTCTCCAAGCGGGATTGAACCGGAATTTCATTGATAATGGAAGGTTCACGTTATCAGCGGGTATAAATGCAATTCTGAATCTAAAACTTGGTGAACGCCAGGTTGGAAGAACGGTGTGGGTTCCTTCATGGCCGTCAAACACTTATAAAGTTCAATACTCCAAATTCGACAGGAAAACAGCACAAGCAATTGGAATAACCATTGAGCCTCATATAGACCTAGGCATTCGAGTAAACCGGAAAATTTGGTTTACTTCCAGATTGGCTTATTATGTACTTGATCGACTACAATTGAATATAGGATGCTCATATAGATGGTAACGAGGAGTTGAAAAATTTGCTTGTGCACGATCTTAATTCAACATCATTCTCGCTTTCAAAAATAAAGGCTCAATGAAGAGCGAGAAGGAGAACGAGTCCCGATAGCTATCGGGAGAAGACAAAAGAAATAACGGCTGCAAAGTTAAAACTTCACAGCCGTTATTTTTTTGGTACATGGAAGCGGAAAGAAATCGAACTTTTTTGATGATATTCATCTATCATTGACAAATGTGATTAAAGTATTGTCAATGTTCATTCCAATAAGCTTGATTTGATCAACCAAAAGAATGACATACTGATTCATATTTAAGACTTTTTGCTTTATTTGTAGTAATGTTCATTGATAATAACCAAATCTCAATTAATGCTATTCACAGATCCAATCGAAATTCCTCACGAGCTAAGTAATTTAGAGAGAACCCCGGAAGACGTAAGTATTTTAATCGGCGCTAACGGAAGCGGAAAAAGTACCCTGTTAAATAATTTATCGCAACATTTTCTCACAAGGGGTCAGGATGTTATCGCTATTGCCAATTCTATTCACGATAAGTTTGAAACAGGGCATAGAAATTTTAGGACATTACGCGGACGTGCTGGAAGAAGGCAAACTCGTTTGATAATGAAAAAGGCTTTAGAACGAATTGCCCAAACAGATATTCAAAAATTAAAAAACGCGTCTCGTGCATTAACTTATGTCCAATTTGACCCAGTAATTGGATTCAAGATCGAGAATCTTGATTCTCGATATGAAGAGCTGATTCAGTTTACAAGTTTGTCAATTGTCGACCAAGAAAGGATTATCTATCTGCTTGATATTACAACAAAACAATCTTATCTAGAAATTTTATGGTTAGAAATAGAAGGATATGATTTTGAAGAGGTACAAAAGTCCGCACTCACGGAGTTATTCTTGTGGGAATCGGTTCTTCGTAAAGCAAACATAATCAATGGAATAGAAGTGTTTCTAAGGAAACAAGGAAAGGTCATTTCAATGTTGGATGCGAGTTCAGGTGAGTTGGTTTTGATAACATCAATAGTGTACCTGTCAACTGTTATTACAGAAAACACTGTAATACTAATTGATGAACCGGAAAATAGTCTACATCCTATTTGGCAGAAAGAGTATGTCAAAACGATTCTTGATATATTCTATCTGTACCAACCAAAGATCATAATCGCGACACATTCGCCACTTATTGTTAACGGTGCTGAGTTATTCACAGAACAGCCTAAGATATTTAAATCTCATAATTTTTCCTTTGAATTACAACAAAAAGACCCTGTAAATGTAGAAGAAATCTATTCTAGATTCTTTGACCTTAATACTCCACAAAGTATGTTCTTAACTCATCAAATAATCAGACTACTTAATTTATTAGCCGCGGAGAAAATTACATTGGACAACTTTAATGTAGTCCTTTCACAAATGGAAAGGAAATCCTATGATCCTAGACAGATTGAGGCATTAGAAGCCGTGAAAAAACTAGCAACAGAGATTTAAATCAAATGATATTAGACATTAACGAAGATGATATTGCCAACATTAAATTGGCTATTCAGCAAGGTGGAAAGGTTTGGGAAAACCCCTTGATACAAGGATTCAAAACAAAAGTTAAAACTTATTACAGACACTACGAGAACGAACAATGTTGTTACTGTAGACGAGATCTTGAAGACGAATTCAATATGGTAATTGATATTGAACACATTCTACCTAAAGGTGAATTTAAGGATTATATGTTTCAGCTATTTAATTTGAATATTTCTTGTAAGCGATGTAACATGCTTTACAAGAGAGAAAAAACAGATTTTGTAATTGATCTTAATGAAGTATTAAAAACACCAGAAGATACCACCCATTATAAAATGATACATCCAAATCTAGATAAGTACTTCAATCATATCAAGTTAAACAAAATAGTAGATGACAAATACAAATTGATTAAATATCAAGTTTTGAATGGTAGTCCAAAAGGACAATTTACTTATGATTATTTTAATTTGAAGAAAATTGAAATTGATACCCTTAATGGTGCACAAGGTGTCAAAGAAAAACCTGAACTTTCTGAAACGATTGATCCTAAAATCGCAAATGCACTAAAGGATATTTTTAAATCTATCTAAAATCATGATTAAAAGTAATTAAGAGCAAATAAGAGATCGGAGGATTACAATTGTGAGAGACGAGGGCAACGAAGTGAAAAGCCAACGAAAACGAAAAAAGCCTTTGGAAATTTCCAAAGGCTTTTTACTTCGTGGTACATCGGATTGGAAAGAAATCGAACTTTTTTGGGGATGTATACAATGTCTAATGATCGCACTATAATAAATATTGAAGCCTAATAACCAATTTGCTTATATTATTCCTTGACTCTCTTTATTGGAGACAATGCTTGCAACTACTTCTTCAATCTGATATTCCACAAATCTATTAGCCTCCCTTATACACGCCATAAATAGAAAAATAAGTAGCGAGACAATCGTTATGAACAATCTTAAATCGATGATCATAGCATTTCCAATAATTCCTATTTTGGCTTCAATGACTAAAAGGGTAGCGATGAAAATAGATATTGATAAACCATCATAAGTTGCTGCCATAACCCAATAACGTCTTAAGAATGCTAAAGATTTTGCATACTTTTCATTGTCTCGCAATTTTGCCCATAAGAGGACGTATAGACGCCAGATTCCTCTGTGTTCACTTCGACTTAAGTACTTTTGAATTTCTGGATCTGAATCCATTCCATGAGCTTTAAGAATTTTCTCAAATCGCTCATCAAAACCCTTAGGTTTCTGTTTTCTTTGTCTAATAAAATTAGCTGGATAAGCTAAAATCCCCATTCTTATCCACCTACCTAGAGCAAATGATAATAATCCGTTTATATAGCAAAATAAAACAATTATAATAATGCTTCTTGTCTCATAGAAGTTTATTGATAATGGTAGCTCTCTTAATTTTATCCAAGCAAGTATTATACTTGTAGTAAAAAATCCCGACACAAAAAAAGACAAATCAAATATGTCAAAGAAATCACTTATTTTATCGAAAACAACTTTTAGTGCTTTTCCTATTTCTTCCATTTTTCAAGTGAATAGAGTTAAACTCAATATTAGTAAAAAAAGGAATTCAGATTATTTAATTTGAAATAAAATCACTCAAATTAAATTAAGAATCTCAAAGTTTACAGAGAGTTGTTTCTTTTCCAATTCCCCCACTAAAAAGCAGATGAAAGAGAAATCAATTAGAATGAGAACGAAAATGAAGACAAAAAAATAACGGCTGCAAAGTTAAAACTTCACAGCCGTTATTTTTTTGGTACCTCGGGCCGGAATCGAACCGGCACACCCGAAAGTACAGGATTTTGAATCCAGCGCGTCTACCAGTTCCGCCACCGAGGCATTTATTTTTGCTGTCCGACTGACAGCCCACTTACCGATGTAAGCGGGTGCAAAAATAAGGAATTATTTCAAATCAACAAGTGCATCTGAAAAAATCCGCATTTATTTAATAATTTTCAGTGTTGCCCGCTCATCTCCTTTTATCAATTCAATGAAGTAAACACCGCTTGCCAATTCTTGTAAATCGGTTATTGTTAGTGATTTATCATAAGAAGATGCCGTTGAAATTTCCTGTGTTTTAATGACTCTTCCTGATCCGTCCCGAACGATTAATTGCGCTCCTACCAGATCCGCTTGTGTCCATTCAATGGTGATAATGGAGGAAAAAGGGTTCGGATAAGCGGTGATCTTATTCGCATTCACCAAATCCTGAATTCCAAGCATGCTGCATCCGTTCAATGTTCCAGGCATGTTTGCATCCAACCAGGTCAATCTTCTGTGGAACCAATCTTTCAAGCGTTGCACCTCTTCTGCGTATGTCTGACTAGGAGCTTGTACTTCCGGAGTTCCGGTCACGCTTCCCAAATGTCCCCAGGTTTGATAGTGCCAAGCCTGACTTTCATTCACTACCAAAGCAACAGAATCAATTTTTGCATCGAGATAGGATTCTTTTAGGATACTTCTTCTCATATCGTCGTAACGGCAGCGTAATTCATTCGCAAATAAGGTGTCTTCCAACAAACGAATATACCAACCCGGTGCATGCACATCCTGATCACACGCCCCATAAATAAACTGGGATCCGTCTTCAGAACCGCCCCACATGTCTTTTTCAGCCCAATCAAAATCCCAGACCGGTCCTGCTTTCAACTTTTTCACGGTTCCGTCCGCCTTGTCTCTGTCCTTGGAGAAGAAACGACTTTTCTTAAATCCATCCCCATTTCTGCAGACTTCATTCACAATGAAATAATCAATGAAAGAAGGAACATCGATGAATGCACGATAACCCAAGCTAGGATGTGCGAAGTTCGTTCCATACAAGGCATCTTCATAATCATCGATGAAATTTTGAATATAGGTTGTTTGCTGTGGCATCAGATCTTGTGGTTTCGGATAAACATAAACCATGTGAATATCCAATCCGGGGAATCCGATCGGACTGTAATTCAATTGCCACGAATTGGTGTTGTCCCAATAATCGATTTTCAGGATGTAGCCGCCTGTCAAATCAATCCCGCTGATATCGATAGGTTCCAATTTATTCACATCCACGCGGTCATTATCCCGTTTGATTTTCTCTCCCAATAGATAAATTCCCTGATATTCCCCGTTCATAACGACATCCACCAAGCGGGTACGTGTAGCATAATGCCCCATGGAATCGAATAGGTGAAAGGGAAGAATGTTTCGTGCAAACGATTTGTCATTGTAATTCGCAAGCAAGACCCAATCGCTCTCAGCCGGCATTCCCAATAAAGATGAATCCATTGTATTTCCATTGATATCCCATGTTTCGAATGCATAAGGTTTTTGAGGAAGTGATAAGGAATAATTTCCACGATACTCAATCCCGATTTTCCCGTTATAATCTGATGGTGAATCGGTCATGTAATTTCTCACTCCTTGTCCATTGAAACGGATTTTCATGTCCGCCATCACTTTTGGATCGTTTTGAATGATATTTCCATTGGTATTGATCTCAACAATCGGCAAAAGGGAGGAGGTAAAGGAAAAATAACTTGCCGGATTGCTTCCGAAGGTGATAGAAAAGGAAATGACATTTCCCTGATCTGCACCATAATTATCATTTACGCGTAAGTTCCAGGTTCCATTCGGATTTTGTCCGTTATTCACCAATCCCATTTGACCCGAAGGTTTGAATGTTCCTGTAAAAGGAGCCGTACCGGAAGATAGACTGCTGGCAGCATCTGCATTTAAGCACGTATTCGTAAAATTGTCATCTCCACCACCTGTGTTGGAAAACAACATACCAACCGTACCGTCCGGAGCAACGATCCAAACTGTTAAATCTGCATCGTAAGTATGAGTCAGATTGATACAAACCGTTTCCAATCCGAAATTTACAGTGTCAATGCTTGTCGGAAGACCGGTAACAGAAACAGGGATGTCAATCGTAGTGTTATCATTGATTGGTCCGCCACCGCCGGTAAATGTTTGACAAAACACGGAATAAGAGATGCTTAGGCATAAGCACAAGAGAGCGTTTTTCATAGTTTTTCGTAGTTCTACAACGAAAATAATTAAAATTGGCTTAACGTTTTCTTAATGTTGGATTTTAACATTGGAAGAATCAGATTATTATGGGAATCCCATTCTTTGCGCTCTTCTTCTCTTGCGTTTTATTAATTCTCTTTTTATTTTTCACCGCGAAGAAGCAAAGGGCGCAAAGTATTAACTTTGACATCTGAAACACGATCAAAATGTCTAAAATCCTGATTAAGAATATTCACACCTTGTATCAAGTCGGAGAAGATTTTCCGGAAATGATTTGCGGTGAAGCGATGAAAGAAGTTCCAACCATCCAAAATGCTTTTTTGGCTTTGGAAGATGGAGTAATTATGGCTTACGGTCGAATGGAAGATTGGGAAGGAATTACCGATTGGCGCGGTGTTGAAGTAATTGATGCAGAAGGTCAGAGTGTATTGCCCGCTTTTTGTGATCCACATACACACACCGTTTTTGCACGTACACGGGAAGAAGAATTCGTGGATCGGATCAATGGATTGACTTACGAGGAAATTGCTTTGAAAGGCGGTGGAATTCTCAACTCAGCCAGAAGATTGGGTGAGCTTTCGGAAGAGGAATTGTTCCGGGAAGCGATGAAACGGGTGAATAAGATGAAAGCCAACGGAACGGGAGCAGTTGAGATCAAATCGGGATATGGTTTGTCTGTCGAGGCCGAACTGAAAATTCTGCGTGTCATCAAACGCCTGAAACAGGAAGCTGGAATCGCAATCAAAGCTACTTTCTTAGGGGCTCATGCTTTTCCGAAGGAATTCAAGGAAAATCACCAGGCATATATCGATTTGATCATCAATGAAATGATTCCCTTGATTGCCAAAGAGGGGTTGGCAGATTATATCGATGTGTTCTGTGAACGCAATTATTTCTCCGTAGAGGAAATGCAACAGATTCTTAAGGAAGGAAAGAAAGTCGGGCTCATTCCAAAAGTACACGTGAATCAATTTTCCATTATGGGCGGTGTGAAAGCTGCTGTGGAATTGGGAGCGCTTTCTGTAGATCATCTCGAAGAATCAGATGACGAGGATATCGCCGTATTGAAAGGAAGTAAATGTATGCCGACATTCCTGCCGGGTTGTTCACACTTCATCAGCATTCCTTATGGAAATGCGCGCAAATTTATTCAGGAAGGACTTCCGGTTGCTTTAGCTACGGACTACAATCCGGGAACAACGCCATGCGACAATATGCAGCAGATTTTTTCATTGGCTTGCGTGAAAATGCGATTGACTCCGGAAGAAGCATTGAATGCACTGACGATCAATGCCGCTTATGCGATGGGATTGTCGGAAACACATGGAACCATTTCACTTGGAAAGTCCACACCGGTCATTTTAACCAAACCGATTGATTCCCTGGCATATATTCCTTACGCTTTTGGAGAAAATCATGTGGACAGACTGATTTTTTAGTTAATTTTAGATTTGTTTAACGAACCGGAACAAAACTATTCATCCTTTTAAGCGTCTTATAGCCGTATGTACAAAATTGGATTCTTTCTTTTTCTTTTGAACTGCCTTCCTGTTTTTGCTCAGGAAGCGGGAAAGGAATACCAGTTATTGTGGGAAATCAAGGCGAAAGGGAATAAGAAACCGAGCTACGTTTTCGGAAGCATGCACTCGAACGATCCACGCCTGTTCAATTTCCCGGATTCCCTATACACAGCTTTTGCAGGTGTTGATGCGGTTGTACTGGAAACGGACGTCACGCAGATTTACGACCAATACGATGTCCGCTTGAATCTCTTCAACTTCGATCTGTTCGATAAAAAACGTTCCTTCGCAAGTTCTAAAAAAGCGACACAAACGGTTTACGGTTCGGAAGACGGAAGACCTCAATTTCTGGATGCTTATTTTCAACAGACCGGTTATTGCGGCGGAAAGAAATTTTACCAGTTGGAAACGGTTCAGGATCAGTTGAAATTGGCTGAAAATCCGGAATTGTTCAGTACCAAGACTGCAATAAACGGCTTGTTTTTCAGTAAGGAAGCATTTATTCAAACCTATATCAACGGCGACATTGCCTCATTAACGAATATGTTGAAGGCGCAATTCAAAAGTTCACCGGAAGCTTATGATGAACTGATTACCAAACGAAATCAGATCATGGCAAAAGGATTGGATACCTTGATTCGTAAACGAAGTGTTTTCTGTGCCATTGGCTCGGGTCATTTGTATGGGACAGATGGTGTTTTGCAATTGTTGAGACAAAAAGGATTCCAAGTGCGAGCAGTTAAGGCAACGTATACGAATTCGACAGAAGCAAGTAAGAAATTAGTCCAATCGTGGAAAAGTTATTCTGTAACAGATGAAGAAAACACCTTCCGAATGACTTTTGGCGGGAAACCGATCTTATTGGAAGATGATACGAAGAAACATTACCTATACCAGGAATTGGGTCAGGGAAATACCTTTGAATTGCTCATTCATGCTTCCGCTGATTATCTGGATGATAACCGATACAACTTTGTGGAGAACGAAATTGCCCAAACCAAGGAATTTGTGCTGGACGACGGTGCAAAAGGAATCGAAGGACTGGTTCTGGATCCGATCAAAGGCTACCAATGGAAACGGTTCATCCAATTTGGAGATGCTTGCTATGAATTGATCTGCTACGGAGGAAACAAATTCATGCACTCCGACCGATCGCTCAAATTCTTCCAAAAGTTTGAAATCCTGACAGAAAAGGAGTAACCAACAACTACTTGTTTATTGATTTTTCGCAATCTTCAAATGAATTTATCGGATAAGAGTAAATTCGAATCATTAATTGCGAATCATGATTGAAAGAACACTCGAACCAATCCTCCGACAAAAATGCCAGGAAAGTAAAATTGTTGTGCTCAAAGGAGCACGAAGAACGGGAAGACTCACCTTGATTTCCCGGATTTTCAATTTGGAGGATCCCGGCATTGGAATGATTGATTGCTCGAATAAAAAAGAACGGAAAGCGATGGATTCCCTAAAGGAATTGAAAGCATTCAGTCAGGATAAAAAAGTAATTATTATCCGGGATGCTCAGTTGCTCGAAACCCTTCAGGAATACATTGATTTTGCCATTGAACTGGATTCCCTGGAAAATGTAATCCTGATTTGTTCATTTGAGCCGGAATTACACGAAGATTTATGGGAAGCTTTGAGAGAACAGGGATTGGAACTGAATGTGTTCCCGATTTCCTATTCGGAAAGTGCTAAGTTTCATGGTTTGGTGCAGGAAGATAAATCGCTGGAGCAGCGTTTAATTTATGGCTATTATCCGGAAGTGGTGATGCAGGAAGATCAGGCGGAAAAAATCGTTTCGGATATTATTGAGTCTAGTATATTCACGCAATTAGGTGCCTCCGAGCGGATCAATAAAAAAGACAATCTGATCAAGTTGTTACGGCATTTGGCTTTCAACATCGGAAAGGTTATCAGTTTCAATGATTTGGGAAAGAAGTGCGGTTTGGACAATGAAACAGTGGAACGTTATGTGAAATTGTTTGCAAAGGCAAACATCCTGATGTTGATCTCTTCCTACAGCAATGGACACCGTTACGAGTTGAAGAAAAGCCACGTGGTTTACTTCCTGGATAATGGGATCCGCAATGCCCTGATTCGCGCTTATCAACCTTTGGAATTCCGGAATGATGTCGAAGAATTGTGGAAGAACTTTGTCATTAGTGAGCGATTCAAAGCCAATCAGTATGCCGGAAAAAATCCGGAGGTTTTCTTTTGGTTGACCCACACCAAACAAGAAGTGGATTATTTGGAAATCAATGGAGAAGAAGCTTTCGGAACAAAAATGAGTTGGGAAGATTCGAAAAAGATCAAAGTACCGGCTTCTTTTCAGGAATTGTACCCGCAGATCAAGGTGACCGGAATCAGTAAAAAGACCTTCTGGACTTTCCTACGGAAATAAATCCTGATTTTTTTACCACGAGGGACACAAAGAGCACGAAGTTATATCTGATACTTGCTGTAGTTTAATCATACTATTTTTTCTTCGTGTGCTTAGTGCTCTTCGTGTTTATTCTGAATGAGAGATCCTTTGCTTACTGAATCTTTCCAAAGCGACAAAAAACACCCCGACAAATACATATCTGCCGGGGTACGATGATTTATTTGTTTTGAACAGGTATTAATATTCGCCAACTACAAAGTATCGATCACTTCCAACTGTAAAGGAGGTAAAACTTTCCGTAGCGGTTGTTCCATAAGTTCCCCAGGAATCAGGTAAACCGTGACAAGACGAAAAGTCTGAAAATCCTAACCAAAGACCTTCCGTATGCCCCGTAGTATTATGGGTTACCTTGTAAATGATATATGCCCAATTCATGTTTAGAGAAGTGAGATAGGTATTTGCAAGTGAAAGAGAAAGAGGAGCTGCTGCACCCCCTGAACTGTTCTTTTTTGTGAACGTAAGTCCCGGATAATAGGTGTTCAAAGTAATGAAATTTGCAAAAGAAATAGAACCGCCTGCAGCAAGAGTGCAATAGCCGGAAGTTCCGGAAGGATTATACTCCCTGATTTCAGGATAACAACTGGACGTTTTAGATACCGTATTGAAATATAAGGTATAATTAAGGGTCGCATTGATAACATTTAAAGTAGTGTTTGCTCTGGAAAAGAATGGAGCAACCAATAAAATTAAGATAAGACTAATTAACTTTTTCATGACGTTTATTTTTTAGAAGTTTGAGAAATGTAGATTTTGAATGCTTTGTTAAGGATTTGATTCACATCGTTGTTTGTCTCCTTTACCAATTCGCGTTCAGTGATTCCGGTAGAGATTATCAGTGCTTTTGCAGGTTCAAAAAGGATTTGCTTCCGCTCATCCGACAATTCATCCCCATAGGCTTGAATGTACTCTTTTGTGGGAGCATACTCAGGTCTGTTCATTTCGTTAATGGCTAGCCTGAAATTTTCTAATTCCGGAGATGCCTGTTGAGCAGCAACTTGTTTTTTGTGCAGACTTTCCTTAGTCGCTTGGTGGTCTTTGTTACAAGACAGCATAGCAAGAGCTACAACACCAAATAGAATTGTTTTTTTCATGATTCAATGAATTAATGATTGCAAACAAGTTATCAAATATTCCACTTACTAGTTGATAGGTTGAATTTTAATCATTTAAATCAGTTTTTGTGAAAATTATGAGTCCTGATAAACAGAATCATGAATTTTTTCTTGATTTTCACGAAATAGTTCCCGCAGATTATCACGGATAACGCAGAAATTGAATTGTAGCATGTGTTTTAAAGAATTAAGATATATATCTGCGTCATTAGCGTGATCAGCGGGAGCCAAATATCTCAATGCAATATCGTTTTAGCCCCATTTTCACCTAAAAATAATACGGATGTCTCGAATATCTTCGCTATTTTCACACAACTCTCAAATCGCACAATGAAGACAAAAAAAGAAATAGTAGAGAACTGGTTGCCACGCTACACAGGTGAAGAACTGGCAAATTTCGGAGAATACATCCTGATTTGCAATTTCCTTAATTACGTGGAGAAATTCGCTGCCACCTACGAAGTGGATGTGATAGGGAGGAATAAGCCGATGCAATGTGCAACAGCAAACGGAATCACCATTATCAATTTTGGAATGGGAAGTGCATCTGCTGCTACGTGTATGGATTTACTTTCTGCAATCAAACCGAAAGCTGTTTTATTTCTTGGAAAATGTGGCGGATTGAAGAACAAAAGTGAGGTGGGAGATTTGATTTTACCCATTGCTGCAATTCGTGGTGAGGGGACAAGTAATGATTATTTCCCTGCTGAAGTTCCAGCATTACCGGCCTTTGCGCTTCAAAAGGCAATTTCCACTACAATCCGTGACGCGGGTTTTGATTATTGGACGGGAACCTGTTATACAACCAACCGACGGGTATGGGAACACGATGAAAAGTTCAAAGAATATTTGAGCAGCATTCGTGCAATGGCGATCGATATGGAAACGGCTACGATCTTTATGGTTGGTTTCGCAAATAAAATCCCGACCGGAGCATTGCTTTTGGTAAGTGATCAACCGATGACACCTGAAGGAGTCAAGACCAGTGAAAGTGATTCAAAAGTAACTACCGGATATGTGGATGCACACCTGACAATCGGGATCGATTCATTGAAGCAATTGATCAATAACGGACATACCGTAAAACATCTGCGTTTCTAGAACAGGGATTAACCACGAAGCAGACAAAGAGCACGAGGTTTTTATTGACACTTCATTTTATGATGGATTCTTATATTATGAATCTGCGCCATCTACGAAATCTGCATGCAAATATTCTGTACGCTTCCGTGCTTATCTGCGGGAAAGGATGAGGTGTAAATTCTTTGCGGACTCTGTTTCTTTGCGGTTCAATTAAACTTGCCTGTTCTTATAATTTGTGAACTTCTGCACTCCTCTGCGGGAAACTTAACTCAAATTGGTATCTTCGGCGAAAATCTGAAATCCATGCGTCTCTCTCTTTTAGCTTTTGGCATACTCTTTCTTGCTCATTCTGTTTTAGCTCAAAGCAAATTGAATTATGTCAATCCACTCATTGGAACCTCCAAGATGGGACATACTTTTCCTGGTGCGACGGTTCCATTTGGAATGGTTCAATTGAGTCCGGATACCGATACAATCCCGTATGCAGTTGACGGAAAATACAATCCGAATGTTTATAAATATTGTGCAGGTTATCAATACGAAGATCCGACGATTGTAGGATTCAGTCATACACATTTCAGCGGAACAGGTCATTCTGATTTGGGTGATATCCTGATTATGCCAACCAGTGGAAAGCTCCAGTTGAATCCGGGAGTTTCCGCTAATCCAAAGGGCGGTTTCCGCTCTGCATACAATCATCAAAATGAGATCGCTAAACCCAATTATTATTCTGTTCAGTTGGAAGATCATCAGATTAAGGCAGAATTAACAACAACAACCCGAGTTGGGATTCACAAATACACCTTTTCAGAACCCGATTCCGCACACATTATTCTGGATTTGGTTTCCGGGATTTACAATTATAATGGGAAGAACGTAAACACTTACGTTCGTGTTCTGGATGAATTTCATATTGTTGGTTTCAGGCAAACATCCGGGTGGGCGAAGAACCGAACGGTTTATTTTGCTATTGAATTTTCGAAACCGATCAAATCCTATGGATACGACGATTTTCAATCAAAGAAAGTCTACCAGGGTTTTTGGCGAAAGTTCAACCTGAAAGCTGATTTTCCTGAAATGTCGGCTTCGCAATTGCGTGCATTTTTTGATTTTGACCTGGATGGATCCAAAGAACTCCTTCTAAAGGTTGCGATGTCGAATGTAAGTATGGAAGGCGCTTTGTTGAACATGACCACTGAAGCACCTAACTGGAATTTTGATGATTACAAAAAAGCAGGAGAAGATTTGTGGAGTCAGGAATTGAATAAGTACGAAGTTCAAATGCTGAATGAAGGAGATCTGACGAATTTCTATACGGCGGTTTATCATACTTGTTTGGGACCTACGGTTTACCAGGATGTTTCCGGGCTTTACCGCGGGTTGGATTTTTCAGATTACCGTAATCCGGACGATCAATTGAATTATAGCACCTTTTCACTTTGGGATACCTATCGGGCTTTGCACCCATTGTTCAATCTGGTTCAGCGGAAACGGAATACAGACATGGTCTTGTCCATGATAGCTCATCAGCATCAAAGTGCAGAGAAAATGTTGCCGATCTGGTCGCATTATGCCAATGAAAATTGGTGTATGATCGGGTATCACTCCGTTTCTGTTATTTCAGATGCCTATAATAAAGGGTTAGATGGAATCGATTATAACGAAGCACTGAATGCCTGTGTACAAACTGCACGAACCCGTTATTTCGAAGGGATCGATTCCTATATGGATTTGGGGTATGTTGCGGAAGACAAAAGTGGAAGTTCTGTTTCCAAAACATTGGAATATGCTTACGACGATTGGGCAATTGCCAAGTTGGCTTATGGTCTGAAACGCATGGATATTTACGAAGAATTCTTTGAGCGAAGTGAACATTACAAAAATGTTTATGACCCCAATTCCGGTTTTATGCGTGCTAAACTGAGTTCAGGAAAATTCATTGATAAGTTTGATGCACTGGAGACTCATCAGGCCGGCTACATTGAAGGAAATGCATGGAACTACAGCTTATATGTTCCTCATCAGGTGGAATCCATGATTCAACTAATGGGTGGAAAAAAACGCTTTGCTTCGCACCTGGATTCTTTATTTACCATGCAACTTGCGGACAAATACTTTGAACACACGGAAGACATTACGCGGGAAGGGATCATGGGTTCTTATGTTCATGGAAATGAACCGTCCCATCATGTGATCTATTTGTTTGATTGGGTTGAAAGACCGGATTTGACTCAAAAGTATATCCGTCAGGTACTGAGAACGAAGTATCTTCCAAAAATTGATGGATTGAGTGGGAATGATGATTGCGGACAAATGAGTGCGTGGTACATTTTCAGTTCGCTTGGGTTTTATCCAGTTTGTCCGGGTTCGGATGACTACATTTTAGGAAGTCCCTTGGTTCAAACTGCAAAAATTCACCTGGAGAATGGAGCCACGATCGATATCACAGCAAAGAACCAAAGTGAAAAAAGCTGTTATGTGAAAGCGGTCTACCTGAATGGAGTGAAAATGAAAGATTTCAAATTAAACTTCCAAAGCGTGAAAAATGGCGCAAAACTGGTATTTGAAATGACCGATAAACCAGCAAAGACATTCTGAGAATTCAATCTTATAAGTTAAAAGTGATTTGATTTAAGGATTTAAATAGTAAATTCAGAGCTCAAATTACTCTCTTATGAAAAGAAAAGCTATACTCTCCAGTATGTTTTTCCTTAGTGTATCGCTATGTTCGATTGGGTTTTCCCAGACGACACAGCTGAAAAAAGGTACCTGGAAAATGATTACAGAAAATGAGATTCCAATAAGTGGGACTCGTTACATTAAGCCAACAAAATTCTTGACCTTTAAATTGGATGTGGCAAGCATGCATCAGGTTTTATCGCAGGTGAAGCGCATGGATGATCCGAATTATATCCCCGTTTTTATTGAACTTCCGAAACCGGATGGTACTGTAGGAAGTTATCAGGTTCATGAAAATGAAACCATGTCTTTAGGTTTGGCAGCTCAATTCCCTGAAATCCGTTCTTACGATGGTATTGCAATGGATAATTCCGGCGAGGTTGTCAAATTTGATTTGACTCCACAAGGGTTTCACGCCATGACATTGATTCCGGGAAAACCGAGCTTGTTCATTGATCCCTATTCTTTTGGAGGCGGTGATATAGAAAACTATGTGGTTTATTCCAGAGCAGATTTTACAACCGACAAAACCTTCTCATGTCATTTGGAAGAACAATTCCCGACTGAGATCAAAGGATCGACAGATGGTATCGTGAAAAGTTTTGGTAACTGTACCAAACGCACCTACCGTTTAGCATTGTCAGCAACCGGAGAATACACCACGTTCCACGGAGGAACAGTTGTATTGGCACAAGCTGCTCAGGTAACAACCATGAATCGTGTGAACGGTGTTTACATGCGTGATCTGGCGGTAACAATGACGATCATAGCGAACAATAACATATTGATCTTTACAAACTCAGGAACGGATCCGTTTACAAACGGAACCCCGGGAACGATGATCAATCAGAACCAAACTTATACCAACACAAACATTGGTGCTGCAAACTATGACGTGGGACACGTTTTCGGAACAAATTCGGGTGGACTAGCCGGTTTGGGAGTTGTTTGCAATAATAGCCAGAAAGCAAGTGGAGTAACCGGTTCCGGAGCTCCTGTAGGTGATCCTTTCGATATTGATTATGTAGCACATGAATTGGGGCATCAGTTTTCCGGGAATCATAGTTTCAGAGGAAATGCCGGTTCTTGTTCAGGAAATGCAAATGGTGCAACTGCAATGGAACCTGGTTCCGGTAGTTCAATCATGGCTTATGCCGGGATTTGTTCTCCACAAAATGTTCAAGCGAATTCTGATGATCACTTCCATGGAGTGAATATGAATGAAATGCATGTTTTCATTAATGGAGGTGGAAATAGTTGCGCTGTTTCAACTGCTATCCCAAGTCAATCCGCTCCAACAATTACGGGAAGTGTCGGAAGTGTAACAATTCCTGCAAATACTCCTTTCGCTTTGACAGCAACAGCAACAGATCCTGACGGAGATGTATTGACGTATTGCTGGGAGCAAATGGATAACCAAAATTCCACGCAACCTCCGGTTGGTACGTCTACAAACGGACCAAATTTCCGTTCAAGAACTCCTTCTGTAAGCGGAACACGTTATTTCCCTTCTATTGCAAGTTTGATGTCTAACGGACCTTTCACTTGGGAAGTTCTTCCAACTGTGAGCAGAACAATGAATTTCCGTTGTACTGTTAGGGATAACGAAGCGAATGGTGGGTGTAACGATCACGAGGATTTAGTGATCACAACAACTAGTACAGCTGGACCGTTCATTGTAAATTACCCAACTGCAACAGGAATTACTTGGCCGGGGAATTCAACTCAAACTGTAACCTGGTCTGTAGCAAATACGGATATTGCACCGGTTGCCTGTGCGAATGTGGATGTCATGATTTCCACAGATGGTGGTGCTACGTTTTCCGTAATTGCCAATAACGTTCCGAATGACGGATCTCAACTAATTACAGTACCAAATACTGCGACTACAACTGCAATTATTATGGTAATCTGTGAGAACGGAACATTCTTCGATGTTTCAAACAATGTTTTCGCAATCACTGCAGCAACCAATGATTACACCTTGAATTTTCAGAACGCAAGTGTTTCTGCATGTCAGGGAACAGATGCTGTGTTTACGGTAGTTGTCGGACAAATTGGTTCTTACACAGATCCGGTTACTTTATCTGCAACAGGAAATCCTGCCGGAACGACGGTGGTTTTCTCTCCAAATCCGGCAACTCCGGGAACAAATGCAACAATGACCATTTCAAATACAGTAGGTGCAACACCGGGAACTTATAGTTTGACAGTAAATGGAACTTCCACTTCCGGAGGACACTTTACAAATGGTACGGTCTTGATTTCCACTTCTGGTGTGGCGGCTTCCACTTTATCCAGTCCTGCTAATGTTGCAACAAATGTTCCGGTAAGTCCGGTAATGAGTTGGACGAATGCTGGAATTGGGGTGCAATTCAATATTACGATTGCAACAGATGCAGCCTTTACAAACATTGTTGAAAGTGCAACAGGATTAAGTTCTCCAACATATACGGCTACTTTATTAAGTCCGGCTACAACCTATTTTTGGAAAGTTGAAACATTGAATTCATGTTCTGCTCCGGTAGCATCAACAACGTTCTCGTTTACAACTGCTTCTTGTATGACATTCAATTCAACGAATGTGCCTGTTACCATTTCTGCTTCAGGAACACCAACAGTTACTTCTACTTTGAATATCGCAACGGGAGGAACAATCAACGATATCAATGTGGTGAACTTGGCTGGAACACATTCCTACATCAGTGATTTGACTATAAAATTGACAAGCCCTACTGGAACCATCGTTAATTTGATGGTCAATCCATGTAATAATGAAGCTGATTTCAATCTGAATTTTGATGATGAGGCTTCAACAGCAACACTTCCTTGTCCGCCGGTTGGTGGAGGTTTTTACATCCCGGCAGCGGCATTGTCTGCTTTTGATGGACAAAACATGAGTGGAGCTTGGACTTTAACGATTTCAGATGCAGTCAATCAAGATGGTGGAGCATTGAGCTCATGGGGATTGGAGATCTGTTATACTCCTTCAACTCCTTGTACGCCTCCTACAGCTGCAACTATTGGAGGAACAACGACTATTTGTCCTGCCGGTTCAACAACCTTGTCTGTAACTGCCGGAACATTGAATGATGCAACTGCTTGGCAATGGTATTCCGGAACATGCGGTGGAACTGCTGCCGGTTCAGGAACATCCATCAATGTATCAACTCCGGGAACTTATTTCGTAAGAGGAGAAGGAGGTTGTGTCACTGCAGGAACTTGTGTCACGGTAACAGTTACTCAGACAACACTGAACCTGAATACTACTGTTGCCGGAACGACGATTTCTTCGGCTCAGGGTACTGCGCAATACCAATGGATCAATTGCGGAACAGGAAATAGTGTGATTGCCGGAGCTACCAGCCAATCATTTATTGCACCTGCAAATGGATCTTATGCAGTAATCGTTACAAAAAGCGGCTGTACAGATACAAGTGCTTGTGTAACTATCTCGAATTTGGGAATTGACGATTTGAACTTCGAGGATGTTTCGGTTTACCCGAATCCTTCCAATGGAAAAATCACGGTTTCTTTCAATAAAGAAGTGAATTTGAAATCATTTGTGATCCGCGACGTAACCGGAAGAATGGTTCGCGAGGAAAAACCACAGACAACCAGTGGAATCACATTCGATATTTCTACTGAAGCGCAGGGAATCTACTTCCTGAATATCGAAGTAGGTGGAGCAACCCAGTCTTTCAAGTTGATTAAGAATTAAAGAGACGTCAGGATATTGGGACCTCAAGACTTTAGGACTAGATCCGAGTCTTGAGGTCTTAGATTCTAAAATTATAAAAGCCCTGATACCATTGTGGTGTCAGGGCTTTTTTATTGTCGTAGAAGAATTTTCATGATATCGCGATATCATAAAATTATCCTTGAATAGTTGCCAGAATTTCAGCGAGTTTATTTTCATCCGGAAGCAGGAGCGTTTCTTCAAAAGCTGTTCCGGATTCGACCTTTACTTTGGATGTTCCCGAAAAATGGACAGCGTCAATACCGGTTTCTTTAAGTTCCGGGATCAATTCTTCCTTCACTCCACCGCCAGCCATAATTTCTATCCGGCCATTTGCATACGAAACGAGCTCTTTCAGACGTTTTATTCCGTGAGCCACACTTTGATCAGATCCGCTGGTCAAAATCCGTTTAAAACCCATTTTTATGAGCTGGTCCATTGCGGTCTTCCAGTCATCAATCGAATCGAATGCCCGGTGAAAGGTGAAATCAATGGGAGGAGCAGTGCGCTTCCAGGTTTCCAAAGCTTCCACGTTCAATTTGAAATCTTTCGTCAAAGCCCCCACAACCAATCCTTTGATTCCGGTATCCTTCATTTCCAGGATCTGATCACGCATCACCACGATTTCGTCGTAGTTGTAAACAAACCCACCCGCTTTTAAACGAATGAGCACATGCTGTTCCAGGTCAAAGGTGTTTTGGATCCAGTTGACCATCGCTTTTGATGGAGTTAATCCACCCTGTTCCAGCGCAACACAGGTTTCGATGCGGTCTATTGGAAGTTTACTAACGATTCTTGCGGCCTCCAGGGTGCCAACACAAATTTCTATTTTCATCGCGATAAGATTAGTTCGTTAATAAAGGTCCATGGAGTGAAACCGGCACCGGTTTGCCCCGGAGGAATCAATTCCTTGCTGTAAATGAGTACTCTGACGTAACGTGCTTTCATTTTCTTCTTTACTTCGATGAGGTCTCCATTCATTTTTGATTTAGCGACGTTTTTGAATTTTTTTCCATTGGAACTGGTCTGAATCTGAAACCGTTCGGGTCGGTAGATCCAGGATCCGGGATCGTTTAAGGTTCCTATCTGAAGGTGATTGAACTTGGTAACCTCTTCCAGATCCAAGGTAAATTGGATGGTATCTTCATTGAATCCTAACCATTGATCTCCTTTCCACGGAATTCCACCGATAACACCATCAGTCAATCCCAGATTTCCGTTGTGATTGTATTTTTCATGTGGTTGGGTATCAAATTTCACCGATTTCCCCAATGCCAAATGTGAAGTAAAGGTATAATCACAAACACGGAGTTCCTGGTCGCCAATATTGGAATGGATCAAATAACGGTGTTCCTGAACTTGCGGTGTTCTTTCGATATTAATTCCGGTTACTAGTTCGTTGTTCAATGAAAAAACGACCTCATTGACTGGTTTGATCAGACCATAACTGATTCCGGTTTTATAAGGTCTGATTTCCAGTTTCGGATCTAAAAAGGAAGTGGAAAAACGAACTCCGTCATTTCGCAGTTGCGGCAGATAGTAATTTGAAAGTGCTTCTACAAAATCGGAGTAAGGAACTTTACTTTTATTCCACAATACTTCCGCCATGGCAACCAATCGCGGAAATGCGTTGTATTCAACCGCCTGAATGTTTGGTAAATATTCGGTCCAGAGATTGGCCTGTCCACCCAGGATGTATTGCTTATACTCCTCTTCCAATCGGTTTACAGGATTGAACTGATATACCTTTTCCAGGGGTAAATACCCGCCGATAGCCAATGGTTCTGATGGGTGTCCGCTTTGATAATAATCGAAATAACAATAGGAAGTCGGAGTCATGACAACCGAGTGTTTTTGTTTTGCGGCTGCAATTCCACCTTCCACTCCTTGCCAGGACATCACTTGTGCATTTGGAGCCAAACCACCTTCCAGGATTTCATCCCAACCAATGATCACTTTTCCCTTTTCATTGACGTGCTTCTCGATGTCCCGGATGAAGAAGCTTTGAAGTTCATGGCTTGTTTTCAACTTGTTTTCGGTCATGATTGACTTGCATTTAGGACATTTCTCCCAATTCACCTTCGGGCATTCGTCACCACCGATATGAATGACATGCGAAGGAAAGATTTCCATCACCTCGTCCAAGACATCTTTCAGGAACGACCGCGTTTTTTCCTGACTGCAGAATACTTCATCAAATACTCCCCAGGTTCCGACCACCGGAAGTTGTTGTCCGGTGCAGCTCAGTTCAGGATAAGCAGCCAATGCAGCTCGCGCATGTCCCGGCATTTCGATTTCCGGAATGATTTCAATCCCGCGGATTTGTGCAAACCGGACTAATTCTTTTGCTTCTTCCTGTGTATAGAATCCGCCGTATTTTTGATGGTCGTATTCAACTGGTTGTTTACTAAAATGACCGATTAAAGTACTATCTCTCCAAGCTCCGACGCTTGTAAGTTTCGGGTATTTCTTGATTTCAATTCTCCAGCCTTGGTCGTCCGTCAAATGCCAGTGAAAACGATTGAATTTCAGCTTAGCCATCTGATCGATAAACTTTTTCAATTCGTTGATGGTAAAGAAGTGACGGCTGCAATCCAGGTGAACACCCCGGTAGGAAAACGCGGGTTGATCCGAAACAGTTACTCCGGCAAGTTCTCTGGGGTTTTGTATCAATTGGTTCAGGGTTTGGAATGCATTGCGCAAACTTTCGTCATTGCTGTATTGAATGTCAATTCCGGAATTGGAGACAGTCAAGTTGTAGCCTTCGGTATAAACAAAGGTCTGGATCCGATTCAAGCGGATCGTTGCCTGTTTAGAGGGAACTGCTTCCAGGTGGATGAATTGTCTCCCGAATAATTCCTGAAAATAAGGAAACAGATCCTTCGGAATTTGCGTCTCATCTACTGTCAATCGACCATTGAACACGAATTTGGTAGTAGTTTGTTCCAGTTTTATCGGTTGTGGAAATACCGGACCGTGTTGAGCTGATAATTGAGTTGTAAAAAAGAACAACAAAACAACGAGCGTGATTTTCATAAGATTAAAGTTTGATTCCTACTAGGATGATATCATCGATTTGCGGAAAGGATCCTTTCCAGTTCTGTAAACTTGTCTGAAGGATTTCTTCCTGTTCTTTGGCAGAAAGGTGATTAATCGCCAACAGCAATTGCTTGAGATTTTTGGTCATGAATTTCTTGTTTCGTTCACCACCGAACTGATCGGGATATCCGTCAGAGAACAAGTAGATGGAATCCCCTTTTTGAAGTGGAATGGTGATTTCATTGAATTCGTAATCGGAATAATTGTTCCCTCCGATAGACATTTTATCGGGTGAATATTGAATCAGTTCCTTGTCGCGGATCAACCACAGAGGTCTGTTAGCTCCTGCATATTTTACACTGCTCAGATCTTTTTCAAAAATACAGATTGCCGTGTCCATCCCATCTTTATTCTTAATGGTATCTGCTGAATCTTGTTTCAAGGATTCAATGATGAACTTATTGACATGATTCAGGATCTGGGACGAACTTTCAATGCGTTTTTCAAGGATGGCATAATTCAAACCGTCAATTCCCATCATACTCATGAAGGCTCCGGGAATTCCATGTCCTGTACAATCCGAAACTGCGAAGATCTTTTTGCCATTTTCCGTTTCGGTGAACCAATAGAAATCGCCACTCACGATATCCCTTGGAAGGTACATCACGAAAAATTCCGGGAAGCAGTCCTGGATGGATTTGATTTGAGGCAATCTCGCTTGTTGGATTTGCAAGGCATATTCGATACTGTCTGAAATATCCTTGTTCTTGATCTCAATTTCCAGATAAGCCCTTGCAATCAATTCATTGTCTTTCTTCTTCCGCAAAAAGGAACGATAGATAAAGAATCCGAGAAGAAATAAAAAGAAAATGACGACGAAGAGAAAGATCTTGAAGTTGCGTTCGCGATCCAGTTCAGCATCCGACAACTTTTGTTCCTGCTCCAGGTTCTTTATTTGAAGTTTGTTTTGTTCATACTCCAGTTTCGCACCCATTTCCTGAATGTAATCGCGGTTGTTCCGGGCATTGACAGAATCATTGGTTTCTGAGTAAAGCTCCATGTATTCAAAAGCCTTGTCTAATTTTTTTTGAGACCGATAGATTTTGGCTGCCAGATAATATCCTTCGGCGAGTTCGGGAGGAAAATTATGTGCTTTGGCAAGTGAAATGGCTTTCTCGAATAAGGGAAGTGCTTCTGATGATTTGGATTGTCGGTTCTTCACTTTTCCTAAACCCAGATAACCCAAACATAAATTGTAGGATTCGTTGTCAACTTTTGACAGAATCGCAATTCCGGCATTGTACTCTTTTTCTGCTTCAGGTAAGCGATTTAAGTCATAGTTTAAAAGACCCGTTGTAATATGAATAGTTCCGATTGCATCAATACGTTGGCTGTTTTTTGCTAGTTCGATGGACTTCTCACACGATTTCAGTCCTTTTTCATATTGCTTGGAAGTCAGATACAAGTTTGCCAAATCATCGTAGTTGATAATGATACGTTCCTTATCATCAATTTTAATGTTCAGTTGCAACGATTTCAATAAGTATTCTTCAGACAGATCGTATTTCTTTTGACCAAGATAAATCCACCCGATGTTTCGATAACATTCGGCAATTTGCCCCGTGTTTTTGGTCTTTTGGAAATTCTTGAGTGCGTTGATATAATATTCCGAAGCGTGATTGTAATCTCCGGAAAACCAATACAAGTTCCCCATGGTGTTTTGCGCTCTTCCGATGAGTTCCTTGTCTTTGGTTCCTTCGGCAATTTGCATCGCTTTGGTGGTCAGTTTGAACGCTTTCTTGTAATCGGAATGGGCAATGGGTTGTGCTTCCTTTAAAAGTTTCAATACCGTGATACTATCTCCTGCGATTGCTTTTTTATCCGAATTACCTGCTTTTTTTCCGTTCAGATCGGTTGCATCATCCGTTTTTTCTACCGGATCGATGATGTTGAATAATTCAATGACGGATGCAGGTCGCGTAGAACAAACATTCTTGGAATCCAGGTTGGATTTCGGAATTTCAAAGGAAAATGCGGAAAATTGAAATACCCAAAGCATATATAGTAGAACGAATATTCCTTTTCGCTGAATCATTGTTTTATTATTTCTGTCACAAATTAAGTATTTATATTTAACCTTTAGTTTAAAAATATCCGGATTTCATGAAAGTATCAGTTGGACTCAGTGTTTTAATCGCGCTAATTTTGGGAGTAAATGCTTTTGGGCAGAAGAAAATTCTTGGTCCGGAGGTGTATAATTCCTGGAATAGAATAGGGGATGTACAACTTTCTCAAGATGGAAGGTTTAGTGTTTATTCCATCAAACCTTACCGGGGTGATGGGTATTTGTATTTGGTGAATTTGGCGTCGGGGAAAAAGGATTCGGTTGCACGCGGATATGAGCCCAAATTTGATGAAACCGGAAATTATATTGTCTTTAAAATTCATCCCGGATTCGATACGTTGAGGAAAGCCGAGTTGGCAAAAGTGAATAAGGACAAATGGCCGAAAGATTCATTGGGAATCTGGTTTGTTCAAAACGATTCGCTGGTGAAATTCGATCAGGTGAAAGAATTCAAATTGTCTGAAAAAGGGAATGCACTTGCCTTTCTTTCTACCAGGAATGAATGGCCGAAAGGTTATTTGACGAAGGGTGAAGCAAAAAAGGAACAAAAGCACGAGAAGAAAAAAGGAAAGATCAAGACGGATGGGAAATTGCTCACCTTGATCGATCCGATTTCCAAGCAGAAAAAGTGTTTTAAAAATGTTACCCAGTTTGAACTCAGTAAGGACGGAAATTACACCGTTTTCGTGCAACAGGAAAAGTTTAAAAAGGATTCCGTCCGTTTGGGGATTTATGATTTCTCGAAGAAAGAAGTCTGGATGGACAAGAAACGTGTTTCGGAATACGCGGGAATCAATTTCTCCGGAAAGAATAATTCGCTGCTTGGGTTGGCTACTGTGGATACAGCAAGCAATAAACGGTGGTCCTTATTTGTCATTCGACCGGATACCAAGGAATTCAAACAATTGATTGATACTTCCATGCAATTCGCAAATGAGGAGGTATTATCGTCCAATTTCAAACCGTATTTGAATAACAATGATACAGATGTCTTTTTCGGAGTTGCCGACAGACCTGAAAAACCGGTCAAAGACAGTTTACTGGAAAGTGAAAAATCAAAAGTGGATTTGTGGCATTGGAAAGATGACCGCCTGCAGCCTCAGCAATTGGTTGAATTGAAAAGAGACCAAAGCAGAACCAATTTGGCGGTTTATCATTTGAATTCCGGACAGGCAGTGGTGCTCGGAAATGACAGCTTGTTTGTTCAGTCAACTGAAAGATTCGACCAACAAGTCCTTTTGGCGAATTGCGATGCCATGTACCGTTATGCAACCTGGCATACGATCAATCCGACCAATTATTACCTGATCCGGGTTTCGGATGGGAAAATCAGCACATTGAGAGAACGAACATTTACGAGAGGCTTCTTGTCTCCAGGTGGAAAACAGTTTGTGTTTTGGAATGAACGCGCAAAGAATTATTATTTGATGGATGTAGATTCCCAGATAGAGGAATGTCTCACATGCAGTTGGAAAGGAAATTTCTTTGAGGATAAAAACGGAATGATAGAGGACGATGAGCCACAAGGAATAATTGGTTGGGGACCAAACGACGGGAATCTGTTTATTCAGTCGGATAAGGATATCTTGTCGTATGATATTGCCTCAAAGACGGTGCGTTCTATCACTTCTATCTTGCAGAATTCCGATATGGATACCAATTATACCTATTCATTATTCAATCTGAATCCGGATTCCGTGCGCTATTATCCGGAAAGCACGATCTTGACACGTTTCAGTAAGCTAAGCAAAATGATGGATGTCTACCGGGTGAAAGGTTCTTTCTCCAATCCGAACTTTGAATTGATCTCGGGGTCGAATCATCACTATTTTAATTTTTTAAAGGCGAAAAAGGCAGATCAGCTCATTTTCAACCGTTCTTCCAATAGTGATTTCCCGGATTTATTCGCGACAACCAGACCGGGAGCTGAAATAGCTCAAATTTCCCGGGCGAATCCTCAGCAAAGTCAATACAATTGGTCTACCGTGGAATTGATCAAATGGACGAGTTATTCCGGAATTCCATTGGAAGGCCTGGTGTATAAACCTGAAAATTTTGATGTGAATCAGGAATATCCCTTATTGGTTTATTACTACGAAATGTATTCGGATGATATTCACAATCACTATGCTCCAAAACCAACGGCTTCCATTATTTATCCAACAGAATATGCTTCTGCAGGATACGTGGTCTTCATTCCGAATATCCGTTACGTAGCCGGTCATCCCGCAAATAGTGCGTACGATTGTATTTTGAGTGGAACAGATGCCGTTTTAAAGAACTATTCGAATGTGGATTCGAAAAGAATGGGTCTGCAAGGTCAAAGTTGGGGTGGATACCAAACAGCACAATTGATCACCATGACAGACCGTTTCGCAGCGGCAATGGCTGGGGCTCCGGTTGGAAATATGTTTTCAGCTTATGGCGGAATCCGTTGGGGTTCCGGATACAGCAGGCAGTTTCAATACGAGCATTCTCAAAGCAGGATCGGAAAAACAATTTGGGATTCACCGGAGCTGTATGTGGAGAATAGCCCGATCTTCGGCTTGCCAAAGGTGAAAACGCCTTTGCTGATCATGCATAACGATGAAGACGGGGCAGTTCCATGGTACCAGGGAATCGAACTGTACACCGGTTTGCGCAGACTTCAAAAACCTGTTTGGCTCCTGAACTACAATGGGGATGATCACAACTTGATGAAGCCGGCGAATAGAATGGACCTCAGTATCCGAATGCGTCAGTTTTTTGATTTCTATTTGTTGAATAAACCGGAACCCTTGTGGTTGAAGGAAGGTATTCCCGCGATTCAAAAAGGGAAGAAGTACAAATATGAGTTAACAGAATAAAAAAAAGTCGGGGCGAAAAATTTTTCGCCCCGACTTTTTTTTGATAAAATAGATTGGTTAAATAAAAACCGTTTCCTCAGATGTTTCTTCTTGCTCAACTTTGATGATGCCGTTTCCCACGGCACCACCCAAGCTTGCTTTTATTTTAAATACGGCTACACCACATTGCCCCAACTGATAGATATCGTTGTAATTGAATGTGGCTTCACCCTGCTCATTGGTCGTTGTTACTTTCGGATCTCTGATTGATCCATGACCGGTAGAACCTGGGGTCTCTTCACCTATTAGTTCCACCGTTGCACCGGCTACACGGCTATTGGTTGAATCCAGCACATAGATCTTCGCAATCGTATCTTCTTTCTTTCTGCAAGAACCGATACCGATTAACGTTGCTCCGATAGCTAAAGTCAAAATTGAACGTGATAACATAGTACACTTGTTTTATAGCTCCAATTTCCAACATAAAAAGAGAAGCTCCCTTTTCAAATGAATAAAAGTGCGTTGCGGATGTTCCTTTTTGAATTTTGCATGAATAAAAAACCCTGACGTCCCGTACAAACGGGAGTCAGGGTCTAAAATTATGGGAATGAGGAGTTACTGGATAAATACAGTCTCTTCGTTTTCTTTTTCCTGTTCTATTTTGATAATCGCTTCACCTGAAAGCGCATCTTTTCTAGCTTCGATATTCAAGACAGCTACTCCAGCTTGTCCTAATTGGTATACATCATTGAAGTTGAAAGTAGCAACTCCGGAACCATCACTATATGCTGTGTCAAAAAGAACAACCGGTGGTGAATTTTGAACCGTTGATTCGCCTTTCAGCACAACTTCTGCTCCTGCTACTCGTGCGTTTTGAGCATCAAGAACATAAATATAAGCAATGGTGTCTTTTTTCTTTCTGCAACCAGTAGAAGAGAAAATGACGCCCATACCAATAATAAGTGCTCCGAAAAATGCAGATTTAATAATTGTATTCATGTTATTCGGTGTTTTAGAGTATTAAGGTTCAAGATTAATTGTGATCACATTGGTGATACGCGCTCGGCAGCGAATATATCCCGATCCTTGTCTTGTATCAATTTTTGCCAGTACATCAAAGTAACCTGTCGTCTCTTTCTTACCTAATTTGCTAAAAAAGTCTTCCATGTCGAAGTATGCAAAACCGGATGAGTTCGTTTGAACCGTATCTACATAAGCAGGTGTCGCAGGATCAGAGTTTACATCCCCGATAATGACAACCTTCGCATTATTAACCAATTCATTGCTGTTTGAACGCACAAAAACCTTTAATACAGAAGGATCTTTCTTACAGGAAGACAATACAATAAGTATTG
This sequence comes from Fluviicola taffensis DSM 16823, assembly GCF_943372375.1. Lineage (GTDB taxonomy): Bacteria > Bacteroidota > Bacteroidia > Flavobacteriales_D > Crocinitomicaceae > Fluviicola > Fluviicola taffensis_A. The sequence goes on along the minus strand of NZ_CALRYJ010000001.1, from coordinate 256,351 downwards.
AAATCAAAGAAAAATATCCAATGTTACGTACCATTTTGTTCATAGTGTTGTTTTTTTTCGTTGTAAATATAATCTTTTTGGGATTATAATCTGATTCTCCACAATTTCGTAACTTCGTTGCTTGAAAAAGTATGTTTTTAAACATCAAATTAAAAGAAAAAGTTACATTTCTGGTAATATTTTTTTAGAAAGACGTTTAGAAAGTAAAAAGGTTGTAAAAGAAGAATGAAAGAGCAAATCGCTGCAGCTAAGGAAGCTATTGAAAATTATGCCGTAACAGACCTCAATTCTGTCGAAGCATTCCGGATTCACTTTTTGGGTTCCAAAGGAGAATTGAAAAATCTTTTTGGTGAATTGAAGAACGTTCCAAATGAGGAAAAGAAGGAAGTTGGACAACTTTTGAATGGTTTGCGAATCCTGGCTGAAGAAAAATGGATGGTTTCCAAAGAAAATCTGGAAACGATTCAGGGAGCCGATTCAGATGTGGATGTTACCAGACCTGCTGAACCGATTCTTTTGGGAGCAAGACATCCGCTTTCGATTGTTCGCAGTGAGATCATTGCCATTTTTGAACGCATCGGTTATTCGGTTTCGGAAGGTCCGGAAATTGAAGACGACTGGCATAATTTCTCCGCGTTGAATTTCCCGCCGGAGCATCCTGCGAGAGATATGCAAGATACCTTTTTCATTGAGAAAGGTGAACGCGAAATGGCGTTGAGAACACATACTTCTTCCGTTCAGGTTCGTGTAATGGAATCTTCAACTCCTCCGATTCGAACTATTTCTCCGGGAAGAGTTTACCGCAATGAAGCAATTTCAGCTCGTGCACACTGTTTTTTCCACCAGGTAGAAGGGTTATACATTGATAAAAACGTTTCATTCGCCGATTTGAAGCAAACACTCGATTATTTTGCGAAATCCTTATTTGGAGACAAGGCAAAGATCCGACTTCGACCATCTTATTTCCCCTTTACTGAGCCAAGTGCAGAGGTAGATGTTTCTTGTACTATTTGTAATTCAAAAGGATGCAATGTGTGTAAATACACGGGTTGGTTGGAAATTTTGGGATGTGGAATGGTTGATCCGAATGTATTGGAAGCTTCCGGAATTGATTCGGAGGTCTATACCGGGTTTGCCTTCGGAATGGGAATTGAACGGATCGCCCAATTAAAGTTCAGAGTAAACGATTTGAGACTTTATTCGGAGAATGACGTGCGTTTCCTGAAACAATTTAAAGGAGTGAATTTCTAAGATGGGACTTTTTTCAAGTAAACAAAAGGTCGAATTTCCATGGGTGAAATTGACCAGTTCGGAACAATTCCACGAGTTGTTGAAATCCTCGGGAGCAAAACCAGTCTTGTTTTTCAAACACAGTACACGTTGTAGTATTTCTTCCATGGCACTCAATCGGTTTGAGAACAATATGGATCCGGAAAGAGCAATTTGCGTTTATTTGGATTTAATAGCATACAGACCAATCTCTGCTGAGATTGAAGCTGTGACAAAAGTAGAACACCAATCTCCGCAAGCAATTCTAATAAGTAATCACGAAGTCATTTATACCGAAACACATTCCGGAATAAATGCATCAGATATTTTGAAACTCATTTAACTATGAAAAGAAGATACGGAATCATTGCACTCCTCATTTTGGTCTTGGCAGCATTTATTCTTGTGCCAATGCTAAAAAATTGCGGAGGACCAACAACGGAAGATACGGAATTGGCTAAATTTCAAACTCCGGGTGATCTCCAGGTAGTTTATGGAACCGAAGTTCCGGTAAAGTTTGCCATTCCTGCAGGTTTGGTGAAAGTGGAGTTGCTTTACAATGATTCGGTTTTTGAAACTTGGGATAACCCTAAAATGCAAACCCGGACTGTCGCGATGAAAACGAATTATTACGGAGTTGGAACGAGGTCATTGGTTTTGCGTTCCACATTCAAGGATGGAACCTCTTTGGATAATTCCATCAACATTCGGGTAGTATCTGACATCACACCGGAATTGGTATTCACTAAGATCGTGAAGGAATACCCGCACAATGCAGAGAATTATACCCAAGGATACGAGTTTGATGGAAATCAATTGTATGAAGGAACGGGAGATCCGGGTCAGCAAGGGAAAACATTGGTTGGACCGGTTTCTTTGGAAACTGGCGCTTTCAGTGAACCGAAGAATGGGTTGGATGCAACCTATTTTGGAGAAGGAATTACCATTTTGGGAGACCTTTTGTATCAGATTACCTGGCAGAACAGCAAATGTTTCGTATACGACAAGAAAACCATGGTTTTGAAGAATGAATTCACGTATGTGGGTCAGGGATGGGGATTGTGTAACGATGGAAAATCCATCATCATGTCGGACGGTTCGGAACGGATTACTTTCCGTGATCCTTCTTCATTCCAGGCAACGCGCGTAATTGAAGTATACGATAATACAGGTCCAAGGATCCAACTGAACGAGTTGGAATATATCGACGGAAAGATCTATGCGAATGTGTACCAAAGCGGAACAGTATTAGTTATCGAGCCGACAACCGGAAGAGTCTTGCAAGAAATCGATGCGAATGAATTGGTGGTTCGCGGGAAGAATGGCGGAGATGTTCTGAATGGAATCGCATACAACAAGCTCACCAAGAAATTGTACATGACCGGAAAGTACTGGACAAAGACCTTTGAAGTATCTCTTAGCAAGTAATTCATGATTTCTCCTTACAACGACGAGTATTTTATGCGTCAGGCATATATGGAAGCGCAAAAGGCTTTTGATTTGGGAGAAATCCCGGTTGGTGCCGTTGTCGTTGTAAAAAACCAGATCATTGCCCGGGCACATAATCTGACAGAGCGTCTTCACGACGTGACTGCTCATGCGGAAATGCAAGCCATCACGGCTGCTTCGGAATACCTGGGAGCGAAATACCTGAAAGATTGTACGCTTTATGTTACACTCGAACCTTGTGTCATGTGTGCCGGAGCACTTTACTGGTCGCAATTGGACAAGATCATTTTCGCTGCACGTGATGAAAAACGCGGTGCCGGACGTTTCCAAAATGAATTGTATCATCCCAGAACAGTTGTGAGTAAAGGTCCGATGGAGAACGAATGTTCCCAATTGATGATTGACTTTTTTCAGAATAAGCGGGATTAGATTCATTACGAATTACGTCCCGATAGCTATCGGGATACGAATTACGAATTATTTTTCTAAAGAATTTTACGATTGTGTGCATAAAGTGATGGGTTTGTTGGAGTCAAGAAACCAGAAGAAAGGACTTCTTTTAGAAGCAAAATAGCGCTAAAATAGAGTCAAAACGGGTGTTAAATTCTTAACCTAAGCATACTCTATCCATGCTTTATCTATGCTCTATCTATTCTCTATCCATAAACTACTTCTAGTTGATCCGGCAAATACTCTTTTTGTAAACTTGCAGATGTTACACTTTTGAGAAGTGGGAGTTAAGCTGGCATTCTTTCCTTTTTAAGAAATAGCAAGCGCGGAAAAGCGATTTCTGCCTTATATCAATAAAATTTTACCATTTATCCGCTTCCGTTTCGCAACTGCCAAAAAGAATCTATTTTTACGGAAAGACATTTTATGCAGCAAGAAATTGTATTGGAAGTCAAAAACTTGGTGAAGAACTTTAAAGGGGTTCAGGCAGTGAAATCAATCAACCTGAATCTTCATAAAGGAGAAGTACTTGGTTTACTTGGTCCGAATGGTTCCGGTAAAACGACAACACTTGCCATGTTATTGGGAATTCTACATCCAACAAGCGGATCATTTTCATGGTTCAATAACGGAACACAGGACGAGAATCGTAAGCGAATCGGTAGTTTATTGGAAACACCGAATTTCTATCCCTATTTGAATGCTTACGACAATTTAAAAGTTGTCGGGATCATTAAAAACGTACCGAATTTGCAGGAACGGATCAATTCTGTTTTGGAAATGGTGGACTTGAAGGAGCGTGGTAAACGACCTTTTCGATCTTATTCATTGGGGATGAAACAGCGACTGGCAGTTGCTTCGGCATTGCTTTCGAACCCGGAAGTTTTGGTGTTGGATGAGCCCACAAACGGATTAGATCCTCAAGGGATTGCAGAAATGCGTCAATTGATTATTGATATAGCCAAAGAAGGTAAAACCATTATCCTGGCATCTCACATCCTTGCTGAGGTACAGATTATTTGTTCTCATATTGTGATTCTTCGCGAAGGAGAAATGGTCTACAATGGTTCAATGGAGCGTTTGTTGAATCAGGAACAAGCATTTCGCCTAAGTGCGGCAAATATGCAGCAATTGGAGCAGGCTCTCCATTCCATACCGGGAATTTCCATTGCAGAACGAACAGAAACGGATTTGCTTGTTACGTGCAACGAAAAAATCGACGGAAGTTTGATCAATAAACGTTTGGCGGAACAGGGAATTTACCTGTCGGAATTGCATGCGCATCAAAAGAATTTAGAAACCATTTTCTTAGAAAAACTAACCAAATGAGAGAGTTAATTGCTATCGAGTACGCGAAATTAAAGAAATTTAATGCGTTAAAAATCATATTTGGAGTATACATGTTGACCGTTCCCGGCTGGATGTATTTTATGAATTTCTTTTTCCAATTGGAACCGGGTATGAAAGCCTTGTTTACCAATGAAAATCCGTTTGATTTCCCTCATATCTGGAGTTATATTACTTTCAGCGCCAGTTTCTTCAATGTGCTGCTTGCAGTAATTGTTGTGGTAGTTACAACCAATGATTTTCAGTACAAAACCATGCGTCAGAATATTATTGACGGAATGAGTAAGCAGAAAGTGATCTTGAGTAAGTTCATTCTGGTGTTTTTTCTGAGTTTGGCAGCAACGCTTTATACTGCTCTTGTTGGATTGGTGATCGGTCTGATAGAATCAACCTCATACGATTGGTATCAGAACATTCATTTGATCGTTTTGTATTTTATTCAAACCTTGGGTTATTTCAGTTTTGCCTTTCTGTTCGCAATCATTGTGAAAAGACCCGCAATCGCCATCGTGTCCTTCATTTTGTATTTCCCTGTTGAAACGATTATTGGTAAAATAATGAATGCAGAGGTATATCAGGTATTTCCATTGAAGGTGTTTGCTGATTTGACTCCGATGCCTTTCTTTAAATCAATTGTGGCTTCAATGAAAACTCAGGGTGGTAAAACTCCGTGGATTTTGGATACAAATATTCAGATCATTCTAAGTTTGGTCTACGTGTTTTTGTTCTTTTTATTGTCTTATTATTTATTGAAGAAGAAAGATTTGTAATAATTCTTTAAAACCTGTAGGACTGCGATTAATCACAGTCCTACAGGTTTTTTTCATTTTGGATTCATAATTCATAACTACCTTTGTACTATGAGTTCTCCAAAAACCATTTGTGCCTTATCAACTGCTCCCGGAATGGGTGCGATTGCCTTGATTCGCTTATCAGGAAAGGATGCCATTTCCATCTTGTCGCAGGTTGCAGGTAAATCATTTGAACAAGCAGCCTCACACAGTGCGCATTTCCTTCGGTTGAAGAATCCGGACGGGTCGGTTTTGGATGAAGTGGTGGCGACTATTTTTCATGAAGGACATAGTTTCACAGGAGAAAACACGGTTGAAATTGCATGTCACGGTTCGGTATTCATTCAACAGGAAATCATCCGTTTGTTTTTGGCAAATGGCTGCGAATTGGCAAAACCGGGAGAGTTCACCATGCGTGCTTTCTTGAACGGACGAATGGATTTGAGTCAGGCGGAAGCTGTTTCCGATCTGATTGCTTCCGAATCCGCCCGTGCGCATGAAGTAGCCATGAACCAGATGCGTGGATCTTTTTCCAATGAATTGCGCGATTTGCGTGAAAAGCTCATTCATTTTGCTTCCCTGGTGGAATTGGAATTGGATTTTGCGGAAGAAGATGTGGAATTTGCGGATCGGACAGAGCTATTGGCTTTGGTGACGGAAGTTTTGGCTTATGTGAAAAGACTCATTCATTCCTTTGAATTGGGAAATGTATTGAAGAATGGAGTTCCGGTTGCAATCGTCGGGGCACCGAATACCGGAAAAAGTACGCTTTTGAATCAGTTGTTGGGTGAAGACCGGGCAATTGTGAGCAATATCGCCGGAACAACGCGTGACGTCATTGAAGAAACCCTGAATATTGATGGGATTTTATTCCGTTTGATTGATACAGCAGGAATTCGCGAAGAGGCAGCAGAGGAAATCGAAGCATTGGGGATTCAGCGTTCGTTAGATAAAATCAAGCAAGCCAAAATCGTGTTGATGTTGAGTGATTTCAGTGGAGATAATTCTTCAACTGAAGGACATTTATCCATGAACTCGGAAGAGACCGGTCGTTGGGCGGATGAACAGATAAAAGTCTATCCGGACAAACACTTTTTGGTGATCGGAAACAAATACGATCTACGTAAAGACCAATCAAACGCAACATGGACTTTTGAAACTCCGTTCTTGCCAATCAGCGCCAAGAATGGAAGTGGAATAACAGAATTGAAATCGTGGTTGTCCCAACAAATCTTGGGATCCTTCAATACGCAATCCGATACGATTGTGACCAATGCCCGTCATTTGGATGCTTTGGAAAAAACACAGGATGCACTGGAAAAAGCAAAATGGGGTTTGGAAACACAAGTCACCGGAGATTTCGTCGCGATGGACATCCGTCAGGCTATGTTTTGGTTGGGAAGTATCACGGGTCAAATTTCCGAAGACGATCTGTTGGCGAATATTTTTAGCAAGTTTTGTATTGGGAAGTAAATTATAAAGTGCTAAGTAAATCATAAATAGTTTACGCTTTACTATATTAATTTTGCATTCAAGATCCTATGTAAGGATTTCACTATTCATTCAAGCCATAGTTTCATTGAAAATTTAACATTTGGCTAATATTTATTATATTAAATTTGTATCACACCTCAAACGAAAAGTCATGACAACAGAAAAAAAAGTACTCAATGCTTTAGGAGTATTGTTGGTGTTCGGGTTGATTTTATTAATCATTAGATTTTTAAACAAAAAAACTGAGACTAAACTCTATTCAGATGACGCTTATGCAGTATTGCAAGATAATGATAAGCTTCATGAATTAGATCAGGCCGTTTCTAATTATCACAAAAGCGGTAAATGGTCAAATGAATAAAAAACAATTAAATTTGTTATGTGAGTTTTACTGTTGATTTTATACTACTATTCATTTTGGTTGTTATACCTGGGTTGATTTTCAAAAGATTTTTCTTTTTTGGAGAGTTCTCAAAGCAGTATACAACTAAAGAGTCAATTTATAAATCATTATTTTATAGCATTATTCCTGGAATTTTAATTCAACTCTTTTCTTATTGGTTTTATATTACTATTCATGACCCATGGTTTAATACTGAAGATGTATTAACAATTTTCAAGGAGTTGTTTTCTAATAAAACAGAATATTCGATATCAACAGAAAGGTTTTTTAAAGAAGGATTTAATTTTTTCCTTTTACATGAAGTTATTGTCTTTACCCTTGCAGGATTTATTGGATTGATATTTTCAAGATTAATAAGATTGATGAGATGGGATATACACTTTAAAATTTTTCGTTTTCAAAATCAATGGTATTATGTTTTTAGTGGGGAGATAAAAAGGTTCAAAAAATTCAAACATTTGAAAAGGATTCTTGGAGAGGTTGATGGAGAAGTTGTTAAAACAAATCAAACTCATTTTCCTCCATATGGAGATATATTGGTGGAGGATGGTGGACAGCAAAATTTATATACTGGTTTTATAGTTGACTATGATTTAGATTATGAAGATGTAAATAATCTTGATAGAATATACCTTATTGGTGCAAGTCGTTATAGGCTTAAAAGAGATGGAGAAGATTTGACTAATCTAGATGTTCGTGGAAGTAGAGTAAAGGTGCCGATTAAAGGAGATGTTTTTATTCTTGAAGCTAAGAACATTCTCAATATGAATTTAACTTTCATACCCACAAAGCAATTGGAAAAGGTTAAAAGTGAAGTATGGCAGCGAATTAATAAGGTGATTTATTTTGCTGGTTTATTTATATATTTTTTAGCCATTATATATTTTTCATTTATTAATTCCTCATTACTAAATAGCATATTTCCTAATGTAACATGGTTATTAGTTGGATATGGATTCTTTGCAAGAATGCTAATAGCATTGACAATCGTTCAGATTATTTCTCTTATTATCCCTTCTCAAATAGATATTATTAAAGGTGGTGAAAAAGAAAACATAAGTAAAGAAAATCAATCGAATTATGCGGAATTGATAGTTGAGTTTGAGGATGATGCAATTGAATTGAAACAAACTGAGGAGCAGAAAATCAGGAGATATGATTATTCTTGGAAAGATTTTGGACTAAAGATTATTTATCTGTTGATATTTATTGGTTTGATGCTGATTTTCTTTTAAGTATCAAAGACTCATTCTGCTTATTCCTAAAGCAACCTATCTCAGTCGATTACGTTAATATTAAAGAAGATTTCGTATCTTCCAAATTATTACTTATGTCGATGAAAAATATGCCCCCATTTTTATCGGATGAGACCTATTACAAGAAAACCCATTCACACCGTTTTTCGAGAGGTCTTCTATTCGTTTTGCTGCTATTTTTTGCTTCCGGAGTGCAAGCTCAAGGAGACGATTGTAGCCAAGCGCTTGCATTAAGTAATGTGACCAATTACTGTTCGTCTACCACTCAATACACAAGCGCAGGATGCACTGCCGGCACATTTGCTGCAGCACCTTGTTGGACTGCTTCTGCCACTTCCGATGTTTGGTTTTCATTTGTAGCTATCGGAACCAATGTATTGATATCCGTTAATGGAGCTACCATCCAACAACCTCGGATTGCCATCTATTCCGGAAACTGTGCCGGACCGTTGAACCAAGTAATCGGTGGTTGCACGAATGGAACGGGTGGTTCTCCGGATTCCCAGTTGTTTAATACCGGTTTGGTTCAGGGAACCACTTACCTGATTCGAATCAGTACGACTGCAGCTCAAAGAGGTTCTTTTCAGTTATGTATCAATAATTATACACCCCCACCGGTTGCATCTGCAGATTGCGGAGGAGCAGGAAGGTTGTGCAACAAGAATTCGATCAGTGTCACCAACCTGACGAGCGGTGGAGTGAATAATAATGAAAATGCAGGTACCTGTTTGTCCGGCTTTGGAATTTTCGAAACCAATTCGGTTTGGTACACCTGGACTTGTCAAACGGCGGGCACTTTAACAATGGATATCATTCCGGCGAATCAACTAGACGATATTGATTTCATCATTTTTCAATTGAGTACGGCAAATCCTTGTGGACCAAGAACTGCTATCCGTTGCACAGCGACCTCTTTTATCAATGCGAATGCAAGTACGGGATTGAATGCAAGTTCAACAGACCAGAATGAAACAGTTGGCTGGACAGGTATTGAAGATGCTTATGTGCAGCAAATCAATATGACCGTGGGAACCAGTTATGCTATTTTGATTAATAATACGAATGCGACCAACGGATTTTCATTGAATTGGGGTGGAACAGGAACATTTGTTGGTCCGGATGCCAATATTACAGGCGGTCCGTTTACAGTTTGTGCCGGAACTCCGATTTCCTTTGATGGCAATACTTCGACCAACTACAGCACCCTGAACTGGAATTTTATGAATGGATCCGGTACTCCTTCCAATCCTACCGGTCCCGGTCCACATACGGTATCTTATCCGACTCCCGGAAATTATGTTGCTATCTTGAATGCCACTTCCACCACAGGCTGCACATCCGTTGAAACGGTAAATGTTACGGTCAATCCGTTTGTCACACTTGCATTTGCTGCTGTTCCGGATATTTGTTCCGGTCAGCCCACTCCCGCATTTCCTGCTCAAACGAGTATACCTACTATCTTTGGAACGTGGTCACCTGCTGCTATCAGCAACACCGTAACGGGAACATACACTTTCACTCCGAATGTGAACCAATGCGCACTTCCGGGAACTATTTCCGTGAATGTGTTGGCTACAATAACACCGACCTTTCCAGCTCATCCTACTTATTGTTTAAATGCGACTCCACAAGCTTTGCTGCCCACTTCCGATAATGGAGTAAGCGGAACCTGGTCTCCTGCAACAATTAACACTTCAACTGTAGGCACAGTCAATTACACTTTTACTCCAACTTCAGGGTCATGTACTTTACCTGTAACCCTTGCAATTGTAGTTGGTCCTGCTCCAACACCTTTGTTTACCCCAATTCCTGCACTTTGTTCGGGTGATGTGGCTCCTGTTTTACCAAGTATATCGAATGATTCGATTACGGGAACATGGTCGCCCGCAGTTGTAGATAATACGACTTCCGGAAGCTACACTTTTACTCCAAGTATTGGGGAATGTGCTTCAACAACAACCATGGCTATTACTGTAAACAATCCGATAGTGCCGAATTTGACTCCCGCGGGTCCATTCTGTGATAATGCAACGACTGCAGCAAATTTAACGGCTGATATTGTAGGAGGAATCTGGTCGGGTACAGGAATTACTAATCCAACAGGGGTTTTCACTCCAAGTATTGCCGGAGTAGGAACACATGCGGTGACCTATGTTCATACACAAGGTTGCGGAGGAACAAATACGATGAATATTGTGGTCGAACCTGCACCGAATTCGAATTTTACTGCGGATGCTTTGAGTGGTTGTATTCCATTAAATGTTCATTTCACATCGGATCCTGCGGTTACCATTTCTGCCTGGGACTTTGGAGATAATACCACTGCAAATGGAGTAGGAGGTGTCGATCATACGTTCAATACGGCTGGGACTTATTCCATAACACTTACGAATACTACCAACGGCTGTTCATCCGGTACGACACAAACAAGCTACATCACGGTTTATCCAAATCCGGAGGCGTTATTCAATGCCAGCCCACAAGTGCTTTCCCAAACGGAAACGGATGCGCAGTTTAATAACCATTCCATCAATGGAAGTTCTTATTTCTGGAACTTTGGAGATGGGGATAATAGCAATGCCGAGAATCCGAGTCACCATTATCCGCAGGTTCCCGGGAATTATACAGTCACATTGACTGTTACCAGTCCGGATGGTTGCGTAGACGTAGCTTCATTGATCCTTACAATAAAGGATGACCGTATCATCTATGTTCCAAATACGTTCACACCTGATGGGGATGAGTTTAACAATGTATTTGCTCCCGTTGTGACAGCAGGTTACGATACTCAGAACTATTCATTCACGATTTACAATCGTTGGGGAGAAACGCTGTTTGAATCCCACGACGTGACTAAAGGTTGGGATGGAACCTACATGGGGAAATTGGTCCAGGCAGGAATTTATACGTGGACTATCCGTATCAAAAACCTGGACGATGACCGATATGAAGTGTTCAACGGTCATCTGAACATGCTGAGATAAAAACTTACTTGCAATTACACAAGGTGTAAAACGCGAAATTCTTTCTTGTCTTGATACACATTCCTTCACGGATAAGCGTGTAATGTCTGTTCAATCGTGTTTTGGAGTTGGGTTCTAAAATCAATTCATCTGATGCTATCGACCAGGTTCCTTCGGCAACAATCGGTTTGGACGCTTTCGTCAAATCCGTGTAAACGAAAGTATGATTTTCATTCAACTGCAAGCTAGGTGCATTCTTCCCGTCACCACCAAAATTTCCTTTCGGTTCATTCACCATGTTTTGCGCATTGGAGTTAAAACTCAAAAGGATTCCAACGAAAATTAAATAGGTTCCATTCATAATTACTTGTTTAGTAATGCAATATATGAAATCTATCCTGGATATGAATTTAATTTTAACGGATATAATTGAAAAAGTAACGGGATTGTTAAATTTGTTGTGCGCTCATAGATTTTTTGTATCTTACTCGCCATTAACGCATTTTCGTTCTATCAACTATGCAAAAATTAATACTACTTCTCTTCAGCGTTTTCGCTGTGATTACTATTCATTCACAAGGATTCCAAGTGAATTTTCAAGGACAAAAGCAACAAGGAATGGGGCTTGCAGGAACTGCACTGTCTGAGGACGCATCTTCCTTATTTTACAATCCTGGTGGGGTTGCATTTGTAAAGAAGAACGAAATCAATGCGGGGTTTTCTCCCATTTTCGCGAATACCTTGTTTGTAGATTCGGCATCCGGTGATGGTTATCGCACAAAATCCCCCATGGGAACTCCTTTTTCGGTGTACGCCCTTTTCGGATTTAAAAAAATGGAGTCATTGAAAGTCGGGTTGGCGGTCTACACTCCGTTCGGAAGTACGATCCAATATGAAGACGCCTGGATCGGAAGATTTGCGTTGACCAAATTGTCGTTGAAATCCATTTATATCCAACCAACGGTTTCTTATAAGATCAATGAGCATTTTGGAATTGGAGCAGGTTTCATCGTTTCAACCGGATCGGTGGACTTACAGAAAGACATTCCGGTTCAATTTGCAGATGGATCTTATGGTCATGCGGAATTGACGGGTAAAGCACTGGGCTTCGGATATAATTTAGGATTGAGTGCGAAGATCAACGAACACTTTTCTCTTGGCTTGACTTATCGTTCGAAAGTTTCCATGAAGGTGAAAGAAGGAGATGCGAAATTTACTGTTCCCGAGTCCTTGAGCACCAATTTTCCCAATGGACCGTTTACATCGTCACTTCCACTACCTAGTGTTTTGACTCTTGGGGGATCGTACGATACAGGAAAAAAATGGCAATTTGTACTTGACATCAATTATGTAGGTTGGAAAGCATACGATACCCTGGCTTTCGATTACGAATCCAATACCGCAAGCTTGGCGGATACCAAATCTGCCAGAAAATATAAGAGCATTGTTGCATTCAGAGGTGGAGCAAACTTCAAAGCTACTGAGTTAATTTCCATCCGATTAGGTGGAGGTTACGGGTTTTCACCGGTTCAATCGGGTTACGTGACACCTGAATCACCGGATGGTAACCGCATTTATGGGACGGCAGGTCTGGGATTCAAGTTCAATGAGCATTTCAATGTGGATTTATCCTTTTACTACACGCATATCAAGCGAACAGATAGAAATTACGAGTCAAACTTGCAGGGTACATTCACGACCATTGCAATTTCTCCGGGTATTGGTTTAAGTTATAAATGGTAAGAAAATGAAACAGGTTTTAGCTACTGTATTGATTGGAACTCTTGTTTTGAGTTCATGCAAACCGAAATATGAAAAACCGGAAAGCTCAGCGGGTGATCTGGATGTGACCCGTTTTGTAATGATTGGTGGTTCACATACTTCAGGGTATATGGACGATGCGCTGTATTATGAAGGACAACAGTATTCCATTGCGAATTTGGTAAGTGCGCAACTGCAAAAAGTTGGTTCCGGACCATTCTACCAACCTTATATGTCAAGTAATTCAGTTGGGGTGAGTGGTCAGGGAATGTCCAGATTCAAACTCGGTTATAAAACGGATTGTTTAGGAGTGACTTCACTTTCACCTGTTCGCTTGGCATCCAGTGGTGATGTGGCTGCTTTTGGATCGAATGTGTACAATTCGAGTCAGACTTTTGGAAACTTTGGAGTGCCGGGAATGACAGTAACTGTTGTCAATGTTCCTTCATACGGAGCACTGAATCCTTTCTTTGGTCGAATGAGTTCTTCCGGAACAGCAAGTGTTTTAGGAGATGCGATGGCTTCAAGTCCTACCTGCTTTGCGCTTTTCGTGGGAATAGAGGATGTGCTTCCATATGCTCAAGGTGGTGCCAGCAATGGAACAATGGTTCAGGGGGCTACTTTCAGTATTGCTTACGAACAAATCGTTCAGTCTTTAACTGCGAATGGTGCAAAAGGAGTTGTTTCATTGATTCCTGACATCACAGAGATGCCTTATTTTACGACGATTCCTTACAATGGATTGAATCTGACTCCTGATAAAGTGGCTTCCTTGAATGCAATTTACAATCCGATTGGGATTTCATTTCAGGAGGGACCAAACGGTTTCATGATTCAAGACCCAACAGCAGGGACGTTTGGCGTAAGAAACATGGTAGCCGGTGAATTGGTATTGCTTAGTACTCCTTTGGATTCTGTAAAATGCAATTCAATGGGTTCTGTTTTTCCTTTTAGAAATGAATTTGTTTTGACATTGGATGAATTAAGTCTGATCAGAGCTCAGATTGCGGATTACAATAATGCAATTACAGCGATAGCATCAACCTATAATCTGGCAATAGCAAAACCGAATGAAGTAGTCAAAAATCTGCAATCAGGAATTGTTTATAATGGAATCACTCTGAGTGCAAAATTTGTATCGGGTGGCGCCTATTCCTTGGATGGAATTCACTTCAATCCAAGAGGAAATGCCATTATTTCAAATGAATTTATCCGGGCTTTGAATGATAAATACAATGCCAGCATCCCAGCTATAAATGCGGTTAATTACCCATCAGTTACATTCCCATAATCTTAAAAACAAACACATGAAAATTTCTACTTTTCTCTTATCCACACTACTATCTTCTGCGGCATTGGCACAAACGCCTTGTCAAACCGGAAGATATGCAGACGATGTTTATTCCAACGTAACGTTATCAAGCAATATTGTTTACGGATCGAACACCTCTTTTTCCGGTTCAACGACCTCGTTGACATTGGATTTTTATGAACCTGCAGCAGATACCTCAGTTGCAAGACCTTTGATTATTTGGGTTCACGGAGGTAGTTTCCTGGGAGGTACCAAAACAGATGCAGATGTACAATCATTATCCAACCGTTTCGCAAAAAAAGGTTATGCGTGTGCTTCGATCAATTACAGAACCGGATTTTTCCCGATTGACTCTGCGAATGCTATCAAGGCGGTGCTTCGCGCAACGCAGGATTTGAAAGCTTCCATCCGTTTCTTTTACAAGGACAGAGCGACAGCAAATATGTACAAGATTGATACGAACCGTATTTTTATCGGAGGAAGTTCTGCAGGAGCGATTACGGCTTTGCACGTTGCTTACCTGGATCAGGATTGTGAGATTGAGGATTATATCAACGGAACCGGTCTTGCTGCCTTAGGAGGTTTAGAGGGTGCCAGCGGTAATCCCGGTTACTCTACAAAAGTAGTCGGAGTGATCAACCTATGCGGTGCATTGGGAAGATACAGCTGGTTGGAAGCTGGAGATGTTCCTTTGGTTTCTGTTCATGGAACAGCTGACGGAGTTGTAAAATATAACCGTGCAATTGTAAACCCGGGAGTTCCATTGATGTACTTGGATGGAAGCCGCATGTTGCTTGAGAGAAGCTGTGCTTTGAGCCACCCACATAAATTGTATACTTTCCCTGGTGCGGATCACGTTCCATATGCAGGAAGTACAGCAACAGAAATTGCATACATGGATACCACTGCAAATTTTGTTCGTGATTTCCTTGTTCATCAATTAGGTTGTACGAATATGGACCTTCAACCTGCGAATCCTCCGGCAGAAAATGCTTTTTTATATCCGATCAATTACTGTGATGGAAGTCCGGTTAATGAAACATGCATATTGGGCTTGACGGAATCTGAGCAACAGGAGATGAATATCTATCCAAATCCAGCTTCCAGCGACTTGACAATCGTTTGTGAATCTGCCGGAACCAAGAATCTTTCTATTGTCGATTTGTCCGGTAGAGTTGTTATGGAAAAAACAATGAATTCCGGAACAATGACCATTTCTGTTGAAGGTTTCAAAAATGGAACATACTTCATTCGATTGGTTGATACGGACTCTCAAAATGCAATTACGAAACAATTGGTAATTCAATAAGAGTCTGCCTTGGTCCGCCAGGGCGGAAAGACTGCATGTGGCAAGGACAACTTGTTTAACATGAGGGACAAAACTTTGATTAATATAAAGCTTCCTTCGGGGAGCTTTTTTTATATTCGCACTTTAACAGGAAAGTTTGGCAACAAATTTGTAACTTGAGGACAAAATGAATAAAATGAAAAGCATTGGCGTATTACTGGTATTGTTATTTACTCAAACAAGTCTTTTTGGACAAAAGACGATTCGGTTGACAGTAAAGGAAGAATGTGTACCATGCCGCCGGATGATGGCACAGACTTGTTTTCAGGTGCAAAAAAACGGGTCTAAAACCTGGGAATTGTTCTATGAGCGAATTGCAGGATTTGAATATGTCGCAGGAAACAGATATGTCATTGATGTCATTGAAACCGAACGCCCGGAGCCAGTTCCACAGGATTTATCCCGATATACCTATAAGTTGGGGAAAGTGATCTCTGTAACTCCGATGATCAGCACAAGTGAAGGTGTCCTGTATAAGGTTATCCGAATGAACGGTAAGGAAGTGGTGAATGCAGATGTATCATTCAGTTTCGATAGCACTTATCACCAAATTGCAGGAAGAAGTGGCTGCAATAATTTCACGACTCCCATCAAGATGAATAAGAAGCAAAGTAAGATTTGCGTAAAAACCGGTGCATCAACCAAAATGGCTTGTCCTGAAATGGAAAGTAAGATCGAAGACGAGTTTCTGAAATCAATTTCGGAGAAGTCATTCAAGATTTCCCACAAGGGCGGTTTGATGATCTGGACAGCCAAGAAGAAGGAGGTTCTCGTTTTGGAAACCGCTTCAATGCCTCTTCCTCAAGACCCGTCATCCACTGGAAGACCTGAAAAAACGCCATGGAATTATTTCAACCAACAAAATTTGAAATTGATTCAAATGGATGGAGTTACTGTTAAGGACTCGAAAGCAGTCCTCAAAATAGACATGTCAACGAATTCATTCACTGGAAGCAATGGCTGTAATCGCATTTCAGGAAATATGAAAACAACTCGGAATACGGTTGCTTTTTTCGATATCATTTCTACAAAAATGATGTGTACGGATGCATTGGTTGCTACAACTGAAAGACGCTTCATGGAAATCATAGGAAGCAAAGGATTAACAGTCGATTTCGCAGAACAAGTATTTAACATCTACGATTCCTCAGGGAAATTGGTGTTAATGTTCGCTGTGGACGCAACCAAATAAATTTATTAGAGTTTTAATATCAGTTTTCATATATTTATACACCAAAAATTTTTTACTATGAAAAAACTAATCAAAATTTCTGCGTTTGCAACATTGGTATTTGTTGGAGCATTTGGAATTCAGTCATTTACTTCTTCAAAAGCTGTGTCTTCTGAGAAAGTTCTGAGCAATATCGAATTTAAAGTTATCAATGATTCATCCTCTGAATTCAAGTACTGCGTGAATGGCGGTCACAACTACATTAGTGCAGGGGCATCTAAAGGATTTAGTTATAGTGAAGGTACAGAGCTTAAGTATTTGGATGGAAGTAACTGCGGTAGTTTATGGTTTAAAGTTACCAGCTCTATGCACGGTAAGTCATTTAAACTTTCTGAATTGAAGTCGAAATAAATCATTTTTTGAAATATTGAACAAGAAGCCTCTTTTTTTAAGAGGCTTTTTTGTTTTGCACAATTTCTTTTAGCTTTTCAATTTAAATATGGTTAATTCTCTATTCGGATTGATTGAATTCCGTTAATTTCGTAAACAGATTTAATGGATATGAAACGAATTTTGCTTTTAGGCGCCGGCCTCTCTGCTACCACTCTTATTAAATACTTACTTGATCACGCTGTCGGGAATAATTGGCAGTTGCGGGTAGTTGATAGATCTTTGGACCTGGTGAAACATAAGTTGGCAGATCATCCTAGCGGTGTGGCACTTTCATTCAATGCATTGGATCGGAACGAGCGCTGGGAAGAACTTCAACAGGCTGATCTGGTAATCTCCATGTTGCCTGCGCGCTTTCATGTTGAAATTGCAAGGGATTGTCTGGAATTGAAAAAACATCTGATCACCCCCTCATATGTTTCTGCTGAAATGAATGCGCTGAATGAGGAAGCTCGAGAAGCAGGATTGATTTTCATGAATGAAATAGGAGTTGATCCCGGATTGGATCACATGAGTGCCATGCGTATTGTTGATTCCATTAAGAATCAAGGAGGGGAAATTACCGGATTCAAATCTTATTGCGGGGGGTTGGTAGCCCCGGAAAGTGATAACAATCCTTGGAACTATAAATTCACTTGGAATCCAAGAAATGTGGTATTGGCGGCTCAAGGTGGAATGGCTTGCTACATCGATAGACATCAATACAAGTACATTCCGTATACGCAGGTTTTTACGCGCCTGGATACTATTTCCGTTGACGGATATGGTGACTTTGACGGATATGCCAACAGGGATTCATTGTCGTATCGCCACATTTATGGCTTGGAAGATATTCCGACTATGTACCGTGGAACACTTAGAAAACCGGGTTTTTGTAAGGATTGGAATGCCTTTGTTCAATTGGGTTTGACAGATGATCATCTGGTACTTCAGGATTCTGAGAATTTGACTGCCAGAACTTTTATCAATGCTTTCCTGCCATTTGAAGAGGAAACACCGGTTGAACAGAAGTGGATGAATGCATGTGCTCCTTTGGGAATTACGGATATATCCAAATTTGAATGGTTGGGTTTATTTGACGGTTCTACAAAATTGGGCTTGAAGAATGCAACCGCTGCCCAAATTTTGGAGAAACTCCTGTTGGATAAATGGGTTTTGGAACCACACGACAAAGATATGTTAGTCATGGTTCATCAATTCACTTATTTGCTGAATGGCGAACGCCGGTTCATTGAATCTTCCATGGTGAATCTGGGGGATGATCAAGAACACACGGCAATGTCTAAAACGGTTGGTTATCCGGTAGGAATCTGCGCGAAACTCATTTTGAAGAATCAAATTTCGGAAAGAGGGGTTTTGCTTCCGACAAAGCCCGAAATCTACAATCCGATTCTGGATGAACTGGAAGAATTGGGAATAGCATTCCAGGAATTGGAAAAAGTGGTTTAAGAAAAGAGTGCGCTTCTATTAGCTAAACGATAGATAACGACTCCCAAAACGGTTCCGAAAAGCAATACCTCATCCGGAAAGTTAACAAAGTAGGAAACAAGCAGTATCAGCCCGAAGACCAATGAAAGCAGGAGTCCTTGTTTTACGGGTTCACGCGTAAAATAATTCACCGGGTATTTCCGGAAGAGTTGGGGAAGTAAGAATTGCTGTTTGTAAGTCACATAACCGCTAAGTACCATCAAGGGAATCAAAATGAATCCTTGTTGGATCCCCATATCACTATAACTCAAAAAAGCCCATATACGCTCTGTCCAGGAAAAGGATGCGTGAATGTTAGGCAGAATGTAAAAAACAGCGAGAGAGGTGCTTAAAATGCATAAAAATGCAATGATCAATTGCTTGCTTGCCAATTGCTTTTCAGGAACATTGCCACTGAATTGAATCCGCTTTCGTGCTTTGAATACCGTGAGTACCCAGAATAGGATCCAATCAATCAAATAAAACAGCAGGATGAAGCTGGCATCCCATTTCCAATAAAAGTATCCTAGGATTGGAAGAAGTGCTTCAATCAGTGTTTGAAAAAGAACAGCTCTCTTTGGCGTCATTTGGATAAACGCTTGATTGCTTCATTTGAAATAGCGAAATCAGGATTGTATTTCAATGCTTTTCTGTAATACTGAATTGCCTGATACTTTTCTCCTTTTGTTTCATAGGCAAGACCCAGATTATGCCAGGCTTCCACATAGCGAGGTTCCTTTTGTAAGGTCTCATTGTAGAAATAGATCGCACTGTCCAGATCATTTTGCTTGAACTGTTTAATCCAACCCAACTGAAACAATGGAGGGGTAAAAGTCGGATCTTTCTTCAGCATTTCACGATAGATGACTTGTGCTTCCTGCAATTTGTCGAATTCCTGGTAAGCATACGCCAGGTTGTAATGCGCCTCGATGTTATTTGGTCGGATTTGTGTTGCGGTAATGAAGTACTGGATACATAAGGGATCTTGTTCTTCCTGATAGATCAACCCGAGTTTGATGTAAGCGGCGAAGAAATCCGGATCTTGATCAATCGCGGTTTGATAGGATGATTTTGCCAGTTCACGATTATCCAGGCTCAGATAGATACTTCCTTTTAAAATATAAGCATCCCGGTATTTTTTATTGATGCGCAATGCTTCATTTATAAAATAAAATGCTTTCTCATTATCTCCTTGTTGGGCATAAGTGGTCGCTAATGCAACTAAAGCCGCCAAATTTTTAGGGTCTTTCTTCACCACATATTTGAAATGTGTTTGTGCCGACATCACATCGCTTGGTGTTCTGTTCGCCCGATTATTCAGGGCATTCGCATATAAGAAACGCGCTTCGAGATTTCCTTGCTGCATGCGGTATGCTTTTGCACCATCCTGAAGCGCTTTTTCATAATCGTAGCGTTCCAGCATCAAATTACCGTGTTTGATCAGGATGGGAACACTATCCGGATATTTTTTGAATAGCTGATCGATGGAAAGTTCTTTTTGAGGTTTTTTTGAATTGTTTCCGCCACATGAGCTCAATACTGCAATAAAACCAATAAAAAATAGAATGCGCATAGTTAAATGAATCTGACAACAAAAATAAGGAAATGTATTTAGCTATTGGTATTAAACGTGCTCTTCTTCCGAAGCGTTGGTTTTCTAAATTTCCCTTAAATGATTACCATGGAACTTATATTCGCTTAAGACACTTAAATGTTCATTTCGGATTACGATACATTCATCTAAGGATTTAGTTTTTAGCGGGATCCTTACTATTGTATTACTATAACTTAATGCGATGATTAACAATTTATTACTAATTGTTTTTCTAACTTTTGCGTCTTTTTCTTTTGGTCAGGGTAATTCCACATACGACCAGAGGTTACTGATTCATTTTACAGAAGAACAACTTGCGGAGATGCCACAGCAAAAGCTGGAGGCGATTACTTACTATTACTGTCAAAGTTATTTGATCGATGATTCTCATGTGATCGGATTTGACATCCATACATTTGATGTATCCCAATACGAGGAGTTGCGAAGAGAGTCGGTTGATTACTCATTCGCGAATGACGAAGGGTTGATCATAACCTTGCTCGCAAAAGACAAGTATTTACCGAAGGCAACACTTAAGAAATCATGAAAAAGCTATTAACAGGTTTGATGGTGGCTTCTGGTTTTGCTGCTTTCGCCCAAATGCCTTATACATGGACAGCGGGTGTAAATCCGGGCTGGACTAATACAGGCGCTTTGCAGTGGAGGAACGGATGTTCAGTTGTCACAACAAACTGCAATGGAAATTATACTAATAATCTCAATACAACCTATACTTCTCCAACTATTGATGCAAGTTGTGCAAATGCATCGACCCTTTCGGTAACTTTTACGGCAAATGGAAATGCGGAGTATACCTGGGATTTTTTATTCGTTGAATATTCATTGGACAATGGGGCTACCTGGAATAACCCTTATGGTCCCGGAATCGGATGGACCGGAAACTTCGGTGCCGGAACTACCATACCGGCAATTATAACCCCCACATCATCTACATTTCGATTTCGGTTTAACTTTCAATCTGATTTTAGCAATGTATCAACCGGGTATAAAATAACCGATTTCGATATTGCATGCAATGTGGTTCTTCCGGTTGAAATCTATTCATTTACCGGAAAAAGGGTGGGGAGCGAAAATCAATTGGATTGGATTACGCAATCTGAAAAGGATAACGACTACTTTGATGTGGAATGGTCTACGAATCCGGAAGCTGAAATCTGGACGAGCATCGGTACAGTGCAGTCGAAAGGGAATTCTACGGAGAAACAGAATTACTCGATGATGCATTCAAGTCCGTCTGTAACCAAGAAAAATTATTACCGGATCACTCAGGTGGATAAGGACGGAGCACGAAGAACTTTTGAGGAATTGGTTCTTGTCGACAATACCATGAAGGAAAATCCGTTAAAGGAAATAGTGAACTTGCTGGGGCAACCGGCAGATGAAAATACTCCGGGACTTGTTATTTATATCTATGAAGACGGCACGAAAGTGAAAAAATTTCAATAGTTTTTGACCTATGAACCGGTGCTGTGTGAAGAAGGTTGGTATCTAAACCCTGTACCAACCTTTTATTTTTTGCTACAATTCAATCAACCGGAAATTCAGGCTATTAGAATTTGGTCAAATAAAAAACCCCATGTTGATTAACACGGGGTTTCACTATCGTTTTGTTGATTTTTATAATCCTAGAAGAACCGCATACGGATCTTTTCCTCCGAATATGATTCTTTCCGGATTTTCGATCATCTCTTTTACTTTTACCAGGAATCCAACAGATTCTTTTCCGTCGATAATTCTGTGGTCGTAAGACAATGCCAAATACATCATCGGGCGAATTTCAACCTTCCCATCAATTGCAACGGGACGCTCAATAATGTTGTGCATTCCCAAAATAGCTGATTGAGGAGGGTTGATGATCGGTGTTGACATCATCGAACCGAAAACACCTCCGTTTGTAATGGTGAAAGTACCACCTGTCATGTCCTCCGGAGTGATTTTTCCGTCGCGAGCTTTGATCGCCAAACGTTTGATTTCTCTTTCAATTTCAGCTAAACTCATTTGCTCCGCATTGCGAACAACCGGAACCATCAATCCTTTTGGTGATGAAACTGCGATGCCAATGTCAGCATAGTTATGGAAAATCATTTCGTTTCCGTCAATTTGAGCATTCACTGAAGGGAATAAGTTCAACGCTTCCGTTACTGCTTTTGTAAAGAAAGACATGAAGCCTAAATTGACCTCGTGGAATTTAGAAAACTGATCTTTGTACTTCGCACGCAAATCCATAATCGGTTTCATATCCACTTCGTTGAACGTCGTCAACATAGCCGTTTCATTTTTCACAGAGACCAAACGCTCTGCGATTTTACGACGAAGCATGGACATTTTCTCACGATTCTGATCACGAGTTCCTCCCCATCCTTGAGTAGCATCAGCCGGAATACCAGCTGCCATTGCCTCAATGACATCTTGTTTCGTAATACGTCCATCTTTTCCTGAACCATTGATTTTCGTTCCGGAAACACCGTTTTCAGCCATTATTTTTGCAGCAGCAGGTGAAGGAGTTCCTTTTGCGTAACTATCATTGACCGGTCCCGGATTAGGAGCTGGTGTGCTTGCTTTTTCCGCAACCGGAGTTGCTTCAGCCGTTTTCTCAGCTGCAGCAGGCGCTTTCTCTTCTGCTTTTGGAGCAGCTTCAGCAGGAGCTGCCGAACCAGCCGGTCTTGCAGCTGACGTGTCAATCAAGCAAACTACTTGCCCCACTTTTACTACATCACCTTCGGCCGCTTTTAAGGTAATAATACCCGCTTGCTCTGCCGGCAATTCCAATGTTGCCTTGTCAGAGTCAACTTCTGCAATAGCTTGGTCTTTTTCTACATAGTCACCATCCGCAACTAACCAAGTTGCAATTTCCACTTCAGAAATTGATTCTCCCGGACTAGGTACTTTCATTTCAAGGATTGACATAATTGAATCGTATTTAGTTTTGTAATTATCTTATTTCGCTGCTACTGATGCAAATTGAAACACATCAGCGAACAATTGTTTCAAACGACGTTCGTGTAATTTCTTGGAACCTTCAGCTGCTGCAGCAGATGCCGGTCTTGTTACTCCAATAAATGGAATGTGTCTCAAATTCATCGCCATGTAAGTCCAAGCTCCCATATTTGCAGGTTCTTCTTGAGCCCACATCACATGTTTAGCGTTATATTTTGCAATAACCGCATCAATTTGCTTTTGAGGCAATGGATATAATTGTTCTACACGGACAAATGCCATCGTATCAACACCCATTTCCGTTGCTTTTTCCTTCATTTCGTAATAGAATTTTCCGGAACAGAAAACGAGGGTATCCACCTGACCGACTTTTGCAGTCGAATCATCAATCACTTCCTGGAAACGACCACTTGCCATTTCTTCCAATGTGGAAGTGGCAGCCGGGTAACGCAACAATAATTTTGGCGAAAACACGACCAATGGTTTGCGGAATGGACGAACCAATTGTCTGCGAAGTAAATGGAAATGATTGGCCGGTGTGGAAGTGTTCACCACCTGGATATTGTCATCAGCAGCTTGCTGCAACCAACGCTCCATGCGACCACTAGAGTGTTCTGCACCTTGCCCTTCATATCCGTGAGGAAGAAGCATCACCAGACCACTTTGCGTTGACCATTTGTCTTCACCGGCAGTAATGAACTGATCGATCATGATTTGGGCACCATTGAAGAAATCTCCAAACTGTGCTTCCCAAATAGTCAATCCTTTCGGGGTTGCCAATGAATATCCGTACTCAAATCCAAGAACCGCATATTCAGACAACAAAGAGTTGTAGATAGTAAACGGAGCTTGTTTCTCGGAAAGCATGTTCAAGGTTTCGATTTCTTCCTCGTTGTCTTCTGTCTTTACAACAGCATGACGGTGGGAGAACGTTCCACGCTCCACATCCTGACCGGAAATCCGCACAGGAATTCCTTCTTCCAATAGGGTAGCATAAGCCAGCATTTCTGCTGTTCCCCAATCCAAATTATTGTTTTCAACAGCAGCTAAGCGGTCGTCAAAGATCTTTTGAATCTTACGGAAATATTTTTTACCTTCAGGTAAAGTCGCCAATTTTCTACCCAATTCCAGTAATTTCTCTTTCTTGATCCCTGTTTCAGGACTTGAATCGAAATCTTCAGATTTGCTGTGGCGGAAACCTTCCCAAGTTTTACTTAAGAAATCCCATACCACTGCTTTTTCATTCTTACGAGCTGTTTCGAACTCGCTTTCCAGGTAATTGTTGTACTCGTCCTCAATGTTTTTAGCATCCGCTTCAGACAATGAACCCTCAGCAGTCAATTCCTTCTGGTAGATCACTTTTGGATTCGGATGTTTTGCAATGATATCGTACAAATTCGGTTGCGTGAATTTAGGCTCATCTCCTTCATTGTGTCCGTATTTACGGTAGCACAATAAATCAATAAACACATCGCGGTGGAATTTCTGACGGTATTCCATTGCAATTTCAATGGTTTGGATAACCGCTTCAATATCGT
The DNA here is from genome assembly GCF_943372375.1 of Fluviicola taffensis DSM 16823. GTDB lineage: Bacteria > Bacteroidota > Bacteroidia > Flavobacteriales_D > Crocinitomicaceae > Fluviicola > Fluviicola taffensis_A. The sequence continues at coordinate 231,330 of NZ_CALRYJ010000001.1, read as the reverse complement.
CTCCATTTACATGGAACACCGGTGTAAGGGTCGTTTTGGCAACATCCGTACAATAGGTCGATGAACGCGCATCGTGAAAATTTGTTGTAAAACCAACTTGATTGTTCACTACCAGGTGAATGGTTCCACCAGCACGGTATCCGTCAAGCAAAGCCATTTGAATCACTTCATAAACGATGCCTTGTCCGGCAACAGCTGCATCCCCGTGAATCATTACAGGACATACCTTGTTTTCGTCCTTGAAATGACTGTCCAGTTTTGCACGTGCAATTCCTTGAACAACCGGATCAACCGCTTCCAAGTGGGAAGGGTTCGGAGCAAGTGTCAAACCGACTTCTTTTCCGTTTGCGGTCTTAACCGTGCTTGTATATCCCTGATGGTATTTTACATCACCATCGAAAGCACCATCCGCATCAAATTCCTTCCCTTCAAATTCGGAGAAGATATCCTGAGGACGTTTTTGAAAAATGTTAGTCAGTGTATTTAAGCGTCCGCGGTGAGCCATTCCCATTACGAAATATTCAACTCCCAAGCTGGATCCTTTTTCAATCAAAGCATCCAAAGCCGGAATCAGTGCTTCACCACCTTCAACGGAAAAACGTTTCTGACCCACATATTTTTTACCTAAAAAGGCTTCAAAATTGGAAGTCTGAACGAGTTTTTTATAGATATGTTTTTTACGTTCGATGTCAAATTTCGGACGATTTTTCACTTCGATGCTGTTTCTGAACCATTCCAGACGCTCCGGTTCGCGCATAAACATGTATTCGATACCGATGGATTGGCAATAACATTGCTCCAAATCCTGGATGATATCGCGTAATGTTGCGGCACCAATCCCAATTTGTTCACCAGCTTGAAAGACCGTATCCAAATCAGAAGCTTCCAAACCGAAGTTTTCGATAGCCAATGTCGGTTCATACTTTCTGCGTTCGCGAACAGGGTTGGTTTTTGTAAATAAGTGACCACGAGTTCGATACCCGTTGATCAGATTAATCACTTTGAATTCTTTCTGAAAATTTTCAGGAATTTCAGCACCGTCTTCGTAGTTCATACGGGCAAAATCAAATCCTTCGAAGAACTTTTGCCAGCTGCTATCTACGCTTTCAGGGTCTTTAATATAAGATTGATATAAATGGTCTATCGCATTTACATCTGCATTTCCTACGTACGTCACTTTATCCATGTTCGAGCACACTATAATGGTGGGTAAAGTTAAAACTTTTAGTCCACGCGTGAATAGGAAATCGCGATAAAAAATGCAAAATTGATATATATTGTTTAAGGGCAAACATAATGACATCCCGATGGCTATCGGGAGAATGGATTAATTATCAAGACTAGCTTCTCTTAGACCTTGAGAATTGATGATTTTGTCATTCATAATTTCTTTTCACTTGTACTGAATCTGATAGAATACTTTCATCAGTTCACGATGCAGAATGGCGTTGGAAAGATAAAACAAGCGGTTTTCATGGTTGATTGTCTCCTTAAGAATGAGCTCCGGAATATCGATGAGGTAAAGCAGGTGCTGGAGTTCGCTTTCACTTAGTTTTTGAAGAATACCCCGGATTTCTTCGTTCCATTCCTCCGGATCTGTGCTTGTCAGTTCGAACTCGCCTATTCCCGAACGCTGAAAGTCCTTGTGAATTTGTGCTTGCAATTTTTCAAGCAGCTTGCGTTGACTCAATCGCAATTGCAATTTCTGAACGAGTGCATTTAAATCTTTTTCATCCATAATTCAGTCATTCAAAGTGAACTTACTACTTTTGTGTCATGTTTGAACACTCAAAAGAAGCAATCATTTTTGATTTGGGAGGCGTTTTGTTGAATTTGGATTATGATTTAACAGAAAAAGCTTTTATTTCCCTTGGTATGACCAATTTTGGAGAATCGTATTCTCAATTGCAGCAAACACAGCTATTTGACCGCTTTGAAAGGGGAGAGGTTTCTTCTTTTCACTTCGTTAATCAGCTTTTGGATCGTTTGCCATTTGGCACTACAGCGAATCAGGTAGTTCATGCCTGGGACGCTATGATTTTGGATTTTCCGGTAGAACGATTGCAGTTTTTGGAAGAGCTTTCTAAGAAACACCGTCTTTTTCTGTTAAGCAATACCAATGATCTCCATATTGATGCTGTTCGAAGATCTTTGGAAAAAACCGTTGGACATCGGAACCTGGAGCAATATTTTGAGAAAACCTATTTCTCGTCTGCAATCGGAATGCGCAAGCCGGATTCAAATATATTTGAATTTGTTTGTGCTGAAAACAATCTGGACCCGGCAAAAACACTTTTTATTGATGACAGCCCTCAGCATGTGGAAGGAGCGAAGAATGCTGGTCTGGACGCTCTTCTGTTAGCAAAAGATCAGGATGTTTTCGAATTACCCTTTTTCCTGGCATAATTCCACCAGCACTCCATTCGAAGATTTCGGATGGATAAATGCGACCAGTTTGTTATCAGCCCCGTTTTTGGGTTGCTCATTCAATAATTGAAATCCTTTGGAAGCAAGGTCGTCCATGGATTGTTTGATATCGGTAACATCAAATGCGATGTGGTGAATTCCTTCGCCTTTCTTTTCAATGAATTTGGCGATCGGACTTGCTTCATTACTTGCCTCCAATAGCTCGATCTTTGAGTCGCCTACTTGAAAAAAAGCAGTTTTTACTCCTTCACTTTCTACCGCTTCTGTTTTATAGCATTCGGTTCCAAGAAGTTCCGTATAGGTAAGAATTGCCTCCTCCAGGTTTCTGACTGCAATTCCAATGTGCTCGATTTTATTCATAGGATGAATATAATAAAAAAAGGATGAATCAGTGGGGACGCGATGCATCGCGTCCCCACTGAATTTTATAAAATAAAAAAAACCGGTCACTGAGTCCCGAAGTTTCGGGAAAGTGCCGGTTTTCAATTATTTTTTAAGGTCTTAACCTTTAAAGAATTTTTCAGTTTTGTTATCGAAGTTGATATAGTAAGCTCCTTTCAATAAGTTTGAACATGGAACTGACGAACCGATACCTTTCTTGACGATGTTTCCATATGCGTCATAGATTTCGTACTTCGTTTCAATTGGCTTCCCTGATGCTGTGAAATTTATTTCATCCTTGACCTTAACAGGGTTCTTGACGACTATCGGAACGGAAGACGTGAATTTTACATCTTTCGAATTTCTTTTAGCACCTGAATGGTCAATTTGCACCACACGAACTGTGTTTTCACCGGAGTGAGGAGCAACCAGGAATTCATAAGCGTTAGTACCAGGAGTACCTTTTCCTTGAACTTCACCAATCTTCACCCATTTGTTCCAGCGATATTGTTCGATGATAAATGGAAGTTTTCCTTGTTCGTTTGTAGTCTTCCAGGTTAACATTCCACTATTTTGAATTTGGATGTCAACCGTATTGAAAGTACTTCGTGGAAGTAAAACTTCCGGATTTAAAATTTTCGGTTTACAACCGTCATTGTGTTCGATAACAATGAATACCGGTTCACCAATTTCTATGTTGAAAAGTGAAAAGTCAATTTCAAAAGCCGATATGGCTGTTCCTCCTGGCAAGATATCACCGTTGACAGTTACTTTTGTCGCGCAAAAGCCAAACCCGTCTCCGTCTTCCGGATTTTGGACGTATAAATTTTTACCCTGATAACTTCCTTCAATAGAAAGAACCGCTGAGCTTGAAAAGCTTAGCAGTAACGCGAAAGAGCAAAGTAAGAATAAGTTTGTATGTTTCATTTTCTACTTAGTAGCTACACTAAAAACTGTGGCAAGTATAATAGCTATTTTTTACATTACCAACATTTTACGCAACGAAATTACAATTTTTTTTTCAATTCAACCACCTTAAGAGTTTATTTGTCATGAAATATTGCACGTTCGTCGATTAAACTAGTGATAAACTTAATATTTTAGATATGTAAATTTTGATTTTTTAAGTTATTTTAGTAAAAGATTTTTTCTATTCTTGTATTGACAAACTCTTTCGCTACTATGAAATTAGTTCCTATAGTTCTCCTAATTGTTATCCTTACATCTTGCGGTTCAGATAAAAAACAGTTTGAATACGCCGGAGGAAGTTTTAAAATGGCTTTGGATAATACTCCGTCAACCTTTATTGCAAGGGAAGTAAATGACGTGTACTCTTTTGAATTACTTTCTCAAGTGATGGAAGGGCTGGTAAGCTTTAATGCGGATGATCTTTCCCTTCAACCTCAGATTGCTGAAAAGTGGAGTATCAGTAGTGACGGTACGGTATTCACTTTTACAATCCGTGATGATGTATTCTTTCACGATAATCCCGTCTTTAAATCTTTAGATGATCGGAAACTGACTGTGGATGATGTGTTATTCACATTTGAAAAGGCGTGTAAACCGAATGAGGAGGGAAATCCTACGGCTGCGTATCTATTCCTGCTTGCAAACCAGGTGAAAGGTGCCAAAGAGTATTACGAAGGAAAGACCAAATCGATTAGTGGTATGAAAATCAAGAAGAACCAGATTGAGATCACTTTGATTAATCCGGATCAGACATACATTAACAAGCTTGCTAATTTAAGTGCAAGTATCGTTTCCAGAAAAATCGTTGAAGCGAAAATGGAAACAGACGTGGTTGGAACAGGACCGTTTTGCTTTACAAAACCCAAAGAGGAGGAGACCTATATCTTATTGAAGAATCAAGATTACTACATGACTGATAATAAAGGGAATGCATTGCCTTATCTGGATTCGGTGGTTTTCTATGTTCAGACCAGAAAATTGGAACAGCTTGAAATGTTTGAACAAGGGAAGACCTTATTGATTTCAGGATTACCAACTTCGCGAATCACTGAGATGCTGGACGGACGAATTTCCGATTTTAATGAGCAACCTCCATTGAAGGAATTGTACAATAATCCCTTGCTAACAACTCAGTACTATTTCTTCAACATGAATGACCCCCGTTTTCAGGATGTCCGTGTGAGAAAAGCATTCAATTATGCAATAGACCGGAAACGCCTGGCGGATAATGTACTTCGGAATCAATATTACGAATACGGGATTTATGGAATCACTCCTCCGATCAGTTCGGTCTTTAAAGGATACGATTTCTCCGAAATAAAAAAATACGGATATGATTTCAATCCTGAATTGGCGAAGCAATTGTTGGCAGAAGCCGGTTATCCTGCGGGTAAAGGTTTTGGAAGTGTCGACTTGCGATTGGATATCAGTGATTTGAATACGGCTGTGGCAGAAGAATTGGCTGACCAGATTTACCAGACTCTTGGAATCAATGTGAACATTGACGGATCGAACTTTGAGCAAAGGAACGAAGACGGAAACATGGGGAGAGGGGATATGTTCCGCACAGCTTGGATTGCGGACTATTCGAGTCCTGAGACATTCCTGGGGAACTTCTATGGGAAATTGGTTCCGAAGGAAAAAGATATGCCATCGAGTGGAAATCAGTCGCGTTATGTGAATCCATTATTCGACAAGTATTTTGAGCAGGGTCGTTCGGCAAGCCAGAAGAAAAGGTTGGAGCTGTTTTCAAAAGCAGAAATTGAGTTGATGAAAGATCCACCGATTATCCCGCTTTGGTATGCAAACGATTTTACATTGAGCTATTCCCGTGTAAGAAACCTGAAAAATAATCCGATGGAATTTTTGGATTTGCGCAGGGTATATATCAAGGAATGGACTAAAGAGGAATATTTGAAGTCTATTCAATAAGTGTATATTTACCGCTTGATATACTCAAAGAATGAAAACTATCCTTACCGTATTGTTTTGCGCGATGGTATCACTATTGATCGCGCAGCCCACCCAAACCGTTCGTGGCACTGTTCTGGATTCTGAATCGGATTTTCCGGTTTTCGGAGCTCAAGTTGTCATTACACTTTCCGATAGTACGAAACTGAAAGCATTCACCAGCGAAGCAGGTGTTTTTGAGTTTTTAAATGTACCGGTAGGGAAACATCCCATATCGATTAAATCAACGGTTTATGAAAACTATGCAGCTTCCGTAGAGGTCAATTCAGGAAAACAGACTGTACTGGAAATCAAGGTGAAGGAACGCATCAGTGAAGTGGAAGAAGTGGTCGTTACTGCCCAAAAGCCAGGAGAGGTCAAGAATGAGATGGCAACTGTTTCTGCACAGCAATTTTCTGTGGAGGAGACGGAACGCTATGCGGGTTCGCGGGGAGATCCTGCCCGGATGGCAAGTAATTTTGCAGGTGTCCAGGGAGCAGATGACTCACGTAATGACATTGTAGTCCGTGGAAATTCTCCGCTTGGAATCGTTTACAAAGTAGAAGGAATAGATATCCCCAATCCCTCGCATTTCTCCATTTCCGGAAGTTCCGGTGGACCGGTTTCCATTATCAATAACAAGAGTTTAGCGAATTCGGATTTCTTCATGTCTGCATTCCCGGCAGAGTATGGGAATTCCGTTTCCGGTATTTTCGATTTGAAATTGCGCAACGGAAATTCCAAACAACATGAGTTCACAGGTCAGTTTGGATTCCTGGGAACGGAAGTCCTGGCAGAAGGACCTTTGAGCAAGAAAAGCAATGCGAGTTATCTGATCATGGGACGTTATTCCACCTTGAGCTTATTCCAGTTCATGGGAATCCGCATTGGAACGGATGCTGTTCCTGTTTATGGAGACGGTGCTTTCAAATTCAACTTTCCTCTTAAAAAAGGAGGTCAACTTTCCCTTTGGGGAATGGGAGGTAAGAGTGACATCAAGATCCTGATTTCCGAACAAACAGAATACACGACCGATTTATACGGGGAAGGTGACCGCGACCAATACTTCGGAACAGGAATGGCAGTTGCCGGATTGACCTATAAAAAGTCGCTTTCCGAACGGACCTTTTTAACTACGACCTTTTCCGGAAGTATCGAAGACCAGCATTCGCATCACGATTTGTTGAACCGTTCATTGGATACGACCTATACTGATGGAGAACCTAAAGTAAACATTCGCGTGGACAGTATTTACCGGATCATGGGCTATGATTTCAAGATCGCCAAGTATTCCGGGATGTTCACCATCAACCATAAGATCGGGAAACAACATGTGATCAAGACAGGTTTGAATGCGGATGTCCTGACATTCAATATGACAGACAGTGTATTGAATGCAGCGGGAACTCAATTCCTCAATCGTTGGGACTATAAAGGAATGGGAGGGGTTTTGATTCAGCCTTTTTTCCAGTGGAAATACCGGATCACCGAAACAATGGATTTCACTGCCGGATTGCATGCGCAATATTATTCTTTCAGCAATTCATTGAGTCCGGTGGAACCCCGCTTGGGATGGAAATGGGCCATGAAAGGAAATCAGAAACTATTTGCAGGAGCAGGACTACATAGTCAGACACAACCGTATTATACTTACACCTATCATTTGGAAGATGCTTCAGGAGATAAGGTGTATCACAACCGAAAGATGGGTTTCACGAAATCGGTGCATTCTGCATTGGGTTACGAAAAGAACTTCAAAAAGGGATTCCAGTTCAAAACGGAAATCTATTACCAGTATTTGTATGAAGTTCCTGTAACTGTTCAGCCATCTTCGTTCTCGATGATCAACCAGGGAAGCGGATTTGCACGATTCTTCCCGGATACTTTGAAGAATACCGGAACAGGAGTGAACTACGGTTTGGAATTGACCCTGCAGAAGTTTTTCGATAAGAGCTTTTACATCCTGACAACTGTTTCCATTTACGACAGCAAGTATAAAGGAAGTGACGGAATAACGCGGAATACAAGCTACAACGGATTGTACACTGCCAATATCCTATTCGGGAAAGAATTTCATGTCGGGAAGAAACATACCATTGGTTTTGGAGGAAAAGTGACTGTTGCCGGCGGTAAACGTTATGGTTACATCAATTTGGCTGCTACCAGTGCTCAGAAAGAACTCATCTTTAGTGATTCAGCATTTAATACGCGTCAGTTCAAGGATTACTTCCGTGCGGATTTAAAAATCAGTTGGAAAATGAATGCGAAGAAAGCGACTCACGAGATCGGTTTGGATTTGGTGAACATTCTGAACACACGAAATATCTTAGGATTGGCTTATGCTCCTGATTTGGCAAACCCAAGTAAGGAACCGCTTGCGGAGAAAACACAATTGGGTTTCCTTCCGATCTTCTATTACCGGATCAGTTTCAAATTGGCGAGCGGGAAGAAAGAGTAATTCAAAATGCAAAATGAAAAATTCAAAAGTTTGGACTTTCCTGTTTTTTCTAATAGTTGGCTCATTTCTTTTTTCCTGTAACAGCCCCAAGCGACAGAAAAAGATAAACGACGGAAAGCTTTTTGAGAAACTCAAGGAGAAAAAAGGCTATTTGAACGCATTGGAGCTGAAAAGACTGGAGCAGGATTTCTCATTGAAACTGTTGGATAAATATGATCTGTCCGGATTTGATGAAGAAGATACTTTGGCCTATTTCGTACGTTCCGGATTGCATGTATGGATTGCAAGCTGTTATTTGGAAAATGAACAAGAGAGCCACTATCCGTTTTTCTGTCTAAAGGAAACACCCGAAAAGGGATTTAAGCTTCTGAAACATGGAACTGTTCCTGTACTTTACGGAGAGTGTTCTTACGATCTGGATAAATTGCTGGTTTTAAAAGGAGATTATGTCATTATTTCGCAAAAATCGAGTGGAAGCGGATTTTGTGATGACAACCCGATCGTCTTTCATAAAAATGGAAAGCAACAAGTTGAGAATGGAGACAATCGTTTTCAAATCATAACCTGGAGCTGTCAGGATGGAGAAGAGATCTGTTTCAAACGCGATTTCAAATTTGAATTGGATAAACCTGATTTACTGGTCCGCATCCATGAAGTATTCTATGACTGGGAGGCAGAACAAGATGTTGGTTCAAGAAACTACGATCTACGTTTTGTAATAAAGAACAACACGATCTATTTTCAGGACACACTTTATAAATAACCCGATTCCGGGTAATCAATCGAATTGATAACTCAGACTAAAGCCATAAGGTGTCGGTCTGATATTAAACTGGCTTTGAGCCTTATTGTTAATCCACCGATTCATTCGATTTGCCATCCAAAGATCGTAAGCCAGTAAGAAGCCTCCTTGCAGCATGAAACTGGAACCAAAACCCTGATTTCTGTCCGGATTTTTGGTGCCGCTGTAGTAGTTGAGCAAACCACCGGATGTGATGTAAACAAAGTCTAATCCGGCATTGATTAAAAAGATCTTTTTATACTGTTTTGCCATTTCAAATTCGGAGAGACTTTTTTTGCGTACTATGTATGGGGAGATTAAACTGTAAGCTGCAAGTGATCCGTTCACGACATTCCAATACCCATTCATTTGATGAAAATGGAGTGCTTCACCATCCGCATTTTTGACCAGAGATGCTGCACTTGCCATATTGATGACCGACCAGGAACCAAGTGCAATTGATCCGTTTCTAAGAGTTGTTTCAACTGGTTTTTGCTGTCCAATGGAAAGCAAAGGAATAAATAGAAGCGTGATCAATAGTCTCATGATGGATAAAGATTTCTGGAATATAAAAGATTATCAGTTGAATATCAAATCTATTTCATTCGCAACCAACCCAGGATTCGGGAGTGATCGATTTCCCACAATCCATCATCCGATTCCAAATCGAACACATCTCTCGGATGATCGGGGTTCCCGGCATTCTGCTGAATGATTTCCACCTCGTCTTCCGTTACTTTTGAAACAATGACTACATGTCCGTATTCATTCGACCAGGTTGCATCCATAATGATCAGATCACCGACCTGTGGTTTGCTCTTGCTTGGGTTGGTATATTGGATCAGATCACGGTCTGCATTCAATTCACCGTCTTTTAGATCCTTGTTGAAGAAATCGATGGCATTTCCATAAGCATTGGGCATCTTGTGCTTGTAATGCTGATAATAATACCGTTTCACAAATTCCACGCATTGGTATTTCAATCCGATATTGTATCCATCCGGTGAAGTGTTCCGTTCGCTTACATTTCCCATTCCGCCATTGTAATAAACTACCACCTGATTCAGACTGTCAAGCGGATCACCGATTGCATACACCCGGTTCGGTCCTTCCTCCTTCTTATAAAGGAAAAACACCAAAGTACCGGTTCCGAGGATAGCCATGCAGAGGAAGAGAATTTTTTTCATTGGTTGGAAAGATTGGATTCTATGATTTTACGGACGTTTTTCAACCCCTTTTGGGTGCAATATGTTTGATAAGGAAGTGAGAAAACGGGACCAAGTAAACGGGTCAGAAGATTTCCCGGTTTGGAAAAGGTTTGAATTTTGAAACTGATTTTCCCATTCGTTTCTTCCAATAGGAAATAAGAAATCCCACATTCAACATGTCCTTTCAATGTTTCGTAACTGAATCCACATCTCTTTTCCTCATGGATGACCTCTTTTATTCGAACTCCGAAGAGTACCTTTTGAGAGAATTTCGGGAAAGGAGGAAGGTAAACTTGTTGTAAAATGGTATCACCTGCCTGCATGGTTCTTTGTTCATCTTCCCATTGGGTATAAGCAGAAAGAATAGTTAGGGGGAAAATGTGATAATCGAAAAACGATTGAAGATGGAGTTCTTTGAGATCGGAACAGTTGTGAATTTCAATTGAACTGACCTTTTCTCGTAATTGACTTTTTTCATAGTTCATTATTGGAACTTGTTTGAGTTCCTCCAGATATTTCCTGAACTGTTTTTGTTGGTTGAAAAAGGCAATTTTCATTGTTATGGATTTGGACCAAAGTTAACTTACAATCGAATACCAAGCACACATACATCATCCACTTGTTCCAGATTTCCTTTCCAATTCTCAAATCGGTTGGATAGGGCATTTTACCTGGTTTCGTATCTGAGCAATCAGTTTGCATCAAATATACTATTCTGCGGAATATCAGCTTACTATTTGGATTTTAAGAGTTCTTTTTTCCAGGCAATAACATCTATTCCTTTTGAATAATGAATCAGGTCCGGTTTGCGATTCAGATCAATTGAACCGATCTGATAATTCGTGTGGATGTCTGAAATACGAACTTCCTGAAGTTCCCAAGGTAAGTGATGTATTTCATACAAGTAGTTTTTTTCACCTTTGTCTAAATACAGACAATAGCGCTCTGTGAGCCACAAGTCCAGTTCAGATTTTGAAATGGTGTTATTGGAAACTTGATAGTTTGCTGCAAATTCAAATCCTTTTTTCTTTTGATTGGAACTGTAAGTTTGAATTTCGTTTTGATGGTTTCGCTTCATTTTTGCTTTCTCATACGGTAATCCTGAAAGCATTTTGGAGATCACTGCGGATAGTTGTTTTTCTGCTTCAATATTGAGAAAGTAAACTCCCGGTTTGCCGTTGTGGATTACGTAAGTTCGAATATTGATCTCATGAAAATGGGAGACAGGAGAAAAGGAAGGTAAATTTTTCGGTCTTATTTTTTCCATCGTGAATGCGACAATGGAGATCCATGCTTCATTCTCAAAGGTATCCAATGTTAAACCGCTTGGTAAAAGTTGTTGCAGGGTATCTGCGGGGACTTTCCAATGCAGAAATAAAGCCTTATTCCATTCTTGATAGTAACTCCAGCGTTTAACCGGAAGAGGCCATTTTCTGTGTGAAACAGTTTGATACAGGAGCTTTTTGGTTGACTTTTTCATGGAATTAACACCTTTTTATAATGGACCGACCGAGTACTGCAAGGAGATCTTAACCATTTGTTTGTCCAATTGCTCGACCTTCTCCAGGCTTGCGATCGTTCCGATTTCCGAATCATTGATAATCAGTTCTTTTTTCAATGCGTTTTTGGAATTCGTCTGATAGGCTTTCAATAGCTCTTTTTCGAGGGTTTCCCAATCTACCGGTGCATGGCAATGATCCTTGATTTCATTTAAAAGTGAAACGGTTGTTTTTGCCCAGTAAGCCAGGTCATCTGTTTTCCCGGAATAATTTCTGGTGGTGAATTCAAAGGTGAGTGAATAGTATTCGCAACCGGAATTGATGATCGTCAGGTAATTTCCGCTTTTCAGAAGGGCATATTCGATTCCCTGTAGGACATTTCCTTCTTGAATTTTTTCCAATTTGAAGTTCCAATCCCGAAATGCTGTGCTGTCGAGTACCGGACTTGGAATGGATCGCGTGCAATCGTAGTTCAAGGTATCTTCCGGTGAAATGGACACGGTCTTTATCGGCTCTTTCTCTTGTTTTTCGGGATATTCTAGCTCGAAAACCTTTGGTTCGGAATGGTCCACGCAAGATGGAAGGAAGAACAGGATGGAGTAAATCAACTTTTTCATGAATATTACAAGATTTTGCAGCTTGTCCAATTCAAAAATAGGAAATAGTAATCAGGATTGACCTGATTCTGCGTAATTTTGAAACATGAAACCAGAACGAAAAGATATCAAACCGGGAATGCTTGTGATGTTCATTCAAAAGAAGCACCAGGCTTCCGGCGAATTGACAGAAGGAATTGTGAAATCATTGCTTACAAGCGCTCCTTCCCATCCGCATGGGATCAAGATCATGACGGTGGATAAATTGGTTGGACGGGTTGTAGAGATTGTGGATTCCGAGGTGGATTGAATGATATAAAACCAGTCGGGGCGGAAAATTTTCCGCCCCGACTGGTTTATTTTATATTGAGATTTTTTACAAATCAAATTTGATTCCTTGTGCCAATGGCAACGAATCCGTGTAGTTGATGGTGTTTGTCTGACGACGCATGTAAACTTTCCATGCATCAGATCCTGACTCACGTCCGCCACCGGTTTCTTTTTCACCACCGAAAGCTCCACCGATTTCAGCACCTGAAGTACCGATATTTACGTTTGCAATTCCACAGTCAGATCCCGCTTGAGATAGGAATGCTTCTGCTTCACGCAAATTATTCGTCATGATTGCCGAAGACAATCCTTGTGGAACTCCGTTTTGAATTGCGATAGCGTTTTCAACACCACCGGAGTATTTCATCAGGTACAATACCGGAGCAAATGTTTCGTGCTGAACAATTTTAAATGTATTCTGAGCTTCTGCAATTGCCGGTTTCACATAACATCCGGATTCGTATCCTTCTCCTGAAAGAATTCCTCCTTCAACCAAAACTTTTCCACCTTCTTCTACAACCTGAACCAATGCATTCTGGTAAGCTTTTACCGCATCTTTGTCAATTAGTGGTCCAACGTGATTGTTCTGATCCAATGGATTCCCGATACGCAATTGTTTGTATGCGTTCACCAATGCATCTCTTACTTTATCGTAAACAGATTCGTGGATGATCAAACGACGTGTGGAAGTACAACGTTGACCGGCAGTTCCTACCGCACCGAATACGGCTCCGGGAACAACGATTTTCAAATCTGCACTTTCCGTAATGATCACGGCATTGTTTCCACCCAATTCCAATAAGTGACGACCCAAACGTTTTCCAACTGCTTCACCAACCAATTTACCCATGCGAGTAGATCCGGTTGCAGAAATCAATGGAACACGTGTGTCATTCGACATCAATTTTCCTATTTCAGCGTCTCCGACCAACAAACAAGAAACTCCTTCAGGAACTCCGTTTGCTTCGAAAACTTCTTGAGTCAATTTTTGACAAGCGATAGCAGTCAAAGGTGTTTTTTCAGATGGTTTCCAGATACAAACGTCTCCACAAACCCAAGCCAAAGCTGTATTCCAGTTCCAAACTGCAACCGGGAAGTTGAAAGCAGAAATAATTCCTACGATTCCCAGCGGGTGGTATTGTTCGTACATTCTGTGTCCTGCACGTTCCGAGTGCATGGTCAAACCGTATAACTGACGTGAAAGTCCAACTGCAAAGTCACAGATGTCGATCATTTCCTGAACTTCTCCTAAACCTTCTTGCAATGATTTCCCCATTTCGTAAGAAACCAATTCGCCTAAAGCTTGTTTTTTCTCACGGATCTTCTCCGCCAACTGACGAACAACTTCCCCACGTTTCGGTGCAGGAACCATTCTCCAATATTTAAATGCTTCTTGTGCTTTCAATACGATCGCCTCGTATTCTGCCTCCGTTGCCGAAGAAACAGATGCGATCACTTTTCCGTCAACCGGCGAAACTGAATCGATTTGAGTTCCACGCGTGTTAAACCAATATCCTCCTGTTGAAGCTCCACGGTTTACCGCTTCGATGCCCAATGTTTTTAATGTTTCTTGTATTCCAAGATCTGTTGCTGTTGCTGACATTCCTTTTCGATTAGTTTGTGCAAAATTACACAATTTTGGTGACTCCAAGTGAATAGCAGTCAATTATCAAGCGAATAAATGTTAAGGATTATTTTGATTGGTAATGTGGATGATTGTATTTTTATTTTGTTGAGTATAAAATATCCCAAGCTCCATATTTCATTTCCTTTTCAAAGGTATCACCAACATAATTAAATGGTTCTTTCTACTTGATACCTTCAATCCAAATAAGTATTGGCTACTAATCATTGTCTGCGATTTCTTCTAAACTTAATTCAGAGAAATCAGTTGCGATCAATTGCTGTTCGCCATCAAGGATATATATTATCGGGGGATTTTCCGCATCTTCTTCTAAATCAAAAAGCAGCATTCCGTTATGGTTCATTTCGGCATAACCATGAATGTGAGGCTTATACATTCCTAGAACTGCAAACGGAATCCATTGCTTGTTATCCACTTTTAGTTCAAACTCCTCTTCATCCAAAAAGTATTGATAAATGGTTGCGAAGTCGCTGACTGAATGATTGCAATAGGCATCCTTTTCCTGGTCGGTCATTCCTTCCATTCCTTTTGCCCATTCGTCGTTGTCAAGGATGATTTGATTCCAATCCAGCATAGAGCAGCTTTGAACTTCACCATCAATTTCGATCTCTAAGTCTTTTCCGAGATAATTCTCAAGCAATTTTTTTAGATTTTCCATTGTTCTTCCTATTTAACCCCTTCAATCTGCTTCAAATGCTGTTCCACCTGGTATTTATTGAAATTGTCCCAATGAGGAGGGGAAGTGGTTTTCTCACCAACCATGGCATCGATGCATTTATTTTCGTCCTTGTATTTGTCGTGTAGTACTGCCAGGATTTGAAAGAAAAATTCATCGAGCTTCCCGATCGCATCAAATTCTCCTTTGTGTGACGATAGGTTTAACAGATTCAGAAGCTCTTTCTTTTCAGCTTCGGTTATTTCTGTCAAATGACCGTATTTCAGGGATTTGAAAACCAGGTTGTTCCATACCACGCTGTCGTGTGCCCAGCTTACATCCGGAAGATTCAAGGAGTGCTCACAAATTAGGATGATTGCATGAAGGACATCATTCAGATAGCTTGCAGGGAATTCATCAAAGCTTCGGAATTCGAAACCGCTTTGGTACATTTTTTCCTGGTTGAAATCCAATCCGACATCCGAAAGCAATTCATAATCCAGTTCCGATTCAACTTGATCGCGCCACCAAATATTTTCTTCCTTGCCAAATTTCAGGAGTTTTCTGAATTCGTCCACGTTGTATGTCAGAACCTTTCCTTTTGCCATTGCTTTGTTGAAGGTACCAACTCCGGTGTAGCGCGACATGGCGTTTCTCATGGAACCGGAAGCGAATTTCTCATTCAGATCATACTTCTTGCTAATGGTCTCCATAATATCCGGACTGCCCAGTGTTGCTATGAAGAAAGGCTCAAACCATTGCAGCAGGTAGATGGCGTTGGAATGGATCTTCTCAAAACCGGGATAATCGATGATCCTGCTGTTTTCTGTCAGCGTTGGTAAGGTAATGTGAAAATGGTAAGTCCCGTTATTGAACAGAACGAGGTGGTCCTGATTGGACATGAACATGTTCAGTCCGATGTTGTAATTAGGAAAATGCAGTTTTCCGTTTAGAACCGAAGATTCGTTCAGTTTATCAATGAATAACTTTTTAGTAGCTGCCAGCTCGTCACATGAATCGGAGATGGTTCTGTTTTCAAAGTATTTGGTTACAAATTCAATCGAATCGCCATCAAAATTTACCGATCCCATCGGGTTGTTCTTTTGAGTGAGCATACTCTGAATATTGTAAGGCTGGGTTTCCAAAAAAGCCTCCAGGATCGATTTTCCTTGGTATTCCGGATTGTCGACAACCGGTTTGGTAGTTGCTAAAGTCTTGTGTTGGTAGTTTAAATCCAGTTTATCCAGTGAATGACTATTGATCATTCGGCTGATCTTATAATTTTTAGTTTTATCGAAAGCTGCTTCCAATAGATGATCTAAGCCCCCCGATTTATAACAGGTTCTGTAATCAATACTGTAGCGTTCGCAGCCAATTTTTTCTTGTATGAATGCACCGGAAACGATGAGTGATTCCTCGAATTGCATATAGGTTTCGTTTTCCAGTCCAATTCCCCAGTAATACTTCTTTTTCTGATTTGCTTTCATTTATTGTAATTGGCTTAGTAATGTATTTAAGTTTTGGCTGAACAATGTCTGTTTAATCATGGTAATAGAAAACATGGGAGGAATAACGCTCGTGATTCCACCAATCTTTCCGCGCTTTCGAAAAGTAGTTGTAATTCAATTTTCCAGCTTGCGATTGCAAAGGATAGATCACCACACCATTTTCGCGGTATGCTTTTTTTGCAGCTGTTTCAGGAACAATCGGTACGATGTGTCCGGAAAGTCCTACGATCTTCCGTTTGGCGCAAATGATCCCAACTCCGCCTTCTTCGTTTACTTTCCGTTGGATCTCATCCAGGTCCGTCATGCGTTTCCAACCAAAGCTGGCTCCCCACATCAACAGCCAATCATGGATCGCACTCGAATAGATGCGGGCAACGGTTTGATCAAAAACAGGCTCAACCTCCTGTCCGGCGAGTATTTTTTCGAGTGATTCAGCTGTCCACCAAACAGTAGGGATATAGACTTGTGCAAAATAGCAAAAATCATACGCGTACACATTGCAATAGGTATCATCCACCGTTCGTTGATATCTCAGACTGTGTTTCACGTCCAGTTTATCGATGAGCTGTTCGATACTGGCCTTTTTGGTTTCTACATTCGTCAGGTCTCGATAAGGAACACCGGTATCACTGATGGGATGAGGTTTCGCTGCCTGGGAATCTAACCGGGATTCCGGGTGTACCGATAAATGGGCACTTTTTATTCGCCTATCCGGTGTTGGATCTTCGACTAGCGCTGTTGAATTCGTTGCTGTAGTTTCTTTTTTCATTTTGGCCTTTTTGAAATGAAGCGTCATGATTGCATCCGCAGCGGCGGATCGGGTAAAGGTAATTAATTACGAATTACGAATTACGTCCCAATAGCTATCGGGATACGAATTACGAATGCCGGATTAGTGAATCAAAATCAGAAAGAATGGAATTTAGTATCAAGAAAGGTGAATACCGTATGTGAGTTGTGAATTGAAAAAGCACGAGTGTCTAACTCGTGCTGGCAAAGGATTATAAGATATGCAGTTTCTTTTAACCGCTTATTTTCAATGACTGAATGAATCCGTCGTTTAGTTCAAAATGGAAGTTCAAACTAATAGGACTGCCCTCAAAAGTGCCTGAAATTTCTGCCGACAAAACACTTGAAGAATCGGTTTCTCTAAATGCTACAGGTTTCATTACCGTTTTATATTTTTCGTTTCCTTTGGCTATCCACTGCTGGATTTCAGTTCTTCCTTTGTGTGTTTTTCCTTCGTCAAACATGACTCCTGTTTCTGAAAAACAATTGGCATAAGCGACACTGTCATAGTTGTCTTGTGCTTTTACTAAATCTGCGATTACTTTTGGTAAATTCATGCTGTTTATTTTTAATTGATTATTAAACTGTTGGTATTGTTCCTCCGTCAATTACGAATTCCGTTCCGGTTAAATAATTGGCTCTTGGCGAAACAAGGAAGCCAACCAATTCTGCAACTTCTTCCGGTTGTGCCGGTCTGCCGAAAGGGATTCCTCCTAATGCGTCCATGACACCTTCAGTGGCTTGCTCTACCGTGATGCTGGAGCTTTCGGCAATTCGTTCCATCATTGCTATTGCTGCCGTGGTCTTTATCCAACCCGGAGACACTGTCAGTACGCGAATACCTTTTGGTGAAACTTCGTTGGAAAGACTTTTGCTGTAATTGATCAAACCTGCTTTTGCTGCGGCATAAGGCAAAGTGGAATCGTACAAAGGCAACTTGCCTTGAATCGATGCTATGTGGATGATGACACCGCTTTTCTGTTCCAACATTTGTGGTAAAAATCCTCTGTCTAAGCGAATGGGTGCGAGCAAATTGGTTTGAATTCCCGATTCCCAATCTTCGTCTGTCAAAACAGCAAACCCACCACTTGGTGTTTCGGAACCACCGAGATTGTTTACCAGAATGTCCAATTTTTGATAGGTTGATAAAATTTCTGCAGTCACTTTTTGTGTTCCTTCCGGCTTACTCAGATCAGCTGAAATGAAATGCAGTTTTTCATTTGCTTTTTCGGGTTGATTTCTTGCTGTGATAATAACTGTTGCACCTGCTTTTAGTAATCGTTCTGTAATGGCTTTTCCTGCTCCTTTTGTTCCACCGGTTACCAAAGCAATTTTGCCTGATAGTTCATTGTCGAAATTAAATTCCTGTTCCATTCTATACTTATTTTGTTAGTCAATCTATAAGCACAAAATTGAGGTGTATCATCTCTTTTTACAATAAGGGAAAGTCGAATTGCATAGGGATAAAATTTTCCCTATTGTGTAGTTTGGAGCAGTGCATTAACTTTATCTTATGAAAGATCGAAAGATTCCTTTAAACTTGAATTGTGGTCTTGACCTGATTGGTGAAGTGCTGTATGGCAAATGGAAAATCCGCTTGTTGTGGTTCATAAATGAAGGACATAAACGTCCAAGTGAATTGCAACGCAAGATTCCTGATGCTTCACGCAGGGTTCTGACTATCCAGTTGAAAGAGTTGGAAGACCACGAGTTGGTTACGAAAAAAATCTATCCGGTTGTCCCGCCGAAAGTAGAGTATAGCCTGACGGAGTTTGGTAAATCGTTACTACCTGTTATTGCAGCTTTAGGAAACTGGGGCGATGAGAATGAAGAGCGCTTGCGAAATGTTATTTTGAAGGGGTGAGAAAGTTGGACCAAGTTTACTTTCTTCTTATCTGTTTAACGATTCACCCTCATTTTCCCAACTCATGGCAACTTTTCCTTTTGTGCGCATGGCTTCAATATAGCCTATTGCTTGTGGAAGTTCCTGGTAAGGAAAAATTTTTTCTATTCGGGCAGCGATTTTCTTATCCCGGATCAGAGCGGCCAGGATTTCCAGGTCTTTTGTGTTGGCTTCGGCAGTGAACTGTGTTAAGGGAAATTTGCTGAACACTTTTTTCAACAGGACCGAAATCATGAGCCCCATTGTTGTGAAACCAACCATTACTCCGCGCCGTCCCATGCGTTTATAATCGTTGAAGGACAAGTTTCCGTTGGTGTCCACAACCAAATCGTATTTCCCGGTGTGCTGATGAATATTTTCCCGGTCATAAGCAATGACTTTCCGGGCACCCAACGACCGGACAAACTCTTCGTTTTTACCAGAGCAGACAGCAGTGACTTGTGCTCCGTAAGCTAAGGCAATTTGAACAGCAAAATGGCCCACACCTCCCGAGGCGCCATTGATCAGCACCGTTTCTCCTTTTTTCAGTTGCCCGTGAGTGATGAGCGCTTGCAAAGCAGTTAATCCGGCGATCGGAACGCATGCCATTTCCGGGAAGGTTGTTCCTTCAGGCATTTTGGCGCAGATACTTTCTTCCACGCAGGCATATTCGGCAAAAGCACCTCCTGAAAGAGATTCTCCGAATACCTTGTCACCAACCTTGAATTGCGTAACATCCTTTCCTATTTCTGTTACAATTCCGGCAAAATCGGCTCCCAGGATTTTATTTTTGGGTTTGAATAATCCAAAGGTCAAGCGGGCAAAAAACGGTTTGCCACGCAAAATATGCCAATCAGCCGGGTTAGCTGAATTTGCACCTATTTTAACGGTTAGCTGATTCTCTTTCAGAGTCGGCATTTCGACCTCTTCTAAACGAAGAATTTCAGGTCCTCCGTATTTGGTTTTAGTGTACGCTTTCATGGAACATTCTGATTCGTTATCGTCATACAGTTTCGGTTGTGGCGAAACCCTCAGGATCTTACTTTGAACGGATCCTGAAGCGAAATTAACGGTTTTGTCCCTTGATTTTTTGTGCTTGTGAGGAAATAGCTGATAATCATGCCGGGCGGTCGTTAGAGGCTGTAAATGACATTCGCGGGTTCCCAATAGGATTGAAATTGGAGTTGTGTTTAGTGTTTGTCGGTCGCTGTCAATCGAAGTATATCATTAAAAACAGGACGCTCAAATAGGTCCAAAGCAACGAAAGTAAGATATGTATGAATGTTTCAAATTTTTTGCCTCTCCACAGGTCAGTCTAATTCTGATTGTATCTATCATGAATCTCCATCGCATGGAACACGGATTGCACATGGGTTTCATTTAGTTGCGTGATATTCACTTTGGACAGATTTTCAAGAATGAAATCGGTATTCGCTGCAGTAAACAGTTCCGTATTCATTTCGGAATACAATTCCTGAATTTCAAGGATGATCTCTACATCTGATAAACTCATGTCATTCGAACTGGCTCTATCCAGGTTGTTATAGATATACACGGTGTATTTGTCAAAATTGGATTCCGTGTCCAGCTTGGTAATATCCTCTCCGCCGTTGAGGTTTATGGATATCGCCTTGAATGTATTTCTTAAACCCTGGAATTTCCTGAGAATCCCCAGGAATCCCCAAAATAAACCGGTGAATAAATTCAATAAGGCATAGAGAAAACCTAAAAGATAAGGTAGGATTCCTTTTCGCAAACGAAATGTCTTGGAATTGTAGTAGTAATAGAATAAACCAAAGTTTACAGATATTTTGTAATACCTGCTGACGTGTTTATTGGGTTCAATTTTATTCATGGATTCTTAATTTGTAATCACGTTAAATTGATGTCGGGCTAATTTTTTTCACGTCCAACCCAAACATCTCCTATTCGTTGATA
Source organism: Fluviicola taffensis DSM 16823 (assembly GCF_943372375.1). GTDB lineage: Bacteria > Bacteroidota > Bacteroidia > Flavobacteriales_D > Crocinitomicaceae > Fluviicola > Fluviicola taffensis_A. The sequence goes on along the minus strand of NZ_CALRYJ010000001.1, from coordinate 210,314 downwards.
ATATGTTTTGCCATATTCTCCATCGCTTATCTTGGAAGCGGTTTTCTTTATGCGGCTATGGAATCGCTGGTCCTTGTAAAATTGTTTTGGGTTCTGGTAGTTTTCCTTAGGCCAATGATAATCCACATTTTCATGCGTATCGTATAAATTCTTCCGTTCCCATGTAAATCGTTCCAATTGATCTTGACTTTTTCCATACGCTTCCGTTCTAATTGAAGCGTCTTTTGTGGATTGATCAAACCAATGATCTGTATAGCGTTCAATTCGTTCATCAATGGCACAAACCACTTCGGATCTGATTATTTGAGGTTCACATAACCAGATTGCCAGGTAATAAGGCTTGTTTAGCTTTTCGAGTTCTACTTTCCACCTGTCGTGGATTTCAAACAGCAATTCGACGATTCGTTTACGGATCAGCCCTCTGTTCGGATGATTCCCAAAACCATACTGATCTTCGAATTGGAAATTCAGGAAGTGCTCATCTGAAAGTTGCCCCGGATCAAACCTGGAATCTTCCGAAGTTGATTCAAGGTGTTTTAAAAGCGTTTTATTGTTTCGGATTTTGGACATGGATGCTGATAGATTGGACTTGGCGCAAGATAAGGGTTATGCTTCGTTTGTTTCATTATAGATGTCTGGTCATTTTAGAATCACTCTTTAGTTTCTTCAATCGGATTTTGGCTAATTGATCCGATGGTTTTAATCGAACGGCTCTTTCGTATAGTTCAATTGCTTTTTGACTATTTCCTTCTGAATAATATGCTTCTGCACGAACCAGTATTTTCATGTACATTTCAGCTTCTTCGGGATCCGCTGAATTCACCAACTTGGTATCCTTCACCACCAAAAAACCCAACAATCCTTTTTGTAAGTGCACCTTGATACGTTCTGCATGGTCGAGATTAGTGCTGCATGGAAAAATCAATTGCTTCTCAAAACCATGATACTCCACAATTGCATAGGGATCTCCGCAACCATGACGACCTTTGGACAATTTTCCTGTTTTGATGACTTTCAAATCCACCAATTCTATTTTCCCGGTTGGAATATAGAAGTTCAAAGCCATAAAGAAGAACATCAATAACCCTCCGAATAAAATAATGCCGTGAAAAGCCTGTAAAAAGAAGCCGTATGCATTTTCTACGTAATACCGTATCTTATTCCTGAAAAGAAGAAACAGAATGAAGCCACCTCCGATAAAAAGCGTTAGGGGAATAGATACGTTGATAAACGTTTTTCGGAATAGTGAGATCTCCCAAATAATTGCTCCGATGGAAACAAATGTCATAATAGACATGAGTCGATCAGCTTTCTGATTTGGCTTCTTTTTTTGCGCCATATTTTCCTTATTATCCCCGGATTCCCTTTTTATTTACCCTGCTGTTCACCGCCGAGTTCATTTATGATCAATTGGATCCGGTTATTGTAACTATCGATTTGCATCTGGTACCTGTCTGTGTCTTCCGAAATGGCTTTGTAGAGGAGTTCGTAGCACTCGAGTCTCAGTACACAGTATTCCCTTAGCAGTTTGTTATTCGTTCTGACCTGAGGTGGTAAGTCCATTTCCTTGAAACTATCCAGCAGGTCGATGCTTTTCTTCCAATAAACAATGCCTTTATCCTTAATTGCATAAAGTAACTTGTCGTTGGTTGTATTGGTGGGTAAGCTATATACTTCCAATGCCGTCTCTTCCATGGAAGCGAATTCTTTCATTTTGGCCTCATAGGTCCCGATGTCATTTGGAAGGACACGGTAAACAACAAAAGAAAAAATCAGGAGTAGGGTGAACAATAAACTGATCGTACCGAATTTCAATTTGTCTTCATCCGGTTTTCTAAGACTTGGGATGAACGCATAACCGATAACAAGTCCGCTAAGCAAACCACCCATGTGGGCTGCATTGTCTATCCCGCTGTCCGCTTTCAATCCATTCAGGATATTGTAACCGACAAAGACCCCAATGCTCGTCAATAAAGCTTTTCGTGCCGATTTCTCGATGAGGTTTGTTGACAGCATCGCAAGGAATACTCCATACATTCCGAATATTGCTCCAGATGCGCCCGCACTGATTGTCAGGTCGTGCCAGCACAAGCTTGCAATACTTGCAGTGATCCCTGTTAGAAAATAAGCAGCTGCAAATTTCGCCCTTCCCAAATACGGTTCCAAAAGCGAACCGATGTAAACCAAAGCGAACATATTCATCAGAAGATGGAAAATCCCGATATGCAGGAAACAATTCGTGATGAGCCTCCACCATCCGCCTTCCAAAGTTAAGGGGCGGAAATTTGCTCCCCAGGCAATCAAACTCTCGTTGGCGGGAGTCATGAAATGAACTCCGGAAATAACCATCAGGATAAAAATCGCTAGGTTCAGGTTTATTAAGATCGGCGTGACGAAATAACCCGGTGTGGGTTTGAAGATTGAAATAAAATCGGTGATCCCTTCTTTGGATGGGGTTTCTTGACTTAAGAAATCTTGCTCCTTTAGAACCAAATTCGGTTTAAATTCTTCGTATTTCTGTGCCAGTTCTTCCGGAGAATAGGAGGCTTTCAATTCATTGAATGTGGTGATCAGCTTTTCAATATTCTTTCTGTTCTTCCCCCAATCCACCATCTGATTGCCCGTGCATTCACTTTTCAGGTTTGCATTGTTGCCGTCGATTTTCACTTTCACTTCTTCACTCCAGGAACTCATGGAGAATGCCGTAAAAGCAATGAAACCGGTTTCACTCGTGTAACCGATATTCCACCCCAATTTCTTTGCCGCTTCCATTGCGAGGACAAGAAATTGTTCTGTCGTTAAGTTGTCAAGAGGGATGTCCTGAATGTATTTTGGTGAAACTCCGAATGCCATGTTGATGATTGTCTGTTAGTTGTTTTTGATTACGTTATGGAATGTAATTATGAATGGTTACCAAAACTTCCACCAAGGCTTGGATTCATTGCTTGAATCAATTGGTTTTGCGACCTCTTGTTTAGGGTCCTGATTTGCGATTTTTTCTTTTTCCCCGGAAGCAGCAGAGAACTCAGGCGGATAAGTTTTTGTTCCTTCTATGTAATAGTAGATTGCAGTCCCAAAACCTGCTTCAGGAGTGATGTTACCAGATTGTTGAATTATAAATCCGGTGGCGATGGCTGCAGACTGGGCAAATTGCTCATAGGATAAATTCCGCTTATTCAGAATTTCCAATGCATGATTTTGCAGCAAGTCAATCGAGTCCAAAAAGCTGGTTTTAGCCATTTGCTGATTGTCATTCTGCATCTTACTGTTGTCAATAGGAACACCTAAATTAGTTAGTACAGCATGCGTAATATTTACCAACTGAGGACCTTTACGATTTGCCTCGTCTGATAGCATAACCGTTCCGGGTTTTGGGGAATCAAGTTGAAAATTGAAAGACCGAAACAAAAAGCTTCCTGCTAATCGCGCAGATGCAGATATTGCTTCTATCGTGTCAACTTCTCTTTGATCACTTCCTAATTTCCAGGCAATTAATTCAACGAGGTCATTTACTGCTTCGTTTTGATCTTTCGTTATTTCCATTTTTTTGGTTTTATTGGTTAAAAGTATTTATTCTTTTCGTCCCATCGTTAAAACCATCAACGCGAGCCCTCCGGGGATAATACCCAGGAAAGTTGCATAGATAGTCAGGTATAACGCGGTTGATCTATGAAAGACCAGTTCCAGCAGCACACCAATCAATGCAAGGGCAGAGGAGATCAGAATGACCAGAATGATAAACTTTTTAAGCATGTTTTTTCTTTCAGTCGTTATGTGCCTATTACTCTAAGATCCAAGGGGTGATCACATCATCGTGAAGAATATCACCATCAGTGTTCCGGGAAACACGAAGACCAGCGACGCAATTCGGGCAAAGTTAAACCAGGCGCTTTGTCGTCTGAATAGGTAAGTAGCCAGTGGGATCAGCAGCAGAATTTGAAATAAAGGAAACCAGGTAAAGATGGATTCCTGTCTGATCTCTTCATGCTTTGTTATTCCGAATCGATCGTCTTTCATGTTGTAGCTTAACTTCTTCCCCGTTCGAAAAATAGGAGAATAGATCATATTCAAACTGTTTTCCTCCCGGGCATACCAGTCTCCCAATGTTGGAGTGAACATGTATCCTTCCACGTCCAATACCTTGTGCCAGGTATATTCCCAGTCCCGATTGATTTTCCAGGATTTTTCCGATAGTTTTTTTGTTGGTCCGTCAACGAACACCTCAATGGTGGAAATCACCAACATCAGCGTACAAAAGACCACAACCGATTTAAAGAGAATCCATTGCCACCCGGAGGTAATGCGCTCATAAAATTCTTTTTCCTCACGTGCTTCCTTTTCTCTTTTCAGCCGCACTCTTTCAGCCGCATTGCGCATGGATTCCTGGTGGTTCATATTCTAATCGTTTCAGTTTATTGCAATATTACTGATTTTCTTGGAATTCAGTTGGTGATTGAACAGGTTGGAAGATGGCTTTTCCTAATCACCTGCTTTGCCAGCTTGGGGTTATTCGCAGATTAGTAATTTTCCACTCTCCAGTCTAAGTCTAGTGCATCAAAGTCATAGTCAACATACTTGTGTTTACTTATTAAGGTACTCATTTCGATGTCTTGTTTTGTAGGATCCAGGATGAGCCAGATGGTTTCATCTATCTCATCCAGGTTTTCTTTTATGAGTGTTTTTAATTTGTGCTGAAGGTGAAAGCTATAATGCAGTCCAGCCGAAAAACCTTCTAACATTCCTCCATTTGGGTAAGTCAGTTTATAAACCTCTTGTCTAAAAATGAGCAGGTTATTATAGAGCCACGCAATGTCCGGAGGTCTTAGATTGATATTTCCTGCCATTTCCGGATAGATTGAAGTAATGGTTTCAATTATTTTCCAGGAAAGCTCCGCATTTGCATGCTCTTCGCGGTCATGAAGGAACTCACCGTTCAATAAATACTCCAGATTTGTCAGCTTGTTAAGATGCCTTGCCCTGTCCTGGCTTTGCTTGTTACCAGAAATGGAATATTTTATTTGAACAAGCGGATTGACATATTTTTTTGTAAGCCCAAATGCATCAAGCAATGATTCAATTTGCTCTAGTCGAGCCTTTGCAGGTTTACTGTTTTTATTTTGAGGAAGTGACCATACATAGCGATAGTCCAAAATTTTATATAGTAGGTCTTTTGCTGTCATACTTTAATTTGCACAGAACTTATTTCATGCATCCTAAAATACAATTTATAGCGCAAATTATTTTTACTGCCTCTCTCAATTAAATGAGGTTCTAAATTTTCAGTTTACTAATAACCTGAGTTCGATTATTTATTGCTGTCATCTCATAACATATATTTATCATAGTATTCAGCAAAAGATTGAAACTGAAACTCATTTGCTTTTTTTCCTATGGTAGTATTTTTTGCAAGTGATTCAAACGCATGAAAGGCGCCTTTAAACAGTTTAAAGTTTACTGGAATATTCTCCCTTCTAAGAGATTCAACATAGTTAATCGTTTCATCTTTAAAAGGTTCTAAATCGCCAACAAATGTGATAGTTGGAGGCATGTTTTTGTAATCAGTATTCATTACAGGAGATGCGTAGATGGGAATAGTGCCCTCAATGTTTTTAAGATAATAACTCCAGCCTACTTTATTCGTTTTCGCATTCCAAGCAGGTACTGAATTCATTTTCTTGGCTGATTCTGTATTTTGTAGGTGGTCTATCATTGGGTATATAGGCATTTGAAATGCAATATTGACATCTTTCGTATCTCGGACTTTTAAGGTAACGGCAGCGGTTAAACCTCCACCTGCACTGTGTCCTGCTATAATAAATTTGTCTGAGACAATTCCAAGTAATGATGCATTTTCTTTCATCCAGAGCAATGTGTCATAACAATCATTAAACCCATCAGGATAAGGGTTCTTTATCGATTTTCTATAATCAGGTGCTACAATTATGCAAGGACGGTTTTCAATAAATCCTTTTATCGCGTCTAACGCATTTTCCGGAATTCCCATCATGTATCCTCCTCCGTGAAGGTATAGCATTCCTGGCAAATTAGTATCAGCGTTTTTAGGTTTAAAAATTCGAATCCGGATGTCAGGACCATTATTTTTACTTGGAATAAGGCGCTCTTTACAATCCAACCCATTTATCGATTTCCCCTTTGATAACTTGATGAGACTATTAAGAAGATTAATCGTCCATTTTCTAGTAAGCAAAGATGCCATTACCTTCATAGGAAAGTAATAGCGTCTTAATTCCTTATCGTACATCTTCTTTGTTACACTCATAATATAGTTATTTTACCTAATGGTTTTGAGTTTTTGGAAGAAGTGGAATACGAAGTGTTAAACGATCAATTTACCGCAAAATTGGTATGAGACAGGATGTTCAATCATCTAATGCCTCCGCTTTTTTTCAAACCCGTATTCACTGTTCTCCCTTCTCCATTTATTTTGACTTGCCACCTCAATTAAACGATGCTCTATATTCTACTGGTGTCAAGTTTGTTTTACTCTTAAATAATTTGCTAAACGATTGTGGATGCTCAAAACCTAATTGATAAGCAATTTCGCTTACAGATAAGTTGGTAGTCGCCAACGTTTCTTTCGCTTTTTCTATCAACTTAGTGTGGATGTGTTGCTGTGTGCTTTGCCCTGTTAGTGTTCTTAGCATATCACTCAAATAGTTTGGTGAAACATGCATCTTGTCGGCAAAGTATTGAACCGTTGGAAGTCCTGATTCTAGCAATTGGTTGCTATTGAAATACTCACTAAGTAAGTTTTCCATTTTAGTCAGCAGGTCATTATTTCCTATTTTTCTGGTCAGAAATTGTCTGTTGTAAAATCTATTGCAGTAATTGAGCAATAATTCGAGATGTGAGACCATTACATCTTGGCTATACTGGTCAATGGAGGTCTTGTATTCTTGTTCAATATTTTTGAAGATGCTTTCAAGCATTTGCTCTTCTTTGTCTGATAGATGCAAGGCTTCATTTACTGCGTATGAAAAAAAGCCATAGTCTTTGATTGCCTTACCTAATGGATAATTTAAAATAAAGTCTGAATGAAAGACCAACCACCAACCTGATACCTGATAGTTTTCGTCACTTCCTACTGACAAAGTTTGTTTTGGCGCTGTCATTGCCAATACACCTTCATCAAAATCGTAATAATTTTGTCCGTATTTAAGTTTTCCAGTTAGATTCTTTTTAAGGGATATTCCATAAAAATTGAAAAAGAAATGTGCTTCATCACTATGCTCTGATGATTTGACTTCATCCATATTTATCAAACTAATTAAAGGATGAAGCGGCTTTGGTAAACTCATCAAGCGATGCAGTTCTGAGATTGAATTAATAGTAATATGTTTTATTTTCTTAGCCATTTTTCAACTGTATTGCAATCAATTCTACTGGTTGTTAGCACAAGTATAATTGATACGTCTTACTTTTTAATTCGATTTTGGTTTTTTTACAAACATCCAAGCCCAGGCAATAAAAAGAAACTGAATAGGAAGCCTGATAATACTTGCGATAAATTTCTTGTCTTCTGTTTGGTAATACCCGATACTCTCCGGTATGTGAATAACAAAGAAAAACACCACTAACATTGCTACAATGAGCTTCGCAGCAATAGCTCTGGTTTTGATTGGTATCAGTAATAGAGCCAAGGAAATTTCGATGATACCACTTAGCGTTATTAATAGCGTGTGTGCGGGTAACCAAGATGGCATCATTGCAAAATACTGCTCGGGTTGCATAAAGTGCATAGACCCCATAAATAGGTAAAATGCTACTAAAAGCCATAAAGCTATAATTTTTACTATTTTCATCTTAAAATTCGTATTTATGGTTTGTTAATTTTTCAGACACCTCCCACAATTTTTTAGCTAGATTGCTGTCATAGGAAGTATCACTTGAACGAACCAATTCCGGAAAACCTTTCATTTCGCTCATTTTAGTTGGGCCAAAAAACTCAGCACCTTTTAAACTTGGTTCTGTAGCTGCTCTCAAAATGGGCAATGAACCCATATTCACTTTTTGTGCCAACAAAACATTCATTACTTTCATCATAAAACCAGCATCTTTTTGAAGATTAGTAGCCGTATATCCAGGGTGAGAGGCTGTTGCTATTGAATGGATATCAGCAGCTTTGAATCTGCGATCAAGTTCATAAGTAAACAAAAGATTGGCAAGTTTGCTCTGTGCATAAGCCTTTTTGGTGTCGTAACCTTTTGAAAAATTCAGGTCATCAAAATAAATGGTCGGCTCAAAATTCTGTCCTTGACCTTTTTTATGTAATACACTGCTTTGTGAAATAACTCTACTATTGGGCGTTGCTTTAAGTAAAGGCATTAGCAAGCCCGTTAGCAAAAAATGGCCTAAATGGTTAGTCGCAAATTGCAATTCTTGGCCTTGCTTAGTTATTTCCTTTTGCGGGGTCCACATAATACCAGCATTGTTAAGCAATAAGTCGAGTTTGCTGTACTTCTTTAGGAATTCATCCGCAAAAAGTCTTACCGAATCTAAGTCTGAAATATCTAATTTCATCAAAGTTACGTCAGCAGACTTGCAGCGTTGTTTAATTTCCTGTTCTGCACGTTTGCCTTTTTCAAGGTTGCGAACCGGCAAAATGATTTTTGCCCCTTTTTCACTTAATACTTTAGCTGCTTCCAGTCCAATACCACTCGTTGCACCTGTGATTAAGATTGTTTTACCTTGTTGAGAAGGAATATTGTCCTTTGTCCAATTTACTGTTGCCATTCGTTTCAATTTTAATTGTTGTTGATGGCACAAATTTCCGTCAAATTGCAAGGTGCTTTGTAGTCAAATCTCTGAGTGCTGTATCCAAAACAAGGATATGTCGGAAATCCATTCTCTATTTTTGAATGTTCAAAGTTTGAAGGGGCTTTTCATGGTGATAGTTCTGTTCTATGCGCAGCTTCTGAAGCGAATGAAAGGATAAACTCGGGAACCGATCTTCCATCTTCCTTTAGCAATCTTCTATCAATTGAAATTAATCCTGAAGTGTTGGGACAAATGCTCGTGCCAACTGAGTGATTGAAACCTTTAGAATGGTTAATCTTAACGCAAAATAGCGGCAGTACGGATCAGTCGAATTCGAAGGTTATCGATACGTTCTACCCGGAAGAGAAAGTTGATTCCTCCTGCCTCATTGCTAAAAGTCATCAGCTGTTTTCTTTTTGAGAAAGTCCAAAACCCCTCGTTTAAACCTTTTGGTTCGTAAACATAACGTCTGTTCAAGGTTTTTAGCACCTGTAATTTATTGATGGTTTTCTCAATGTAATAAAACTGATTATGGATTGAATCTACAATCTGAATAATATCGCCGCTTTGCAGTTTCGCTAGTTCCAATAAAACAGGAGATGTTTCGGATGTTCCGGCATTTGGATCCTGCAGCAGCAACTGATAGGTTACGCTATCAACTTCCATGCTCCGGCGCTTTGCAGCTTTGCGCAGATCGATAAAAAAGACATAAAATTCGTTGGCTATCCCTCTTGTGTCCAAATCATTCTGTGCAAAATCTATTCGCCAGCTTCGAGGATACAGTTCATCCATTTTCTGATCATCTTCTCCTGTTATTTGCTCCAATGATTCCAATTCATAAGATTTGACCAGAAGCAGTGTGTCTGAGAAAATTTCGGACGAATCGGCGACGTTCCTGTTGTAAACAATCCATTGGTATCTTTTCAGTTCTTTTTCTGAAATTTTATTTTGAGAAAATACCGGAAGAACCAAGAAGCAATAGCAAATTAAAAGCAATAGTTTCATAGGAACCCTAACGTTTAATTTCTGAAAAGTTACGTTCTTTTTTCTGGTACTGGCAACATGATCGCGCCAGCTTGGGGAAGAAGCTTTTGTTTTTTAGTCTTTCACCAATTTTTTAGGGAACTCAAATATGTCCAGAAAATAAAGACAATCTGTAGAGGAACTCTGAACCACAAATAGGCTAAACCATTTCCGTCAAATGTTCCTTTCTGATAGTCAATATGTTTTACAGCAGCGTTAATGTTTGCCGGGAGCAGTACTATAAAAAAGAGGATTAAAACCCAAGCCGAATAAACTTTAAAACCCGGAATTATCAAACCAATTCCTAATAGTATTTCTAAGACACCCGTTAGATAAACTATTTCGGTTTTTAGTGGTATTCCGGATGGGATCATCATTGTCATACCTTTTGTAAAAGCAAAATGTCCTATCGCTGTAAAGAAAAGCATCGCACACATTCCAATCCTTGCAGATAATAACAAGTCGTGTTTTTGAGTTAGCAGCCTAATGGAAAGGATTGATATGAAGAAAACGGCAATTAATACGATGAATGGTTTCATTTTTTATGATTTTGTTTTTGCAAAGTTCGTTACAGGTAGAACTTTATGCAATGAACCCAAGTTAAGAAATGCGTTTTCGTATTCTACTTAATGCCTGTGGTGTAATTCCGATATAGGATGCAATATATTTTAGTGGGATCAGCTGCAATAAATGCGGTTGTTCTGTAAATAAATTCAAATAGCGCTGTTCTGCTGAGTCTGTTAATAATGTTAATTCGCGGATGGATTTTTTCAAAAAAAGGTCTTCGCCTGCAAGTCGTCCAATTTTATTCCCTATTTCTGTCTCGGAATAGATGTGTTGTAAGTCGTCATAGGTCACACTCCAAAGAATGGTTTCTGTTATTGTTTCTAACTGGTAAGTTGAAGGTTTTTGCGTTAAAAAAAAGTCGTAGGCGCTTACAAAATTTCCTGCAAATGCAAAACCGAAAGTTAAGTCTTCAAATTCGGTTGGAATACAAAAACGAACAATTCCCTTTTCGATATAAGACAAGTAATTTTCCTTTTGGTCTACTTTTAACAAAAGTGATTTTTTGGAAAATTCTCTTCTTACAATCTTGGATGAAAACACCTCCCAATCACGATCTGAAATGGGTGCGAATTTCTCAAAGTATCTTCTGATTTCATTCATTGATGCAGTCTGTTCTTAAAATGACACCTAGCTTATTTTCAGCCACCTAAAATACAATTTATAGTGCAAATACCATGCTTCTGTGCGCCATGTGTAGTTTTTGAAGTGTACCGCAACCGATCTTCCATGATCAGGAAGCAATTTGTCATGATCGGGAACGAAAGTGAAATCGTCCGGAACGCGTGTTCAACGATCAGGAATGAATCTATTGTGATCTGGAACCAATCTATCTGGATCTGGAACCAATCTTCAATCAATTGGAAGCAATCTCTTGGGATCCGGAATCAATCTTCAATCAATTGGAACGCATCTCTTGAGACTTTGAAGCAATCTATCGTGATCTTGAACGCATCTCTCAGCTTCTTGAACCAATCTATTGAGACCTTGAACGCATCTCTTGGGATCCGGAATCAATCTTCAATCAATTGGAATGCATCTCTTGAGACTTTGAAGCAATCTATTGCGATCTTGAAGCAAAATTTGACGGGAATGGGGGAAGGTGTCTTCAGCAAGTAGGAGAGAGCTTGTTATACGTAATCTTATAATTCGTTTAATTCATACTTCTTCTTTAAACCTTCATTCCAAAAGCAGCTTGATATCCGGGCATATTCATTATTGGTTATTGAATATTCAATAATGATGGTATCTCCTTTTTTACGATAATCGAGCCATGGATGACCAATATTGTCATCAGTTATTGTGTAGGTTTTATTTGATTCATTTTTGTAGCTGAAAGTGATGGAATGAGATGCCCCTCTATGTGTATGAGTATCTTCTATTTCTTGTACTATGCCAATTGTGCGCTTGGATTTCTTATATGCCTCTTTTTCATTTTTCTCAGAAATAATAAAATAAGGACCTAAAATTGCGATGAGCATTCCTGCAATAAGAAAGAATCTGATTTGAAGTTTTTCTTCATCGTATAACAGATTGTATAACTTGGGGTATTTCTTTTTAAGCATTCGTTTCTTAATTCCTATTGACGGTTTGTATCCATTGTCTGCGTCTTGCTTAGGTGTAAGCGTATAATTTACTTGGCGCTATTCATGATGTCCTCAAATTCGTTCATGGTGATGATACCAAGTCTTGATAACGCCATAGAAAAGTAAGGTTCAAATTCTTGTCCGCCATCCTTGTTTTTTATTTCAGTAAGCATTGGGACAACTTCCGGATTGTCTTTGAAAAGATGAATTCGTTTGAATGCGGCAAGTTTTACATGAAGGTCGGTGTCATTTAAAACAGCATATTTAATAAGTGGAAAATAGTCGGATTTACCCGTGTCGCCAACGACCATAATTACACCCATTCTATCCGCTTTATTTAATTGGGAAAACTCCTCAAGGGTGGGTATTGCTTTCTTTTCGTTAGTATGTCCAGATGCTTGTTTGTTTTCTTGTCTGCCGAATAGTTTGTTGAATATACCCATGGTCTAAAAGTTTTTTGTTTACCTAAATGTCGGTCCGATGCTCATGCCAGCTTTAGTTAGCAGAGATCACCTGTTTTCAATAAAATTTAGTTTCGGATTTGCTTCATATAGTTTTGTCACAAGCCATTTCCTGTCTGTCACCCTGTTTATTTTGTATTTGGTCAATCCATACAAAGCAAGAGGTACTGGTACAATAAATGGAATGTAGGCAAATGTATAGTTTTTACTTTGCGCGTTTGTAAAGAAGACAATTGATCCCTCATTTCCTCTTCTATCATTTATTCTGATTGAAACAATTTCTTTTAATGGAATTTTAAAAATCATTCGACCATCGTAATATTTGATGAGGTAATCATCCTCAATAATGCATTTGATCTTCCATCTTTTTCTAAATGAATTATAAATTAAGAAAGTAGCGAGCGCAAGAAAGAAGAGGTTGAAAATTACCATAAACAGGACTTTGTCTTCATTGTTTACAGCATTTTGAGACAGTATTGAATAAACAAACAATGAAATTAGAAACCCGTGGGCCACTAAAGAAGAATAGACATAATCTTCTAATCTGAATCTGAATTTTGGATTTGTTTCAATTACGGTTGTCATTTGTTATCCTGTTGTTGCCTAAAAGAGTGTTAAATCAATCTGACTTGAACCTCTGTCAGACTAGTTTTTCTTTTTATGAACTTTCAACAATCCATTTTCATATAATCCACCGGCATCAATTCTGGTGATGTCTTCCATTGCAAATAGGATTCTCCCTCGGTCTAGTGTACTCCGGGTGCCAAATTCTTTGATAACAATGGATTCTGCATCCATCTCTTCAATTTCCCCAATGATGCACATTCCATTATCAATGTTTTGAATATGTAAATTGACATGTTTAAATGCTTTGTTCACTGATTTTAGAATTGCTTCAATGGAATCGATTTTAAGTGACTCGATATTCTTTTCCTGATCGTGTTTATTGATGATTTTATGGACACTAGTCAGATCATTATTTGCCCACTTGATTCTGGTGATATCTTCCCGTTTGAAAACAACAATTCCATTGAACAATCCATCGTCGTTATAGTGTTCAAGAAGAAGAAAATGGTCATTGAATTGTCGAATGAAACCATAGAAAGATTCATTAAACAAATCGGTAAAAATGTCTACAAATGATTTTTCAGTTTGTAATTTCTTTAGGTTCTTTGATGCTATATCCATTGTGAGGTTAATTACGCCTATTTATTCATGCACCCCTAAAATACAATTTATAGCGCAAATAGCATGCGTTTGGGCGCTGTGCTTAGCTTTTGAAATGAATGAAATAATTTATCCGATGCTTGCCGTCAGCTCACGCATAGTTAGGGTTATCTAATTTATTTTTCAAAATAGTGAATTTCTCGAAAACGCAAGTTGGTAACTTTTCCTTTTTGCATGGTTGAGCATAAAATCCAATTTCCTTGTTCATCATAAACATATTCATAGTCATTTTGGAATGAAATTCCCGGTCCTTCTCCCTCGATATGTAGCAGATTTCCATAAGCATCATACTTGAAAAATTGAGTTTCGATTATCTTTCCATTCACATCTTTTTTAACCCAATTTTGCATAAAACCTTGCTCGTTATAAAAGTAAGTCCAGTTGTAGATTTCGATATCACTTGTATTAAAATTCCGAGCTGAAAGGATGCGATTAAGTGAGTCATAAGCGTAGTAATAAACCGGCTGTTTTTTCCTGTCAAAATAACTTTCAATTCGAATGATATTTTTCCTGTCATCAACCGTATAGATAACACTATCTGTTTGCATAGTGCTTACTGCGGTTCCGATTACTTGATTTCCTTTTGTTTTCCAATCCAGGCTTGCACTAAAATTGTTCAAAAAAAATTCACCATAGCGACCTTTACCGGTGTTCTGATTAAACTCTCCCTTTAAAATTACGATAGTTGATAAATGACCAAGAGAGTCATAGATGTATTCCATTCCTTTAGTCCTGGATATATACACTGATTTTATTTCCCGACCTAATGTGTCAAAATATTTTTTTTCTTGAAAAAACGGACCTGGTGAATTTAAATGTGCTTTAACAATACTGTCTATCTTTTCTTTTGAGACAGGTTTATAAAACTCCTTTGTATCCACTGATTGAACAGCTCCCTGAAGCTTATATCTGGCTCTATTTCCACATTCTGAATAGGTGAATAAAGAAGTTACACGGTGTAATCCGGAAAAATAATCCTGACCCATTACTTTTGATGTAAGTAACAAGGCACATAAAATCATACTATTTTTCACCCTACTCATAATTACCACTAACTTATTTCTACACACACCGAAAATACAATTTATAGCGCAAATACCATACTCCAAGCTGGCGCGAGTTCCTGGGCAATCTTCAACGAACAGAAACCAATCTTCTATCTTCCTTCAGCCAACCTGTCCCGCCAACCTCAAGAAATGATTGATTCTGTTTGAGAACTTAAAAAATCCTTTTTAACTTGGCAGGACTTAATCATACTAAAAACAAATGCTATGAACGGAGATATTCTAGATCAACTATCAAAAGACACAGGTTGTCCAAAATGTGGAAGTAATTCGGTTAGCGCGGTAGGCTGGAGCTGGTGGGGAGGAATGATCGGACCCAAAATGATGAACCATACGAAATGCCAAAGCTGCAGTTATACCTACAATAGTAAAACACGTCAGCCAAATACGAGAGGCATTGTTATCTATTCTGTCATTGCGGCCGTTATTGGATTGGCACTTGTCTTTTTAATAAACCGCTGATTCTGGGTCGGAAATACGATTCGAATGAAAAGATCGGGAAATTAGCAGGGGGATTTTAGGGAGTTGATGGGGGTTTGAGAGAGCAAGAGTTGCAAGCTCGTGCTAACAAGAGGAGCAACATGCTCGTACTAACTGGGAGACTTGCATTTATTTATCTTCTAATTCCTTTTTTAATATCAACTTTTCATTTTTCCTCTCAATTTTATTTCGTTCGGATTTCATTTTTTGTTGATATTTGTTCTTGTCACCAAGAAAGTGCATATTTCTTTCGGCTAGCCATGTATTTTGTCTCACCATAATTCCATTCCAAATACAAGTTTCATCTCCACATATATGTTTCGAGTATTCTCCAAAATTTCGATGTTTTATCTTTTTGTCTAATAGGATTTTTTGTTGATTCTTGATAACATTGTTCCAAATGTTTTCTTCGTCTCCTTTTGTTAAATCTAGCCCAAGTGTTGAAACTTCTACAAATGTACCAGGATCTTTTAATTGTAAGAAATCAAAAGTCTTTTTGAAAATTGTATGAGCATAATCTCTGACTTCTATTTTTTCCGACATACTTAATTTGTCATTCTCAATAATTGATCTATACAGTCCTAAAGTATTAAAGTCATTGTATTTTTTATAATTGTCAATATAAAAGAAATATGCTTTAAGTGTCAATTGATTAAATTTTTGTCCTATTTCCATTGACGTTTTTTATTCGGTTTAGTTCGTCTTACCGCTTTTTCAAATGTGCTGTTATAAGGCATTTTTCTATTCATTTTTATGGAGATTTAAGTACAAGTTCATTAACTTCTTTGTCAATTTTTACCCATTCAGCTCTTTTTTCTATGTCGTATGGAGTTTCACTTGTAATCATAAAAAGTGGTGTCAAATAGAAAACTTCAACTGTCCGTTTATTGTAACCTAATCCGCCAATATCTTGCATTTGAAATTCTACTTTTTTAAAACTTAGGTGTTCGTTTTGAAACAAAATTGTCTGCGTCTGCCAAGCACCTGATGAGAATAAAATTTTCATTGGGTTTACGACAAAAATTAAAACCAAGAAAATTGTCGGATAAATAGTTCCTATAATTCGTTTAGTCTTTGTCTTTATTGAAAATAAGTTCCAAAGTAGAATTGTCGGTGTCCCGATTAAGAAACCAAAGTAAACGAACGATTTTAGAAATTGGTTCTTGATGTCAAAACTTGTCAAGCCGTCTAACAGAAAAAGTAAAACTGTCAAACAGTATATAATATTTAATATTTTGCTAGTCTGTGTCAATTCGTTTGTGTTGTCTTAAAATGCTCTATAACGTTTCCTTGCTGGAGCTTGTGGCGGCTTATGGAAAGTAAACGAACAATTTACCGAAAAACTAGCCATAAGTTTTAGCAAGTGTTGTGCGAAGTTTTAGTATAGAAGATGAGAATTCTTTTCTTGTAATCTTGATAAGATGACTTTTCTTAAACTGTCAAAAAAGTTTGGTATTACTTTACTAACTCGCTGATAAAAAATTAATATGTCATTATATTCTACTAAGTCTTTGCCTGTGAATTCAATTATATTTTCAATTTCGTCCGTTTCTAATATGTTTGAATGCTTTATGGAGTTATTTACTCTTCGTAACTGATCAACTTCAAAATAATTTTCTATTTCCGAAAGTTCAACACCATGTTGACTTAGAAAAGTTGAGACTTTATCTATTCCAGATGCTTTTCTACTTTCAAAGTCAGAATACATATTTGACAATATATGTTTAAGCGCACTTTCAAAGGTTTTATAAGCATATATAATTTTCATTTCCGCTAAAATCTTTATTTTCTCAGCGGTCAATATTTCTTCAACTATAACTTTAAAATCTTTAGTCAAATCAATTTTTCGCGCTTGTAATTCTTTGACTTCTTCTATTTTGGTTTCAATACTTTGTTCAAGTAAAAGATCAAAATCATTACTTTTTAACATATATAGAAAAACTGAATATCGAATGTCCTGAGCTTTACGTTCATTTCCATTCTCGTCGAATGTTTTCATGGTTCCGGTTCTTAAAAATTTCGCACAACTTATTTATCCGTCTCAAAAAATGAGACAAATCTCCCCTAATTTAGTGGTTAAGTCTCACAAACAAGTTTTTCAGATAAATTTTCTATATCACCCCACCTCGGCCTTCAATTCCAGTAGCGTCAAAATTTGCAAGCCAAAATGTGATTGGTTAATTTGTCAATATACTCTGCTTTCCAATAATGTATGTCATTTATGTGGTTGTAATCAATATTCTCGTCTTGATAAATATTGAAAAATGGTTTTTGCAGAAAAATTATAATTGTGTCATTATTGGGCCAACCTTTGGATGTTTCAATAACCTTATTTCCGGATTTTAATTCAGCATTTAAAATTACTTTCAATCTCTCACTAAATTCGTCTATGTGCTCTTGTGTTATCATAAGAATTATCGTTAGTCTTATCTCAAGGATTCAAGAATTGGATAACTACCTGCTAATGAACTCGAATCATTTAATCGTTTTATGCCAAATTGAATCATTCATTTCTGAGCCTGACATATTTGTAACCATGTATTTAATAAAAACATTTTCAGATAATCCACTTTGATAGAGGTTTTGTCTGAATTGATTATTTGCAGTCAAATTATAAGTGGATGAGATGTCTATTTTCCAATTCTTTCCTTCTTTTTTGAATTTAATTTGATTTCCGGAATCAACACCATCAACTAAAAATTCAGCTGTTGCTTCATTACCATTTAGATTAATCTTTTTCAATTCAGTTATTGGTAGTCTATTCTTAACGTTTAGGCCTTTAGACAGTGTGAAATACATCAATTCTTTACCACTGTATTTTTCTAGAGAACTGCTACTCATAGTTTGCCTTAAATAAAGGATGAGTGTTTTGTCAATGGGTGGTTGCATTGATAAATTGACAGAGTCAGAAAATTTAGCCTTTTCAACAATGTTATTGTAATAAGCAATAGTTTCTTCACTAATATAACTCACCATTTCATCAATATTTTTTGAAGAAACAGCAATTTGATAGTTATTATAAGCATCTGTAATCACTTCGGAATCTCCTTTTTGTCCAGTACAAGATATTGCAAGAAAGATGATTGTTGTTAAAAAGAATAAGTGTTTTTTCATGTTGGTTGTAAAGGTTCAACAGATTCCCTATATCACCCCCTTAGCCTTCAATTCCAAATACTTGTTGATTGAATTAATCGACAAATCTTCCGGTTTGGAAAGGATGGTCTGGATGCCGTTTTGGCGCAGCTCGCGGGCAATGTTCCACTTCACGTTCGACATTTTATCGGCAACCGTGGCTTCGATGAGTTCTTTGTGGGTGTGAACGGGTTGTTGTGCCAATTCCTGCAATTCGTTGTTCTGGAAGAAGATCACGACCAATACGTGGCGTTTGTTCAGGCGTTGTAGCATCGGTAATGCACGGCGCATCGCAAATTCGCTTTCAAAATTGGTGAAAAGGAGTAGGAGGGAGCGCGTTTTTACTTGTTTGCGGATCGTTTGGTAGAGCAATTCGAAGTTTCCTTCTTTGAACAGGGTTTTCTGATTGTAGAGGGTTTCCAGAATGCGTCTCAATTGTCCCTGGTTGCGTTCAGCCGGAACGATGGAACCCATTTTGTCCGAGAAGGTAATCAAACCGGCACGGTCGCCTTTTCGCAAGGCAATATTGGTGAAGACCAAGGTGGAATTGATCGCATAATCCAGCATGGTCATTTTGTGAAATGCCAATTGCATCGGTCGGCTTTTGTCAATGACGCAATAAACCGGTTGCGAACGCTCTTCCTGATATTGGTTCACCATCAATTCGTTCTTGCGGCTGGTAGCTTTCCAGTTCACGGTCCGGATGTCGTCGCCTTGCACGTAATTGCGGATCTGTTCGAACTCGCTCGTGTTTCCGATGCGGCGCACCTTTTTTATTCCCTGAGAAAGCGTTTGCTGGTTGAAAACTTTCAACTCGTATTGCTTCATCTGCAAAACAGACGGATACACTTCGATTCGTTGAACTAACGGAATCACAATGCGTCGTTGAGCCAGGAATAGGGTGGAGCGGACAAAGATGACCACGTCCCGGAATTCGTATTCCCCGCGTTCGGTTGGCGTGAAGCTATAATTGAAATCTTTGGTCTTTTTGGGTAAGAGAATGGTGTTCCAAACGGCAGACCTTTTTTGCATGAAGAGCGGATACCCTTCATAAATCCCAACTTGTAAGGGCTGGGCAGTTTGGTTCAAAATGGAAACCACCACTTTGTTCTCGTCTCCCAGGTTCATACGCTCCAGGTATTTCCGTTGCACACGAATGGGTTCTTTGAACAGGTTGACAAGCAAAACATCCAGGATCAAGGCAAACAGCAGCACAAACAAGATTGTTTTGCCAATGATGCCCAGGAAGGGAACGAAAAACGCCCCTCCGATCAACGCAACTCCTATTCCTGCTGTGAGGAAGAAGAATCGGGTGAGATGGATGCTTGCAAGTAGTTTCATTAACGCGGAACTTCGATTGTTTGAACGATTTCGCGGATAACCTCTTCCATCAATGTTCCTTCCATTTCCGCTTCCGGAGTCAGGATCAAACGGTGATTCAATACGTGGATCGTCACAAATTGGATATCATCCGGAGTAACGAAATCGCGTCCGCGGATGGCTGCAAATGCCTTAGCCGCTTTCAAAATGGAAAGCGAAGCACGCGGCGAACCTCCCAGGTACAATTTGGCATGGTTACGCGTCTTATTGACAATTTGAGCGATGTATTGGATCAAACGATCCTCAATGATGATTTTCTCTACGATAGTCTGTACTTTGCGCAATTCATCTGCTGTGAATACGGCTACAATGTTCTCCAGATCGGGCGATTTGATCTGCTCTTTGTAACGAGTCAGGATCAGCATTTCTTCCTCCAATGTCGGATAGTCCAGTTTGATCTTGAAAAGGAAACGGTCCAATTGCGCTTCCGGCAAATTGTAGGTTCCTTCCTGTTCCACCGGGTTTTGTGTGGCAATCACCAAGAATGGGAAAGACATCGTATACTGTGTTCCGTCATACGTGATTTGTCTTTCTTCCATTACCTCGAACAAAGCCGCTTGTGTTTTCGCCGGAGCACGGTTGATCTCATCGATCAGTACGATATTCGAAAAGATCGGACCTTTCTTGAAGTTGAAAGAACTCTCTTGCATGTTGAATACCGAAGTACCGATTACATCGGAAGGCATCAAATCCGGAGTGAACTGGATCCGCGAGAAATCTACGTGAAGTACGCGCGACAATGCTTTAGAAGACAGGGTCTTCGCAACTCCCGGAACACCTTCCAACAAGATATGGCCATTGGAAAAAATCCCCGCAAGCAACAACTCGATCATTTCAGATTGACCGATGACGTATTTCCGCATTTCTTCGCGCACGCGATTCACTTTTTCAGCAACCCAAAGCAGGTTGGTCTGATCCCGTTGAACGAAACTTGGGGTGACCGCTTCAGGAGCCTCATTCGATGCCGATGACAAAGCACTTGGATGTTCTTCCGGAGCAGAGTTATTTGGAGCCGAATCGTTTGATTGGCCTTCTGTGTTTGGCATGTATGCCGCTAAATCGTCATTTCCTTCCTGGATCATGATTTATGAAGTTTAATGAATTCTACAAATTGATTCAATGCAGACTTTGCTCTTCTTGAAAGTAAGGTCTGACGTATTATAAAGGTATTTCCATCTTCACATTCGAAGGTGATACGGGATTTCTCCACGTTACAACGAATGGTCTGATTTAATGAAATTACGCGTTTTCCGGCAACTAAGCCATAAATGATGAGCTCGTTTGCCTTGATGGTTGCAACCGGGATCCGGATGTAGCGTGAAGCGAAGTAAATCAATACGATTGCAGGAATGATGAAGAACATTCCGATACTTCCTCCTAAGGACAAAAGATACAATCCGCGGATTAGGGTCAATAATCCCATTAACAGGATAAAGGCTCCCATGATAATCCACTTGTCCAGGTTCACCTCCTTGTCGGAAGCTACAAAACTTTCGGTCGGACGAAGAATCCCCGTTTCAATATAGAATGCGCGGATTTTTGCATTGACCGCACCCAAATGTTTGTTATCCACGTTGTTCTTTCTGGAATCCAAGCTTCTCACGATATCCACGAGTTTCTCCGAATCGGATGGCACTTTTGCAATCAGTTTTTCCAGGTTTTGCTCCAGGTTTTCTTTTCGGGACAGGTCGATGTAGAAATGCCTGTTGATGGAAGAGTAGAAGTTCTTGCGCATCACCTGCAAGACTCCTATCGGTGAATTGCGGGAAATGTAAATGGAACTCAGGGTTTCCACAAAGGCCAAAGACATGTTCCGTTTCTGGTTGTAGCCCGGAAGGATTTCCTCTTTTCGTTTTGCCCGGAAGAAGACGTAAAGCAACAATAAGACAATGAATAGGAGGAATGCCAGTCGCAAAGCCGGATTCTTCAAAATGAACTGGATCAGGGAAGTATCTTCTTTTTCAGATCCTTCATCTGCATTTTCATCCTCAAAGTCTGAAATCGGCTGACTTGAATCATTGATCCCACAAGTGAGGAAAATAACCGGTTTATCCTTCGGGATCTTGTTCAGTACAATGCGGGCATGGGCATAACCGTTCGGCTGAATCACCTGGTAGTTCTCGAATAAATTCGGGATACTGTGGAAGTGAACTTTTCCTTTGTGGTGTTTCTCATAAAATGCAAACGGATGTTTCATCGCGTACATGTAGGAGCGGTAGTTCGTGTCGATTATTTCGGTTTCCGAAAAGGAATACCAGTCTTCATTGATGGTGTCATTCTCATAAACATGGTAGAACGGAACAGTCGTGTCACCGATCCAGGCGAAAAGAACCTTGCTGTAATCCCAATAAAAAGCACCTTCTTTAAAATGACGTTCGTAGAGGTTACTGGTCAGGTGATTGAAACTGAGGTAAACGGTGGCTCCGCTATCCGCATAATGCATGATGGAGTCGTAATAATCGTCTGCGCCAAATTCATCTCCGATAAACAGGTAAGTCGCTTCTTCGTGATTGGGAATGGTATCCAGGTCTGACCAGTATTTCAGGTTGTAAATGGAATCGGTGACGTGAACATCCAGGAGATCCATGAAGAAGGAAATGTTTCGCGGATTTTCGTCTTTCAGGTCATATACTTTCTTCCAATCGGAACTGTATCTTTTCTGGATGTATCTGGTGGAATCCCCGGTTCCGTCGAGCAACCAGACTACCACACCGATAAACAGTGCGAATGCCAAAAACGATATGATCACTTTTCTGTTCATTTCGCTTTTTCAATTTTTTGGAACGCTGTTTTCAACTGGGGTTCGATTACCTGATAGCTTGCGGAATCAATGTTGTAATCTCCATACCAAACCAAATCGTAGATCGATACGATCTGCTCAAACTCGCGGGCAATCGGTCGGCCTTGAACTTCAATGATGTAATGCATGTTCGTCTTTTCCCGTTTCCAGAAAATCCATCTTCGCTGAATCAGTTCTTTCATGGCAAAGAGGAAGTAGATACGGACACATTCTTTGTAATTACCTGAAGCAGTTGCTTCTTCCAAACGCAATTCGAGTTCTGTCTTACTTATTTCGGCAGGATTCAGGTCCTCCACCAAGGCTTCAAAAGGAATGGTCTTGATGCGGGGACTTCTGTTCTTGATCATGTAATAGATGAGGATTGCCAAGGCAACGACCAATAGGATAATTCCCAGCCACTTCCAAAAGCCGGTTGAGATATTGGGTGCATCCAGATTGGGGCCTTTTGGCGCATCAAAATCAGGGATGTCTACGGATTCGGAAGGCTCGATATTGGGGTCTTCGTCAATACTTCCTGATCCGCTACCATCGCCATTTTTTCCGCCTTTTCCACGTTCCAGATCTTTCGGGGAATAAGGAGTTCCCTGATAAGGTTTGGTGGTTCCGTTCGGACTTCCCGAACTGGTAGAAACCGATTCATTGATGGAAGTCGGGCTATCGTAATAATCCGATTCCGGACCTTTGTATTTTTCAGATTGCTTGTATCCGTGTTCTTCACGGATCTGATTCCACTTCTCGCGGGTGGTCAGTTCTTTTTTCTTACCTTTTTTCGCGCCATCTTCAGCGTTTTTAGCAGAAATAGAAAACGGAACCCCGATGGTCAGGGAAATCAATAAAACGATATGTGGAAGAAACTTAATCAAAGTCAAGTGAAGTTTCTTGATAACGTTTGCGTTTTCCAAAATTGGCGAATTGCTTTCTCAAACCGGTCGATTGACTTTGTTCCTGGAAAGTATGGTACATGAATCCCATCATGATCACAAAGAAAGGAAGTGAGAAGAGCATGAAAATGACGTAGATGATTTGTCGGGTGATATTTGCCGGAACTAAAAAGTCGGCAGTGTAATAGCGGGAAACATTCTTGACGAAACCTGCCAATTTATCGAGGAAATCTTCCAACATTGGTTCGCGCATGAAATTCACTTCCTGGTAGCTGAGAACACATGCTATCGGTTGAGCGAAGATGAAAAGCACCAATCCCATCAAGGAAATTCCAAGAAGTACCGTTCCATAATTCTTCGCTCCGAATTTGAATCCGTTCCCGAGTTTTTTTCCAAAACGCTCATCTCCTAAAATAATGGATGCGCCCTGAAGCCAGAAAAACGGTGTAAGGAATACCACCAGGAACATCCAGTACCAGGGAACATAGAAAAGGATCAGGAAGAGGAAACTCATTCCTAACCAGGTTCCGGGAAGTTTTTGAAGCATGAAAGGAACAAACAGTTTCAAACTTGCTTTTTGCTCCTGGTTCCGGAAATGATACAGGATCGACAAGGTAAAGATGGAAAAGATGATTGTCCACAACAAAGTGACAACAAAATCACTGATCGACTGGATGTCAAATCCCATCATGATACTCAACTGAGAAGCCCAGTCATATTCGTATTGATGCGTCAGGTCTTCGTAGCGCATCAAATCCTGGAAGACAACGACCGCAATGATGATTGGAATCGTAAGCACCAGGTTGTAGCGCATGATCTTACCGATATGCACGCGATAGAAAGAGAATGAATCTGAGAAAATCTGACCGAAAGTCCGGATTTTATGTAAATCGAATAGGTTGACATAGGTTTTAATCGGAGGATCGCTTTCATGAATCAATTCCGGATGACGTCTTGCAACGACAATGGGGAAAATGATGTAATAGAAAATGATGATGGCGAATGAAATGGAAATAATCGCCCATTTTGCCCAATCAGCCAGTTCCTGGTAATTGTGTGTCACATAACTTTCCAAAAAGCCTGCGGCAATGAGGAATGGAATGAGTGACATCATAATCTTCAAGCCTCTTTTGGCGGAAAGTTGTAAACTCTGTAATCGGGTATAGGAACCCGGGAAGAGCAATCCGTTTCCGAGCGTGATTCCTGCTCCTCCTGCAATGGCAATGGAACTGATCTCAAAAGCACCGTGGATCCAGATTCCAAGGAAAGAAACGATCAGTAAACCTTTCAGGTGAAAGAAATACTGGAAAGCCCCCAACATGATGGAGTTATTGAAGATCATGATGTGAGTCCCGATGGTGAAGAGGATTCCTGCTATGAAGGTGTAGAATGAAACGGTGATGTTATTGAGCGTAATCTCCAGGAACATGCTTACCTGTGATCCGCTGTGATAAACCCCCAGGGGATCTCCCTTTTCAATGTTTTTCAAAGTCATCTCAACATACGCATCACCCATGATCATTCGTGGGAAATCGGGATTGAAATGTGTGGAAATCACTCCGACCAGTGTCCAGAATAGGAAAATGAACAGCGCAAAGAGTAAGTTTTTACGTGATCTGTAAATTTCCAATGGAATGGAAACGCGCCAAACGGTAAATAGTTTCCGAAAGGAATCTTTTCGTTGTTTGTGCACTAAGTTGTGCACTCCTTGAGCTATCTGGTTCAGATAAACACGAACCGTACGCTTGTTATAGAACGTTTGGGCATAACTCAAATCATCCGTGATGTCGGAATATAAATCGGCGATTTCTTCAGGATCACTTGTTTGATTTGAAGTCAAAGACTGGAATTTCTTCCATTTTTCCTTGTTCTGTTCTATGAAGGAGGTTTCTTTCATGCGGTTCGATAAAAATAGTTGTTTTATTGAATCTGGAAAGCCTGCTGCTGAAATTTATTTTGAAGTCCGGTGCTTCGACTGCGCTCAGTGACCTCAGACCGTGTTTCAAGTAAAAAACGAAAGAAAAGGTGACTGAGTTTCGGTCATCGAGCATAGTCGAGATGTCGAAGTCACTTTCTCTTGGAAGCCTTATGCGATACTTCGAATTTCCCGATTCTAAGGAAGAACCCACCTTTTTCCGTTTCAGTCGCTTTTCCGGTTTTGAAATCCACCGGTGTTTTTGTTTTCTCTGAAATCGTGTTGGTGATAAGTGGAATCGGATTTTTCATATTGGAACCTCCCGCATTTGAAGCCAAATCGTTATGAGGAGCTTTATTCACTTCTTCATCCAATGTAGGAGAAACCGGTTGCTTATCGTTTTTGATCGGAGGCAGAATCGTCGGTTGATGCGGTTTGTTGTCCGCAACTTGATTTTTCTCCGGTTCCGGTTGGATAGGAATGATTTGCTCTTCCCGCTCTTTCCCTTTTTGGTTCTTGTTTCGATCCTTTTTAGGGTTCGGAGCACCAATGGCTGTGTTTTTCTGAGCAACAAAGGTGCTGTTTTCCTCTATTGGCTGAGTAGACGGATCCACTTCCGGTGATTTTTTATCTTTTGGATGCGTTTTCTGGTTTGTTTTCGTGTGATTTGCGAAGACACTCGGATCTTTCTGCGGATCACCGGAATTGAATCCCACTTGGAAGAACAAAAGAACGACCGCCGCCGCACTTGCAATGCCGACGATTAGTTTCCAGGAAACAAATGCAATTTCCTTCTCTTTCAAATCTTCTTTATTCGGATAAGCAACAACTACCGGTTCCAAACGTGTTTCCCCGTAAGCGGCAACCACTTTTTGAGCTTCCGGATGTGAACCTAAATACCCATCAAATACCTTTTCTTCTTCTTTGGAAAGTGCGTGTTCTATTTTTCCGATTGCGAAATAATCCAGGTTCTCATTGGTAACGCTGGTCACTTCTTCCTTTTTTAGCAAGAGTTTTTCGAGTGGGTCCATCTTTTCCGGAGCGTCATCGAGAAAAACGAGTTCCTCATCCACTTGCAATTCCGGATGTGCAGCCAGGAACTCCTCAAACGCAATTCGCTCCGCTTCGGAAAGGGTTCCTTCCAAATAATCCAGGTAAAAGGATTCGTAATTGTCGATATGAATGAGTTTCTTCATGCTACTAATTCTGTTGATTTCAAGTAGTTCTTCAAAGTCTGACGGGCTCTAAAGATATATACTTTCACTTGTGATTCGTTCAATGCCGTAATCTCTGCTATTTCATTGTAATTATATCCTTCATAGTCTCTCAATAGAATGACTGTCTTTTGAATTTCAGGAAGCCGGTTCACAGCTTCTTGCAGTGTTTTCTGAACATCGAACAAGTGACTTAAGGTGTCATCCTGCTTGACGTCCTCGCCATCAAAGCTCGTGGTGCGTTTTTCCTTTTTCAGGGTATCGACCAGTTGATGGTAAGCTGTTGTAAACAAATACGACTTCGCTTTGGAAGCTTCAATTGTTTCGTGTTTTTCCCAAACCTTCGCAAACGTTTCCTGAACCACGTCTTCGGATAACATACGATTTCGGGTGTGCTTGACTACAAACCGATAAATATTATCAGCATACATTTCTACCGCCTCGTTGTATTCTTTCCTAGTCATGTAGTCGTTTAACAATCGTAAGACTGTCTCATGCCTGTAAAGTTACAGCAATGATTGCTTTTTTTTGAAAAAAGTTGCAAACCACCTGTTTTGTAGCGGTTTAAAATGTACTATTGCAGTGATTTTAACAAATTTCCTATGAAACTAATAGCAGTATTCCTTTTAACTTTTTCCGGATTTTCAATTGCAAGAGCTCAATGCGACATGAATGTCCGTGAAGCTTTCGGTGGAGTTTGTTCCATAACGATTTACAATACCTATATCACGATCGGTGCCATTGCGGATGCTCACGTGCATGATGTGTACGATGCCAACCGGGTAAAAGAATTGATGGGGGAGCAAACCTCGATGCTTCAAACGGTTATTGGGCTACTTGAGAAGTGCAAGGTGGTGAAAAGCAATGGACTTGAAGCGGAAGATGTTCAATTCGTCAAAGATCTGACTGCCTGTCTGGAATCTCTGAAAGCCGAAGCACAGGACTTGAGTGATTATGCAATTTCCAAAAGTGAAGAGGCACAAACCAGATACAATACCAATCGGGATAAGGCCTGGAGCCAGATAAAAGCGCTTTTGGGTCTGGAATAGTTATTTTCGCGTATCTATTTTGATTTTTCACTATGACGGAGAAGAAGGAATTCTTGTTCAATCGTTTTTGGTTTCAGGAAGTGGTTTCACTTATCATGAAGCTTCACCCGGTCATTTTATTCTTGCTTGGCTGGCTTGATTCGAAAGAGAGTTTTCTGGTTTTGATTTTGGGATATTTGATGTTTGCCTTGCGTATTCAGGCAGCAATGGCGATTTCGTTTATTTATGATTACCAATTACGTGTCTTAAAAGCAATCGGTCGGTCAACCGGATCGAAAATTGGATCCGCGCTATCCTACTTGATAGGATTCTTGATCGTCCTTTGCATTTGGCTTTTCATCTACCTGATTTTCTTCGGATTGTATTATGATTCAGTTGCGCGGCAATATGCCTTTGGAGGCCCCGGACCTTTTGATGGAGAATCAGGTCGCTTGTTGATTCAGACACTTTGGATTAATGGGATTTACTTTTTAGTACTGGAAGTCATTCATCTGAGAAAAATGGTGAAGGAACTGACACCGGAAAAACACGACCTCATGCGTGCAATCTTTTTAAATGTACCCTTACAAAACTTAAACAAGTGGTCTGCGTTCCCCATGATTTGGTTGATGATCTGTTCTGCAGGATTTATTTTCCTCTGCACGGCAAGAGCATTTCATGGCGCAATCATACTCTATTTTATTTTCGATATCGGTTTTACCTTTTTGAAGCGTGTAGAGAAACGAAAGATCGGGTGATTAGATTTTAGTAATTATCCTTTTGACGGTTGAATTTTCTCCGATTACTTCCAATAGGTAAGAACCCGAAGCCAATGCTGACAAATCAATTGTTGCAGTATTAGCTGATTCCCGGAAGGTGATTTTTTCACCATGCAAATTGAATAAATGGATTCGGTGAATTTCTTCGGAGGATTCAATACAAATTAAATCAGATGTTGGATTTGGGTAGATTTGAATTTCAGTTTCTTTCCCGGAAGTAAGACCCAAAACAGTGCTTTTGTGATAGGCAAGTGTTCCACCCACGGCTGACCAGATAAATTCAGGATCCGAATTTGAATCGATATTGGCAATAAGCACTTCATTGGTAAACAGGGAATTGTTTTCATACAGAAATGTTTGTCCGCCAAACGTTTCATCTCCATTATTGTAAAGCATCCGTACCTTGTTGGAGTAGGCCATGTAAAGATCCTGAAATCCGTCTGCATCTGCATCAACAGATTCCATGGAGGTAATAGAAGCGGAATTAAACAGGGTGCCTTCGAGTTGAAAAGTTTCATCTCCGTTGTTGAGATACAATTTCACGTCTCCGGTAGAATGTTGGACTACCACATCTTTGAATCCGTCATTGTTTATGTCTACCGCATGCACCAATCGGGTAATAAATTGTTCTGAAGTAATTAATTGTGGAGTAAAATTTCCTGCGCCATCATTGTAGTAAACAACTCCACCGATGGTTTCTGCTGTGATGACATCCGGATGTCCGTCATTGTTCATGTCAGCCGTTTCTATATACATACACTCCAACACGTTCGGAGAGGTTTGTGTGGTGAGAATGTGTTCTTTGGTAAAGGAGGCATTTCCATTGTTTCGGTAAAAATCAATAGAATGTTGACCGATTACAACGATATCCGGGCTTCCGTTGTTGTCAAAATCTTTTACAACCAAGGCATTTAGGAAGATGATTCCTGAATCCACTTCTTGTTTGATAAAACCAGCACTTCCATTGTTTAGATAAATGACCACTTCACCATACGTTTGACCAACTGTTGTTAAATCTGGTGATTGATCGCCATTCAAATCTCCAACTGCCAGATAAACCGGGTAGGAAAGAGTTGAATCAATAATGGTCTTACTAGCAAAAGAGCCGTTTCCCATAGTTGAATAATAGGCAACTTGGTTAGTAAAAGCCTGAGCAACAATGATCTCATTTTGGTTGTCATTGTTTAGGTCTGCAGCAACCAAGCGTCTGATGCCTTGAGAAGCAGCTGAGTTGTCAATCACATTTATCGAACCGAATTGAGGAATTGCAATGGAGGATATTAATAAGAAAAGTAGAAGCGTACTGTTTTTCATCGTTTGAATAGTCATTGGATAAATGAGTTTGGCTATTAGATACCATTTCTTCAATTAGTTGGAAATTATTCCGGTTTTCTATCTTTTGGGTAATCAGAGGAACCAAAAATGGGAACTTCTGAAACTAATACGGATGCTATTCATTAGCACATCTGTTGGAAAGGATGCCTCAACGGATTTTAAATTAGGAGATAAAAACGAATAAGTTGGTTTTAGCTTTCTCAAGCGATTGGAGTAGCGGAAAACGGTCGATTAGATTTTAGCATTTTCTTGAATTTTAAAAAGAAGGAATTCGTTAGAACCCCTTCTTTTAACCTAACACTAGTAGCTCTAATACTATACTGCTTGAAACAAAGGTATTCAGAAGGGACGCTGCATGTTATTTTTTTTTACAAATGGCGTTTAAACTTTTGTGGACTGTAAAAAAACGAGTTGTTTGAACTAAAAACATCTTTTCATTTGTTGTCTGAAGATTATCGATTCCTGACTTTTTGCAAAGGAATTCGAACCATTTGTAAAGAAGAATCCGTGCGTTTCTTGATCCGTATTAAATTCACTCCAAAGCTTGCCCAGGCAATTGGTAACAATCTATTTGGTTGGGTTTGGTAAATAAGAGTATCATCTAAAAAGTTGGAATCATGAAAAGTAAATTTTTAAAGTATTTGAAATTACCTGTATACGGTATTTTGTCGATTGTTGCTGTGTCTTCTTTTGTTGGTTGTAAAGAACGAACTTCCTATGCATATACCTTCGAACATACGGTGAAAGTGAGTCCGGTAAAAAACAGTTACAATGTGGGAGACACTGTTTATTTTGAAATAGATTTGCCGGGTGATATGGAAGCCTTGGTACACGATGAGAAGAAAAACACTTTTTTTTACAAAACATTTCACTTGGCAGGTTTCGATTTTTATGATGGGATACTGGACTGTTATAAGATTAACCAAATAGGTAGTGAGTACACCAAATTGCCCGGATTGGATGCGTTTACAAGGATTTCTTATTCGGGGACCTTGGTTAATAATGATCATACTTCGTTGGTTTACCGGCTTGAAAAGTCGAATGGGGGGCATCATTTCAAAGTGGGTTTTGTTTGCCAGCAGTCCGGGATCTTCTATTTCAATCCGAAAACGTTCTATTCCGGATCGGGAAGGGTAAATGCTCCCGTAGATTTGAACCTTAGTTCGGAAGTTGATTACGATTATCTTTCTCTAATTGATTACCCGGTCAATCCAAATGCGAATGGAACCAATAATAACAATGCTCATTTATATCCGGTAACTACACCGAATGTGGTTCCTATGAATTATCAAAAACAAAGTTTTCTGGTAATTGTGAACTAAGTATTTGTTTGAATTTTGCTGATGGGTTGTTTCGATTTGATGTTTTGCTTAGGCAATAACGCTTTGATGAGATCATGAAAAGAAATTTCGATCGAAACATGAAGCGAGTAGTTAATGAGCAATAGAAGCTAGTTTTCTGTTAACCTTTTATTTTACGAACAGCTTGAAATACTTTGCAAACAATTAGGAAGAAGACACTTGAGAGCGTTAATTTTGTATGATGCTGAATAAACCCAGACAATATACGGCCATTGTCATTGATGATGAAACACTCGACAGAAAGCTGATCAAGGAATTGATAAGTCAATACATTCATGGCATTGTTATTCTGAATGATTATCCGGATATCGTTCAAGGTGAGGCAGCAATCCGTGCTTCTAAGCCAGATATTGTTTTTCTGGATATCAATATGCCAGGTGGAAATGGTTTTGATTTGCTTGATAGGTTTTCCAAGAATCACCGGGATTTTTTGCTCGTTTTTATAACCGGTCATGATGAATATGGTATCCGAGCTGTTAAATCCGGAGCTTTTGACTACTTGTTGAAACCAATAGACATCGATGAATTAATCATGCTCTCGGATAAGATTTTAGATTATTTTGAAGATAACTCCAAGGCATCTGAGGCATCCATTTCCGTATTCACAAATCGGGAAAGGGAAATTCTTTCAGAATCCGATATTGTTTGCATAGAAGCAAACGGAAGCTATTCCCGGATTTATTTGTTGGACGGTTCGGAAAGATTGGTCTCAAAAAATGTGACACAACTGATGATTGAACTGAACAGTCAGAAAATTAAGCGCGTCCACAGATCATTTGCGATAAATCCATCCCTGGTAAAGAGTTATCGGGTTAGTGGGGGAGAATTTGATGTAGATCTTCCCAATGGTGTTTTGGCCAAGGTCTCCAGGAAATTCAAAAAAGAATTTAAATTGTATGTGGGTTAAAGGGCTTGTTGTTGCACTCGTATTAATCGGTAGCCTTCATTCAAGAGGTCAAAGTTACATACTTGAAAAATACGGGGATAAACAAGGCTTGAACCACAGTGTGGTTTATCGGGTTTTTCAGGATTCCGAAGGATTTGTTTGGGCAGCAACCGATAATGGATTAAATCGTTTTGAAGGGGAAGATTTTTCTTCGATGAATAATCGCTCCGAGCTGATTTCCGATTATTTATTCGGGATGACCGAGTTGAAATCGGGAATTTTATTTTCAAGTTACAATAATGGGCTGGTGCATTATTCTTTTCGCGACAAAACCTTCCGGAAGTATAAGAAATCGGAGCAAGTAGCCAAACCGATCGATAGTTATGTTCACGGGGATTTTCTGCTGGTAATTGATAATGTAGCAACCCTTTGGATCATTAAGAATGGAAAGACGATTGCTCGAATGCCATCTGTGTCCAGTGTGTTTAAGTCGGACGGAAAAATCTATTTGTGTGCAGGTCTATCCGGTATTCAGGAACTGAAACTTTCCGGAAATTCGTATTCTCTCAGTACGCTCTACCGGAGTAAAAACCAGTTCATGGTTCAGATTGTTCCGATGAAAAATGGAAATTGGATGGTTGTTTCAGCGGAGGAATTACTGGAATTTAACCCTGTTTCAAAGGAGATGTCCGTTTTGAAGGGCTCAGAAGGAATTTCCATGTATATTACCGGGTATAAACCTGCATTTAAAGATTCTTACGGAACAATCTGGTTAGGGCTGTTGGACGGAAATGTTTATCAGTACGATGAAAGTAGGCAACATTTGAAGCTGACCTTTGAACGCACCGTTGTGAACCAGTTTTTTGAAGATAGAGACCGGAATCTGTGGATTGCAACGTATGGGTTCGGGTTGTGGAAAATCGCTCCTTTCCGGGCCCGGGAATATTTATTCGACGGACATCTGAGTACGGGATTTGGAGTTGTTTCACGCGGAAAATCCAGTTATTTTGTAGGGTACCGTCAATTGTATCTTCGTGGAAATAACCCCCAAATACTTCGAGATATTAATTTGTTCCGGAAACAAGTCCGGACTGAAAACCTGCTAGGGGTAGTTTATGCAGATGATCAACAGTTTTTTTATTGCCGAAAATATACCCTGTATTACAATGACTGGAAAAACCTGACTTATGAGGTGAACACCGGAAGTTCGAATAAAAACCTGTTAATTTCTCAGGTGCTTCCCATAAATGGTCATCAATTTGTGATAGCAACCAGGAAAGGAGCTTTCCTGTTCGATAATCAAAAAAGAGAAACCAGGAACTTTGAGACACTGAAAAATAAAATCGTTTACAGCGTGCATTATGCCAATCAAACGTTGGCTTTTTGTACCAATAAAGGTGTTTTTGTGGGTGATTTGAAAAAACTTACACGTGTTCGATTTCCGCAACAGCAGCAGACAGAATCGATTCGCTCTGTATTGTTATTTGATTCGAACAGATTGATTGCAGGATCCAATAAACAGATTTTTTATTTTAATCGGTCTTCCGGCAAACGCAAGGTGCTTAGCAAAGATGTTTTTTGTTCGAAAATTATAAGTGCCTACGGGTATGTTTGGGCGCTCTGCGACAAAGGATTGATCCGAATAAACAAAGATAACCTGAAGGCAGACCTGATCTCATCTGATTACGGGGTTCCTACTTGGGCTAAATCTTTAATTGTGAAAAACGGTAAATTCTATATCATGTATCGGGACCGGGTCCTGGAACTGTCCGCTCACAATTTAGTGAAGCAGCATTTCAGGAAGAAGCTCCGGTTGAATCTGGATTTTGTGCTTTTTGGGGAAGAGGAGTATTATACTATTCCGGATCAAGTTTTACTGAAAGAACCACTTAAGAAGGCCGTTTTTAAGTTTGTACTTCCAAGGCATATGTATGCAAACGGTTCCCGTTTTTTTGTTAAAATCAATGATGAAATCGAGCTCGAGGGATCCGCAAGAGGTCGTTTTAATCTCTTGAACCTCCCGCATGGAACGAATAAGTTTACGTTCTTTGCTCAGGATGAGAATAGCAAGATAATTGCTCAAAAAAGCTATTACATTTATAATCCGTACCCATTTTGGCGTCACCCGATGGTGCTGATCATCTATTTGATATTACTTATTGCGCTCATTTGGTTTATTTTCTTTAAACGGCTTCAAAAATTGAACAAACGGAAGGCGTTGGAATTGGAAACGAACAGGCTGGTTTATGAATTGAAGCAAAAATCGCTCATTAATATGCTGAATCCTCACTTTCTAAATAATGCTATCAATTCCATTCAGGCATTTGTGGTGATGAACGATCAGCGAAAAACACTGAAGTACTTGTCCCAATTTGCGCGATTGATGCGTTTAAACCTCGAGTTGCTGAATTCGAGTATGGTTCCTTTAAGCAAAGAGATTGAGAGCATCCGTTTTTATACCGATTTTGAGCAGGTAAGAACTTCCCGTAAGTTTGAGTTCCTGACTATTATAAATACCTCGCGAGATTTGAAGGAGTTTCAGGTTCCGTCCTTCATTATTCAACCCTTCGTGGAAAATGCCATTTGGCACGGGATCTTAACCACTACTGATCAGAATAGAAAAGGTCGTATCATTTTGGAATTGGAAGAACGGGAAAAAGACATTCTGATTTGTGTAAGAGATAATGGGATTGGAATCAAAAAATCCCTGAGCATGAAGACCGAGAATGCCTTAAAAATTTCGTTGGGGACACAAATCATTAAGGAACGATTTGAGATTTTCAAGAAGGGAGACCCCCATTATGGAATCCAAATCATCGATAAATCGGAATCCGGAGGCACAGGAACACTGGTGAAAATTACCGTTCCTAAAATTATTTCAGAAGAAATGATTGATGAATTAGCCAGTCGTAAAAAATAACCTGCGGTCCGCAAAAATTAGTTGAATTACACATTTTAGCTGCTTTACTTTTGGTAAGTTATTAGCGAATTGCTACAACAACTTCTAACTAATTGTTACGTATTATGTGGAAAAAACTACTTTTTTTAAGAAGGGAAGCTTTATTGCCGACTTTGTTATTTTTATTGCTTTTGGTATGCTCCATTCACAGAGCTCAAGCTGCTACCTATTATTGGAGAGGGGGAACTGGCGAATGGTCTGATGCAAGTAATCATTGGTCTTCCGATCCTGTGCAATTTCCTTCATCGGGGCAATTTTATTCATCCCAGCCAACCTCAAACGATGACGTCGTATTTGATTCTTTCTCTGGTCCTGTTGGAGGTTATACCGTTACTTTGGGTATCGGTACCGCTAAAACGGCAAGAAATATTACGGTTACTGCTTCGGTTAATTGGGCCGGTAGTTTGTATTTTAATCTCTATGGAGATATGGATCTCAGTAGTCCGATCAATTTTAATTTGTATACGGGACAAATTTGGGTCTACCAGCAAACGAGCGGAGTAACGAAGAATATGAATGTGGGAACCACTATTTTCACGACTCCTATTATTTTTAAACCCAATTTTTCTGCCAATACGGTTATTAACGGTACTTATACGAACACCAGTTATTTAGAAGTTGATCTGGCCGCTAATACAGACCGGGTTACGTTTCAAACGAATCTTGCGAATGCCGGAGGAGGATTAATTCTTAAGAGAGGAGAGGTTTATTTCGAACAAGGTTTTACGAATTACTTAAGCAGCTCTCCGGATTTTATTATTTCTCCGAATGGAAAATTAGTTACCAAAAACAATTCACGAACGGGTACTATTTACAATGCAGGTATTGTTGATTTAAATCCGTTAGGAAGTAGTTTAACACACAATTTCGGAACGGTTACCGGAACCTATTATCTTTACACACCAACTGCTGTATCGTTGAATATTCAAAACTGTACAGTGAACATTGGAAATGTTTGGTCTTACGGGAGCAGTACAAATTCGATTTATACCTTGCAAGCTAATGGAAGTACGCTAAACTTTCGTCCAACCGCAACGGAATTTCAACCGAAGAATTACACCTTCTCAAATGTCAATGTGGATAGTTTGGGGGTGCCTTTCCGTTTATTGTTTCAATCTGTAAATTCCGGTACAACAACGCCTTCTTTTTCAAACTTGAATCTGATGAGAGATATTGATCTGAATTACTCCACTTCAGGTTTAGGGATTTTGCTTCGGGTGAATATCGATAAGCTCATCTTATGGCCGGGGAGGTCTTATTTTTACAAAACATCTATTGGTGGTTCTTCACCCAATGAAGCAATCGGAAGTTGCGCACGATTCGTATGCGATAGTCTCTTCCAAATGGGAACATGTGAACGCCCTATCTTCTTATATAAAATGGCCTATGAATTAGGAGCACCCGGTTCCGTTCTTTCTGCTAATATTCGTTCATACGATGGTATTTGGGCATTGGGTGGACCTTACAATACAGGAGCAGGTTCTATTATGATGTCGGGTGGAGCATCGGGATGGACATTCCCGGCACTTCCGACACCCAGAACCCTGATTTGGGTTGGGCCTATTCCTTCTCCTGCCAATATCGGGAACGCAAGTACTTATGGTTCCTGGAAAAATAGTGCCAATTGGCGTGATGCAGCTGAATTACCGGTTGCAACCGGACCCGGATATACACCAGGTACTCCGGCTTGTCCGCCTACATTAATGGATTCCGTTGTTTTCCATAATAACTCGTATGTTCAGGTTACTGATCTTTCAAGATCCATTGCCCGAAGCATCAATTGGTTGGGCACCGGAAGAATCTTCGCTGCGAACAATGTAGACATGGATATTCACGGAACATTGACCTTTAGCCCGGGAACGATCAATGATTTTTATGGAACGTATCATTTTAAAAATGATCGTCCTTATCGTTGTCAAATCAAAACCAGTAACAAACCATTTAGGGCGGGTGTTGTATTTAATGCAGCAAGTAATTCCAATAGTTGGTTAATCGTGGATAGTTTGACTGCGTTAACATCGGATTTAGATTGTGGAGGACAAGGAAACTATTCCATTTTGATAAAGAGCGGTCATGTGCACACAGGTACGGTCAATTGCGCTGCGGGGAACAGTGCAATCATTTCTGGAAGGTTATATGCGTTTGCAGGTGGACTTAGTTTGTATGATAGTGATGTTATCGTGACCGGTAGCGCAGGACCAAGTGCGGTTTTGAAAATCGAAGGAGTTACGTTGAATGCCGGAACTTCCAATTTTATTTGTAATTCCCAAAATTTTCAGACGCTTGATTTTGGAGCAAATAAAAAGTATTATGCGATTACCTTGTCAAATACTACTACTCCGATTTTTATCGGTGATCCTTCTCATGGCGTTAATTTCACTTCAGGTGATACGGTTGTTTCGCTGAAAGTGAATGGCAATACCAAGCCTTGGTTTCAGTTTATTAGTTCATCGGCAGCTACTGTGATTCGTAAAATGGAATTAAATACAACTTATCGTTCCATCTTTAGAAATAGTTTTCCTCCTATAATTGATTCATTGGTATCCATTGTTCCTGTTGAAATGGCACTTGAAAATACGGATGTAAAGGTACGGTCTTACTTAGGATTTGCTCCCGGTTCTCATGTCTATTCTTATTTTCCTGCAACACCGAATAAGCTGATTTTGATGGCTCCTACGGCGAGTTATTCCAACACCGCTTTCAGTGCTTGTTTTTCGGGAACTTCTTCCTATCCGGGGGGCTGTAATGCCAATTTGAACGGATCATGTACGCAACAAATTATGCTGGAAAACTTGATTGTAGATAACTTAAGTTCAGCTGTTGTTAATGCTTCGTATTTAAACATTGTCAATTCACCAATTACTGGGTTGGGAGGAAACTATTTGAATTCCAATACTTCCGGGAATACTTCCGGATGGGTAGGAACGACATCTTTACCTCGAAAATTGAGATGGAAACACTCTTTGGTAGCAAATAACAGTTCTTGCAACTGGAATGATCCGAATAACTGGGAACAGGTATTGCCGGTAGCTTTACCTGCACCACAATGTCCGCCAACCCGTTCGGATACGGTATTGTTTGATAATACTTCTTTTTCAGGAACAACTCAAAAAGTGGTTTTGTCCGCAAATCAGGAAGTGGGGTCTATTTATTGGAGAAATATTAATCCGGGGCAACTTCCGGAACTATCCGGTGCCGGTGCATTAACCCTAAGTGTTTTCGCCAGTTTGGAGTTTCATCAAAATATGGTCAATAATTTTAATGGTGTTGTGAAATTCAGAGGGCAACCTACTGGTTCATTTCCTCAAAATCACATTACTTCTAATTCGATTCAATTTAAGAATGGCGTTTATTTGGATGGGGATGCAGCTACGACAGAGTGGATGTTAACAGATAATATGAGCCTATCAACCGGTCAATTGTTATTCACTCAAGGAAGATTCTTAACAAATGGGAAATCGATTAATGCACCCTATATGGAGCTTTGGACCACTGCATCCAGGTATTTTAATTTTGCCAATTCCACCATGTATTTTAATGGAGCAGGATATAAGGTGTTAAATCCGTCAACGGTAACTATTGTGTCTACCAACTCAAAGATTTATGCTTCCGGAGGCTTTACCGGAGGAGGTAAAGTATATAATGATGTGACCTCTTCCAATTCATTGAACTTTGAAATTACCAATGGAGACGAATTTAGAACGATTCATTTGACAACCGGAAACACCAATATTTCGACACTTACTTCTGCAACGGGACTTAAGGTGAAGAAAATCTTGAAAGAATGTGCAGTCCTTTCATTCAATGTGAATTACTCACTGATTGATTCCATGTTACTGTTTGGACCAGTTGGGTCGCAATCAACAATCCTCTCTTCCAATAAGTTTTTTAAGGACTTTGAAGTAAAAGAAGGAACTACGCTGACATTGGGTTCCGGATCCGTTCAGTGGTTCCAAAATCAATGTGACGTGGATTTGATCGGAACGTCGGCAAATACGATTCAGTTCTATTCCACAACACCGGGTATCGGAAACCAGGCTTATTTGAGAAAAGACAGTGCGGTCGTTTGTGCGGATTTCATAAATATGCGTGACATCTGGGGAGTTGGAAACGGAAATGATCCGGCTTCTTCTTGTTCCAGTTATTCGCATCCTTCAAATCCGAATGTGAATACTATTTGTGCAAGTGCACATCCTTATTTGGTAAGTACTTGTGATACGATCACAGATGCCTTTTCAGCTTGTGGTCCTTGGGAAATTCTCTTGCCTTTGCGTGGAAGAGCGGCATTTACAGCCGGTGACTCGGCAGATGCTCAGGGAAATATCGCAGGATGGGATTTCAAACCATATCCGCCGGTACCTTCGACAGTGTTAACTTCAGGTACTCCGTCTATTTGTGCAGGGCAAAGTGTCACACTTCAAATTTCGGGGGTAGGGAAATTACCATTTGAGCTGGATTATTCGGATAGTGAAGGGAACGTTTATCCTCAAACGATTACGAATGCTTCTCAATTGTCATCTTATAATCCGACAACTTTTGCATTTACTTATACCACAACGGTCACGCCGACTTCGAGTATTACGTATTACGCTGGATCCATTGCTATCGACAGGTGTTTTAATAATGTCAGTCCGCCTGGAGTGGGTTCCATGGCGATTACCGTAAACCCTTATCCTCAAATCAACAATGCGGTTCTAACAGCGGATGTTTGTTCGGGAAATGCAGTTACGATAACTCCTACGACAACGGTTCCAGCAACCGTGAACTGGACTTCGACGAGTTATTCGGGGGTTAGCGGACATGGTACTTCCGGTTTAGGAACGATCACGGAAACCATGACAACTTTCAATGCGGCACCAACAGCGGTGGTTTATACATTGACACCAACAGCTAACGGCTGTACGGGAACACCGGTGAATTTCACGGTGAACCTGAATCCACGTCCGAATGTGGTTCCTGGAGCTGCTCAAAACCTGGATTGTAATACTCCTACTGCAGTTGTTTCTGCTAGTAGTTCTACGGCAGGAGCGCAGTTTGGTTGGACAGGCCCAGGTGTTGTTTCGGGTGCTTCTACCGATGCTGCTACGGTGAATGCTGCGGGAACTTATTCGGTATTGGTTACGAATCCAACTACCGGATGTACCTCTACTTCATCCGTTGCAGTGAATTATATTGCAGATAATATTGCCCCGGTCATTACTTGTCCGTCAAATATCTCGGTGAATACAACTGCTTCCACTTGTAATGCAAGTGTAGCTGTTCCGAATCCGGTAATTAACGACAACTGTGGCGTTACATTGTTAACCTGGTCTATGGGAGGTGTTACACCAGGTAGTTCACCGGGAACCGGAATCAACTATGTTGGTACACAAACATTTAATTTAGGAACAACTCCGGTGACTTACACGATTCGGGATGCATCCAATAACCAAACAGCGTGTTCATTCACTGTTACAGTTATCGACAATGTGAATCCAACGATTTCTTGTCCTGCAAACATGAATGCCTTTACAGGCACGTCTTCCTGTTCGGCAAGTGTTGTCACTCCAAACCCGACCGTTTCGGATAACTGTACGGTTTCTTCATTGTCCTGGACAATCACGCAGGGAGCAACCACTGTTGCTTCAGGCAGTGGTAACCTGGGAACACGTGTGTTCTCATTGGGAACATCTACGGTAACTTACACGGTAACGGATGGTTCCGGAAATTCATCTAACTGTACATATACGGTAACGGTCACAGACAATGTGAATCCAACCATTTCTTGTCCTTCGAATATGAATGCGTTTACGAGTTCATCAGCTTGTACTGCCAGCATTGCTACACCAAATCCAACGGTTTCTGACAACTGTACGGTGTCTTCATTGACATGGATGGTTACTCAGGGAGCTGTCGTATTGGCTTCAGGAACAGGCAACCTAGGAACACATGCTTTTAATCTTGGAACATCAACTGTTAATTACACGGTTACAGATGCTTCGGGAAATACTTCGAATTGTTCGTATACAGTTACAGTTACGGATAATGTGAATCCAACGATTTCGTGTTCGTCAAACCTGACAGCATTTACAAGCTCATCGGCTTGTACGGCTAGTGTTGCAACACCGAATCCAACAGTTTCCGATAACTGTACGGTGGCTTCTTTAAACTGGTCTATTACTCAGGGAGCTTTGGTTGTAGCAAGTGGAACAGGTAATGCGGGAACGCAGGTATTTAACCTGGGGACATCAACAGTTACATATACTGTTACAGATGCTTCGGGAAATACTTCGAATTGTTCGTATACAGTTACGGTTACAGATAATGTAGCTCCAACAATAAGCTGTCCGGCGAATGTGACGGCAAATACATCTTCTACGAGCTGTGATGCTTCTATCGCAATTCCGAATTTAACATTCAGTGATAACTGTACGGTTTCCTCGGTAACCTGGGTTATGACCGGAGCAACAGTTGCGGTGTCTCCATCATCAGGAATCAATCAGGTTGGAACCCAAACGTTCAACTCGGGAACAACGACGATCTTTTACACGGTTCGTGATGCAGCGAATAATCCG
The DNA here is from genome assembly GCF_943372375.1 of Fluviicola taffensis DSM 16823. Lineage (GTDB taxonomy): Bacteria > Bacteroidota > Bacteroidia > Flavobacteriales_D > Crocinitomicaceae > Fluviicola > Fluviicola taffensis_A. The sequence continues at coordinate 168,907 of NZ_CALRYJ010000001.1, read as the reverse complement.
TCAACTTGTAGCTTTACGGTTACGGTAACGGATGCAACTCCGCCTGTTGTGCAGCCGCTTGATACTGTTTTCGGACAGTGTTCAGCTTCTGTTCCGGTTGCGGTAGCAAATGATAATTGTTCCAGTTTAATTAATGGAACAACATCAGATCCTTTGTCTTACAATTCACAGGGAACTTTTACGGTTACCTGGACATTTACAGATGCTGCCGGAAATACTACAACTTCGAATCAGATAGTGGTGGTAGATAATAATTTACCACTCATTGCACCGGTATTACCGGTCGTTTACGGAGAATGTTCTGCTGCAGTTCCATATCCGAATATGACATCCGGTTGTTTAGGAACAATAACGGGAACTACATCGGATACTTTGTATTATGATCAACAGGGGACATATACTGTAACCTGGAACTTCGATGATGGAATGGGTAATTCAGTCAATGCTAATCAAACGGTCATTGTAGATGATACGACATCCGCAGTTCTTCCAATTATAACGGATACTATTGTTGTTGAGTGTTCAATCACATTGACTGCTCCAATAGCAATTGACAACTGCGTAGATTCAATTGTTGGAACAACTTTGAGTCCTACAACATATTCAACACAGGGAACCTATACTTTGACGTGGAGCTTTGATGACGGAAATGGGAATCCCGTAGGCGTTAATCAAACTGTTATCGTTGCGGATACAACTAGTCCAACATTTAGCAGTTGCCCTGCGAATATCGCTGTGTCGAATGATAACGGAGATTGTGGTGCAGTAGTTTCCTGGACACCGCCGACAGCAGCAGATAACTGTTCCGGATTTACGGTGACAAGTTCGCATAACCCGGGTGATTTCTTTAATCTTGGGACAACCACTGTAACCTATACGCTTACGGATGCAGGAGGAAATACGGCAACTTGTACCTTTGATGTGGAAGTAACGGATACCGAAGCACCTGTAATTAACGGTTGTCCGTCGAACATGTCGGTTTCAAATGATCCGTCTGTTTGTGGTGCAATGGTGACTTGGACTTTACCGGTAGCAACGGATAATTGTCCGGGTGTTACGATGACGTCAACGCATAATTCGGGAGATAATTTCCCGCTTGGAACCACAACGGTTACCTATTCTGCAACGGATGCAGCCGGAAATACAGCAACATGTTCGTTTGATATTACGGTAAACGATACGGAAGCTCCTGTCTTTACGAATTGCCCTTCAGATATAACGGTGAATAATGATCCGGGAGTATGTGGCGCAGTTGTAAACTGGATTGCTCCTACAGCAACGGATAATTGTTCGGCAGTTTCTCTTACGAGTAATTATACCCCGGGAGACAACTTCCCGACAGGAACAACGACTGTGATTTATACCGCTACTGATGCAGCCGGAAACACCTTTAGCTGTTCATTTGATGTAACAGTAAACGATGTGGAACCACCTGTAATCAGTGGACTTTCAGACTTGACTGTTTGTGACGGAAATGTACCGACTTGGACAGAAGTGGTTACGGACAACTGTCCGGGAGTGACATACACGTCTACTCATACTAGTGGTGCAACGTTCCCGCTGGGAAATACCACGGTGACTTATACCGCGACAGATGCTTCCGGTAATCAAACGACAGTTTCTTTTGTGGTGAATGTGTTTCCTTCCAGTACCGTTAACGTTTCGGTTTCTCCTTCTACTACCTTCTGTGTTGGAGAAGAGGTGAGCTTGGAAGTAACGAATGCATCTGCAGGATCGACTTATATCTGGACCTTCAATAATAACCAGGTAGGAACCGGTTCTACTTACCATTTTGTGAGTAGTGATGTAAACCAAAGTGGATCATATAGCGTGGAAGTTACTCTTCCGGGTGGATGTTTGGCTTACGGTAATGCTTCGGTATCGATTGACTTTTGTGAGTTGATCATTCCGGAAGCAGTGACCCCGAATGCAGACGGAATGAATGACACCTGGTACATTGAGAACCTGGAGAGCTATCCAAACTCAACGGTTCAGATCGTGAATCGCTGGGGAGCTGTGGTTTTTGAATCCGATGATTACAAAAATGACTGGGACGGAACTTCCCAAAACGGAATGAATATCGGTGGAAATGAATTGCCGGAAGGTACATTCTACTATGTATTGCAAATCGGAGGAGATGCTGCAAGCAAGTTCTACCACAAAGTATATACAGGTTATATCTACCTGAAACGAAAATAAACTGGGCTTTATGAAATTACTACATGCATGCGGAGTATTATTCCTGGCAGGAATGATTTTCCCGACTTACGCACAGCAGGAACCACAGTTTTTGCAAAACTTAGATAATATGCTCTACTACAATCCCGCTTATGCGGGAAGTAGGGGCATGTTGAACCTTTCTGCTCTTCACCGCCAGCAATGGATGGGATTCAAAGGGGCTCCGATGACAACTACTTTTCAGATGCATACACCCTTGAAGTATGAGTCGGCTGGAGTTGGATTTAGCTTTATCAATGATAAGGTGGGGCCAATCAATACCAACTGGATCAATGCGGATTTTTCCTACGCGCTGCGGTTTAAGAACAAGGGAAAACTGGCTTTCGGACTGAAGGGAGGAGTGCAGCTGCTTAATGGCGATCTGACCAGCTTGTATACCAATCAGGCTGATGATCCGACCTTGCAATACCGCTACAACAATGTGGCGAAATTCAATTTCGGAGGAGGAATTTATTATTACTCCAAACAGTTCTTTGCTGGAATTGCGGTTCCGAAACTACTGGAGAATTTTAAATCGGCTTCCTTGTTGATGAAAGAACAACGCCACTACTATCTAATGGTTGGTGGTTATGTAAAATTGAACCGTCAGTTGAAATTACGGCCTGCAGCAATGGTGAAGATCACCGAGCAGGCACCTATTGCAATAGATGGTTCACTGGCAGTGATTTTCTACGACCGTTTTTGGTTGGGAGGAAATTACCGGATCAAAGAGAGTGCTGGAGCATATGCCCAGTTCCAGCTCAATAATCAGTTCAAGATCGGTTATGGATTTGAGGTAACGACTTCGAAACTGGTAAAGTACAATTATGGAACTCATGAGCTGATGATTAGCTATGACTTTATTTACAAACACAGAGATTTGGCTTCGCCACGCTATTTTTAAGATTATGAGAGCATTATTACTATTGGGACTCGGTTTTGTAATGAGTTCCCAGCTTTTCGCTCAGCAAAACCGCTTAAAGTATGCGGAAAAATTGTACTCGGGTGGAGTATATGCGGATGCAGCTGAAGCTTATGAAGATGTATTGGAACGAGGAGTAGATTCTGTAAAGATTTCGGATCACATCACCGAGTCATACGATCAATCCGGAAATCAGAATAAAGCTCTGGAATGGTACGGATACAAGAAACGCAATAACACCCTTACGCGGGAGGATTTCATGCGTTATTCCCTGCTACTTGGAACGAAAGGGAAATACCTGGAAGCTCGTGAGGTATTGGAACAATCACTGACTAAGTACGGAAAGGATTCCCTCACAGTATACAGACTTGGTGAATTGGATAAATTCATGAAATCTGCCAAGGAGAAACCGAATTTTGAGATTCGTACCCAGAAAGGTAACAGTGAATATGCAGAAATGAGTGTTATTCCGGTATCGGACAAGCAGGTTATTTTTGCCAGCACCAGGGATCAGCGTGTAGCTGTTCGCAGGTATCATGCATTGAATAATAAACCGTTGTATGATTTATTCATTGCGAATTACACCGAAGAAGGATTCAGTAAAGTAAAACGCTTTGATGAAAATACGCGTTATCACGATGCTTCCGGAACAATGGATACGGTTCACGGCAGATTCTATTTTACCCGAAACAACTTCGACGATGGCCGCGGGAAAAACGATTCGACGGGCAATATGCGCTTGAAAGTGTATGTCGGGGAGTGGTACAAAGGTAAGATTGTGAATACACACGAATGCAGTTTTAACAGTGATGAATATTCCTGTGCACATCCGTCTGTTTCTGCTGATGGAGCAACATTGTACTTTTCATCGGACATGCCGGGTTCTTATGGTGGAATGGATATTTACCAAGTAAGTATTGACAGTTTGGGGAACTATGGGAAACCGAAAAATATGGGACCTCTTGTAAATACCTTAATGGACGAGTTGTTTCCCTTCTATCACAGTAAGAACAAACTCTTGTTTTTTGCTTCCAATGGCCATTACGGTTTTGGAGGATTGGACGTATTTGTTTCCCGACTGAATAAATCCGGAGAAGTAAAGGACTTGACCAATGCGGGAGAACCACTGAATTCCACTGCCGATGATTTTGGCTTCCTGAACGACGTAGAGCAAAAGAAAGGGTATTTTTCGACCAATAGGGAAGGAGGAACGGGAGATGACGATATCTGTGCATTCAACCAATTCAAACCTTATGGTGCAAAAACGGTTTCGGGATATGTGATTGATCAATTGCGCAGAGATACCATTCCGGATGCAGTGTTGGTGCTGAGAGATGAAAACCAGCAGCCGATTGATACGGTGAAAGCAGACCAGCATGGATTTTATTCATTTGATGTGTCTTCTTCGGATGAGCAAATGGATCTGCATGCCGAAAAGCAACGTTTCGAGGATGCAGAACAAATCCTGAGCTGGAAGAACAACGAAGCAGATTTAAAGCAGGATGTGGAAATGACCCCGATACTCAAGTATTATGTAGTTGGAACGATTAGGGACAAAGACACTAGAAATGTTTTAAGTAATGTGACTGTGAAAGTTACGAACCTTCGGACTGCAAAAGATATGATGACTTTAAAAACGGACGATCAGGGTTATTTTGAAACGGATACCATTGAAGAGTTCCATTACGGAGATCCGTTCGGTATTTCCTTGTTATTGGAAAAATCAGGTTATCTGACAACGACGTTTGTATTGTATGATACACTGGATTTGGTGGAACGCATCGATGTGAACGCATTTATTGACCCGGTTATGGGCAAAGTAACCGTTGGTACGGATTTAGCGAAGTTGATCGACCTGAATTCCATTTATTACGATTACATGAAATGGAGCATTCGACCGGATGCGGCGAAAGAATTGGATAAGATCGTAAAAGTGATGCAGGATAATCCGAAAATCAAGATCGAATTGGGATCACACACCGATACGCGGGGTAGCGCTGAGAAGAACCTGATACTTTCGGAAAAGCGTGCGAAATCTGCGGTTGATTACATCATTTCCAAAGGAATTGCTTCCAACCGTATCAAAGCAAAAGGTTATGGAGAAAGTAAACCATTGATGCAGGATGCAGCGATTTCTAAATTGAAAGGAGCAGATTTTGAAAAGGCTCACCAGCTGAACCGAAGAACAGAATTCAGGGTAACTGAAATGTAGTTAGTTACTAACCACTTGTAATTGTTGCTATTTGGCGGGAAAGGGATTCATTCTCTTTTCCGCTTTTTAGTTCTTAATCGCTTGAATGTTTGGAAATCTCCTTTTACTAAACAAAAGGGACACTTGGTATTTTTTCTTTGAGTAGGATTCCGGAAAAATGTACTATTGTCGGTAAATGAAAGGATTTATGAAATTTCTGTTCATCTTAAGTCTATTTCTCAGCGTGAATGGGTTTGCGCAAGCAGAATTATTTGTTGATCCGGAAGAACCGGCAGAATTTCCGGGCGGTTCCGTTGCCTTGAAGAAGTTCATTGCAGAGAACCTGGTTCATCCGCAGGAAGCGATCGATAGTGGATATCAGGGAGTTTGTCGGGTTCAATTTTTGATTGATGAAGATGGATCGTGTAAGAATTTCGTCGTTAGAAATGGAGTTGCAGATTGTCCGAGTTGTGATCGGGAAGTTTTACGGGTATTGAAATTGATGCCGAAATGGAAACCAGGACTTCTGGATGGAAAACCCATTCCAACGAAATATATGCTTCCGGTAGTCTTTAATCTTAAAGCAAACTAGCTATCTTTATAAAAACAATACAATGAATTCTAGCTTAACTAAATCAGGCTTCATCTTCTTGCTAAGCTTTGGTTGTTTTCAATCTTTTGGACAGGTGAATGAACCCAAATCTGAAACACCGACTATTGAACCGCAACAAGAACCTATTTATGCCTTTGTAGAGGAACCTGCTGAATTTCCAACAGGTGCGACAGGATTCTTTTCCTATGTAAAGGAAAATTTGAGGTATCCGGAAAATGCGCGAAAGAGTAAAATTGAAGGAAAGTGTTTTCTGCAGTTTGTAGTTCAAAAGGATGGAAGTATTTCAGATGTCAAAGTGAAAAAGGGAGTGCCTGATTGTCCGGAATGTGATGCAGAAGCAATTCGTTTATTGAAAAGTATGCCCAACTGGAAACCTGGGGTAAATAACGGTGAAAAAGTGAATAGTTTGTTTTCAATTCCAGTTACTTTTAAATTGTAATATTGATTAAAATGAAAAAAAAATTATTGATTTCCGCACTTCTGTTAGTTTCCGGAGCTGCTTTTTCTCAAGACCCGGAACCTGTCTCAGTGCCAAAGAAGACCGTTGAAACACAGGAGCCGGTTATTTATGATATGGTGGATGAGCCGGCTGATTTTCCCGGAGGGGTGGTAGCTTTGAGAAAATACATGTCAGAAAATCTGAGATACCCGCAAATGGCTCTGGAAAGAGGACTTCAGGGAAAATGTTTTCTCCAGTTTTATGTAATGAAAGACGGAAGTATTTCGAATGTACAGATTAAAAAGGGAGTAGTTAATTGTCCGGAGTGTGACCAGGAAGCCGTTCGTATGGTCAAATCTATGCCGAAATGGAGACCTGGAAAAATAAGCGAAAAAGCTGTAAACAGTACTTTTAGTCTTCCGGTAACCTTTAAACTAAACTAATTTTATCCCCATCACACAAACATCATCTGTCTGCTCGTGTTGTCCTTTCCATGCTTCGAATTCTTCTTTCAGACAAGCTTTTAATTCCAAACCGCTTTTGTCTTTATGTGCCTGTATGAAATCTTTGAAGGTGGCGTATTTGTATTTTTTGTTTTTCGGTCCGCCGAATTGATCTGCATAGCCGTCTGAAAAGAGGATGATCCAATCATTCTCCTGCAATTGAATCTCATGCGTTGTGAACGGTTTCGCACCATCAAACTGACCAACGGGTTGCTTGTCCGGACTGGTTGCAAGAATCTCTTCCCCGCGGAAGATCCACAAGGGATTATTTGCTCCTGTCCATTGAAGTACATTCGTTTCATGATCAAAACGCGCAAGTGAAATGTCCATTCCGTCTTTTACCGAACGTGCTTCTTTTGTCAATGTCTGAACAACCAACTCACGGACATGGTTCAGCAGTTCTCCCGTATTCCGGTTTTCATCTGAAGCCAGTGATTGATGCAGGGCATTGATGCAAAGTACGCTCACCATCGCTCCTGGAACTCCATGACCCGTGCAATCTGCTACGGCAAACCAACTGATGGTATTCCGTTTCTCAAACCAGAAGAAATCCCCGGCAATGATGTCCTTCGGAGCGTAATAGACAAAGGCGTTTTCGTCAAAGCTTTCCTGGATTTCCGACTCTAAGGGCAATAAAGCTTGCTGGATGAAGCGCGCGTATTGGATGCTTTCTACGATTTCGTGATTCTTCGATTCGACAATCAGTTTTTGTTCCTGGAGTTCCTGGGTTCGTTCCACCACTTTTTCTTCCAGGTTTTCATAGGAATGACGCAGTTTTTGCATCATCGAATTGAAGTTTTTGGAAAGCAGGTCGAGTTCCAGACTTCCGGTGATCTCAATGGTCTGATCCAGGTTCTCTGTTGAAATCGTTTCGGTCTTACGAGCCAATTCCTGGATCGGTTTGGTGAGTTTGCGGGAACGGAAGTAAACGATGGTTGTCAGGATGATGACCGTCAGCAAAAAGACAATTCCGAATCGAAGCAATAAATCATCAATCAAATTTTGATAGGGAAGGTCATTCGTACCCAATTCCAGTACATATCCGGAATACAATTTCGATTCCAGTACGGGTAGAAAGACAAATTCCGTGAACTCTTCACCTCTTGAAGCCGGATTGTCCGTATCGATAATGATATTTTTCTCCTGATCCAGACATTGGAGGTAGGCCTTTTGAAGCTTTGGATCCTTGATGGAGATGTCTACGATTTCTTTCACTCCCAAATACAATTCCACCCGGTCGATCGCCTCGAAGCGTTTGTTCAGACTGCGAATCTTGGAAAGCAGCAATTGCTTGAATTCATCCGCCGATTTGGAGTAGAATCCCAACTCAATGATGTGCCTTCCGTCAAAAGAAGTTTGGTAGCTGTATTTTTTGATTTTCCCCGTTTTGATTTCCAGTCCGAAACGGTCTTCTTTGAAAGTTTTGGTTTCGAAAATTTTATTGAAAAAGGGAATGAAGGTTTGATTGAGCTTTTTAAAGTCCAGCCCCAGATCCGGTTTGAAAGTCGTGTTAATGATCCGCAGGTTCCGGTCAATGAGGTAGATGTCCTCCCGAGAAGAGTCCATTCCCAACGCATGTTGCAAGTTGACCAGATCCACCGATTTGGCGTTTTGATTTTTTAAGACGAATTGAATTTCCTTAGAGGCATCGTGCATCCGTTGAATAAGCGATTGCTCGTGTGTACGCATGGAGAAATCGTAGTATTCGATCAAATTCCGCGTTTCTTCTACAATGTTCTTCTTTTGCTGGGCAATATCGCTTTCAACCTTGTCCAGATTGTATTGGTAGGTGAGATAGAAAACAATGGAAAATATGAGCAATACGGGAACAAGGATGTTCACCAGTAGCTGTTGTAGGATACTTCGTTTCGTTTTCACGAAGTGAATTTATGCAAATAGTTTTTGCAAACGCGAATTGTTTGGTTTTAAAGGTGATAAATACGGCAAATGCGGTATAAATGATCTAACCGTATTTTGATTAATAAGTAACCAAATTGACGACAATTCGTTTAAGGAACTGAAAGTTGTATATTTGCGCTATGTTGTCTTTAACACATGATAAGGAAAGTCTTAGAAGTTTATCGCAACTTCTAAGTAATTCTGTATTTAAGAATTTAGTTAATTGCAATACCACTATTTTTTCTGAAAGAATCAATAAGCATTTATCAGACTATAATTTTTTGAATTACTCTGAATTTATTTCAACATTATACAAGAACTTGGTTGTAGATTATAGAAATGAATATGTTTATAAGAATACGTTGATCAATGAACTTTTATTAAACAAATATTCATTAGAAACTACAACTGTAATTAATGAATTTAATATAGGTTCTTCGATTGCTGATTTTGTTTTGCTAAATGGAGAAGCCCGAGTTTATGAAATAAAAACTGAGTATGATAGCCTTGATAAACTCACCAAGCAAGTTTCTGATTATTTAAAATTTGCTGACAAGGTATATGTTGTAGCAAGTACAAAATTCATTGAGAAGTTATTGCAGGAATATTTTACAACATGCGTAGGAATTATTGAGTTTACAGATGAAAACAAGTTGATTACCGTTAAGGATGCTCAAAAGAACGAATTGTTTTTAGATCATTTGACTATTTTCAAAGTATTGAGGAAAAGTGAATACTTGGAGATTGTAAAAAAATATTTTGGATTTTTACCGAATGTCCCAAACACAAGAATATTTAAAGAATGTTTTTCTCTAATTGAAACAATTGATATTTTTGAATTTCAATCACTTGCTATTGAACGTTTAAAGAAAAGACAATTAAGGTGTCCTGATTTGTTGTTATCAGATGAAACTCCTTACGAATTAAAGCATATTTGCTACTCATTGAATCTCAATAAAAAAGAATATCAAACGTTATTTAATTTTTTGACGTATAAATTTTAACCGCTATGTACTTTCCTTTTTTAAGGGGAAAACAATTTGAACTTATAGCATTACGTGAAATGTGTGATTTCATGAGTTCTAATAAGACAAAGGTTTCTCCAATTATTGAACCCGTAAAGGATTCTTCAACGCTAAAATCTACACTAAGGGCTCTCGCTATTAGGGATGTGAATTTTAATGTGGTAATCAATCCGAGAGTTGGTGATTTACAGGATGAAACAGAACTTATCATTAAATTACTCGAGGAGACTTTATCTGGATATAATAACTTTCAACCTGCAATAATAATTACTCAAAATAACAGACCAACTGTAATTTTAGATCTTCTTAAGAAATCTAAATTAAAGTTTCAAGGAATAACGTTTATGCACTATTCAACTCGAGATGGGATTGCTGAATCTTTAAAGGATGTATCTGATGATTTTACTATAGTTAATAATGTAATTCATCTTGACAAAACAGGTAAAAGATACTATCGAGAATTTGATTTAACTACTAGAGTGAGTTTAGGTGATTATTTTGACATGAAAGATAAAAATGCAGATTATTTGGAAGTTGACAGTTTTTTTTCCGATGAGCATTTATATTTTAAAGATGAAGGTTATAAAGGATTCTCAGATTTTTTAACCATCGGAGAGGATTATTCGGAAGCTGGTTTTTTACCAAGAGCAGTAGCGATTCACTTATCTTATATTGCTTCTGATAATAAAATAAGGGTAAAACATTTTGTTTCTGATTCTAATGAAGACACATCGGATATTGGTGGAAAGTTTGAAGAAGCTTTAGGAAAGTTAATTCTTTGGGTGAATAGTAAAAACATTGATTCACTTGCCATTAGATCATTTAAAGAGTTGGGTGAAAGTGGACATTTCCCAGGTTTGGGAACGCTGAAAAAGCTATCAGCAATGAACCATATTGAAATGTCAGTAAATTCATTCAAGTAAAATGAACTGCTGTAATAATTGTTTTAAAAGTAATTATTTATCAAAGATTATTCTTTCTGATTCAAGAATGGGTAATTGTGATTTTTGTTCTTCCAAGAACGTTGCAATTTATTCACCGAAGGAATTAATACCCTTTTTTCGAAATATTTTTAGTCGATATGAAGTGAATAATGAAACAGGCATTGATTTTTATGATGCAATAAATGAGGATTTTAAAGATTTAATTCTCAATGCCGATGTTTTAGATCCTAGAAAATTATTACTAGCTATTATTGAGAATGATACAGAAGAGTTTCAGGAGTTGTTTGATAATAAAGTGATTTCAAAGTTAAACAAGGAGCAACATTTACAACAATCGCAAGCTATTCATAGTGTTTGGGAAAATTTCAAGAATGAAATAAAGAATATAAATCGTTTTCATATTAGTAATACCATTGATTTGTCTAAATTGGGAAGATTCTTTGAGAATGAGGCATTTATTAATTACTCACATAAAGGAAAAATTTTCTTTAGAAGTCGTATTTCATCCAAAATTGGTTTTGAAAAGGAAGAAATGGGAAATCCTCCTCCTGAAAAGGCAAGTGCTGGACGAGCTAATCCAAGAGGAATTTCTTATTTATATCTTGCTGATAGTGTTAAAACCTCAATGTATGAGACGAGATCAAGTTTATTTGATTATGTAACTGTTGGTGAGTTTAGACTGAAAGAAGATATTAGGATTTTAAATTTATGTAGTCCGATTTACGACCCAATTAGTTGGTCTGAAAATGAGGCAGTAGACGACTACTTAATTTTTGTGCCTTTCATACAAACTTTACAAACAGAGTTAGCCTTACCTATTAGGAGACTAGATAAGGATATCGATTACTTGCCCACACAATATTTGTCAGAGTTTATTAAATCTATAGGGTTTGATGGTGTTAAGTTTCAAAGTTCATTAAATGCAAGTGGTTATAATCTTACAATATTCTCCGTTGAGAAATTTGAATGTGTTAAAGTTGATGTTTATGAGATAGAAAGCATTCAATTTGATTACAAAGAGGTTTTAAGCTAACCAAAAAAGCCCCAACATTTCTGTCGAGGCTTTCATCTATATTATTTCGTTCTCTTAAAACTCAAACGTTTCCATGAACTTCGTTGTGAAGTTTCCTTCGTTGAACTGAGGATCTTCCATCAATTTTTGGTGGAATGGAATCGTTGTTTTAATTCCTTCGATGATGTATTCATCCAAGGCGCGTTTCATTTTAAGGATTGCTTCTTCGCGTGTTTGAGCAACTACAATCAGTTTTCCGATCATCGAGTCATAGTTCGGAGGGATCGTGTAACCTGCGTATGCATGTGTATCGATTCTCACACCATGTCCACCCGGTGAATGGTAACTGGTAATTTTTCCCGGAGACGGACGGAAATCAGCATACGGATCCTCTGCATTGATACGACATTGGATCGCATGCATTTGAGGATAGTAGTTCTTCCCGGAAATTTTGTGTCCGGCAGCAATTTTGATTTGCTCTTTGATCAGATCGTAATTGATTACTTCCTCCGTAATGGTATGTTCTACTTGAATACGTGTGTTCATTTCCATGAAGTAGAAATCACGGTTCTTATCAACCAGGAATTCCACTGTTCCAACACCTTCGTAGTTCACAGCCTTCGCAGCTTTGATAGCCGCCTGACCCATTTTCTCACGCAATTCGTCCGTCATGAATGGAGAAGGAGTTTCCTCTACCAATTTTTGGTGACGACGTTGGATGGAACAATCACGTTCCGATAAGTGACATGCGTTTCCGTATTGGTCACCTGCGATTTGAATTTCAATGTGACGTGGCTCTTCAATGTATTTCTCCATGTAGATCCCGTCGTTACCGAATGCCGCACCAGCTTCCTGACGAGCAGAATTCCAAGCTGTTTCCAACTCGTCTTCTTTCCAAACGATACGCATTCCTTTTCCACCACCACCGGCAGTTGCTTTCAAAATGATCGGATAAACAACCACTTTCGCAGTTTCACGTGCATCATCCAAATCTTTCAACAAACCTTTGGATCCTGGAATACAAGGAACACCTGCAGCGATCATCGTTGCTTTAGCAGTTGCTTTGTCACCCATTCCGGCAATTTGCTCAGGCAAAGCACCAATGAATTTAATGTTGTGTTCTTGACAAACACGGGAGAATTTTTCGTTCTCAGAAAGAAATCCGTATCCCGGGTGAATGGCATCTGCATTGGTGATTTCCGCAGCAGCTATAATGTTTGCGATAGACAAATACGATTTATTGCTCGGGGGAGGCCCGATACAAACCGCTTCATCTGCAAAACGAACTGGCAAACTTTCTTTGTCAGCAGTAGAATATACTGCAACCGTTTTGATTCCCATTTCCTTACATGTACGAATGATACGCAAGGCAATTTCACCACGGTTGGCAATTAGTATTTTTTTGAACATAAAATCGTGTTTAATGAGTTACTAGCTGTATTCTTTGGAAGACAACTATCAATTAAGCAGGATCTACCAAGAATAATGGTTGATCGTATTCTACCGGTGTAGCATCGTCAACTAATACTTTCACGATTTTACCGGAAAACTCAGCTTCAATCTCATTGAATAATTTCATCGCTTCAATGATACAAACTGTTTCACCTTTGTTAACTGATTGTCCAACACTCACGAATGGTTCTTTGTCCGGACCTGAAGAGCGGTAGAATGTACCGATCATTGGAGATTTCACAGTGATATACTTTGAATCCTCGCTTGGAGCTGCAGGAGCTGCCGATTCAGCTGCAGGAGCTGCAACTTGTGGCGCTGCAACTTGCGGAGCTACCATTTGAGGAACAACTGGAGCTGCTGCTTGCACGATAATTTGAGAATCAGATTTTTTCTCTGATTTAATCGTGATTTTAAAGTCTTTTTGCTCGATTTCTACTTCCGTAACACCTGATTTTGCTACAAACTTAATTAAGTCTTGGATTTCGTTCAGATTCATATCAGTATAATTTAATAGTTGTTTTCGATTATTTAAGAATTATAAGCCCATTTCAAATACACGGCACCCCATGTAAATCCACCACCAAAAGCGGATAGGATGAGATTGTCGCCTTTTTTCAATTGTTTTTCCCAATCCCACAAACAAAGTGGAAGAGTACCTGCAGTAGTGTTTCCGTAACGTTGAATGTTCACCATTACCTTTTCTTTCGGAACACCCATTCGGTCTGCTGTTGCATCAATGATGCGCAGGTTTGCCTGGTGTGGTACCAACCAATCTACATCAGCAGCAGTAAGGTTATTGCGTTCCATGATCTCAGCTGAAACTTCAGCCATGTTGGTTACAGCAAATTTAAATACTTGCTTACCTTCCTGTTTTACGTAGTGCATTCGTTGATCTACCGTTTCATGTGTCGGAGGATTTGCCGATCCGCCACCCGGTTGATACAAATAATGTCTACCTGCGCCATCGGAACGTAAAATTGCATCCTGGATCCCCATACCTTCCGTATTCGGTTCCAATAAGACAGCACCACCTCCATCACCAAAGATCACACAAGTTGTGCGGTCTTCGTAATCCAGAATAGCACTCATCTTGTCCACTCCGATTACAATGATCTTTTTATGTTTTCCGGATTCGATAAAACTTGCTCCTGTTTGTAAACCATAAATGAAACCCGAACAGGCTGCGATCAAGTCGAAACCCCAAGCGTTCTTCAGTCCCAGTTTATCACATACTACATTGGCAGTTGATGGAAAAGGGTAATCAGGAGTGACGGTTGCCAGAATCACCAACTCGATGTCCAATGGATCGGTATTGGTTTTCTCTAACAATCCTTTTACTGCAGCAGCTGCAATATCGGAGCAGGCGCCATCACGAAGAATACGTCTTTCCTTAATTCCAGTTCTTGAGGTAATCCATTCGTCAGAGGTATCAACAATTTTAGCTAAGTCGTCATTTGTTACCACTTCCTCAGGAAGATAGCCACAAACGCCTGTTATTGCTGCTGTGATTTTACTCATTTTATTGATTAAAAGCGTCGTTAATGTTTTTTGTAAGATCTGATTTTGCTACCTCGTAGGAGTGTAGTAGCATACTTCTTACAGCTTTGTCATTGGAGATACCATGACCGATAATGACATTACCCTTCACTCCAAGAATCGGAGTTCCGCCGTAATTTTCATAATTGAAACGGTCAAAGTACTCATCGCGAATACCTCTTTTACGCATGAGGGTATAGATTCCTTCGGCTTGCTTTAAAGCAATATTCCCTGTGAATCCATCACAAACGATGACGTCTGCCATGCCGGTAAATAAATCGCGACCTTCAATATTGCCAATGAAATTGATCTCATCCGATTCAGCCATCAGTTTGTGAGCCGCAATCGTCAATAGATTTCCTTTGGTATCTTCTTCACCAATATTCAACAGACCGATCCTCGGTTTTTCCACGCCATAAACACTTTTGGCGTAAAGACTACCCAGAATGGCAAATTGATAAAGAACATCGGGTTTGCAATCAGCATTTGCACCAACATCCAACAAGATGGAATTCTTCCCATCAACTGTTGGTAGTACAGAAGTTATACACGGACGGATGATACCGGCAATGGTATTAATCTTATAGATTGCACCAACCAGCATTGCACCGGTGTTTCCGGTACCTGCGAAAATGTCTATTTCCTTTTTCGCGAGCAAGTCAAAACCGACGGCAATACTGCTGTTCGGTTTGTTTGGAATTGCCCGTGTAGGATGGTCGTGCATGGTAATGACATCCGGTGCATGAACAATGTCATACGCATCCGGATTTTCATTCAACGCGTTAAGGCCACTCAAGATTTGATCTTGGTCGCCAATCAACACGAGACGCACGTCCTGAGGAAGTTCTTTTCTAGCAAGTACAGCACCGGCTATATTGGCCTCAGGTGCAAAATCACCGCCCAAAATATCTATTCCTATCTTCATCAGGAGGAATGTTACAGCGAATTAAATCGCTACTTCTTTCTCTGCTACTACTCTTCCTTTGTAGTACAATTTGCCTTCATGCCAGTGAGCATGGTGGAACAAGTGTGGTTGTCCTGTTGTAGGACAAGTTGCAATGTTCTTCGCAATTGCTTTGACGTGAGTTCTTCTCTTGTCGCGTCTTGTTGTCGAGATTCTGCGCTTTGGATGTGCCATTTTACTTATTTATTTCAATCGTTAATTCAAATTTTTTAATACGGACCATCTGGGGTCTATCGGTTTGTCGTTGTCTGGATCATCATCCGAATCATCTTCGTCCTCTCCTTCTTCGTCGTCCCAATCTTCGTCAGTGTCATCTTCCTCATCCCAATCTTCGTCGTCTTCGTCCCAATCGTTGTCTTCCGGCTCATTTGCATTCACAATGTACTTGTTATACAAACCCATCACTTCCTCGTTGCATTCTCCCTCCGGGTGAATTTTCCGAGCTGGCAATGAGATAACCAACAACTCATAGATCGGTGCTGAAATATCCAGTTCAAACGTTTCCGGATGAAGAACAATTAAGTTCTCGTCTTCAGAAATTTCTGTTCCAAACTTGTAAACAATGCGGTAATCACCGTGAATTGACATTTCCATCGGATCGTTGCAACGATCACATGGAGTGGCAACAGTTCCGGAAATCGAAAATTCCGCAATCATCATTGTTTCCTTCTTTTCAAATGCAAGTTCCACCAGAACATTTGCATCTTCAATCAGCGTGTCTTCAACACCTTCAAAGAACGATTTGTCTATGTTGAACTCATAGCGATGCGTTCCTATTTTCAATCCGACAAAGGGGATTATGAACTCATTCGTAGATTTCTTCACTACACAAAAATTGGAGGGCAAAGTTAGAAAAAATAAATCATTATCGATTTAAATTCATTTAATTTTATTTTTTACCCTTATTTATATCTACTCTAATGTTTGGCATTATCGATCAGCCGACGGATCTCCTATTCAATTTCATGTTGTCTGTCACCTCTTTTTCGGTGATGAGCAGACTCCTGAACTTGCAATGGATTTGCTGCAATTTCCTTTAGGAATTTACGGGTGTTGAAAATGTCTATTGCCAAATAGATCGCACTTCTCATGGACTGTGGATTTGCTTCGTTTTTACCGGCGATGTCAAATGCAGTTCCATGGTCCGGAGACGTTCTAACTATTGGAAGACCAGCAGTGTAATTCACACCGTCTTCAAAAGCCAAAGCTTTGAAAGCAGCCAATCCCTGATCGTGATACATGGCTAAAACGG
Source organism: Fluviicola taffensis DSM 16823 (assembly GCF_943372375.1). Lineage (GTDB taxonomy): Bacteria > Bacteroidota > Bacteroidia > Flavobacteriales_D > Crocinitomicaceae > Fluviicola > Fluviicola taffensis_A. The sequence goes on along the minus strand of NZ_CALRYJ010000001.1, from coordinate 151,938 downwards.
CGTCGTATTGACCGCGATTCGGACTGCCAAAAAAGCCATCTGCAGGGAATGGACCCAATGCAAAAATGTCTTCATTTCGTGCCATATTAATTGCCGGAGTGATAATTTCTGCTTCTTCAGTTCCCATTTTTCCGTTCTCACTTGCGTGCGGATTTAAACCGAAAACAGCAATTTTTGGACGCTGAATTCCGAAATCTTTTTTCAAGCTGCTGTCCAATTCCTTGATTTTCATTAAAATTTTCTCGCGGGTTAGAGCACTTGAGACCTCTTTTAATGGAAGATGTGTCGTCACCAAAGCAACCCGAAGTGATCCGCTTACCATCATCATCAATGCTTCATCCATTCCGGCAAGGTGTGCGAGGTATTCGGTATGTCCCGGGAACTGAAATCCCGCTTTCCCGATTGCTTCTTTCGAGATTGGAGCGGTAACCAGGACGTCAATTTTACCTGAAGCCAGATCTTCTGTCGCTCTTTCCAGGGAAAGGAAAGCATATTTACCACTTGCTTCCGTACCTTTTCCTAATTCGAATTGAACTTCTTCATTCCAAACGTTGATAATATTAATCTTGCGATTGATCGCCTCGTTTGCAGTTTTAATGCTTTGATAATTGAACTCAGGTTCATTCAATGCTTTCTTGTGAAAGGAGATGGTTTTTGAAGACGCATAAATAATAGGGGTGCAATCCAATAACAACCGGTTATCTGCCAATGCCTTAATCACCACTTCTGGTCCGATCCCATTGATATCACCAATTGAGATTCCTACACGGATAGGAACTGCGCGACCTTCTTCCTTGATTTTTTCTTTCTCTTTTTCCATCTTATGAAAGTCGTTTTAAGAAATTGATCATTAGTCTGATTCCGGTACCTGTTCCGCCAAAACCTCTGTAGTCTTGTGGTTTGTCCAAGAAAGCCGGACCTGCTATATCCATGTGGATGTAAGGTGCTTTTACGAAATGCTCCAGGAACTTTCCTGCTGTAATCATCCCGGCAAAACCACTTCCGATATTGTTCAGATCCGCGATTTTGGATTTCATTTCATCGTAATAGTCATCCCAGAATGGAAATTCAACCACGCGTTCGTAGGTTTCCATTCCGGCTTCGTTCAATAAATTGAAGTATTTTTTATCCGCATTTCCCATGATGATAGATGCACGTGATCCTATTGCGCGAACCGCGGCTCCTGTCAAGGTTGCAGCATCAATGACCAATTCCGGTTTGTACTTCGCAGAATAAGCCAGAGCATCTGCCAGAATCATGCGTCCTTCTGCATCCGTATTCAACACTTCAACCGTTGTGCCGTCATACATGGTGATAATGTCACCAGGGGCATACGCATTCAATCCCGGGCGATTGTCCGTTGCCGGAATCAACCCGATCAGATGGATGGGAAGTTCCATCATTGCAGCGGCGTAAATTGTTCCAGCCATCATTGCGGCACCAGCCATATCCGATTTCATCGAATCCATGGAACCAGCAGTTGGTTTCAAACTCAAACCTCCCGTATCGTAAACAACACCTTTTCCAACCAAAACGATTGGTTTTTTGTTGCTTGGTTTTTTGGGTTTGTATTCGATGATTGTAAATGTTGGGGGATCGATGGAACCTTTATTCACCGAAAGAAGTCCACCCATTTTCAATGCTTCAATCTTAGATTTTTCTAAAATGGTAACTGAAAAATTGGCTTCTTTTCCTTTTTCTTCGATTGCTTCGGCAAGTTGAGTGGCATTCAAACCTGAAACTGGCTCATTGACCAGGTCACGTGCCCAGAAAACTGCCTTCAATGTTGCTGAAAGTTCATCAATTGCTGCAGCAGTCATTTTTGCGGAGAAATCAATGGATTCAAGAGCAAATTTTTCTTTGTCAGCCTCTTTTCGGTATCTCAGGTATTGATAACACGAAAGCGCGAATCCTTCTGCAAGGAATAAACTCGTGGATTTTCCTCCATCAATAAGGATGCTTTTTACTTCTTTAGGTAAAACTCCCCGAAGTTTGTGTCCCATGATCCGTTGCTTTTCATCTGTTTCCTGGTCCTTGATAAACACGAAGTGCTTTCCTTTCAGGGGCAAATGTAAAAATTGTGAATCTGCATTTTTGTGGAACAATTCCAATTCTTCAGCAACCGTTTTCGGAAGCTTGATTTGTGTTTCAATTTTTTTCCCAACAAGGACAACGAGGCCTTCTTGCTGGTCGAACACAGCGGATGTATTAAAATTCATATAAATCGAGTTATGTGAATTGTAAAGATACGATTAATTGAAAATGGGAGAGAAATAATTGGGAATGGTCGGATTATAAATCGGAGGAAAGAGTGTGTTTCTGTTCCCTCCGATTTCGATTTTTGGTGGTGGGGTTTATTCGCGGATGAATCGAATGGTTTGCGTTCCTGTTTCGCTGGTTGCTTCGATTAGATAAGTTCCTTTTTCGAGATCAGCAATTGAAATATTCGAAAGTGCATCCGGTTTTCTGTTTTCTCCGGTTTTCTGACCACTGATTGTGAAGATACGGATGGTTTCTAAGGGTGTTAGTGAATGGATGTGCAGGTAATCTGTTTTTACCGGATTCGGATAAACGCTGAAAAAGGATTGTTCGGGTGAATCGATTCCGGCATCCTGCAGGTAAAAGCGATAAACCATGCTGGAGTCAGGGTGACCTATCATGTTTTGAGTAAACGGAGAGTCCGGATTGAATGATGGATCCATGCTTGGGTTTGAGGCATTTCCGTATAAGGTAAAACATGCCGGATCAAATATCGGAGAGTTCGGATCAGTATATGCAATTCCGGCTACAAATCCTCCGGGTTCACCCGTAAAGTAAATATTTTCTTGTTCGATGTGCATACCTCCGAAACGCACTTCAATAGCTTTATCCGAATCATATAATTTTAATTGCATATTCAGGAATTGATTTCCAATTGTATCTTCATAGAAACCCAAGTTTTTCCACTGGACAATAAATACGGGATGTCCGTTTTCCTGAACAGTTGCATAGCTTACTTCCGAATTTGGTGTTTCTCTGCATGCGTATCCTGCTCCAAAAGGAAAGAACTGCACTCCATGAACGACTCCGTTAACAGGTTTTTCATGATACAAGAAATTGATGTCTACTTCCAGCGAATCCACTTGGTTGTTTAGGAATGGGAAATTGAAGCCTAAAGGAACGATGGGCAATTCCAGATCACATGCTTCCAAAACAGTTCCATTTGTCAACTCCTGATAAGGAGCGCTGAAATGGGTGAATTGATAGGCTTGTGCACGGGAAACCTGTAAGGTCAATACGGTAAAGGTGAACAGAAGAGTTGTTCCGGTGATCATTTGTTTTATCATACTCTTATTTTTTTAGCTAAAGTATTTATGAAAAACTGGAGTATGAACGGGTTTTGCATCTCTTAACAAGTTTTTTTTACAGGTGAATTTATTTCTTTTACGAGTGACAGGTTTTGTATAATCAGATGCTGCTCAAAGGTCGGAAATCTTGTTGGTCGAACACAGCAGATGCTTTAAAATTCGGATCAATCAACAGGTGCGAATTGTAATTCAGGAGTATTCGAATACAAAATTTAAAATCTAGCTAATGGTTTTTTCCATTTTTCGTTTCTTCCATCTTCTTCTTGCGATCCATGCCGCTATGCTAAGCAGCAAAATAATTGGCCATTTCGAAACAATCCACAATAGAAAGTTGATGATGGAATCCCAACCTGAACCCAGTGATTTCCCAGCCCTTGAAGAGAATGGATTGTCTACCGGTTTATCTACCTTAACGGGATGTTCTTTGAATAAAGTGATTCGAAGGGTGCTGAGGTCAACCTGATCATTCAGGTATTTCAGACGACCTTCCTTACTTTCTATTTCTTCCATCAACTGACGAATATTTTCTTCGATGGATAGGATTTCATTTACATTTTTTGCCTTTGCTAAAAGTTCCTTATACCGCTGCAAGTACTTGCGTTTATTTTCAAGACGTGTCTCGATATCCAGAAATTCCTCTGTCACATCATTCACATTGATTTTCTTGAATAGGATTTCATCTTTTCCATCTTCAATTCCGTGCACCAATTGTTCAAAATTCCGAGACGGTAATCGGATAATCAGATGATATTGAATGCGATAATCATTTTTGTCAAGTTCTTCGTTTTCGTAATAACCTTTCAATGCTTTTACGGTTTGATCTATGCGCTTTTTACTTTCATAGAAGGTGTTGGATTCAATCCGCATAGTACCGTTCTTGATAATTTTCTTATCCTTTTTTATTTGTTTTTTAGGAGAGGCGGAAGTATTTGCATTCGAGCTCACCATGTAAGTTGGAGATGCAGATTCCATTGAAAAGCCTTCCGAGTAGTCAAGGTTATTTGTTTGGGTGCGTGATTCATCTTCAAAATTTGAATCAAAACTGGCTTCCATGACTTCAGGTTCCTTAAAGTTCACTGTCATATCACTTGAAGTAATATTTAACTGTTCTTCCTTGATGGGGGAATCTTGTCCGCAACTTTGGATCAATAAAAGAATAGGCAAACAAAAATGGATCATTAGGTGATTTCGAGTCTTCATAGAATTGGTTTTGATTTTGTGGTACAGATGGCTTGCTGAAAGGTTCAGATTGAAAGAATCAACTCGACTTCGAAACTTCCTGTCCGATTTTTTTGAGTATGGTGATTGTCTTGTTCAGGTTTTTAATATCTACGTCTTTTAAAAATTCGCAGTAAAATTCCTCAAAGAGTTTTACATACATGGTGCAGAGTGTCTGACCTTTATCTGTTAAAGAGATGAGGTTGTTTCTCCTGTCTATGGAATCTTCTTGTCGTTGCACCAGGTTTTTTACTGAAAGTTTGGTGATGATCGGGGTTAAGTTGGCTTTATTCTTTCGAATGCGATCGGCGATTTGCTGCTGATTGATTTGCTGATTTTTCGATAGTACCATCAAAACTTCCAGCATTTCGACAGTAATTCCGAGCTCATTATCTTTCAGTTGCTTCTTGAAGTAGTTCTGAATCACAAAACGCATTTCACGAATAGAATCGATTAATTCTATCAGTTTTGCCATATTGGTATTTTCCACTTCCATCATAAAAACAAAGTTAAAAACAAAACAGTTATTTTTTGTAACTAATAGAGTGAATGGGGGCAGCTGTTTATTAATCTGAAAAAAAGAGTGATTTTCTCACTCTTTTCTCTAATCAATTGATTTTATATGGATTAATATCCACCTTCATAGTTCATTTCGTCTTCATAATAGCCTTCCGGAGCTTCTTCGCTATTCATGTTGATCCCGTAGTATTTCCGTTTCAGTTCTTTTCCTATTTGGTAAGTAATAACGCTCACATCCAGTAATTTTTCCTGGTAGTTTAGAATAGCGTCCAGATTTTCCAGGTTTGGATTCAGACAGATTTCACTCATGTTCTTGACACTTCCTAAATCGCCCTTCAACCATCTGCCGTTGCGTTTTCCCAAAACGTATTCTCCGACTTGATTCAAATTGCCATTGACATCGTAAAGCTTCCAGATACCGGTCGGTAAACCATCCTTTACCCAGCCTTCGTTTTGAATGGAGCCATTGTCATAATAATTTTTGACATAACCGTTTTTGCGGTGCTGTGCAGTGTCTTTTTCCCAAAAACAATACAACATGCGTTCTTCGTTGTGATCGGTATGGGCACAATCGTACTTTTCAAACTTTTCGATGATCCAACTTTTACTCAACGGGTTGTCATTCTGATCCAGGTAGTAAAGAATCCCTTTTGATTTGAATTTGATACTGTCATTGACAGAAATAATTGAATCGAAGTATTCGACTTCCATCAGTTTCTTCCCGAAATAATTGAAGTATTTCCAACAACCGACCTTGACCCCTTTTGAAATCATACCGAACCGCGCAATAGTGTCATTGGGATAGTATTTCGTAATGTGGTAATCAATTCCGGCTTTGTTTACCAAACTTGGTCTTCCGTAATAAGGTTCGTATAAACCGAAATCCGAATAACCGGCCTGATAAATCAGCTGATCGATACTGGAGCTTTCCGTGATGTCTGCAAAATTGAATGGAATGGAATCCCTCCAATCGAAATCATAGCGGACACTCAGTTCATTTTCTTCCCAAATCTTTTCTTCGATGGGTTGATTGTATTGGAACTTCACATATTGGTATTTGAATCCAAGTGTGTCGTATGCTTCATAATCATCAATAGGCTGACCGCTTAGGAAAAAGCCTTTCTTTGCTAGTTTCCCATTGGAATGGTAAGCCACGGATTCACCTTGTAATGCGCCATTTTTGAAACCGAGGTCAAAGATGAGTACGGAGTCTTTTCCCGGATCTGTAAAATAGGTTTTCACATTGCCGTCAATAAAACCATTTCTGTAGAAAGATTGATTGTAGAACAACTTATTTCTCTTGAATTCCGGACCTTCTTTTGCGCCTTCCAGATAGTTTACATACGTTAGGGTGTCACCTTTCCAGGAAGTGGTGGTGTACGGACCGTTTAAAGCTCCATTTTTGAACGTACACTTCGATTCCAGGTAGTAGGTTTTCTTCAACGGATATTCCTCGAAGGAACTCAGTGGATTTTCGTAGGCATACAATTCGTCTTCTTTCAGTTTTGGTTTCGGATTTGCCACTGCGTAATCCATATTGTCGCCATGGTTTTCTCCGCCTTTGTAACCGATGATTGATCTGACTTTTCCGTACTGATCTTTATAAGTCCAAACGCCTTCCGCTTTACCATCCAGATACTTTCCTTCAACGGAGCTGTATACCGATGCTTTGGTTGATGAAGGAGCAACCTCACTGTAATACTCTTCTTCAACGACCACTTTTCCGTCCAACTGATATTCCTGACGTTCATACAACGCAAGGAAGACACCGTATAGCGTTGGGAAAAGACCCGTAACAGCATGTGAAAGCTGACTTGAACCACCGAAGTCTGAACAATAACCGGATAAAATATCGGCTCTTTTCCCGGATTTCAGGTAGGATTTGACAGCTGATTGATATAGTTTCAGGTCTGTTTTTCCGTTCGGAAGTGATAATTGAATGAGTTCATTGCTTGCCTTCACGCTGAAACTTCCTTTTTGATCACTTAGTTTGAAATTTCCAGTGAACGGTTTTCCATTGACCAGTAATTCATTGTCCTTTTCGACGGCATATTTGTATTCCCAGTAGTATGCCATTTTTTCCAAAGGAACCGTATCCGAAATACTCGATTTCCAGTATTCGTCCAGGATTCCATTTTGAATGGTCCGCAATTCCATGTTTTTGAATCGGGTGGTCTTTACCGAGTTTACATTCAAATAATCTTCCGAGAAAACGGCTTCTTCAGTAGAAATCGTATCCCCCATCAGATTCCGTTGAATCGCGTTCAATGTTCTGGTTTTAGGATGGAAATACACTTGTTTGGCAAGGGAAGAATCTGCTTTGAAAAGTTCTTCGACAAGTAAGATCCGATCTGCCATTTCACCCAACTTCAACTCCTCGTCATCTGAATAAATGACCGTGGGATTGCCGAAATTCCGATCGTAATCCTTGTTGTTGATCGTAATGAAATCACGGTTGTTTTGTGTTGGATCACTTAAGATATTTCCTTTCGCATCGTGCCATGTTTCATAATAGAACACTCCGTTGTAATCGTAATAGCGTTGGACGAATTTATTGGAATCACTTACAAAAATGATTTCATTGGCAATCGTTCCATTGTCCCAATAAACGGGTTCTTCTTTTAAAAGTGTGCCATCCTTGACCTCAAAACGATATTGAAGCTGCCCGTTTTGATAATAGTGTTCTACAATTCCGTCATAAGCAAATAAGTATCCGGCGGAATCTATCAACTCATTGAAAGTATATCTTTTCCCGTTTACAAATTCATAGTATTCGTTTGGGTTATAGTTCTGGTCAGGAGGGAAGGACATTTCTGGTTCGTAATAATCTCCCTCGTACATTTCTTCCTCTCCCTCATAGCTGGTCAGGTTTTCTTCCGGCAATTCGATATTGTCTGCTTCCGGTTCAAGAATACTCAGGAAATTGCTGAAATCCGGAAAATCAGTTTCATATCCCCGTTCGTAATCTCCTGCACTGGATGTCGAACTGTTTTTGAGAACCAATGAATCAGTTCTTTCATAACCCATAAATTCATAAGGAATTACCGAGTGACGGATAATGGGAGATTTTCCTCTTTTTTGATCGCTTCTCAGGCTGTAACGGTCAATCAATACTTTTTCTGTTCCCTTCGTCACCGTAAGTTGCCCTTTTTTGTCTACTGAAACAGTTGTTTTGAATTGATATACTTCCCAAGCCCCGGATTCTTTGTCTGCCAAAAAATTTCCGGAAATGAGCAGCACCTGATTTTCATGTACAGTGTAAGGACCATTGCGCAATCCATCTAAAAATGTGATGGTTGTTTTGGTTGTATCGTAAACGGCTTTTGCGATTCTGCTTTCAATACTTTCCTTGGCATTGTAAGCGTTATTTTCATCAAATTTCTGAACATACTCCAAAACCTGCCAACTGCCTGTTTTCTCGCTGTTCAGGTAGTCTCCTTTTTTAACAATTTTTCCTTCGGGATTGAACCAGGTACTTTTTCCTTCAATGGCATTGTTCTTAATTGAAAAGTAAGCTGCAACCACGTCATTTTTATACCGCAAAACCCTTTTGGAAATGTAAGGGATATCCCGGTAGAACAGCACATAGTCTCCATCAGGCAAGCTCACCAATGCCGGTGTCGGGTCAACCGAAATGCTATTATCCGTATTCACCATGAAGTAGGGATAGAATTCAAGAATTTCCTCAAATCCCTTGAGATACTTTTTGTATGATTTTGGAAATTTGATCGCTGATTTTTTCTCAGCCTCTGTTACAGGTTCTACGCTGACGGAAATGATCTTTTCGTTTCTTTCGTCCCGTTTAATGACTTCCTTGGTATCTGCGAAATTCAGGTAGTATTCCTGCATTCCGGTAACAGCTTGTTGGTGTGGATATACAAAATAGCTTTTGCCCCCAATGACCACTTTGTCTGTTTGAGTATGCCCGAACAAAGCAATGGTCGAAAGGATAAGAGCAAGGATGAATTTACTTCCTAAAAGATGATTGATCATAGGATTATCTGGTTTAATTTAAGCGAAATCAATGAATGTTATTCATAATAAGTGTATGTAAATAATTCATGTGTCTGATAATTATTTACACCTTCTGCATGTTCTTTTTTGTGAATGATTTTTTTTGGTAATCTATTTTTATCATAATAAATGAGGGACTTCACAGAAGTTACAAATGTTTCATCTATGAATGTGGAATCGATGTACCCGTTAAAGTGCCCGTTCTCGTAATTGAAATACCGTTTTTTGAAGAATGGATACTCTTCGTTTGTAATAAGTTTGGGGAAGTTTCCACTGTAATATTCATAGTTTGAAATCGAGGTTTCCTTGACTTTGTTTTTGACTTTATATCGCTTCACCGGTTTATTCGGGAATCCTAAAATGACCCAGTCATTAGGTAATGGACTTGCAATGGAATCCACTGATAACGGACCGAAGAATTTTTTGTTGAGGATAAAGTGCAGAAGATCCAGATCATTGGATGACTCAAATGAAGCATAATCAGTGGAAAATTTGGTTGGCGTGTAAGTGAACGTACTATTTTCCACTCCATAAAAATTGTCTTTTTGAACGGCTTCGCAAAAATCCAGTTGATTCGACTTACCGAATCGGAAAGATTGGTTGGAGATGACGATTCCTTCAGAAAAATCGGTGATCTGAAGTTGAATGATCCTTCCTGCCTGGTTGAAGGTATAGATCAAGGTTCTTTTTGGAAAAGTTTCGTCTTCGGAATCCGGATCGTAGACACTGGTATCCGAGATAACCCCTTTGAACGAGGTAATGGTCAATTGTTGAATCTTTTTTTGCGAAACGATGCTGTCATTGAACCAGAATGGAAAATTGATCAATGAGGAAATTTCTTCCTGAAAATAAAGCGGGTGAATCAGATCACTCACAATTTTAGGCTCTTGGACTTGAACTTTCTTTTTTGGTGTACAATTGGAAAGTAGAAATCCAGATAAGATCAGCAGGTAAACAAGGGTTCGTTTCATCCAATTAAAGGTAATATATTTTGTTCTGTTCTAAAACGCCAAATGTTTGAAGTTTTTAGTCCCAAAATGTTCATAGTACAATGTTTAAAATGTTTCTGTGGTGGCAGATTCAATTTTTGATCCCGATAAATATTGGAACTCTTTGAACCTGTACATGTGCTGTTAATGTAATACAAAACCTTCATTTATAAGGCTTGAGAGCCTCTTTTTCCGTAACTTTGCCAAATGGATATGGAAAGACCAATAACAGACTGGCTGCCACTTACTAAAAAAGAGGTTGAAAAACGTGGTTGGGATGAACTCGATGTCATCTTGATTTCAGGTGATGCATATGTGGATCATCCGGCTTTTGGTACAGCCGTTATTGGAAGAATCATTGAAAGTGAGGGATTTAAGATCGGTATTATAGCGCAGCCCAATTGGAGGGACGACTTGCGCGATTTCAAAAAATTGGGGAAACCGAAGTACTTTTTTGGAGTTACCGCAGGTTGTATGGATTCTATGGTGAATCACTATACTGCCGGAAAACGTTTACGTTCCACGGATGCATATACTCCGGGAGGGGTTTCGGGTTTCAGACCGGATTACGCCACAACAGTTTATACGAATATTCTAAAGGAAATCTATCCGGATGTACCGGTTCTGATCGGTGGAATTGAAGCATCACTCAGACGGGTTACCCACTATGATTATTGGAAGGATGAATTGCTGCCTTCTATCTTGATCGATTCCCAGGCCGACCTGTTGGTTTATGGAATGGGGGAGCAGCCTCTGCGCGATGTACTTCGTTTGCTGAAGAAAGGGGTTCCGTTCAGTTCGTTGACAACGGTGAATCAGGTGGCATTTATCCAGGATTCGGCTAAAGAATTACCCAAAAACAAACAATGGGAAACGGTTGAGTTGTCCAGTCATGAGGTTTGTCAGAAGGATAAATTGGCTTATGCTGCAAATTTCAAGATCGTAGAGGTCGAGTCGAATAAATTGAAAGCGAATCGGATCACTCAGCAGGTTGGTTCCAAAACATTGATTATAAATCCGCCATATCGAACCATGACTGAAAAGGAAATGGATCAGTCGTTCGATTTGCCTTATACGAGAATGCCGCATCCCAAGTACAAGAAAAGGGGTGCTATTCCGGCATATGAAATGATTAAGTTTTCCATCAATATGCACCGTGGTTGTTTTGGGGGATGCAGTTTCTGTACCATTTCAGCCCATCAGGGAAAATTCATTTCCTCCCGATCAGAAAAAAGTATTTTGAATGAGATCGATGAGGTGGTAAAACTTCCTGATTTCAAAGGATATTTATCCGATATCGGTGGACCTTCTGCGAACATGTATCGCATGAAAGGGAAGGATGAAGCGATTTGTGAGCGCTGTTCAAGCCCAAGTTGCATTCATCCGGTGATTTGCAATAACCTGGATACTTCGCATACGGCAATGACCAATTTGTACCGCAAGATCGATGCACATCCAAAAATCAAAAAGGCATTTGTAGGTTCCGGAATCCGCTATGATTTATTGGTTGATGATTTCAACAAGAACAATACAGATGGGAATCACGATGAGTATATCGAGCAGTTGATCACACGGCATGTGAGCGGACGTTTGAAAGTGGCCCCTGAGCATACTTCAGATGCTACTTTGCGTGTGATGCGGAAACCATCGTTCAAGTACTTCCATAAGTTCAAGGAGAAATACGACCGCATTTCAGAGAAAAACAATCTGAATCAGCCATTGATTCCCTATTTCATCTCCTCACATCCCGGATGTGAAGAAGCGGACATGGCCAATTTGGCTGCTGAGACAAAAGATATGGGCTTTCAGTTGGAGCAGGTTCAGGATTTTACACCCACTCCGATGACTGTTTCCGAAGTGATTTACTATACAGGAGTTCACCCTTATACACTGAAACCGATCTATACGGCAAAAGGTGCGGATGAGAAGAAAAATCAAAATCGCTTTTTCTTCTGGTACAAGCGAGAGAACAGGGATTGGATCAAGGATCGTTTGACAAAGGCAAAAAGACCGGAATTAATCTCCCAGTTACTAGGAGATCAACACGGTCAGTCTATGAATAGTGGTAAAAGCAATAGCGGTAATAAGACTCCGAACGCTGCGGGTAACGTACCCAATTGGCTCAGTGAGCGGAGGAAAAAAAAGTAAGCAACAGGCCGCAAAAACTCAGTGAAAGTGGAAGTGGTAATTTCATAACGACCTGTTGCTATAATATGTTCATTTCATTAGCCTGCCATGTTGCGTGTAGACCAAACCTGTAGCAAGGATTTGTTCATATGCAAGTAACTCTCGATAGCTGTGATCGACGAACCGACCTTCGATATACAGTAAAGCAACTCTTCTTCGGAACAATTTAACTCACTACTCCAATAGGTGATATTCACCTTGCTGTGAATGTCTACTCTTGGTTTGTTTATTAGATCATGTAACATTTCAAACATTGAATTAATTTCTTTTTGTTGAAACAAATGTATGTTACAGATTTGATGCTCACAACAGTATTTTTACTGAAAATGCATTGCGGAAAACCACATTTTTTTCATTTTGTGAAAATTCTAAAACCATTAAAATCAAGGGCATGGTTGATTTCGTCATTTTAGGGGTTTGGAAGTTCGAATAATTCCATATAATATTGGCTCGTATAACTTAAACTATATTAGTATGTCATTTACAGGAAACGAAGGAAAGCAGATTACTCTTGAAGAAGGTGCTCTTTTAACAAGAAAATACCGTGAGAGCAAAATGAATAAAACTGGCGGTATGTTTATCGGAAAGACACATATTGAAGAAATATTAGCTCAGGCGGATTGTAAAGGAATCCGTATTTATTTGGGACAAAATTCGGAAGGGGATTTTGAATTGGTTCTGGTTGGAGCAGATTCGAATGAAAACGATATGTTGAATGTGATTATTGACAATGGGATGAAATGTCCTCCTTATCCTTATGCAAGTAATCCATTAAATGGTAATAATCAATAATACTGTTATATGGGAAGCTGGGAGTATTTTGTTCTTTTATCCTACAGTTTTCCAATTGGAATTGGGTTGGCGCTTTTGATACAGAAGCGCCTTCCTTTTATTAGTAAGGTGATACTGACCTATCTGATATTTACAGTATTAGTTGAGATTATTGGAGCTATTCTTTTTAATTATCGAATCAACAATTTGTGGCTCTATCGAATTTACCTGTATGTTGAATTAATTTTTCCCAGTTTTTTCTTTTTCCAGCAGTTTTCAAAGAAAAGAAGTAAAATTTTACTGCTAACAGTTGTTATAACCGGTGTAATACTGATTACCTTAACAAATGTGTTTGATGATTGGCAAGCTCATGCATCATTGCAGACAGGGATTACATTTGGTTGTGTTGCATTTATAATAATCAGTTATTTCATCGAAATGTTTCGCATGGAGAACGTCTTTAGTCCATTTAAGGATGTCTATTTTCTTGTTGGTGCAACCCTGCTCCTAGGACATTCTTGTACTTTGATATATAATTTGCTCTATGACTACTTGGTCGTAGGATATTTTGGGGATGAGATGCTTAAAATTCTGAACAAGGGGAATTTGGGGTTGATTTTACTATATAATCTATTATATTCATACGCACTATGGATCAGCAAGCTCCCTCGAATTTAGGACTGATGATAATCATTGCTACTCTGGCAATGTTTATCATGGCGTTGAGTATCATTGTTTTTGCAGTGCTGTACCAACAGAAAATGCGTCGTAAGAAGCAGGAAATGGTTCAGTTGGAATTGAATTATAAGAACGAAATGGTTCAGGCCACTTTGGATGCCAAGGAAATTGAGCAACGCAGAATTGCCATTGAATTGCACGATGATATCGGATCTTCGCTTACGGCATTGAAACTATCCTTTGTCTCTTTGCCTATTGATGAGGAAGAACGACAGCTCCTGAATGAAGGTGTCCAGATTACCATAGGAAAGGTGAGGAGTTTGTCCAATCGTTTATTGCCAAGTGTTTTGGAAGAGTTAGGTCTTGTTCCTGCAGTGAAAAGTTTGGTAAATACACTCGCGCAACAAATTCCAAATGTTCATTTTTCAGTGATTGCGGTAAATGATCCGAAACACGAATCTCAAACAAGAGAGGTGAGTTTGGCGGTTTATCGTATCTTGCAGGAATTGATCAATAATATTTTGAAGTATGCAAAAGCAACTGTGATCCAATTGACACTGGAACAGAACGAAGACGGTATTCAAATAACCCTTATTGACAATGGAATGGGCTTTGTCCCAACGAAAGAAGATAAACTGAAATCCCAAAGTTTGGGATTAAAAAATATTGAAAGTAGGAGTCAGCAAGTTGGTGCTCAAATAGATTACGAATTGCAGAATCCGGGAACTAAAGTTATGCTTGTATGGAAACCGAAAACAGAACTATAAAAATTGCAATTGCAGAAGATCAATCCATTTTCAGAAATGGGCTCACGAAATTACTCAATGATATTGATGGTTTTGAAGTGGTTTTAGCAGTGGAAAATGGTCAATTGTTGATTGAAGCTTTGCCCGCAATCTCCGTTGATCTGGCACTCATCGATTTCAGAATGCCGGTCAAAAACGGAATTGAAGCCACCAAAGAAGTTCGCGAGAAATTTCCGGAAATAAAGGTATTGTTGTTATCCATGTATGATGATGTGGAATTTGTTGAATCGGCAATTGAGAACGGTGCCAATGGTTATTTGTCCAAGGATGATGACGCGGAAGAGATCCAGTTGGCAATCAAATCAGCAGTTGAGACGGGTTATTACCTGAATGACCGTACTTCCAAAATGTTCATCGCTAAAATGGTGCATTCAGGGAAGATTCAGCCTGTATTTGAAGTAGGTTCCGGAAACATCTTCAATGAAAACGAATTGGTGATCCTGGAGTTGATCTGCAATGAAATGACTACACAGGAAATTGCGGAGAAATTATTCAAGAGCAGACGAACCATTGAAAGTGCCCGAACATTGATGATGAGTAAAGTTGGAGCAAGGAATGTTGTTGGCTTGGTGATGTACGCAATTCAGTCAATAACAAAAAGAAATAGCTTCGAATTCGCTCAGCTACCATCCAATTAATGTTCATAGATTTAAAGGTGACTGAATGCTTGGCTTGCGCCACAGCTTACTTATAAATCCTTGTCACAATTCCGTAATACAGCTCTTTGCCGCTTGTTGTTTTGAACCACAATTCGGAATTTTCCATGCGTTTGAAAGGAATAGCTAATTCCTTACTTATTTTATTGATTGCAGCCACATCAATTTTCGGAGAATAAGTATTTAGAATTAAAACTCCTGATTTATTCAATAGTTGAATCGCTTCGGATAATAAGGTTCCCAGCAAATCTTCCAATTTCCATTTTTCACCTTTTGATCCGAGTCCCCAGGCTGGAGGATCCAGTTGGACAATGTCGTATTTGTTTCCACGTTTGACTTCCCGCTGGATAAATTTCAAGGCATCTTCCTGAACCCATTTGATTCCTTCCAGGTCGGATTCCGCTTGATTTAGCTTCCCCCAATCCAACATGTTTTTTACACTGTCGCAATGGATCACTTCGGCTCCTGTTTTTCTTCCGAATACGGATGCTGCTCCGGTATAAGCGAAGGCATTGAGGAAACGTTTAGAAGCATTCAGATGATTGGAGAGAAACTCCCAATTGATTTGTTGTTCCGGGAATAATCCGAGGTGCTTATTGTTTGTAATCCGTAATTTGAATCGGAGTCCGGCAGTTGAAAAAATCCATTCTTCGGGAGCTTGTGGATTCAATTTTTTCCAGACACCTTGCAATGATCCTTCCGACTTGGGAATGAATTCCCAATCAGCAACGTTCATCCATTCCTTCTTTGAAAGGACGGCACCAAAATAGGCTTGATGTTCCGGACGAATAGTCGTCACTGTTCCCCAACGCTCCAATTTTCTTCCTCCACCTGCATCAATTAGCTCGTAGTTTTCAGGAAAATTGGCAAATGACTTCATTCGAAGGATTAACGCATTTTAGGCATCTTCTTGCGGCCACCCATCATCTGAGCCATACGCATCTGATTTTTAGAAGGAGCATTCTGCATCTGACCCTGCATCATTTTGATCTGGTCTTTCAACATTCCGGTAGTGTCCATCTTTTTTGCTTCTGCTAAAAGACTTACGGCTTCTTGTCTGCGTCCTGTCTGAACACAAATTCCTGCCAAATGCATACGCGCCATTGCTTTGTCGTGACCTCTTTTAAGACCCAATTGCATTGCCTGACGCAGCATTCCTTCCACTTTCACATGTGGTAAAGCCTGTGCATTCAAAAGAGCTTGCATATAAATAACGTATGCTCTCTGGCGTTTTGGTAAGAATTGCGGAGAAGTGATGCGATTGATCGCTCTCTGTGCTTTGTCCTGATTTCCGGCACGCATGTGATTTAGCGTGAATGCCAGATTTTCATTGTAGATGAAAGAAAGAATTACCAATGCCAGTGGAATGATTAGGGAAATTCCCCAGCCCCAATAACCTGTGTAAAAAGAATAACCTGTTAAAAATAATAGTCCTGCAGCTATTAAACTGCGAATAGCGAATCCGATCATAATTTTATTTAATCAATTGTTGCGATACACTTTAATTCGATAGCGATGGGAGTTGGAAGCGAATTGATTTCCACCGTAGTCCTGCAAGGTAGATTATCCTTGAAATACTCTGCATAAACGCGGTTATAAACATGGAAATCACGTTTCATGTTCACTAAAAACACGGTCACATCCACCAACTGGTCCCAGCTTGATCCTGATTCTTCCAAGATGATGCGTACGTTGTCAAATACACTTCTGCATTGTGCTTCAAAATCAAACTCCATGAAATTCCCGTTTTTATCCAACTTCAGACCTGGAACTGCGGAATCGATATCATCGGAGCCTGCTACCCTTGGACCAACTCCCGAAAGGAAAAGCAGGTTGCCAACTTTGCGTGCATGAGGATACAATCCGACCGGTTTCGGCGCCTTGTTTGTAGAAATACGAGAAACTTCTGCCATAAATTTTTTTAGCAAAGATAGTGCTTTCTATTAGATTGCATAACGAATTATTTTCCCGATTCGAAAGAGCTTGTTTGAATACAACGAAGAGAATTATATGTACATTTGCCAAGACTATGAGTAAGCGAATGAAAACCGTTGGTGTCATTGGAGGAGGTAGCTGGGCAACTGCTTTGGTGAAGATATTGTGTAATAATTTTGCACAGGTAAATTGGTTTGTTCGAAGGGAAGATCAGGTTGCTCATATCATGCGATACAAGCACAATCCGACTTATTTGCAATCTGTTGAATTTGATTTGAATCAGATCCATGTTTCAAATGATCTAAAAGCGATCATTAGACGATCCGATGTACTGATAGTTGCAACACCCTCTGCCTTTCTGGTGGATCTATTCAAGGAAACAACCCCGGATTTATTCAAAGGGAAAATTGTTTTTTCTGCGGTAAAGGGAATTGTACCTGAATATAATGCCATTCCGGCGCGTTTTTTTCATAAGACATTTGGAACTCCATACAAGGACATAGGAATCATTTGCGGACCTTGTCACGCTGAAGAAGTGGCCTTGGAGCGATTGTCTTATCTAACCGTTGCTTGCCAACATGAAGGAATTGCTAAAGAAATGGCAGATTTACTTGCTTGTCGCTATATTAAAACAACCACTTCGGATGATTTATTCGGAACCGAACTTTCTGCAGTTCTGAAGAATGTATATGCATTGGCTTCAGGAATTTGTGCAGGTTTAGGCTACGGAGATAATTTCCAATCTGTTTTGATTGCAAATGCAATTCAGGAAATCGAGAATTTTATTGATGAAGTGAGTCCAATTCACCGCGATGTGAAATCATCTGCCTACCTGGGCGATTTACTCGTAACGGCATACTCTAAATTTTCCCGAAACCGTACATTCGGTTATATGATCGGAAAAGGATATTCCGTAAAAACAGCTCAATTGGAAATGGATATGATTGCTGAAGGATATTACGCAACGAAATGTGTAAAGGAAATCAACAAGAAATTCCAGGTGGAAATGCCTATTTTGGAGGCGGTTTACAATATCTTGTACGAGAAAATCTCTCCGGTGATTGAAATGAAGATCCTGACGGATAAGCTAACTTGATAATTACGAATTGCGAATTGCGAATTGGGACTTCGACTGCGCTCAGTCACCAATTGGATAAATCAAGAGTTAAAGTAAAAAGGTCATTGAGCGTAGTCGAAATGCATTTTTGCTTTAAGTATTCTTCTCCCTGAATTCCTTTGGTGTTTCTCCGGCATGTTTCTTAAAGAATAAATGAAAATAAGGGTAATTGTCAAAGCCCAATTCGTCTGCAATTTCCTGGATGCTTTTCGACTCACTCACTAATTTCCGTTTTACTTCCAGAACCAATCGTTCAGCAATGAGCTGAGAGGTACTTTTCCCTGTACAGCTTAAACAGATCCGGTGTAGATGTTTGGTAGTCATGGCCAGTTCGGAAGCGTAAAAAGAAGCATTCTTTTGGTATGTGTATTTTTCGTCAAGCAGTTTTACAAACCGGTGAAAATGATTCTGATACAAGGTGTTTTTTTGAATAGAACCGGAAGTTTGGTCGGAATAAATGCGGGCTAAATCCGCATAGACCAGCTGACTTAAACTGGCGATTTTCAGGAATGAATGTTTCGTGTTCTCCTTGTATTCGGCAAAAATCTCCGTAAACCGTTGTTGTAAGATCAGCGCTGTATTCTCGTTAACTATCAAAGCCGGATTCGAATCCCTTGATTGGAAAAAAGGCCATTGGAACAATTCGAAATGGGTGACATACAATTTGTAAAAATCCTCTGAATGAAAGAAGATCCAACCCTCGGCTTCCTCTTCAAATTCCCAATGATGAATCTGTTCAGGTTGAAGAAAAAAGATGCTATTGGGTTGAATCGGATAGGAAGTGAAGTCAATATCGTGTCTTCCTTTTCCCTTCTCAAAAAACACGGTCAGGTAGAAATCGTGTTTGTGCGGATGGTTAATGTCTGAATGGTGTTTTTTCAGATGTTCCGAAAAGCGATTCACATAAAAAGCTTGTAGTAAGCCGTTTTCGTCAAATTTTTCTATGGGAAGCCGCGGTAAATTCATGTTTAAAGATATGAAAATGTCTGAATAGTATAATTATTGGTGACAAAGAATAGTGAATGAGGGAATTGGATGGGTTAACTTTGTAGAAAAAAAGAGATGTCAAATTTTAAAGCGATACTCAGCGGATCTTGTCCGATATGCGGAAAGGGTAAAATCTTTGAAACAAATGGATCCTTGCTTCATTTGAAAGCGCCTAAGATGTATGAACGATGCTCGGAATGTAATTACCGTTTCGATAAGGAACCGGGGTATTTTTTCGGAGCGATGTACATCAGTTATGGCTTAGCGATTGCGGAACTCTTACCTGTGTTTTTAATCTTTACCTGGTTTCTGCCTTTGGGATGGCTTTTTGCATTGATGCTCGTGGTCCTGATCTTATCCATGTTTTTCAACTTTAGGGCTTCCCGCGTACTGTGGATTCATATTTTTCATGAGTAATCCTTGTTCAAATTGTTAAATTTGGATTACTAAATCCATTTTCCTGTGTATTGATTTTCAGGTGTATAAAGAATTGAATATCTTTAATTCTTTACTACTGAAAAGGAACACTATGAAAAGACTTCTACTATTCGCAAGCTGTTTACTTGGCTTCCATTCGTTTTCTCAGTCAAACGCTGATTTTGAGAATTATTGTCAACAAGCTTATCAATCCTATCCGGCTATTCCGAAGGGTGTTTTGGAAGCTGTTTCGTTCACTCAGACGAGAATGTCCTATCTGACGACTGCTGAAATGGAATCCTGTTCCGGATTGCCAAAATCTCATGGTTTCATGGGGATGGTGGCGAAAGGGAAGGGATATTTCAAGGAGAACATGAAATTGGTTTCTCAGCTTTCGGGAATTCCATTGTCACAAATCAGACAAAATCCTTCCATGGAAATCACGGCCTTCGCAAAGGCGGTGGATGGATATATGACCGAATTGAAAGGAATGTCGCTTCAGAGTTCCCTGAAGGAAATTTTCGGCAGACTTTCTTATTTATCAGATTCGGGTCGTGTAAATAAGTATGCCCGGGATGCTGAATTGTATGAACTCTTTCAGTTCCTGAATTCCAATGAGAACGCTGCGAGATATCATTTTCCTAACTATCAATTTGATTTGACTGCTATTTTTGGAGCTGAAAATCTAAGTGTTCTGAGTGCCCAAAAAGTCATTTTTTCGGAGCAAGGTATCCGGTCAAATTCCGGAATTATCTATCATATAAAAGAGAAGGAAAGCACTCAAAAGTCTACAGAATATGCACCGGCGATTTGGAACCCGGCTCCAACCTGTAATTTTAGTTCCCGAAGCGGAACAGCCATTTCTGCAATAACGATTCATACGATTCAGGGAACTTATGCCGGCGCGATCTCCTGGTCTCAAAACTGTTCTTCGAGTGTTTCATACCACTATGTTGTTCGTTCATCAGACGGTCAGGTAACACAAATGGTTCTGGAGGCGAATAAGGCATGGCATGTTGGGTCGGAAAATCCATATACGATAGGCTATGAGCATGAAGGTTATGTGAGCCAATCACAATGGTATACAACGGCATTGTATAATGCTTCTGCCGGAATTACGCGGGATATTTGTCAAAGTGGTTACGGGATCAGTCCGTTGCGAACCTTTTCAGGTGCGGCTACCAGTGGTGCAAATGTGTTGGGAGGATGTATCAAGATAAAAGGACATCAGCACTTTCCGAATCAAACCCATACCGATCCGGGAATTTATTGGAATTGGGGACTTTATTATCAATTGGTAAATAATAATCCGACACAAAATACCTTGAATGCTGCCAGTGGCACATTTACAGATACAGGTGGTTCCGGAGCAAATTATGCAAATGATCAACGTTATTTTACCTTGATTCAACCTGCAAATGCGAGTTCAGTTACATTGAGTTTTTCGAGTTTTTCCCTGGAAGCAAATTGGGATTACCTCTACATCTATGATGGAGCAACTAACAGTGCGCCCTTAATCGGAACGTATACGGGAACCAGTTCTCCCGGAACAATTACTTCATCCAGTGGAGCTTTATTAATTGAATTCCGGAGTGATTGCGCTACAACTGCTGCAGGATGGGTTGCCAATTGGACAAGTGTTATTACGAATCCTGCTTTGGGGGATGCAATTGCACCAATGACAACTGTTAGTGTTCCTGGAAGTTGGATAACACAGGATTTTACAGCTACTTATGTCGATACGGATAATTCCGGAGGTAGTGGAATTGATAAATCCTTTTATCAGGTGACAGATAATAATGCAGGTGATTGGAGGTCAAATTCCGCGAAGGGATTTTTCAATGACAACTTTGATCAATCTGCAATTCATACTAGCTGGACATCCCAATCGGGAGTTTGGGCTTTGAGTTCGGGAAATTTGATGCACAGTGATGAGAGCAATGGGAATTCGAATATTTGGGCTGGCGTTACAAGTAATTTGAGTAATCGTTATTTGTATCATTGGTCCGGAGCAATGTCCGGGACAGGGACTAACCGCAGAGCTGGTTTACATTATTTCTGCAGCGATCCGACTTTGCCAAACAGAGGCAATTCTTATTTTGTATTCTTCCGTCTGGATAGCGACAAAATTCAGATTTATGAAGTGACGAATGATACCTATAGTTTAGTCGATGAAGTTGCGTATGATTTTAATGCGGATCAATGGTATGATTACAAAGTTGCTTACGATCGGATTACCGGAAAGCATCAGGTTTATATAAACAATGTGTTATCGCGAACATGGACGGATCCAACTCCTCTAACAACCGGAAATTACATTTCTTTCCGAACGGGGAACTGTGTTTACAAAGTAAATGATTTGAGAGTTTATCGCTCAAGAAGCTCCAGTACTTCCATTGCTGTTGGTTCGGGTGGTGATATGCGTTATGAGAGCCCTAATTCTTCAACTGCTGCCGGACGGGTCAAATCAATCGTTCAGGATGTTGCCGGAAATTTATCTGCGATTTCTTCTCAGGATGTTAAAATCGACTGGACCACTCCGTCAGCGATTCAGGTTGTCAATGACGGTCAGGCTGCTGATGCTTCCACTACGACAAATAACTCCATGTTGGAGGCGAATTGGACAATATCTTCTGATACGAATTCAGATATTGCGAATTACTGGGTGGCAATCGGAACAACTCCCGGAGCCACTGATATCGTTTCATGGACCAATAACTATTGGAATACCAGCGCGAGCATCGGCGGTTTGAGTCTATTGACAGGAACTACTTATTATGTTTCGGTTAAATCCGAGAATGGAGCAGGTACTTTTTCCAGTGTTATGACTTCAAACGGACAAACTGTTGTACAACCTACAAATCCTCCGAACGCCTCATTCTTACTTCAGAATACCTATGTCTGCTCAACAGATTCACTTCTTTTTCAGAATACCTCCATTGATGGTACCAGTTATTTGTGGACCTTCCAGGGTGGGTTTCCAAGTACGAGTAATCAAGTGAATCCTAAGGTACAATTCCCAAGTTCGGGTTCCTATCAGGTTCAATTGATTGCTTACGGACCAAACACCTCTGATACTGTTCAGCAGTTGATAGACATTTTGGTGAGTTTACCTGCAAGTGCGCAGTTTACCGTCAATGAGGATACCTTGTATTTGCCGGGTGGAATTCTGAACTGCACCAACTCTTCACTGAACGCGAACGGCTATGCCTGGAACTTTGGAGACGGGACACAGAGTCAGGATGAAAACCCATGGCATGGTTATACAAACAGTGGAGTTTTTGAACTACAACTAATCGCTGTAAATGATGCTTGTCCGGAGGATACCTTGAGTCAAGCCATCCATGTGATCGATTTGGCGGGTATTTCTGATTTGAATAATCTTCAATTGAATTTGTATCCGAATCCGGTTAAAGACTGGTTGACCATTGAAACAGATGAAATAGGAGGGATGATGGTTCTGACAGACTGTTTGGGAAAAATCATTTTAGAGAAAAAGCTGTATTCTGAACAAACAGATGTGGATTTGACTTCTTTGGCGAGTGGCGTTTATCAACTATCCTATACGGTTGGGGAAAACAGAAGCCAAATGTCCCTATTGAAGCGTTAAATCGGAAATTTCCTAAATCGATTTTACTCAAAATTGACGTTTAAAAAACTGAAAACTGCTTTATAGAAAAACGAGAGCGTGAAAATCAAATATACTTGCCAACTTTGGTCTTACCTAAGTAGGGAAAGATATTAGAACCTACTCCTAAATCTAATGTTAGTTATGCCATCTTCGTGTAAAAACAGAGGTGGCTTTTTTTATGGGATCAGATTTTAAGCATAAAAAAACCCGTTGATCCATGGATCAACGGGTTTCGTTTTAAAGTTCAATAGAATCTTATTCTTCGTCTTCATCATCCGCTTCAGCAGCTTTCGATGCTCCACGAGCCATTTTAACAGATACTACAACTGCGTTTTTAGCTTCAGAGATAGTTAAACCATCATTTTCCAAATCTTTCACACGGATAGATTGACCGATACGCAATTTAGTAATGTCAATTACGATAGCCTCAGGCAAATCTGCCGGAAGACCAACTACACGTAAACGACGGAAAACCTGCATCAAACGACCTCCCGCTAATACACCACGAGAAGCTCCTGTCAAACGAACTGGTAATGCCACTTTAACCGGTTTCTTAGCATCTAATTCCAAGAAGTCAATGTGAACCACTTTATCCGTAATAGGATTTTGTTGAATCTCCTGGATAATCGCATCAGCTTTTTTGCCATCGATGTCCAATTCGATTTTAAATACATCCGGATTGAAAATTAATTTTTCAACTTTGATGTCAGGAAGAGAGAAATGTGTCTGTGTTCCTTGTCCGTAAAGAACGCATGGAACCAAGCCTGAGTCTCTCAAAGCTTTAGCATCCTTCTTCCCTACGTTCGCGCGAGGCGAACCGCTCAATTGTGCTACTTTCATTTTTGTTATTTATTTACTATTTGTTTTATCCACTTGCGTGAATCTTGTTTATCAGTCAGCCGTGGCTGACTCTTATGAAATTATAAAATGCGCACTAATGGATTCGTTTTTAACCAAGCGGTCGATCACATCTGCGAACAGATCAGCTACGGTAATGACACGAATCTTGTCACTTTTCTCTTTTAACGGAATCGTATCTGTAACGATCAACTCTGTTAATTTCGAATTATTGATGCGTTCCAATGCAGGTCCTGACAACACGGCGTGTGTACAGAATGCACGAACACTTTTTGCCCCCTTATCAATGAATAACTCAGCCGCTTTTGTTAAAGTTCCTGCTGTGTCACACATATCATCCACCAAGATTACATCTTTTCCGGCAACATCTCCAATTACAGTCATTTCTGCAACTTCATTTGCTTTCTTGCGGTGTTTGTGGCAAATTGCTAATCCGGTATCCAATTTCTTAGCATAAGCATTGGCACGTTTTGCACCACCTGCATCCGGAGCAGCCATAATCAGGTTTCCGTTATCCAAAGCCTTCATTTCATTGAAAAACAAAGTTGATGCAAATAAATGGTCCACCGGAACTTCAAAGAAACCTTGAATTTGATCTGCGTGTAAGTCCATTGTCATGACACGGTCTACACCTGCTGCCATTAACATATTCGCAACCAATTTTGCTCCGATAGCGACTCTTGGTTTATCCTTACGGTCCTGACGTGCAAAGCCGAAATAAGGAATCACTGCAATGATTTTACGGGCTGAAGCACGTTTTGCAGCATCGACCATCAACAACAATTCAAATAAATGCTCTGTTGGAGGCATAGTCGATTGAACGATAAATACATCCTGACCGCGCACTGTTTCTTCAAATGACGGTTGAAATTCACCATCACTGAATTCAGTAACTTTTACATCACCCAAGGCAGCACCAAACTTGGTAGCTATTTGTTCTGCAAGCACTTTCGATGCTCTTCCTGCAAAAATTTTGACGCCGTAAGACATGATTTTGACCGTTTTAAGAGCGCAAAGATAACGATATTATCCGAAAAACAAAGGCTTTTATAGACCTTGTTAAACGATTTAGTCTTTCTTCTTCCCTTGCCTCGCCAACCAACGCGGAAGAATGATGGATCCGATCATCAAATAGGGGAAGTAGGAGATCAGACGCCACAATACAGCCATTGTTCCAAGAAGGACGATACTGGTACTGAATTCGGACAATAATTCTCCAAACGCCCATTCAGCAACTCCGCTACCTCCCGGTGTTGGAGAGATCCGAAGAAACATCCACAATACAAATTGCTTGGTGAAGATTTGCGTTTGTTGCAGAAAACCCAAGCTTAAAAATGCCTGCATGATGAAGTTGATCACTAAAAAACGGGAGGACCAGGAGAAAACGGTTGCTCCAAATGCTTTTAACCAAAAGGAGAAAGGTTCCTTTTTCATTTCAATCGCCGTTGTCTTCACATCGTTTCCTGTCTTTGCCGCACCTGCTTGAAAACGTTTCAAAAGTGGAATCCGGGTGATGAAGGTGAGGAGTTTGAAGACCAATTTCGGATAAAGGACAATGCTTGAAAAAAGTACGATGCACAGGAGAGCAAATACGGAGAAACCTGTCCAGAAAACAGCCATCATGGATTCATTTCCTGCACTTGGAAATAATTTCCCGGATGGAATGAATAGAAACAGGATCGGAATGATGATAACATAGAATAAATTGTCCAGGAATGCGGTTAAAATGACAATTGCCGTTGCCTTTCCCAAAGCAATTTTTTCCCTGTTGAGTATGAACATGGCAACAGTGGCACCACTCATGACTCCAGGTGCCAGTGCGGAAGCAAATTCCCAAATCATGATAACGTGGAAGGATTGGGTCCAGGTAAGCTGGTTTTTGGTCAGGATCCGAATCCGGATCATATAGCCCAAATCCCGACCAACCATTCCTAAGAGTGCCAAAAAGATCCAAAAAAAAGTAGTGCTATTCCAGGAAATATCCGAAAGTACCTGATAGGCATTTTTTTGCTCGAAATTCCCATTCGGGACAGCTATGAATTCCTCCGGATCTGAATAATCGATGCGCTTATTGTGGTTGGTGTCTTTCCAGATATAATCGCCTGTCCCTTTTTCCACTTCGTGAAACTCGGATCGGGTAAAGCTGTAAATGAGTATTCCTCCCGAAATTGAAAGACCTAAAAATAAAGCGAGATAAATCTTCCACTTACTAAAGGCTTTTTCAAAGGAATCACTCATTGGGTTTCAGTTCTAGCGTTTCTTCGATATCCCAGTTCGGTCTCAGTTTGGATTTCAGGTCAAAACGGACTACTTCTTCCGGTTGTGCTTTTGTTTCCCAAATCCCCATATCCCATTTTCCATTTCCGTTCACATCGCGGATGCAACGGATTTGGTAAACAGCTGGAATCAGGTTGTTCCAATTGACAACAGAATCACTTTCTGATTTAAAAAATGTGCGAATTGCATTTGAACCGTCCATCAGTTGGATGACCCATTGACCTTTGAGACTTTCTACATTCAATTTCAGATTGGAAAGATCAGATGTTCGATAGGTTTTCAGTTCTACTTTGATGGAGTCATTCACGTTGGTAAGTCCTCGCAAGGCTCCCATTTTGAAATCCACGATCATATCGAATGCAATGGCGGATTTTGGAATGATCCGAACCTGATTACCGGAAAAAAGCGCATCGTATTTGACTTTCAATTTTGTTTTGTCTTCCACGATAATCAGTGAAGTATCGATTTTCTCAATGAATTCATTGGTCTCGAAAAGTAAGGTATCACCTAGTGTCCAGGCATTTTTGTAAATCTTACTTGAAACGAAGAAATTCTTATTGCGGTCTTTTAGGGAAATAATCTTTGTAATGGTATCTGTCCCGTCAATGAAGGTATAGACTTCATTTGGACTGCTCGGAAGCACAGCCAGAATAGAATCCGCTGCAAATCGTTTGATGATCTGCACGGGTTGCGAATTGATTGTCAGGCTTGATTCGCTGATTTCTTTCCCGGACGCAAAAAATGTTCCCGGATTGAGTACTTTGAGTTGCAATTGCTTTACCGGATTTTTCGGTTTCGAAGCAAGAATATGGGAAAAAGCAGTGCTATCGCCGCTTGCAATTAGTTTGGAAGAATAAGCAATGTCTTCCCCGATGGTTGGAAGTCGGTCCTTGTTAGTATCAAAGAAAGCAAATAATTGATACTCGCCCGCTTTCAGATAGGAAAATTCAAATTGACCTTTATCGTTGCTTTTACAGATATAGACCGGAGCATTTTTGTAAGGGTCTTTCAATGAATCATATAATCCGATCGTATAAGCATTGGACGGTTTGTTCGTGAATCCGTCAGTGATAATACCATTGATTTTCAAGGAATCGATCTGATCACCGGTCGAGAATACAAATTGATGGATCGTATCATTCTTTTCATTCAAATCCCGGATGGTTCCGTTCAATTGGATGATATAGGTCGTATTTGGCTGAAGTGGACCATCCCATTTGATGGATAGGTCGCGCTTATTTGAAGTGACTTCCAACTTCCCTGCGTTTGGATTCATTACCGCAGTATTGGTTGGATCATTTAAGGTGAAGAATTCATTGAACTTGACATTCAGCTCATTTTGACTCACGTGCAAAGCACCCTGTTCGGGATTCTGAGTTCCATCCACAGGAAGAGCTGCGCGATTATCGGATGGACCACCCGTCAAAGGAACAATCTCGGCGCAACCGGCCAAGAAAAGCAAAAGTCCTAAAAACAGTGAGTACCGAGCCATTCGCAAAGTTCATTTAAATAAGTTGCATCAATCTCGTCAAAATCATTCAATTGATCACTATCGACGTCGAGAATAGCAATAATCTGACCGTTTTTCCGGATAGGAACCACGATTTCACTTTTGCTTTCACTGGAACATGCGATATGACCGGGAAAAGCTTCCACATCGGGAACGACAAGTGTTTCATCTTGTTTCCAGGAAGAACCACAAACACCTTTTCCATAAGCAATCCGCGTGCAGGCAATTGGTCCTTGAAAAGGTCCGAGCACCAACTCCTCTTTTTCAACGACATAAAACCCGACCCAAAAGAAATCAAAGGTCATTTTGAGCGCAGAGGTGACATTCGCCAGATTGGCAACCAAATTCGGTTCACCGGTGCATAATGCCTTGACCTGAGGAAGCAAAGTGGTGTACTTTTCCTTCTTTGTGGATTGAGCGATAAATAATTCTTCTGCCATGGAGTACAAAGGTAAGGAATGAAATTCCTTAAGCACAAAAAATGCATTTATTTCGAAAAAAATTAGGAAAAAGACATTCGAGGAAATGATATTTTTACATAACTTAAATGGAAAACGAAAACTTTATGCTTGATTTAACCCAATTGGACAAGATTCTTTTTTTAGACATTGAAACTGTTCCGGAAGTTTACCACTATTCAGATTTAGATGCAGAAACCACTAAGTTATTTGATTCGAAGAATGCCCGTTTTCTGACAGAAGACAAAACAAAAGCAGATGTTTACAATGAGAAAGCCGGGATTTACGCCGAGTTTGGCAAGATCGTCTGTATTTCTGTCGGATTTGTGCATCAATCCTCTTTAGGAAAATCGATTCGAATGACCTCATTTGCACACGAGGATGAAGAAACCTTGTTGAGACAATTTGTTCGCTTGCTGGAGAATAATTACAATACGCCGAAACACGTGTTGTGTGGGCATAATTCAAAGGAATTTGATATTCCATTCATTTGCCGCAGGTTGTTGATTCATGGAATCGGATTGCCGAATGTATTGAATATTGCAGGTAAAAAACCTTGGGAAATCCAGCACCTGGACACGATGGAATTGTGGAAGTTCGGAGATTACAAAGCTTACACCAGCTTAGCCTTGTTGTGTCATATCTTTAAGATCCCAACTCCGAAAGATGATATTTCGGGAGCAGATGTTGCACGGGTTTATTACGAAGAAAATGATTTGAATCGCATCCGCATTTATTGTGAGAAAGATGTGATTGCATTGATCCAACTCTTTTTGAGAATGAACGGGGAATCGTTGGTAAATGAAGGAGAAATTCATGTGAAAGAGTGATTTTTTTTGCTTACTTAGTAGTCTACAATTTAAATGAAAACTATGAAAATTCTCCTTTTAAGCCTGTGTTTATTGAGTTTTAACCTATTGAAAGCTCAGGAAGTAATCAAATTTTACGGTAAATCGATCACCATTCAAGGACCGAAGTGTTTTTCAATGCAGATTAATGGAACTACGCTGGAATACCATCAAAAAATAGTGGATTATTACCTGTATTCTACTGTTTTGACAAAGA
The DNA here is from genome assembly GCF_943372375.1 of Fluviicola taffensis DSM 16823. Lineage (GTDB taxonomy): Bacteria > Bacteroidota > Bacteroidia > Flavobacteriales_D > Crocinitomicaceae > Fluviicola > Fluviicola taffensis_A. The sequence continues at coordinate 122,498 of NZ_CALRYJ010000001.1, read as the reverse complement.
GAGGTGACGGAACAGTGCGTGAACTGACAGTTCGTAAAGTGTCCGCAAAAGTTGTTACGGATAATGTATTTAAAATTGAGCATTTGGATACATACGGTGAAATGTATTCGTGCAATATTTTAACTGATTTGGATAAAGTGGAAGCCACTGTTTATGAAAAATCGGGAGCCCAAACATTTAAGGAAACGAATATTACCGTATACTTTGCTGATAAAAAACAATTGACTGATTGCATAGCAGAAGTAAAGAAGAAGAGAGGATTCTGATCGGAACAGAGATAAAAAAGAAAATCCCCTGATGATTGCTCGTCAGGGGATTTTTTTATTTGGTTTCAGTTGTATTACTTTTTCACGAAAGTCAAGGTTCTTTGACTAGTTCCATCAACCATTTGGATCAGATAGGTTCCAGCTGAAAGATTTTCAGTTGCAATGTAAACCAGGTTGTTTCCCTCAGTTGCATTGATCTGATACTGTTGGATACGTTTTCCTGATAAATCAGTCACATAGAAATTGATCTCATTCGCAATTTGTGAGCTGAAAGAAATCTGAACTTCATTGTCTGCCGGATTCGGGAACAAATTGATGTTTGCAACAGTACCCAAATCTGCTAAACCTGCAGTGACAGGATTCTCAGATGGTCCACCGGAATAAATATTGATATCATCAATGTATACGTTATTTCCTCCGCCATTTGTTACTTGGAATTTACAACGGAAATTGTCGTTCCAGTATACACTTGTTACGTTTGTCATGTGAACAGTCACCCAATCAGCTGCAGTTGGAGTCCATGCGGAAGTAGCTGTGCTAGTTCCGGACATTGTAGCTGCAGTCAATGTTTTACGTACATCCCAAACTTCACCACAATCCTTTGTAAGGAATACCTTCAATAAGTCGGTGTTCGAAGAGATTTTCTTTCTGTATGCATATCTGAAAGACAAAGTGACTCCAGTTCCGGAAGTGATGCTTGATAAATCGATAGGTCCTGAAATTAACTCGTCAATCTGACCGTTTGTTTGACTGAAATTATCCAGTTTCGCTGAATTGGTTCCTGTTTTAGCTGCAGTATTCGTAACTGCCCACGCAGTAGCTCCTCCTGAGTTATAAACGAACCAATTCGGACTTGTCAAGTTCATGGAAGCTTCAAAACTTTCATAGAAAGGAATATTTCCTCCTGCTGGCAATACCGTAATGTATGAAGGAATATTTGCCGTATTATTATTTGTTCCGTCAGTAGCTTGTAGCTGAACGGCGTATGTTCCTGGGGTATTGTATGTAATTGTTGGATTTTGGGTTGTGGAAGAAGCTGGTGATCCACCAGTGAAAGTCCATGTCCATCCAGTTGCAACATTATAGGATTCGTCTGTGAATGTAATTGATTCACCGGCACAAATAACAGTTCTTGGAGTACTGAATTTAGCGGTACAAAGAGTTAATGGAGTACTTGCCCCAACCGCTGTAAGGTTTGCAGCAGAAATTACATTTGCACGACCTGTATTACTAACCGTTAATGCAGTTCGCATACGATTTACTTGTCCGATAGTAAACATTTTCGAACAATAAGAGTAATCCATGTAATTCTCAACATTGTCAATTTGATCAAATCCCCAATATGCATTGTCTGTTGAACAAGTATTTGCTGTAAGGTTACAAACTGTGGAACCTTGGGTTGCAGGTGTGTCCTGAACGTTATCCGAACCTCCACAACCGGCAGATCCAGGATTGTTGTTACCTCCCCAAACGTGATCCAGGTTTAACCAGTGACCAACTTCGTGCGTTAACGCTCTGCTGGATCCCACATTAGATGTTCCGATTGCCCCGGTATAAGTATCTAAGATGAAAATACCATTTTGCATGCTGGTTGCTGTAAAGCTTGATGGAAGCATCGTGTATCCGGCTGCTCCACCGATTTCTTTACAAACATAGATATTCAAGTATTTATTTCCTGGCCACTGACCATTGAAAACATCATTTCCTGCAACAATTGCATTGATTTGAGCAGAACCGCTTGATCCATCATTTGTTAATGCGTTTTGAGTTCGCGTAATTCCTGAGAAACAAGCGCCGTTTGGTGCTTTGGTAGCAAGAACAAATTGAATGTCCACTTTACTTTTAAGTGATTGAAAAGGCGCTTGAATTGAAATCGTATCGGCATTCAGCATCGCGTAATCGCGGTTCAGAATATCCAAAGCAGAGAGGATTTGATCTTTCGAAATGTTTTCATTACCACCATTGTGTAAGATGTGGAAAACCACTGGAATAGTGTACACGATAGCTTTGGTTGAACCATTCTCTCCTTTTTTCGCCAGCATCAGATTTTCAAATGCTTGTTGCTCTTTTGCATATTCTTTCGCGAATTGTGGATTGGATCTCAATTCATTCATCTTCTTATGCGTGGTACAATATTCAACATGCTCACCTTCACGCATATTACTTTTGTCAAGAACACGCTCTTGCTGCTGTCCAAAACTCCAAGTGGCAGAAAGAAGGGAGATGCCTAGGAGTGAGTAAAATTGTTTTTTCATTTTTTTAATTCTAGCTAGTTTTATAACAATGATTTAAATGATAGGGGAAAGTTGGAAATAGAATACAGTTCAAAGCATGAAATGTAATGACTTTTTAAATCTGATGTAGTAGAAATTGATTTAAGTGTCTAAATCGTTTATTAAAAGGAATGTGTAAACGGGTCGGAAATGCAAACTCCCGACCCGTTTTGAATGGAATTATTTCTTTACAAAGGTGAATGTTCTTTCTTGCACAGAACCAATCATTTTGATCAGATAAGTTCCTGCTGATAAATCCGTAGTCTCAATAAACACCAGGTTTGCTCCTTCGTGAGCATGAACCGGTAATGTTTTGATTAGTTTTCCGGCCAGATCCGTTATTGTAAAACTCAACTGGTCTCCAGTCTGGGAAGTGAAGCTTATCTGAAGCTCATTTTCAGCTGGATTTGGGAATAGATTGATGTTTTGGAATGATTCTAAATCTGTTAGTCCCAACGAAACGATATCATCTGACGGCGCTCCTGCATAAATATTGATATCATCAATATACACATTGTTTCCACCTCCGGCAGTAAATTGGAATTTGAATCGGAAGTTTGATACCCAATAAGCAGTTGTTACGTTTGTCATATGAACAGTAACCCAATCAGCTGAAGTTGGTGTCCATTGGCTTGTTGCCAAATTAGTCCCGGACATAGTTGCTGCTGTCAATGTTTTGCGGATATCCCAAACTTCACCACAATCTTTTGATAAGAATACTTTCAAAAGATCTGTATTGGTGGAAGTTCGTTTTCTATATGCATATCGGAATGAAAGTGTTGCATTCGTTGCTGAAGTGATTCCGGATAAATCGATAGATCGGGATTCCAGTTCATCCATTTGACTAGCTGATTGTCCATAGTTTTCCAATTTAGCAGAGTGTGTACCTGTTCGTCCCACAGTAGTTGTAACATTCCAAGGGTTTCCACCGCCATTTTCCACAAACCAATCAGAATTTGTAAAATTGCTAATTGCTTCAAAGCTTTCGTAATAAGGAATACCTGTTGGAGCTGGTAATACGGTAATATAGTTTACAATATTCGCTGTATTTGAATTTGATCCGTCAGTAGCATCCAGTTGAACCGCATAAGTTCCCGGAGTATTATAAGTAATTGATGGATTCTGTGTGGTTGAGGTAGCAGGTAAACCTCCTGCAAATGACCAGTTCCATCCGGAAACGGCGTTGAAGGACTCATCTGTAAATTGAATCGTTTCACCTTGACAGATCACTCTTCTTGTCGTACTGAATTTTGCTGAACAAAGAATCGGAGCAGTGCTTGCACCAACGGCTGTCAGATTTGCAGCAGATACCACATTGGCTCTTCCTGTTGAAGATACGGTTAGTGCCGTTCTCATTCGATCTACCTGACCTGCAGTGAACATTTTAGAGCAATAGGAATAATCCATGTAGTTTTCTACATTGTCGATTTGATCAAATCCCCAATAAGCATTGTCACTACTACAGGTATTTTGGTTTAAAAAACAAGCGGTTGAACCAATACAAGCCGGAGTGTCGCTTACACCATCGCTTCCGCAACTTACACCCGGATCATTGGTTCCTCCCCAAACATGCGAAAGATTCAACCAGTGTCCAACTTCATGAGTCAATGTTCGACTAGTGTATGTACTTGATGTACCGATATCACCGACATACGTGCTTAATACCCAGATTCCATTACCCATGGAATTTGCTGACCATCCTCCCGGATTAAAGGTGTAACCGGCTGCACCTCCGATGTCCTGACAAATAAAAATGTTCATATATTTGTTTCCCGGCCATTGACCATTATACACATCGTTTCCGGCAACGATGGCATTTACCTGTGCCTGACCATCATCTCCGTTGCTTGTTGCAATATTTTGAGTTCTTGTAATACCTGAAAAACAAGCTCCATTCGGTGCTTTTGTTGCCAATACGAATTTCACATCAACCTTGCTGCGAATACCCTGAAAAGCTGCTTGAACCCCAATTGTGTCGGCATTCAACATCGCATAATCCCTGTTCAGAATAGTCAATGCAGACATGATTTGATCTTTGGAGATATTTTCCGGTCCGCCATTATGCAAAACATGGAACACAACCGGAATTGTATATTCAAGAGCCTTTGTGGAGCCTTCTCCTTTTTTTGAAAGGAGGGCATGGTCGAATTCTTGTTGCTCCTTTGCGTACTGTTTTGCAAATTCGGGATTAGCCAAGAGTTGATTCATCTTTTTATGCGTGACGCAATATTCAACATGTTCTCCTTGACGCATGTTCTGTTTGTCTAATTGACGCTCGTGATTTTGAGCAAAAACAGATGAAGAGACGCAAAGAGTTAGACCTAAGAGAGTAGAAAATCGTTTTTTCATTATGTACAGTTCTAGCTAGTTTTACTATAATTTTCCTAATTTGAGTGCAACAAGTTACAACATTTGATTAAGAAATGAACTGTTCGCCAAAAACTTAACAACGCGATGAATAACAATTAGTTAAAATTCGCTTTACAATTCGATATCCCGAAGTGAATATAAAACTTGGTTCAATGGTGTTTCATGAATCAGTTTCAACAATTTTTTAGCCACCAATTCTGTCGAATAAAGTTGGTTTGAATTTTTGTATTCTTTGAAACGTTCCACTTCCGAGAATGAATTTTGGTTGCTTTCGCGAATCATTGCCTGCATATTCGTGTCTACAACTCCCGGAGCTACTGAAAGACAATGGAAATCATTTCTTCCAAGCTCTTGTTCTTCCAGTTGAATGGTTTGACAAAATAAATCCACTGCTGCCTTGGAAGCGCAATAAGATGCCCAGGATGCGATCGGATTTTTTCCTGCCCCCGAACTGATGAAAATGCATTTGAATGATTGGTCTTTTGGTAGTTTCTTGAGTAACTTTTGCAAAATGGTGGCTCCTGCAAACAGATTTACCTGCATCACTTGAGCTATTTCTTTCGACTCCAATCGTTCGAAGTAATCCACTTTTCCCAGAATACCCGCGTTGTGGATAAAGATGATTGGTTCTTCCCCTAGTTGAGGAAAAGAAATTTGATCTACTGCATCCGGGTCACTTAAATCACAATTGATGGACGAATAATTGGGATGTGAAATGGGATGATTTCTCCCGATGCCGATTACCTTCTCATTCCGGGACAGATAATTTTCTGCAACTGCTTTCCCGATACCTCTGGATGTTCCTGTGATTAGTATCATGTTCAAATGTTTAAAAAGTTCACCAGTTTAAAAAACAAAAGGGTCCAATAGTTTTGAACTTTTTGAACCCTTTAAATCTTTTGAACTGTTTTATTTATGCCAACGCTTGTTCCAAATCCGCAATTAAATCGTCTACATGTTCCACACCGACACTTAAGCGCAATAAGTTGTCCACGACTCCTGCTTTTTCTCTTTCTTCTTTTGGAATAGAAGCGTGAGTCATTGTTGCCGGATGATTAATCAAAGATTCCACACCTCCCAATGATTCAGCCAAGGAGAAAACATGGAATGAAGAAGCAACCTTATAGGTGTTTTCAATGCTCTTATCTTTCAGTACAATTGAAATCATTCCACCAAAATCACGCATTTGTTTTTTTGCAATTTCATGATTCGGATGCTCCGGGAATCCAGGCCAATAAACCTTTTCGATTGCCGGATGATTTTTCAAATAGTGAGCGATTTGTTTTCCATTTTCACAATGGCGTTGCATTCGCAAGTGCAATGTCTTGATTCCTCTTAATACCAAAAAGGAATCCATCGGACCAGGATTTGCACCCGAACTGTTCAGAATGAAATACAATTGTTCGTGAATTGCATCATCATTGGTAATTAAAGCACCCATTACAACATCCGAGTGACCGCCCAGGTATTTAGTTACCGAATGCATCACGATGGTTGCGCCCAAATCCAATGGGTTTTGCAAATAAGGAGAAGCGAAGGTGTTATCCGCTACCATAATGATATCGTTTGCTTTAGCAATAGCAGAGACTGCGGCAATATCAATGATTTGCATGGTTGGATTTGTTGGTGTTTCCGCCCAGATCAATTTGGTGTTTGCATTGATGTAATTCGTTACATTTTCTGCATTTGTCAAATCGATGAAATGAAACTTGATTCCAAATTTCTCATAGATCTTTGTAAACAAACGATAGGTTCCGCCATATAAATCGTCTCCGGTAATGACTTCATCTCCGGGGTTCAATAATTTTAGAACAGCATCCGTTGCAGCAACACCACTACTGAAGCATACGCAATGTTTTCCGTTTTCCAGTGCGGCAATATTTGCCTGAAGTGCATCACGTGTCGGATTTTTACCTCTTGCATAACCGTATCCCTTATTGACTCCGGGAGATTCCTGAACATAAGTGGATGTTTGAAAAATGGGAGTCATGATTGCTCCGGTTGTTGGATCGGGTTGTACACCAGCATGAATCGCTTTGGTACCGAATTTCATATCTTGTTCTTTCATAGAAAACGGAATCACTTTTTATAGAATTACAAAGTTAATCGTTCGGTAAAGAAATCAGGGGGATTCTCGAAAATATTCTTTTCTGCATATTTCTGTCAAAGAAGTTTTCAACTGAAAGATGAGGTTTAAGAAGGGATGGTTGTCATGAAGCAAATTCCCTGTTTTGTTTTTTTTGCAGGTTGATAAATACTTCCGAACCTATTCTAGCTGGCACACTGTTATAGCATTCGGCCATTGTTGTAATTTCGAAATTCGGCTCGAAAATGGAATGGTATTCCAGTAAATCACCTCCGAATGGCGGACCTTGATGTGTAAATGCGCGATTAAACAAAACTCCAATCAGTTTTCCATGCGGATTTAATAGGGAGACCATTTTATTCGAATAGCTCATGCGCTTCTCGGGATCAATAGCACAAAAGAATGTCTGTTCGATGACCAAATCATAGGTTCCCTGATGTAGAAAAAAGTCTTCGCATAAAATTCGGATTCCTTCCTGATTCTCAAATTTGGCTTGTAAACCTTCGACTGCTTTTGGAGCGATATCAATTAAGGTGATATTCGTAAATCCATTTAAAAGCAGGTATTCTGCTTCGTAAGCATTTCCGCAACCGGGAATCAAAATGGCTGCTTCTTTGTTGGGATATTGGGATAAATAGTTGGTGATTGAAGGAGAAGCAAAACCGGTATCCCAACCGGTTTCGCTCATTTTCCATCGCTCATTCCAATAAGAAACATCAAGCTGTTGCTCCTTGTTTTTTGTCAGGGGTTGTAGTTTTTTTTCTCCGTTCTCCATTGTTGTATAATCTGCTTGAGAAAATAAGATTCAATTAACTGTGCACTTTGCTCTGACACACGAAAGCACTTTTAGGCACATTGGTTGTCGAAATGGCATTGAATCCACCGGCAACTTCCGTAAAGTTTCGGTATCCCCGTGCCTGTAAAATACTTGCAGCAATCATACTTCGATAACCTCCCGCACAATGCAGGTAGAAGTGCTCTTGTGGCTGCACATCCTTGATCCAGTCATTGATGTATGCCAAGGGCTTGCTGTATGCTTCTTCGATGTGTTCAGCCTCGTATTCACTTTCTTTGCGAACGTCAAGGATTTTACTTTTACCGATTTTTACTTCCGAAGCAAATTGTTCGGCTGTGATGCGGTTTACCAGGTCAATTTCCTTCGCAGCATTCACCCAGGAATGAAAACCACCACTCAAATGACCCAATACATTGTCAAAGCCGACACGACTCAATCGGGTAATGGCTTCTTCTTCTTTCCCTTCGTCAGTAACTAATAAAATCGGTTGTTTGACATCAACAATCAATGCGCCGACCCACGGAGCAAAATCTCCATCCAACCCGATGTTAATGGATTGCGGAATGAATCCGAGCGCAAATTCCTGATCGCTTCTCGTATCCAAAATCAAGGCTCCGGTGCTCTCTGCAACCGCTTCAAATTCACCAACAGATAATGAGTTCATTCCATGGCTCAATACGTTTTCGAATTCGTCGTATCCTTTTTTATTCATTGCTACATTCATTCCAAAGTAGGCAGGAGGAGGCAATAATCCTTCCGTTACCGATTCAATAAAAGCTTCCTTGTTCGGTTGATTCAGGGCATAGTTCATTTTCTTTTGATTCCCCAAACTGTCAACCGTTTCCTTCATCATGTTTTTTCCGCAAGCAGAACCTGCTCCGTGTGCCGGATAAACGGTAATGTCATCTGAAAGCGGTAGAATTTTGGTGTAAATACTTTCGTATAATAATCCGGCTAATTCTTCCTTCGTAAGCTGCGCGGCTTTTTGCGCTAAATCAGGTCTTCCTACATCACCCAGGAAAAGGGTGTCTCCGCTGAATAAAGCCGTTTCCTTGCCATGCTCATCAATTAACAAAAAGCAAGAACTTTCCATGGTATGTCCCGGAGTGTGTAATACTTTTAGTTTGATATCACCGATTTCAAATACCTGATTGTCTGTTGCAACAATGGCATCGAATTCTGGTTTAGCTGTAGGACCATAAACAATCGATGCGTGGGTTTTCTTGCTTAAGTCGAGATGACCGCTAACGAAATCCGCATGAAAGTGGGTTTCAAAAATGTATTTGAGTTTCACGCCGTCGTATTCCAATCGGTCGATGTAAGGTTGTGTTTCTCTTAATGGGTCAATAATTGCTGCTTCTCCGTTTGACGTGATGTAGTATGCTCCTTGTGCCAGACATCCCGTATAAATTTGTTCGATTTTCATGTGTTTGAAATTTGATGTTCTTAACTCATTTGATAATACAAAGGTGCATCGATTGTTTTTGGTTTTCAGCTACTTTGGTTACACAAGTAGATTCAGACTTTAACGACGGATTCACTTTTTTAAGTCAGAAAAAGTTCTTTTATAACAATGAACACACCCATCGCGAGCACAAACCAACCGAATATCGGTTTCAGCCGTGCCCCATTGATCTTTTTGGATAATGCCATGCCAATGAAAATTCCAGTGATGGCGAACAAGGTGATGATTCCCAAAAATTTCCATTCGATTTCCGTTCCATGAAGCGAAAACAAGAATCCGGTGAGTGAATTGATAGCAATGATTACCAGAGAAGTTCCTACCGCGGTCTTCATCGGGAGTTTTAAGAAGTTGACCAAAGCCGGGATTATTAGAAAACCGCCGCCGGCACCAACGATACCGGTCACAATTCCCACAAATAATCCCTGAAGAATCAAAAAAAGGTAATTAGGCTTCCCTTTTGTTACCGGAACTGACGAAGTCTCCTGTTTCTTTATCATGCTATAAGCAGCGGCAATCATCAATAGTGCAAACAAAAGCATGAAGAAAACACTCTTCGTGATATCAAAACTGTTGATTTGGAAAAGGTGTTCCGGAATTGCGGGAACAATAAACCTTCTGGTAAAAAATACCATTGCAATGGATGGAATTCCAAAAGCAAGAACGGTGATCCGATCCACTTGTCCTCGTTTGAAATAGAAAACAGAACCGACCAAACTGGTTGTGCCCACCACAAACAGCGAATAGGTGGTTGACAAAATTGTGTCTAAACCGAATAAATAAACCAAAACAGGAACCGTTAGAATACTTCCTCCTCCTCCGATTAGTCCCAGTAAAATTCCAATAAAAACAGAAGCGAAATAACCGATGATATCCATTCAAATCTAAATTGTTTTGCAAAAATGCATTTATCCATAAAGCAAAACAGCTACTTTGGTTACATATCCGTTATTTTATTTCTCATTCTGACCTGTTTCTTTGAATTCGACCGTTTATTCCGATTTTCAATCATTTAAATGAAGGTTTTATGGAATACTCCTGCAGTGCAATTACTAAACGGCTTTAATATCTTCCTTTTCACTATTTTCGTCAAGCAATTCAATGAGTTATTCACCAACAAATATCGCGGACTTTATTCATGTCTTATCGGACATGCCCAAGACTGATATGCTTGTGAATCTGTCAGAATCTGTAGAATCGCTCATTCGTTTTGAAGAACTGCCTACAGAGAAGTTCCAGGTGCAGTTGGAAGGTAAATGGAAATCGGTCTGGCAAGTGGCAAACAGGTTCAGACTGGAATCGGATGTGAATTCATTGTGTTTGGTTTTTGGAACGGTTACTTCGACGATTCAAACGGGAACCATTCAGTCACCCTTGCTGATCGTACCGTTAAATTGGGAATATACCCGAATTAACAATACGCTTCAGCTTGAAATGGATGAAGAAGCGATTGAAATGAACCCGTATATCAAATTCTTGTATTCTGAATTGAATAATGAATCTCTAAGTAGTATTCCTGACAACCTGAATTTGCCCGAAAAATTGGAATGGGTGATTCAACAATTTCAAAATGTAAGTCTTGATACCCAATTTTCCCGTGAAATTTATGGTGGGAATTTTCATTATCACCGATTTCATATACTGAGGGAATTGGAGGGAATTGAAAAATCGGGACATAAAAATCCACTGGTTCAACAATTGCTGGGAAATGATTTCGAACCAACAAAGGAATTGAATCTGTCCCCTGATCTGATTTACCCCGCAGATGTCGATCAAAAGCAGGTTTTCAATACCCTTAACTCAAAAAATGTGTTGCTCCAAGGTCCTCCTGGAACAGGTAAATCGCAAGTTTTAATCAATATTCTTGGAAAATCATTAAAAAGTGAATTGAAAACACTGGTGGTTTCCGAAAAGCGGGTTGCATTGGATGTGCTGGTCAAAAAGCTTTCGGAATTGCAGTTGGATCCCTTTGCATTCGTAGTACATAGTCAAACAAAATCAAAAGATTTATTGGCACAATTGAAAGCGACCTGGAATGTGTTGGAAAGTTCGAATCTGCATTTGAACCAGAACCTAAGACTTTCAGAACAGCTCTATGCGAATTTGCAATTGTTGTTTGACAGATTGAACACATCCGATTATTTTGCCGGAGTTTCTTACGGGAAGCTTCAAGATCTATTACTCGAAACTCCAATAACAAACCAACTTTTCTCAAGCAGTATTCCAACAATCGATGAATGGTTGGAGAGTAAACCGGTCATTCAAAAATTGGATCTGAAGCTGAACGGGTTTTCAAAATTGAAGGGATTGAAACCTGCATTTTTTGAGCAATGGAATGGCGATCAGTTGATTAAAAATGCTCAGGGCAATCTACAAATAATTCAGTCAAAATTGAGTGAGTTAGTTTCTTTTGGCGATTTGGAACAACTCATTTCCGTTTTGGGACGCTGTCAATTGGTTGAAAACGAACAATACAGAGCGTATAGTCTGCTCCTTTCCAAACCCAAGGAATGGAAGAAGTTCAAAAAACAGGTGCTTTTATTTAAGGAGTTAAAGGAAAGGTTCGTCTCCGTTGAAAAGGAGAATCAGATTTGGAAACAGGTACCTTCTAAAAGTCAATTGGAATCCTGGGAGCAGGCAAGCACCTGGATTCAATTGCGAAAACGAAAAAAAGCCATTACCAGATTGTTGAATGATTCTTCCGTACTGCCGGAAATTGCGCTTGCGAATTGGAAGAACTATTTGTCTGAAACGCATAAATTAAAAGAACTCGAATCGTATTTCGCTGAATTAGGCTTGGAAGCAACTGCACATGCCTTGGATATGGGAATGATTTATGCTACCAGTCTGGAGAATGAAAGTGGTTCATTACTCAGCGAAATTTCCGGATGGACAAAGGAAAAACGGGTGTCAATCATTTCATGCGGTTCGGAATTGAATCAGTTAAGATCTGCTTTGACACGTTCTTTTGAACTGAACGATGAGGTCGTTTTAGCTGATTTTCTTATTCAAAAACAAGCCGAATTTATTGAGTTGAGTGCTGCGTATGAAGATCTCAGACAATTGCCGCGTTTCTTTTTCGGGTTACTGGATGGAATCAATTCCTGGGAGGAAATGCAGTCTCTGATCTTGTTTAGTTCCCTGCGAAAAATAGAATCGGTGAATCCGGAAATCGTGAAGTTTTCAGGAGAATCCCTTCAGCAACGTTTGGACCAGATAATCGAAACAGAGAATCGGGAATTTTCTGATTTTGGAACAGCACTCCGGGTTCAGATCCAGAAGCATTTTTCGGAGTTTGAAGAACTGTTGCGGATTCCAAGTCAAAAGCTCTCACCACCGCAGAAAGAACTCAAAGCCCGTTTGAAAAAAGGAAAATCGCTTTTGGTAAAGGAGTTTGGGAAGTCCCGGAATCACATCACCATTCGGAATCTGATTGCCAGTGACGCGAAAGAATGGGTTCAGTTACTCATTCCGATTTGGTTGGCGACACCCAATCAGGTAGCGGATCACTTTCCCCTGGAAATGGAATTGTTTGATTTGGTTCTCTTTGATGAAGCGAGTCAACTTCCACTTCCGAATGCATTGGGTTCCTTGTTCCGTTCGAAAAGAGCGTTGGTTGCGGGAGACGAACAGCAAATGGCTCCTTCCAATTACTTTGGAAAAAATTTCGGATTCCATGATCTCTTGCATCAAGCGGCTTATTATTTTGAGCGTGTTCCTCTAAGGCATCATTATCGTTCCGAATACCGGGAGTTGATCCAGTTTTCAAATACCCATTTTTACAAAGATGAATTGATTGTTTATCCCTCTCCGGATCGGAAGGAAGTATTGTTTCATCATTTGGTGGAAAATGGAATTTTTGATCAACGCAGAAATCAATTGGAAGCTAAATCAGTTGCTGATTTTCTGGAAAGCTTCACGGATTGGGAAACAAAGACACTCGGAATTGTGGCTTTCTCCGAAGAACAATTGAAAACCATTTGGCTTTCCTGTTCACCCCGCGTACAAAACCTGATTGCCTTGAAAGAAGATGAAAACAAGGGCTTTTTCAAAGCGCTGGAAAATGTACAGGGAGATGAAGCGGACGTTTTGATTATCAGTTTGGCTTATGCCCGAAATCCGGAAGGATCATTTCAAATGCGTTTCGGACCTTTGAATCAAACTAATGGACACAAGCGTTTGAATGTATTACTGACAAGAGCAAAACAGGAAATGCATTTCTTCTCATCCGTGAGATCAACTGATTTTGAATTGTCTGATAACGAATCCGTGAACTTGTTGAGACGGTTTTTACAGGAATTGGAGATCGTTCAGACATCTGAAAAAGCAGTTGTTTTTCCTTATGGTTTAGAGGGAACAATTGAAAATAAGGCAATTCGGTTCAAAAATGCTTATGCACAGGTTCCAAACGGACAAGACTTGGTGACTCTTCACCGGGTGATGAAACAGCGCGGCTGGAAGTTGGATTATTAGGAGTTGTTTTATTTTTTGACTGCTCTAATCCGTTCATCCGGATCTTTTTTCAAACTTTTCTGTTTTCTTGTTTTTTTTGTACATTGGAGAACTTAAAAACTGAAAATGAAAAAGTTACTCTCCTCTTTTTTATTCCTTACTTTCCTTAATTTTTGTTACGGGCAAAGGGAATTACAATCCATTCAGCGTTATTTACAAGAGCATGCAAGTGCGTGGAATCTGAAATCTTCGGATTTTTCAAATCTGGAATTGGTTTCCAGTGCTTCTTCGAAAGCTGCAAACACGAAGCATTGGAAAGTTCGTCAGACAAAGAATGGGCTTTCCATTATTGACGGATTTGGAATTGTTACGGTAACGAATAATCAAGTTGTGCATGTCACAACAAACTTCGTTTCGATTACCGAGCCGGCGAACCATTCTGCTCTCAGCGCAACTGAAGCAGTGAATGGGGCATTGAAGCATTTGAGCCTTGCTGGCTCGAATATGAAACAACTGAAGTATTCTGAAAACACCTACCTTTTTTCAAAAGAAGGCATTTCAAAAGAAAACATTCCGGTAAAATTGGTTCTTGGTCAATCCAAGGGGCAATTGGTGTATTTATGGGATTTGAGTATTTATCCTGTAAGTTCGGAACATTGGTGGTCAATGCGATTGAATGCTGAAACGGGAGAAGTTGTTTTTCAAAATGATTGGATTTCTCATTGCTCTGCTGAGCATTGTGCAGATGAGAATCACCACATTTCAGAAACGATGATGGTACCGCCTCCACCTCCGGGATTGGACCAATACATGGTGTACGCTTTGCCGAATATCAGTCCGGCACATGGAAACCGGGTTTTGGTGGTGAATCCTTCCGATGTAACCTATTCTCCTTTCGGATGGCACGATACAGATGGAATTGCTGGAGATGAATACACGATTACGAGAGGAAATAACGTCTATGCATCAGAGGATATCGATAACGATGATTTTCCGGGATATTCACCCGATGGAACTTCAAGCTTGAACTTTAATTTCGCTTACGATTCAGTTGTTGGTGTGCAAGGAAACCTGGATGCTGTAATCACGAACTTGTTCTACATGAACAACATGATGCACGACATTTGGGCATATTATGGTTTTGATGAGGAAAGCGGGAATTTCCAGGAAACAAATTATTCCGGTTCCGCTTTGGGACAGGATCAGGTAATGGCTGATGCGCAGGATGGAAGTGGAACCAATAATGCAAACTTTGGAACTCCTCCGGACGGACAAAACCCGCGCATGCAAATGTATTTATGGACGGAAAGCAATGTTCCGGATTTATTGACAATCAATGCACCGGCGGCAATTGACGGAGCTTATTCTTGCTCTACGGCTGGTTTCGGCCCACCGGTCCCAACAACACCTATTACAGAAGACCTGGTCTTGGTAATCGATGATGGAACCGATACGACAGATGCTTGCGGAACAATTACAAATGGAGCAGCACTGGCAGGTAAGATTGCTTTGGTGCGAAGAGGGAATTGTACATTCGCAGAAAAGGTCGTAGCATGTCAAAATTTTGGAGCGGTTGCAGTGATTGTGATGAATAATACCGGAACAAGCACTCAGGCAATGGGAGGTGGAACAGGTGCAGAGACCATTCCTTCGATTATGGTTTCAAAACCCAATGGAGATTCGTTTGTAAACCAAATGAATCAAGGAAACACGGTAAATGGAACGATTGTGAACCCGGGAGATTTGACAGCAACAGATTCTGATTTCGATAACATGATCATCGCACATGAATACGGTCACGGAATCTCAACGCGTTTGGTAGGTGGTGCCGATAATACGGATTGTTTATTCAATGCAGAACAAATGGGTGAGGGCTGGTCTGATTGGTTCGGATTGATGATTACTCAGGTAGCTTCAGATCTTGGAACGGATGGAAGAGGAGTTGGAACTTATGTGACGAATGAGCCAAACAACGGAGGAGGAATTCGCCCGGCGCAATACTCTACTGCTTTTGCAATCAACGATTATACTTACGGAAATACAAATAGCAATTCATTGAGTCAGCCGCATGGAATCGGTTTTGTTTGGGCTACTATGTTGTGGGATTTGAATTGGGCGTTGATTGATCAATACGGCTTTGATTCGAACATTAAATCCGGAACCGGCGGAAACAACATGGCCATGCATTTGGTGATTGAAGGATTGAAACTGACTGCTTGTGGTCCTGGGTTTGTTGATGGTCGTGATGGGATTCTGGCAGCAGACCAAGTTCTTTATGGCGGCGCAAACAAATGCTTGATCTGGGAAGTGTTTGCACGAAGAGGATTAGGTTTTTCTGCAAGTCAGGGAAGTTCAGATGATCGCAATGACCAAGTGGAAGCATTTGATGTTGATCCAAGCTGTTCCGGTTCAGGTTTAGGGTTGAATGAAAATAAGACAACTCAAATTCAAGTATATCCGAATCCAAGCAATGGAAAATTGACGGTAAAGAATTCCAATTCGGAGATTCAGCAAATTGAATTGGTTGACCTGAGTGGAAAGAGAGTTTATACGACTGCTGGAAATAACAACTACGAAGTTACTCTGGATATCAATAGCTTGAAAAAAGGATTGTACCTGATGAAAGTTCAGACACGAAATGGTTTCCAAACTGTTCGGGTAGAGAAGTTGTAAATGAATTGAAAAAGCACACTTCGACTCCGCTCAGTGTCCTTTTGATTTAAGATTTGTAGTTGGCTGAGCGGAGTCGAAGTCAACACAATAACAAGACATAAAAAAATCCGGCTTAGTATTCTAGACCGGATTTTTAGTTTTATAAATAACTGAATATTTCCTCTGTTCCTCTGTGCTCGTCCGTGGGAAATAAAATCTGTGTAATCAGCGCAATCTGTGGGCTCAATTTAATGTGCATCCAGCCAGTTATGCGCCAATTCCATTTCCACTTCCATCGGAACAACTAATTGGATGGCATTTTCCATGGCTTCTTTCACCAGTTTCTTCATCACTTCCTGTTCGTCGTTATGCACATCAAAAACAAGCTCATCATGCACTTGCAAAATCATTTTGGATTGTACTTTCGCTTTTTTCATGGCTTTATCCACCGCTACCATTGCCAGTTTCACGATATCAGCTGCGGAACCCTGAATAGGAGCATTGACTGCATTTCGCTCTGCAAAACCTCTTACAACTGCATTGGCCGAATTAATGTCCGGTAAATACCTTCTGCGCTGCATGATTGTCTCCACATAACCGTTTTCGCGTGCGTCCTTAACAGCTTTATCCATGTAGGATTTAATGGTGGAATATTGGGCGAAATAGGAATCGATGATCTGTTTTGCTTCCGTTCTGCTGATTCCCAGGTTTTGGGAAAGCCCGAAAGCTGACTGTCCGTAAATGATTCCGAAGTTCACCGCTTTCGCAGCACTACGTTGGTCTTTTGTCACTTCTTCCAATTCAGTATGGAATACTTTTGCAGCAGTTGCACGGTGAATATCCACTTTGTCCTTGAATGCCTGGATCATGTTCGTATCGTTCGCCAAAGCAGCAATGATACGCAATTCAATTTGGGAATAATCGGCAGACATCAATTGGAAATCTTCCCCGCGTGCAATGAATGCTCTTCTGATTTCTTTTCCACGTTCACTTCGGATTGGAATATTTTGCAAGTTCGGGTTATTGGAACTCAAACGACCGGTTGCGGTTACCGTTTGCATGTAACTCGTATGAACCCGTCCGTCAACCGGATCTTTCAAAGTAGGAAGCGGATCAACATACGTCGATTTCAACTTCTTCATCTGACGGTAATCCAGAATGCACGGAATGATTTCGTGATCGTTTTTATGTTGTTGCAAAATATCTTCCGATGTTGCGTACTGACCTGTCTTAGTCTTCTTAGCTTTCGAAGAGATCTTCATGTGTTCAAACAAGACATCGCCTAATTGCTTTGGAGAATCTACATTGAAATCCATTCCTGCCAATTCCTTGATGCGTTTTTCCAATGCTTCCGTTTCTTCTGCCAATTGCTTCGAATAAGCTTCCAGATGTGGTATGTCGATTGCAACTCCTTCTTCCTCCATTCCTGCAAGAACAGAAACCAAGGGCATTTCCATTTCGTAGAACAGACTTTTTAAATGGTCCTTCTCGATTTGAGGCGCAAACAATTGTTTCAATTGGAAAGTGATATCGGCATCTTCACAAGCGTAATCGCTGATTGCTTCCGGTTGCAGATCGCCCATATTTCCCTGACCTTTTCCTTTCTTTCCGATCAATGCTTCGATACTGATCGGGGTATAGTTCAGGTAATATTCAGCCAGGAAATCCATTCCTTGTTTCGATTCGGGTTGGATCAGGTAATGTGCAATCATCGTATCAAATAATGGTCCTGCAAACTGGACTCCATAGCGATGCAGCACCTGAATATCGTATTTCATATTATGCGCAATCTTCTCAATGGATTCGTGCTCGAAAAAGGGTTTGAATTCATCCACGATGGCTTGGGCTTCTTGTCTGTCTTTTGGAACAGCAACGTAGTATGCTTCACGTTCCTTGAATGAAAAAGACATTCCCACCAGATCCGCATGAAGTGCATTGATATCTGTTGTTTCCGTATCAAAACAAACGGACTTTTCTTTCAATAATTTAGTCAGTAAAGCTTTACGTTCTTCTGGTAGACTTACTAAATGATAAGAAGGTTTCTCGGTTGCAATGGTCTTTACACCGCTGGTTGGTTGCGCTTGTTGCACATCCACCAGGCTCTGTGTTCCGAACAGGTCCAGCTGACCATTTTCATTCACTCCCGCGGAAGTAACAACGATTTCTTCTCCGGTAATTCGCTTTGCCAGATTCCTGAATTCAAGCTCCGTAAAAATATCCAGAATCAATTCTTTATTTGGTTCTTCCAAAATCAAAGCCTCCGGATTAAATTCTACCGGTGCATCCAGGATAATAGTTGCCAGTATTTTGGAGATGATTCCCTGATCTTTGAAATTGATCATGTTTTCCTTCATCTTTCCTTTCAGATCCTCCACATTTTCGAAAACACCTTCCATTGATCCGTAATCTGCGATCAACTTTTTGGCTGTCTTTTCTCCGACTCCCGGAATTCCCGGAATGTTATCAGCAGCATCTCCCCACAAACCAAGGATGTCGATTACTTGCAAAGGATGTTCGATTTCAAATTTCTCACAGACTTCTTTTACTCCCATAATCGATGCCGGATCTCCTCCGCGACCAGGTTTGTAAATGAAAATATTTTCGCTTACCAGCTGACCGAAATCTTTATCCGGAGTCATCATATAAGTAAGGAATCCTTCTTTTTCAGCCATTTTCGCCATGGTTCCGATCAGATCATCGGCCTCATATCCATCAACTACATACATCGGAATGCGGAATGCTTCAATGATTCGCTTAATAGGTTCGATCATATTCCGGATATCTTCCGGCATTTCTTCCCGATGTGCTTTATACGCTGCAAAATCCACATTCCTGTTCGTTGCACCTCCGGGAGGATCGAATACGACCGCAATATGTGATGGCTTTTCCTTATTCAGGATATCAATCAGTACATTCGTAAAACCAAATGCCGCAGAAGTATTTTGTCCTTTTGAGTTCACCCGTGGATTTTTCGCAAAGGCAAAATAAGCCCTGTAAATCAAGGCGAAAGCATCTAATAAGAACAGTTTTTTATCTGACTCCGGAGTAAGCATAATCTTCAAAAATTGTGAAGTACAAGTTTAAGGCAAATTCGGCAATTTTCAGGTTGTTCTTCGAATAATTCCCACATGGTTTTGAATTTTTATTCAAATAGAGTTTAAGTTGAGGACACAACGTTTTATGTGATTTAAACGGGAGATTTTGTGTAATAAATTTGCCAAAATCACTAAACATGTTATTTAAAACACAATTAGAATAATGAAATTATAGACAGGTAGTATTCATTTTGTGGCGTGCAATCTATTTATTAGATGAAAAACAGGTTTGGCATGAAGCTTTCTTAAAATGTTAAACTTTAGAATAGTTAAAAAAACACTTATAACATGCTGTATATTAGCTTTCTGACAAATAACTATTCACGCCATGGAAAGAATCCCTTTCGACTCGTCTTGAGCATTTCAATGTTAAGAAAACAACTACTAACAGTTTTATTACACACTATTTACTTTTATTCTTATGAAACAATTTCTAAAATTAGTCTGTTTCGTTCTGCTTTATTGTGCAGGAAACAATTTACTAGCTCAAACCGGAGCTGGGGGACCTTGCCCTGATATCAATGTCAGTACTGGAATTGATGCTACGGGAAATGCTATTGCCATCGGTGCGACCGATCCTTTCTGGACAATTAGTTCAGGGCCAGTTGGGCCAGTAGCAAAACGTGTACAAAGCTACCTTCCTTATTGGGAAGTAACACCTGTACCAGTAACAAATGCTTGCTGGATCAATGGTTCAGGCACGATTTTTAATAATGCGACGGGAAATTACACGTTCTCGCGCACCTTTAACATTGCAGCGGGAGCCACTAGTTTTACCACAAATTTTGGTATCGCCTGGGATGACGTTTTGGTTTCAATCCAGCTGATTCCACCAGGTGGCGGACCTGCTATTCCGCTTACTGTTCCCCCATCAGCGCCTTACATGGTAAGTCCGCCGATTGGTTATACAGTTCTGTCACCGGCCGCAGGAGTATGGACCATCGAATGTGTCGTTAATTTTATCGATAATGTTGGAGCTTTCATTCTTTCAGGTTCAATCGACGTAGATTGTAACGATAATCCTTGTACATGCGAAAACATTCATCCTGAATTTACTTACACAACATCTACTGATTGTATTACTACATTCACTGCGATGATTAACCCTAACTGTGCTAACACTTCGACTCAGATTGAATGGATTATCGATGGAGTTTCAGCTGGATTTGGATCGACATTCAATTATGCATTCTTAACCAACGGTACGCATACTGTCTGCATGGTAGTAACTGTAACCTTAGCTGATGGAACTCAGTGTAGGAAAGAATCCTGTCGTATAGTAACCATTGATTGCAACCCTTGCAGATGTGATCTGGTCATACCTCATTTTACTTATACGGTCGATAAGTGCATCGCCCAATTCGTAGCAGATCCTTCGTTACCTTGTTGTATTAAAGACATCAACTATGAATGGTATGTAGACGGTTTACCTGCAGGAAGTGGACAAAACTTTAGTCACACTTTTACTTCGAATGGGTTCTATAATGTCTGTTTGTTCATTACGGCTATTTTAAATGATGGAACAGTATGTTACAAAGAAATATGTCAGCTAGTCGAAATAAAAGATTGTGACGAATGTAATTGTAATCAACTTCAACCGTCATTCAATTTCAACATCGTGAACTGTGAAGGTTATTTCGATGCCGTAGTTTCGGCGCCACCTTGTATGAAAGAATTTACGTATCAATGGTATGTCAATGGACTTCCTTCAGGAACAGGACCAAATCTGATTTATTCGTTCCCTGCTAACGGACCATATAATATTTGTCTGCAGGTAACTACAATTATGCCAGATGGAAGTTCTTGTACGAAGGAATTCTGTAAAATCGTTCAGGTGAAAGACTGTGACCCTTGTAATTGTGATCAGCTTCAGGTAGGTTTTGATCACTTCTTAGAAAATTGCATTGGACATTTCAATGGCCTTGTAGGACTTCCTGCTTGTATGGAGATTACTGGATGGAATTGGTCGGTAAATGGCGTTTATGTTGGTTCGGGGCCGGTATTTGATTATACTTTCCCGGCGAATGGTGTCTACAATGTTTGCCTGACGGTTATTACACAAATGCCTGATGGAAAGAAATGTGTCAAAGAAGTATGTCAGCTGGTTGAAGTGAAAGATTGTGATGAATGCAACTGTCAACAGTTACAGCCCAATTTCGAATACCTAATAAACCAGTGTGATGTGGAACTACTAGGAGAGGCTTTTGGTCCTAATTGTATGTCCAATTACCAATACGAATGGTATGTAAATGGATCACCTGTAGGAAGCGGACAAAATTTGGTTTGGACTGCTCCAGCTAATGGAACTTACACAATCTGTCTATTTGTTACGGTAACTTTACCTGATGGGACCCTGTGTCACAAAGAACTGTGCAAAGACATTGTAATAACTGATTGTGATCAATGCAATTGCAGTGACATAGTAGCAGGATTTAATTGGCAGATTGTTCAGTGTACCGCTTACTTCAACGCATATTTTAACCAGACTCCATGTATCCAAAGCTACTCGATTGATTGGTATGTGGATGGTCTATACGTTGGTTCCGGAACACCGTTCTCCATGCCAGCATCAGGAAATGGTAGTCATACAGTTTGTATGGTGCTTACTACTGTTCTCACCAATGGACAAGTATGCCAGACTGAATCATGCAAAACGATTGATGTAGTTGGTTGTGGATGCCCTTGCAGTCTCTTGAACGGAATAATTAATTTCCAGGTTGACAAATGTAATATCCACCTCGTGGCACAACCTCAGATTCCGCAATGTATGTTAAATTCATCGGTTCCAACAAGCTATAGTTGGACAGTGAATGGTTCATATGCAGGTTCAGGTCCTGTAATTAACTATACAGCCTTAGGAAATGGTACTTACCATGTTTGTGTACTGATTGTTGTTACGAAGCCAAACGGACAGAAGTGTGAAAAAATGATCTGTAAGGATATTGTTGTAAGCAATTGTAATTCAACACCAACAAATCCACAGACGATTAATCAGCCAGGTCCAACAATGGAAGAGTCGTTAAAGCTTTACCCAAATCCGGCCAGTACGGAGCTCAATATCGATTTCATAACGAAAGACGCAGGAACTGTAAACATTACCTTCAAAACAATAGATGGTAAAGTGTTCCTAAATCAATCGATCGACGCCCAAGCGGGACCGCAACGACTCAAAATGCCGATTGCGCCAATGGTTTCAGATGAAATGATTTTGGTTGAGATCACTATGGACGGTGAAACAACTATACGTAAAGTAAGTGTTGTAAAGCACTGATTTTAAATCATAGCCAATAACCTATTTGAAAAGCCGTTCCTCTCTTCTGAGTGGGATGGCTTTTTTACTTTTCCAATGACCCTCTGTTTGCGAATTAACAGTTTTAACTGTATAACTATTCAAAATCAACTTACTTTCTACTACTCTTTGAACGAAATTTGCAAAGTGATAAAATTGTTTAAGCTAACGGTAGTTTACGGGATTGTTTTTTTGGTCGGTTATTTAGGAACCGGGATTACCTTGCATTATGTCAAACCGGAGGTGAGAATATTGCCGCAATTCGTGGAAAACATATTGGATGGTGGTGCAATTTGGAAGGTTCAATACCCGGAAGAATCGGATGTTTCCATGTTCGATCAGCGAACGTACAACCCGGAATCACATGACCCGACAGAAGAAATCCTGTTTACAGACGATTACAATTCGAAGAATGGAATTTTCTGCTTCAGGGGAAATGCGCAACGAAACGCACCGACGCGAGGTTTGCTAAAGGGAAAACCTACTGCTATTCGATTGGATTGGGAATTCACAACCGGTTATGATGGTCGGACAACGGAATATGGTTCCTGGGGCGGAGGTTCCGGTTGGACAGGTCAACCACTGGTCATCAAATGGCCTCAAAAAGTTGCGAAGCGACTTCATGGAATAGAAGAAAGATATGTGAATCAATCGGATTTCAGGGAGGTAGTTGTGGGAAGTTTGTGTGGAGATATTTACTTCATTGATTGGAAAACCGGGAAAGCGACCAGACCGCATGTGACCATTGAAAATCCGATCAAAGGAACCGTTTCGGTAGATCCGAGAATGAACGGATTGCTTTATGTCGGTCAGGGGATCAAGAATGGCGATCGATTCGGATCTTATATTTTCAACATGTTCACCGGCAAGGAAATTTTCTTCCGGAATGGCTTGGATTCCAAAGCAAGAAGAAGTTGGGGAGCATTCGACAGTAATTCATTGATTGATGCAGAAACCGGTTATTGGTTTCACCCTGCAGAAAACGGACAGATTTACAAAACCAAGGTTGCAAATAATAAGACCATTCCGAGTGCCTTCATTTTCAATTATCAGATTCAAAAACATCCGGATTTGGGGATTGAATCGAGCTTTGGAGCATGGAATAACCTCGGTTGGTTTGGTGATAACGGTGGTAATGTGTTCTGCATGAATTTGATGACCATGAAACCTGTTTGGTACCTGGATAATTACGACGATACGGATGCATCCATGGTCATTGACTTGCAAGAAGATGATCATCCTTTTTTATACACAGGAAACGAGGTGGATAAGCAAGGAGAAACCGGAACGGCTCATATTCGCAAGATTGATGGACTTACGGGAAAAGAAATTTGGGATGTGTCACGAAAATCAACCAATACCAAATTGAACGGCCGGGTAAATTCGGGAGGTGTCTTGTCATCTGTATTACCCGGAAAGAAGAAAGCAAGCAACTTGGTTTACGGGATTTTCTCACGTGTGAATGGAAGTTTGGCAGGAGAATTTGTTGCCATTGATAAGGTCACCGGAAAAGAAAAATTCACCATTCCAATGGATTATTACAGCTGGGCATCACCAATTGATCTATACGATAAGGCCGGGAATTGCTATGTATTCTTTACGGATGTATATGGAACGATTTACCTGATCGATGGGATTACCGGGAAGATTATTGTGAAGCGGAAAACGGACTGTGTCTGGGAATCTTCGCCGGTTGCCTGGGGAAATCGAATTGTGGTCGGAAGCAGGGGACGGAAGATTGTGAGTTTTGTAATAGACTAATTGAAAGGTAACTTCGACTCCGCTCAGTCACCTTTCGGGAACTTTAATCTCAGTAACAAAGGTGGCTGAGCGGAGTCGAAGCCCCGAATTGTTACTTTTCGAAACTTTCACATTTCATCTTCAACCAGTGAGAAACTAAAAATGTATCTTTGTTTCCAATGAAAAATTCGAATCGCCCACTCATTTTCGTAACCAATGATGACAGCCTGCATGCAAAAGGAATAGCTTCCTTAATTGCTGTTGCTCAGGAGTTTGGAGATGTAGTAGTTATAGCTCCTGATAAACCGCAATCCGGAATGGGACATGCAATCACCATTTCACATCCTCTGAGATTGACACGTTCTGAAATTTTTGAAGGGATTGAATCCTATTCTTGTAGCGGAACACCTGTTGATTGCGTGAAATTGGGTGTCTATGAAGTATTGCATCGTAAACCGGACCTGATTTTGTCGGGAATCAATCATGGATTGAATTCGTCTACGAATGTCTTGTATTCCGGAACCATGTCTGCGGCGGTGGAAGGAGCGATGGAGCATATCCCAAGTATCGGATTCTCTTATGGTGATTTCGATGAAGATGCTGATTTTTCTGCCCCGATGGCAGTAGCAAAGCAAATCATTCCCCAAGTTTTGAGCAATGGATTGCCGAAAGGAGTTTGTTTGAACGTCAATGTACCGAAAGGGCCGGCTGAAGCATTAAAAGGAATTGAAGTTTGCCGACAAGCATATGCTTTTTGGGAAGACCGTTTTGATAAGCGGATTGATGCAATGGGAAGACCTTATTACTGGCTTACGGGAACATTTGATTCCAGAGAAGATGCGACTGATACGGACTTACATTTCCTGGATCAGGGATTTGCTACGATTGTCCCGACACAATTTGATTTAACGGCTCACGAAACTATTTCGAGCCTAAAAAAGATATTTAAATGAAACGGAAATTCACTTGGAATTCGCGGGTTACTGCGGGAATGATCATCGGATTGGTGTCTCCAATAGTAATGGTGCCTCTTACCATGATGCTTATTGCATGGGCACAAAATTTTTACTTTTCCTTGCTTTGGAGTAAGTTTTTCACTGATCTGGCAATCATGAGTAAGTTCATTTCCCTTTCGATCATTCCCAATTTGGTTTGGTTCTACCTCTTCCTGAATAAGGAACGATATGACCTTGCTCGTGGAATTATCATTGGATCGGCATTGTTTTTACCTTTCATCTTATACGTCAATTTACTCCGTTAATGGGAAAGAAAATCTATATCATTTCAGGTGAGGCATCAGGAGATTTGCATGGAGCAAATGTAATGAAAGAGCTGTATGCCGACCAACCCGACCTTGATATCCGATTTTGGGGTGGAGACAAGATGCAAGCCGTTGGTGGAACGATGGCTAAACACATTCGTGATTTGGCGTTCATGGGGTTTGTGGAAGTCTTGATGAATTTGCCTACGATCCTGAAGAACATCCGTTTTTGTAAGGAGGATATTCTGAAATTTCAACCGGACGCCTTGTTGCTCATAGATTATCCGGGATTCAATATGCGCATTGCGGAATGGGCAAAGAAAAACAACATCAAGGTGTATTTCTATATTTCTCCAACCGTTTGGGCATGGAAGGAAAACCGGGTGCATAAGATCAAAAGAGATGTATACAAATTATTCTGCATTCTGCCTTTTGAAGCCGATTTTTATAAAAAATACGCCTACGATGTCGAGTATGTCGGACATCCTTTGCTGGATGAGATAGAACAATATCAGGAACTTCCGAAACAGGAACTGAAGATTTCAGCGTCTGACGGCAAACCGATCATCGCGATGCTTCCGGGATCCAGAAAACAGGAATTACGAACAAAGTTGCCGGTCATGCTTCCTTTGGTGGATCTGTTCCCACAATATCACTTTGTGATTGCAGGTGCGCCGAATATGGATATTGCCATTTACAAGGAACTGATAGGAGACAAGAAAGTGGATGTGGTTTACGGACAGACATATCCTTTACTTCAGCAATCGGAAGCTGCAGTGGTCACTTCCGGAACAGCAACGTTGGAAACCGGTTTGTTCGAAATACCTCAGGTGGTGTGTTACATCGGGAATGCGATTTCCTATCAGATTGCAAAAAGATTGGTCAATGTCAAATACATTTCGTTGGTGAACCTGATTCTGGACAAGGAAGCGGTTACCGAATTGATCCAAAATGATTGTACAACGGAACGTTTAGCAAAGGAGTTATCCTTAGTTATTGAAGGCGGAAACAAACGCAAACAGGTTCTGGAAGACTATTCCAAATTAAAAGCCATGCTGGGAAAAGGAGGTGCATCCAAAAAAGTTGCACAATCGGTGTTGAAAACTATTTGAGTTCGAGCCGATTTCAGTTTGGAACGAAACTAATTTTGTAGGATGTTGCGCTTACTCGTGCTCATAGGGTTCATTTTTCCATTTTTCGTGTTTTCTCAACAAATGCGGATTGGTGTTTTGCGCGATTATTCCGTTGAACGGATTGTCTTTGCCTATTCCGACGGAAGTTATAATGTGTTTGGAGATACTACTCTTTTCGCAACGATTCTACCTAGTGAGTTTGTGGATATCTCCATTACAGGCAACAATCAGATTTCTCTTAAGATCGGTGTGAATGAAGTAGCAGTAGTTTCAAAAGTACTCCTGGTGGCCACAAAACTCAATCAATCCCTGGTCTATTCAACAAAGACTCCCGTTATCAAAGAACGCAAGTATAAGGATGATGTGGAAATCACGGTTCAAAATGGAGCCTTGACAATCGTTAATTTGGTTGATATCAATAATTACCTGAGCGGTGTTGTCGAATCTGAAGGTGGTGGTGGAAAAGAGATCGAATATTACAAGGTTCAAGCTTTGATGAGCAGGACCTATGCTCTGAAATACAAGACCAGACACCAGAAGGAAGGGTTTGATCTGTGTGACCGCACGCATTGTCAGGCGTATCACAATCAATTGCGTCTGAACCCGATGATTGATTCTGCGGTTCTGAAAACAGAAGGAATGGTGATGGTAGATCAACATAATCATTTGGTAGACGCTTATTTTCATGCAAACTGCGGTGGTCAGACTTCCGAGCCCGATTATGTCTGGAATAACAAGATTCCCTATTTAAGCACGTTTAAGGACACTTTTTGCATTTACACCAAGCAAGCGACCTGGGAGCGGAGAATTCCCCAAACGGAATGGTTGGAATACCTCGTACGCAATTTTCACTATCCTGTGAATGATTCCGTTTTGGGACCGATGATCTATACCTTCAATCAACCGGATCGATGTGCGTTTTATCAATATCCCTGGTTGGGAATCCCATTAAGGGATATTCGGGAAAATTTTAAATTGAAATCCACATTTTTCAATTGCTATCCGGAAGGGACAGACGTGATTTTGAGGGGAAGAGGTTACGGTCACGGAGTTGGTTTGTGCCAGGAAGGTGCTATGAAAATGGCCCGGTTCGGATTCAATTACATTCAGATTGCCTTGTATTACTTTCCGGGTGTCAAAGTGGTGAATTATCAGGAGCAGCAATTCTTCAATCAAAAACCCAAGATCGCAGAGCTGGATTGATGAGTGTGCCTTCGACTACGCTCAGTCACCTGAGCAATAGAATAGACAAGGATACTGAGCGGAGTCGAAATATCAATTACTTGTATGTAATCACGAAAATATCCTCGTCGTCTTTCTTGAACAACTTATCTTCCCGTGCAAGTTTTTCCAGATAGGATAGGTCTTTGATCTGGGAAAGGATGTATTTGGTGTCTTTCAACTTCAGATTCATTTCCGATTGGGCTGAACGCAATTCTGAAATCTTCTTGTTTTGATTGATAATGGTGAAGATATCCACTTCATCCAGGAACAGATTGTACACCATGAACAGGCAAAGCGCCAGGATGTATTTGTTCTTAAAAGGGATAAGGTACTTTTTCATAAATCAAAAATAGTTGATTAATAGTGTGCTTTTTCGTTAGCCAGCTGAAAGATATCCGCTTGAGATTGTTAGTTTCCCGGAATTCGCTCCACCTCCGTAATTTCATCTAAAGCATGGTATATAAAACTAACCAGGTGAAGCATTTCGTCACGTCCTTTGTTTTGCCCGATTTTGGAGGAGATGAAGATGGTAGAGATTAATATCAAACCAATTGGTAAACTCCAGATAAAAGTAGAACCATCTCTCATACCCAGCTGAACAATTCCAAATATTCCACCAAATATGGTCAGAATTGTCAATGCGGCATAAATTAGTGTGAAAAGTACCCAAACTGATTGCCTTGGACCTAAAACGCAATGCACCCCGATGTAATCTAAATAATCGTGTTTTTCAATTCGAACGGACATTTCCGGTGACCAGTAATGGGCAGATTCGGAAAGTGTTTTCACAAATACATAGTTGTTTGAGCGTACACCGGAAATCGTGCGATCTTCTTTCAGTTTGATTGCCAAATGTTTAAGGGCGGTTTCCGGATCACAGTTTATTTTCAAGGCAAATCGCGGACGGATCTCTCCCAATATGTGATGATTTAACTTGTTAAATGCCATTTCGCTCGTTGTTAGTTATTTAAACATAGAGAAATAGAGGCGAAAGAACAAGTGTGGAATCTTAATTTGGAATGATTCTATTTTTTTTCCAATGTAGGGAGCAAAAAAAAGACTCTGACAATTAAGCCAGAGTCTCCAATAAACTGATAGCTATCAGTTTACAATTTCGTCGTATTTTGCTTTGAAATCTTCATTTCCTTCGTACCACTGGGCAACTTTACCCATTACAGCTTTTGCCTTATCCGTTTGTTTCGCACTTAAGTAACATTCTGCTGTCTGAATCACACCCATCATCAACAAGTCTTTTTCAGCTTTATTCCATTCGGAAATGTCTGTTACGGTTTTTAACATCGTTTCAGCTTCTTTCCAGATGGTATTGGCGCCTCCTTTATCTGCGTTTCGATATTTACAAACCCCATCCAGGTATTTTGCTCCGATACTTGTCAAATTGATCTTGTAGTACTTGATAATCCAGGTTGAAGCTTTTTTATAGTCAGGAGCCTCGATTTCATTCTTGATCATCTCCACCAGGCTGTTTCTGAATTCATCGTAGAACTCGGCATATTCCGATTGAACATCGCCGGCTTTATCGTACTTCAAACTTTTACCTACTTCTCCGATTGCCTCTTTGTAAGCATTCTTGTACTTTTCGTCATCAGAACCACTTAAAGAAACTTTGTATAAACCTCGTCCCATCCACATGTGTGGCAATGCATCACTTTTCGTTTTGTCACTCATGACGTATTTTTCAGATGCGCGAACCAACTTTTCGTAGTCGCCATCAGCGTAAAGGATACGTAAATCATTATATTCTGGTGCTTGTGCAACCAGCAATTTGGCAGTAAGTAGTGCACCAATTAGAACAAGCTTTTTCATAATATTTAATTTCGTTGAAGGATTAAACCAAGAACTATGCCGAATGTACGAAAACTTTGAATAAAAGTTTCGTTGAGTCTTTTTAAATTGACTTAATTACCCGATTGACATCAACATCCTTTAAAAAAGATTTAAAATTAACAGTTCTTATTCCGCACTTCGAATCAGCAATTCCAGGATTTTCTGTGCAGCTTTCGAGATCTTTGTACCAGGTCCGAAAACCCCGAAAACTCCGGCATCGTAAAGGAAATCATAATCCTGAGCAGGAATGACTCCTCCTGCAACAACCATGATGTCCGGTCTGCCCAATGTCTTCAATTCTTCGATCACTTGCGGAACCAGGGTTTTATGTCCGGCTGCCAAAGAAGAAACTCCCAATACATGCACATCATTTTCGATTGCCTGTTTTGCAGCTTCCCGTGGTGTTTGGAAAAGTGGTCCTATGTCCACATCAAAACCGATATCGGCAAAGGATGTTGCAATGACTTTTGCTCCGCGATCGTGACCATCCTGCCCCATTTTGGCAATCATGATCCGAGGTCTTCTTCCTTCCAGTTTCGCGAAGGATTCAACCAATTCTTTTGCCTTTTCAAAATCTTTATCATTCATACTTTCAGCCGAATAAACTCCGCTAATTGAGCGAATAGTTGCCTGATGCCTTCCAAAAGTGGTTTCCATTGCTTGTGAAATCTCACCCAAGGATGCACGTTCGCGGGCGCATTCAACCGCAATTTCCAATAGATTCCCTTTTCCGGTACGTGCAGCTTCTGCCAGTTTTTCCAGTGCAGCTTTTACGCGTTCCGGGTTTCTGTTTTCACGCAATACCTTCAATCGTTCCAGTTGCGAGAGACGCACTTTCGTGTTGTCTACTTCCAGGATATCCATCGCATCCTCTTTTTCCAATTGGTAGCGATTAACGCCTACGATAATATCTTTTCCGGCATCGATACGTGCTTGTTTGCGAGCAGCAGCCTCCTCAATGCGCATTTTTGGAATTCCTGTTTCAATTGCTTTCGCCATTCCCCCCAATTCTTCCACTTCCCGGATCAACTTCCAGGCTTCATCCACTAACTGCTCTGTCAGTTTCTCCACATAATAACTTCCTCCCCATGGATCAATGATGTCGGTCATTCCTGTTTCCTGTTGCAGGTAAATCTGTGTATTACGCGCAATTCTTGCGGAGAAGTCGGTTGGCAATGCGATGGCTTCATCCAATGCGTTGGTATGCAGAGATTGTGTTCCCCCAAATCCTGCCGCCATGGCTTCGATACATGTTCGTGCAATATTGTTGAACGGATCTTGCTCTGTCAAGCTCCAGCCTGAAGTCTGACAATGCGTTCTAAGAGCCAATGATTTCTCGTTTTTCGGATTGAATTGTGCTACGAGTTTGGACCAAAGAAGTCTTCCGGCGCGCATTTTTGCAATCTCCATGAAATGATTCATCCCGATCGCCCAAAAGAAACTCAAACGTGGAGCGAAACTATCGACATCCATTCCTGCGTTGATTCCTGCTCTTAAATATTCCAATCCATCTGCCAGGGTATAAGCCAATTCAATACTCGCAGTTGCACCGGCTTCCTGCATGTGGTAGCCTGAAATGGAAATGGAGTTGAAGCGAGGCATTTTTTCTGCTGTGTAGGCAAAAATATCCGCAATGATCCGCATGGATGGAGCAGGTGGATAGATATAGGTATTCCGAACCATGAATTCTTTCAGGATGTCATTTTGAATGGTTCCGGAAAGTTCTTCCTGTTTTACCCCTTGTTCTTCCGCAGCAACGATATAAAATGCCATAATTGGAATTACGGCGCCATTCATCGTCATAGAAACGGACATTTCATTCAATGGAATCTGATCGAAGAGGATTTTCATATCCAAAATCGAATCGATTGCCACTCCGGCTTTTCCAACATCGCCCACAACGCGTTCGTGATCCGAATCGTATCCGCGGTGAGTAGCCAGGTCAAAAGCCACGGAAAGTCCTTTTTGTCCTGCTGCTAAGTTTCTTCTATAAAAAGCATTCGATTCTTCTGCAGTAGAAAATCCGGCGTATTGGCGAACTGTCCAGGGACGAATTGCATGCATGGAGCCGTAAGGACCGCGTAAGAAAGGCGCTTTTCCGCTTACAAAACCTAAATGACTGATATCATTCAGATCGGTTTTGTTGTAATAACTGGCCAGTTCTATTTTCTCGGAAGTGGAAAAAACACCTTTTTCAGCTGCTCCGGATAAGGATTCGGCATTTAAGGATACCTCTTCAAATGATTTGCGGATACTCATAAGGTCTGTTCTAAAATTAATGGCTTCATGTTGTTCCAGCAGGACGGAAGTTCAATCCAGTTCGCTGCAATTTGTTCCGGATTCGGGAATATATTAATTCCGATGCGTTTTTCCGTTTTGTCTGCTATTTCGGAAATGCGCATTGCTGCCTTTTCTTCAATTTCAGCAGTAAGTGCCTTGCGGACTTCCGGATTGGAAATGGTCCCATTCCTTTCGATCCATTGAAAAGAGCTCCAGGCGCGTTCTGCAATTGTTTCCGTTAAGGAATCCAGGGCATACGAACCACCCGCAGGATCCAATACAATTTGCAAATAGGATTCTTCCTTTAGCAAAAGTGAAATGTTTGTCGCCATTCGTCTGGTGAAGGGTGTATTCGAATTTGCGGAATACCAATCATAGGGTTGAATATTCAAATGTTGAATTCCTCCTAATACGGCAGACATTGCTTCCGTAGTTTGACGCAACAAATTGGTATAGGGGTCTTTCAGACTGATATTCAAAAATCCGCTGCGGGCTGTAATTGTAGCAGCTAATGAACAGGTGTGTTTTGGTGAATATGCTGAAACGATTTGTGACCAGCAGGTTCTGAATGCCCTGATCTTGGCTAATTCAAAAAAGTATTTGCTTCCGATTCCGAAAGTGAAATGAATGGCTGCTGCTGCCGTATCACAGTCAATTCCCCGATCCATTTGTTTTACCAGGATTTCATGCCCCTCTGCCAGTGCGATGCTCAGTTCTTGCCAAGTTGTTCCGCCAGCTTGTTGAACCAGGGAAGCATCGACATGATATAGTTTGAGATTTGGATTTTTATCCAGATAGGCTTTCAGATTGGTCTTTAATAATTCGTCGTTGTCGGCATATTCAATGAGTGCAGGAGCTTCTTTTACAAATACCAGGAACTGATTCACCTGTTCGATACTTTTCGCTCTGAAAGTGGTATGGATAAAAGAAAGACCTACTTCATTCAAAAGAAGATGGAAATCAATGGGATCTGCGTTTGTTGCTTCTAGAATCAAGTGATCGGTTCCGGCCATCAATGCAGCAATGATTTCGGTATTGGTTTCTTTTGGTTCTGAAATCCGGAAAGCAGTTGCAATGGTCCAGTCGTTGTTTTTTGCCTGAATTCCACGTGTATAAGGAGCTGATCCCGGATCTGAGAAATGCACTTTCTGATCTTCCCGGTGGAAATAACTTGGAAATGTGATTTCCTCTACTTTATTGACCTTGTTTAATGTATCAATCGATTCACCCTTGAGTTCCTTTTTCAGGATAGCAATCCATTCCTCTTTGGAACTAGCTTGGAAGGATGAGAATAAGTCATTCATGTTTTATTCTTTTATGTATCTAATAGATCTTGATCTTGAACTGCTTTTACCGGTTCGGGTTCGGCTTTTTTGTTGAGTAGGATATAGGTTGCGGTGGATAACATTGTTATTAAAACCGGAGCAGCGATGATTCCCACTGCCGGAATTTTTATCATCAATGTAAAGATCCCGCCGGTGATGAGCATGTAACTCATTCTGGAAAATCCCATTCCCCAGCTTCTGAAGAAATTCAGTCCGTAGCGTTCCATACTGTAATCGTAGAAAGAGAACCCAACGAAGAAGGAAGCGATCAGAAAGAATAGGGCTTCACCAATAAAATCAGGTAAAATCCAAGAGAAAACCCACCAAATTGCCAGGAAGATGTATTCCATGAATAAGGCGCTGATGACAATGAGGATCATTCTCAGGAAATCATTGAATAGGCGTACCAAATCAAATTTGTACTCTTTTCCTGTGAGGTAACTGTCGAATTTTTCCGAAAGAATGCAGTTTACAGGTGAAAGAATCACCAGAATGACAAACTTATAGAATTCGGAAGTGATCAGATCAAAAATCCCGAAAACGCCATCTGCCAGCCATGAAATTGCCGATCCGACAACGGGAACAGCATCCGCTACATTGGTGATGCCTTCCTGAACACGATGAGCCTGCCATTGAAAGTAGAAATAAATCAATCCGACGATCAATCCCGGAACAAAAAACCACAGGAACTTTCCTTTCAGTAGTGCTTTTGTTACTTGTTCTATTCCTGTCCAATGATGTTTAAAGGCTTGAACCATGTGTCTGTTTTTTCGAATTCAAATATACGAAGAATGTAGCATGCTGAATGAAGAATTAAGAGGGAGATTTTTCTCTTCATTCTGAATTTGGTATATTGGCATATAAATTGCAAATCAGCATTAAATAATAGAGGATATGAAAAATTTAGCATTGATTATTGTCGCAGTAATAGGGACTTCAGTAGCATCTTATGCTCAGGATGGAAAAAAACAGGAGCCGACGAAAAAAATTGAGACTAAAAAACCGACCAAACGAATAGTCAAATCGGTTGATAAAAAGAAAGAGGTTCCAGCAGAAAAGATGAAGTAAAAGAAAATGCCCTGACGATGAAGTCAGGGCATTTTAGTTTTAGATGATCCCAAATTGGGTAAAATGATGCGTCAAGTGCTTTTTATTCAATAGATCCCACTGTTCATAGTCCAATGGTCCGTAATAGGCGTGAACCGTTTTCAATTCCGGATTCTGTGCGAACAGTTCCTGAAATTCCAGGTACACATCCACAAACTCGTCAATAGCCAATTCCAGTTCTTCATTGCGCAATGGGGTGCCTTCTTTTGCAAATGGAACCTGCATATCTTGTGCCATCGGTTTATCCGTATACAAAAAAGCGACCATGCGTTCCACTTTGTCTTCCGGAATGATTAATTCCTGTGGATTTTCTGCCGTCGCGATTCGAATCGTATCTGTCAAATGTTCAACCATCCGTTGAGCAGACATTTTCCCCCAAGCCGGCTTTGTATCAGCTTTCAACTTGTTCAGGTGGGAAAGGACAGTTTCCAAATCGGTTTCAATAAACATATTAATCAGTTTTAAGTTTCAAATTTATGAATTCCAGGTATCCTTTTCCACAGAGTACGGAAAGACTGCTCGGAACGATTTCCAGGTTGATTTCCTTTCTGACCTCAAATGGTTCCCCATCATAGTGGGCCAATGGAATATCCAGGATAATGCGCGCCTTTTGAAAGGGAATGATACGAATATATCTTGAACCTTCAATTTTTTTGAAGAAGAAACGACCGATCACACCCATCGTTCTCCACCAGGAGAATTTGCTTAAAAGAACCAATTCCATCTGCCCGTCAATGACATTCGATTTGGGTGAAATACAAAATCCATTTCCAAATTCCGATGAATTGGCAACCGAGCAAAGCAGGAAATTCCCTTTGATTTGCTGATCGGGCAAAATGATCTTCATTTTCGGCGGTTTATAGGAAAAGTATTCTTCGTAAACCAATTGGGTGTATCCCCAAAAACCACGGATATGGTATTCATCAAACCGTTTGGCAATGAATGCATCAAATCCATAACCTCCAACACCCAGAAAAGGTTTGTCGTTTGCCAATCCTGTGTCCATCCGGATACTGTTCAGTTCATTGATGTTCTGAATTGCCTGGGGCGTTTTCAAGGGAATTTTCAAATGTCTTGCCAGTCCGTTTCCGGAACCGGTTGGAATAATGGCCAGATGGCATCTTGTTCCGATCAATGCGGTTCCCACTTCGTGAACGGAACCATCTCCTCCAACCGCACAAACGATATCGATCCCTTCACGGGCTGATTCTTCTGCAATGGATTTGGCGTGTTGCTTATATTGTGTAATTGCGATGTCATACTCAAAGAGGTCATGATTCAAGTGCTCCTCAATCATCTGTGGAACCTTGGCCTTCTTGACCCCACCTGAAATGGGATTGATTATGAACCGAATTCTCTTTTTCATCGAACAATCGTCTGATTATGAATTAAATCATGATTATATCTCTGAATAATGGCTTTCAAACGGGTTGCCATTTTTTCTGCTTCTGCCTTTTTTTCGGGCAATAGGTTGGTTGGGTTTTTGGTTTTTATAGTGAAGTCAAACAGGTTGACAATCTTGTCATTCGAAAAGACCAACAGCTTATCGTTTTGGAAATAGTAATAGGAACCTTCCAGGTAAGTGACGGCTTCCCGCGGATCTTTGGAGAAATAACTGTTTCCGATGCTGTAATAATCAGTCTTGATATTCAACAAGTCTAAAACGGTCGGCATGATATCGATCTGTTGGAAAATTGCTTTCTCTCTCTTACGAGGTAGTTTTCCACTCGGGTCATAGAATGCGATCGGAATGCGGTACATTTCTGTCCGTTGGTTGTAAACCTCGCTATTGCTGGAAGGAGTATGGTCCGCAACAATGACAAACAGGGTTTTATTAAACCAAGGTTCCTTTTTCGCTTGCTGGAAGAATTTACGCAAACTCATGTCTCCGTAATAGATGCTCTTACAAATTGGATGAGGTCCGTTCTTCATTTTGGAACGCCACACTTCCGGCACGAAATAGGGATGGTGGGAAGAAAGCGTGAAGAGGTTCGCCATGAATGGCCCCTTCATTTTGGTCAATTGTTTTGCTGTCCACGGATTGAAATACTCGTCGAGGATTCCCCAGGTCTTGTCAAAATGCTTGTCGTTGTTGTATTCGAAGCGACCAATGTATTTTTCATAACCCAATTGGGAAGCAAAACTGTTGAAGCGCATGGATCCGTTTGTTGCGCCATGATAGAAACCTGTGCTGTAGCCCTTTTCTTTCAGGATGCTTGGTAAACTTTGCAGCTGATTGTTGCTGTATGCCGATGAAATGTACGGGTTATCCATCAAGGTTGGCATGGATGCGGAGATAGTCGGAACGGCTTCTATGGATTTTTTTCCATTGGAAATCCCGTATTCGAAATACCAGCTCTTGTTGAGCAAGGAATCCAGGAAAGGAGTGTATGACTTGCTCTTGTTGAATTGTCCCACCCATTCATTCCCGAAGCTTTCCAGCATAATGACCATGACATTGGTTCCATCGGGTAGGATGTGTTGCGGATTACTGGTTCTTATCGGGTTGAATAAGTGGTCCAGTTCCTTTTCCGTGTAATATTTCTTTTCCTCCAGATCACTTTTCCCGATGGATTTCAGAATTGTAAATGCGGAATTCAATACCAATGCGGAATTTTCAGGACGGGTGTACAACGAAGCTTCAATGGCTGAAATGGGTCTGAGTCCGATACCGCCGCGACCCAAAAAAATACAAATTGGAATGGAAAGAATCAAGATAATTAACTCTACACGCAATTTGCTGTTCTTCTTGTTTTTCCAGTTCCGGAAATTGGTCTTTCGGTAGAATCTTGCAAGTACGTAAACACCCAAGATGAAAATAAGGATGAGAAGCCAGTAATCTGTAATGAAACTGGTGAGGAGTTGACCGATATCATTTCCCGCTGAGACGATGACAAATAAATCTGCAGTGGAGCGTTTTAGTGTAAAATTGTAATAAGCGGTATCCATTAAGTTCAGCGCCACGATCAATAATGTCGGAACAAAGAAGGTGATTGCCTGCAGGATGCGGATAATCCAATTGGTTTGCCAATTTTTAGGTAATAGACTGAAAATGATGAAGGGCATAAAGAGCAAACCAATGGTTGAAAGATCAAACCAGATTCCCGCCAGCCAATCGGTAAATTGTACGTGTGCAAAGGAATCCATGTTGAATAAATAGAAAATGACTCGTGTAATGGTCATTAACAATAAGATGAGAGCAATCCGTAGCAGCAGACTTTGCAGCGTTATTGGGAGAGCATTACACAGTTTCTTCAACATAGTACAAAAATAAGTAACCTTTTCGAGGTAGGTGTTGTGTTTTTGTTACTTAAAAATAGATAGAATTTCGCAATGCGGTTGAAAAACCGTTCGGATGTGTTCTAATCAACAGTCGGGGTGAAAAATTTTTCGCCCCGACTGTTTTCATTGATCTACTCTGTGAAAGGTAGTTTTAGAATTGCTCTTACTTAAAACAGGTAGGAAGGGCATTTTGAAAGTTCCTATCTTTGGAGGATGAAAACTCTTTTAATCTGTCTGGTTCTCTGTTCCCATGCCTATGCACAGGATCTGGAGGCATTCCGCATTTTTGATTCCAAGGGGAAGCCCGTTTCTTTTCAGAAAATGATGGCGAAACTTTCCACTAAGCAGGTGGTCCTTTTTGGTGAATTTCATGATAACCCGATCTCTCATTGGTTGGAGTTGAATGTGTTGATGGAACTTAATAAAAAAACTTCCGGTCCGAAGCTGGGAGTCGGTTTTGAAATGTTCGAATTGCACCAGGTGAAGGCGTTGAATGCTTACATCGCAACGAAATCCTACAAAGCGCTGAAAGATTCCACCGAATTATGGACCAATTTTAAAACGGATTACAAGCCTGTTTTGGATTCTGCGATTGCTTACGGGAACACGCCGTTTGCGGCAAATGTAACACGGAAATACGCGAGTCTGGTGTTTAAAAAGGGATTGACAGCATTGGATTCCCTTCCGGCAGAGCAAAAGAAACTGATGGCACCTTTGCCTTTTCCCTTTGATTCTACTTTGACGCAATATGTGGAGCTGATCAATATGGGAAGGGAAATGCATGCTTCCGGAATCAATTTTGCCTATGCACAGGCGATCAAGGATGCGACGATGGGGTATTCGATTGTGCAGCAATTGAAGAAAAGTGAGCAGGTATTCTTCCTGAACGGTGCCTTCCATTCGGATTTCCATCAGGGAATCGGGTGGTATGTTCAGCAATATGCTGCGGGAACAAGTGTCGGAACGATCACGACTGTTTCACAAAAGGATGTGCGTAAATTGGAAAAGGAACACCTGAATCGTGCGGACTACATTGTTGTGGTAAATGAAACGATGGGTTCTACACATTAGAATTGGGACTTCGACTACGCTCAGTCACCAATTTCGACTACGCTAGTCCTATGTTTAGCATCAACGCAAGCATTCAGTCAAATTGTAAAGAAATACGACAAAGGTCGCTGAGCGCAGTCGAAGCGCCGAAGTATTATTTCTCGTTCGATTTCTTCAACAACTCATTATAATCCTCCAGCAACTTCAGGTACTTATTCTTCCAGTATTCCTTTGTCTGGTTGTTGTATTGGTTTTCAGGATCTTCAAATGAATGGGGATTGATTGCGCTCAATTCCTTGATCTCATCTGAAAAATCGTGATGAATGATATTGCCGATTGAAAGGATCGTTTCAATATCCACCTGAGTGTTGTCAAACATAAGGTACATCCAACGTCTGCTTTTGCCTATTTTTTTGGCAATTGCGCTGATCGGATATCCGCTTTGACGGATTGCGCGTTCTACGATTTCTCCACGATGTTGCATAGAGACAAAAATCTTCACTCGAACGAGTAATTAGTTTACCACTAAATGCGCGTTTAAGGGAAAAAATATCCAAATGTGTGTATGGTGAAAGAAAAATTGAAATGCGCACTTATGAGTCGTAAGTGTAAAGCTTTGTGAGCAGGGCATAAGTGCTTTTACGGGCTCTTTTTTACTCTTTTTTCGGATTGTTTTTTTTCAATAATTCGTTGTAATTCTCCAATAATCGGAGGTACTTGTTCTTCCAGTATTCTTTTGTCTGTTTGTTGTATTTTGTTTCCGGCTCCAGGAATGAACTGGTGTTTATTGCACTTAACTCCCTTATTTCATTGGAGAAATCATGGTGTATTATTTTCCCTATCGAAATAATTGATTCGATATCTACCTGGGAATTATCAAACATCAGATACATCCATCTTCTGCTCTTCCCCAATTTTCGGGCTATCTGACTGATGGGATACCCACTTTTCCGGATTGCGCGTTCTACAATTTCGCCACGATGCTGCATGTGACAAAGTTGTTTACTTATTTGAGTAATAAAATTACCACAAATTATACACTATTGAGAAATAATTATAAATTTGCTGTAATTACTATATCTGACTGAATGAAAAATGTTTATGAAGCCCAGAGAAAACGACTATCAGATCTGCTTGGTGGATCGATGAACAATAGATTACAAACTATTCGAAATAACTGAATCCAAGATGAAAATCAATGATATGATCAATTCCTCTTGCAGTAATTAGGACATTCCTGACTGCTTGAAATAGTCATTCACTGAATTTTTTAATCACGGAATACTATAAAAAAATGGAGGTGCGGTAACACCTCCTTGCATTTCTGCAGTTTACCGGCTCCTGACAATGCGAAAACTTTGCACTTAGTAGTGTTGCCGAAAATGCTAGTGTAAAGGTAAGTAATTAAGAGTAGGCATTTTTAAATTAGAATTCAGCTTATGGCAACTAAAAAAATGGAGTCATTGACATCAAAGAAATTTGACTCGAAAAATTTAGTAAGAGTATCTGGTGGTGATACTACTTACGGACCTGCACGCTTAACGCGTTATGATGGACGTGGAGGACAAGACGGAGATACTGCTGCTCAAACTTATAATCCAGCGGGCAAACCTCCGGGAACTGAAGGTACTGATTATATCACCAGCTAATTCAGTTTCTTTAAATGAATCCTCTGCTTTGTTTCATAGCAGAGGATTTAGCATAATTTAAAATTCCAAAAAATGAAAAAAACCTTGTTCCTGTTCAGCTTCTTAATGTGCTTTAGCATTTCTGCACAAATCAATCACATTGACTACAAAGTTGATTGCGATCCAGCATACCGTTATGCGATTGATGATTCGAATTATACTAAATGCCTCGGTCATTTATCTAAAGTGAATAAGAGATATAGCAAACTTTATTGCGAGGAATACATCCTGATGGCTCATTGCTATAAGAAAATGGGTAAGGAAACGAAAAGTGCCAAATGTTTGAGAAAGGCTTGGTCAACTTATGGATTTGATATGGTTTGTTTGGATCAGATACCTCAGATAAATCTGGAAACTATGAACGAAGGTTATTCAAAAAAACAACAAAAACTCGTTCAACAAGGCTATGATAATTTTGCAAAATTAAAGAGAGGAAATACGGATTCTTTAAAGCTTGTTTTACAAGCTATGGAAGACAGAGATCAAGTTCCAAGGATGAAGTTTTATACTGATTCAG
Source organism: Fluviicola taffensis DSM 16823 (assembly GCF_943372375.1). Classification (GTDB taxonomy): domain Bacteria; phylum Bacteroidota; class Bacteroidia; order Flavobacteriales_D; family Crocinitomicaceae; genus Fluviicola; species Fluviicola taffensis_A. Next base: position 81,305 of record NZ_CALRYJ010000001.1, on the reverse strand, counting down.
TTATTGATACCAATGCAGTGAATCGTGAAATTGTTTTGGTGGATTCACTTAATTTGATTGAGTTTCGGAATATCATTTACAAACTAGGTTATCCCGGAGAATGGATCCTGCCGGGTAATGTTTCTAGGGTATTTGTTCTGTTGGTTCATTCGTCCTATAACCAAGCATTTTTTGACGAAATGAAGCCTGTATTTTTAAATGAAGTGATTGCAGGGCGCATGCCACCAAGTCATTATGCTTTGTGGTTAGACCGTCATTATTCAACAGTTTATTTACCACAACCTTATGGAATGTTGGCAATTCCAGGGAAGACTGATTTTTCAGAGGAGCAGAAACAAGAAATAATTGCTAATCGATTGAAGATCGGATTAGTTAAAAATTGCCTCATACCAACTAAACTATTGATGTTCTGATGATACTGGTTTTCACTGAACGAACTGATTTGAATTCCAGAATAGTTCTTTCCTATTTGAACTATTACAATGAGCCATTTGAAGTCTTTTTGGAAGATGATGCAATTGAGCTGGAATACTTGATCGAAAAAAATAAGTTTGATTATCAGGTTTATAAAAACAATCAATTCGTATGTAGTTCAAATGATATAAAATCCGTTTGGTATCGAAGAACTGATATACAAGTTTGTCGGTTTGGGACAGGTCAATTTTCCCAAAAGGGATTAGAGATATACTCAAGTGAACATATTAAAACAAGGTATCAGCAGATTCAAAGATGTTTTCACAATAAAAGATGTTTGGGAAAATTCGGATTTGGGAATTATAATAAAATTGAATTTCTCGAAATCTGCACTTTACTGAATCTCGAAATACCAAGAACGCTAGTTACAAAGTCGAAACAATACCTGATTGAATTTTGGAATAGTTGTAAGGGTGAAATTATTACAAAATCACTTGCTTTTCCATACGAGTACACAAATTATAATGAATCGGGCGAAATCGAAAGCTATCAATTAGGTTATACTGTTCCTGTCGGGGAATTGGAGATAGAATTGCTTCCGGAATTCTTTGATTTGAGCATTTTTCAGGAAAAGCTAGACAAACAATTTGAGATCAGAACCATCTTTTTGGATGGAAAAACCTATTCACAAGCGATTTTTTCGCAGAGCCGTGAGATTGCCTCATTGGATTACCGTCAAGGATACGATTCGGGTATGAGAACATGTAATTACACATTACCGACACGAATTGAAACACAGGTTGAAAAATTAATGAAGAAACTGGATTTGAATTTCGGGTCCTTGGATATAGTTGTTACGAAAGATAATAGATATGTCTTTTTGGAAGTAAACCCAAATGGTCAATATGGTGCTGTTTCTTTATCAACAAACTCAAATGTAGATTACGAGCTTGCAAAATTTTTGATGAATTGAAAAGTATGGAGGGAATTGAAACAGTAGATGCGATTTTATCAAAGGTCTATCCGAAAGCAGATTTCGAAAAGAAAGATAAGGAGAGAGAAGAAAGAGCAAAAATCGACATTAAAAAGCTCAAAATGGATCGGTTGGAGAAATTATTGGTGGCTTCGGCTCCCATTTCATTGATTATTGATTCTAAAAAGAAACTATGAGGACGAATAATCAGATATTAAAACTATTTCCGAACGTGGTCCCCCTTAAGGGCTACAATCGCTCACTGCTTGTTGATTTGTTAAATGGAGAACCTCATTTGGTTCCTAATGACCTGATTGATTATTTGGAGCAAACGCCTACAATTGAAATTGAAGAGTATGAAAAATTCATTTTGGATAACGAGTTAGGCATATTGATTGATTCTGAGCTTGGAGAATGCTTAACACCGCTTCCCTTGAATTACTACCCCACTTCAAAAATAAATAATGCCATTTTAGAACTAGACGGAAGTTCCTCTTGGAATTTACAATCAGTTTTAATGCGATTAGATGAACTTGGAACACAATTTCTCGAAGTGAGGTTTCTTGATTATTCATCGTTTGTGGAGCATCTAAACTCTATTCAAAAACATAGTAACGAAACTACTATTGAATATATTCAAATAATGGTTCCTTTTGATGAGAATTTGAAACACTTCTTAGACTCAAATTTAGAGGAACATTTTTTTCGTTTAAGCAGCATTGTTATTTATAATGCCTCTGCAGGATTCGAACTAAAGACAAATCATTACAACTTAATCTTTACAAGTCAGCAATCAGTATCACATGAGAATTGCGGAAATATCTCACAAGATTATTTCGCGGCTAATAGCCAGACTTATATCCGTAATCGGAATTATAATAGTTGTTTAGCCTATAAAATAAGTGTTGATAAAGATGGATTCATTTGTAATTGCCCATCAATAGAAAAGAAATATGAACATGTTGATTCAGTTACATTCTCTGAGGTCATTGATTTGAGAGAGTTTCGAGAAAAATGGGAGCTTACAAAAGATAAGTTATTGGTTTGTTCCGTATGCGAGTTCAGATGGCTTTGCACGGATTGCAGAGCCTTTACTGTCGATGATATTGAAAATGGAAAACCTTCAAAATGCACCTATAATCCTTTCATTAGTCTATGGGCTGGTGAAGAAAATTATTTATCAGAAAAAGAATGTGGTATTAGTTTTCAGGGCAACAGAATCGAAATTTCCGAAGATACATTGAATCAAATAAATGCTCGGATATGGGGATGAAACTTTTCTTTTTAACATTGATTTGTGGGGCATTCCCATTTGGCAAATCATTTGCTCAAGACTTAGCAGAAATCAAATTGATAGATTCAATTTCGGTTTCTTTTGATTCAGGTAGTTCACTTGTTAGAAATCCCTCAAAACTTATTAGTAGACTCAACGAAATAAAGGATGTTCATGGCATAATTCGGTTGATTTCTTACACTGATACAATAGGAAATCTTTTATATAATAAAAACCTTGCATCGAAAAGATTGCTTGCTGTTTCGAAATTAATCGACTCAACACAAATCAAAAATTTTATAATTGATAGTGTCAATCAAAACGAACAAAGAAAAGGTGCGCATTTCAATGATGCCTCTTATCGAAGAGTTGATATACTCCTATATCGTGTAGTTCCTAAAATTAAATTCGGTGTTCCGATTAACCTCGAAATAAATTTCCATCCGCAAACAACCAATATTGTGAAGAATTCAATGGAACATGTCCAAATGCTTCAGGTCATAATGGAAATGGATACTACCCTTCATATTAAATTGAATGGACATGTTTGTTGCCGACCAGATTTGATTTTATCCCTGCATCGTGCTGAGAAGGTTAAATCATACCTCGTGAAGCATGGAATTAATGCAAATCGGATTTCATGTAATGGTTATTCGAACACCAAAAAGTTAGTTCCGGAAACTACGGAGGAAAATAAGGGAAGGAATAGACGTGTTGAAGTTGTATTTATTAAAAATTAACCACTTAGAAATGGTGTAGAATCTCATATATCTCAAATTGAAAATTAAATGTACCTAATGCGTTATCCGAATATAATTCCGGTTCATCAACTAATTATTAAATCCGTACCCAAATGAGACCCTTCCGGACATATCTACAACCGGATTCAATGGATTGCGGACCCACTTGTTTGCGCATGATTGCCAAATATTATGGGAGTTCATTCTCCTTGGAAAAATTGCGTGGCTTATCTGAAACTACCAGATTGGGAAGCAGTTTACAAGGCATTAGTGACGCAGCAGAAACTATTGGTTTTCGGACCTTGGCAGTGAAAATCGATTTGGAAAGCTTAAAGAAAGAAGCTCCGTTACCTTGTATTTGTTTTTGGAATAAGCAACATTATGTGGTTGTATATAAAATTAAAGGAGAAAAAATATATGTTGCTGATCCGGGAAGAGGAAAACTCGTTTATTCCAAAACCGAATTTTTAAACAGTTGGATTGGAGTTCATGCGCATGAAAACACAGAGGAAGGTCTTGTTTTATTACTTGAACCGACGCCTTTATTGAAAGAGAATGATGAAGATCATAAGGGGAATGATCGAAATGGATTTAGATTTCTCTTTAAGTATTTAAAAGGATACAGAAAATTGTTGGTTCAGTTGAGTTTTGGATTATTTGCTGCAAGTCTTTTGCAATTGATCTTTCCATTTTTAACTCAAAGTGTGGTAGATATTGGTATTCAAAATAAGGATGTTCATTTTCTTTACTTGATCCTGTTTGGACAATTGTTTGTCTTTATTGGTAGAATGAGTGTTGATATTATCAGAAGTTGGGTTCTGTTGCATCTAAGTTCCCGGATTAATATTTCATTGGTATCAGACTTTTTGATCAAATTGATGAGACTTCCCATTTCGTTTTTTGATAGTAAAAAGATGGGAGATTTGATGCTCCGGATTGACGACCATCATCGCATAGAGACGCTTCTCACAAATCAGACATTGAGTGTTCTTTTCTCCTTTTTCAATTTTGTGGTTTTCAGTATTGTTTTGGTTATTTATAGTTTGCCGGTTTTTTTAATCTTCTTAGTAGGAAGTGCAATCTATTTTCTGTGGGTTCGAACCTTTCTTAAAAGAAGGAAAGATTTAGATTATAAACGCTTCTCACAAGGAGGAGAAGATCGATCAAAAATAGTGGAATTGATTCTTGGAATGCAGGAAATCAAATTGCATAATGCGGAAAGACAAAAACGTTGGGATTGGGAACGGATACAAGTCAGATTGTTCAAATTGCGCATTAAAAGCCTCCGATTGGAACAGTTGCAAAGTAACGGCGCAACATTTATCAATGAACTCAAGAATATCCTGGTGAGTTTTTACACTGCAAAATTAGTTATAGATGGACAGTTGACTTTAGGAATGATGTTATCAGTTTCTTACATAATCGGACAGTTGAACGCGCCAATTTCCCAATTCCTCGCATTCATTTATTCTGTGCAAGATGCTAGAATTTCTCTTGAAAGGCTTATTGAAATTCATGATAAGGAAGATGAAGAACCAAAAAATTCGGAGAGATTGAATGAACTTCCAGTGAACAAAGATCTAATTCTTGAAGATGTGACTTTTCGATATGCGGGTCATGAAACCAACGTTTTGGAAGGGATTAATCTGACAATCCCTTCTGGGAAATTGACTGCAATTGTTGGCGCAAGCGGAAGTGGAAAAACCACTTTAATGAAACTTCTTTTAAGATTTTATGAGCCAACAAACGGGAAGATAAGTCTTGATTCTGCTGATCTGAGAAATTTCACACAACGGATTTGGAGGGAGAATTGCGGCTCAGTCATGCAAGATGGCTATATTTTTAATGATACAATCGCACATAATATTGCAATTGGAGAAGAAGTGATTGACAAGATAAAACTGAAAAAATCGGTGCAAATAGCCAATATTCAGGATTTTATAGAAGGTCTTCCATTAAGTTATAATACAAAGATCGGAAGTGAAGGAGTTGGAATCAGTGGCGGACAAAAACAGCGTATTCTGATTGCCCGTGCAGTGTATAAAAATCCCGCGATCTTGTTCTTTGATGAAGCTACCAGTTCCCTTGATTCCAGGAATGAGCGGATCATCATGCACAATTTGGATGAGTTCTTTGATGGCAGAACAGCCGTAGTCATTGCGCACCGATTAAGTACGGTGAAAAATGCGGATCAAATCGTTGTATTGGAGAATGGAATTCTTGTTGAGAAAGGAACACATCCCGAACTGATAGCATTGCGTGGATCTTATTATACGCTTGTTCAAAGTCAGTTGGAGTTGGAGAAAATGGATGGGGCTGAAATCAATTCATAACGATGGAAGAGAGAAAAGAGATACCCATTGAATTGAAAAGCGAACCAATGAATGAGATGCTTTCACATCCACCGGCTTGGATTATCCGTTCGGGAAGTGGAATGTTTTTAATTGCTATTCTCATTGTTGTTGGATTGGCTTGGTTCATCAACTATCCGGATGAAGTAAGCGGAGATGTTGTAGTGACCGGATCCAAAGCGCCAATCGAGCTTTCCAATCAAAGCTATATTCAGCTAAAAACCTTGAACGTAAAAGAAAATGAAGTAGTTAAAGCAGGCGACCTGATCGCCCGGTTTGATATTCAGGCAAAGGCGGAGGATATTCAAAAAGCGACCAATTATTTGAATCAGCTTGAAAAATTGAATGCCGGGTTTCAACAGCTGATTCCGGAATCTGCCGGGAAAATGCAATTGGGTACTTTTCAGGAGCAATGGGCAACCATCCAATCCAAAATTAATGAATGGAACAGGGAGCATTTGGAAAATATTATTCAGAAAGAACTGGCGTCCATTCAGCGTGAAATTGCTTTTCGGGAACAATTGCAAGCTATTTCGAGTAAGAAAATCACCCTTTCCGAAGATGAGTATGAATTGATTGAAGAGCAATTGGCAGGCAGCGAAAGATTGGCAGATCAAAGTGCTATTTCAAAGCAGACACTTTCGCAGGATAAACGCACAAAAACACAAGCTCAGCAATCTGTCCAGAGTCAGAAAGAGTCACACGTTCAAAACCTGATCACACTCAACTCGTTGCGAAAAGAATATTTGCGATTGGAACACGATGACCGAATGAAAAATTTGCAGAAATTGACTGAGATTCAAGTCGGAGTTACTGCACTTAAAAACAGTTTCAGGATATGGGAGAAAAATTCTGCATGGATTGCCCCCTGTTCCGGGAAAGTACTATTTAATAAATCACTTCAAGTAAATCGTTTCTATAAAACCAATGAAGCCTCTATTGTTATTGTCCCGAAAGGAAGTGGTTATTCGGCACGGGCGGCTATCAAGGCTTCAGGCGCTGGAAAAGTTCGCGTGGGCCAAAGCGTATTTATTGAGTTAGTTGATTTTCCAAAATCAGAATTTGGAGTATTGGAAGGCAGGGTATCGAGCATGACTCAAATCGATCGGGCAGGAAAATACGAGGTTGGAATAGATTTACCGAAGCAGTTGAAGACCAGTTACCATAAAATAATCCCGCCGAAAGCCCAATTAAAGGGAGTGGCAAAGATCATTACAAAAAACAAGCGCTTATTGGCGCGTTTCTTCGAACAATTCACAGATCTGATCAAATGAAATGGTTCTTGTACATAGGATTCCCTTTGATCGTTTCAAGTTCACTGAGCCAGCAATCACTGACCTTGCAAACTTGTATTGATCGGGCATTGGTAAATTCCAGTCAAACTGCAACAGAATCCAGTCTGATATGTAGTTCCCGGTTGGATAAGCAATTTCATTGGTGGAGTTTACTCCCCAATCTGGTTGCTAATGCCGGAGTCAATACTTCTTTTGGACGTAGACTTGATCCATTCACCAATACCTTTGCTACAAGTTCAGTGAACTCCCAATTTTTTGGATTGAATTCAAGTGTGCAGTTGTTCAATGGGTTCAATTACTTCCGCAAAGGCAGGGTGTATGCGACTACCATTCAGCTGAACGAACTTGCTTTAAGTGCCAAACTGAATGAATTGAAAATTCAGGTGATTGAGACATACGTCACGCTTTGCAAGTTGTCTAAACAAAAACAATTAACGCAATCCCGAATCGAAAAATACATTCAGATACAAACCATTCAGCGTCTGTTGATCCGGGAGGGTCGGATCAATGTGATTGACACATTGAAAAGCCAGCATTCCTTGCTGAGGGAACAGGAATTGTTTTCAAACCTCTCAAATGAATGGAAATTAAAGACCATGCAACTGAACTTTTTGATGGGTTCACCTTTGAGAACTGATTTCACGGTAGATTTTACTTCCACTTCCATGATCCGGGATAAACTGAAACTTCAGGAAAAGTACCGATTGGAATCACTTGAAATTGAATTGGAATTACTGAGGCATCAATTGAAATCAGATCGCTCCGATATGTTACCAAGCATTTCGTTGAGCGGCTTGGTCGGAACCGGTTTTTCCACCAATAACAAGGACTATTCCCTGCCTGGAAGTCCTACAAAATCATACACGGATCAAATCAATCAAAATCTCTATGAAGGAATTGGTGTTTCTTTGAACGTTCCTCTTTTTAATCGGGGAGAATGGTTGAAGACAAACCAATTGAATGCAGTCAAGCAACTGGAAATCGAGCGCAAAAAGGAAGTGGCGGATAGGTTATTGGAGAAACACCAATTGGAGCTAGAGCAATACCGGTTGAATAACAAAGCGAAGCTGGAACAAATCAGGGAATTAGCGGATAACTTGCAATTGATTTACACGAAAAGTTTACTTCTCTATGAAGAAGGTCGCTTGACATACACCGAAATTGAAACAGCTTTGATGGAGTGGCAGATGAAACTGATCGAAGCTGAACTATTGAAAATGGAACATGAAATCTTAAACCTCTATGAACACTAAACATTCGATTACCATTGCTTTTGAGGATTTGTTCAAATTGCTCATTGGCCTCATTGTGGATGACCTGAAGGTGCACAAGCATTTTCACCACTTAAGTCTTAGCGGCTTGGATACGAGTCCGCTGCATCTCAATCTCTATAAGCAGATCTTTATTCTTTCGGGCATCAAGGAAGCGGATATCTCGGATGAACTGGCAGATTGGTATTTTGAACAGACCAAACGCGTAAATTCGATTGACCTGGTTCATGATGAGAAAGAGTTGGTTGACTTGTCTTCGGAGATTCTGGAAGGCTTGTTGAAAGCGCGGAATGAGTTGTATATGAGGAAGGTTACTAAAGATTTGGGTTAAACATATCATTTACTCAACATATTCAACGATGGAGAGTTAGACAGAGATTCAACTACTCGAAAAAATAGAGTAGTTCGTCAAGAAGGGAATAGACAAGTAAATCGAGAGATAGAGTTCTTTAACCTAGATGCCATTATTTCAGTTGGTTACCGTGTTAATTCTCAAAACGCAACACGTTTTCGTATTTGGGCGACCAATGTTTTAAGAGAGTACCTAACTAAAGGTTTTGTACTGGATGATGACCGTTTAAAACAAGGTAAATCTTTATTCGGTAAAGATTATTTTGATGAATTGATAGAGCGTATCAGAAAGGAGGTTTTACCAAAAGATTAATCTCCAAAAGAATTCAGTCTGCCCGCACTTAAAAAAACAAGGAAGTAATTGATTGTGAAGCTCATTTACCGGATCCGGTTTTATAATTTCTAAAGGTCTTTCCCAAATAGAAAATATTGTTTTATTATTGTATCATATTGCGTTTATTTTCAGGGTTCTAATGATAGAAGTACCGGATTGGCCCAATTGAATTACCTATTTTACAGTATTAAACTATTCACATGAGCAAACTAATTTTAACTGCAGACGATTATGGATTGAATCCGGGAGTGAATGAGGGCACTCTGTTCTCCGTAAGAAGAAAAACGGTCACCTCCGTTCAGGTATTGGCGAATATGGCAACGGAGGATCAAATCCGTGAACTTGCTTCTGCCATTAACGAATCCGGAAATTTATGCGGTATCGGGCTGCATTTTTGTACGACCTTCGGTCCGAGCGTGGTGCAAAAGGAAACTTCATTTACTGAAAAAATCGGAGATGTGTATCATTTCCGCCGCTTGCAAAACTGGGCGTACCATCCTTCGGCCAACGACGATATGGCGGAGGAATTAACGGCACAATTCAATAAATTGAAAAATATTATCGGAGGTGAACGAATTGACAGTTTTTCCTCTCATCAAAATGTGCATTTATTCGATGAGTATTATTGCAGTGTTATTGCACATTTGGGAGAAGAGCACAAGGTTCCGGCAAGAAGTCCCTTGAGATGGGATCAGGTAAAAGGGGTGAAGCATTTTCCCGAAAAGGGTGCGGATCCGATTAAGTTAGCTGCTGTTAAGGCATTGGCGGAGTGTTTGCATAATAAAAGAACTGCTTTGCTTCTAACTAAGGGGTTGTCTGAAAACACGATGGAAAGACGCCAACGAATCCTGAAGGAAAAGGCGGGAGGAACACCGCATTCCATGTGTGGTCATTGGTATGGACAACCGCTCAAAATGGGTGTCTCCTGGCTTGTGGATGAGCTGGAAAGGATTCGTGATAAAGGGAAACTTCACACGACGGAATTATTGATGCATCTTTCGAATTCATCAGAAGGGGATACTAACTATGAGAATTATAAAATGGACGACCGCAGAAAAGAATTTGGGGTGTTGAATACGGTAGAGATGATGAATTACATTCATTCGCTTTATGAACGCCCGAATTTTGTACTTGGTTCATACCGCAAAGTTGTTCGCAACGAGACAGTCACATACGATCTCTGAATAACACTGATAAATAAAAAATCCCGTCTTGGCTTAGCCGAAACGGGATTTTTTTCTTATGATCTCACTTATTTCACAGCATCTGCTTTATCCTGAGCTTTCTTCATGATTGCATCTGCCTTGGTGTTTCCTTCCTGTTCAATTTTGGTTGCACTGCTTTCGGCTTTTTTCTTCACTTCCTTACAAACTACTTCGGCTCCTTTTTTCTTGATAGGATTGCTTCCGGCTGCAGCCATTCCATCGTTGCATTGCTTGTCTGCTTCGGCACGCACCTGGTCTGCCGCTTTTTTCGCTTCGGCTTTCAGTTTGTCGGCTTCTTTCTGTGCATCTGCCATGATCTTGTTTTTCTCCGCGATCAGGTCTTTTTTCACCTCTTCCACCTTATCCTTCACGATGGTTTTCACGGAATCCTTCGCTTTGTCGAGCACTTCTTTTCCTTTTTCCTTCAAGTTGTCTTTCAGGTTTCCGGTAGCTTTCAACAAGGCCTCCTTGAAATCGGTTTTGATGACCGGTTTGGTGACCGTTCCACCCACCAGGGCATTTACAGGAATGATGTCCGGAATGGAACCGATATTCAATTTCGGAGCTAATCCATTTACTTTTGAAATTCCCTGCTCAGCTGCTTTGATAATTCCACCAGGAATCATTGCTTTTGGCACCTGAAGCAACATTTTGTAGTCGATATCCTGTGTGAACGAAGTGGAACCTGTGATTTCCGTATCAATTCCGCTCATCTTGATTTTCAAAGGCTTTTTCAAGCTCATTTTTCCATCCTTAAAGCTGAAGAATGCTTTCACATCCCTGAATGTCTGATTGGAGATCTTATCCATGCTCAAAGCATCGCCTAATTTCTTTAAAGGCTCAAATCCGCTTACATTCACGGTATTGGTGAAGAAATCCCCGTCACCGGTCAATGTATTGTAAACCGGTTCCAATGCTTTTGTCAGATCACCTTTCATATTCAGGTTGGAGCTGAATTTCCCTTTTGCATATTTTGCAACCGGAGCCAGTTTTCCGATTGTCAGGAAGTGGGATGTGATTTCCTGGATGTCGATCTCTTTCAGGTTGTATCCCAAATCGATTGCCGGTTTGTTGTGGTCTTTGGAGCTGTAGCTTCCGCGTAATCCAACGGTTCCACCCATGGTATTCATGGTTAATCCGTTCAGGGAAGCCACTTCCTCTTTCATATTTACATTTCCTTTGATGTTGTTCACATCAATTCCGTTGTAATGCAATTTCTGGATATTGGTATTCAAATTGAAGTCCACATTTTCAGGGATCAAAAGCGGTTCTGCATTCGGGTCTACCGGAGCAGGTTCAGCAGAAGCCGTATTTGCGGCTGCAGGAGCATTGGAAACTCCCATGATCTGATCCAGATCCAGGTTGTTACTGTTGAAGTTGAACGCACCTTTCAATAATTGGTCTTCCTTGCTGTTTCCAAACAAATAACCCAGGTAATTGTCGATTTTCCCGTCCATAGCGAAATCTGATTTCCCCATGCTTGCATGCATTTTTTCCAGGGACAGGTTTTGCGGACTGAAACGCAAAGTCAGGTCTTTGACATTCACATCTTCGTTCAGGTCTTTTGATTTGTACAGGAAGTCGAATAATTCGATCACCCCTTTTGCGTTGAATTTCTCGTATTGCTCTTTCTCAATGGAACTCATGCGTCCGTTCAATGAGACATCCGCGTTCAGTTTTCCTTTATACGATTCCCCTTGTGCCAATGGCATTACTTTGCCGATGGTTGCCAGGTTCACTCGTGCTTTCAGTTTGGAATCGATCAAAGGATCTGTCATCGGATTGCGCAATTTCAAATTGGCATCGATTAGGTTCCCAACAAACTCCGAGTGGAATTTCGTCACGTCCAAGGTCATTTTGTCCAAGTTGGAACCTCCTGCGAATTTCGAACCTGCGTCTACAATGATGTTATTGATTGAACCCAATCCGGCATACTTGATGCTGGCATTTTTCACATTCAACCCGAAATCCCATCCCGGTAGGTTCTTCTCATCCATCCGGCCTTTCACTTCGCCGTTCATTTTCAAATCACCTTTCGCGATCATGCTTTCGTAACCACTTTGGTAGAAGCTTGGCACCAATGACAACAAATCCTTGAAGCTGATTTCTTTCGTGTTCAACTTCAAATCCATCTGATCGTGGTCTTTCAACATCTGATAGAACCCATCCAATGACATCTTGAAATTATTCAAGGCAAAGTTGTTTTCCTTCAGGGTGAATTTGGAATCGTCTTCTTTGAATTCCATTAAGAGGTTCACGTCTGCGTTGGTTTTCACTTTGGACAGGTAGCTTAAGCCTTCCATTTCCAAGGTCAATTCATCTATTTGTGTGCTGGTAGCAAAATCAATCACATCTGCTGTTAAATCACCTTCTCCGGTATGGTTCAGGTTCTTGATGTTTGCATACATATCGGAAGCCTGGTCGTCGTAAACGATCTCAATGTTCTTTAAAGAGTATTCTTGTAAAGACATTTTAAATTTGGATGGCCCCTTGTCTTCAACCGGTTTGTCTTCTTCCGGAATCACGATATCGTAGTTCGCTTTTCCATCCGGATCCACGCGTATATCGAACTTGGCATCGGAAATATGAACTGCGTTGATTTTGATTTCATCCCCACCGATTACATCCCATAAACCTACATGTGCCTCAATAGTTTTGACACTTGCCAACTCTACGCCCTTAAATTCCGTTCTACCTGTTACCTTCGTGTCATATAATTGGATAGTGACATTTGGGAATGTGGATAGAAAGGTCAGATCGAAGTCTTTGATGGTTACATCAGCTTTCAGGGATTTACTCACTTCTTTCAATACCAGTTCCTTAATCTCATCCTTGAAAATTATAGGGATCAGGATGATTGCAATTAGTAGGAATAACAGGGTAAGTCCTGTCCATTTGAAAAGTCTGCGAATAAAACTTTTCTTCTTCTTAGGCAATTTTTCTTTTCTAGCCATTGATAGGTATTTTAAGTGTAACCGATTTTTTAACCAAAGATTGTATCTTTACAATTCTACCAAAAATAAGCTTTTCATGAAACAATTAGCAGTCCTAACGTTATTAATTTTTAGTCCTTTTGTGAATCATTCACAAATTTCTACAGGAAAAGTAGAAGATACTAAAAAGAAACAAGCCGAAGAATCCAAGAAGGAAGAAAAGGCTCCTCGTAAAAAATATGATCCGGATGCAGGATTGATGGATTTTACTGCGTTTATCGGTGCCGGTTACAGTATCGGTTCCCACAAAATTGAGCCTAACGGGGATCTGTTTGGTAGACCAGTTGGTTTGAGAGCAGATGAGAAGATGGTGAATCGCTGGACCTACCAGTTAGGGATCCGGAACCGTATTCATAAATACTTCAGCATCGAAGCAGGTTTGTCTATCGATCGCTATGGAGAATCCTATCAGTTTGAATCGACAGTTGCTGGAAATGACAGTTCCTATAGCTACGACCGTAAGTATAACATGCTTGCTTTGCCGATACAAGTGTATTTCACGTATGGAAAACAAGTTCAATTCCTTGCAGGAGCGGGTATTCAGCCTTATATTCCTTTGAGCTTGAAAACGAAAACGACTGCCATGGATTCGCTTGGTAATAGTTTGGATATTCCGGATACAAGAACCATTGAAGGATTGAATAGTGCGGGAATCAATCTGTTGTTTTCAGCAGGGGTTCAGTACCGTTTTTCAAGGTTTGCTTCGGTTTACCTGATTCCTTCTTATTCGTTGGGCTTATCGAATATCTATGGTAAGCAGGAACCGCATAAAGAATGGTTGAATGCATTGAACATCCGTTTTGGCTTGGCAGTTCACTTTCCGGAAATGACGAAAGAAAAGAAGGTGAAACCAGCAAAGGAACCGAAAGAGAAGAAGAAGTTTAATTGGTAGATTAGCACGGGCATGGTGCTCGTATAAGCTTATGCTATTGAAGGGTGTTCTTTGGAATGCCCTTTTTGTTTTTGGCACGCAGATGACGCAGATTTATTCTTCAGATTCCCTATTTGTTCAATAGTTTTTCTTTTAATCGTTCGTTCCAAAAACAATGAAGCATCTCCGTAATTTCAGGATCAGAAATTGAATAGCGAATAAAAATAGTATCTCCTAATTTTCGGTTTTTGTGACAGTCTCCGACTTTACCTCCCCAATCGCTTGAAAAAACAAATTGATTCTGATTATTCAAATATTTGTACTTAATAAAACATCCCTTGCCACATTGTGGTTTTTGAGTAACTATTGCCCAAGTTTCCCTTGTTTTTTTAAGTGATTTTTGCCGGTAGTTGTCTGAACAGAACTTAAGAATTGTTCCTAGAGCTAACATTGTAAAGATGACTAAAAAGGATATTCTATTTACTGTTCTTTTAGAAGTGCTTATCGTCATAATATATGTTAGTACTGTTTTGTTTTCAAAAGTAGAGATTATCTATGCTCAGACGAGCTTAAGGGATGTTTACTAGAACCAAACTGTCAGGTTAGTGATCAGCAAGTTGCTCCAATTCGTTTCCTGTTTGTTTTGACCGATAAACATTTTCCGATCTGAATAGAATGATCGTCCTTCCAAACGGAAAAGGGCATTGTCGCCCACTTTTACATTCAAACACAATCCCGCACTATAAGCATCAAATCCTTTTACAGAGGTTATCGGAACAACTTGTACGGATTTCAGATCATTATAATACTCTATTCGACCTGCCAATGAGATCGCTTTGGTGAACTGATAACCTGCTATCAAATTGGCTTGCCACCAAATAGCTTGTGATTTAATGCCCAGTGAATCTTTTTTGTCTTGCACACCGATATATGCACAAGAGGTCATCGAAAATTTCTTGGTGGAATTATAGATTAAATAAAGATCTGTGAAATAGCGTGTACGATTATCCGGAGTTAACTTGGAGGATTCATCGCCAACGTAAGTGTCCCAGTTAATCAATACGGTCTTTGATGGTCGGTATTCAATCTGAGTTCCCACTGAAAGCGGATTATTCACATCGCTGATCACCTGCCAACCGTTGAGAATATATCCGGATGCTTTTATTTTCTGTCCAATCGGCGCACTCACCTTTACACCGGTCAAATAGTAGGGTACGTATTCCGGAGCAAATGAACGTGTATACATCAAGTGATCTTTGGAAATAGCTGTTTCATTGGTGAAGGGCGAACCGAGGATTCCAGCATCGACCCAGATATCTCTTTTTTTTGAAATGCGAACTCCTACGTTTGCTTCAATCAGGTTTTTCAGACTGCCTTTTTCGTTTGCGTAGTTTGCGTTGACATACGTTCCGAATCCGGGAACCAATCTCCCACGTACGCGTTTATTGATATACTGCAATTCGATGTAAGCCAGGTTGATATTGATTTCATTGTGGCGAGGAGATGAAACACAGTAAGGTCTGTCGGAAGTTTCCGGGTGATTGAAATCAAAACCATAGTAGGCATCAATTAGACCTCCGATCTTTACTTTTCCAACTTCCAATGAGTCGTAATTAGCTGTCATCCCCGTATTGACTACTTGACTGAATAAATGACCATTAATCATCAAAAAAAGGAGCGCTAAGTATTTCATAAGTCTGTTGTGAGTTGCGTGTTCATTCGTTTTGGCAAGGTCATATTGGTGTTGTAAAACTACAATGATTTCGGAAATAATCCGATCAAACAACCTACAGCATTTTGAAAACAAGCAGGGGCGGAAAATTTTCCGCCCCTGCTTGTTTATATTTTGAATATCGTTGATTTACTCCGAATCACTTGGTCCGGTTCCGGTTCCGAATGATTGAATGTCTCCATCATAGAAGATCATCAATTGGGCAACATCACGCAAGAAATCGATTTTACCGATCTCGATCCGGTTGATCTTCAATCCGGTTCTTTTTTGAACGTCAGCTACCATTTCGTCGTATTTCTCCGGTTGGATCAGATCAATCCGGTCATAAACAATGATTTTGCGTGTTTCGTGTTTCAGCAGCCACAAGTATTCCAAACCGGCTACCAATAGCAATAATGCGCCGTTCATGACGCCCATTTCTGCCAATGAGATCTTATTGGATGCCAATGCATTGATAACCGATAGACCGATTACCAGGAACAGATAGGTCATCTCCTTGATCTCAATACCTTCGGTGCGATAGCGCAAAATCCCGAATATAGCGAAGAGTCCCAGCCCCATTCCTGTGTCAATATCCAGTTTCTTCAATCCGAAACACAGGAAGAACGTAATCATTCCAATCATGAAGTAAGTGAAAAGGTAATCTTTTCTTCTTGCTTTGGTATAGTACATGAAACGAATAAGGATGACTAAAACCACCAGGTTTACGGTCATTCTAAATAAAAGAGGGTAGAGGTCCGAGTTGTAAAGGGAAATACCAAACAATTCAAAGTCTGGCTTGTGGGAGAGAAGCATGTGATGATTTTTTTATTAGTTTTTGTATAAGTAGCATTTTTTGTTTGAATCTGTTTGATTTCAGCCGATTTTCATCGTATAGGTCAATCATTCCAAAGCAAAATTTTGATATGCGAAACGGACGGATTAATTCCCGTTTCATTAATTGATAGAATGGAGAAGTTCTATCGAGTCGTGGCTGTTTCAATTCTGCAATGACAATGGACGAAAGTGTCTGGTTCTTGCAGTTGGGTGTATCCAGAGTTCCATTAACAATATCAAAATCGATGGTCAGACGTTCTTCCACCAATTTGTTTACCAATGTGATCCGGCGATAACTATTCACCATGACAGGTTGTAAATCCATTTGTTTGCGCAATCGTTCTTCTAAGAATGAGCGTTGATCGTCCGAAAAATCGGAAGTGAATCCATCAATATTGATCCGGTTCTTATCTGTTCTGCCTTTGATCTTTTCCTTCACCTCCAGATAGGATTTGTTGCTATCCAGATATGTTCGGATTCGTACCTTGAAACGATTGGGAATCGCTTTGTGGTGATCCTGAAAAAATCCGTAATTTGAATTATCAAAATACTGGCTGGTATAATCAAAGATGACTTTCCCGTCAATGTTTAACACATCGTAATAGGGGCGCATTTCATCCAGAAAGGCTTCGAGGCTGGTGATGGGAAAGGCAAATTTCTCATCGACACGATTCATTAGGGGAGCACGCGACAATTCTTCCAATGAAATCCCATTGTATGTGTGCAACAAATCTGTTAATTTTCCCTTCATGTTAATTTCAAATATAGTTAATAATCTATATGACGTCATTTTCCGCTAAAAGTTTATTGCTGTTTTGCGGTAAATAACTGGAAAAGTGCGGGGTATTCTCCATTCAAAATGTAGAATTCAGCATGACGAGGACAATCTCTCCTTCCTTCTTCATCCGTATTCGATGCTTTATTTTATTCTTCCTTTTCACTTTTAACTTTACTTTTGTGCCATGCAAAAGAAAATTTTACTCCTCGGTTCCGGTGAACTTGGAAAAGAACTTGTGATCGCATTGCAACGATTGGGACAAACAGTCATTGCTGTTGATAGTTATGAAAATGCGCCAGCCATGCAAGTTGCTGATTCATTTGAAGTAATCAACATGTTGGATGCCGTTTCGTTGGATGCTATTGTTGCAAAACATCGTCCGGACTTGATTGTTCCGGAAATTGAAGCGATTCGTACGGAACGTTTTTACGAGTATGAGAAAATGGGAATCCAGGTCATTCCTTCAGCAAAAGCGGCAAATTTTACGATGAACCGCAAAGCAATTCGCGATTTGGCTGCAAAAGATTTGGGAGTTAAGACTGCTAAGTACCTCTATGCAAAAACAGGGGAGGAATTTGAAAAGGCTGTTTTGGAAATTGGTATTCCATGTGTTGTGAAACCATTGATGTCCAGTTCGGGTAAAGGTCAATCCGTTATCCGTTCCAAAGAGGAAATAGCGAAAGCCTGGACCTATGCAATTGAAGGTTCACGTGGTGATTTGAAAGAAGTCATTGTGGAAGAATTCATTCCATTTGATTACGAAATAACACTTTTAACGGTGACTCAAAATAACGGAGAAACGTTGTTCTGTGCCCCGATAGGTCATCGCCAGGAGCGTGGTGATTATCAGGAAAGTTGGCAACCTATGCCGATGCATCCCGACCATTTGAAAGAAGCACAGGATATGGCTGCGAAAGTGACCAAAGCTTTAGGTGGTTCCGGTTTATGGGGTGTGGAGTTCTTCATTACGAAAGAAGGGGCCTATTTCTCTGAGCTTTCTCCACGTCCGCACGACACCGGAATGGTAACACTTGCGGGAACCCAAAATTTTAGCGAATTCGAATTACATGCACGCGCAATTCTCGGTTTACCGATTCCATCGATCATCTCCTTGAAGAATGGTGCAAGTGCTGTTGTATTGGCGAATAAGGAATCAGAAAATGCGCCTACTTTTTCCGGTTTGGAAGAAGTATTGCAAGTAGAAGGTTCGGATGTGCGTATTTTTGGAAAACCAACTACACGACCTTATCGCAGGATGGCGGTTGTATTGTATTCCGGAGATCAGGAAGTAAAACAGATTACCGATAAGGCAAAGGAACTGGCTGCAAAAATCACCATCAACTACCGCTAAGCGGGTGTGAAGGAAGAGTGTGCGAGTGAATCCTTTAATAATTGCACTCAAACTCGGGTCTGGAAAGTGTAACCAGTGAAGAGGTATTTCTCATTTTGTTTCAGTGTGAGAGAAGGAGAGAGGGGAAGAGTTTGGAACGAACTAATTTATTCAAAATACCAGTCAAAAATTTGAAACGAATCATAATTATTGGTGGCGGACCAGCTGGATTGATGGCTGCCACTCAATTGTTGAAGAGCGATTGTGAAATTCTATTATTGGACCAAAAGGCCAGTGTAGGAAGAAAATTCCTGGTTGCCGGAGACGGCGGGTTTAATCTGACCCATTCTGAAACACCCAGTGAATTTCGGGATAAGTATGATTCAGAGTGGATCAAGAAAGCAATCAGACAGTTTTCAAACAAGGATTGGATCAAGTTCCTGAAGCAAATAGGAATCGAGACAAAAGTGGGGTCGTCCGGAAAGATCTTTCCGGCGGATGAGATTAAACCGATCCAGGTGTTGAATGCCTGGAAGGAATTTCTAGCTCCGAAAGTGCAATTTATGTTGAATACACGCTTTGTGAACTTTGATGAAAATCAGGTTGAGGTGGATATTTCGACTTCGCTCAATACCCCTGGCAAAACGGAAAAGCTGGATTTCGATTACCTGGTTTTGGCCCTTGGCGGAAAATCATGGTCTGTAACCGGCTCGGATGGAGCCTGGTTTCCGATTCTTGCGCAAAAGGGGATTGCTCTGAATGAGTTTCTACCGAGTAATTCGGGCTTGGTTCTGTATGAAAACTGGCTGGGTGACCTGGAAGGAAAAATTTTAAAGAATATTCAGACTAGTTGTGGAAATCAAAGCTGTACAGGTGATTTAACCATTACTCAATATGGGGTAGAAGGAAAACCTGCTTATGCGATTAATGGCGCCTTAAGAAAAATGGAAAAACCCGTTTTTAAAGTTGATTTCAAACCTCAAATGACGAGTGATAAAGTCTTTGAAATTTTGAAAAAGGCAAAAAATCCATCTCAAGGATTGAAAGAGTTGAAATTGGGTGAAGTAGCTATTTTTTGGATCAAGACTTTTGTTTCCAAAGAGCGGTTTCTGAATCCGAAGGAATTGACAAAAGCGATCAAGGAATTTCCGATTGGAATCAAAGGATTCAGACCGATCGATGAGGTGATTTCGACTGCTGGAGGAGTTGCTGATTCGGAAATCTCAGAGTTTGGTGAATTGAATCAATTTCCAAACGTATTTGTTGCCGGTGAAATGATCGATTGGGATGCTCCAACTGGTGGGTACCTCATTCAGGGTTCTGTTTCAAGCGGGTATGTTGCGGGGAAAGCAATTTCTCGTGCCTTCGACTCCGCTCAGTCACCGGAATAAAATCGACAGATTGACCCGGTCAGTGCTTTCAAAAGAGAGCCTTTTAATTAGAAATTAAAGGATTAAAATTGCTGGATAGAATCGGATAAGTTGGCTGAGCGGAGTCGAAGTCACTGGTCGATTCGCGGTAAATTGATCTTCTCTTTCACCACGAAACCTGTAGGGAATTGTGCAGCTGTAGCCGTTTTCACCTTTTCGGCTTCCAGTTGCGTCCGGAAATCTCCAACCTTCAGGAAATAATGTGGTGCGATGAATTCTACATACGTGTCCACTTTCGGAAATATCGAAACGAATTTCGACCGTGCATCGTCAATGAATGATTTGTTTGTGTCGAATGCCAATTGGAGACGATATCCATTGATTTCCGGAGTTGCCGATTGCCCTTGATTACGCACCAAATCATCAATTCTACTGTCTTTTACGATAGCTACTTGTGCATTTCCGAAAAGGGAAATAACCGATAGGGTTGTTATCAAAATCATTTTTTTCATATCGAACATCTTTCGGCAAAGTTAATTGAAATTTTGCACGTGCTCAATTCAATCCTCAATTACTGAATTCACTGAAAAAAATCATACCGGAATAGGAGCTTAAAACCACCCGAAACGGATGTAAGTTGTAGCAAATTAGGGTATTGTTAAGAAATGTGAAAGAATAAACTTATTTAGAATCATTTTAAATTAAAAAAACACGTGCAGAAATTGTCATAAAACTGTCACGGAAACCCCTTATTCTTCTAAATTTGCCAACGTTAATTGCTGTGTTAACATAGTATTGACAACGTATTGTAGAAACAAAAATATCTAATAATCAGATGTTTAGAAGTATAAAACAATGGTGTATCGGTGCGCTTTCAACAGTGTTTGTTGTTGGTGCATTTGATGGTTTAGCTCAAGCTCCAGATGGTGGAGCCTTGTTCAAAGCGAAGTGTGCTACATGTCACGCTCCTCACAAAGATGGTACTGGTCCCAAATTGTTTCACGTCCGTGATAAATGGACAGCTGGTGGAGCAAAAGAAGGGTCTATCTATCAATGGGTAGCTAACTGGAGTGCAGCAGCAGCAGCAGATCCGTATGCAAAGCAGGTTTCTAACTCGAAACCAACTGCGATGAATACATTTCCGGATTTGGCTGGAAAGCAAAAGGAAATCGACGCGATTTTTGATTGGGTTGATTCCCAACCTGATCCGAATGATCCGGCTAATGCAGGAGCTGCCGGGGCATCCGCAGGTGGTTCTGTGTCTGCTACCGGTGAGGTAGAAGAAGACAGTCTTTCATGGGTTTGGATCCTGATGGGAGTTGTTTTCGTTGTGATCATTATGGCTGTTGGTGGAGTTCGCCGTCAGTTGAGAAATGCAACGAAAGAAAACGACGGTCAATCGGTAAATGAAGAGCTTTCATTCTCTCAGGAGTTTAAGGCATGGGCTTGGAAGTACAAGCGTTATGTTGGTCTTGGAGGATTGGTGATTACACTTTCATTGATTGTTTCCTTGTTCCTTTCGCTTTACTCGATCGGTGTATTGGAGGATTACCAACCGTCTCAACCAATCGAATTCCCGCATGATATCCATGCAGGTAAAAATCAAATCGATTGTAAGTATTGTCACCATTCAGTTGATAACGGAAAAACTGCTAGTATTCCATCTGTGAATGTTTGTATGAACTGTCACAAACAGATTGCTGGAAATACTCCTGAACAGCAAGAGAAAATTGCTAAGATTTATGCTGCTGCCGGATATGATCCTGCAACCATGTCCTATTCAGGAAAAACAAAAGAGATTATCTGGAACAAGGTACATGTATTGCCTGATCACGTTTACTTCAATCACCAACAACACGTTGTTGCAGGTCAGGTTGATTGTAAGCAATGTCACGGTGATATGGCGAAGATGAATGAAACAGCGAAAGTTCAACCGGTTGCTGAATTGAACAAGGTAGAAGGGAATATTCCTTTGACAAAAGCTACTTTGACAATGGGATGGTGTATCGAATGTCACGCTGAAAAAGAAATCTCTTCAGGATCATTGGATTCAAAAGGAAGCAACTATTACAACGAAATACATAACCGTTTGCTAAAAGACAGAAAATTATACAACAAATTCCTAGCGGACAAAAAAATAACGGTTAAAGAATTAGGTGGTTGGGAATGTGCTAAATGTCACTATTAATCAATCTCGAACAGTAGAACAAAGATTATGGCTATGTCAAAAAAATATTGGAAAGGTCTTGATGAATTGCATGAAACACCTGCATTCGTTGAGTCAAGAGATCGTGAGTTTGCTCCGTCTGTTTCTGTTGACGAATTCTTAGGTGATGATCAACTTGCTGAAACATCTACGGCACGTCGTGACTTCTTGAAATTCTTAGGATTCAGTGTTGCAGCTGCTACAGTTGCAGCTTGTGAGGCTCCGGTTACTAAAGCTATTCCTTACGTTGTTAAACCGGAAAACGTAACACCGGGTGTTGCAACTTGGTATGCTTCCACTTATTATGATGGAAATGCGTATGCAAGTATCGTAGTTAAAACACGTGAAGGTCGACCTATTTTTATTAAAGGAAATAAAGATTTCGGATTTACACAAGGGGCATTGACTCCTCAAATCGTATCATCTGTTCTTTCACTTTATGATAGTGCTCGTTTGAAAACGGCTCAGTCTAAAGGAAAAGATATTTCTTGGGATAAATTGGATGGAGCTGTTAAAGCTTCTTTGGCTGATATTAAAAAATCAAAAGGTAAAGTTGCCTTTGTTGCAAACTCAGTGATCTCTCCTTCTATGCAAGGTGCAATTGTAGATTTGTCTACAAGTATCTACGGAGAAACGAAAGATGCGGCTGGAATGCCAACAGTTCACCCGAACTTTAACTTTATCCAATACGATGCAATTTCTTACGCTGGAATGCGTGAAGCAAATATGGAGTCTTTCGGAATGCGTTCTATTCCGGATTATGACTTTTCACAAGCTAAAACAATTGTGAGTATCGGTGCAGACTTCTTAAGTACTTGGTTGCTTGGTAATGCATTCTCTGCTGATTATGGTAAACGCCGTAATCCGGATGGAGAGTGGATGAACAAACATTTCCAGTTCGAGTCTGTTATGTCAATCACTGGTTCAAACGCGGATTACCGTGGAATGATCAAGCCAAGTGAGCAGGCAAACGTATTGTCTTATATCCTTGGAAAATTTGGAGTGAACACAGGCGTTGCTTCCACTTTACCGAAAGAGGCGAAAGCTGTTGCAGATGCTGCGGCAAAAGCGTTAAAAGCTTCCAAAGGAATGTCATTGGTTGTTTCAGGTTCCAACAATAAAGCGATTCAGATTCTTACGAATAAATTGAATAGCGTATTGGGAGCTTACGGAAAAACAATCCGTTTCGACAAACAATTGCAGATGTTCCAATCCGAAGATGCGAAAATGCAGAAATTGGTTTCTGATGTGATCGCTGGAAAAGGTCCGGATGCAGTATTCTTTATGGGAACAAATCCTGTTTACAACTTGCCGAACGGTAAGGAGTTTGCAGCTGCCCTTGAAAAAGTGAAATTGAGCGTTTCATTATCCGGTTACGGAGATGAGACTGCTACAAAATGTTCATACATTGCTCCTGATCACCATGCATTGGAATCTTGGATGGATTTCAATCCTAAAGCTGGTCATTACGCAATCGCACAACCAACTATTCGTCCTTTATTTGACACAGCTTCTTCTATGGAGTCTTTGTTAGTTTGGGCAGGGTTGAAAAACCGTGGAGGAAAAGATTCACGTGTAGCATACGAATACATTCAAAAGAATTGGGAACTATATGGTTTCCCTGGTCAAACGAAATATACAGACTTCAGTACTTATTGGGAGATGGCTATTCACAATAGCTGTAACGAAGACATGGTGATGCCTCCAATGGCAGCTCCGGCTTTCAATGACGCTTCCATGGGCAAAGTTGCTGGTAAATTGCCAAAAGCGGGTTCTATTGAAGTAGTGTTATACCAAAAAGCAGGTATTGGAAATGGTGATATGGCAGGTAACCCATGGTTGCAAGAGATGCCGGATCCAATTTCAAAAGTGACTTGGGATAACTACATTACCATGTCTCCTGAGACAATGAAGAAAGATGGTTATGCAACTACTTTCGACCAGGAGAACGGATTGAACATGGCAACTGTGAAAGTTGGAAATGAATCAATCACACTTCCTGTTTATCCATCACCGGGACAAGCTGCCGGTACTATCGGTATCGCTTTGGGTTACGGACGTGGTGAAGGGAATGAAGAAATCGGAAATGCAGCTTTCGTAACGAAAGAGTATGGAGGTTTCCAATTAGATGAGAAAGGTAACCGCGTATCGGTTGGTAAAAATGCATTCCGTTTCCTTACATGGGAAAATGGAACTTACCAAAACAATGTTGCTGGTACTTTGACATCCGAAATCGCAAAAGGAAAATACCCGATCGCAGCTACGCAAATTCACCACACGGTGATGTCCCGTAACTCAATTGTGAAGGAAACTACTTTAGATATTTATCAAAACGAAGAGCCTGGAACTTACAATCACAAGCACGTGTTACATACACATGAAGGTGAAGTTCCGATTTCAGAGTTTGACCTATGGGATGCACATCCTATTGAACACGTTGGTCACCGTTGGGGAATGGCAATCGACTTGAACCAATGTTTTGGTTGTGGAGTTTGTATCGTTGCTTGTCAATCTGAAAACAACATTCCGGTAGTTGGTAAAGACGAAGTTCGCAGAGGTCGTGAAATGCACTGGTTGCGAATTGACCGTTACTTCGCTTCAAGCGAAGAGGCTGCAGTAGGAACACGTAAGGATCCTGTTTTAGGACATTTGGATTATGTTGAATCTGAAATCCCAACTGCAAATCCTGCGGTAGTTCACATGCCGATGATGTGTCAGCAATGTAACCACGCTCCGTGTGAAACGGTTTGTCCGGTTGCTGCTACAACACACTCCAATGAAGGATTAAATCAAATGACTTATAACCGTTGTATCGGTACACGTTACTGTGCTAACAACTGTCCTTACAAGGTTCGTCGTTTCAACTGGTTTAACTACCCATCTTACAAGAAATTTACTGAAATCAATCCTGCTCAGGACGATATAGGACGTATGGTATTGAATCCGGATGTCACAGTTCGTACTCGTGGTGTGATGGAGAAATGTTCATTCTGTGTTCAAAAGATCCAATCAGCTAAATTGGATGCGAAAGTTCAAAACAGAACCGTTCAGGATGGAGAAGTTCAAACTGCTTGTTCTGATGCTTGTCCGGCCGGAGCGATTACATTCGGTGACTGGAATGATGTAAACTCTCAGATTCGTAAAGTATCTGCTGACAAACGTTCTTACCAGGCTTTAGAAGAAGTAGGTGTTAAACCAAATATTTGGTATCAGGTTAAAATTCGTAACAACGAAAACGCTGATTTGGATAAGTTGGCAGCTGCAGAGCATCATGCTGGTCATGGAGCGCATGCTGAGAAACATGAAAGTAAGTCAAATCATTAATTGCTTAAAATTAAAGTCTAATGCATAAGGAAGCTGCAATTCGTGAACCCCTCATACTAGGTCACAAAACGTATCATCAAATTACTGAGGATGTATGTAAGCCGATTGAGGATAAAGCACCACGCATGTGGTACATTTTATTCGGTATCGCTTTGGTTATCGGATTATACGGAGTAGGATGTATCTTTTACTTGTTAGGAACAGGTATCGGAGTTTGGGGATTAAACAAAACTGTCGGATGGGCTTGGGATATCACCAATTTCGTTTGGTGGGTAGGTATCGGTCACGCCGGAACCCTGATCTCTGCCGTATTGTTATTGTTCCGTCAAAAATGGAGAATGGCGATTAACCGTTCTGCTGAGGCGATGACCATTTTCGCGGTATTCATGGCAGGTTTGTTTCCGTTGATTCACATGGGTCGTTTATGGGTAGGTTACTGGACGCTTCCATTGCCAAACCACTTCGGATCATTGTGGGTAAACTTCAACTCACCATTGTTATGGGACGTATTCGCGATTTCAACTTATCTTTCCGTATCCTTGGTATTCTGGTACATCGGTTTGATTCCTGACTTCGCAACAATCCGTGATAGAGTGAAGAAACCGATTCCAAAGAAAATGTATTCGATTCTTTCTTTCGGATGGTCAGGTCGCGCTAAGCACTGGAACCGTTTCGAATTGGTATCGTTGGTACTTGCAGGGGTAGCTACTCCATTGGTATTCTCGGTTCACTCGATTGTATCCTTTGACTTTGCCACATCGGTTATTCCGGGATGGCATACGACTATCTTCCCTCCTTACTTCGTAGCAGGAGCCGTGTTCTCTGGTTTTGCCATGGTACAGACGCTTCTACTAGTAATGCGTAAGGCAATGAAGTTGGAAGCTTACATTCACACAAGACACGTGGAGTATATGAACATCGTAATCATGGTAACAGGTTCGATCGTTGGTACAGCTTATATTACAGAGTTATTCATTTCATGGTATTCAGGTGTTGAGTATGAGGCATACGCTTTCTTCAACAGAGCAGCAGGTCCATACTGGTGGGCATACTGGTCCATGATGACTTGTAACGTGGTATCTCCTCAGTTGATGTGGTTCAAGAAATTACGCAGAAGTTTATTGTTTACATTCATTATTTCGATCGTTGTAAACATCGGTATGTGGTTCGAGCGTTATGTAATTATCGTGACATCCATTCACCGCGATTACTTACCATCTTCCTGGTCTATGCACTACCCGAGTCATATCGACTTAGGTGTATATGTCGGAACGATCGGTCTGTTCTTCGTATTCTTCTTATTGTTTGCTCGTTTCTTCCCGGTATTGGCTTTGAACGAATTGAAAACAATCTTGAAATCTTCAGGTGAATCTTATAAGAACGATACCGCTCCGGTTCACCCTTATTTTGCTAAACACGGTCACGGACACGATGACCATGATAATACTCATAATCATTAATAGAGAGACATGGCAGAGAAAGTAATTTATGCAATGTATGACGACGACGATGTGCTAAAAGATGGCGCAAAGAAGTTAGTCGCTAAAGGAGTTAAAGTAGCTGACGTGTTTTCTCCGTTCCCGATTCACGGAATTGATCCGATCATTGGGGTGAAACAAACACGTTTAGGTATTATGGCGTTCTTGTACGGTTTGACCGGAACTGCATTGGCAACTTTTGGAATGAATTATTTCATGATTCATGACTGGCCGATGAACATTGGTGGAAAACCGAATGACAGCTATCTGGACAACGTACTTGCTTTCATTCCGATTACGTTTGAGTTCACGGTTTTGTGTGCTGCTCACGGGATGGCAATCACTTATTTATTATTGAATAAGACTTTGCCGGGAATGCCTGCAACGAATCCGGATCCTCGTACAACAGATGATAAGTTCGTAATGGAATTGCGTTTGTCTGACAACGGTCAATTTTCCGAAGGGGAATTGATGGCGATGTTGAATGAGACTGGAGTGATAGAAGTAGATCAAAAAGATATTCATTAATTAACTGTAGAGCGTAAGTCTTACAGCGTTTTAAAGACCAATACAGATGAAAGTAAAATTCAAGGCATTTGCACAGTTTTCATTAGTAGCGTTGCTAGCGGCAGCGTGTACTTCTGATCCTGATAGTGCAGGTTTGGAATACATGCCTGATATGTATCGTTCTCCTGCGATTGAACCATATGTTGATTATGGTGAGGTTCGTGGTCAGATCAATGATGAACTAAAAATGCGACGTTCCGCAATGGTTCCACCGCGTTATGCAATTCCTTATATGGGTACTGATTCGGCAACTGTCCATACCTTACTTCCATACCACCGTATGCCAGGTAGATTGTTTGCAGCATCACACGGTTTATACCAGTATGATCTGTCTTCGAATGCAGATGCGGATTACGAGTATAAAATGGCTGCTGCTGATGTGAATCCATTGAAGTTGACTTCCAAGGAGGTTGCTGATAAGATTTTCGCAGAAGGAAAAGCATTGTACCAAATCAACTGTAATCACTGTCATGGTGAGAAAGGTGACGGAGAAGGTCCGATGGTGAAATCCGGTGCTTATTCCGGTGCGGCTGTTTTGAGTGGTTTAGCAATCAAGGAAGGACAGATGTTCTATTCTATTTACTACGGTAAAAACATGATGGGGGCACATGCTTCTTTGTTGAATAAGAAAGAGATCTGGACTTTGGTGCACTATGTAAGAAAGTTCCAGGATGCAAAGTACGGAACGTTTGATGCAAACGGTGTTCCGGCTTGGGGTTCTATGGCACAAGCGCCAGATACGACAATGTAATATTTACTAAGAAAGAAAACGAATAAAAATGGAATTCAAAGTTTCATCAAAAGCAAAATCCCTTACGGTAATCCTGATGTTGTTAGGAGTTATCGGCATCTGTTTGGGTGTTTGGGTTGAGTTTACAGATTCTCATCATAACGGAGAACATTTTCAAACACGTTTCTTAGGGAACTTATTGGTTGATAGCTTCTTCTTCTTCGCAATCGGTTTAGGAGCCTTGTACTTCCTGGCATTGCAGTATGCAACTGAAACAGGATGGTATGCTTCTGTGAAGCGCATCATTGAAGGAGTGGCTGGTTATTTACCATATGGTATTGCTTTGATGCTTGTTACCTTATTGACTATCTCCCTTATGAAAGGTGGAGGTATCTATATGTGGATGGACAATGCACATGTAGAGCACGATCCGATCCTGGTAAAAAAATCAGCTTATTTGAACCAAACTTTCTTCTGGATCAGAACATTGGCTTACATGGGTGTTTACTTCATTTTCTGGAGAGGATTCAAAATGCGTTCATTGGAAGAGGATAAAATCGGAGGAACTGCGATTCACTTCAAAAACTACAAAAAGGGAGCTTTGTTCCTTGTATTCTTTGCGGTGTTCTCTTCAACTTCTGCATGGGACTGGATCATGTCAATTGATGCACACTGGTTCTCTACCTTGTTCGGATGGTACGTATTCGCAGGAATGTGGTGTTCAACAATGGTTGTTTTGGTGACTTTGACATTGTATTTGAAAAAACAAGGATATTTAAGTAAAGTAAATGAAAACCACATCCACGATTTAGGAAAATGGACATTTGCAACATCTTTCTTATGGTCTTATTTGTGGTTCTCTCAATTCATGTTGATCTGGTACGCAAATATTCCGGAAGAGGTAACATACCACTTAACACGTATTGAGGATTTCAAATTATTGTACTTCGGTATGTTCTTCATCAACTTCGCATTCCCGATGTTGTTGTTAATGTCTCGCGATGCAAAAAGACACGCTGGTGTATTGACTGCAGTTGGAGTAATCATTTTCGCAGGTCACTGGGTAGATGCATACTTGATGGTAATGGGAGGTTCAATGGGTAAATCCGCGTACATCGGTGCGATGGAAATCGGTATGGCTTTATTGTTCTTAGGGTTCTTTATTCGAATCATCTTAACGAACCTAACGAAAGCTCCACTGATGCCGGTAAATCACCCATTCTTGGACGAAAGTATTCACCACGAAATTTAATAGGGCACTTGTTGTTACGATAAAATAAAAAACATGACAAAGCTAATCGTATTAATAGTTATCATTTTAGGAGTTATTGCCATAGCACAGTTGGTGCGCATGTATGAGCTTTCTTCTAAATTAAGAAATCGTCGTGAGGAAGATGTTCCGAATCGCGATAACCGTTTGAATGCAACCTTATTATTGGTGTTTATGTTTGCATTTTTCGCATCTGTATTGTACCTATTCGTAGAGTATGGTTATACAGGTCGTGGAGAGGCAGCTTCGGTTCATGGAAAAGGAACTGACTGGTTGATGAATTTGAACATGTTTATCATTATTGCAGTATTCTTCTTAACGAACGGATTGCTTTTTGGATTTGCATTCAAGTACGTTCGCAAACCTGGAGTAAAAGCATATTGGTTCCCACACGATAATCGTTTGGAGTTGGTATGGACAGTTGTTCCGGCAATTGTTCTTGCTGTGATTATCATCTTAGGTTTGAAATCGTGGAACGAGCAAACAGATAAATCTCCTGATGAAGCCATTCGATTGGAGTTGTTCTCTAAGCAATTTGACTGGACAGTTCGTTTGGCTGGTGATGACAATACCTTGGGTTACTTTGATTACAAATTGACAAACGAAAACAACCCGTTGGCTTTGTTGACTACGAAAACGATCCAGGATGCAATTGACAGCATGGAAAACAGTTCAACAGGTATTCACGCTTTGGAGTCTAAATTGAATGACCCTAAATTGATTTTCGTTCCGGAAGATCATGATTTGATGGTGAAAGATTTGGCTAGAAAAGAGCGTATGATTCGTATGTTGTATCAGTTGAAAGCTCGTCACAGCAGTGCATTGGATGCGCGTGCAATGGACGATATTCCATTCAATGCGAATGATACATTGTACTTATGTAAAGGTCAGGATTACGAATTCAACTTTAGATCGAAAGATGTGATCCACTCTGCATTAATGCCTCACTTCCGTGCTCAGATGAATACGGTTCCTGGTCAAACAACACGTTTTAAATTACAGCCTACAATCGCTACTTGGGAAATGCGCGAGAAAATGCACAATCCTAAGTTCAATTACATCTTGATGTGTAACAAGATCTGTGGATCATCTCACTACAAAATGAAATTGATGGTAGTTGTTCTGGACAAACCGGCATACAATAAATGGTATTTGGGAGTCTCTTATGTTGATTCTGAGAAACAACAAGCTGAATTGAAAAAGATTTTGGGTCATAAACCGACAATGGAAGAGCGTCAGGAATGGTTGAAAAAATCGAAAGTGTTCAAGTTGACGTACGCATTGACAAAGCCAGCTGAAGTTCCGGCTGCAGCGCCGACAGATTCAATTCCTGCACCTGTGGCAGTAGTACCAGCAGTACAATAATTCAGTTAATTAAGTAAAAACAGTATAATAAATAAAATCATGGCAGCTCACGAAGCACACGCACCTCACGACGCTCATGGACATCATCACCATGAAGAGGGTTTTATTTCTAAATATATTTTTAGTCAAGACCATAAAATGATTGGAAAGCAGTTCTTGATGACTGCTGTGTTCATGGGTGTAGTAGCGATGCTATTATCCATCTTGTTCCGTATTCAGTTGGCTTGGCCAGGTGAGGAATCAGACTTCTTATCGTTTTTCTTGGGTGAAACTTGGGCTCCGGGAGGAGTAATGAAAGAAAGTATGTACTTAGGATTGGTTACTATCCACGGTACAATCATGGTATTCTTCTTGTTGACAGGTGGATTGTCCGGTACATTCTCGAACTTACTTATTCCGTTGCAAATCGGTGCACGTGATATGGCTTCAGGTTTCTTGAACATGTTATCCTATTGGATGTTCCTGATTTCGTCATTGATCATGTTGTTCTCTTTGTTTATCGAAACAGGACCAGCATCTTCAGGTTGGACGATCTACCCTCCATTATCTGCATTGCCTCAAGCAATTGAAGGTTCAGGTTTGGGTATGACCATGTGGTTGGTATCCATGACTATTTTCATCGCTTCGTCTTTGTTAGGTTCATTGAACTATATCGTTACGATTTTCAACTTGCGTACAAAAGGAATGAAAATGACTCGTTTGCCATTGACAATCTGGGCATTCTTCATTACTGCAATCTTAGGGGTATTGTCTTTCCCGGTTTTATTATCAGCTGCATTGTTGTTGATGATGGACCGTTTGGCAGGAACGTCTTTCTACCTTTCCGATATCATCGTTGGTTCTGAAATGTTAGAGAATCACGGAGGATCGCCATTATTGTACCAACATTTATTCTGGTTCTTAGGTCACCCGGAGGTATACATCGTATTATTACCGGCACTTGGTCTGACATCTGAGATCATCTCTACGAATTCACGTAAGCCGATCTTCGGTTACCGCGCAATGATCGGTTCGATCCTGGCTATCGGTTTCTTATCGTTCATCGTTTGGGGTCACCACATGTTTATTACCGGTATGAATCCGTTCATCGGTTCGGTATTCGTATTTACAACTTTATTGATTGCGATTCCTTCAGCTGTAAAAGTGTTTAACTACATTACTACAATCTGGAGAGGTTCCAATATCTACACTCCGGCTATGTTGTTCTCAATCGGATTGGTTTCTACGTTCATCACTGGTGGTGTAACAGGAATCATCCTGGCGGATTCAGCATTGGATATCGCAGTTCACGATACGTATTTCGTGGTAGCTCACTTCCACATTGTAATGGGTATGTCAGCTGTATTCGGAATGTTCGCCGGTGTTTATCATTGGTTCCCTAAAATGTACGGACGTATGTTGAACATGCGTTTGGGATATGCACATTTCTGGGTGACTATCGTTGGAGCATACGGAGTATTCTTCCCAATGCACTTTGTTGGATTAGCAGGAGCTCCTCGTCGTTATTATGATTATTCTGTGTACGGTGATTTTGATAAGCCAACACAAGATATGATTATGGACCTGAATGTGATTATCACGGTGTTTGCAATTATCGCAGCATTCGGTCAATTGATTTTCTTATTCAATTTCTTCTACAGTATTTACAGAGGTCCGAGAGCGGTTCAGAACCCTTGGAGATCAAATACATTGGAATGGACAACTCCTGTAGTACATGTTCACGGAAACTGGCCTGGAGCTATTCCTGAAGTGCACCGTTGGCCATATGATTACTCTAAGCCAGGAGCAGAAGAAGATTTTATTCCTCAAATTGTTCCTTTAAGAGAGGGCGAAGAAGGAGATCATTAATAAAAAGCTTACATAAATTAAAGGCGGTTCGAAAGAGTCGCCTTTTTTATTTTAACCACATTTTGAGCCAAGACTTTTAGAGATAGGAGTCAAGACAAATTGATTAGTTAAAAGGGAAAATCAACGAAAGAGCGAAACGTTTAAAAGCATTCTCAATTATAAATTCTCCATTTTCAATTTGTCTTGACTCATGAAGTCTTGTCTCTTGACTCCTATTTTGTATTTTTACAATCAGTATATGGAAGAGGAATCATTTGACTACAGATCCGAAGCATCGAATCCGGAAAAGGAATACGACAAAGTATTACGCCCAAAATTATTGAATGATTTTGCCGGGCAACCACAAGTGGTAGAAAATCTGGAGATTTTTGTCAAGGCTGCCACCCAGCGAAATGAACCTTTGGATCACGTGCTGCTTCACGGTCCTCCGGGGTTAGGGAAAACTACTTTAGCCAATATCATTGCCAATGAACTAAAAGTAGGATTTAAAGTCACCAGCGGTCCGGTTTTGGACAAGCCGGGTGATCTTGCTGGACTTTTAACCAACCTTAGTGAGGGGGACGTGCTTTTCATTGATGAGATCCATCGGTTGAGTCCGGTTGTGGAAGAATACCTTTATTCCGCGATGGAAGATTACTGCATCGATATTCTGATTGATTCAGGAGCGAATGCACGAACTGTTCAGATTACATTGAACCCATTTACCCTAATTGGTGCAACAACGCGTTCAGGATTGCTTACAGCGCCTTTAAGAGCACGATTCGGAATCAATTTGAGATTGGAATACTACGATTTGGAAACATTGGTTTCCATTATTGAGCGATCAGCAGAGTTATTGGATATTCCAATCCATGAACAGGCTTCGTATGAAATTTCCCGAAGAAGCAGGGGTACACCACGGATAGCGAATTCCATTTTGCGAAGAGTTCGTGACTTTGCTCAGGTAAAAGGAGATGGAACTATTACGCTTGCAATTACACAGCACGCGCTGGATGCATTGAACGTGGATAAATACGGTTTAGATGAAATGGATAACCGTATTCTGAAAACCTTGATAGATAAATTCAAAGGTGGACCGGTTGGACTTACTACGATTGCTACTGCAATTGGTGAAAATGCCGGAACATTGGAAGAAGTCTATGAGCCGTTTTTAATCCAGGAGGGATTTCTGATGCGGACGCCCCGAGGAAGAAAAGCAACTCAAAAGGCTTTTGAGCATCTGGGTTTTGATTTCGGATGGCAGCAAGGGGGATTGTTTTAAATAGTAAGGGCGGAAAATTTTCCGCCCTTACTATTTAGATAGCTGTTATAAATATTGATTGGCTACCAGCCATTTTACAATTCGTTCCAATACCAATTGATTGCGGTCAATAGCAGATGCACTGAATGTTACATTATCAGATGAAGCCATTGGGACAGTACGTTTCAAATTGTCTTTCATCGTCTGCATTTCACAATTTTTCGCATTGTTACCACCTGTAAATGTTGCTTTGGCAATAGTCACACCGGAAGGCAATTTGAATTCGTAAGTATCGTTACCTGTGCTTTTCACACTGATATCCTTAAAGCTTCCGATTACTTTTGAATCCTGTTCAATGTTCTTATCCTCTTTCAAATTGATAGGCCAGCTTTTGTTACGACCAACAAGAGTATAATTCATAGCGATCTTTGGTGCTTTTCCTTTCTTTGCAATAAATTCCTGTACTTTTTGCTCATCTAATTTTCCATCAGCAAAAATTCCACTTTTCCCTAGTAGCTTGGCAAACGACTTTTCGGCTCCCATTTTAGATACGGTGAAAATCCCAATTTGATTAGCAGTCAAAAAAGTAAGACGGTAGAAATGATCCATATTGTTGTTGGGATCTTGTTCAAATTCGCCCGCGTATGCAGCGATAATCAATTTTTCTCCGTCCATTGAACTAACTTCGAATGTACTGGTTAGACCCATGTTTTCGGTGTCTTTGATCTTGGTGATTTTAGCTACTTCTACTCCATCAATGGTTAAAAGGCCCTCAACATAAGTGTATTCGGATTTTTGAGCAAATAAGGTGGACGCAACAACTAAAGGAAGCATCAATAAAATGATTTTTTTCATAGAGATGATTTTTGTTTTCGCAAAGATATGGAATAACAACTTCGCCGAGAAAAATTAACGAAAAGTTTAGTTATTATTGGCTTAAACGGAATCAGCTCTTGTTATTTTCAAAACTCGATCGGTATGTGTAATTTTATATGCCGTTCGTATCAATAAGAACACAAACAAGTCGCTATGTTCTAAACCATGCAACAAGATCAATTAAAAAATCTGATTCGTACAAAAGCAGAAGAAATCGGCTTCTTGCATGTGGGGTTTTCCAAAGCTGATTTCTTAGCATCGGAAGAACCCCGATTGGTCAATTGGCTAAAGACTGAAAAGCATGGGAAGATGTCCTACATGGAAAACCACTTCGATATGCGATTGGATCCACGCATCTTGGTTCCGGGGGCAAAGACGGTTATTTCCCTGGCATATAATTATTTCCCCCAAACCACCCAACGAGCTGATTCCTTCCTGATTTCGAAATATGCATATGGCAAAGACTATCACGATGTTGTCAGAGCGAAATTGAGACAACTCGTAGCCGAATTACAGGAAGAAATCGGAGAAATTGAAGGGCGTGTTTTTGTGGATAGTGCACCCATCCTTGAAAAGGCGTGGGCCGAAAAAAGTGGCGTGGGTTGGCTGGGAAAAAACGGGAATCTGATTCAACCCAAGGCAGGATCCTTTTTCTTCCTGGCTGAAATTATCTGCGATTTGGTATTGGAACCTGATGGACCAATCCGCGATTATTGCGGTACATGCACCAAATGTATTGACGCTTGTCCCACAGATGCCATTGAAGCTCCCTATATTGTGAACGGCTCCAAATGCATTTCGTATGCAACCATTGAATTGAAAGACTCGGATTTACCCGAGTTGTTTCGTGGTAATATGAAGAATTGGGTTTACGGTTGTGACATTTGTCAGGATGTCTGTCCATGGAACCGCTTTTCGAAGCCCCATGACAATTTGGAATTTGAACCGAAGCTGGAAATTCTGAATTTTTCAAAGCAAGACTGGCTGGAATTGGATGAACTTACTTTCCAATCCCTTTTCAAAGGAAGTGCTGTAAAAAGAACCAAGTTTTCGGGTTTGAAGAGAAACATTGTTTTTGTCGATTCCACTTCAGAAAATCCTGATTTCACAGAAAAAAATTGATACAATTCATTTTGTTTTAATGATTTATTAAACTTTTGGTAATAGTTTGCATCTTAGGGGAAACTACAAGATGAAACAGACTCTCCTATTGGTGGTGCTTACGTGCACCCTTTTTACTAAATCTTCCCTTGCACAGGGATTCTATGACAGATCAACCGTTCAAAAGATCGAGATTTTCTTCAGTGCTTCGAATTGGGATGCACAGCTGGATGCACTTGCTTCCACAACGGAAGATTATTTGTTGGCAGATTCTGTTCGGATCAATGGAACTTCCTTCGACAGTGTTGGTGTAAAATACAAGGGAAACAGTTCCTATAATCAAAATAACAATAAGAACCCTATCCACATCGAATTGGATTATGTACACGGTAGTTACGATTATCAGGGGTATACAGATATCAAATTACAGAATGGATATCAGGACCCATCCGTGATTCGCGAGGTGCTTTCTTATGCAATTCTGGAACAGTACATGGATTGTCCGAAGGCAAATTTTGCCAATGTTTATATCAATGGAACATTGCGTGGGGTATATTCCAGCGCAGAATCGATTAATTCCAAGTTCAATGGCGACCACTATTATACATCCGATGGCTCATTTTTCAAGTGCAATCCGATTGGGGGAGCAGGTCAGGGAACCTCGGTTAATCCTGATTTGAAATATTTGGGTGCGGATAGTTCGCTTTATGCCAATGGTTACGAATTGAAATCGGATTACGGATGGAATGATCTGGTGGATTTGACAAATACCCTGAACAATAACTTTTCGACAATTGAATCCAAATTGGACATGGATCGCGCAATCTGGATGCTGGCGTTCAACAATGTATTGGTGAATCTGGATTCCTACTCCGGAGCATTTCGTCAGAATTATTATCTGTACAGGGATTTGAATGACCGATTTATTCCGACTGTTTGGGATTTGAACATGAGTTTCGCCGGTTTCCCCGGAGGTCCAACTCAAGGGCAGTCCTATACGGCAACTACACTTGATCCTTTTTCAAACAGTACGTCAGCAAATCATCCGTTGATCCAGAAAATACTCGCTAATCCGATGTATAAACGCATGTATATGGCTCATCTTAGAACCATCGTTCAGGAAATTTTTGCTTCCGGAGATTACCTGACAACAGCCAATACATTGCGAACTACCATTGATGCTTCCGTTCAGGCGGATCCGTATAAGTTTTATACCTATACACAATTCCAGAATGGGTTGACAACAACGGTTACAGGTGGTGGACCCGGAGGAGGATCCGTTCCCGGAATTCAACAATTGATGGCTGCAAGAGTCACCTATTTTCAGTCGAATGCGGACTACTTGTTGGCGGCTCCAACGATTACAGCTTATGCAGCAAGTAATAATTCACCCAATTACGGAGAAACAGTTACGATTACGGCTACCTGTACAAATGAATCTTCGGTTTATTTGGGTTACCGTTTAGAGCATCCGCTAAGATTCAACCGCGTTCAACTATTTGATGATGGAATGCACAATGATGGTGCGTCTGGAGATCATGTTTATGGAGCAGATGTCGTTTTGAATGGCATTACGATGGAGTATTACATCTATGCTGAAAATGCAAATGCAGGGATTTTCAGTCCGGCTCGCGCAGAACATGAATTTCACACCTTGAATGTTACAATCGTTTTGCCTGCTTTGGGCGATATTCTGATCAACGAATTAATGGCAGACAATGGTTCAACTGCGACCGATTCAAATGGTGAAAATGATGATTGGGTTGAATTGTATAATCATACCTCAACAGCAAAAGATTTGTCAGGATTGTATTTGACAGATGATATTACCAATTTGACCAAATGGCAAATTCCAATCGGAACTGCTGTCAATGCCAACGATGTATTGGTTATCTGGGTGGATAATGACTCCGAGCAAAGTGGGTTGCATGCCAATTTCAAATTGAGTGCTTCGGGTGAATCTGTTGTGCTTTCGGACGGAACAACCATTTATGATCAAGTTGATTTCGGAACCCAAACAACGGATATTTCCTATGCTCGTTGTCCGGATGGAGGAACCTTTACATTTACCGATCCTACATTTGATGCCTTGAATAACTGTGCTTTGGGCTTGAACGAATGGTCTTTATCAGCAGCGCGCATTTATCCGAATCCAAGTAATGCGAATTTCACCATTCAAACGGATGTTAATGGAATTTACGCAGTTTATGATTTGTCCGGACGTGAGGTTGCAACCGGTTCTTTGGATACTTCCTTAACGGTATTGGATGCCCAAATGTGGCATGCCGGAACGTATTTGATGCGAATCCAGGATAATCAGGGGAATGTGCAAACAAGTCAATTGATTAAATACTAAATCGGGGCATTTTGGTTGTTGAATAGGGGGCTTTATAGCGCAAACTAGTTGAAAATCGCAAGATACTTAGTTCATCTTGTCAGTTCCGACTTTTTGTGCTAAATTCCTCCCGCTAAAACATACTATTATGATTCCTGAAGAAAATGTACAGGAGCCCATCTCATTAAGTTTAACTCCATACACTGGCGCGTGGACAAAAGCAGAAGCTGCTCATTTGTTGCGAAGAACCATGTTTGGTCCGACTTTTACTCAGATTACACAAGCTGTATCGAATGGGATGAATGCTACCGTAGCCCAATTGCTAACTCTTCCAAGTGTTTCGCCTCCATTGGCTTTTCACCCTGATGAAGCTATCACGGCAGTTGGGTCGACCTGGATTAATGACGTATATCCGGCTAGTCCCAGTCCGACAAATAATGCACGCTTGTATTCATT
The DNA here is from genome assembly GCF_943372375.1 of Fluviicola taffensis DSM 16823. Taxonomy (GTDB): domain Bacteria; phylum Bacteroidota; class Bacteroidia; order Flavobacteriales_D; family Crocinitomicaceae; genus Fluviicola; species Fluviicola taffensis_A. Next base: position 42,412 of record NZ_CALRYJ010000001.1, on the reverse strand, counting down.
GGGAGCTTGGTTCATGCAGCGCATCAATCAGCCAACCGTGAGTATTCAAGAGAAAATGTGTTTGTTCTGGGACAACCATTTTGGTGTGGACGGGACCAATGAGGCGAAAGCTGTTTACGGAATGCATGAAAAGTACCGGTTGAATTGTCTTGGAAACTTTAAACAGTTGGTCAAGGACATGACAATCGATCCGATGATGCTTTTGTTCCTGAACGGAGCGACAAACAATCTTTTCTCTCCCAATGAAAATTACGCAAGAGAATTATTGGAACTGTTTACAGTGGGTAAAGGACCTCAGGTTGGAACGGGCGATTATACGAATTATACCGAAGCGGACGTTGCTGCAGGAGCTAAAATCCTGACCGGTTGGACGGTTGCCGATCTATACAGTACCACTGTGAGTCAACCTTCCAGTGTCTTTTATTCGGTATTGCACGATACTTCAAGCAAAACCCTGAGCTCTTATTTTGGTTCGGCTGTCGTTTCCGATGCCGGGAATGCAGAGTACGCAAATTATGTAGACATTATTTTCAGTCAGCCGGATATGGCGAAGTATCTGTGTCGGAAGATCTACCGATGGTTTGTCAACTATGACCTGACAGCTAGTGTGGAAAGTACTGTAATCGCGGATATGGCTTCTACATTGACTTCGAATAATTTTGATGTATTACCTGTAATCGACCAATTGCTGAAAAGTGAACATTTTTATGATATTTCTGTTCGTGGAGCGATCATCAAGAATCCGCTGGAGTTATTATTCAGCATGCTGAATGCATCCGGTTCTGTTCCGGGTTATTCCGTTCCGATCAATTATGAGATTTATCTGAACCTTTACTACATGGCTCAAGTCATGGGAATGGAATATTTGAGAGCTCCGAGCGTTGGAGGTTGGACAGCATATTATCAAACTCCTGCCTTCACTCGATTATGGGCCAATTCCAGTTTGTTGAAACTCCGATTTGATTTGGGAGCAATGATGACCGTTACGAATGGAATTGTGGTGAGCGGAAATGCATTTAAACTGAATGCGTTGAACTTCGTCAATAATTTGAGTCTACCGTCAAGTGCACCACAGGTAATTGATGATATCCTGACGGTATTTACCTGTAAGGGAGTTTCTGTTACGGAGAAAGCGGTTTTGAAGTCTATTTTGACGAATGGACAACCTGATTTTGAGTGGACGATCCAATACAATGATTACATAGCCGATCCGGGGAATACCACTTTAAGTGGTCCGGTGCGCCAGCGGGTGGAATTGGTACTTTATAGATTGTTCCAGTTGCCTCAATCCCAAGTAATGTAAGTGTAGACCAAAATCAGAAATTATGAAAAGAAGAAATTTTGTACAGTCGGTTGCACTTTCATCCATTGGAGTGCCACTCGTTTTAAAGAACTTTAAATTTGGAGCCGTAACGGAAGATTTATTTGAAACTTCTAAATCTGCTCAAGATAGAGTATTGGTCATTATCCGATTGAATGGAGGAAATGACGGATTAAACACCTTGGTTCCACTAGATCAATATGCCAACTTATCCATTCAGCGATCCAATATCCTGATTCCACAGAATCAACTATTGACGATTACTCCTGCCAATGCATTGCATCCATCCATGTCCGGAATGAGAGACATGTTCAATAATGAGCGCTTATCTATTATTCAGAATGTCGGATATCCGGAACAAAACAGGTCGCATTTCAGATCGATGGATATCTGGACTTCCGGAATGTTAGATCAAAACGCAACGCGTGGTTGGTTGGGTCGTTACCTGGATCAGGAGTTTCCGAACTTCCCGGATGATTATCCGGATACACAAAACCCGGATCCGTTTGCGATCAGCATGGGATATGAAGTATCAGCAACTTGTCAGGGATTGGCGGCAAACTTTTCAGTCGCGATCAACAATCCATTCGACAGCTACAACCTGGTTGAATCGGGTCAAGTGAACGACGGAACCTATTACGGTTCGCACATGGAATACCTATCGACTTTGATTACGCAGGCGAATGCATACGGAGCTCAGGTAAATGCTGCGGCAAATGCAGGAAGTTCACTCTCCACGATGTATGATCCGAATGATGATGTGTCGAAAAACCTGAAATACATCGCACAGATGATTTCCGGAGGATTGAAGACAAAGATTTACATAGTGAATGTGAATGGATTCGATACACACGATGCACAGGTTGTTTCGGGAGCACCGACAACCGGAACGCATGCGAATTTACTTTCACGTGTTTCTACTGCCGTTGCGGCATTCCAAAATGATCTAAGCCTACTTGGTTTGGAAAATCGGGTTGCCGGAATGACCTTTTCCGAATTTGGAAGACAGGTTGCTTCCAATGCCAGTGATGGAACGGATCATGGTGACGCTGCTCCATTGTTCTTGTTTGGTGCATGCATCAGTAGTGGTATTGTTGGACCAAATCCGGTTATTTCCAATACGATTGTGGATCAGGTCGGTGTTCCGATGCAAATTGATTTCAGAGACGTCTATGCATCCATTTTGAGAGATTGGTTTGAGGCCGATGCAACGGAGATCCAGGGAATGTTTGAGCAGACCATCAACTTTATTCCGGTGCTGGATTCGTGTAATTTAGGATTGGATGAACATTCGAAGGAAAGTGATGTATTGATTTTCCCGAACCCTTGCGTGGATCAGACGACACTGAAGTTTAAATGCTCCGGTGAAAAAGTCACTATTCGTGTATACGATACGAGTGGAACATTGATCAGTGAAGTGTGTTCGAAAGAGTTCCAACCCGGAGAGCATCTGGTTCCAATTGATATGGAGGGGAAACCGTCCGGAAATTATATCATCACAATCCACAAGAATTCCGGAACATTTAACAAGAAGTTCATCAAATTGAAAAATATCTGATACTAAAAAGCCCCGACATTCATCGGGGCTTTTGTTTTTTAAGTTGAATGACGATTACTGTCCTCCACCCATATTTTTAAGGTCTTCTTCAGACACTACCGTATATCCTTCCGGAATAGCCATGCTAAAGATTTTTTTGTCTACTTTCTTAGTGAACTTAGTAGCAACAAAATGAATGGACATTCCATTGTTTACAGTTGAAAATTCCAATGGAACTCCAGCCAATTTGCTGTTTCCGAATTGTTGGTGTCCTTTCAATGAAGCTTTCAAATCTGTAGCGATCCACATGATTGTTTCGTTACCATCTGCATCACGGGAAATCGTTTTGGTACATTTATAACCCACGATGTCTTTCGTTTCAGAAGTCACTTCGACTTTCGGCTCATCTGTCTTCTCTGCTTGATCAGCTTTGGAAAGCTCTTTCATTTCAGTAGCAGACTTATTACCCATTACTTCCATTAACATCAAACCTTTGTCTGCTTTCACATCAACAACGGTGTTCATTTTCATGAAAGTACCCATCGTCATGTCGATTTTCGATTTTTCAGGTATGAAGTACAACTCCATTGTTGAACCTTGCATCATAGGAATAGCCATCGCCATATCAGGATTATCACTTGAGAAATCCATTGAATAGGAAATCTGACCAGTAGTTTGTGCTATAGAAGTCCCAACTACAGCAAGAAATAGAATTGATAATAGTAAATGTTTCATGTCGTGTTTTTTTGATCCTGACATTTATCGTCAGGGTGTTTATTTTTTACAAAAATGGAATAAATCTTTCAACTTACACCACCATTCGTGTATTTGGTGAATTTTAGTTGTTAAAGTGTCTAAAAGAAAAGGTGACTTGGGTCCGCTGTGGCGGAAAGTCACCTTTCAATCATATTTTCCTTAACCTTCGTTCTACCCGGTAATTGCCCCGATCAGATCTTTTCCATTTGCATAGAGAATAAGTCCCAGAAGCAAGAAGAATCCAACGTATTGGGCGTATTCCATAAACTTTTGACCCGGTGCACGACCTGTAATCATCTCATACAGTAAGAACATGACGTGTCCACCATCCAATGCCGGAATCGGAAGTAAATTCATGATTGCAAGCATCATGGAAAGGAAAGCAGTCAGTGTCCAGAAAGCTTGCCAGTTCCAACTAGTAGGAAATAGTTTTCCGATCGAACCAACTCCACCGATTGATTCAGCTCCTTTTTTAGAAAAGACATATTTGAATTGAACAACATTGGCATAGATGCTTTTATATCCTTTGCTGAAACCTGATCCGAAGCTTTCTCCGAAAGAGTAGTATTGTGTATAAATAGCACTTGTATCCGTGTTCACTTTCAGTTCCGGAAGAAATCCGATTTTACCATTTTCACCAACTTTTACTTTTTTAGTAAGAGTGGAATTTCCGGATTTGATCTCCAATTCACACTTTTTGCCTTTGTTGTGGTAAAGTTCTGTTACCAATTCATCATAAAAAACAAACTTTTTTCCATTGATCGCAAGAATCTGATCCCCCTTTTTCAAACCGATTCTTTCAGCTGCAGATTCAGCGATAACTGTGTCAAGAGGTCCTGGGAAATAACGAAAACCGAAAGCGGCTTCGGCATTATTTTCCCACATTTTATTTCCAATGTCCTCAGGAAGTACAATCGTTTCAATTTTTCCATTGTCATGCTGAACTTTGAAATGTGTTTTCCCAAAGATCATGATTTCCATTCCAAGTTTGGAAAGTTCGTCTGTTTTTTGACCATCAACACTTAGAATCTTATCTCCCGATCTGAAACCAAACTGTTCAAAATAAGGATGAACAGCTACTCCTTTCGTAAGTTCCTGTTGATTTACTTTTTCCTCTCCCCAAACAAAAAGTACCATAATATAGATCAGAAATCCAACGATGATATTCACAATGATACCACCCAACATGATAATCAGACGTTGCCAAGCCGGTTTCGAACGGAACTCCCACGGTTGCGGTGGTTGTGCCAATTGCTCCTTGTCCATGGACTCATCCACCATCCCGGCGATTTTCACATATCCACCAAGTGGAATCCAGCCCAATCCCCATTCCGTATCACCGATCTTTTTCTTGAAAACAGAAAAATACGGGTTAAAGAACAAGTAAAATTTCTCCACTTTCGTATTGAACCATTTTGCAGGCAGATAGTGCCCGAATTCATGCAATACAATTAGAAAAGAAAGTGATAAAATCAGCTGAGCTGCGCGAACCCAAAAATCCATAGTTTTTATTTAATGTGGAACAAATATAGTAATAAGTGATTAGGCAATAGGCATTAGTGATTAGTAGCCGGTGATTACGGCTAGAATTAACTATTCACTATTGCCTGTTTACGATTGCCTAAACTAAGGTTGAACGTTTTTTGTGGAATAACCGTGGTGCTCAAAGTATTCCAAAATAGCTTCTTTCATGAAAGCCTGTTGTTCTTCTTCGCTCAATGGAGGAAGTTCCTTGAGGAATTCAAAATGTGGCCAATTGTCGGTATCCCGCCCCTTGAATTCGTAATATCCGTAAGGCTCCAGCAAGGTACAGATAGCCACATGCATCAAATCCGTTTTTTCGTGTTTTTTGAATAATTTATATCCAACGCCCAGTTCTTCCACCCCAATGAGGAAAAGCATAGCTTGCAAATCGATTCCCGGACCAAAAGTCGGTTCTAGTTGTTTCGCCAGGTTTTGGTAACGTAGTTCTAATGCGTAATCCATGCTATAAAATTAGTTATTTACTACCGAATAGACATGAGAGGATAAGATATTAGGATTTCAGGACTGGATTTGGAGTCTTAAAATCCGAAAATCCGGACGTCTTAATATCTAATGAATGTATCCCGGTTGTCCCTTCTGGATCCGATCAAAGATCCAATCGTAGCTATAGACCATGTGCGAGTGAACGAAGTGTTTGTTTGGCCAATTATAGGGGGAACAGATTCGTCCCACGTGATTGGATTGTTGGGCATCGATTCCCCAAACGGTAGCTTGTGGAGCCACACCGTCCTGGTAGCAAAGTGCATCCGCATCTTTCTGACCCAAATTGGATCCGAATTGCCAGACTTCTTCAAATGTATTCCAGTCCAATCCTTTATAACCTGCATTTTCAGGAGCAAGCATATAAAATTTACCAAGAACCACGTGATCTTTAATTGTTTCGATCAATCCCAAAGTATACGCATACCCCATACTGTGACAAACAATGTCGATGGTGTCTTTTGTCAAATAGCTGTTTGGCGTGTTGTGAATTTCATTTAGAAAAGCCTTTCCTACAAGAACACCTCGTGAATATCGGTAATCAAACCCCTCCGGATTGGAGATCTGATTTAATCGTTTGTACTTTTTGCTTGAACTTCGCGCATTTACTGAAAAAAGATAGCTTAAGCCAAAACCTAATTTAGATTGATGATTGGATGTGCTTACCGGGAAACTGCCATCCAGGTAGAAACTGGTATCCGGATTCAAACGCTTGATAAATCGGTCATCAATCTTAAACCAATAATTGGTTCGGTCGTTCAGGTAAACCTCGTTCCTGCTTTCGTGTTTGTCATATTTCGGACCGCGATAACCATTCACGAAAATCAAATACCGCTTTGCCTTGGGTTGCTGCTTCTGAATAATTTGCTTGCTGATTTCATCACCGGTAAAAGCAAAAACATGTTGAAAAGCCGGGAATTGTCTAGGACCACCTGCATTGTCGGGATAGAAATAGGAAAACACACGGTAGGTGTTGTTTCTGACGGGAATGTTATCCTGGTGTGTGAGAAGAAGGTTGTTTCCGGATGAAGCGAAAGAAATTTTGTCCTGAAAGGAAAAGAAATTCAAGACCAATTTGGCATTGTAACTGCGCCAGCTTCCTTTTCGTTTGATGTAAATGACTGTTTGAGGATCCGATGGGTAAACACAATTGAACACAAATTTGTTCCCTTGAAGCTTTTTTGTAAAGTGGTCTTTCAATTTGTAATTCCTTCCGATTTCCAGTACCTGTTGCATGAAGGTAGTGTCTTTTAGCGTACATCGCTTGCTGGATTTGACTGTGTCAATTAAAACGACGCGATTCAGGCTGAAAGGAGTGTACATGGTGGACGGGGCAATGGATCCATCTTCCAACTCTTCCCAGAAGTAATAATAGACCAAACTCGTTTTTGTTTGAAATTGTGGTCTACGTGTGAATTCATTCTGACCAAGAACGGAGAGAATGCTCAAGCTAAAAAACATGAAAATTTTCATTGAGAGCTTCATTCTGTAAATATATTAACTTTTGAGTGTTTAGTTCAAAAGTTGTTTCTTACGTTAAATGCTTTTGAACCGTTTGAACATTTTTTAACTCTTTGAACATTTTGAGGATTTAACTATTTTTGCGATCATCATAAATTAACTGAAATGGGAAGAGCATTTGAATATCGTAGAGCAGCTAAGGAAAAACGTTGGGGTAAAATGTCCAAATTGTTTCCGAAATTAGGGAAAGCAATTACTATGGCCGCAAAGGAAGGAGGTCAGGATCCTGCTACCAATGCTAAGTTGCGCACTGCAATTCAAAATGCGAAGGCTGAGAATATGCCGAAAGACAATATTGAAGCCGCGATCAAAAGAGCGAATCAAAAAGATGTTGCATCATTTGCACAAGTGGATTATGAAGGAAAAGGTCCGCATGGTGTTTTAGTTTATGTTGAATGCGCAACGGACAACCCAACCCGTACGGTCGCAAATGTGAAATCCTATTTCAATAAAGCAGGAGGAGGCGTTGTTCCAAACGGACAATTGGAATTCATGTTCAACCGAAAATCTGTTTTTGAATTGGAAAATACAGGGGCTTTCGATCCGGAAGAACTGGAATTGGAACTGATCGATGCCGGATGCGAAGAAATCGAAGTAGCGGAAGACCGGATTTTCATTTACGGAGACTATACTTCTTTTGGAACAATCTCAGCAGCATTGGAAGAAAAAGGAATTCAGATCTTGAAATCGAATTTGGAGCGCTTTCCTACAACTCCCGTTGAATTTACAGAAGAACAATTGGTGGACATCGAAAAAATGTTGGATAAATTCGACGATGACGATGATGTACAACAGATTTTTACCAATATGGGGTAATCATACGAATATAAATAAACGGTCGGGGTGAAAAATTTTTCACCCCGACCGTGTTTAACAATGGTTCGTTTGTATCTTTTCAGTTCCATTGAATTCCTCCGTTCGGATTTTTCCAATTTTGGGACATGAATTTTTTGGACATCTTAATTCTTATTCCGATCGGTTACGGAGCATACAAAGGATTTAAACATGGTTTCGTCATCGAATTATTTACCTTGTTGGCCATTCTTGTGGGGATTTATGTTGGAATCCATTTCTCCGATTACACCGCGAATTGGTTAAAAACTTCCTTTGACTGGCATTCTGGGTACTTACCGGTTGTAGCCTTCACCCTGACTTTCCTGGGTGTCGGTGCAATAATTTTTTTCGGTGGAAAGATGATTGAAAAGATGATCAAGGTAGTCCAGCTATCACCACTCAATAAGTTTTTAGGAGTGTTGTTCGCAACGATCAAATCCCTTTACATCGTCAGTGTGCTGTTGGTACTTATTGAATCATACGACGAGAAGGGCAATTTTTTTCCTGAGAAGACCAAAGCGAATTCCTTACTCTACGAACCGGTAAAGGATGTTTCCACCAAAACAGTGCCTGCACTTGGTGAAAGTACCATCTTCCTGAAAAATGCCTTGCATGATGAAACAGACAGCACCGGATTGACGGTTGACCAGGTTCTTCGTGCAAAAGAGATTGCGGACAGTTTGGGAATTGATGCAAATGATGCCAAACAAATTTTGGAAGTTCATGAAAAATATGGCGACAAATAGCTAGAGCTAAGATCAGGAATGGATTTTTTAGATTTGGGACTTGCATTCTGATTGCCTGTATCCCTTTCTGTTACTGGGCTAATAGATACATGTCTATCCGTATTTTGTTAGAGATTGTGATAGATGTAACTTTGTCTCCAAGGAAATCACAATACCTGTTTTTTAGCCTAATACATCATCTAATTACCAGATTTGGAATCGATTTGATAAACAAAACAATATATTTGCCTTTTCTTAGTTAATCGTTAATCACATCGGCGCAGATTTTTCATTCGAATGAAGAAATTACATATTTTAATTTACTTAGGGATTCTTTCCTTTATATGGGCATGTTCTACTGAGAAGAATACCATGCTTAGTAGGGCTTATCATGGCACTACCGCACACTATAACGGTTACTTTAATGCGAACGACTTGCTGGAAGAAGCAATGAAAACGTATCGCGAAAATCAAAAAGAAGATTACTACAATGTGCTTCCAATTCTGCAATTGCCTAGTGAAGAGGAAGTGAAAAACATGTATTCCCCTATCGATACAGCGATTGCAAAATGTACGAAGGTGATCCAAAGACATGCCATGCCTTCCATGGAAAAACCTGCTTCCAAGAAAGAAGAGCACAACCGTTGGATCGATGAAAACTGGATCACGATTGGGATTGCCAATTTCTACAGACGTGATTACGATCTGGCATTCAAGAATTTCGAATACACCAAGAAGTTTTTCTCTTCGGATAAGTCAGCCTATGTAGCAGAAATGTGGATGGCAAGAACTTACATGGAGCAAGGGAAGTTTACGGAAGCGAATTTTGCAATCACCAACCTGGAGAAAGCACAAGAGTCTATGGAAAACGGAGACTCCAAAGATCCAAAAGGAAAAAGCTCCAAATCGTCGAAGGCTAAAAAGAAAAGCAAGAATAAAAAAGAGAAGGAAATCCCTCCCTTTCCAAAAAAACTCAGATATGATTTAGCGATTACGAAAGCTATGTTTGCTGAAAAGAGAAAAGATTCCGAAGGGGAGATCAAAGCATTGACCAAAGCTCTGGAATACGCTAAAAAATCAAAAGACAAAGCACGGATCAATTTTATTCTCGGTCAATTATATGAGAACGCGGGCGACAGAGGAAAGGCTGCTTATCATTACAATCGCGTGAAGAAATACAATGCCGGTTATGAAATGAGTTTCAATGCAAACTTGAAGAATGCCTTGAATGCCGGTGGGGAGAAAGTACGCAAGAGTTTGAAGAAAATGCTTCGCGATACCAAGAATGCAGAATTCAAAGATCAGATCTATTATACCTTGGGTAAAATGGATCAGCAGGAAGCGAACGAGGAAAATGCAAAAGCGAATTACACCAAATCGGCTTTTTATTCCACCACCAACGTGCGTCAGAAAGGAATGGCATTTGAGCGTTTGGGAGATATGAGTTTTGCAAAAAAGGATTATTTAAGAGCCCAAAAGTACTATGACAGCTGCGCGAAAGTAATTCCGGAGACCTATCCGAATTACGAAGCGATTCAAAACAAGGCTTCCAAATTGCAAAGTTTGGTAAAGGCAATTGAAACGGCTCAATACGAGGATAGTGTTCAGCAAATCGCGAAACTGTCACCTTCAGATCAGCTTGCTTTCGCAGAAGGAGTGATCAAGAAAATGAAGAAAGACGAGGAAGAGCGCAAAAGACAGGACGCAATTCGCTTGGCGGCTTTGCAAGAAATTCAATTGAAGAAACCTTCCAATGGCAATGGATCCAAATTCTATTGGAATAATGACAAAGCGAAAACGGAAGGGTTCGAAGAGTTTAAAAAACAATGGGGACAGCGTTCCAACGAGGATGATTGGAGACGCTCGGACAAGGTGGTTTTTGCAAGTTTTACGGATCCATCGGATTCCAGTGAAACAGTTGAGAATACAACACCATCAACTGAAACCGCATTGGATTCGTTGACACCGGAAATGTTGGTTGCAAAACTTCCATTGTCGGATTCAGCACTTCTAGCTTCAAGGAATCGCATGATGAATGCTTATTTCGATGCAGGTGGGATTTACAATGAGCAATTGAATGAATCGGCGCTTGCTGAACAACAATACCGAACCATGTTGGGACAGGATTTCAACCACGATATGAAGTTGTTGGCGGCTTATCAGATTTATCGCTTACACAGCCCGGAAGATCAGGCTGCTGTGGAGCAAAAAGATTATATCCTGATCAATTATCCGACATCCGATTATGCGGGTTATCTGAGAGATCCGGATTATTTCCTGAAGAAGAAAGAACGTGAGAAACTCACTCAGGAAGCTTATTTGACAGATTTGGATCGCTACGAGAGAGGTTTGTATTATCCGGTGATCATGAAAGCGAACGGGGTGATCAATGACGAAAAAGACAACCCATATAGAAGTAAGTATATCCTGCTTAAAGCAATGGCGCAAGCAAAAATGAACGAGGATAAACGCGTTGTTTTACCAACCCTGGATACCTTGATTGCGCTTTATCCGAAAACACCGGAAGCTGCAAAGGCGGAGGAAATGAAAAAGATCATCCTGAACGGGTATTCGAAAAACGAACCGGTTGACTTTGCGGATAAAAGTATTTACAAGTATGTAGAGAATGAGCCGATGTTTGTGCTGATTTTCTTGACCGATAAGATCAATAACATAGTTGCGAAAACGCGTGTGGTGGATTTCAACAAGGAATATTACGGGAAACTTCGTTTAAACGTGACCTCCAAAGTCCTGAAAGAGCAGAACGTCATCCTCTTGAAACAGTTTAAGGATGAAATCGAGGCGGCATCCTATGTTTCCATGTATAAACGGACGCGTAACCATTTATTGGATATGCAAAAAATGAAAATTTTATTTATTTCCGAGAAAAATTTACTTACCTTATTTGAAACAAGCAAACTGGAAGAATACCAGTTGTTCTTTGACGAGAAGTATTGATTCAAATAAGCGCATCATGGAAGAAAAACCGGAAGACAAGCCGAAAAAACAAGTTAAAAACTATGTCCGTCTAACTGGTGCTGCATTTCAAATGGCAGGAACCATTGTAGCCATGACATTTTTGGGGATTTGGCTGGATAAAAAATTCAACCCCGGGGGTAATATGTATACTTTGATTTGTACGCTTACCGGAGTTCTTGCTTCCATGTATATAATCATTAAAGAAGTGATCAATATCTCTAAAGAAAAAGAAGATGAATAAACGCCTAGGTGCCTTTTTGAGTTTAATTGTAATAGCCGCTGCCTACTTTGTATTGGTGGGATTAAGGTGGCAATGGGTAATTCCCAAAATTCACATTGCTGGGATTAGTGCACTTCTAATAATCTTTTTTTCCAGTACTGCAATCATGATGTCAGGATCGAATGCACCTGCTGAAACGAGAGCTCAACGATTTATTCTCGGAACTACCGTTCAGATGATCTTCGTTTTGTTCTTTGTTCTGATAGCGAAATACGCTTGGAAAGATTCCTTTAAGGAGTTTGTGTGGTATTTCATGAGCTTCTTTGTAATCATGCTTTTCACTCAGGCGGCTTGGATGCTGTTAAAGGTTAGAAAATCATAAATCCGTTACTTTTCAGTAAAAAAGCAGCCTGTTTTTAGTCGCTTATTAAATCTGGCTAGAGATTGATACCTGTTAAGTTTCTTATCCTGAATCCACTTTGGAATAAGCTGCTGAAAACCATTTTTTTTGGTCAATGTATTTTTATATCCCATGAATGCGGTAAAAAAGAATTTGTTTGTAATTTTTTCTTGGTCTTTCTGAAAGATTCACTACCTTTGCGCCAAAATTTAGGGTTTTATCTAAATATAAATAAGCGATGTCATTAATTTTCAGTGCAAAACGATTTTTCTCTTTACTGGTAGCAATACTGATTTTTTCAACGTCCTTTGCTTCAGTTCATGAAGTGGAGAAAGTGGAGAAGTTTCACGTAGGAAATATGATCATGCACCACATTTCTGATGCGCACGAATGGCATTTGTGGGGAGGTCATCACGACGGGGTTTCAATCTATCTTCCAATTATCTTGATGGATGGTGGTTTGAAAACATTTTCATCCAAACATTTTTATCACGGAGAAGCAGTTCATACAATGGATGCTGCTAAAAATGAACATGCGGAATATGTGTTAGGAGTTGGTCCTGCTGCAGGGTATGCTATGTTCGAGGAAGAAATTTACAAGTTGGGTGAGAGTGGTAAATTGGAAATTAAGAATGGAGCTGTTGTAGATGCAAAATCCCCGCTTGATTTTTCAATTACTAAAAATGTGCTTTCCTTATTTATGGGGGCAATCTTGATTTTGTTGATCCTAAGTAATGTGGCTCGTTTCTATAAAAAACACGGTGCGGTTGCTCCTAAAGGAATTGCAAAGTATTTGGAAGTGTTAATCGTAATGGTTCGTGATGATATTGCAAAAGCAAATATCGGAGAGCACAAGTACAAGAAATATGTTCCGTATTTATTGACGATCTTCTTTTTTATTTTCATTAATAACTTATTGGGATTAGTTCCATTCCTTCCGGGAGGAGCGAATTTAACAGGTAATATTACAGTTACTTTATTCTTGGCAGTTGCAACATTGGTAGTGACAATTTTTTCTGGAAATAAAAATTACTGGGGGCACATCTTTTGGATGCCAGGAGTTCCGGTTCCAATGAAGATTTTCATGATGCCAATTGAATTGTTGGGAGTTTTAACGAAGCCATTCGCATTGATGATTCGTTTGTTTGCAAATATGACTGCAGGTCACGTAATCGTATTGGCATTCATCGGGATTATTTTCATCAATGAAAATGCTTGGTGGGGAGGTTTATCAGTGCCAATGTCATTGTTTATCTCTGTGTTAGAGTTGTTGGTAGCATTCTTACAAGCATTCTTGTTTGCAATGTTGTCATCATTGTTTATCGGTGCAGCTGTAGAAGAGGCGCATCATTAATTTGTATTCATTTCAATAAATAATAGATATGACTGGAGTAGCAGCAATCGGAGCAGGTCTTGCAGTATTAGGCGCAGGATTAGGAATTGGTAAAATCGGTGGTTCAGCAATGGACGCAATCGCTCGCCAACCTGAAGCTTCTGGAAAAATTCAAACAGCTATGATTATTGCAGCAGCGTTGATCGAAGGGGTAGCACTTTTCGGAGTTGTTGTAGGTTTCTTAGGTTTGTAATTGATTTGTCTCGATTTGGAACGGTTGGTTCCGGATCGAGACATCCCTTTTTTAAAATTGAAATTTAATTATACAGCATGAAATTAATTACACCAGACTTAGGTCTTTTATTTTGGACAGGTTTAGTATTTGTCTTTTTGATGATTATCTTAACGAAATTCATCTGGAAACCAATCTTGTCTTCTGTCAATGCGCGTGAGCAAAAGATTACAGATGCATTGGAATTGGCTGAAAAGACAAAAGCTGAAATGCATGCATTGCAAGCTGCAAATGAGAATTTGTTGAAAGAAGCTCGTGCTGAACGTGATGCAATCGTGAAGGATGCAAAAGAAGTTGCAACCGGAATGGTGGAGAAAGCGAAAGCGGATGCTAAAGCGGAAGCAAACAAGATCGTTGAGTCGGCTCGTGCAACAATTAATACGGAGAAAACGGCTGCAATTGCTGAATTGAAAAATCAGGTTGCTGCAATCTCGTTGGAAATCGCTGAGAAAATCATTCGTGGAGAGTTATCTTCCGATGAGAAGCAAAAAGCGTTGGCTGAGAAAATGGCAGGTGATATTAACTTGAACTAATCGATAGAAATGAAGATTTCGAAATCAGCTTCCCGTTACGCACAAGCTTTGTTGGATCTTGCGATTGAACAGAACAAGCTCGATGCTGTTGCGGCAGATATGAAATACATGGCAACTGTTTGTGCTGAAAATCCGGAATTGGAGAATATGCTTCAAAGCCCGGTTGTGAAGGCAGATAAAAAGCTGGCCGTATTGAATGCAATATTTGACCAGTTTGACCAATTGACCAATTTGTTTGTTGATTTGATCGTTAAAAATGGTCGTGAGGCATATTTGTCTCAAATAGCAAGTTCATTTGATGTACTTTTGAAGGCGCATAAAAGAATTGTTCCGGTTACATTGATCAGTGCTCAGAAATTGGATGATAAAGTGAAGAAAGAAATCGTTTCTAAAATTCAGGCTTCCATTACAGGTACTGTGGAGTTGACTGAGAAAATAGATACAGATTTGATCGGAGGTTTTATCGTTCGTATGGGAGACACTCAAATTGATGCATCCGTTGCATCGCAAATTAATAAGTTAAAACAACGTTTAACAAGATAAGAGAAAGCGCAGCTTTCGATTTAATCAATCAGCTCACAAGCTGATGATTGGTCAAGTGCAAGTTAAAGTAAGCTCACAAGCTGATGCACTGAGAAAGCAAAAGCAATTTTCTCATTAAAAAAGAAAAACATGGCAGATGTTAAACCAGCAGAAGTTTCTGCGATTTTAAGAGAGCAATTGGCAGGTTTCCGTTCGGAAGCTGAATTGCAAGAAGTAGGTACAGTATTACAGATCGGTGATGGTATCGCTCGCGTTTACGGATTGAAAGGTGTTCAATACGGTGAATTGGTTGAGTTCGAAGGAGCTCTTCAAGGAATCGCTTTGAACTTGGAAGAAGATAACGTGGGGGTAGTATTATTGGGTCGTTCTTCCGGAGTGAAAGAAGGAGATACGGTAAAACGCTTAAACCGCATTGCTTCTGTAAACGTTGGTGAAGGAATGGTTGGTCGTGTTGTGGATACTATTGGTAACCCAATCGACGGTAAAGGACCAATCACCGGTCAATTGTACGAAATGCCAATCGAGCGTAAAGCTCCGGGGGTTATCTTCCGTCAACCGGTTACTGAACCTCTTCAAACAGGTATCAAGGCAATCGATGCGATGATTCCGATCGGACGTGGACAACGTGAGTTGATCATTGGTGACCGTCAAACAGGAAAAACAACTGTTGCGATCGATGCGATCATCAACCAAAAAGAATTTTATGACCGTGGAGAACCGGTTTTCTGTATCTATGTAGCAATAGGACAAAAAGGTTCAACGGTTGCAGGAATAGTTAAGAAATTGGAGGATGCAGGTGCAATGGCTTACACGGTGATTGTTGCTGCAAATGCTTCTGATCCGGCTCCAATGCAATTTTATGCTCCAATGACTGGTGCTGCAATTGGTGAGTTCTTCCGTGATTCAGGACGTCCTGCATTGATCGTATTTGATGATTTATCGAAACAAGCGGTAGCTTACCGTGAGGTTTCCTTGTTGTTACGTCGTCCTCCGGGCCGTGAGGCTTACCCAGGTGACGTTTTCTACCTTCACTCTCGTTTATTAGAGCGTGCTGCGAAAATCATCGCTGATGATAACATCGCAAAACAAATGAATGATCTTCCTGAGTCTTTAAAAGGAATCATAAAAGGTGGTGGTTCATTGACTGCACTTCCAATTATCGAAACACAAGCGGGTGACGTTTCTGCGTACATTCCTACAAACGTAATTTCGATTACGGATGGTCAGATCTTCTTGGAAGGTGATTTATTCAACGCTGGTATTCGTCCTGCAATTAACGTAGGTATCTCGGTATCTCGTGTAGGTGGTAACGCGCAAATTAAATCCATGAAGAAAGTTGCAGGTACCTTGAAATTGGATCAGGCTCAATACCGTGAATTGGAAGCGTTCGCTAAGTTCGGTTCTGATTTGGATGCAGCTACTAAATCCGTTTTGGACAAAGGTGCACGTAACTTGGAAATCTTGAAACAACGCGAAGGAGATCCATACCCGGTTGAGAAGCAAATTGCAATCATCTACGTGGGTACAAAAGGATTGATGCAAAACGTTCCGGTGAACAAAGTAAAAGAATTCGAAAAAGAATATTTGGATTTCTTAGAGGCGAAACATTCAGATGTTTTAGTTCGCTTGAAAGCTGGAAAATACGAAGATGCTGATACAGATCTTTTAGGAAAAGTTGCGAAAGAGATCGCTTCAAAATATTAATTAAGAATTGAAAATTGAAAAGGTGGCTGAGCGCAGTCTAAGCCCCTTTTCAATTCTAAATTATAGTTATGGCTAATTTAAAGGAAATACGAAATCGAATTACTTCAGTAGGATCTACTATGCAGATTACGTCTGCAATGAAAATGGTTTCTGCAGCAAAGTTAAAGCGTGCGCAAGATGCAATTACGCAAATGCGTCCGTATGCTGAGAAATTGCAAGAGATTTTAGGTAATTTGACTGCTTCGTTAGATATTTCAGAAAATGCATTGGCTGCTGCCCGCCCGGTTGAAAAGGTATTGATCATTGCTATTACTTCCAATCGTGGATTGTGTGGTGGTTTCAACAACAACATCATCAAACGAGTGAACCTGGCAATCACTGAAGATTATTCGAATGCAAATGTTAGCCTTCTTTGTTTAGGAAAGAAAGCGAAAGATGCATTCAAGCGTTCAGACATGTATTTTGATATTTCCGGAACCGGAATTTCAGAAGATATCTTCGCGAACTTGTCTTTTGGAAATGTTTCTTTCATCGCTGAATATGCAATGAATGCATTCTTGGATAAGAAGTTTGATAAAGTGGTTGTGATTTACAATAGCTTCATCAATGCTGCATCTCAGGCAGTGAAGGAAGAACAATTGTTGCCAATCGTTCCGACAGAACAGAAAGAGGATAAACAAGCCGGAGATTACATCTTCGAACCTTCGAAAGAAGAGATCGTAGACGAGTTAATTCCGAAATCATTGAAGATCCAATTGTTCAAAGCATTGTTAGATTCCAATGCATCAGAACATGGAGCGCGTATGACTGCAATGCACAAAGCAACAGATAACGCGAAGGAATTGCAAAAAAGCTTAAAATTAAGTTACAACAAAGCACGTCAGGCTGCCATTACAAACGAAATCTTAGAGATCGTTGGTGGTGCGGAGGCATTGAACGGTTAATAGTCTAAGAATAGATTTGAGATCCCGATTTTCTTTTGAAAGTCGGGATTTTGTTTTTTTATCAAATACCAACGCGTAAACCGACAAAGAGACTTCCTCTTGTAACCGTTTCATGCCCTCCTTTGAATGTTTTGCCTGATAATGTTGTTGAGTAATACATAAAATTCCATCTGTCATAGCTGGTGAAAAGACCGCAGCCAATATAGTAATCCACGCAGAAGTGTCTCCCCAAATTAAAGAAACACCCGGCTTCTACCTTGTAAGAAAATTCGTTGCGATTGGAACCGATCCAAACACCATTATAATCAAAGATGGCGTCTTTATCTGCATTGTAGTAGCGCCGATGATTTATCCCTAGTCCTATAAAGAAAAAATCTAATTTTCTAATAGGCAAGAAACGGAATGCGAATGAAAAACTATACCGGGTATCTTCGGGTTTATGTCTTCTGACATACTGTTCTCCTTTCCAATAGTTAATCGCATAGAGATCATCAAACGTTAAACCGGCGCCGAATTCCAGGCTCATCCGTTCATTCAGTAATTGTTCATAATAGAAAGCGAGATTTCCTCTAAAGATATCTGTAACCCCAACTTTGAACCGGTAATTTCGATAATGGAAATTTTTATTGTTCGGTTGTTCCTCCAGAAAATGATCTCTGGATTGAGAGTAACAACTTGCCCCTGGAAAAAGAAAGAGAAGGATTGGGATTGATTTCAGCAGCATAAGTTTAAGTCTTGATTATAAAATGCCCGTTCTTGCATTTGGTTGGAAAAATACCCAAAAGTTTGTAAACTCCGGACTTCAGGAAAAGAATATTCCGTCATCTAAATTTAACATCGCTTCATCTAAGTGTCAGGTTCAGTTATTAAAAGTTTAATATAGTAAATAGGTGATTTAATATTAACACTGCTAAAAAGATAAAGTCTCTTGGTTCCTTTGGTAATTAATGAAGACACGGTTTTCCATTTTTTTAGTTGTCCTATTGTTTGCTTTTGTGGGATCAATCATGAGTGTTCGTGAATCGGAAGCAGTCGTCGTTTCCACAAATTATTCATTTATCGGTTACATTGATGAGGAACTGAATGGTTTAATCAATGAACTGAAGGGTTTTCGGGAAGAAATCCAAACGGTGGAGAAATGCAAGGCACATTATTTCAAAGCACGTGAGTACTACAAACACATCGAGTTTTTTGTAGAACATGTTTCGCCCATCCAGGCAAAGTATAAAATCAATGGGGCTCTGGTTCCGAAATTTGCGGAATATGAAGAAGGGTTTGTTGTAGATCCATGTGGTTTCCAAAAGATAGAAGAACAACTTTTTTCAGGAGACGAATTGATCATTTCGGATTTGGAGAAAGAAGTGGTTCAGTTAATCGAAGTATTTCAGGAATTGAAGAATGGATATGCAACGATTCAGTTAGGTAAACACTTGTATCTGGAAATGCTCCAATTGCAATTGGTGCGGATCGCTTCGATGAATTTGAATGGGTATGACGCGACGTTTACCAAAACGAATTTGCAGGAAGTAGATTGGAATTTTACTTCCATGCAACAAATTGTTAGATGTTTTAAATCGGAAATCGGAAACAACCCGGAAGCTTCAAAGGCATTCAAGTCTGTTTTGAAAAGTATTCAGGATGCGCAAAAAACACTTCAAAAAAATAGCGATTTTGATTCCTTTAACCGATTGGACTTCATTTCGGTTGAATTGGAAGATGTGAACCGGAACCTGGTTCATTTGCATCGTGCTTTAGGTCTTCCTTGGTCTGAACACAAACAAGCTTTGAAATTGAATTCAGAACGGCTCTTTTCTCCGGAAACATTGAATCCGCAGTTCTTTTCTATTTATTACTCCGATCAATCCGATTTGGAAAGACAAGCCAGTTTGGGAAAATTGCTTTTTTACGATCCGATTCTGTCTGCCAATAATGAACGCGCCTGTAGCAGTTGTCATCAACCGGATAAAGCATTTACGGATGGATTAAGAACGAGTCAGGCATTCAATAGAGATGGATTTTTAGATCGGAATGCTCCAAGTCTGATCAACACCTTGTATCAAAAGGCATTTTTTTATGATGGGAAAGCATATCAACTGGAGCAGCAAATCCGGGATGTGGTGCATAATGAGAAGGAAATGGGAAGCAAGTTGGAAGAGGTGGTCTTAAAACTGCGGCAAAGTGAAGAATATAGCGCTTTATTCAAAGCGGCATTTACCACTCAGAAAGATGCTGCCATTTCGGAATATGCCATTTCCAAAGCAATCAGTGAATATGAAAAATCTTTGATTGCAATGAATAGCCGTTTTGATCGTTATCTTGCCGGAGACAAGAAATCCTTGAATCAACGGGAAATCAACGGATATAATTTGTTTGCAGGAAAAGCCTTATGCGGTTCTTGTCATTTTTTTCCGGTATTTAATGGAACAGTTCCGCCTTATTTTATGGATTCGGAATATGAAATATTGGGAACTCCTGCAACCAATGAAAACAAGGGTTTGGATCCGGATAAAGGACGTTATTTGGTTACAAAAGTTCAGAAGCAGATGTACGCTTTCAAAACCCCAACTGTTCGGAATAGCGAACTGACAGCTCCATATATGCACAATGGAATCTACACCGATTTAAAGCAAGTACTTCAATTCTATCAGAAAGGAGGAGGTGAGGGATTCAAATATCCCGTTCCAAATCAAACCCTGCCTTTTGATTCCTTGCAATTATCGGATTATGAACAGGAAAATATCATTCTCTTTTTGAAAACCCTAACCGACACAGCTGGCTTGAAACAGGCACCATTCAAATTACCTCGTTTCGAATCAAAACCCCAGTGGAATTCGCGTACATGGGGAGGAGTTTACTGATGATCAGAAGCAGACTGTCGGCTTTTCCGTTCCGGATTTATTTTATTAATTGAACTCTTTCCATAACAAGGGAATCGTCTGATAATACAATTTTGAGGATGTAAGTTCCAGTTTCTAATTTACTTAAATCCAGGTTTAGGTTCTTTTCACCGGAAGAAGTCTTTTCAATGAAAAGTAGTTGCCCGTTTAAATTGCAAAGTTCAATACTTTGGATGACCTTATCTGTTTGTATGGAAATGGCAGAGTTGGTAGGATTTGGATAAATCTCAAGATCGGATTCTGTTATCTGATGAATGGAAAGTGTTTGGGAACATTCTTCCGAATAGCGAGGGGGAATGGGGTTTGATACCCAGTTTTCATAGATATGTTGTGTATTTGTTTTATGGCAAAGTAAACCCGAAGATTGCTCAAATACGGGATAAATTAATGAAGTAAAGCCATTCGTTCCACCAACTCCTTCAATAACAGAAACGTAAGCAGAATCGGAAGAATTTGTTCCAAGTACCCAACGTTTGTAGTAGTTCCCATCCATTAACTGAACAGAATCACTTGCCATAACAAGCAGGTACGGATAATTGATATTGGTGATGGTTGCCGGATAAGGTTGCCCGACAATCAGGTTGCCAAAATCGTAGAGTAATTCATCCGTTTGAGTAGAGCTATTCCACAAAAAGACTTTTTTCAGTAGGGTGTCTTGACGGAAACAACCGGTTGAGTAGGATAGAACGTTAGTTCCTGAAGTTTGATTTTGCTGTGAACCCCAATTGTCAACCCAATCAGCGAAGCCATGGCTGCCTAATTTGCAGTAGGAAATCCCGTTAATTACAGTATCATTTTGGGTATAGAGAACAGAAGTAATAGTTGTGTGCTCATGTCCGATGTAATATAAAAACTCGGCTTGGATCCAGGTTGCATCCGTTTCAGGGATGGGTTTATAGTTTTGTCCCCAACCGGAATAAGATAAAAATAGGATGATTGCGAGTAACGAGTTTTTCATATTCAGACGATTTTATTTAATGATTCAGAATTAATAAATGGTTGGATTTATTTTCCTTTTGATTTCAAACAAGTATTTAGCGAGGAATTTAATGAAAATTCAATTGAATTATACGAATTCCGATTTTTTGTCGTTTTGGCTTCATGAAACGATTACTTTTAACCGCCTTTATTATCACTTCATTAGCTGGATTCTCTCAGGAGAAAAAAGGAATTTGTTCTGCTTCTGTTCAATTGTTCCATGACAATGGAGAAGTGAATAGTTCAAACGATCATTTTTACCTGGAGGGATTTAGTTTCAATAATCCATTATACTACGGGAATTTTCAGGTAGATTCCACAGCTTTATCTGATTCCTTGATTTATGAGATCACCCTGCCGTTTGGTGATTCGCTCTTGTATTCTGCCGGATGGATTGCAGACGGTATGTGCTTTGGTGTAGATACTGCGGTAGTGAATCATCTAGTAACTGTTTTGGAAGGAATCCCGTTTCCCATTGCTTATGCAGGATATTATTCCCCTGGTTATTTTAATTTATCCCAGACAGGAGTGATAACTAGTGAATGTTTCTTTAGAATCCGGAAAGATCATACCTATTTCATTCGTGTAAAATTCCAGGATCCACCAATTCCTGAAACTCCACTTGATCTTCCTGAAATCACGAATGAGATTTCGATGTGGCTAAGTGGTGAAAATACACTTTCGGTCAAAACGGATCAGGATGCTGTTTGGGATCTTAATCTGTATTCTTTGTCAGGACAGATGCTCCAAAAAAAGACCATGGAGGGTTCGCAGGATCTGGATATCTCCAATCTTCCGAAAGGGTGCTATATTGCTCGTGTTTCCGGTGAAAATGGCTTGGAAAAGCAGTTGAGGTTCATCAAATAAATAACAGATTTTAAGTAAATATTTCCTAAATATCTTCCGGAATAGTGCAGGATATATACATTTACCTCGTGAATGTCACATTCGCGATACAGCCCACCGGAAATCAGGCCACTTCCCTCAAGCTTCCTATCGGAATAGAACTATTTGTCTGCAAAGGCGGACAGTACGATGCTGAAGTGAATCAACATTAGAAGAAATAATAAGTCAAAGCAGTTTGACCAAATGGATCGTGCCTGCAGGGTATTTGAATCCGTTTTGTCAACCTGCCGCCAACGGCGCTCCCAAGTCGGGATTCATATCGATTGCAAGAACTTTTGATACAGGTTTGCGTGCATTCGAAAAAATGGATCCGACTGGGAGTTTTGAACTTATATTCTTCTAAATTTGAAACGGCAAGTGACGTGCCACACTTTTAAATTAAACAACAGAAACCTATGAAAGAAATGTTACTTAGTTATTGGTGGATCGGATTGATTGTAATCTGTTTGATCCTCTACAAATTTATTTTGCGATTCCTATTCGGAATGGTCATCGTTCCGGAAGATAAAATCGGATTGGTTACGAAGAAATTCGTTCTGTTCGGAGCAAACAAGGAGCTTCCGGATGGTCGTATAGTCGCAACGAACGGAGAAGCCGGTTTTCAAGCTAAAACATTGGCTCCGGGATTGTATTTCGGAATGTGGGTTTGGCAGTACGAAATCACGATGGAACAGTTTACCGTTATTCCCGAAGGAAAAATCGGGTTGGTGCTTTCCAAGGATGGTGCGGAAATTCCAACAGGGAATATCTTAGGTAGAAAAGTGGAATGTGACAACTTCCAGGATGCGAATATGTTCTTAACGAATAATGGGCAGCGCGGTCGGCAAACGAATTACATCACTGCAGGGTCGTATCGTATCAACACGATGTTGTTCCAGGTTTCCATTACGGATATGGTCCGAATTCAGGAGAGTATGGTTGGGATTGTAACTACCTTGGATGGTAAACCGATTGATTCGGGTGAAATTGCGGGGAAAGCGGTAGAAGAACACAATAATTTTCAGGATTTTGATACATTCCTGAAGAATGGTGGAAATCGCGGATTGCAGCCGAGTGTTATTTTGGCGGGATCTTACAACTTGAATCCATGGGCCTTACAGGTCGAAGAAACACCAATGACCGAAATTCCAATCGGATATGTGGGAGTCGTTATCTCTTACATCGGTCAGGATGGGAAAGATATTACAGGGTTGGATTTCAAACATGGAAACATCGTTGAAAAAGGAAGCAAAGGAGTTTGGTCTGAACCATTTGGTCCAGGGAAATATCCGGTGAACAAATACATCATGAAAGTGGAATTGGTTCCTACAACGAACCTGGTGTTGAACTGGGCGCAAGCGCGCAGCGAATCCCATAATCTGGATAAGAACTTATCTACGATCACGGTTCGTTCGAAAGATGGTTTCCCATTCAATCTCGACGTTTCGCAGATTATTCACGTGCCGACCACAGAAGCTCCAAAAGTGATTGCGCGTTTTGGAAACATGGTGAACCTGGTGACACAAGTATTGGAACCGACTATTGGTAACTACTTCCGCAACTCGGCGCAGGATAGTGATGTGATTGCATTCTTATCATCACGTAAAGAACGCCAGGAATCTGCAAAAGCACACATCAAGAAAGTGTTGGATGAGTACAACGTGAATGCGGTGGATACCTTAATCGGTGACATCGTTCCACCGGAATCATTGATGAAGACATTAACAGACCGTAAGATTGCAGAAGAGCAAAAAGTGACTTATGAAACCCAAAAGCAAGCGCAGGAAACGCGTCAGGGGATGGAAAAGGAAACTGCTATTGCAGATATGCAAAAAGATATCGTAAAAGCGCAACAAAGTGTTGAAATCGCGGAACGCACGGCAAATGCAACCGTGAAGAAAGCCGAAGGAGATGCGTCCGGAGTGAAACTGGCAGTGGGAGCAGAGGCAGAAGCAACCAAAATGCGTGCTATCGCAGAAGCGGAAGCAACACGGGCTCGTGCAAAAGCGGATTCGGAAGCTGTGAAATTGAAAGCAGATGCGGAAGCTGAGCGTATTTCGAAAACCGGTTCTGCGGAAGCAAGTAAGATTTTAGCGATTGGTAAATCCACTGCGGAAGCTTATGAATTGGCGGTGAAAGCACTGGGCGGTGAAAACTTTACACGATACAAAATCACGGAAGAATTATCGAAAGGAAACATCAAATTGATCCCGGATGTCCTGATTGGAGGAAACGGACAAAATGGTGGTTCAGCAATGGACGGACTTTTAGGCCTGAAATTGATGGAAATGATGGATCCGGAAAAAAAGACACCAACTCAGGAAGTCGAAAGGAAAACAAAACCTGAAATAAAACCGAAATCATCAGGCACTTCGGATAAAATCGAATAGAATAGAAGGGAGTTCGTCAATTGACGGACTCCTTTTGTTTTTACCTGTTCGAAACAAGGGTTTGATTTTTGGGAAAATACGGGTTAACTTAATACTTATACTGATTTAACAATTGCTTTTAATTGTCGGATGGTTATTTAATGAGCTGACAATAATCCGTTTAAAACGTTGATGTTTCTTTGTGGTGTCAAAAAATACCATGAAAAAACTACTACTACTACTTGTTCTGATTTCAAACATATGTTTTGTAAAAGGACAGACCATATTGCCTGCAGGGAGTACCTGGAAGTACAATGATACCGGATCGGATTTAGGTTCGTCCTGGAAGGATCCCGCATTTAGCGATAACTCTTGGGTATCCGGATTGGCAGAGTTGGGATATGGTGATGGAGACGAACAAACAGTCGTTTCTTATGGTTCCAATTCCAATAATAAGCATATAACAACTTACTTCCGAAAAGTCTTTTTTGTTTCAAATCCATCTCAATTCCAGGAGATATTGGGCGCTATTCGAAGAGATGACGGGGCAGTTGTATACATCAATGGAACAGAAGTATTCCGAACAAATATGCCCGGTGGATCCATTTCGTATCAAACCCTTGCTTCTTCAACCGTTGCATTTGGTTCAGAAGACACTTACTATGATTTTGCTTTTAGCCCCGGACTTCTTACCAATGGGAATAATCTGATTGCAGTTGAAATCCATCAGGATGAGGCAAGTAGTTCGGATATCAGTTTCAATCTATCACTAAACGGTTCTCAAAACAATCAGGTCATTCAGGTTACGAGAGAACCTTACCTCAATTCGGGAACTTCCGGTTCAATGATTGTTCGTTGGCAGACAGATATTCCATGTGATTCAAAAGTACGCTACGGTGCAAATCCGAATAACCTGAATTTGTCGGCTTCTGTTTTTCCATATACTACTGAACATGCTGTTCAAATCACCGGATTGGTTCCACAAACAAAATATTATTATTCGATCGGTACTTCCTCCAACGTCTTAATACCTTCAAGCAATAACCAATATTTCAAAACAAGTCCTGTTGAAGGCAGTAAGGATCAATACCGTTTTTGGGCAATTGGTGATGCGGGTATGTCGGATGGGAATCAGCGAGCAGTTCGTGATGGTTATCTCATCTACAATGAAAATCAACATGTAGACGGTTGGATTATGTTAGGTGATAATGCCTATGGAAACGGGATCAGTGACGGAACACAAAGTTGTTACCAAACCGCTTTGTTCAGTCAAATGTATTCGGATCTCATTTCAAAAACGGTGTGTTGGCCTGCTTTGGGAAATCACGACTATAATAACCATATTCCTTTTTCACCATCTCCGGCATACTTCGATATTTTTAATCTGCCAACCAATGGGGAAGCAGGAGGTGTTGCTTCAGGAACAGAGAAATACTATTCCTACAATTATGGAAATATCCATTTCATTGTGTTGGATAGTTATGATGAAGATCGTTCCGGAACTGGTCCGATGGCTCAGTGGCTTGTTTCTGATTTACAGCAAACAACTGCAGATTGGCTTGTTGCATATTGGCATCACCCTCCATATACCAAAGGAAGCCATGATTCAGATAATCCCATATTCATAGATGGAGAATGTGAAGACATGCGTGAAAACATTATTCCCATCCTGGAGCAATATGGTGTTGATTTGGTTTTGAATGGACACAGTCATTCTTACGAACGCAGTTATTTAATTGATTCGCATTATGGAACTTCCGGAACATTGACTCAACAAATGCTGAAGGACGATGGCTCCGGTGGTCGCTTGGATGATTGTCCGTATGAGAAAGAAACCACTTACACCAAAGCACATCAGGGAACGGTATATGCAGTGGTTGGAAGTTCAGGAAAATTAAGTTCGGTATCTTCAAGTTGGCCTCACCCGGTTTGCAGTTATGCAGATCACGATAACATGGGAAGTTTAAGTCTGACCATCCACAAAAATCGATTGGATGCTCAATTCGTCTCCACTACAGGTGCGGTTCTCGATCAATTTTCCATCATAAAAAATGCTGGTACGACACAACATATCGTAGCATGTCCGAATGAAATGCTTAACCTGAAACCTTCTTTTCCCGGAAAGGTTTTGTGGCAGCCATCTCAGATAATCGCAGATTCACTGTCGGTTTTGATTACCCATTCCACGATGTATCTGGCTAGTGATACGAACGGTTGTATTGTAGATACCTTTTATGTGGAATTGGATAATTCGATTAATTGCCCGGGTACTGCTGGAATTGCAGATCAATCAACACTTACTCCGAAAGTTTGGACCAATTCCTGGCAAGATGACCAATATATTCCGGTTCAATGGTCCGGATTTAATGGCAATGAAATAAGTATTGAGGTGTGGTCTGTCCAAGGACAGTTGGTTTATTCACAAAAAATGGATAATAATTCCGATAAGCTATTGCTCATACAAGCGGATAGCCTGGTTTCAGGTACTTATCTCTTACGGGTAAGTGATTCTGAAAACACCGTTTTTCTCAAGTTTTTACATTAACAAAATAGAATAATGATTCAAAATAAAATGCTTTTAGGGCTTTGTATTGTCTTTGCACAAACAGTAACAGCTCAATGCGATACGACAGACGTTTCAGGTAATATGATCGTTAGTAGTTCCACTTTTATGTCGGGAGTATATCGAATTACAGGTAAGTTCCAGGTAACAACAGGAACGACTGTTTTTGTACAACCCTATTCAACGAATTCTTGTGGTTCTTTGGAAATAATCGCATCTGAAATTGTGATTGATGGGTCGATCAATGGCGACTATGCTGGATTTCCCGGAGGTACTGGAGGAGCACCTGGACAAAGCGTGAACAGTTTGACGGGCGACCAGACGGCAATTAATTCATGTTCTAATAAGGATAATACAGGATTGGTCCAGTTAAGTGGAGGAGAGTCCGGTTTACCAGGTTCTGGTCCGGGCGCATCTGCTGCATCTTTAGCAGGAGGAATTGGATCAGGTCCGAAGCAAATTTGTTTAAATTCATCTGATGAGCCGGGAATGATTGCCGGTTCTGGTGGTGCCGGTGGTGGTGCCGGAGCAAGTTATGGCGGTGCGGGTAGCACCGGAGGAAATGGTGGAGCCGGATCATCTGATTATGTAGCAAGCGGATTGAGTGTTTCTTCTGCTTATCCGGTACAAGGTGGAACAGGTGGTGCTAGCGGATCTGCTGGCGCTGTATATGGAACACTTTCCGGAATGGATATCCAACTAGGTTCCGGAGGAACCGGAGCCGGAGGAGGTGGAAGATCTTTTGATATCGGATTAGGAGGTGGAAACGGAGGAAATGGCGGTGGTTCTGTCATTCTGCGCGCTTCAACTGATTTGGAAGTCTCCGGAACGATTTCGGTAGATGGTGCAAACGGTCAGGCAGGTGGCGACGGCGGTAACGGCGGTGCAACAGCTAAATGTTGTTCGGACGGATGTGATGATTGTGGTGAAGCAACGCTTTCTACCGGTTCAGGTGGTGCAGGAGGAGCAGGTGGTGGATCCGGTGGTGGAATTCTTCTTTTTGCAGATTCCAATGCATCAATTACAGGAACTCTTTCCGTAAAAGGTGGAAATGGAGGTGATGGAGGAGCGCGTGGAAATGGCGTTTCTTGTAACTACTCAGCTACTTTTTGTGGATCACAGTCTTTGACTTCAAATAATGGAAATCCCGGACAACCAGGTGGAGCTGGTGGTGGCGGTCGTATCAAAGTGTTCGTTCCGATTTGTTCTGCAGCAGTAATAAACCCTACAACAGCACTGACTGCCGGAACAGGGAATGGTTCTGCAGGTAACGGGACTTACTTCCTTGGCTGTAGTGAGTTATCGGTAATGGAATTGGCTTCTAGTTACAAATTGGATATTTATCCGAATCCGACTACTGATCAAGTATCCTTGACAACAAGCTCATTGATTGAAAACGCAGAAGTAAGACTAATTGATCTTTCAGGAAGAACAGTCTATTCAAATCTACATAGTTTATCTTCAGATCCGATCACTATTTCGTTGGAAAATTTGTCTTCAGGAACTTATCAGTTATTCCTTAACTGGGAAGGAAATTCGATTGTGAAAAAACTAATTAAGAACTAATGAAGCAAATCATTTCAACTTGCTTGATTTTGTTGGGGCTTCCATTTGTGGGAATCAGTCAACATAATCCAAAATCGGTAAATGCGTGTTTAAAACCGTTTTATCATGGAGTTGCTTCCGGAGATCCTTTGTCGGATCGTGTTATTTTGTGGACACGAATTACTCCCGAGAATGGAAGTAATTTGCCTCAGATTGTAGAGTGGAAAATTGCAAAGGATTCTTCATTTACAATTGGAATGCAAAGCGGTGTGGTATTGACAGACCAGTCAAAGGATTACACGGTGAAAGTGGATCCGACAGGATTGCAGCCGAATACAACGTATTATTATCAATTTAAATCCGACACTTTGAAAAGTGTTATCGGAAGAACGCGAACAGCTCCTATTGGAGATTGTGACAGCTTGCGCTTTGCAGTGGTATCTTGTGCAAATTTTGAAGCAGGTTATTTCAATGTCTTCGCAGCTTTGAAGGAACGAAACGATTTTGATGCGGTCATTTGTTTGGGGGATTATATCTATGAATACGAATCAGGGGGATACTCTCCCAATCCGACGGTAAATAGACAATGGGAACCTGCCAATGAAATTCTTTCCTTATCGGATTATCGAGCGCGTTATTCCACCTATCGACTGGATGATGACTTACGTGATTTGCATCAACAATTCCCGATGATCGTTGTTTGGGATGACCATGAGACTGCAAATGATGCATGGATGAATGGTGCTGAAAATCACCAGACAAATGAAGGAAGTTTTACTGCACGGAAAGCTTCAGCTAAACAGGCTTTTTTTGAATGGTTGCCTATTCGTGTTACGGGAACTACTGATCCTTATCAGATTTTCCGAGAGATTAAATACGGAGATCTGGTAGATTTGATTATGCTGGATACCCGTTTACATGGAAGAGATGTTCAGGCTGGAACAAGTGGAACAACAGTTACTGCAACTAGCAGGCAATTATTGGGAGCAGATCAGTTCACATGGTTGGGAAATCGTCTTTCTCAAAGCACAGAACAATGGAAGGTGATTGCTCAACAGGTGATGATAGCGCCATTAACCTTATTTGGTGCAGCGTTGAATGGTGATCAATGGGATGGCTATCCGGCAGAAAGAAATCGGGTTCTAAACCATATTTTGACTTATAATATCAAAGATGTAGTGGTTATTACAGGTGATATTCATTCCTCATGGGCAAATGATATTCCGGGATCGAGTTATAACGGTTCAACAGGAAGTGGTTCGGCAGGAGTTGAGTTTGTTGCACCAAGTGTTACTTCTCCCGGTATGAATATTCCGGGTGGGGCATCGGCTTTGATGTTGGCAAATTCACATATTAAATATGCAGAATTGTCTGCTCATGGATTTGTGATGTTGGATATTAATAAAGTAAGAACGCAGGCAGACTGGTATTACGTGAATACGATTGATAGCAGAAACTCGGGATTCTCTTATGCAAAATCGTTTAAAACAACTCATTTGTCCCGGAATCTGGAATTGGTGAACGCAGCGAGTCTTCCGCGGAATTCGATCCAAGGATTTCAAACGCCGAATTGTCCTTATTATCCTTATATCCCTCCTAGTACAGCAGGTTTGAATGAGGACATGCCGGTTATTCTTAGTCTTTTCCCGAATCCGGCTTCTGAAAACTTGTTTTTGAATATCAGTTTCCCGTTTCAGGAAAACAGTGAAATCTTCCTGATAGACAATTCCGGAAAGAAAATTCAATTAAAAGAAACATGGAAAGCACAAGCAGGTTCTTCGCAATGGATGTTTGATATCCGTGATCTATCGGCAGGAACCTATATCTTGTACATAAAGAACGGAACAAGTTACGTTCAGGCAAAAGTGGTAAAGAATTAGTAGTGTTCAGGAGAATAATAGAAAGAAGTCCGCTACTTGCGGACTTCTTGTTTTTTAAAGCTTTATTTTTTTGTAAAATACTTGTTTTCCTTTTTGCATTTCAATAACTGCGCTCTGATTTTCCTCATACACATGCATATTTAGTATCCGTAGACCTGCTTCGGTAGTGAAATTGTATTAGAAGACGATTTTTAAGTGGCGATGATTGCTTTTTTTAGGGAGAAATCACTTGGAAAGAAGAGTATTTTCTGTAAGCAATAGGTTTTTTCCTTTCAGACGATTATTTTCGTTTCCACAAACGGATTCATTTTTTTGAATGGGTTCCTGTATATGAAAAAACTAACTTTATGACTATTCAAAATACCTATTTGACTATTCCAGGATTGCTTAACAAGGAGCAGCTGCAACAAATTGATATGCTCAGTGCGCGATCGAATTTTGAGGATGGTAAGAAAACAGCTACTGCCGCCGCTCGGGAAGTGAAAAACAATCTTCAAATGGATATGCAGAGTCAGGAATATGGAATGATTCAACAGATCTTGCTACAGGCACTCAACGGAAATATGCTGTTTCGGAATGCTGTTTTATTAAAAACTATTTATCCGTTTCTTATCAGTACTTACCGCACGGGAATGACCTATGGATGGCATGTGGATAGTCCGTTGATGGCCAATATGATGCGTACCGATATTGCGATGACGATTTTCCTAAGTAATCCGGACGAATACGAAGGTGGCGAATTGGAATTGCAGACAGGTTCCGGAACCGTACTTTACAAATTACCTGCGGGTGACGCAGTTTGTTATCCCTGCACACAATTACATCAGGTTCGTGAAGTAGTGAGTGGAGAACGTCGGGTGGCGGTGACTTGGATACAAAGTCTGGTGAAAAGTGCTGATCAGCGCAAGATCCTTACAGATATTCAGGAAGTGATAGACGAACTCCGCAAAGAAGATTTGATTTCAGAACCAGCCAATGTACTGCAACAAACCCATAGTAACCTGATACGCATGTGGGCAGAGTAGACGATTGACTTTAGCGGTAATTTTACTTTCGGGAAAATAACAGGATCAACCCTTATCTTTCGTCATTTTTCCCTAATTTTCCGTCTGATTTCCATGGATAACGACGTATCATATAACATTCAACGCATGAATATGCTGTTTTCAACGCTGAAATGGATGATTGATTCTCAGCAAATTGGAATTTCGTTGGAAGAGTTATCCAAACAATTGGATTTGGGTGAATGGGAAACTCAACACCTTTTTCAGGAGTATTTGGGGAAAGATCCGATTCGGTTTGTACAGGATGCATTTTCACCATCTTTGGCGTTGACAAATAAGCAGGAAACACAACTTTCTATTTTTGATTCGTTTGATGATGAAAGAAAAATAACTTCTCACATTGATTTGGACATCCAGCTATTGGACGAAGCTCCTGCAGAAATATACTACTCCCTATTTCCCTACTTTTTAGGAACGGTTTTTATTGCGACTCATGAGTCCGGAATTTGCCAACTAACCTTCGAAGATACCGAAACAGGTTCGATTCGACTAAGAAGGGCTTTTCCGAAAACGACCATTCGGGAAGAACGAACGGAGTTGCAGGAATTGGCCTATCATGCTTTGATGAACTATTTCGTTAAGACGGAAGATATTCCCGTTATTCCGGTGGGAGTGAAAGCAAGCTCTTTTCAAGTTCAGGTTTGGAATGAAATTCAGGCACTGGGAAAATCTGAACTGGCAACTTATGGAACGATTGCCCAGAGTTTGGGTGATCTCAATCTATCCAGAGCAGTTGGAACAGCCGTAGGTGCAAATCCGATTGCTTTGTTGATTCCATGTCATCGGGTTATTCATAATACAGGAAAAATCGGAAACTTCCGTTGGGGAAGTTGGCGAAAACGAGTATTATTGGCGATTGAAAAATAAGAAGTTCAATCATGTAACAAAATGAACCGATCATCGTTTCTCCTTAAAACGGAAACCATGAAACTAAGCCTACTTTTCATTCTGTTAACTCTTTCAATCCAATCTGTTTTAGCTCAAACCGAAGTTCAGAAGGATTCCATTGCCGTTTTGTTTGCTTACAATCAATCGGAATTACTCGATGCAGATAAACTGATCACACAATTGCAACAGATAGATGCTTCATCACTTTCATTCATGAGATTGGTTGGCTATACGGATTCAACGGGATCTTTAAAGAGAAATAAGGCCTTGGCTGAAGAAAGAATCAAATCAGTTGAAGTCTTATTGCAAAAAACAGGACTAAATCGGATTCGAATAGAAACCGTAAATGCCAATGAACTCTCCGGATCTCGAGCAGTTCCGGATGACTTAAATAGAAGGGCAGATTTGTTGTTCTATGTGAAAAATACACCACCGAAATTGCAATATGAACTCAATAAACCACTCAACTTGAATATCAATTTCAAAGGTGGAACGGCAGACATTCTTCCCGTTTCTTATCCGAATTTGGAAAAATTGAAGAATGTGATGCTGGAAGATACAACATTGCAATTGAAGTTGAATGGACACGTTTGTTGTGCCGATGATATGCAATTGTCTGTCAAACGCGCTTATGCCGTGATGCGTTATTTGAGTTTGAATGACATCGATTACAAACGCATGTCTGCGGAAGGCTTCAGCAACAGCATGGAATTAGTTCCTGATGATTCGGAAGAGCACATGTCCATGAACCGAAGAGTGGAAGCGATTTTTTATCGGAAATAACCTCTAATACTTTGAATAGATGAACCGCTACTTACTTTTTGTTTTTATAAGTTTTTTGTCTTCAGCCTGCTTTTGTCAGAAAGAAATGCGAAAGGATTCCATAGCTATTTTGTTTCTGAACAATGATGTTAAGATCATTAATAGCAAAGTCTTGGAAAATAAATTAGCTAAAATAAAGGAACCCATTTCCAAAATTGTTCTGGTTGGCTACACTGATTCCATTGGTAAAGTTTCAGACAATCGCATTCTGGCATCGAGACGAATTCAGACAATTCAAGCCTTGCTCCAGGATTCGAAATGGAAAGAGGTGAAAGTTGAAACAGTAAATGGAAATGAAACAAGCGGATATCCGTCTCCAAATTTGGTATTGAATCGAAGGGTAGATGTATTAGTTTTTACAAAAGTTGAAGATAAACCTTTGGTCGTTGAATTAGGAAAACCTATCAATCTGAATATTAATTTTGAAAATACAAAGGCAATTATATTGGAAGAATCACTTCCTAATCTGAAGAAATTGCTCGACATCATGTTGGCAGATTCCACGTTATATGTAAGATTAAATGGTCATGTATGCTGCATGAGTGCTCATGAACTTTCTTATGAGCGCGCCAATACGGTATTGGTCTATTTAAATAAACACGGTATTGCCCGTTCAAGATTGTATGCTGAGGGTTTTAGTAATACGAAGCCATTAGTTCCTGATATATCAGAAGAAAATCGGGCAATCAACAGAAGGGTAGAAGCGATTTTTCACCGGAAACAAGAGTAGGTTTTTTCTCCCACGGAGGAAGTACACGGAAGATTTTACGAGTATCCTTATTTTCCCGATTGAAATCTTCTTTACTATCAAACAGACTTTTCTTCTGTGTACTTCAGTGCTCGTCCGTGGGAAATATTGAAGCAGAATTTACTCTTCTACATAAACCCGGTGCATCCGTTTAGACAATCCGGTCATCACTTCATAGGGAATCGTATCCATTGCCTTGGCAAAAACGTCCATCGGTTGGTTTTGTCCGATGATTTCTACCGGATCGTTGATTTTCGCATTGACGGAACTGATGTCCACCATGATCATGTCCATACAAACCCGGCCAACTACCGGGCATTTGATTCCATGGATAAAGACCGAACCTGCTCCGTTACTTAAACTGCGTCTGAAACCATCGGCGTAACCAACAGGAATAACTGCAATCGTTAAATCATCCAGCGCTTCATACGAACAACCATATCCGATGAAATCTCCTTTCGGGACAGCTTTGATCTGTGAAATCGAACTATACCAGTAAACACTTGGTTGTAAGGATGCTTTTAACTCTTTGTTTTCGGTATAACCATACATGGAAATTCCCAAACGGATGAGGTCATAACAGTATTCGGGATAACGCAGGGAACCTTCTGAATTGAGAATGTGTGCAAGAAAAGAATCGGAACTATTTGCTCTGAAGTATGAAACGATCGAATCAAAAGTTGCCAACTGCTTTTTGGTGAACTCACTGTGAATCGGATTATCGGCATCCGCTAAATGCGAATAGATTCCTTGGATCTGAACTTCGGGCTGGGAATTGATAATCGCCAGAACACGTTCCTTATCTCCCGGAGCAAATCCCAAACGATGCATTCCGGTATCGAACTTCAGGTGAATGGGATACCCTGAAATATTGCGGTGGATCAATGCTGTAATAAATTCATCCAATTGCTCGAATGAATAAATTGCCGGTTCCAGGCGGTATTCAATGATCAGATCACTGTGCTCCGGATCGGGATTCATGACTACAATGGAAGAGGAAATCCCAATTCCCGCTTTGCGTAATTCAACACCTTCATCTGCAAAAGCAACTCCAAAATTCCGAATACCGTTCTGTTGCAAAAACGAAGCAACTTTATCGGCTCCCGATCCATAGGATGAAGCTTTCACCATCGCCAATATTTTCACCTCCTTGGGCAATCGGGATTGATAGAAGGAAACGTTGTGTTTGATTGCACTTAAATTCACCTCGACAATCGTCCGGTGTTTCAATGCCTTTCCTCTGGCTACTTCGTATTCAAAAGCCCGGTCACGATGTGCCTTGACAAGAACTACAGAGTTATGAAAATTTTCCCAGGGAATGGATTTCCCTTCCGGAATAAAATGAAACTCATCCGGGTTGAAGGAAGCGATTAGTTTCTCAATCTCCAATCGTTCATGCGCATGCTTTTCAGACAATCCGATGACCACAATCCGTTTTTTATCCGGTGCCAATTGACGCTGATGAATTAAAGCTTCGCTTAAGGCATCCAGATCCAGGTTATATGTATCGTTGATAATGGTATTTCCATTAATTCCTTCAAAAACTTCCATGCGTAAGGCAAGTGTCGGAAGTGAATCAATCCGTTCTTCAATCTCTTTCAGTTCAAATTGCAGGAAAGTCAGGAATGTTTTCAAAACACCCAGCATTCCGCTATATCCACTGGGGAAACGATGATTCTCGTATGGGGGGCAAACCTGGAAATTTCCGGGTAAGCGATTTTCCAGATCGGCAAATGTATGAGGGATGAATGCTAAGCGGCATTCACGGAAGAGCACCCATTTTTCCAACAAATGTTCTTCGTTATGGGCAAAGTTTTCGCGATGTGCTTTTCCAAAAGCGGTGAAAATCCCATAATCCGGTTGGATCATGTTCTGTAGCAGGTTCATTTCACCCGGCTTCGAGATTCCGGCTTCTATAAAAGCAATGGAAGCATGTTCGTGCATTTCCAAAAGGG
Organism: Fluviicola taffensis DSM 16823; assembly: GCF_943372375.1. Classification (GTDB taxonomy): domain Bacteria; phylum Bacteroidota; class Bacteroidia; order Flavobacteriales_D; family Crocinitomicaceae; genus Fluviicola; species Fluviicola taffensis_A. The sequence goes on along the minus strand of NZ_CALRYJ010000001.1, from coordinate 6,151 downwards.
ATAAGGCAACTCCCAATTGCGAGTTGAAACTCTTGGGACTCCTAACTACTTTAAACTTGTCTGAGATACAATGGAAAATCCATTCCTTAAAAGTCGTTTTTCCAACGCTTCCGGTTATGGCAACAACGGGATATGTGAATTGTTTCCGGTGATGTGTTGCTAATTTTTGCAATGCAATTAATGGGTCTTCCACTTGGAAGTAAAGCGCATCCGATTGAAATTTCGCTCCACTATTTTTCGCAATCACGAATAAACGAATTCCTTGTCGGTACGCATCTTCAATGAACTCGTTTCCAGATCTTGAATGACCTGTAAGAGCGAAAAAAAGAGCACCTTTTGCTTGTTGAATTTTGCGGGAATCGAAGTAAACATGTGTGATGGATTCCGAAGAGGAACCAATTACTTCTGCTTCAAATAGTGCAGCACACGCTTCAAGGGAATAATTTAATCTCAATGCTCAATTTTGTTGTAACAACTGCGACAAAGCGGTTCGTATTTTTCAACTGCTCCAACCAATACCTGCCCTTCGTCCTGGGTTGTTCTATGTGAGTACTGTGCTAAGTTACCACATGAAACGCAAATGGCATGTACTTTCGTAACATATTCTGCGATGCACAAAAGGTCTGGCATCGGACCAAAAGGCTTCCCTAGATAATCCATATCCAAACCAGCGATAATGACACGCACACCTTGCTTCGCCAAATCAGTGCAAACCTGGATCAGACCAGCGTCAAAGAATTGGGCTTCATCAATGGCAACGATGCGTTCCTTCTTCCAATGTTTGAGAATTTCCTCAGAATTGGTTACCGGGATTGCTTCCAGGGAAGATCCGACATGGCTGACCACTTGTTCTTCATGGTAACGATTATCAATAGCCGGTTTGAAAAGCAGCAATTTTTGCTGTGCAAATTCCACGCGTTTCAAACGACGAATCAACTCTTCTGTTTTTCCGGAAAACATCGATCCGCAGACCACTTCAATCCACCCGTTTTGTCTTGCTTCAGAAGGAATTTGCTCTAAAAACATCATTTTTCAAGGTTATCAACAATCCAATATAAACAACTATTCGGTTTCGAACGGAAAAACTGTTTCCTGAATTGTAATTTTATCCTACAAAAATTGTGATTTCCCGCGTCTTAAAATGAATGGGGTTTACAAGTTTTAGCAAATGTTGAAAAATTTCGAAATACTGGAAATATGGAAATGCACGCACTACTCGAAGAAATTGCAGCTTTATTGGTCAAGATAATGTCGGGAGAAGCCACTGTCAATGAGTTAGAAGCTTTTGCAGCAGCTACGAATCAATTGAATGAGCGCGCAATTATTTTGCGATATAAAGCGTACGAAGCAAATGTTTATGGAAACACAGTCTCCGAAAAATCAACTTCAGAAGCGCCGGTAATTGTCAAAGAAGAAATTGTTCCTGTTATTGAAGCTCAGGAATTTCATCCGGAACAGGAAGAAGAACCTTCTTTTGATTTGTTTGGAATGGATAACGAGGAAGAAATTGAAGACGAAGTTGCTTTTGAACTGATTGAGGACGAAGTAGAGCAGGTAATCGAAGAAGAACCGATTGAAGACGTCATTGAACCCGTTCATCATCAGGAGGTAGTGGAAGAAAAAGAGCAGGAAGCGCCTGAACTTGCTTTTGCAGCACCGATTGAAAATACGCAGGGTTTACATCCGATCTACGGAAAATTGAATTCCAACGATGGAACTTTGGCAGCACGTCTGATGTCTGTCCGATTGGAAACATTGAAAGGAGCTTTTGGATTTAATGAGCGTTTGCAAATCATTCAGGAGCTTTTTAATGGCTCAAATGATGAATTCAATAGTTTAATTGACCAATTGGAAACGATTCCTTCGAAAGAACAGGCAAGGTCTTTGGTAAGCAGTTATGCAAACAAATATCATTGGGATGCTGAAAGTCAATTGGCAATCGAACTGATTCAAAAAGTAGAACGCAAGTATGCATAAATCACTCCTTATTCTCGTATTCCTGCCGTTCCTTGGATTTGCCCAGGTGGAACAAGGTCGCTTGACAGCTGAAAAACTATGTTCTCCGGCTTTTCATGGTCGGGGATATGTCAATGGAGGAGATTCACTTGCTGCGAATTTCATTGCAGAAGAATTCACAAAAATGGGCTGTTCTTTTTTTAAGAACTCGCCTTTTCAACCCTTTCAATTCAAAGTGAACACTTTTCCAAATAAGATGGCTTGTTCTGTCAACGGAAAAGCACTTATTCCCGGAAAAGATTTTGTGGTCGACCCGGCTTGTCCGGCATACCAGGTGGATAGTTTGAAAGTGTACCGAATTTCCGTGGAGGAATTATTCAACGGAAAAAAGCTAAAGAATAAAATTAGTCAGGCGGCAATGAGCCAATCGAAAACGGCTTTAGGGTTTGCATTTCATTTCAGCTTATGGAAAGGAGACACCCTTAAAAAAGCACAGGAACTGGCTAAGGTTTTGGGAGAATCCATGCCGATCATTGAATTGGTTGATACCAAGTTTACCTGGAGCGTGAGCCAGGACCAAAGTCGCGCCCCATTGCTTCAAATCCAATCAAGCGCAGTGGATGCATCATTGGATGAATGGATTTTCCAGGTGAAAGTGGATGCAAAAGTGGTAAATCATACAGCCAGAAATATCATTGCTTACGTTCCGGCAAAGAAGAAATCAAAGAACTATTTTGTATTCAGCGCACATTACGATCATCTGGGTCAGATGGGTCAGGAAGCATATTTCCCGGGTGGAAATGACAATGCTTCGGGAACTGCTTTGTTGTTGGAAATGGCGCGTTATTATGCGAAAAATCCGGCTGAAGTGAATATTGTTTTTATCGCATTTGCAGGAGAAGAAGTTGGTTTGCTAGGAAGTAAATACTACACTGAAAATCCGATTTTCCCGCTGAAAGAAATTCAGTTCCTGTTCAATTTGGATATTATGGGAAGTGGCGAAGAAGGAGCAACTGTTGTAAACGCAACTCTATTTCCGGAGCAATTTGAAGTCTTGAAATCCATTAATGAGAAGCAACAGTATTTGCCAAAAGTAGCTTCGAGAGGACCTGCTGCAAATTCAGATCATTACTTCTTTACCCAAAAAGGGGTTCCAGCATTTTTCATGTACACGATGGGACCAAACAAGCATTACCACGATGTGTATGATACCTATGAGGAATTGAGTTTCAATAAATTCAATGGTATTTATCAGTTGCTGATCGATTTCGAGAAAGTGATTTGCTGGAAGAGGTAAAGAAGACTCAAGACGTAAGACCAGAGACAGAAGACAATGTCTTGAGTCTATAGTCTTCAGTCTTTCTAAAATTACGTCAGTTCCTTTACCTTCCAACAAGTACACAAAAACAACCTTTTCAGGTATTTGAGTAGATAACTTCTGAAGCTACTTTTGCTCTATCAGATTATACGTTGTATCTGACATCAAAACAAAGTATGCTTCCAGAAGGAGTTGTTTCATATATAGGTTAGTTTTAGGTAGGTTAGTTTTCGTTTCCTTCTGAAGCAGCTACTGCTACATAACATAGGTTACCCATAGTCGGTTAGATGAGTAATGAGACAAGGACAGTATTTCCTTGTCTCATTGCTTTTTTATTTCGCCCCAAATTTGAGTATATTCACTCGCAACTATTTATGAAAGAAATGCGATTATCACTTGTTATAGGTTTTTTAATTTGCTCGAAAGTATTGTTTTCTCAGGCGTACCAAGGTGTGGAGAAGATAAAGAAACCCATTCTGACAAAAGCAGCCAGCTGTGCTCCTGCAAATAAAACCACTTATTTGGAATACAATAATGTGCGCGCCATGGTGCATACAGCGGGAAACTTGTGGCAAGTTCCGGGTCAAAATTTCTCTCAATATGAAATTCCTAAGAATTCGAAAATCATGTGTTTTTTCACTTCTGCACTGTGGTTGGGTGGAACCGATGTGAATGGACAATTGAAATTGGCGGCTTTGCGTTATCGCCAGGGACAGGATTATTGGACAGGTCCGCTTGCCAATACAACTGCTGAAATTGATCCAAGCGAATGTTTGAAATACGATAACCATTTCACTTCAAGTAAAGATTTGGTGAGACAATTTGATGCCTGGTACAATGCAGGAGTCGCGGATCAGCAAAACGGAACAAGCTTGCAAGCGAGCAATTTTCCAAACTATCAGGTTCCCGAATTTATCAAGAATTGGCCGGCTCATGGAGATTTATCCAAAGGCCAGGATTACAATTTGGCTCCTTTCTTTGACCGCGACAATGACGGTGATTATGAATGGCAAGAAGGGGATTATCCTTGGTATGATATCAATGGAACGAAAGATTGCAAAACAGACAGAAGGGTTTCGCTTTATGGCGATTTCAATATGTGGTGGGTCATGAATGATAAGGGAAATATCCATACCGAATCCGGTGGTGAACCGATTGGAATGGAAATTCGCGCCCAGGCTTTTGCTTTTGCAACCAATGATGATGTGAATAACATGACCTTCTATAATTACGAATTGATCAATCGGGGAACACAAACCTTATACGATACTTATTTCGGAGTTTTTGTGGATGGTGCTCTCGGAGATCCGTTTGATGATTACGTGGGCTGTGATGTCAGCCGAGGATTGGGTTATTTCTACAATGGAGATGCAGTTGATGGAGATAATCAGGGTTTTTATGGTTATGGTTCGAACCCTCCTGCTTGTGGTGTCGACTTTTTTGAAGGGCCTTATCAGGATAATGATTCCATAGATAATGCATTTGGAATTGGTTCGGGAGAAGCGTTGAACGGAATCGGTTACGGAGATGGAATCGTAGACAATGAACGCTATGGAATGCGTCGCTTTTTGTATTACGTAAATTCGGGAGGTGGAGCAAATCCAAATCAAACAGATCCCACCAATGCAGCGGATTATTATAATTTCCTAAGAGGAAGATGGAAAGATAACACCCCGTTTTATTACGGAGGTAACGGACACATTTCAGATCCATCCGTTAATCCGAATGTGACTTGCGATTTCATGTTTCCGAATGATACCGATCCTTTGGGATGGGGAACGGATGGAGTTCCACAACCGATTTGGACAGAGCAAACAGCGAATAATTTACCCTATGACCGTCGTTTCTTGCAATCTGCTGGTCCGTTTATCCTAAAACCGGGTGCAGTGAATAATATTACGGTCGGAATGGTTTGGGCAAGGGCGTTAGGAGGAGATCCATTTCAATCGGTAAATAGTTTGCAATTGGCAGACGATAAAGCGCAAGCCTTATTCGAGAACTGCTTCCGTGTGCTTGAAGGACCTCATGCGCCGGAATTGACAGGTCAGGAATTGAAAAACGAATTGATTCTCTATTTATCCAATGGTTCTGCATCCAATAATAAGAAGGAGGATTACTCTGAATTTGACCCCTTTATCGTTACAACTGTTCCGAATGCGGATAAACATTATCGTTTTCAAGGATACATGATTTACCAGTTGAATAAATCCAATGTCAGTGTTTCTGATTTGGAAGATCCGACGAAAGCCCGTTTGGTAGCTCAGGTGGACCTTCAGGATGGAGTAAAGAGATTGATCAATTTTGAATTTGATGAAAATCTTCAGGCATCTTTCCCGGTAGAAAAAGTAAAGGGATCTGACCTGGGAATCAGTCACACATTCAGAGTGACGGAAGATCTATTCGCTTCGGGAGACCGCAAGTTGATCAATTTCAAACGCTACTATTTCATGGCTATTTCGTATGCTTATAACAATTATAAAACCTACGATCCAAGTGATCCGAATGCCATTGACGGGCAGAAAAAACCTTTCCTGGGAAGTCGGAAAGCAGCAATCGGTGAAGTAAAAGCGCTGGAATTGATTCCGCATGACCCGGCTCCTGAATCCATGGGAACGATGCATTTGTCTTCCTATGGAATTACTCCACGAATCACACGCTTGGATGGAACCGGAAACGGAGGAAGAGAATTGCAATTGACTACCGCATCAGAGAATGCGATTGTTTCCACTGGATTCAAGGATGAATTGGAATACGACTACAACGGTGGACCAATCAACGTGAAAGTTGTTGACCCATTGAATGTGGTAGGAGGTTACTATGAGTGTAAGTTCCGTGACTATGTTGGACCATCCGGAAACGGAAATGCAGCAACAGAGA